>NZ_CP178861.1:0-1296467 GCF_047344985.1 Bdellovibrio sp. HCB-162
GTGGAATTAAACTCGTCTTTTTGGACACTTATCAAAACTAAGATGAAAAGCAGGAACGATAACAACAAGTTATTGGATACCTGGCTTGATCCGATTGAATACGTAAGTACATCGGGAAGCATTGAACGCCCTCGTTTAATACTTGGGGTCCCAAATGCTTTACATCAGTATTTCGTGATTGAGAACCTTCAGGATAAGATTTACACAGAAATTTCAGATACTTACGGAAAACCGTTCGAGGTTGAGTTTAGTATTACGGGCAACAAAGTAAATACCCACATCGAAACTTCATCGACTCAAGATGAGACATTGGGTGGCACTGAAATCCTCCAGGCGCAATTAGCTCGTGCTCAGAGTACTCAGACTACTCAACCAAGGTCTGGGGGGCCGGATACTCTTAATTCAGAACTCACTTTTTCGACCTTCGTCGTGGGTAAAAACTCTGAATTTGCACATGCCGCCTGCTACAATGTCGCGAGAAATCCGGGTGCTGACGATTACAATCCTCTCTATATATATGGACCGGTTGGGATGGGTAAAACGCATCTTTTGCACGCCGCTGGAAACCATATTCGTGATCAATATCAGCAACTTAGAATTACCTATATTTCGGCTGAACGCTTTATGAATGAATGTATCTCGGCGATTCGTCGTCATGAGATGGATAAGTTCCGCCAGAAATACCGCGAAAACTCTGACATCCTTTTAGTGGATGACGTGCAGTTCATCGCGCGTGGTGAAGCTGTTCAAGAAGAGTTTTTCCACACGATCAATAGTTTCATTGATAGCCGTAAGCAGGTTATCTTGGCGAGTGATCGTATGCCGAAGGATATTCACGGCCTTGAAGACCGCAGTCGCACCCGCCTGGAGCGTGGACTTATTGCGGATATCACAATGCCAGATTTAGAAACGCGTATTGCAATTCTTCGTTATAAGGCTGAGAAATTTAACGTGCGTCTTCCTGAAGACGTCGCCAATTACATCGCCAGAATATCCAAAAGGTCGATCAGAGAGCTTGAGGGCAACCTTAAGAAGGTGAAGATGTTCTCTGAACTTCAAGGTCTTCCGATTGATTATGAGCTTGTGAAACGCATTCTTTCGCATCATGAAACTCAATCCACGATTTCTGTGGAAGAGATCATGAAGATCGTGGCAGACCACTATAAAGTGCGCGTTTTGGATCTTAAATCCTCTACTCGCGCAAAGCCGATTGTCGTTCCACGTCAAATTGCGATGTACTTAATTAAGAAGTTTCTCGATAAATCTCTCGTGGATATCGGGAAGGCTTTTGGCGGAAAAGATCACACAACAGTGATGAATGCGCTTGAGAGGGTTAAGAATCTACAGGCGACGGATCAAGATATCTCTAAAGATATCGAAGATTTAGAAACAAGGATCCACAATATCACAGGTGTGTGAATGTGGACTGTGGAAAGAGTTGTGGAAGAGTTTGGGGCTCACAATGTGGATAGAAGTTACCCCCAAATTCAAGGCACTTTCTGCGAGTTTGTACAGAGTCCTTATCCACAACTGTTTTTTAGTGTTTACAGGCATTTAAGAGATTTGTTAGGTTTTCCACGCCCCTACTACTACTACTAGTATTTATATATATAAGTAATAGTTAATAAGAGAGGGGTAAGAATCCAGTAAAAGGGGTTTTCATGAAACTTGAAATTGATAAGAGAGATTTATTAAGCCTTATCGGAAAAACTCAGAACATCGTTGAGAAGCGCAATACAATGCCCATCCTCATCAATGTACTTTTAGAAGCGGATTCAAACTCTCTCAAAGTTTTCGCAACAGATTTGGAAGTCAGCCTTACTGATCAAATCAAAGCGCAAGTTCATCAAGCAGGAAAAGTAGCGGTCAGTGCTAAAAGTCTTTTTGATATCGCGAAGGAACTTTCTGAAGGTCCAATCACTTTAATCAAAAAAGACAATAACTGGCTGGAGATCAAACAAGGGAAGTACACATCTAAAATTGTGGGCATCTCTGCTGAAGAATATCCCATCTTTCCGACTTACAACTCTCAAGCGTTCATCACTATTTCAGCTCAAGTGTTGAAAGAGATGATTGATAAAACGATTTACTCTGTATCCAACGATGAAACTCGTTACCACTTAAACGGCGTCTTCTTTGAGTTGAACTCTCAAGGCGGATTTAAAATGGTGGCAACAGATGGTCACCGTATGAGTCTTGTGAATAAACCTTCTTCAGAGGTGAAAGTAAACGCCACTCAAGGCGTGATCATTCCTCGTAAAGGTCTTCACGAAATTAAGAAAATTCTTGAGAGCATTGATGGCTCTGTGGAAATCGCAATTGAAGGTTCTCAATTCGTACTTAAACATTCATCAACAATTTTGATGATTCGTTTGATCGAAGGAAAGTATCCGAATTATCAACAGTTTATTCCACAGAAGCTGACGCAAAAAGTGATGATCTCTAGAGAAGCGTTTTTGACTTCACTCAAACGTGTATCACTTTTGGCGAATGCAAAATCAAAAGCGGTTCTTTTGAATCTTTCAAACGGCCGTATGGAAATTTCTTCGAACAATCCTGAACTGGGTGATGCGAAAGAAGAAATCGAAGTTGAGTATTCAGGTAACGAAATCAAAATTGGTTTCAATGCTAAATACATCACGGATATTTTGACGAGCATGAATCAAGACAAAATTGATTTTGAATTGAACGATCATCTTTCTCCGGGACTTATGAGACCTCACAACGATGCAAGCTACACTTGCGTTGTGAT
The DNA here is from genome assembly GCF_047344985.1 of Bdellovibrio sp. HCB-162. Lineage (GTDB taxonomy): Bacteria > Bdellovibrionota > Bdellovibrionia > Bdellovibrionales > Bdellovibrionaceae > Bdellovibrio. Next base: position 2,753 of record NZ_CP178861.1, read on the forward strand.
GCCAATGAGAATCTGATGATTTTTGAAAGACTTCGTCTTGTTAATTTTCGAAATTATCGGGACCTAGTCATTCCCTTCTCTCCGCGAGTGAATGTTTTCGTCGGAGAGAACGGCCAAGGTAAAACAAATCTCCTTGAAGCCATGTATCTGATCTCTCAAGGAGATTCCTTTCGCTACTCTGACAATCGCACTCTGATCAACTCCAATAATCAAGAAGCGCTTATTCAAGCTTTGATTACTCAGAATGATCTTCACTACAAACTAAAACTCGGTCTTTCAAAAAGTCGCAAAGTTTTAACTCTCAACGAAAAACGTGTGAGCTCCACCGACATTCGAAAAATATTTGCGAGCGTCGTGTTTAGTCCTGAAAGCCTTTCTTCGATCAAAGAAGGTGCTGATCACCGCCGTGAATTGGTTGATGAGTTGCTGATTACTTTTGATCGAAAAAATGCGGATCTGATCGCGGATTATAGGAAATCTCTGAAAACGCGTAACAAGATCCTTAAAAACTATTTGGAAGGTCTGAACGACAAAGTAGTCACGGAAAACCTTTTGGAGGCTCTAAACCCCCAATTCTTGCGTTTAGGAGCCGATTTAGCATACGCCCGCATCGCCGCATTGGCTGGGCTTTCCAAAGAGTTTAATAATGCCATGCAATACATTTCTGGCAATTCGTCTGTGGATATCTCGGTGGAATATGTGATTTCCGATCAAAATGCGGTGAGTTTTTCACGAGAAGAAGTCTATTTTGCACTTCAAAAACGCGTTCAAGAACTGCATGATGCGGAGCTCTCTTCAGGTTCCAGTCTAGTGGGTCCTCATAAGCACGATATTGTGTTTCTATATGGGCAAAAAGACTCAAGATTTTATTGTAGCCAAGGGCAGCAAAGAGCCATCATATTGTCTTTCAAAATGGCCCAAATAATGTATCATAGGAAGGCTCACGGAACCTATCCCGTGCTGATGCTAGATGATGTTTTATCTGAGCTTGATAAAGCCAAAAGAGATGCCTTGATTACGTTCTTACACGAGATCAATACGCAGATTTTTGTGACAACCACAGATTTCACATTGCCTGAGTCATTCAGCCTCGATCAGCTTTCCGTGTTGCGCATTAAGGATGGTCACATCCTTGATTAACGCAGCTTTAGTTTTCGCTAAAGCTCGCTAGCTAGTGAGGGGTACCCAGTGTCAGTTGAAGAACAAAAAACATATTCCGCCGATTCGATTCAGGTTCTTGAGGGACTTGAAGCCGTTCGTAAACGTCCAGGTATGTATATCGGTGATACAGGTTTCAAAGGTTATCACCACCTTGTGTACGAGATTGTGGATAACTCGGTAGACGAACATCTTGCCGGTTACTGCAAATCAATCAAAGTTTCTATCAATGCCGATGAATCCATCACTGTCGAAGACGACGGTCGTGGTATTCCTGTGGCTGTTCAAAAACAAACTGGAAAATCAGCTCTTGAACTTGTTATGACCGTTCTTCACGCCGGCGGTAAATTCGACGGTGGCGGTTACAAAGTTTCTGGTGGTTTGCACGGTGTGGGTGCGTCTGTTGTGAATGCGCTTTCAACTCGTGTGAATGTCGAAGTTCAACGTGATGGCTATTTCTGGAGACAAAACTACGAGCGTGGAAAAATCCTAGCTCCTGTTGAACAAGGGGAAGCGTCTTCAAAAACAGGAACAAAAGTAACTTTCAAACCAGATCGTGAAATCTTCAAAGACGAAACAGTTATTTACGATTTCAACACTCTGGCAAATCGTTTCCGTGAATTGGCTTTCTTAAATGCAGGCCTTCATATTTCGCTGACGGATGAGCGCACTGGAAAAAAACAAGATTTCCAATACGCTGAAGGTGTTGCTGAGTTCGTGAAGTACATGAACCAATCTAAAAAATCTCTTCACAACGAAGTTGTTTATTTCAAAGGCGAAAAAGACAATGTCGATGTTGAGATCGCGATGCAGTGGAATGATTCTTACTCTGAATCTATTTTCACATACTGTAACAACATCAACACTCATGAAGGTGGTACTCACCTTGTGGGTTTCCGCGCGGCTTTAACTCGAACGACAAATGCGTATGCGACTGAAAAAAATCTTTTAAAAGATTTAAAAACAAATCTTGAGGGTGAAGACATCCGTGAAGGTTTGGCAGCCGTTATCTCTGTGAAAGTTCGTGAACCGCAATTCGAAGGACAAACGAAGACGAAACTTGGTAACGCCGAAGTTAAAGGTATCGTTGAGTCCATGGTGAATGAAAAACTTGCGGACTGGATGGATCGCAACCCATCTGTTTCTAAAAATATTATTTCTAAGTGCGTGGAATCAGCTCGTGCGCGTGAGGCGGCTCGTAAAGCTCGTGATCTCACTCGCCGTAAGACTGCTTTGGATGGTGGATCTTTGCCAGGTAAAATGGCGGACTGCCAAGAACGTGATCCGGCACTTTGCGAATTGTACCTGGTGGAGGGAGACTCTGCCGGTGGTTCCGCGAAACAAGGTCGCGATCGTCGCACGCAAGCGATTTTGCCTTTGAAAGGTAAAATCCTAAACGTTGAAAAAGCGCGCTTTGATAAAATTATTTCTTCTGAAGAGATCAAAGTTATCATTTCAGCGCTTGGTACTGGAATCGGTAAAGACAATGTGAACGTGGATAAAATCCGTTATCACAAAATCATTATCATGACCGATGCCGACGTCGATGGATCGCATATCATGACTCTGCTTTTGACATTCTTCTATCGTCAAATGCCGGAAGTTCTTGAGCGTGGTTATGTGTATATTGCGCAACCACCACTTTATCGCGCGAAAAAAGGTAAAGAAGAAACCTACTTGAAAGATGAAGCCGCGTTGACCGAGTATCTTTTGAGCTCTGGTCTTGGAAACTTCAAAATCAAAGGCAAAGAAGGCTTAAAAGAAGCAGATCTTCGCCAATTGATCTTGAATATTCAAAAATTCAACAACCTACTTCGTGTTTCTTCTAAGAAATACGATAAAGACGTTTTGTATTTCCTACTTAGCAAAGTGGGAGACTTCGAAACTCTTGTGGCTGATGAAAAGAAAATGGAAGCAGCTCTTAAAGATTTGGGCGCTTGGATTAATTCAGATCCAAAACTTGGAATCACAGAATACAAAGGCGAAGTTAAGAAAGATGAAAACGGCAAACCTTATGCTGACATCTACACAGTTCGCTATGCAGATCGCATGATGACCAAATTCGGTGCTGAGAACCTTCGTTCTTCAGAAATCATCGAGCTTCGTAAGATCTGGGCTGAAATCCAAGCCATCAGCACATTGCCGCTCACGATCCTTGAAGGTGAAACGGAAGTTCCTTTTGAAAGTTACAATGATTTCTACACACATGTGATGGAATCGACGAAAAAAGGAATCTACATCCAACGCTATAAGGGATTGGGAGAGATGAATCCAGAGCAGTTGTGGGACACAACTCTCAATAAAGAAAACAGAACTCTTTTGAAAGTGACTATCGACGACGCTGTTGCGGCCGATGAAACTTTCTCGATTCTGATGGGTGAAATGGTTGAGCCTCGTCGTCAATTTATCCACGACAATGCTCTTCTTGCCCGTTCTTTGGATGTTTAATTTTTAGTTTTTTAAGTTGGTGATTTATTATGGAAAATAATCAAGATGAAAAGGGTGTAACCCGCGTCGATATTAGTAAGGAAATGCGTGGAGCATACCTTCAATACTCGATGTCCGTTATCGTAGGCCGTGCTCTTCCTGACGTGCGTGATGGTTTGAAACCCGTGCACCGTCGCGTTCTTTTCGCTCAAAATGAAATGAACAACCGCCACAACAGACCGTACTTGAAGTCGGCTCGTGTGGTCGGGGACGTCATCGGTAAATACCATCCTCACGGCGACGCTTCTGTTTACGATACGATGGTTCGTATGGCGCAAGATTTCTCTTTGCGCTACCCGCTTGAGGATGGACAAGGAAACTTCGGTTCTATCGACGGTGATAACCCGGCAGCCATGCGTTACACGGAAATCCGTTTAACAAATTTGGCCGAAGAACTTTTGAACGATCTTGAAAAAGAGACCGTTTCATTTGGTCCGAACTACGATGACTCTCTTCAAATTCCAACAGTTCTTCCTGCGAAATTCCCGAATCTTTTGGTGAATGGTTCTGCGGGTATCGCAGTTGGTATGGCGACAAATATTCCTCCGCACAACTTGGGCGAAGTGATCGATGGCTGCGTGCACTTGATCAACAACCCTGACTGTCAGCTTGAAGATCTCATGCAACATATCAAAGGCCCCGACTTCCCGTCTTACGGCGTGATCGCAGGTCGCGAAGGTATCTTGCAAGCTTACAAAAAAGGCCGCGGCATCATTTCTTTGAAAGCCGTTGCTGAAATTGTTCAAGTTAAAGACCGTGAAGAAATCATTGTTACGGAAATTCCGTATCAGGTGAATAAAGCAAAATTGATCGAGTCGATTGCGGACCTTGTTCGTGACAAACAAATCGAAGGTATCTCTGATATCCGCGATGAGTCTTCACGTGAAGGTATGCGTATCGTGATTCAACTAAAACGCGGTGAAAATGCCAGCGTGATTTTGAATCGCCTATATAAATTCACTCAAATGCAAACGTCCCTTGGTATCATCATGCTTGCGCTTGATGCGAAAAACCAACCGGTAACATTTGATTTGAAAGGCATGCTTGAAGCTTTCGTGGATCACCGTCGTGACGTTGTTACGAAACGTTGTATCTTCGAACTTAAGAAAGCCCAAGAACGTGCGCATATCTTGGAAGGTTTGAAAAAAGCTCTCGATCATATCGAAGAAGTTATCAAAACAATCCGCGCTTCTAAAGAGGCCAATGCCGCTCGCGAAGCTTTGATGTCGAAATTTGAATTCTCTGAAAAACAAGCGGTTGCGATCCTTGAAATGCGTTTGCAACGTTTGACAGGTTTAGAGCGTGATAAAATCATCGCTGAACTTGCAGAACTCATGAAACAAATCGACTGGTTGAAATTCGTTCTTTCAGACGTTCGTGAAATCTACAAAATTATCGTAGGCGAACTTGAAGACATTAAAAAACGTTACGCAGATCCTCGTCGCACGCAAATCCAAGGCAGCCTTGATGATATCGAAGACGAAGATTTGATTGCTGATGAAGACATGGTTGTGACTGTCACAAACACAGGTCTTATCAAGCGCATGCCGACAGCTGAATACCGCGTGCAAAAACGTGGCGGTAAAGGTCTGAAAGGCATGGAGACGAAAGAAGAAGACTACGTCACGGATTTATTCTCTGCCAGCACGAAAACAATGCTTCTTGTCTTCACGGACAAGGGTAAAGTTTACTGGTGTAAAGTTCATAAACTTCCTCTAGGAAGCAGAACTTCAAAAGGAAAATCACTCGCGAACGTGGTTCAGCTTTCTAGTGGTGAAAGCGTTCGTGCGATTCTGCCGGTGGATGAGTTTAGCGAAAACAAATACGTTGTGATGCTCACTGAAAAAGGGATCATCAAAAAAACGTCGTTGGATTCATTCGCAAATCCAAGAACCGCAGGTATCATCGCTTTAACCACAGATCTTGAAGACGGCGTTATCGACGTTAAGATTTCTGACGGCCAAAGTGATATCTTCATCGCAACCAAAGAAGGTATGTCGATTCGTTTCAACGAAGAAGACGTGCGTGGAATGGGTCGTACAGCTCGCGGCGTGAAAGCTATCACTCTTGCGAAAGACGACGTTGTTGTGGCGATGGAAGTTCTTGAGAAGAACACAAAAGATACTATCTTGATGGTGACTTCAAAAGGTTACGGAAAACGTTCTGAAGTTGAAGAGTACCGCATCCAATCTCGTGGCGGTGTGGGTATCATCACTCAGAAAACGACAGATAAGGTCGGCGTTGTTATCGGTACGAAAAAAGTTTCTGAAAAAATGGAACTGATTCTTTCGACGGATAAAGGACAAGTGATCCGCATGAAAGTGACGGACATCTCTGTTCTAGGACGTAATACTCAAGGTGTTCGTTTGATCAACATCGATGAAAAAGAAGAAACAGTGACAGGTGTTGCGGTTGTTGAAGAGGATGAATCTCCTGAAGAGACACCAGCAGCAGCGGCTCCTCCAGCAGGAGTCACTCACTAAGATGATCAGAGTTTTTCTGGTTGCCTTAGTGCTGGCACTCACCGCCTGCTCTTCCCAAGAGGAGGCGGATTATAAGCAAGCACAAAAAGAAATAGCTCAGGAGCACTACCGAATTGCCCTGAGCTATCTTGATAAAGTCATTAAAAGAAACAATCCGACAAAATATCCTCTGGAAGCGGCTCGCGAAGCTGCAAGGATTTCTTTTTTTGAAATTAAGGATTTCAATAAAGCGATTGAATATCATCACTTTATTGTTTTGCATTCACTCGATGAAAAAGAGCGCTTGGAATCGCAGAAACAAATCGCGGCAATTTATTTTAACAATCTTCAAAATTATCAAGAGTCGATTGTTGAATACAGCAAGCTTCAGCAGATGCCTCACACGGATCTTGAAGCCGCCCAATACAAAATGAACGTGGCGCGAGCGCAGTACTATCAAAATAATTTTTTCCAGGCAGAGTCCGAGATTGATTCGCTGTTAAAATTAAAAAGTGATGAGAACACCCGCTTTAGTGCGTTGATGCTTAAAGGAAATATTTTGGTCGCACGCAAAGATTTTGCGAAGGCAGCAGATATTTTTAAAGACCTTATCAAAAACTTTCCGGAAAAAGCGATTCAGGAAAACGTCGCTTTGATTCTGGCTGTCTGTTATGAAGAAAATTTGGATTTCAAAAGTGCGATTGCTATTTTGGAAGAACACAAAAACAAATACAGTCCGCCTGAATATATAGAACTTCGTATTAAGCGACTTCAAGAACGTATGAAAAATGCTCCCGGAGCGAAAGGCTTTAGGAAGTAATGAAAAAGTATATAATTTTTGCATCTATCGGCTTTGAACTTGTCGGTTTGATCTTAGGGTGTTTTTACCTAGGACAATTCCTTGATCAAAAATATCAAACGAAAGGGCTCATCTTTGTGGGTCTGACGTTTGCGGCTTTGATCGGATGGCTGTGGAGAGTAATTTGGCTTCTTCGCAGAATGCAAAAAGAAGACGAAAAAGAAGAAGCGGGCTCTAAAAAATCCGACCGATAAAATGAAAATAGTTCTTACCGTTCAAGCTCTCACTACAATCCTGGGTGGCCTCCTTTTGGCTTATTTTTATGCGCCACAGCAGGCTTTTTCGTTCGTTGCCGGGGCTTTGACGATTCTTTCCAGCTTTTTTCTTCTTGGAATTGGCTTTGGGTGGATCTTTCAGAAGAAACTGATTGCCCTCTCTATCGGAATCATTGTATTTAAGTACGCGATTTTAGGGATTATTATCTTTACGCTGGTCAAGCTTTCTTGGTTTAACCCTTTGTGGTTTGCCTTAGGCGTGGCGAGCTTTATTCTTTCAGCGATCGTGTATGCGCTGACAGAAGCCTTGAAAAGAGAAGGAAAAGACAATGTCATTTAACTGGACACAACTTATTCCAGGAGTAGGTCATCACTACGATCACGTTGCAACTTTGGGTATCGCAACTGTCGGTGTTTTTGCAATCGGAGCTGCGGCTCGCGCTTCTCTTGGTAAAGGTGAAGTAGCTGTTCTTCCTGCTAGCAAATTCTCTCTTCGTGGCATCATGGAAATGTTAACTGAAATGATGGACGGACTTGCAGAGATGGTTATCGGTGAACACGGTAAACACTACGTTCCTTTCTTCACTTCTGTTTTCTTCTTTATTCTTTTGAACAACTTGATCGGTATGATTCCAGGAATGACTCCTGCGACTGAAAACATCAACACGACATTCGGTTTCGGTTGCTTGATGTTCTTGTTCTACAACTTCCAAGGTATCAAAGAAAACGGAATCGTGGCTTACCTTAAGCACTTCATGGGTCCGGTGATTTTCCTAGCTCCTTTGATGTTCGTGATCGAACTTGTTTCACACTTTGTTCGTCCGTTCTCATTGGGTCTTCGTCTTGCGAACGTTATGATGGGTGACCACACAGTCTTGTCTGTGTTCCTTGATCTCGTTCCAATCGGCGTACCAATTCCATTCTACATGATGGGATTGTTCGTATGCTTTGTTCAGGCTTTTGTATTTACATTGCTTTCAATGGTTTATGTGGCATTCGCGATTGCACACGACCACTAAGAAGCAAAATTAACCACTCATATTGAGGAGAAACACACATGAAAAAAATGATCGTTGCAATGGTTGCTTTGTTGGCTTCTGCATCTGCATTCGCACAAGACGCTGCTGCTCCAGCTGTTGAAGCTGCTGCTGCTCACTCTGATAAAGGTTTGGTAGCTATCGCTGCTGCTATCGCTATCGCTTTGTCTGTATTCGGTGGCGCTATGGCTCAAGGTAAAACTGCTGCTACAGCTCTTGATGGTATCGCTCGTAACCCAGCTGCTTCTGGTAAGCTTTTGATCCCAATGATCTTGGGTCTTGCTCTTATCGAGTCATTGGTTATCTACGCGTTGATCATCGCTCTTCGTTTGGCGTAATTGTCTAACAAGACAGATCAAACTAAAAAGGCTGGGTTTTTCCCGGCCTTTTTTTATTTCTCAAACTGCGTTCTAAAAAAACAACAGGTCTAAAAAATGCAAAAGCGAATCAGGCCTTTGCCAGACTCGCTTTTGGTGGATCTCCTGTCCGAAAACTTACAGGAGGTGTCCGATGCGCAAACACACTTATATGCGTATTCGGCGTGTTTTAAAGATTGCTAAAGCGATCCTCGCGATCATTTTACTAATCTTGACGATAGTTAAGTCTTGGTGAATTTAAAGCAACTACTTCCCAACAAGTAACACGGTCCAAGGACCAGTGACTGGGAAACGGACTGTCCAATCTGGATAGGAAGGATACAAGGAAGAGTTTGGCAAAGGCACCAAATAAAAAACCCACTCTTTGAAGTGGGTTTTTTTTTGAATTCAGAAAAATAAAATCTAATTAAAGATATTTATTTACGACAGCTTCAACGCGGCTGCGGATCTTATCGAGACCTGCTTGGGATGAAGATTCGTAGCGTACAACGACAACGGGTTGTGTGTTTGAAGAACGGCAAAGAGCCCACCCGTCTGCGAAACTCAAACGAATGCCGTCAGTGAAGTCTACTTTGTAATCTGCACCTGGGCCGCCTGGGAAAGCCTCAATCATTTTTTCTACGATCAAAACTTTTTTCTCTTCTGTTGTGTCAATGCGGATTTCAGGAGTGTTAAATGCTGGAGGAAGGCCTTCCAACAATTGTGGAATTGTCTTTCCTGTTTTTGCCAAGATTTCTACCAAACGAAGAGCTGCGTAAGGAGCATCGTCGTAACCGTAGTTGCGATCTGCGAAGAACACGTGTCCTGACATTTCTCCACCGAACGGAGCTTTTTCTACTTTGATTTTTTCCTTCACCAAAGAGTGACCTGTTTTCCACATAATCGGTTGGCCACCGTGTTTTGCAACGTCTTGGTATAAACGATCAGAACATTTCACATCGCCGATGATCTTAGCCTCTTTTTGTGTCTCAAGAATCGCGCGAGAAATAACAACCATCAACTCGTCACCATAAACCATGCGACCTGTGTGATCGACAACACCGATACGATCTGCATCGCCGTCAAAGCCAATACCGCAAACAGCACCCTCTTTAAGAACTTGTGCTTTAAGATCCACTAAGTTTTCTTCAACAGTTGGATCTGGATGATGATTCGGGAATCTGCCATCTGGTTCTTCAAAAAGAATTGTTGGATTTAATCCCACAGCATTGAAAAGACCGCGCACCACAGAGCCACCAGCGCCATTTCCACAATCCAAAACAACTTTTGTATCTTTGATTGTACCGAACTCCTTTTTGTAGCGCTCGTAGTACATTGGCTTGATATCAAAGCTCTCTTCAGAGCCTTTGCCATCGATGAACTGACCTTTTTGAATGATCTCACGAAGCTTTTGAATTTCAGCACCGAAGATCGTGCCTTTGCCTACTGAGATTTTAAATCCGTTGTACTCTGGTGGATTGTGCGAACCCGTTACTTGGATCGCGCCGTTGACACCTTTCAACTCAAATGTTGAGAAGTAGCAAACGGGAGTTGTCACAAGGCCCAAGTGAATTACTTTTGCTCCGGATTCCATCATCCCTTTAGCAAGATTTCTGATGATAGCTGGAGAACTTTCGCGAGCGTCGTGACCCAAAGCGATTGTTGGATTCGTCACGCCTGCATTGTCTTTCATGTAAACGATAAATGCGCGACCCAAGAGATAAGCAAAGTGGTCGTCGAATTGGCCGTTGTAAACGCCGCGGATATCGTACTCTCTAAAAATGACAGGTTGAAACATAAATCACCTCAATTATTTCAAATATTTAGATATAATTTTAGCGCTCTAGAGTCGAGCTAATTTTATCGCCCAGCGAATGGAATCAATCATCGAATGTGGATTTGCGATATTTTTACCAAAAATATCCTTCGCGGTCCCATGATCTACACTGGTGCGGACGAAAGGAATTCCAAGGCTGATATGCACACCACTATCCTGCCCGTGAATCATCTTAAATGGAATCAGTCCCTGATCGTGATAAAGAGTCAAATAAACCGAATAGCGCTTCCAATTAGATTCAAAGAAGGCCGCATCCGGAACCAGAGGCCCCTCCATGGGAATCTTATTTTCTTTCGCAAAATTAAGAAGCTGAGGAAACAAAAGAAGTTCTTCGTTACCGATCAAACCTTTTTCGCCGGCGTGAGGATTTAATCCTAAAACACCAATCGGTTTTTTGCTTTGCGCAGGCGGAAGCTTTTTACGAAGCCCGTCGGCGTTTTTTAAAGCCTCTGCAAGAACTGTAAAATTTAAACTCTTTGAAATTTTAGAAATAGGTACATGAGCCGTGGCAAGAACGACATTAAATTTTTCACCAACAAAACCCATATTCACATGTTTTACTTTTGAAAGACGTTTCAAAATATCGGTGTGACCAAGATCTTTAAAGCCCGCTTCTTTGATGCTTGTTTTTGACAGAGGAGCCGTAGCAATACCGTCGATCTTTTTTTGCAAGCAAGCCTTCGCACTGATCTCAACCCATTCAGCGGGTGAAAGATCAGAAGCGATGTCGATTAAGTAAGGGCCCTCAATCTTAAGAGCCTCTTCAAGAGAATCAACCGTGATGCGTGTCCATTTTTTATCGATGAGTTTAAGGTAGCGAGAGTCAGCCCCGTCCACGCGCCACAAAATAAATTGAACATTTTTTTGCGGACCTAGGTGATGAAGGGCTTTGGCGGTGACCTCAAAGCCAATACCATCAACATCACCTGTTGTAAGAGCAATTCGCAGTTTACTCATTGATACGAACGAAAGATTCGTCGCGTTTGTTTTGCAACCAAGTTTTAAGCTGGCGTTTGAAACTCGCTTCAAGAAGTCTTGCTTTGATAGCTTCTTTCGCGCGTTCAAACTTTGGATCCGTCGTCAGTTTTTTTCCAGTCAGCTTTACGATGTGATAACCCATACGAGATTTCACAATCGGAGTTGTTTCGCCGACTTTCAAATTGGAAATCGCTTCTTCAATCTCTGGCAAAAACTCGCCGGACTTAAATGTTCCAAGGCTTCCGCCAGAAGAGAAATTTGGATCTTCACTGAACTGCTGAGCGAGAGTTTCAAAATTTTCACCGCTGCGAAGTTTACCCATGACGGTTTCAGCGCGCTTCAAAGCGGCCTCAGCCCCACCCTTTTTAGGGCTAAAGAAAATATGCGACACGCTAAACTCGTCAATAGAAGGACGATTGTTCGGATTTGTTTTTAGATATTCATTCAAAGCGTCTTCGTCAGAGATGCGAAGTTTTGAAATGATTTCTGAATCCATCAAAGAACGTTTTTCAATGCTGCTTTTTAAGAAGACTTTGTATTCTTCAAAAGAAACACCTTGGCCTTTGATGATGTTTGCAAGTTCTGCTTCGCTCACGTTGTTTCTTTTTGCCATGTCTTTAAGTTCAGATTCAACGCGGTCGTTTGTAACTGTGAGGTTAAGTCTTTTGACTTCGGCTTCGATCAATTTTTCATTAATCAAATAATCAAGCTGTGCTTTGCGATTGCCTTTAAGGCTCGTTACGGGTTTATCGAAAAGAAGTGAGTCATCGATAAGACCTTGCTTGCCAATACGTTTTTCAAGTTCTTTAAAATCAGATTCAAGAACCAACTCGGTATTTACGATAGCCACAGTTTTTTCCACAACCTCAGCGTGGCTAGGAACAGCGACTAGCAAAGAAAAGAGAATATTAATCATTGGGTCCTCGCGTATCTACTTTAATCGTATTCAGTAATTCGTAGTCCTTTAGGACTTTACTACTTCTGAGCTGGGCATCAAGCCAAGCCACGTATTCTGCCTGCTCGCGTTGCGCTTTTAGGGCACGAACGATTTGTGATTTAACTTCTTCAAGCGGCAGAGTCGTCGCCGGTGCTTTTTTCTCGACACGGATTAAGTGCACACCAAAAGGACTTTTAACAGTCTGAAGGCCCGCTCCGGCGCTAAAAAGGGGATCAAAGTAATCGACGGATCCTTTTTCAATCCATCCTACGACACCTCCCGTTTTGGCTTCGGGTGTGATTGAAAATTTTCTGGCAAGCTCTGCGAAGTCACCGGTTTTTAAATCGGCTTTAATTGCATCCGCCTTGGCGTCTTCATCTACGACAATTTGACGAATATAAATACGCTCTTTGCGTTTATAACGGTCTTTGTGATCCTCGTAATAGCGTTTGATTTCTTCGTCGCCCGGAGCTTTTACTTTTTCGTTTAATTTCTTAAAAACTTCTTTTTCTACCAAAGAATAACGAAGTTCCTCGCGCCACTCGGAAAATGATAAATTTTCGAGTGCCAAAGCACGACGGAAAGAAAGATCGTCGGGATAGTTCGCGCGCAATTTATCGACTTCTTTATCAAGCATTGTTTCAGAGATCACAATGCTTTGAGCCCTTGCCCAATCCAGAGTTAAACTTTTCACCAGAAAATCGCGCAGAATCTCTTCTTTAATACGATGAATATTGTTGGGATCTTTCGCCGCAAGCGCATCGAAGTTACGAAGTCTTCGCGCAAGTTGATTGGCAAACTGTTTTGATGTCAAAACATGGTCGTTCACCTTTTCAACGGGCTTCGTTGAAAGCTTTTGGTAACTGGATGGACAACCCGCCAAAGCGAGACTCATAAAAACAAAAAGCCCCGCAGTGACGGGGCTCTTTAGAAATTTCATAAAACAAGTTCCTTAATTAAAGGGCGCTCTTATTTTCTTTAATTGGGTAAGACTTCTTCAACTTATCGAAGTATTCGTTGAAGATCTGTTTTCTTTTTTCATCGAAAACAGCGGCTCTGATTTGACGCTTGTTTGCGTTCTCAAAGCTTCTACGACCTGTCAGCTTGATGATGTGGAAGCCGAACTGAGATTCGATGAGCCCCTTGATTTCACCGACTTTCATGTTCACGATCGCATCATAGTATCCAGGCACAAGTGTTACACGTGATTGCCAGCCGATGTCGCCACCAGCTTGTTTTGAAAGAGCGTCGTCAGAATACAATTTAACAAGCTCTTCAAACGGTCTTTTACTTTTCTTAACTTCTTCAAAGATTTCAGTCGCACGTTTTTTAGCTTCAGCGATTTGTGCTGGAGTTGCGCCTGGTTTGAACTCAATCAAGATATGGCTTGTGCGAAGTTCCGGATTCTTAGCGTACCACTCTTGCATTTCTTTATCAGAAACTTGGATTTTTTGGATGCGTGGGCCGATATCTTTTTCAAGAAGGGCTTTGTACATCTCCTGGTTGAAGCGATCTAAAACGATAGGATCTTTTTGAAGGCCGCGCTTTTCAGCTTCTTGCAAACCGACTTCGTAACGAACCAAATCTTCCAAGAATTGTTCTTTTGTTGGAGGGTTGATCGTTTGAGATTTCACTTCGTTGTATTTCTTATTGAATTCTTCAACGGTGATTGTTTTTTTGCCTACCTGAGCGACCACATCTGTGGCTTTTTGAGCGTATGAGTTTGCAGAGATGAGCAACAAGATGCTGATAATAAGTTTCATACTTTAAAAGTCCCTTTAAAAAGTTGAATACACGTCACCTAAAAACGCTAGCACTAGGCATCATTATCCGCAATGAATTTAAGAGCTTGCTGTCTTGCGTGGTGTAAAAGAGCTTCTAACTCTAGAGCAAGGTCTGGGTTTCTTGGATCTGCATCTCGAGACACCGGAGCAAGTGGTCCCACCCAATAAATGATCACCTTCGCAAAAGGTTTCGGAAGAAAAGTTTTGTTCCAAGATTTTGGAAAATGAATCGCACGATCACAGGCAACTCCGGCCGCATAAATTGGGCCCGAAATCATGCGCGAAAGTTCGAACACGCCGGGCTTCACTTTGTGTAACGGCCCCTTGGGCCCATCAACCGCAAAGCTGCAATTTCCCCCGTCTTTTACTAAACGCAAAAGACCTTTGAGTGCCTGAACTCCACCGCGCGTGGAAGACCCGCGACTGGTTTTTGCGCCCAACCATTTCAAAACTTTTGCCATCAACTCACCATCTTTGGATTGTGATGCAATCGTGGCGATTCGATAGCGCTTCACGATCGAAAGAAGTGCGAGTTCATCACCATGCCAGTGAGCGAGTACGACCGCTTTTTTATGTTCTAAGGAGTTATGAAGAGAATCAGGTTCGATGACCCGAACCCTCCATGTCCATGAGAGGGTTCGGTAAAAAACGAAAACAATAATCGGAAGAATATACTTTCTAAACACGATTAGTGGTGAAGAGCTTTTTTGAACTCTTCTGTCAATTTCGGAACGATTTCAAAAGCGTCACCAACAATACCGTATGTCGCTTTTTGGAAGATTGGAGCGTTTGGATCGTTGTTGATAGCAACGATCACTTTAGAGCCGCTCATACCCGCCAAGTGTTGAATCGCGCCAGAGATACCAACTGCGATGTACAAAGAAGGAGCCACTGTTTTACCAGTTTGTCCGACTTGCATACCGTGACCAACCCAGCCTGCATCAACAACCGCACGTGAAGCACCTACAGTTGCACCAAGAACGTCAGCCAAGTCATTCAACATTTTGAAGTTCGCAGCTTCTTTCAAGCCACGGCCGCCAGAAACGATGATGTTTGCTTCTGTTAAATCAAGCTTCTCGCTTGTGCCTTTAACGATTTCTTTGATCAACGTTTTAAGATCTGGTTTTACAATCGCTTGTTCAACAACGTTTGCAGATTTAGAGGTGTCCGCCGCCGCAACTGGAAGTTGATTTGCGCGCATCAAAACGATTTTCAAATTTGTGTTTTCGAAATTCGCTTTAGCGAAGCATTTTCCAGAATACATTGGTTTTGTCGCTGTCACTGAGTCGCCAGAGATATTAAGCTCTGTGCAATCAGAAGCCACACCTGCACCCAAACGAGCTGCTACGCGAGGAAACAAGTCTTTACCTGTTGAAGACGCAGAAGCAAGAATGATGGAAGGTTGAACTTTTTCGATGACCGCTGCGATGTTGGCCGTGAAAAGCTCTGGATTGTATGAATCCAAAGAAGCGTCTTTCACAACATGAACTTCGTTAGCACCGTTGTGACCCGCTGCTGCTGTCACATCACCTGCATGAGATCCGAAAACCACAGCCGCAACCGTGTTTCCAGATTTTGCAGCCGCTTGAAGAAGTTCGATCGAGCTGCGTTTAAGTTTTCCGTTTGTTTGTTCAGCAAAAACTAAGACTTTACCCATTTCGTACTCCTTACAAAACTTTCGCTTCGTCGCGAAGAAGTTTAACCAACTCTGCCGCTTGTGCAGAAGCATCGCCGGCAATGATTTTTACCGCAGGCTTTTCAGCAGGAAGAGCGAAATTAGTGTATTTAACTTTGATATCTGAAGCAGGAATGTTCAAAGAAGCAAATTCGATTTCTTTGATCACTTTCTTTTTCGCTTTCATGATACCAGGAAGACTTGCGTAACGAGGCATGTTCAAGCCCTTGTTGGCAGCGACAACTGCGGGAGTCATCATTTGCACAACTTCTTTAGCTCCGCCTTCAACATCGCGCTCAACAACAACGTTTTCGCCGTTGAATGCAAATTTAGAAACCACAGTCGTGTGAGGAACGTTTAAGAACTCAGCAAGCATTTGGCTCACTGAAGACGCATTGTCGTCGATCGCCAATTTTCCGGAGAAGATAACTTTGGCGCCGCCTTCAGCTTTGATCACTTCAGCCAAAGCTTTTGCTGTGGAGTAGTTGTCCAAATTTTCAGCATTTACTACGATCGCCTCATCAGATCCCATCGCCAAAGCCGTGCGGAGAGATTCAACAACACGCGCCTTTGGTCCAACGCTCAAAACCCACACTTGAGAACCTGGGTTGGCGTCGCGAAGTTTCACGGCTTCTTCAACTGCGTATTCGTCATAAGGGTTCAAAACCCATTTAATTCCCGCCGTGTCGATTCCGTTTTGGTCGGGAGTGATTTTAATCTTTGTTTCGGTGTCGGGCACCTGCTTGATACACACAAAAATCTTCATGTTTTTACCCCGTTTTTTTAGAGGTTTTGTTCTATCGCAAGTCCAGGAAAGGCAAAACTAAATTCCATATTTAACGTGTTGCGAAACATGACGGGTGTCATAGACAATCCGAAGGCCTCGGAGTTAAGTTAATTGTAAACTTATTGAGAAAATACATAGCAACAAAACAAGGGGTTCAACACCATGTCTGGATTTCTCGGTTCCACCGTCGGGAAAAAATACTTAATGGGAATCACTGGTTTAATTTGGGCGGGATTTGTTCTCGCACATATGGCCGGTAATCTATTAATTTTCGTCAGCCACGATGCTTACAATGCTTACGGGCACGCGATTACAAGCGGTAACATCATTTACGTCGCAGAAACTGTTTTGGTTCTGGCACTGATTGTTCACGTGTACACGGCGTTCTCTTTGACAGCTGCCAACAGAGCTTCCAAAGGTTCTAAATACGCAGTTGCAGCAAGTGGAAAAAAGAAAGCGACTCTCGCCTCTCGCACAATGGCGGTTCAAGGTTCTTTGATTCTTGTCTTTGTGATTCTTCACTTGATCACTTTCAAGTACGGCACTCACTACGAAACGACTGTGAATGGAGTTGTGATGCGTGACCTGGCTCGCTTGATGGAAGAAGTTTTCCAAAGCCCTGGTTACGTTGCGTGGTATGTGGTTGCCTTGATTCTTCTTGGCTTCCACTTAAGTCACGGTGTGGGCTCTACATTCCAATCTCTGGGTTTGATGGAAGGCACTTACCGCAATACGTGGAAAAAACTAAGCTACGCTTACGCATTTGTTGTGGCACTTGGTTTTATCGCTCAACCTCTTTACCTTTTTCTTATTGCACACTAAGGAGCACTGAAAATGGCTAATAAATTAGATAGCAAAATTCCTAGTGGCCCGATTGAATCTAAATGGACCAAGTCAAAATTCGACTACAAACTTGTCAACCCTGCGAATAAGAGAAAACACTCGATCATCGTTGTGGGAACAGGTCTTGCCGGCGCTTCTGCAGCAGCCTCTTTGGGTGAGCTTGGCTACAAAGTAAAAGCGTTTTGCATTCACGAATCTCCTCGTCGCGCGCACTCCGTGGCGGCACAAGGTGGTATCAATGCAGCGAAGAACTACCAAAACGACGGCGACTCTACTTACCGTCTTTTCTATGACACTGTAAAAGGCGGTGACTTCCGCGCGCGTGAAGCCAACGTATATCGTTTGGCGGAGGTTTCTGCGAACATCATCGACCAAATGGTCGCTCAAGGTGTTCCCTTCGCTCGTGAATACGGAGGAACTTTGGCGAATCGTTCATTCGGTGGAGCGCAAGTTTCTCGTACATTCTATGCTCGCGGTCAAACAGGCCAGCAGCTCCTTTTAGGTGCTTACTCTGAAATGATGAGACAAGTGGATGCTGGAAACGTGGAACTTCGGTACCGTCGTGAGATGTTGGATCTTGTGATCATCGACGGAAAAGCTCGCGGTATCATCGTTCGTAACTTGCTCACGGGTGAAATTGAGTCTCACGAAGCAGACGCTGTTGTGATCGCCTCTGGTGGTTACTCTAACGTGTTCTTCCTTTCTACAAATGCGATGAACTGTGCGGTGACGGCAGCTTGGAAAGCTCACAAACGTGGCGCTTACTTCGCAAACCCTTGCTACACGCAAATCCATCCGACGTGCATCCCTGTTCACGGAGAAAATCAGTCAAAATTGACTTTGATGTCTGAGTCTCTTCGTAACGACGGTCGCGTGTGGGTTCCTAAAGCTGTGGGTGACAAACGTCATCCAAATGAAATCCCAGAAAACGAACGCGATTACTACTTGGAGCGCGTGTACCCTTCATTTGGTAACTTGGCTCCTCGTGACGTGGCTTCTCGTCAGGCGAAATATCGTTGTGATGAAGGCCGTGGCGTGAATGAAACTGGTAAAGCGGTTTATTTGGATTTCGCAGACGCGATCAAACGTCTTGGTGAAGACAAGATTTCTGAGAGATACGGAAACTTGTTTGAAATGTACGAAAAAATCACAGGTCAAAATCCTTACAAACAGCCGATGATGATCTACCCTGCTCCTCACTACACAATGGGTGGCTTGTGGGTGGACTACAACTTGGAATCAACAATTCCAGGATTGTTCGTTGCCGGTGAAGCCAACTTCTCTGACCACGGTGCCAACCGTCTTGGTGCTTCGGCATTGATGCAAGGTTTGGCAGATGGTTACTTCGTACTTCCGTACACTTTGGGTAACTACCTTGGTGGAACGAAGCTTGAAAAAGTTTCGACTTCAAACGATGCATTTAAAGCGGCTGAAGACGGAGTGAAAAAAGAAATCTCTAAACTTATGGGCATTAAAGGTAACCGCACAGTGGACAGCTTCCATAAAGAGCTTGGTCACATCATGTGGGAATACTGTGGAATGGGTCGTAACGAAGCAGGTCTTAAAAAAGCTCTGCAAGAGATTCCAAAACTTCGTGAAGAATTCTGGCAAAATCTTCGCATCCCTGGTGATGCGAATTACCTTAACGTCGAGCTTGAAAAAGCCGGACGTGTTGCTGACTTCTTGGAGCTTGGTGAGTTGATGTGCCGTGATGCTTTGGAACGTCAAGAGTCTTGCGGTGGTCACTATCGTGAAGAATTCCAAGTGGACGGCGAAGCAAAACGTGACGATGCGAACTTCTGTCACGTGGCTGCTTGGGAATACACTGGTGAAAACAAACCAGAAGTCCGCCACAAAGAAGAACTTGTTTTTGAAAACGTACACCTAGCAACTCGTAGTTACAAATAAGAGGCGTAAAATGGCTGGTAAACATATCAATTTGACTTTGAAAGTGTGGAGACAAAAAGGCCCGAAAGATCAGGGCGGATTTGTTGAGTTGCAAGCAAAGAACGTCTCTGAAGACGCGTCTTTCTTGGAAATGCTCGATGCTGTGAACGAAGAGCTTGTCGGTAAAGGTGACGAGCCGATCGCATTTGACCATGACTGCCGCGAAGGTATCTGTGGAGCTTGTGGTTTTGTGATCGATGGCGAAGCTCACGGTCCCATGAAATCAACAACGGTGTGCCAGTTGCACATGAGAAATTTCACGGACGGTGCGATTTTAACAATCGAACCATTCCGCGCGACTTCATTCCCTGTGATTAAAGATTTGATGGTGGATAGATCTGCATTCGACCGTATCATTTCTGCGGGTGGATACATTTCTGCAAATACAGGAAACGCTGTTGATGCGAACTCTGTGCTTGTTCCTAAAGCGGATGCGGATGAAGCGATGTCTTCAGCGACTTGCATCGGTTGTGGCGCTTGCGTGGCAGCTTGTAAAAATGCTTCTGCAGCACTTTTCACGTCTGCAAAAATCTCTCACATGGCTTTGCTTCCGCAAGGTCAAGTGGAAAGAAAAGACCGCGCTCTTCGCATGGTTGCAGCGATGGATGCAGAAGGTTTCGGATCTTGCACAACAACGGGTGCGTGTGAGGCAGCTTGTCCTAAGGAAATCCAACTTACAAACATCTCTCGCATGAACCGCGAGTTCTTTGTAGCGAATGCGACGAAACGTCCTAAGCACAAAGATGGCGGCGCAGGATAGTAGAAATTCGAAATTGGAAATGAGTGAAAGAGGAGTCGCCAAGACTCCTCTTTTTTTGTCCTTGCGATGTCTTGTTATTTCAAACAGATGCGTCGCTGCGGCAAAAATTTATCTGAATAATTCGATCGACGATTAACCTTTAAACTTTGCACCATGGGTCTGTCTCATTGAGAGACATCTTTAGCTCACCCCACCTTTGATTTTCTTCTAAAGCTCATACAACAAACTTCCGAAACTAGACCAAGGATTGGCTTATGAAGAAGATTGGCAACTTAATGGAAGAATTGGGCTTCAACAAAAACGCACCTGACAGTGTGAAAGAAGCCTTTATCAAACATCTCATCAAAGCTTCGACAGGAGTGAACGTGACAACTCCGTCAGAGAAAAAAGAAATCGCTGAGAACCCACAACGAGTTGTTAAACTCACGTCTCCGCAGCAGCTCAGTTTTGATTTTTCAGAGGAGAAACCCACACCTTCGTCGGGGAAAAAAGCTGTTTCTTAGTCCTGCGAACTAGGAGAAAGCCCTGCTTTTTTCTCGACAAACGTATTGAATTGCCCGGACCTTAAGCTAAAAATCGAAGCTTTCTATTTTAATTTCTGAATATTGATAACCAGCTCACCTTCACATTGGTACCATTTTGGAACTGGCACGTTTGAAATCACCCAGTGAAGGAGTTTTTTATGAAAAGGCTTATCGGAAGAGCCTCCAAGGCAACCATGGTCGGTTTGCTACTAGCAGGAGTTCATGCATTCGCAGCAGCACCTGAATCAGTTCCAGGCGAATACATTGTTAAACTCAAAGATTCTGTTTCTGCAAAATCAAACATCAACATCTTGAGCCAACAACTGGGCTCCTACATCAAGGACACTATTCCTGGTCAAAATATCGTTGTGATCAAAAGACCGGTGTTTGAGATTCAATCCAACGTCGTAAAATCTCTTTCTGAAAATCCACTTGTTGATATCGTAGAACCAAACTTCATCTACAGAATCAACAAAACTCCAAATGATCCAATGTTGGGTCAATTGTGGGGCATGATCAACACAGGACAAGCAGACTCTCAACGCCGTCAAGGTATTGCGGGCGTGGATATCGGTGCGGAAAAAGCATGGGATATCACGACTGGTTCTAAAGATGTGATCGTGGCTGTTATCGATACTGGTGTTGACTACAATCATCCAGATTTGAAAGACAATCTTTGGGTGAATGAAGCGGAACTTAACGGCAAACCAGGTGTTGACGACGATGGGAATGGTATCGTTGATGATATTCACGGAGCTAACTTTGTAGATGCTAACAAACCAACTGGAAATCCTTTGGATGACCACGGTCACGGTTCACACTGCTCTGGTACTATCGGTGCGACTGGTAACGATGGTAAAGGTATCGTGGGTGTAGCGTGGAATGTTCGTATCATGGGAGTTAAATTCCTTTCTGCGAGCGGTTCAGGTTCTCTTGACGGCGCTTTGAAAGGTATCGACTACGCAACTAAAATGGGTGCGAAAATCATGTCGAACTCTTGGGGTGGCGGCGGCTACTCTGAAACTTTGAAACAAGCAATCGAAAGATCTAATGCAGCCGGCGCTTTGTTCGTAGCAGCAGCGGGTAACGAATCAAACAACAACGATGCGAACCCTACTTATCCTGCAACTTACGACGTACCAAACGTATTGTCAGTGGCAGCGATCGATAACAGAGGCCAAATCGCTTCTTTCTCGAACTACGGTAAAACAAAAGTTCACGTAGGCGCTCCGGGTGTGAATATCTATTCATCCATCACGGGTGGCGGTTATGATTCATGGTCAGGAACTTCTATGGCGACACCTCACGTGTCTGGCATGGCGGTTCTTTTGGCTTCGAATGAACCAAATTTGACGAACGTAGAAATGAAAGAAAGAATCATCGCGACTTCAAGACCAATTGCAGGTCTTCGTGGTAAAGCACGCGGTGGTTTGGTTGATGCTTATGCAATGTTGACGAACACTTTGCCAGCTCCAGATCCAAATGATCCAATCAACTGGCAAACAGTGAACGTAAACGTTTCTTCAGCTCATCCATACAAAGAGAAATCAAACGAAACGTACGAAGTGCGTGTTCCAGGTGCGAAACAAATCGCATTGTATTTCTCTAAATTCGATACTGAAAGAGATTACGATAAAGTAGACCTTTACGATGCGAACGGCAAAAAAGTAGCAACTATCAGCGGTAAAAACGATGATTCTTTCTCTACTCCAGTTGACGGTGAGTATGTGAAAATCGTGTTCACTTCTGATGACTCTGTAAACCGCTACGGTTTCGACATCACAAAAGCCGCTTGGAGATAATTTAAAAATTAACTAAGTGCTTTAAAAAGGCCACCAGGAAACTAGGTGGCCTTTTTCTTTTTGAGATCCACAGCAGCCAGCGTATACCCGCCTTGTGCGCCATCAATGAAATGCAAATGCTGATTCTGAGTTGCGGAAAACACGAGGCACGTCATGAGAGCCTGTGGCGAGCGGTGCGTGCCAAAGACAATCTCTCCCCGCTCTTCAAAAGATTTTAAAAGGCTTTCGATTTCTTGAGCTTGCTTGGAAGAACAATCTAAAACCATTCGCAAAAGGTCGTCGTACTTTTGAAAGTCCGAGTTTGAAATGATTTCTGATTTGTATTTGCGGGGATCAAAGCCTCCCGCTGACACATTAAAACGAATCATGATAAACGCGATTAACGAATCCACGGCCGCTCCGAAAAACTCGGAAATAAATTTTCCAGGACGAGATTTTGCCTCTATCACCAAAGTCTTTGGCGGCCATTTGATTTTCATGCTGCCTGGATTTGTGGGACACGCGATTTTAAAATTGCCACCTAAAATTTCGCGAAGGCCCGCCAATACGCGGTGATAAATATCAAATGACTTTTCTTCATTGCCAGCGGCACTTACAAGGATCGTCAGTATCGTTCCTTTTTGAGTGGAAAGTGGCTCCCAACGACATGTCAGGCCCTGTAATTTTGGTGCGATCTCGCTCTCAGAAGCTTCAATCGCAAGACCACCAAGGCCCTTTTTCATTTTCTCTTCGGCCCGTCTTAAGGCGCCACCGCGAAACTGATAAATCACGTTTCCTTGAGAAAGCTGATACTTTCCTAAAAGCAGCCTATGTCCCTCGTCGTAAACTTCTTTAAGATCAAAAATAAAACTACGCAGTTCCAGATCAAATTCTTTTTTCGACCAGGCCTGCACGCTCTTTAGCGCCACAGACGCTTGAATTTTAAATTCAGGTGGAACTAAAAGTGTCGCGCCATCACCGCCAAAAACAAATGGCAACTCGCGCACATTAAATTCATTTAGAAGAGCTGTGATGCAAGCAGCTCCCACCATATTCACTTCGCGGTAGCGACCTGACTGCACGGCTTTCGTGGAACCTTTGATGTCTGTGAGAATCAATCCCCAATCTTCGGGAACCGTGAGAAAATTTTTGTCGTCAGAAATATGCAGAAAATCGTCAAAGCTAGGAACTTTTCTTAAAAAGTCCTTATACTTTTCCATTTCTGACATCCTCTAAGAATTTTTCAATTTTTAAATTCGTGTAGTCAGGAAAATCAAGTTGGGTGCAATGAGAGCCATACGGCACAAGCACAAATTCGGAATGTTTGATGGCTTCTTTAAAGTGATATTGAAAGCGAATCGGCGTCACCATGTCTTTTTCGCCAGAAATAATCAGCGCAGGCACGCGGATTTTTTCAAGCACGGACTCGCCGTTATACTCCATCAAAACTTCAAACAATGTTAAAAACACTTGCAAATTCAGTCGCGCCACACCTCGCATATAGACTTCGATGTCTTTGATGTGAGTCACGCGAAGATTAAATCCTCCCGCAAGGGCTGCAAGGTACACGGCCATCGGATTATCAACAGCCATTTTCCACAGAGTGTTCCACATATTGGGTTGGCTTTGATATTGGCCTTTAACGAAATAAAAAAACGGCTCAACAACATCAAGACCGAACATGCCTTTGATCGGATTGCGAGCAAAGCCGTTGATGAAAATCATCGAGTGAAAAAGTTCGGGATGGTTGTCGTAGATTTTTAAAATGATCGGCGCCCCGAAACTGTGACCTGCAAAATGTGCTTTTTTAATTTTCAAATGTTTCGCAAGAAGCACGACATCTTTTGCCAGAGCCTCCATCGTTAGCTGGCTCATATCAACAACAGGATTGCTGCGTTGATGTCCGCGCAGATCAAACGTGATGACTTTGTAGTGCTTGGAAAAATATTCGACCTGATGGTGCCAGTGATTCATGATGCAGGCGATACCGTAAACCAAAATCAAAGGCTCACCTTCGCCGCGCACTTCGTAGTAAATCGGAGTGCCGTCGAAGCTTTCAAAGGTGCCCGTCTCTTTTGGTGTGATCTCCATGCTGTCCTTCTTACAAGTAGGTGACTTTAATCAGGGTATTTCCCAAAGAAATCAAGTCGCCATCTTTAAGCATTTCGGCATCTATGGACTTATTGTTAAGAGTCACTCGTCCAGGAGCTTTAATTTTAATTTGCACCATGCCTGGACCTGGGTGAAGTTCGAAGGCCTCTTTCGGGGCTTCCTCATCTAAAAGCTCGATATCTAACGAGTCAGCACCGGCTCGGCGCGGGCCATAGCCTAAAATAATTTCCTCATCCGTCTGAATACCTTGGATGAATGTGAGCTTTAAGGAGGGGCTAAAGCTTTGCAAAACCGCGGGCTTTTTGATCTTGGGATTTTCCAATGCCTGCAGCTTGTCTTTGAGAATGCTGCGCCAAGTTATAAGGCGGCTAAAGTCGATTGCGAGTTCTTCTTCAACGGTCACGACTTTAAACTGAGTGCGTCCGACCTCAAAGATAACCCCTGATAATAACGCGACTTTTTTTACACGGCGGCCTGCAATGTGGATCCCGTTGGAAGAGTCCAAATCCTGCAAAACAAACTGCCCTTTGCCATCTAATGCGAACTGAGCATGGGTGCTTGAAACCTTGGGGTCTTTAATAATGATGTCAGCCTTGGTGCGGCCAATGGTAATCCCCTCTTCAACTTTGAAGCGAGAACCTTCGTTGGGACCGTCCACTATCTCAATAAATGTGACCATTTACACATTCTAGGACTGGTTTCTTAGGGATTCAAATGCCTAATCCTTGTGCTTGGGCCTAAGGCGTGCTAAACCCGTTAAACATTTTAAAAGTCATCCTTGCTCCCGCTCACTATGGTGGGGGCTTTAACCGAAAGGATATAGTCAATGGAACTATCTAAAACGACTGCAAAGAAGCCATACGAAGTTGTGGTTCTTATGCACCCAGATGCAACTCTTGAAGATCAAAAAGAGTTGTTCAAAAAGAACAAAGCGACAATTGAATCTTACAAAGGTTCTATCAACTCTTTGGAAACTTGGGGCAAAAGAACTCTTGCAACTCCAATTGGTAAATTGAAAAAAGCGATCTACTTCCACTCTACGTTTGAAGCAGACACGCAAGCGATTGCTGAGCTTGAGCGTACTATGCGCATCAACGACAAAGTTCTTCGCTTCATGCACACTCGTCTTGACGAGCGTGTTTCTTTGGCAAAATTCATGGAAGGCTTCAAAAAAGGTCTTTCTGAATCTGCTGCTCGTGAAAAAGAACGTGAAGCAAAAATGGCTGCTCGTAAAGCCGCTTTTGCCGCTGCGAAAGCAGAGCGTTCTGAGCGTTTTGATAAAGGCGAATAATTAAGAGCGTAAGCCATGAAGAAGACCGCGACTACGCAGAAATTCATCACAATTTCATCTCTCTCGATTTTGTTGTCGATGATGACTGTTGTTCTGGGAGCGCCTCTTCTTCGTGTATTACGTAAAGCCTACGGTCCCCTCGCCTTTTGGATTTTGGGACTGTTGGTAACAGGAGCAGCGTGGCTCCTGAACGCACAACCTCTGGCACTTTTCTTAGGCTCTGTTTGGATGACTTTAGGGGCTTACATGGAGATGGAGCAAAGAGGACTTGGGTGGTGGATTTCGGGACTTTTGAGCGTCGCCGCAGGTTCTTTGGCTACAGGCCTTGGACTTTTTGGAGCGTTTAAGAAAAACGGAATCAACACGTACGCTGAAGTCCAAGGTTTGGCGGAGAAATTTGCACAGCAAGTTCAGACAATGAATCCGACTGTGAAACTGGATCCGGCGATTTTGGTACAGCAAGTTCCATCAGCCGTCGTCATAGTTCTTATTGTGACGTTAGGTGTGGGATTGATTTTTGAGAGAAGGGTTTTTTCATGGCTCAATTTGCCCCGTGAGAAAATTGCCTCTCAGCTCAAGTTGTTAGAATATCGTGTTCCAGATTACGTGATTTGGGTTGCGATGACTGCCTTCCTTCTAACAATGGTGAGTTTTGGCGGTAAGGCCACGGCCATCCTGGCAGTAAATATTGTGAACGTTTGTATCGTTCTCTATTTCTTTCAAGGGCTGGCAGTGTTGGAGGTATTTCTGAATTCGATAAGAGCCGGTGTGTTCACTCGAGTTTTGACGTACATAATCTTGGTCGGCCAAATGCTGCTTATTTTAAGTGTCGTTGGTTTGATCGATTACTGGGTTGATTTCAGAGGGCGCATCCGCAGGATGAATAAGCCAGCTGAGAACAACTGAAATGGAGATCACATGAAAGTTATTCTTCAAAAAGATGTTAAAGATGTAGGTCGTGTTGGTGAGTTGGTGAACGTTTCTGAAGGTTTCGCGAGAAACTTCTTGTTCCCACGCAAACTAGCGGCTGAGGCTACTGAAAAACGCGTAAAAGAATACGAACACTTGAAGCGCGTTGCTGAAACTAAAAAGAAAAAAGCATTGGCAGAGCGCCAAGAGCTTTTGAACAAAATCAATGGCACAACTGTGACATTCAAGTTGGCTGCAGGTGAAACTGACAAACTTTTCGGTACTGTTACTACAACAGATATCTCTAAAGAATTGCAAAAGATGGGTCACTCTGTAGACCGTCGTGATATTCACCTTGAAGAGCCAATCAAGGTTTTGGGTCAGCACAAAGCAGTAGTTCGCTACGCAGAAGGTATGGAAGCAAAAATCCAAATCTCTGTAGAGCGCGCTTAAGGCGACGGGAGTCGCAGGAGGCTGAAGCGCCGCTGGCGCGGAAGCTGGACTGAGCTCTAACATTATTAAGAGAAAAATTCTCAAAAGGGACTCTGCAAAGAGTCCCTTTTCTTTTTCGATGTCCTTCGCACTCCACTGCAAAATCTTAAATGAAATTAAATTCGATCTATAAGCTTTTGTTATATTAAATATTTGAAAATTTGTATTGCCCTGGTTCCATTTTGGGTGTTTAAGAACTGCACCTTGGAGGGGCGCTATGAAACTTAATATTCTTTTTAAAGCAGCGGTGGCAGCGGGACTTTTGGGATCTCTTGTTGCTTGTTCGCCTGCTAAGCAAAATGCGGTAAATCTTGGTGCTGACAGCTCATCTATCATTGGCGGTGTGACTGTTGATGCTAAAGATCCAATCGCAAAATCCACTGTAGCGATCGTAGCGTCTGTAAAGACAGCGGATGGTCAAGAAGGTCAATTCATCTGCACAGGTTCTCTTTTGACTGAGAACGTAGTTTTGACTGCAGGTCACTGCGTTCCTGAAGTGGGCGCTGAATACAAAGAAGTAGTTCTTTATGTTATCTTCAACACAGATCTAAGAAAAATGGGTCGCGCGGACATCCGCCTTGTTGTTGATTCTGTGATCCACACTGATTACGGCAAAACAGGTTCTGAAGGCGAAGACGCTCATGACCTTGCGTTGATCAAATTCGCAGGCGCAATGGCTCCTGGTTACACTGTAGCTAAATTCCTTGATGACGAAACATTGTTGAAGCCAGGTACAAAAGTAACTTTGGCTGGTTACGGTTTGATCGAAACAGATGGCGTGAATACAAAATCTGACGACCGTCTTCGTAAAGTAGACGTAGAAGTTGTTGAAGAATTCGGTAAACACGAAATCCTTCTTGATCAAACTAAAGGTAAAGGTGCTTGCCACGGTGACTCTGGTGGACCTGCGTTCCTTGAAGTGAATGGCACTCAATATGTTTGGGGTGTTACTAGCCGCGGTGCTGGTAAAGACGGAAAAGACGATTGCTCTCTAGTGAGCGTTTACACAAAAGTAAAATCTGAATCTCAATTCGTGCAAGACGGTTTGAAAAAGCTTTCTGCAAAATAGTAGAAACTGAAAATTCAAAACGAAGAAAGGGTCCTTGTGAAGGGCCCTTTTTTTATTGTCGCACTTAAGCGCTCATTTCGGTCTGCATTTCAAGAAAAACGATTTGAAGGTATTCAGCCATGACCTCGCGAAGCTCATCAATGGTGAGCGTCTCAGGGCTTTTTCCGTACTTCTCAAGTAAGGCGTTAAATTCTCTTTCAACAGGATCCTGGGGCAGTCCAGTTGCCGCGATCACTGTCTTTGCTAAAGTCTCTCCCATGATCAGCCTCCATGCTTAACAAGGGTCTCGCTTTTTAAGACATCCCCAGTCCATCAAGAGGTTAAAAGGAACTCAACCCTAAACCCGCAATCAAGTCTAAGGTCCAGGTCCCCTTTTAGCGGCGGCGGTGAGAGTAATCCTTCGACCAGTTTTTAGCGTTAGGAAGAAGCCAATAAAGGATCGGCAAAAGAACTCTGCGCGGAAGCAGGCGTCGGAAATAATAGAACAACACCGCATCTAAAGTTGCCGGGTGCCATAGAGGCGGATTTTCTTTCTTCATCACTTTCACAACTTGTTTGGCGATCTTTTCTGGCGTTGTGAGCGAAAGATTCATCATGCGCTCCACAAACGGAGTCATGTTCTTATAAAAATCACTATAGGGTCCGCTCCAGTTGCGAGTCGGATCAGATAGTTCCGTGTGATAAACGTTTCTAAAAGAATTGCTGTGAATGAAACCAGGCTGAACAAGTGTGATTGTCACACCGAAGGGACGAGTCTCATACCACAACGCTTCGCTCGCGCCTTCCAGAGCATATTTCGATGCGGAATAAGAAGCCATTGTCGGCATCGCAAGCATTCCGCTCACTGAAGAGATATTGATGATCTTTCCACGGCCGGTATCGCGCATGTGTGGTAGGGCTAGACGAATCATTCCCATGGGACCGAAATAATTCGTCGCCATTTGCAGCTCTTCATCTTTTTCAGTCATATGTTCAACGACGGAGCGATAAGAAACGCCGGCATTGTTGATAAGAATATCGACACCACCCCAAATTTTTTTGATTTCATTATAAAGACGAATGCGATCGGCTTCAGAAGTGACATCCAAAGGACGAACGATGAAGCGTTCGTTATCTAAAAAATAATTGCGAACTTTATCAAGGCTCTTTTCACGAGCGGTCACGACAACACGGTACTCTGTGTGTTCATACAAAAGTTTTGCGAGAGCTAAACCAATACCTGAGGAACAGCCTGTGACTAAAACCACAGGTTGAAAGTTTTGAGCTTTTTTACGTTTGAACAAATAAAGTAAGGGCTTCATAGAAGCCCATTATCTTAAACTGGAGCGCCAGGTGCAAAGTTTTTAGGTCTGCCGCCAGGCATTGGAGGTGGGGCCTGAGGAGGAGGCATAATTTGACTCGGTCCTGATGGCTCCGGATCGGCATCACGGAATCTATTGTACTGAGCATCGAAGCGCATTTTCACTGGTCCCGTAGCACCGTTACGCTGTTTACCCACGATCACTTCCGCGTGACCTTGTTTGTCTGGATTTTCTTTGTCGTAGTAGTCATCACGATAAAGCATCATGATAACGTCGGCATCTTGCTCGATCGATCCCGACTCACGCAGATCTGAAAGCATTGGTTTCTTCTCTGTACGACCCTCAACACCACGGTTGAGCTGCGCCAGAGCAATGACAGGGATTTGCAACTCCTTGGCAATGGCCTTCAAAGATTTAGAAATCTCCGCAACCTCTTGCTCACGGGAACTCATTTTCTGTTTCATACTCATGAGCTGCAAGTAGTCGATCATGATGAGATCAAGACCGTGTTCAGCTTTCAGACGACGCGCACGAGAGCGAATCTCAAACGGCGAAACACCTGGAGTGTCATCAATGAAGATAGACGCTTCACTCAGTGCACTGGCTGCATTGATCAATTTCGGCCATGCCGAATCTTGAATGCGACCGTTACGGATTTCGCTCATGCTCACTTTGGATTCCGCAGAAAGCATACGCATCATCATCGACTCTTTACCCATCTCAAGAGAGAAGTAGGCGACTGTCTTCTTCAAACGAAGTGCGACGTGTTGGCAGATGTTTAGAGAGAACGCTGTTTTACCCATCGATGGACGAGCGGCGATGATCGTCATCTCACCTGGGTGAAGACCGGCCGTCATCTCATCAAGTTTTTTAAAGCCTGTCGCAAGACCTGTGATTTCGGCTTTGTTTTTATAAAGCTCTTCAATCTTTTGGATGGAAGCCTTAACGATTTCCATTGAGCCCACAAGACCTGTCGCTGTTTTATTTTCGCCGATTTTAAAGATCGCACTTTCCGCTTGATCCACGAAAGACTCAACGTCGACGAAATCTTGGTCGTAAGCTTTTTCGATCAACTGGCTATTGATGGCGATCAAACGACGCAAAGTCGCTTTGTCTTTCACGATTTTTGCGTGCGTCGTGATGTTCGCAGCAGAAATCGTTTTATCAAGAAGACTGATAAGATACTCAGGTCCGCCGACAACATCCATGGAGCCTTCGCCCTGAAGAACGTTGGTCACCGTGATGATATCAATCGGTTGGCTTTTGCTGTGAAGCTCTTTAATGGCGTTATAAATCTTTTGATGAGCTGGTTTATAGAAATCATCGGCCATGAGCATATCGCCCACTTGATCGAGTGCTTCTCTATCCAGCATCAGACCGCCCAGAATGGACTGTTCGGCCTCAAGATTTTGAGGTGGAATTCGCGTACTCATTGAACCCCTCTAGAGTAACGAAATTAATCAAATATCAAAAAAAATTGCGGGCCTATGACAGAGATGGTGGTTCAAATGGTGGCCCGCTGAAGTAACTTCTAAATGAAGTCTTAGTTCAATTTCTTTACGCGAATCTTGTAGTTGTCAATTTTCTTCTTAAGAGTGTTGCGATTGATGCCAAGCATTTGCGCCGTTTTCACTTGATTGCCGTTATAGGCGCGCAAAGCTAGCTCTAAAAGAGGTTTTTCTACTTGTTCAATAACGACGTTATATAGACCATTCAACTCAACTTGCGCTTCTTTTTGTTGTGCAAAGAGAACTTCTAGTTTGCTCTTTACAAGCTTCTCCAAGCTTACAGACTGAAGGTTGGCGACAAAAAGATTATCAGAACTGTTTAGGTTCGGCGTCATGGAACTCCCTAAATTGTCAGCTTAATGTTTTGGAGGCTCTACTAACAAAGCGGTTTCATAAATACCAATGATTTAATTTTTCACATGGTACTTATCAAACCGCTTTTTGAAGTAGACCTATACTCCGCGTGTTTCGGAAGACCAAATATACTTATGCAGTTGCAATTGCAACCTTGCAGATGAATTTTTTTGCAAAATTTTTTCTGCCAACCAGCGTTCAGACACTTGGCCGTATGATGGGCTGTATAAAACCACAAATTTTTCAAATAAATTATGTTGACGACAGAATTCTTCGGACCATTCAAAGTCTTTTTCAGAACAGATCACAAACTTGTATTCCGTGCTGGGAGTGGAAAAGCCGATGTTCTCCATGAGAAAAGAATTTGCGGCACCACTGTCAGGAGTTTTCACATCCAAAATAATTTTTACGCGCGGATCAACGTGTTCCACACTTTTTGATCCACTTGTTTCTAAAGAAACTTTGTAACCTTGATCACACAAAGTGTTCATCAACGTGTGAACTTCTTTTTGTAAAAGAGGTTCACCACCTGTGACGCAAACATAAGGAGCTTTGTGTTTGGCGACTTCTTGCAAAATATTTTCAAGGGCCTGCATTTCGCCTTCATAGTAAGAGTATTTTGTGTCGCAGTAAGTGCAGCGCAGATTGCAGGCCGTTAGACGCACGAAAACCGTGGGATTCCCCACATAAGTCGTTTCGCCTTGGATACTATAGAAAATCTCATTTATTTTAAGCATATAGAGTGATTGATGTGTGCTCCCTCACAGGTCCTAAGTCAAGGAACGCTTCATAAGCATGACTAACTCAGCGGAATTTCGTAAATTTTTTAAATGAACCAATTCCTCAAAAAGTTTCGTCAGGACGTTATCGCTATTAGCTTTTTAGGCATAGGGCTTTTCCTCGCCCTCGCACTGGTAAGCTACAATCCCTATGACCCTTCCATGAATTCTATCGGACAAGGCCTCAAAGCTTCAAATTATTGTGGCATTGTGGGGAGTTTTCTAGCCGATATGCTTTATCAATTCTTTGGCTTGGCGGCCTGGGTTGTCGTCGGAAGCTGCCTTAAAATGGCCTATGCGAGCTTTAAGGGAGAATCCCTCAATTTAAAAAATATTCGCTTCGTGTGGGCGCTGTTATTAATCGTAAATATCGCGGCTCTTCTGTCCCTGTATTTGCCAAATACGAAGATTTTCCACGAGCAAATTTATTTGGGCGGTCTTTTAGGTTTGGGAGTTTCTCAAGCGTTGATTCGCGCGTTTAACTCGATCGGCGTGCAAGTGATCTTGTTGTCACTGATGGCTGTGCTTGTTGTGTTTTACTTTGAAAAATCTTTGCAGGAACTCACTGAAGCTCCGCGCGGATTTTTGGCGATGCTTAAAAAGAAAAAAGTCGGCGATAAAATTGCTGCGTTCTTTGCCGGCATGTTTGTGAAAGACACAAAAAAACCAAAAGCTTTGAAAGTAAAAGAAGAAAAGCCTAAAACGGTCTTCCCTCTTTCTGACAAAAAATTTGTAGGTAAAGACGAAGAGGAAGAAAAGGACGAGGAAGACGACTTAGACGCGGCCCTGGCCGCGGATGAGGCTGATGACGAATCTGAAGAGGAAGAGGACGAAGAAGAAGTTCCGGCCGTGAAGCTTGCGCAAAAACGTAAAGTCGTGATGAAGGCAAAACCTCCGCGTCGTATTGAAAATTGGGATATGCCGAAATTGGCATTGTTAGAAGATCCTCCAGCGTCGCGTATTAAAATTGATAAGGCTGAGATTCAAAGAAAAGCGGATTCGTTGGTTGAGAAACTTAAAAACTTCTCTATTGAAGGACAAATTCAAGACGCGAAACCAGGTCCACTGGTTACGATGTATGAATTTAAACCCAACGCCGACGTTAAAATCAGCAAGATCTCGGAACTTGAAGACGATCTTTCCCTCGCACTGTCTTCTGAATCCGTGCGCGTTGTCGGTCACATTCCAGGAACAGATGTTGTTGGTATCGAGACCGCAAACTTAAAGCGTGAAACGGTTTATTATAAAGACCTGATCGCCGAAGACACATTCTGGAGTGAAGATCTTGCTCTTCCGATGGCCGTGGGTCGTGCGGTGGACGGCGAACCTAAAGTTGTTGATCTTCGTAAGATGCCGCATTTATTGATCGCAGGTACAACGGGTTCTGGTAAGTCGGTGTTTGTTGGTTCGATCATTACTGGACTTCTTTTCCGTCACTCTCCTAAAACTTTAAGACTTGTGTTGATCGATCCAAAGATGGTCGACTTAGCTCCGTTTTCGACGGTGCCTCACCTGGTTCTTCCACACGTGACAGAACCTAAGAAAGCAGCGACAGCTTTAAAGTGGGCTGTTCGTGAAATGGAAAAACGCTATAAGTCTTTGTCGAAGTTTGGCGTTGGTAAAATTGAAGCCTTCAATGAAAAAACGGGTGCCCTTTCGAAAGCGGAAGTTGAAGAACACGAAAAAGTGAATCAGGAGTTGGAAGAAGGAAAAGCGAAGTTAGAACAATACTACTTCCAACCGCTTCCTTTCATCGTGATCGTTGTCGACGAGTTGGCTGATTTGATGATCGTTGAAAAACAAAACATCGAAGAACCAATTCAGCGTCTGACACAAAAAGCGCGTGCCTGCGGTATTCATTTGATTGTGGCAACGCAGTCTCCGCGTAAAGACGTTGTGACGGGTTTGATTAAAACAAATATTCCAGGTCGTGTGGCTTTGAAAGTCGCTTCGAAAATGGATTCGCGTATCATCATTGATGATTCAGGTGCAGAACGTCTTCTTCCGAATGGAGATATGCTCTTCCAGGCTCCGGGCGTGGGAAAACCAACTCGTCATCACGGACCTTATTTGTCAGATAAAGAAATCGGAAACGTTGTGAAACACTGGGCAGCTCAAGCAGAGCCTGAGTATGATCCACTCGCGATGCGTGCTCTGGATGGATTTGCAGGTGGCGATGGTGCTGAAGCTGGTGATTCTGGTGGTGGTTCTGGATTTGGTGACGAGGAGTATGACGAACGCTACGATGAAATTTTATCGTGGGCTTCGGAACAAAAAGAAATCTCTGCGTCTTTGATTCAAAGAAAATTTAGACTCGGCTATCCGCGCGCCGCGCGTTTGATAGAAATTTTTGAAAAAGAAGGTGTTGTCGGCCCAGCCAACGGCAGCAAGCCGCGTCAAGTTTTAGTGAGTAGTTTTAGAGAACAATGATTTGAACCTTGACTGTACCTCCCTTGGTCGTGGTGTGATTAATACACAACGAAAAAGAAAAACCATTCAAGGAGGAATTTATGGTTAAGGCTCTTATTGCCGTTCTAGGTCTTGCATTCTCTATCAATGCAGTTGCAGCTCCGTCTGCAGTTGAAGTTGTTGCGAACATCCAAAACGCAGCGATCATGGATCAAGCTCAAACAATGGGTTTGGACTGGAAAGTTGGCGACCAAGCTAACTACAACATCGACATGGGATTCATCAAAGGATCTATGACGATGGCAGTTCGTTCAGTTGCTGCTGATGGCATCTGGATGGATCAAAACATGGATCTTGGTTTCGCTGGAAAACAAAAAGTTGAAACTTTGATCGATCCAAACACTGGTGAAATCAAAAAAATGATCGTTAACGGTAAAGAACAACAACCACCAAAACAAGATGTTGAAGTTATCGACGTTAAAGAAGACAGAATCACTGTTCCTGCTGGAACTTTCGATTGCATCCACGCTCGTCTTAAAGACAAAGAGCAAAACGCTGAAATCAACGCATGGATCAACCCAGAGCAAGTTCCACTTTCTGGTATGTTGAAACAAGTTGCTCCAAGCCAATTCGGCGAAGTGACTGTTGTTTTGAAATCTTTCAAAAAGAACTAATTAATGAAATTGGTTTTGCTAAGAGCCACCCTTGGGGTGGCTCTTCTCTTTTCTGGCCCTTCTCTTTTTGCTCAGACAAAAAACGGTAAGTCTGAGACCTACAAAGATATTATCGAAAAAGCGTACAACTTAAGTTTGCAGCGGGATCGCCAGCAGGCTTTGAACATTCTCTCAAGCGCTATTCAAAAAGAAACTCGTCCCCAAGCCGTTGCCGAACTTAAAAAAACCGTCGCTGAAGTCTCGACTATATTTTTTAGCGATAAAGCCCAACAACTTTTTGAAACCGGTGTTTCTTTGCGCAAAACCGACGTGAACCAGGCGTTGGATAAAGTGAGCGAAGCTTCGCGCATTGAGCCCGATAATTTGTCCATCGTGAATGAGCTTGCGCGTTTGATGATTGCTAAAGGTGACTGCAAAAATGCGCAGGAGGCTGTACAAAAACAACTCACGCTAGTGAGTTTTGATGAAGATTTAAAACTGAGTATGGCTCAAGCCCTTGCCTGCCAGGGAAAATGGCTTGAATACCAAAAGGTCGCGGATACTGTGGCGATGAAGAAGTCTCCGCAGCAAAAGTTCTGGCTGGCTTTGGAAATGGATAAGTTTTTGTCTGCTAAAAACCTTACAAAGGCGCAAGAGGTCCTCGGAACTCTGAAAAAAGCCGACGAAAAGTACCCAGAGTCTTTCTATTGGATCTGGAAGTTCGATCAAGCGCAGAAAAAGTCGAATCTAGACATTGCTCAGAAATACGTGATGACCTGCAAAAACATTTCAGCGAACCAGTATAGACAGTATATGATAGACCCCATGCTTTGCCGCCGCCTAACTGAGGTGGAAAGCGAGCTTAAGGGGATGAATGGAACGTCTGAATAAAATAGCCCTCATTTTGGTTTTCTTATTGCCACTGGGTTGTGGAGTGAAAGGCCGTCCTTTGCCACCCCTCAACCCCGCGCCGCTGGGACGCGGTGAACCTACTTTTAAAGACGCTCAAAAGAAACCCACGAAAAAATCCACAACTCGCGATCAAGAGGACAGTTCTTCAGCTGAGACGGAGGAGCGATGAAAAACTTCCTGCCTGTGACCATCACAAAAATGTCGGGAGCAGGAAATACGTTTTCTTTGATTGATGCGCGCAAGGGATCTGCCTGGGAAGACATCGAAAAACATCTTGGCATGACTCGCGCGAATTTCGCAAAACTTGTTTGCGATCGTGTTTTAGGTGTGAGTACTGATGGCCTTCTTCTTATTCAATCCGGTGGCGACGGTTTTGATTTTGTTTGGGACTTTTACAATAACGATGGCTCGACAGCAGAAATGTGTGGCAATGCCGCTCGTTGTGCCGCCCGTTTTTGTTATGAAAATCTAGAAAGTTCAAATCCAGAAAAAAGCACGCTGAAATTTAAAACAGGCGCAGGCCTTGTCACAGCACAAATTTTAGGTGATGGAAAAATCCGCGTGCGTATGCCAGAAGCTCGCTTCATTCAAGAGCGCATTGAACTTAAAACGAAATCCAGCTCTACAGAAGAGTTTGCGTTGGTGAACACCGGAGTTCCGCATTTGGTTCAAAAAATTCACAATATCGCCGATGCGACGTCACTGAAAGAAATGGCCCGAGAAGCACGCTCTCACCATGATTTGCGTCCTTCGGGAGCCAATGTCACTTTCTATGCGGAAGACAGCCGTGGAAAAATCAAAGCTGTTACTTTTGAGCGCGGTGTGGAAGATTACACATTGGCTTGCGGCACAGGTGCTGTTGCGGCGGCTTTGGTGTATGCAAAAGAGACTTCCGAAAAACAAGTGGAAGTGCAAATGCCTGGCGGCCTTATGCAGGTAGTTTTCTTAGAAGGCGACTCTCATCCATTGATGATTGGTGACGCCGTTTTTGTTGGAGAATTTAAATACAATCTTGAGGTGGTCGGATGAAAAATTTCAAAGGCACGTTTACAGCTTTAATAACACCGTTTAAAAATGACAAAATTGATTATGCGTCTTTGGATCGTCTGTTGAAACAACAACTCGATGGCGGCGTTGATGGTTTTGTTGTGAATGGAACAACAGCGGAAAGCCCGACGCTGTCTTCAGAAGAAGTCGCTGAGTTATTTAAACACATTCGCTCTTTCTGCGGCGATAAAGTCCCTTTGATTATCGGTACAGGTTCTAACAGCACAGCAAAAACAATTGAAGACTCTAAAAAAGCGGAAGCCCTGGGTGGTGATGCTCTTTTAGTAGTTGTGCCTTATTACAATAAACCGCCGCAACGTGGTTTGTATGAGCACTTTAAAACTGTTGCGACGTCTGTGAAAATTCCAACGCTTCTTTACAATGTTCCTGGTCGCACGATCACGTCTCTTGAAGCAAAAACCATCGGCGATCTTTCGAAGGTTCCAGGTATTATTGGCATCAAAGAAGCGTCAGGGAAAATTGATCTTGAAAAAGAAATCATCAAAGCTTGCGGAAAAGATTTTGTGATGCTTTCTGGTGATGACGGTACTTACGTGGATTTCCTTCAGGCCGGCGGTCATGGTGTGATTTCTGTGGCGACTCATGTGATTCCAAAACAAATGGTTCAGTGGAGAAAATGGGCGCTTGAAGGCCAGTTTGATAAAGCGCAAGCGGATATCAAAAAATACATGGATCTTATCAATTTACTTTTTGTGGAAGCCAACCCAATCCCTGTGAAAAAAGCGTTGGCTTTGATGGGAATCATTGAATCTGCTTCATTGCGTTTACCGATGATGGAGCTCACTCCTGAGCATACAGAAAAATTGAAAGCTGAAATGCAACGCGTGGGTGTTCTGTGAAGAAAATCAAAGTAGGTCTTGTCGGCTCCTCCGGCCGCATGGGTAAAGAAATTATCCAAGTGATTGAAAACAGCGCTGGTTGCGAGGTGTTTTATCCATTTGGTCGTAATGACAAATGGGATGCAAAAAAAGCCAAAGCCGTGGACGTATGGATTGATTTTTCGTCTCCGGATGCTTTGAAGGATGTTCTTAAAAGAGCTGCTGAAAACAAAACGCCAGTTGTATGTGGCACGACGGGTTTTACGAAAAAAGAAAAAGATCTTCTTGAACAATACGCAAAGAAAATCCCCGTCTTGTGGTCTTCAAATATGAGTTTGGGTGTTGCGGTTTTAAATGAAGCTCTTAAATCTTTGGCGGCGATTTCTCATTTTGATTTTCAAATTGAAGAAATTCATCATAATCGCAAAAAAGATAAACCGTCAGGAACTGCCATTACACTTCAGGAAAATCTGGAAAAGGCTGTTAATAAAAAATTGCCAGAGCCTTTGGCAATTCGTGGTGGCGGCGTTTTCGGTGTTCACAAGATTTATTCCATGAGTGACGAAGAAGTTCTGACATTTGAGCACAGCGCTTTAAATCGCACTGTGTTTGCCAAAGGGGCTGTTCAGGCTGCTGAATGGCTTGTTAAACAAAAACCAGGTCTTTATCAGATCCGTGACGTTCTTTTTGGGAAACAGAAATGAGCCCCACTCTTCATTCAGCGCTGATTCATGTCGCCCTTGATTTAGTGGGTGGTGTGGAAAAAGCAAAAAATCTTTTAAGAAAGTTCGCTGAATGCGGAGAAATCGCCACGATCTCTTCAGCCTACAAACGCTACCTGACGATGGAGCGTTTGGACTTGAGTGCTCGTCTGGAGTTTGTGATTCGTTTTGAAACTCAGCTCGGGGTTGATCAGGTTTTGCATCTGGTTCTTTCTTTGTGCGAAACGGGCTCCCAAGGGCTCACAAAAAAAAGTCATTCGGAACTCACCCTTCTTACGTTTGACGATATGATTCTGATGTCGCCTCGGTTGACTCTTCCGTACCCGCAGCTTCATCAAGATCCTCTGATTATTCGTTGTGCGGCGGAAGCATGGGGTCAGTACGAACATCCTATTTATCAAAAAAATCTGAGTGAGATTTCCAAATCAGCCCCGCCTGCGAACCAGGCAGAGTTTTTCATGCAGGGTAAAAGCCTGGTTGATTTTTAATCTCTCCCGGAATACAAATTTATTGTTATATTTAAAGACATTCTTACCTTACGGGAGCTTCCATGAAGTTTTTCATCGACACGGCAGAAATCGAAGAGATCAGACAAGCCAACATGCGTGGTTGGGTTGATGGTGTAACTACAAACCCTTCTTTGATTGCAAAATCAGGAAAACCATTTCACGACGTGATCAAAGAAATCTGCAAAGAAGTTTCTGGACCTGTCTCTGCGGAAGTCATCAGCCTTCAAGCGGAAGAAATGTTCCGCGAGGGTAAAGAGCTTGCGAAATTGGCTTCCAACGTTGTTGTGAAGGTTCCAATGTGTGAAGACGGTATGATTGCTGTAAAAAAATTCAAAGCAGAAGGTATCAAGACAAACGTCACGTTGGTCTTCTCGCCAATGCAAGCATTGCTAGCTGCTAAAGCTGGAGCAACAATGGTTTCTCCATTCGTAGGTCGCCTTGATGACATTGGCCAAGAAGGCATGGTCATGGTTGATCAGATTATTCAAATGTACCAAAACTATGATTTTGACACTGAGGTCTTGGTTGCGAGCGTAAGAAGCCCAATGCATATCCAAATCGCTGCTGAAATGGGTGCGGATATCGCGACTATTCCATTTAAGGTTATGCAACAAATGACTCACCATCCACTTACTGACAAAGGCATCAAACAGTTTATGGATGATTGGAACAAGGCTAAGAAGTAATGAAGAAGGTTCTTGGTTTTTTTCTTTTAGCGTCAACCCTCCTTTTGTCCAGTTGCAGAACTGGTGGGGTGATCATTCGAGAAACTCCATTGAATGTCAGTGAAACCCGTCGCGCCGTGATGGCCGTGATTGGGGAGCCGCGCTCGGTCAGTCAAAACGGGCGCGAGATTCTTTCTCAGTTCTACGATAAAAAAAATAAAATAATCGAGAAGATGGACATGGCCCGTGAACGTTATTACACCCATGTCACCGTTCTTGGCGACCGCCGCCCTTATGACGTTCAGGTCGAGGTCCTAGTCGAAGGTCGTAATGAAGAAGGTGGTTTTGACCTTCTAGATCGCGATGACGACAAAGCCGGCGTGATTGCGGAAAAGATCCGCCAGTCGCTTAACCAAAGTCGCGACACCCGCAACGTAATTGACGACTTCCGCTCTTTCTAAATAACATGAGAATAGTCAGGAATGACTATTCTCTTAGATGAGGTGACTGTTGCAAGGAATGCGACTTCGACGGCTTCTGCCGTTGGCAGTAATAGCGGGATGCTTTTGCTGGTCAAGCCAATTAGGTGGCTTGAAGTTCATTCCTATTTATGAAGCCCTCACCATTAAAGCTCAAAAAAATTCTCCACCTCACATCGCTTTCGAAGAAGTTTTGGAATCAGAACGTGTTGCTAACGAGTGGGCGCGTATTGAAAAAATCACGCCAAGAAATCTAGCGGCAGAAAAATCCACAGCTCCTCTTTACTCACAAAAAGTGGAACTGCCGGAAATGGTTCTAAAAAAGAATGTTGAAAAAGTCGTGGCTGAGGCCACCTATGCTTCCAACCCTCAGCCTTCTGGCGAACAAAGCGAAGTAGCAGCTCAAGACAATTCTTGGATGGAGCAACTTCCTCGCGCTCAAGCGATTCGTTTGCAAGAGGCGCAAAGACGCAGCGAAGTTTTGGCAGAAAACTGGCAAGGGCAAACTTGGTCAGAGATGGCTAAAGACGTTCTTGAAAAATCAGGTGCTCTCACGTCACCTTCTGCGGCATCTCCGAATGGAGTGTATGTGGCAGGCACCTCTGCTTCAGGTCAAAAGAATACAGATCTTCCTCGGACACAAGTTTATTATAACCATGAAAATAAGAGCGTCCCTTCACAAGCTCCTTCAGGTGGGAATCCAAATACATCTCCTGCTGACGAAGGCCAAGGCTTTCTTCCTTCAAATGCTTTAGTAGAAGAAAGAGGAACTGGTTCGCGCTCTATCGTGGGCCCTCTTGAAATCACGGGTGGTTTAGCTGTCACAAACGAACATCATATTGAAGTTCGTCGCAGTGATGAAGGTATTTTAAAAGAATTGGGCCGCGTGGATCTGCAACAAGGTCTTTATAATATTGATGTTGAAGATACTTCCGGAACGATTGTGGCCCGTCTTGTGGATAAAGATGGAAAAACTTTGGGTGAAGGATCTTTTAGACTCAATCGTTTGGTGGCTTCACAAACGAAATCACTGCAAGGTCCAAAACTTCGTATCGAACCACATCCAGATTTTGCGGGAATCGTGACAAGCGCCTACAATCCAAAAGCCAACGACGCTGCCCCTGCGCAAACGCGTGTGACCTTTGTTAAAGGTGCTAGTGAGGTGGCTGTGAAAAAAGACGGTTATGTCGCCATGGATAATGTCACAAAGGGTTCGAGCACGGTGATGCGTGCGGCAGCTCCGAAGCATTTGCAAACAGCTTCCATTGTAATTTCAGGCGCAGAGTTTAAATCTCAACTTTATCCGGAATCGATGATTCAAGCTCTTCAAGATATCGTTGCTCAACAAAGAACTCAGTCCTTTGATGGAGCGCCGACGGTGATCTGGGGTCGTGTCAGTCAAGACGGAAAAAATCTTTCCGGAATTGAAGTCGCTGTTGAATCTGACGAAAGCTTGTTACCTATTTATTTTAATCAGTTCATGCTTCCGGACCCTAACCTGAAAGCCACAAGCGACAATGGGCTTTATGCTTTTGTTGATGTGAGCCCTGGCTTTCACTCATTATTGGCAACGAGAGCTAATTCTATTTTAGGATATCAAAACGTCCTTGTTGAAGATGGCTCAGTTGCTCAAGGCGATATTGAGTCAACAATTAAAACAGAGGCAGTTCCGTTGCGGGTGTACGACGCCTTTACTGGTGAAGCCCGTTCGGCCCTTGTGACTATGCAAAGCTTAAATGAAGACCTGCAGGTGCAAGACGGTGTTGCAACGGTGAATCTTCCGCACATCAGTCGCTTAGGTATGATGCGCATTCAGCCTGAAGGGGCGGATTATGTAGCAGCCCGTTATCTATATAACGATAGCGATGCATTTATTCATGCGCCGTTGGTTCATTGGTCATGGCTTAACACGATTAAGACTTACTTGCGAATTGATGATCCTGCAAGTGCGGGTGTGATTGTGGGATTTGTTCCTGATGAGGACTTTGAAGTTTATCTAGCTGCTTACGACAACTTTGAACCTCGTCATATCGTATACTTTGATATGCAAGGTCGTATCTTGCAAAACCGTAAAGGCATCGCTGGCGGTGGATTTATTCTCTACAATGTACCAGAAGACACTCACGAAGTTGTGGTTGTTGGAAGCCGCACGCAGAAGATTTATTCTCGCGTGCTGCCTGTCGATGCCAATTCGCTTTCTGTCTTAACTTTCCGCGAATAGATTTTTATTTCGCAAACTCTTCGACTTTTTTCTTAAAGAAATTTCCGCGATCTTCAAATGATTTAAATTCGTCAAGGCTTGTGCCGCCGGGACTAAGTAAAACGGTGTCGTGAGTTTTCACATTTCCGAAAACGAAATCCAACGCTTCACCCAGTTTTGCAAAGGATTCTCCGGGTAAAAGAGATTTCTTTTGCGCGATCTCGCGGCACTCACCAAAGAAAACAAACTCCACGCCCTTGAAGTTTTTGAGTGGGATTAAATCCTGCCACGGAAGATTTTTATCTCTGCCTCCTAAAAGCAGAAATAACTTTCCGGAATTTGTGAGCGTATCGTAAGCCGCTGTGGCCGCAATAAGAACGCTGTCCATAGCTGTTGCTTTACTGTCGTTAATAAAACGAACACCTTTAAACGTTCCGACATTTTCAAGGCGATGCACAAGTCCTTTAAAAGATTTCATGCCTTCAATTGCTGACGAAGGCCAGCCCGCCGCAAGCGCCAAAGACGACGCCAGCGCCAAGTTATCTTGATTGTGCTGACCGATAAGCTGCGCTTTTTCTAAATGAAGATTGGCAAGCAAAGGGTCTTTTTTTGAAACCACTTTCACCTGTTCATGATGATTCATTTTAAAATACTCAACGAGGTCGCCACCTTCGCTATTTAAAAGCATCACATTTTTTGTCAGCGACAGAATATTCCACTTGGTGCGGTAATAGTGCTCAAGGTTGTCGTAACGCTCAAGATGATTAGAAGTAAAGTAAGTGATTGCAGAATAATCCAGTTTTAGATTTTCGCAGTTTTCGAGTTGATAACTAGATAGTTCTAAAACGATCCAGTCAGCGCGAGGACGTTTCTTTTCAAGAACGTCAGCAGCATAGGCAGAAAAAGGAATTCCTAGGTTTCCACCGACAAAGCCTGTTTTAGAAAAAGCCTCAAGGCCTGCACCTAAAAGTGAGACTGTTGTGCTTTTTCCGACAGACCCGGTAACTCCGATCAATTTCTCCGTGGTCAAACATGAGCAAGCTAAAGAAATTTCGCTCGTGATTTTAGCGCCCTTCTTTTGTGCCGCCTGAATCCATGCTGAAGTCAGTGGAACCCCTGGAGAAACCACCAATGTTTGTGGTTGGGACGTGGCCATAAGAGCTTCGGGGTCATTAAAGTCCGCCGTCTCAAGTTTTCCATCAAATGTGAGGACCGACTGCGGAGCAACGCCCAAGTTTAAAAGAAGGCGTTTTGCGGCTTCCCCGCTTTTTCCCATACCGACAATTGCAATTGGAGTCTTCAGGTTCTTGATAAATTCGTTCATCTGCACGATCATATTCTTGGGAGGCAGATTTGCCCACTTCTTTTTCACAACCGATTCCTGATTTTAAAAAGGCGCCGTACACGGCGATCATTAGCGATTTGCATTTAACAGAAGCAGAGCCGGTTCGCGTTCGCTTTCCGTTGTGGAAAAAATT
Source organism: Bdellovibrio sp. HCB-162 (assembly GCF_047344985.1). Taxonomy (GTDB): domain Bacteria; phylum Bdellovibrionota; class Bdellovibrionia; order Bdellovibrionales; family Bdellovibrionaceae; genus Bdellovibrio. Next base: position 46,908 of record NZ_CP178861.1, read on the forward strand.
TAAAACACGTCAGTTCTTTTTTGATGATGTTTTTGAAAGCTTTCTTAAACACATTGAAGAAAAAGCTCAAGGGGCTCCTATTGAGCTGGTGTTGAACGGTGACATTTTTGATTTTGATAGCGTACTGCGTTTGCCTGATGAGCCGGTGTTTCATGTCGGTTGGCTTGAAAAACATCGCGGTCTTTATCCTCGTGAAGAACGCTCTCGTTTTAAGATCGAAGTCATTCTCAAAGACCACGCGGAATTTGTGCGGGCCCTTAGAGAATTTATCCTGCGCGGCCATCGCGCGATTTTTGTGATGGGAAATCACGACTTGGAACTTCACTTCCCCGAGGTGCAGGAAGAAATCTATCGTCATTTGAATTTGCCAGAACACAAACGCCAGGAAGTGCGTTTTGTTGAATGGTTTTATATCAGCAATCAAGACACCTTGATTGAACACGGGAATCAATACGACCCGTATTGCATGTGTGAAGACCCGGTGAATCCTTTTGTGCGTGGATACAATTTTGTTTCGTTAAAACTTCCTTTTGGAAATCTCGCGTGTCGCTACATTATGAACGGTATGGGTTTTTTTAATCCGCATGTAGACACGAACTACATTATGTCTTTGCCGGAATACATCCGCTTTTTCTTTAAGTACGTTGCAAAGGCACAGCCTGGTTTGGTGTTGACGTGGTTCTGGGGTGCGGTGGTGACTCTCCTTCACTCGTTCTTTGATCGTTTGGCAGCGCCGATTCGCAATCCGCTGAAAATTGAAGATCGTGTTTCTTATATTGCGGAAAAAGCCAATGCCGAGCCACGCATGGTGCGGGAGCTGAAAGAACTTTTTGTGGATCCAGCTGCGAGCAACCCATTTTTGCTGGCTCGTGAGTTGTGGCTGGATCGCGCTTTTATTATTTTCATCGCCTTCTTTTTAATCTTTCAATTGATGGTTTTTGTTCGCTCCGTTTATGAGATTTCATTTTTCTGGGCGTTCATTCCATTGTTTCTGCTTCTTCCATTTTTCCTTTTCTACAGTAAATCAGTAACCTCTTTGGTTTCGGGATACAAAGAACCGGATGACCGCGTGTTAGCTATGGCGAGTGCAATCACGAAAGCGCAGCGCATTGTTTTTGGGCATACACACCATACTCGCCATGAGATCATTGGTTCTGTAGAACACCTCAACAGTGGGTGCTGGTCACCAGCGTTTTTGGATGTGGAATGTACGAAACCCTTAGATCAGAAAACTTTCGTGTGGATTTCTCCTGGGGAAAGCGGCTCAAGGCAGGCGGAACTTTTCCGGTTCGAGGATGGGAAGTCAGAACTTTTGATCAACCCGGGACGCGCGTAGAATTAGTGCGCCGCAAGAAGATTTCATATTGTCAATTTCTAGACCCTATGCAAACCTTTTAGAGGTAAACACACGGATGGAGAGGTTTAATCATGGCAGACGTACTTGTAGTGACAAGCAAAGTGAAAAAACTCATCAAGGAAAAAGGTCAAATGAACACTTCTGCTGAGACAATTGATGTTCTTAGCAAAGCTATCGAGCAACTTTGCTTGAAAGGTGTCGAGAGTGCTAAAGCTGACGGTCGTAAGACTGTTATGGCTCGCGACATTGTGATCGACCACATTTAATTCTTGGCGGATCACCTTAAATAAAAATTTAAACCCACAGTTTGCAAAGACTGTGGGTTTTTTTATGTTTGTGACCTAGACCTTCATCCAGTGCCTCAAGTTAAGGCGTTTCTTTTCCGATATTTAGAAACGGATTCATAAAAAAGGAAATCGCAGATGAAGGTTTTATTTTTTGTGTTGATAACACTCGGCACGTTCCACGTCCATGCTCAAGGGGCTCTTTATAAGAGCACCGATAAAATCACATTATCTTACGAAGAATTTCGGGCTCTAACTCCCGAAAATCAGGAAGCTTGGATTAAAGAACTTCGTGCTTTTAACCATAATATTGAACTGATTGAAAGCGGTCAGCGGATCAGTGCGAAACCTCCGAAGTATTCATCCATTTTTCCATGGATGATGGAGCGTCTTCAGGCGAATCAAAAATTTTGTGCGGCCTTTCAGTTCCTTACGCAGTCGACTCCAGCCTATGCAGCCGATGAAAAATGCCAAGTAAGAAACTTTTCAAGTCCTTCGCGCATTTGTATTTACTGTCCGGGTGATGAAGTCAGTGGTGTGAATGTATGTTCTGCCAGTGGTGCTTACAGTGATTCCTCTAAAATTACTCAAGAATTAATGCGTGCATTTGAAAACAAAGATTATCGTGGTGCTCGTGTTGGTATCGACGTTAAAAAACTCGAAGAACATGTAAAACACGTTCAAGAAGAAGGCGGCGCTTTTGAGTTTCAAACGCCTGTGATTCGCAGAGACACGGTCGTTAAAAAAGTTGTGACTCCTTCGTCGTCTCAACCTGTAGTCATCGATATGGGTCCGGATGCCAAAGTAGAAAAACCAACGGGCGCAGGCCCGATTACAACATTTGAAAAACGCGATTCTACGGGAGCTGTTTTAGAGAGAAAATCCAATGATCGCCGTGTTGAAGATTATAAACTTAAAGAGCTTGGCGATATTGGCGGCATTAAAAGCAATGACAACCTGGATGTGGACGAAGTCACTTCCAAAGATCGCTTAGCCTGTATTTACGCCGGCTGGGCTTTGCAAGGAAAAAACTGCAGTCCGGTTTTTGAAAAAGAAGTGTTTGATGCTTCTGGAAAAAAAGTCACTTACTCTTGTAAAACCCCTCCGAAAGAAGGCGCGATTCAAGGTGACACAGAAGATGGAAAAGCCACCGTACTTTGCAATCCTGTCGTCTTTGGGGTGAAAGAGGGAAAACCTATTTGCACCGTGCGCGCAAAAAATGCGACAGAAGAGTGTGCAAAGAAATCTCCTCCCGCAAAAGAAGCTTTGGACTTTGCGAGAAACAATCCGCAGTCTTACCGCGCCCTTGTTCGTCGTGTGGATACACTTTGCCAGCAGGATGAAGGTGCTTTGCGCAGCCACTTTGCTAAAAGGGGCTACAACGAAAAACGCATTGAACACAGTGTGAAGGATTTAGGCGCCACATGCTCTCACTTGCGCGGCAGAATGGCTGAGCTTGTTCAAGCAAACAAAGACACAGCCCCTCGCGCCGGCGTTCGTTAAATCATTTTTTGTAAGTCTTCCCAAGAGATGACGGTCACGCCAAGGCTTTGAGCTTTTTCAAGCTTAGAGCCGGGGTCATCACCGACAACCAGGTAATTTAATTTCGAAGAAACAGAGCCTAAAATTTTTCCGCCATTTTTTTCAATGAAATCTTTGGCGTCGTCACGTTTGACAGGCAACGTTCCTGTGATCAGAAAACTTTTTCCCGAAAGTGCTCCTTCTTGAGAACGGACCGGATTTGTGATTTTCACACCAAGCTTTTGCATATCGTGAACTTCTTTAACGAGTTCTTTGTTGGAAGTCCAAGCTTCGATAGCCTTTGCCACCTTCGGGCCGATTTCTGGAACCTGCAGAAGAGATTCTTCGTCCGCCTTGATAAAATTATCAATCGTGATGAAGTGATCCGCCAAATGTTTCGCGGTCTGTTCACCAACAAAGCGAATGCCCAGAGCAAAAATAAAACGCGCCAATGTCGGGTGTTTGCTGTTTTCAATACTGTTAATCACGTTTTCTGCGGATTTATCCCCTTGGCGCTCTAAAGACAAAATATCTTCTTTGGTCAGGCGATAGAAATCAGAGAAACGCGAAAGAAGTTTATTGTCGACCAAGGTTTCAATAAGACGATCACCCACTTTATCGATATTCATCGCGCGTCGTGCGACAAAGTGTTTTAAAGACTCTTTCACCATAGCGATGCAAAGTGGATTTATACAGCGAGTGACAACTTCGCCTTCTAGTTTTTGCACTTCTGATCCGCACGCAGGACACTCTGTTGGCATTTCAAAAGGTTTGCTATTTTTAGGTCGCTTATCTAGAACGACAGAGACGACTTCAGGAATGACATCACCGGCTCTTTGAATAACGACCGTGTCACCCACACGAACGTCTTTGCGATTGATTTCATCTTGATTGTGAAGAGTGGCATTTGTGACGGTCACGCCTCCCACCTTTACAGGGGACATGATAGCCACCGGCGTAAGAGCTCCCGTGCGACCCACTTGAATTGCAATGGTTTCAATCACGGTTTGTGCCTGTTCGGGTTTAAACTTTGCCGCTGTCGCCCAGCGCGGACTTCTTGCGACAAGGCCCAAATCATCTTGCAGTCTTAGCGAATTTACTTTGATAACGATACCATCAATATCAAACGGGAGACTCGGGCGAAGTTTTTCTACTTCGTGATAGTAATCAACAACAGCTAAAGGCCCCGCGCATACGCGAACCAAATCGAAGTCAGCATTTTTTTGCAAAGAGGGAATGCCCACTTCTGCGAAATAATTTTCAATCTCTTGCTGATTTTTAAATTCAATTCCGTCAACAGCCCCCAAGGCATATCCGTAAAAGCGCAAAGGGCGCGATGCTGTGATTTTGGCATCAAGTTGTCTCACGGATCCCGCGGCGGCGTTTCGCGGATTTGCAAAAGTTTGTTGCCCATTTTCTTGTTGGGCTTCGTTTAATTTTGCGAAGTCTTGCTTAAACATTAAAACTTCTCCGCGCACCTCTAAAAGAGCCGGGGGATTTTTAGTATGAAGTTTTAGCGGAATGCTTTTAATGGTACGGATGCCCTGGGTTACATCTTCACCGACAGTTCCGTCTCCACGAGTCAAAGCTCTTACAAAATTGCCATGTTCATAGATGAGCTCCATAGAAAGACCGTCAAACTTGGGCTCGCAAAGATACTCGATGTCCTTATCGGTGCTCAGGAATTTTTTTACGCGTTCATCAAAATCAACGATGTCCTCAGGCGAATAACTGTTTGCTAACGATAACATAGGCAATCTATGCGGTGCCTTCTCAAAAGCGGCCAAAGGTGTGCCACCCACGCGTTGGGATGGCGAATCTGAAAGATCGAGATTTTTTTCGGTCTTTTCTAATTTTAGAAGTTCATCAAAAAGTTGGTCGTATTCGAAATCTGTAATCGTAGGACGATCCAAAACGTAGTAATTGTAATCGTGCTGAGAAATGATTTTTTTTAACTCTTCGTGGCGTTTTTTAGACATGGGAAGAATCTATCACTGCTTGGCGTTGATACAAAATAGAAAAGGTCTAGGTCCCACGAAAAATGCACCACCTAAGAGTGACGAGGGCCCTCTTTTCTGGGTATTTTTTAAATATTCATTCTCGAAAAAGGAGAATTCCCCGTGATTGATAAAAAGACCATCGAGCATATCGCGAAGCTCGCCCGCCTCCATATCACTGACGAAGAAGCTCAAGAGTACAGCACTCAGCTCGCAAAAGCTCTCAATCATTTCGAGACTATTTCAAAAATCAATACGGCGGGAATCGAACCCTTAATCACTCCTACAGAAATCGAATCTTTTTGGCGTGAAGATGTCGTTAAACAAGAATTTTCCGCAGAAGAAATGACGGCGAACGCGCCTGCTAAAGCCGGAAACCTGTTTAAAGTTCCACCTGTTGTCTAGAGGTTAAAGATAATGGATTTAACGTTTGCTTCCATGAGCGAAATTGTCGACGCCGTAAAAACAAAAAAAGTGAGTGTAAAAGAAATCACTCACCACTTTAAGACACGTATTGAAAACATTGACGGAAAATTAAATTCCTTTACGTCGATAAATCCTAACGCCGCAAATGAAGCAGAGGCTTTAGACGCGAGATTGGCAAAAGGCGAAGATCTTGGTGTCTTAGCCGGAGTTCCCTTTGGTATTAAAGAAATGTTTTGCACAAAAGGACTTAAGACAACCGCAGGATCAAAAATTTTAGAAAACTTCGTTCCGCCTTATGACTCCACTGTTGTGGCGCGACTAAAAAAAGCAGGAATTGTTGTCTTAGGAAAACTCAATCAGGATGAATTCGCGATGGGTTCTTCCAATGAAACCTCCTTTCATGGTGTTGTAAAAAACCCGTGGAACTTAGACTGTGTTCCTGGTGGTTCATCAGGTGGCTCTGCAGCAGCGCAAGCTTCGCGCCTAGTGGTGGGCACTTTAGGAACGGACACCGGTGGTTCTATTCGTCAGCCGGCGAGTTTTTGTGGAATTGTTGGCGTGAAGCCAACCTATGGCCGGGTCAGTCGCTATGGCATTATTGCTTATGCGTCTTCCTTAGACCAAGCAGGTCCCATGGTGAGCTCCGTAAAAGATGCGGCGCTGACTCTTGAAGTGATTTCTGGTTTTGACGAATTCGACTCTACGACAACACAAAGATCCGTACCGGCTTGGAGTAAAAATCTAAAAGCCGATGTGAAAGGAATGAAGATCGGCCTCATGAAAGAATACATGAGCGGCAGCCTTCACCCTGACGTGCAAAAGACTGTGGAAAACTCTGTTGAAACCTTGAAAAAAATGGGAGCGGAGATTGTTGAAGTTTCTGTTCCTATGACAGAGTTTGCCGTTCCTGTTTATTATCTTGTGGCAGCAAGCGAAGCTTCTTCAAATCTTGCACGCTACGATGGTGTGAAATATGGATTTAGAGCTGATTTCAAAAATCTTTCTGCCATTGATCTTGAAGAATTCTACGGAAGAACCCGAGGCCTCGGTTTTGGAAAAGAAGTCAAACGACGTATCATGCTGGGCACCTACTGTCTTTCAAGTGGTTACTATGATGCCTATTACAATAAGGCAGGCCAAGTTCGTCGCTTGATCATGAACCAATATCTGGAAGCCTTTAAGAACTGCGATGTTATTTTAAGTCCTGTGACCACGGCTCCGGCATTTAAAATTGGTGAGCGCATTTCAGATCCTCTAGAAATGTACCTCAATGATATTTTCACCACATCGACCAATCTTGCAGGTCTTCCTGGAATGAGCGTTCCTTTTGGAATGTCTCAAGACGGTCTTCCTATTGGCATTCAGCTCACGGCAAGTCACTTTGAAGAACAGAAGATGCTCGATGTTGGTTTTGCGCTAGAAAGTGCTTCTCCGGCGAAAGGAAAAAATCCCCATGTCATATAGAGGTTTTGAAGCCGTCATCGGTATTGAGATACACGTACAGTTAAGTACTGCGACAAAAATCTTTTGCGCGGATTCGACTGAGTTTAATGCGGGCGACAACGAAAATACTTCCCCCGTGAGTGTTGGAATGCCTGGCACTTTGCCTGTTGTAAATAAAAAAGCGATCGAGTATTCAATTAAAACGGGTCTTGCTCTTGGCTGCGATATTCGTCGCAAATCTATTTTCGCAAGAAAAAATTATTTCTATCCGGATCTTCCTAAGGGTTATCAAATTTCCCAATATGACCAGCCGATTTGTGAAAATGGCAAGGTGACTTTCAAGGTCGATGGCGTTGAAAAAACGGTGTCCATCACGCGAGCTCACATGGAAGAAGACGCGGGAAAGTCCATTCACCACGGCGATCATACTTTGATTAACTACAACCGCTCAGGAATTCCCCTTCTTGAAGTCGTTTCGGGTCCCGATATTCGCAGTCCTGCGGAAGCCGCTGAATACGGAAGAACGATTCGCCAGATCGTACGTTATCTTGACGTCTGCGATGGAAATCTTGAAGAAGGCTCTATGCGCTGTGACTGTAACGTGTCGGTTCGTAAAGTTGGTGCGCCACAATTTGGAACTAAAGTTGAAATTAAGAACATCAACTCCTTCCGCTTTGTTGAAAAAGCGATTGAGTTTGAGATTGAAAGACAAATCGACGCTGTCGAGCGTGGAGAAAAAATTATTCAGGAAACTCGCTTGTGGGACCCTGATAAGAACCGCACGTTCTCAATGCGCACCAAGGAAGACGCTCAAGATTATCGTTACTTCCAAGATCCCGATCTTTTACCTGTATTTGTCACAGAAGAAATGATTGAGAAATATAAAAAGGAATTGCCGGAACTACCTATTGCGCGTGCCAAGCGTTTTCAAGATGAGCACGCACTTCCTGAATTGGATGCCCAGGTGCTTACAACAGAAAAATCTCTGGCGGATTTTTATGAAGAAACGGCGAAGGAATCCAAAAATTTTAAATCGTCTTCCAACTGGATCATGACAGAACTTATTCGCGAACTTAATTCCGCGAATAAAGACATTAAAGACTCTCCAATTAAACCCCAACAACTCGGTCGTATGATTGCGCTTATTGATAACGGCACAATTTCAGGAAAAATGGCGAAAGCTGTTTTCCAGGAAATGTGGGATTCTGGAAAAGATCCAGAAACTGTTGTTAAAGAAAAGGGTCTGGTGCAAATTTCTGATCCGGCGGCAATTGAAAAACTGATTGATGAGGTTCTTGCCAACAATGCTCAGGCCGTAGACGATCACAAAACAGGTAAAAAGAAAAATCTCTTTGGATTTTTCGTCGGTGCCGTGATGAAAGCGTCAAAAGGTCAGGCGAACCCAGAGCTTGTGAATAAAATTCTGCAGGAGAAATTAAAGTAATATGAAAGTGGCGGCTCTCGATTTAGGCACAAATACATTTCTATGTCTTATTGCCGAAGGAACGGAAAAAGGAATCACAAAAGTTCATAAAGATTTAGTTCAAGTTGTACGTTTGGGTCAGGGTGTCGATAAAACCGGAGAATTTCATCCAGACGCGCTTGCAAGAGCCCGCGCATGCCTTACAGAGTTTAAAAAGGAAATCGATGAGCAAAAAGTTGATCGTATTTTAGCTATGGCAACCTCTGCCGCGCGGGATGCGAAAAACGGTAAAGAATTATTTAAGATCGGCGAAGATCTAGGAATCCCTATCGAAATTATTCCGGGCGAAGACGAAGCCCGCATTACTTATCAAGGAGCGACGGCGGGTTCGGCAGACGATCAAAAGACGTCGCTCGTGGTTGATGTTGGCGGTGGCTCCACAGAACTTATTTCTGGTCGAGGCTCAAAAATTCTTTTTGGAGAAAGTCTGAACATCGGCGGCGTTCGTTTGACGGAAAAATTTATTAGTACACAGCCTGTTCCGCAAAACGAAAGAGAACAACTAAAACAATACATCCACACACAATTGCAAACAGTATTGCCCGAATTAAAAAAGGAAAAAATCGATCAAATCATTGCAGTTGCCGGGACGCCTACGTCGTTGGTGGCAATTGAAGTCGGTGGTTTTGATGAAAAGAAGGTCGACGGTTTCTTTTTAAAAAAGGAACGCCTGGCTTACTGGGTGGATGAGTTTGCTAACACCACCGTTGAAGAAAAGAAAACGAAATACGGCCTGGGCGGAAGAGCGGATATTATTTATGCCGGAGCTTCTATTTTACTCGCCGTGATTGAAGCGCTAAACTTACCAGGAATGGTTGTATCAACAAAGGGAGTTCGTTATGGCGTTGCTCTGGAGATGCTTCGCAAATAAAAATTTTTTCGCAGTGGGAATCCTCTCACTGTTTTTATCTTTCTCTGCTCACGCAAAAGAATTCGAAAAAAAGAAGATCAATTTGGGTGGCAAGACCTTGGTCGTAGAAGTTGCGTCGACTCCTGATCAGCACGAACGTGGACTTATGTTCAGAGACAAAATGGGACCAGATGAAGGAATGCTCTTTATATTTAAAAATGAAGAGACGAGATTTTTTTGGATGAAGAATACATTAATAGATCTCGCGATCGGCTACTTCGACAAAAACGGCACGTTGATCGATGTTCAGGAAATGGTCTCTGGTAAAGGAATTCCGGATGCGGAACTTCCCTCGTATCCGAGCGCGAAACCCGCAAAGTATGCACTGGAGATGAATAAGGGTTGGTTCGACAAAAATAAAGTGAAGCTCGGTAGCAAGCTCAAGATCCAGTGACCCCAAAAGTCCAGTGATTTGATTAATATTTGCAAGCCTTCTATCTTGTGCTTTAAATTGTTAATAACGCTTAACTGAAACAGTATGTTTCATAGCATCACTCAAGGATGAACACATGATGAAAAAACTCGTAGTCTTACTAGCGTGCTTAGGTCTGGCCTTCCAGCTAACAAGCTGTACGTCTAAAAATAGTCAAGCGGACTCAGAAGTAGCAGCTGATTATGATTCTGCCGATCTAGAGAAACTTGAAGGCGACGAAGCACTTGAAATCGCGGGAGACAATTCTTTAGCAAGTGATCAACTTCCTGAAGACGCGTTGGGTGAAACGACAACAACGACTGAAACAACTACAACTACAGCTGAATCCACTCCTGGCGAAAGCCAAGCAACAACCGAAAAAACAGATGTAGCGACAACAACAGAAACAATGCCGGCGGATCCATTTGCTGAATCGACGATGGCAGATGTTCCACCTCCAGCAGAAACTTCAACGACAGTTGTTGATTCAACTCCAGCAACAACAGACACAACATCGATGGTTGAAAGCTCTACAAAAACAGAGACTTCAACAACAGTTGTGGATGGTTCTTCCGAAGCTCCTAAGAAAGCAAGTGCGCCTCTTCAAAAAGTGGCAACAGCTCCTTGGAAGGTTGGAAAAACTTGGTACAACACAGTTTACTTCGCACGCCCTGGCGATTCTCTTGCGAGCATCAGCCAAATGATTTACGGCGCGGATAAAACGAAAGAGTTGAAAAAAGGAAATCCAACATTCGCTTCTCGCGATGTGCGTCCTGGTGATAAGGTTTATTACAACTCCCCACACCGTTCTGATGATTCTTCAAGAATGATTACTTACTACGAAGACAACGGAATGGCTCCAGAAGTTTACGTGGCGAAATCTGGCGATAACATCAGAAAAATTTCTAAGGATCTTTTGGGTTACGACAATGCTTGGAAAGAAGTATGGTCAAGCAACTCTGTAGATTCAAAAGGCAATATTGCTGAAGGTACGGAACTTCGTTACTGGAGAGGTGGCGCGATTGCAGCTGCTCCGGTGCAGCATCATGAAGAGGCGATCAACTCAATGCCTCCTCCGCAAGAACCACAAGCTCCAGCAATGCCACCACCAGAGCCAATGCATCCCCAACAAGCTCAAGGCGAAATTCCTCCACCTCCTATGCCTGAGCAGCAACCTCCTGGAATGGAAATGGCTCCGCCACCACCACCTCCACAAGATATTGCTCAAGAGCAAATGGCACCTCCGCCTCCTCCTCCAGTTGAGGCGGTGAATCCACCAGCTCCTCCGCAACAACATCATGCTGCGGCTGAAGAAGCTCCAGCGGGTGGAATGGATAACGACACAACAATGGCTTTGGCGGTTGTTGGTCTAGCGGCAGCAGGTTTGGCAGTTCTTATTGTGATGAGAAAGAAAAGAAGACAAAAAGAGCTTGAACAACAAGCGATGGACAACACTCACGTAGGAACATAATTAAAAAATCCAGAGTGAGTAAAAAAAGAAAAGAGCGAGTTTGCACTCGCTCTTTTTATTTTTCGGAACTGGTGTTTTTTCTATCCGACCTTTTTAAAGATCGTATCCATCACAGATCTTCGATCTTCCCGACTATTCTCGACGAAGTAGATCAGGTCGTCGACGATCTGAACGTCTCTGTTATTCACAGGCATGAATTTCACTCCACAGCCTACTGAATTAGTCCAGATCACATGAGCAGCCACTTTGCGCTCACGACCTGCAACTATAAATACTAAGTTTAACTTTTCGTTGGCTCGCACGTCCCCACCGACAAATTCTAAAAAGGCTCCTGTGATGCTGATATTTTTAAGCGTGCCTCTGGTTTGCTCACGCGCATAGTTGCGCTTAAACGAAACCTCTAGGTTCAGAGGGGTTCTTGGTGCCGGAACATTAACTGTGTCCTCCACGTTAGACTCCTTATGCTTAATATGCGGATACTATCCTTTCGGTATTACTTACGAAAAATTAATAGGTAGTCGGGGTCATTTTTATTAAAACAGAGCAAATTCTCGGAAAACTAGACCAAGCTTGGCTCACATTTAAACACTTGAAAGGGCTTCAATATTTTAAAACTGATTTGAATTTTAAGAAGAGGAGCTGCGTCCACATCCGGAACAACATCCAAAACAGGTTTTGCAGTTTGGGCTCTCTAGGAGAGCCCGGAAATGTTTCAAATTGAGATAAAGTGATTACTTTTGCCCGACGCGGACTTCTTTTCCAGAAAGAGCTTCATCCATCAACGTTGGGTGATAGTGCATGATCAAGCTTCCACCCTTAAGTAGAGGAATAATTCTATCAGCAATCGCCCGAGAAACTGCAGGACATCCCCAGCTCACACCCAAGCGTCCATATTTCTGACCAGTTCTTTCGTTGACGGAGTTAATGAAATCCTCCCCAACATACCAAGCGCCATGCAAAACGATATCGCGATTGTAGGCTTCATCATTGGAGCGCTCTAAACCATACATGCGCAGAGTATTTCCGTAATGACCTTGGTAGACTTCTCCCGTGAGATACATCCCTAAAGAAGTCTGCTTCGAGTCTTTGATGTTACTAAACTTCGTTGGCACATCTGTATTTCCACTGCCAAGCCCGTGAGAGACATAGTACTTGTTCACATCTCCGGTTTTTAAATTGATAAGATAGAAGCGACGCTGTGAAGAGGGTGAGCCGAAATCGACTATAGCCACATACGTTGGAGAATTGAGAGTCACGGTTTTATTGGAACGGCTGCGTTTTTCTTCTTCGCAAGGTTTAACACTCGAAGCATCACGTCCTTCACAAGTGTACGTATCTTGATTGAAAGAGCGACCCTGGTACTCATCCATAAACTTCACAAGCTTCTCATACGCTTGAACGGGAACACCTTGGCTTAAAATCTTTTTGGTAATCGCGGTTGCCGGAGCGGCATGGGCTGCTAACGAACTAAAAAGAACCAAGGCACCTGTCACAGTGTGAACGAGCTTCATAATTAAAGTCTCCATTGCTAGATTGAAACCTTATAAGGGATTTTATATAGACAGAAAACTGTCAGGAATTTAGATAGGCAAAAAACACAGGACCGTCAGAATTTTAGATAGTTTTGAATTTAGAGAAGGCTTTTTTGAGAACTTTTTAAGAGTTTAATGATGGATAAGACCTTAATGATTTCTATATCTTACATAGGACCCCGAAAAAATCTGCGACTCCTAATATTCCCGCTAAAGATTTTCGGTTGACAAGAACTAGCCCCATCGCGGAAAGTTAGGGCAAGCAAAACAGTTTAGTTCCAATCGGATCAAACTTCTTAATCTAAGATCCTCTTTTTTCTTTATTTAATCCTACAAGGAGAATTTGTTTGTCTGAGCCCAAAGATTCACAAGGCGTTGAAGTCGTGAAGAAGCGCACTCGCACAAAAGTCGCTGAAGAAACACCCGCTGAGTCTGCACCACAAGCCGCTGCACCAGCCCCAGAGCCGGTAGCCGCTGAAACTTCTACTACTGCAGCTCCCACTACTTCCGAAGCTTCCGCTTCCGCCCCAGCTCCACAACAAGAACCACAACAGCAACAACAAAGACAAGATCGTCCACAGCATCAGCAACGTCGCGAATTCCGTCCAAACAATCGTGATAACCGTGACAACCGCGATAATCGCGGCGGTGGACACCGTCATGACAGAAACAACGGACAACAACGTCGTGATTTCCGCAATGATCGCGGCGATCGTGGCGACAGACACCGTGATGAAGGTCAACCTGTAGGAGACGATACACAACACTCAACTCCACCGGCACAAACGCAAGAAGTGGATTTGGCTGACATTCAATTAACCGATGAAGAGAAAACTTGGTTGTCTTCAAAGGACTTGAAATCAAAAAACATCACGCAGCTCACTGAGCTTGCGACAAAACTAAAAATCGAAAACGCTGCGGGTCTTCGTCGTCAAGATATGATCTTTGAAATCTTGAAGCGTGCCGCAAAACTAGGACAAGATATTTACGGTTCTGGTGTTCTTGAAATCCTGCCTGACGGTTACGGTTTCTTGCGTTCTCCGGATTACAACTATCTTCCAGGTCCGGATGATATCTACGTTTCTCCGTCACAAATTCGTCGTTTTGGTTTGAGAACAGGTGACACGGTCACAGGAACTGTTCGTCCGCCAAAAGATGGTGAACGTTACTTTGCACTTTTGAAAGTGGATTCATTGAATTTTGAAACTACTGAAAAAGGTAAAGACAAAATCCTTTTCGACAACTTAACTCCGCTTTATCCAAACGAAAGACTGAAGCTTGAGCACAGCCCTGGCGAATACACAACACGCGTTGTGGACTTGATGGCTCCTCTTGGAAAAGGTCAACGTGCTTTGATCGTCGCACCTCCAAGAACTGGTAAAACAGTTTTGATGCAACAAATTGCGAATGCCATCACACACAATCATCCGGAAGTAAAATTGATCGTTCTTTTGATCGATGAACGTCCGGAAGAGGTGACTGACATGCAACGTACTGTAAAAGGTGAAGTTGTATCGTCAACATTCGATGAGCCACCAACTCGCCACGTTCAAGTTGCAGAGATGGTTATCGAAAAAGCAAAACGCTTGGTTGAGCACAAACACGACGTGGTGATCTTACTTGATTCTATCACTCGTTTGGCCCGCGCCTACAACACGGTTGTTCCTCCTTCAGGAAAAATCTTGTCAGGTGGTGTGGATTCCAACGCCCTTCACAAACCAAAACGTTTCTTCGGTGCTGCTCGTAACATCGAAGAAGGTGGATCTTTGACAATCATCGCAACAGCGTTGATCGACACAGGTTCTCGTATGGATGAGGTTATCTTCGAGGAATTTAAAGGTACTGGTAATGCCGAGATCCACTTGGATCGTAAGCTTATGGAAAAACGTATCTTCCCTTGCATGGACATCAACAAGTCCGGCACTCGTAAAGAAGACTTACTAGTAGAAAAAGCAGACTTGAACCGTCTGTGGATCTTGAGAAAAGTTCTTGCTCCAATGAATCCCGTCGACGCCATGGAATTCCTGCTCGATAAAGTTGGAAACACAAAAACAAATCTCGACTTCCTAAAAGCCATGTCCGGCCCCGGCTAAAAGGTGCCTGCTTCTTTTTTCTGGCTACAATGCACAAAGGGAGTCGCAAGACTCCCTTTTCGCTTTAGGGCTTTGGTGGTTGTTTCTTTAATGTATCCGTTTCGCAGCCACCATAAAGTTGATTGCTGATGGCGCCTTCAAACGGATAAACGAAATCGGACATTCCGTCAGAACCTTCCTTCGTTAAGTTCACCTCAAGATATTGAGTGATCCCATCTGCGGTGATTTTTAAAATTCCACCTTTTTGATATGTCACGTGTCCTGTAGTTTCAGCGGACCCTTCATCGGGAGACGTCACAGTAATTTTATTTGTTTCTGAATTATATGTGACCGTTAAAAACGGTTCCGTGAATGAGCAGTAAATACTTTCAGCGTGAGCTGCGCCAGTGAAGGCAAGCAGTGTTGCCGTGAGAAGCAGGGACTTCATAAAACCTCCTTGAGCATCGCGACTAGATTCAAGGAGGTTTCAAAAACCAGCAAGAGTCGCCCTTGCTTTAAGATAAAAAGCAAAACAGGAAGTGCTGGAAAACAATCACCACAGGCTTTGCGATTTATTAAGCCAACGTAAAAGTGGCATCATCGCTTTAAATTCTTTGGCGACTTTTTTTGGGAAATCTTTTTTGTAAGCCGCACTTTCTTCAAAAGTGTGAGAGACAAAAAACTGCTTGTGACGAAGATATTCAATCATCGGATGCTCAGCGGAAATCCCGCGTGGAGTTGTTTTAAGTTTCTCTCCTTTAAGCGCTCCAAAATGTTTTTTGAACTCTTTGCTTTCAACGATATCTAAAAACGCATCGGGATTTTTCAAAATCGCTTCCCGAATTTTTCGAAGCTGCAAAGAGTTCGGCATATAAAGGCCGCCAGCCACGAAAACTTCGCCTGGTTCCACATGCATGTAAAGTCCCGGGCTATCCATGTTTTTTCCGTAAGTACCAAACGGGAAGTTGGCAGCGATGTTTGTTTTGTAGGGAGATTTGTCTTTGCTAAAACGAGTGTCGCGGTAAATTCTTAAAACATTGCGTTTCGGGTTAAAGCTGATTTCGGGAGCAAAGCTTTTGCATTCGTCCGCCAACTCAAAAACGACGGCCATCATCGGGTGGCGCAAAAGTTCTTCGTAGGTCTCTTTTCGGGGTTGAAACCACTCTCGTTTATTGTTCTTTTTGAGGGATTTTAAGAAGCGAAATGCCTCAGGGGAAAACCCCTTAAAGTCCTGAATTTCTACTTCAGAAGTCGTTTTTGCCACAAAACCTCCGTCACTTGATATATTACCTAAAGCATTGATAATACGAGGATATTTATAAACTATGCGGTCCCTCAATCAAGCCCTTTGTTGCCAAAAAAAGCAGCGATTAATGCTCGACACGGCGAGACCACTATGTTAAACCCTTACATCTTAAGACCCATAGGTTAAATTATTTAGAAGGAATCAGGTCATGAAACAAAACCTACATCCAAAAGTAAATACTGTTGTATTTAAGGATATCTCTTGCGATTACTCATTCTTGGGAACTACAACTCTTCACTCTAACGAAACAGTTAAATGGGAAGATGGTAAAGAGTATCCATTGATCAAAGTTGAGATCTCTTCTGCATCTCACCCATTCTTCACTGGAAAACAACGTGTCATGGATACTGAAGGTCGTATCGATCGTTTCAAAAAACGTTACGGCAAAAAGTAAATTTCAGACCTCCATTCGGAGGACGTTCTTGTATGAAATGCGGTTCACTCTTCGAACCGCATTCTTATTTCAGCACCCCAACTCGATTTTGCAACTGATCTAGGAGTTACTCCCATGTTCTCGAAATTGGACGAAGTGGAATCACGCTATGAAGAAGTCAATATGGCTCTTCAAAGGCCCGATATTGCTTCCAACCAAACGCAGTATCGCGCGTTGATGAAAGAACTTGGAAACCTGGAGAAGATTGTCGTCGTTTATCGCGACTTCAAAAAGAAATCTGAGAATTTAAAAGCGAGCAAAGAGCTTTTAACGGCAGAACAAGATGCTGAAATGCGCGAACTTATTCGCGAAGAAGTGAAAGAGCTTGAGGCACAACTTCCTCAGCTTGAGCACGAGCTTAAAATTGCTTTGATTCCAAAAGATCCTAACGATGACAAGAATATCATTCTTGAAATTCGTGCGGGCGCTGGTGGTGACGAGGCGGCGTTGTTTGCTGATGAACTTTTCCGTGGTTATGTTCACTATGCTTCCTCTCAAGGTTGGAAAGTCGAAATGCTTTCTTTCTCTGAAGGAAACGCGGGCGGAGCTAAAGAGATCATCGCAAGCATCACAGGTGATTCTGTCTTCAGTAAATTGAAATACGAATCAGGTGTTCACCGCGTTCAACGTGTTCCTAAAACAGAAGCAGCGGGCCGTATTCATACGTCGACTGTGACTGTGGCGGTTATTCCTGAAGTCGAAGTCACTGAAATCAAAATTCCGATGAGTGATCTTCGTATTGAGACCATGCGTTCTCAAGGTGCCGGCGGTCAGTCCGTCAATAGAACTGAGTCTGCAGTTCGTATCGTGCATCTTCCAACGGGAATTGACGTGAAATGCCAAGAAGGTAAGTCTCAGTCTTCCAACAGAGAGCGTGCCTTCCAAATCCTTTACGCAAAATTGCAACAAATCGAAGACGAAAAAGCTCGTAAAGAGGCTTCCGATGTTCGTTTGGAGCAAATCGGTACGGGTGATCGTTCAGAGCGCATCCGCACTTACAACTTCCCGCAAACTCGCATTACCGATCACCGCATCGGTTTGACGATTCATCAGCTGGACCAAGTCATGGGCGGCTCATTTGAGTTGCTGATTGATCCACTCGTTGCTAACTTTCAAGCAGAGGCACTAAAAAAACAAACCGCCTCTGCCTAGGCTGTTGAAAAAGGCCCATCCGACTGCGTTGTCGGGCCTTATCCTCCACTCCGACGTACATTAAGTACGCCTCCGTTGCGGATAAGACCCTCCGCCTTGCGTCTGAACCTTTTTGAACAACCTAGAGTAAAGTTGCATTATGAAGTTAAAAGAAATCCTCGATAAGACGACGGCGTTTTTTAAAGATAAAAAAATCGAAAGCCCCCGCTTGGATGCGGAGCTTTTGCTTGCTCATGGTTTGAAGCTTGAGCGCATTCAACTTTATCTTCGTTTTGATCAACCTATGAAAGAAGAAGAACTCGCTGTTTTGCGCGAGCTTGTTCGTCGTCGTGCCTCAGGGGAGCCTGTCGCTTATATTCTTGGATATCGTGATTTCTTTGGCCATCGCTTTGAAGTGAATTCTGATGTCTTAATTCCTCGTCCTGAAACTGAGCACGTTGTTGAAGAAGTGATTCAATGGGCGAAAGACAAAGAACCGAATCTTGGTTTCATTGATCTTGGCGCGGGTTCAGGTTGTATCGGTTTGTCTCTTCTTAAAGAATTTCCAGAAGCGCGTTTGATCTCTGTCGATCTTTCTGAAAAAGCGCTTGAAGTGGCAAAACGCAATGCGGACTCTTTAGAAGTTTCTGATCGAGTGAAGTTCATCCATGCAGATGCTGGAAATCACGATGTCGTGATGTCGGCCTACAAAGAGTTTGTCGGCAAAGACAAAGTCGATGCGCTTGTTTCAAATCCTCCCTATATTGCACATAATGATCCGGCTGTAGAAGAAAACGTGAAAAAGTTTGAGCCTAACTCAGCTTTGTATGCGGACGCTGAGGGCCTGGCACTTCTAAAAAATTGGTCGCAGGTTTATGGGAATCATTTGATGGTTCCGGGAATTATGCTGATGGAAATGGGCATGACTCAGGGACCCGCGATGAAAGAGCACTTCGCTGGCTTAAAAATATTTAACGAAATCAGTGTCATCAAAGATCTTTCCGGGCATGATAGAGTCATTCGTGGAGTAACGCATGGATAAAATGGTTGTGATGGGCAGTGGCCCTCTTAAAGGTACGGTTGCTACGAGTGGCGCGAAGAACGCAGCTCTTCCAATTCTTTTTTCAACACTTCTTGCTGAAGGAACGCACGTTTTTAAAAACGTTCCAAAGCTTAAAGATATCGAATCGACAGCAGAGCTTTTGCAAAGTCTTGGCTGTGAGACGAAATGGATCGGTGACGAATTTCATGTCAGCGTAAGTCCTCTTCAATCTTACGAAGCGTCTTACGACCTTGTTCGTAAAATGCGCGCAAGTTTTCTTTGTATGGGTCCGATGCTTGCGAAATACGGTGAAGCCGTTGTTTCTCAACCCGGTGGTTGTGCGATTGGAAGTCGCCCGATTGATCTGCACTTAGCAGGCTTTCAAGCTTTGGGTGCAGAGATCACACAAAAAGAAGGCTATGTTCACGCGGCTTCTAAAAAACTAAAAGGCGCAACATTCCTTTTTGAAACTGTGACAGTAGGTGGAACTGAGAACGTGATGATGGCAGCAACTCTCGCTGACGGCATTACGATTTTAGAAAATGCCGCGAAAGAACCAGAGATCGTAGATCTTGCTGAGTACCTTAACAAAATGGGTGCAAAGATCACAGGTCACGGAACAAGTGTGATTCGCATTGAAGGTGTTTCTAAATTGAAACCCGCAGTTCACTCGATCATGCCTGACCGTATTGAAGCAGGAACTTTGCTGATCGCTGGTGCCATCACAAAAGGCCAAGTGACGGTGACGAAGTGTGTGCCTGCTCACTTAGAAGCTTTGATTTTAAAAATGCGTGAAGCAGGATTTAAAATTGAAACGACAGCGGACACAATGACTGTTTTCCCATGTGATAAGTGGGAAGCGGTTGATATTACAACAGCTCCTCACCCACTTTTCCCAACGGATCTTCAAGCGCAGTTCATGGCGTTGATGACTGTGGCTCACGGGACAAGTGTGATCTCTGAAACCGTGTTTGAAAATCGTTTCATGCACGTGACGGAACTCACTCGTTTGGGAGCTGATATCACTCCGAAAACTCGCGTGGCTGTTGTGCGCGGAAAACCGGGTCAACTAACGGGTGCTCCGGTGATGGCAACAGATCTTCGTGCGAGTGCTTCACTTGTTCTTGCGGGATTGGTGGCTTCAGGTGAAACAGTTGTGAATCGTATTTATCACTTGGATCGCGGTTATGAAAAACTCGAAGACAAGTTGTCTTCTCTTGGCGCAAAAATCCGTCGTATCGAATAATCAAAAAAAGCAAATTTAGAAAAAGAAAAAGGCCTACATGGAGGGGATCCGTAGGCCTTTTTAAGGGATAAAAAGAAAAGTCTCAGCCCGCGGAGGGGATGGGGCTGAGACCCAATGATCACGAAGTTATTATCTAACCTCGCTGATACCGAACACAAAGAAGACGACCGTTTTGTTCCCAGAACCGAAACCAGGGAGGGGGTCCACAGTTTCAAGCTCGAAGTTGGGAGCAAGTTGATGTTCAAGTTCAATACCGCTAATCATAACTTTAGAACCAACAAAAGCTGTAAGATCCATTTGTGACTTCAATACAAAGAATGATTGCTGATCTTCCATCGCCAAAACAAGCGAGCCATCAGCCAAAGCCACGATTTCACCTACATGTGTCTTGAAGTTATAGTTTTGAAGTTCAGAAGAAGTGATGTCTTCGCCTTGAGCATTGTTTGGAAGCACACCCGCGCGAGCTACTGCTGAAATCGCGAGAACAACCAAGATGTATACTGCTATCAATGCGTTTCTGATCACTTACGTACTCTCCCCAAAATAACAACTGACATTTACCTATAGAGCAAACCGTGTGCCAATATGAGACACTCCTGAAAAGCCCTTATATTTGATTTGAAGATCGAAACTCGAACTCACCCCACTCAATTCGGAACCAAGGGTAATTCCATAATGGGACGGAGGTTCTATTCTGGAACCATTGAAGCGGGTCTTTCCTTGACCAAAGCACAGACCTTGAGGGCTGGTCCCCAGGGCCATAGTCCTTTGTTAAAAAGCTCAGTATAATCAGGTGTCTATGTCACGTATTCAGGTCACTTGGGTTGTTAAAACACGGAATGGTCAGGTCAAAGGCCCCTATTCCACTGAAGCCATTCTTCGCATGATTGGTGAGGGCGTCTTTTCGGGTCAAGAGATGATCTCAAAACTTCCCGATGGCCAATGGACATTGATTTCTAAAGAGGCTGCTTTCTACGACAAACTTCTTGAAGCTCTCGAAGGTGTTGTCGATGTTGATCCAAAAAAAGCGCAGAAGATGGAAGCGGAAACGGTGATCGTTCAAGCGCCGAAACCGCCGCCAAAGCAGCAACAGCCACCGCAAAATCAAGCGCCGACGCCAGACAGTTTTGCAAATATCAAAGTAGATAAACCGAAACAGCAGATCGATGTTTATGATCGTCCTGCGTATGTTCCTCCGGCATCAATTCCCATCGCGAATGTCTCTGCGAATGGAAAAACGGATTCTGTGATTGAGCTTTCCAATTTAAAAAATATGGAAAAAGGCGAGATCGCGAAAAATTTGAAACTGCCGGCGATCATTCTTGTTGCGGTGATTTTGATTGGCGTGATTCTTCTTTGGGATAGTGGTCCCGCGGACGGAACGAAAATTCATTTGCTGGCTCCGGGAAAATCGTCAGCGACTTTGAATGATCAACAAGTGAAAGAAAAATTAAACGAGGCCTTGTTCGCGATGGAGCAAGACACGTTTGAATCTTATATTGCCGCTCAAAATAAACTCGTGACCATCGTTGAAGGTGCTCCGATGAATATCGAAGTGCGAGCTCTTCTTTGTGTGGTCTATAAAGAGCTTTGGCCGTTTGCTGTCCAAGATGCGCAAGATATTAAAACCGTGGCGGGAGCGACTCAAGCAACAAGAGCCTTGAATATTGTGAGCCCCTTCGGTCAAGTGTGCGAGTCTGTAAAACTTATGACATCGGGCCGTTACAAAGAAGCCAAAGGCGTTGTTGAGGCGACCTTGGAAGGCAATGAACCGTTTTCTCTTTTACCTGTGATGTACGATTTTAAAGCGGAACTTCTTGAAGGCGAAAAAGATCTGACGAACGCCGTTCCCTACTATGAAAAAGCCGCACAGCTTTGGGAAAAATGGCTGCATCCCCAAGTGGCTTTGGGAAAAGTTTTATTAGATCAAGGTGATTTTACGTCAGCTTCAAGTTTGCTTAAAAACGTTGTTGCGAAAAATCCAAAACATCGCGAAGGAAAAATTCTTTTAGGTATTATTGAATATCGTGGATTTAAAAAATCAGACACGGCTTACAGTTATTTAAGTACAGCCCTAGAATCAAAAGGTCGTGTTTCACAATTGGTGGAAGCGGATGGATACTCCGTCCTAGCTGAAATATATGTTCTTCGTGGAGAAAAACGAAAAGCCTTGGATGCAGCTCAAAAAGGATTCTCGTTGAACCCCAACAACAGTGAGATCCGTCAGCTTGTAATTCGTCTGGGTGGTTCAGATAAAATCAAAGGCGAAAAAGGTCAGAATAACGAATTGCTTTATCTTGGTGACCAGTACGTGCGCCAAGGGGATTTCCTCGCCGCTCAAGCAGAGTTTAAAGCCGCTTTTGAAGTTGATCCTAAAAATGGAACAGCTGCGATGAAGGCAGCGAAATGTTTGTGGCAGCTTAATCAAAGCTTTGAGGCGATTGAGTGGCTGAATAAAGCAATCAAAGCGGAACCCAAGTTGGTTTCTGCTTACGTTCTTCAAGCTGATTACATGTCTCAGCGTTTTGATTTCGTCGGAGCTTTGCAAATTCTCACAAATGCAACTCGCATTGCTCCAAACAACTATGAAGTTCTGCGTGGCCTTGCGATGCTGGAGTTCCGCAAAAACAACATGGTTGGTGCTGTGAACTATGCCATGAGAGCGGTTAAAGCTTACGACGGTGATATCGAAACATTCATCTTGTTGTCGAAAGCCAATGGTCTTCTTGCTCGTTCAATTATGCCGATCAGTAAGAAAGAAATTGAGAGAAAAGAAAACGCTGCAAAAGATGCCATTCGTTACGCGACGAAAGCCGTTGAAATCGATGCGACAAATCCTGAGGCGCAAATCACTTACGCCAAGATGCTCGCGCAAACAAATGGTGTGGATTCAGGGATTAATTACCTCAATGAATTGATTAAACGCTTCTCGTACACTTTGGATTATCGAGTGGCCTTGGCAGAGGTTTATAAGTCTGAAGATCGCTATAGCCAGTCGAAAGAAATCTATGAAAAAGTTGTAGAGGCTGATCCAAAAAATAAAAAAGCGTGGCTGGGTTTAGGAGAAAGTGAAAAGGCTCTGGGTCTTAATGACAAAGCTTTAAAAGCCTTCTTAAGTGCCGCGGTTTTGGATCCTACCGATGGGGAGGCTTTGTTCCAAGCCGGAAAACTTTATTTGGAAACGAGCCGTTTTGAGGAAGCGATTCAGCAGTTTAAACGCGTGCAGCGTTTGAACCCTAACTACCCTCGTACTTATTATTATATTGGTAAAGCGGCATTCTCTTCTGGTGACTTCAATATGGCTTTGGAAGCCTCCAAAGCAGAAAAGAAAATCAATCCGAACGTAGCTGATTCCTATATTTTGGCTGCGGAAGTTTATACTGCTCGTAAACAGTATGCAGAGTGTGCGGCGGAATACTCTCAAGCCATGAAGCTTCGTCCTCAAGGGGCGGATATTTATGTGAAGTCAGCGACGTGTTACCGTCAGTCGGGTTCGATTGATGTGGCAGAAGACATGTTGGCGTTGGCTTCGGCGCGCGAAAGTGGTTATGCAGAAATTTATAGAGAGCAAGGGGCGATCTATGAAGTGAAGGGCGATAATCGCTCTGCGGCGCAGGCTTATAATAAATATTTAGGCCTCTCGCCAAATGCCCCGGATCGTGTTGAAATAGAGAACAAAATTTTAAGACTCGGCAGCAACTAAGGACGGACGACGGAGGAGCCATGGGAATCGGCGATAAAATGAGAGGACTTGCAAGCAGCGCACAAGAGGGCGTTAAGTCATCCACGCTTTCCTTTTTTCATTTCACTTTAAGATTTGTAACAGGAATTCTTTTGGGACTTGTTCTTGGACTGATTGGTCAGGAACTTGTCGGATATGGAACGTTTGCTCTTCTTTTTGTAATGGTCGTTGTTCTGGGCATCGTTATGAAAGTATTGTCGAACTGGAGTATGGGTCAAATTCTGATCTTTGATTTGATCTGTGTGCTTGTCGCGATGTTGCTAAGAATGTATATACTTGTTGCACCTTAAGGCGTCCTGCCTTGTAGAACGTAGCCTGTAAAAGGATTTTAAAAATGATCGATATTAAACTTCTTGAGAAAAAAGCTGAAAACGGACCTTCTTATTTTGATGAATACAAGCAGGGCTTGATCAACCGTGGTGCATCGACAGACATCCTTGAAAAAATCATGGAGCTGAACAAAAAACGCAAAGAGATGATCACGCAAGCTGAGAGTGCGAAAGCAAATCAAAATAAACTCAGCGGTGAAATCGGAAAACTGAAACGCGAAGGTAAAGATGCTTCTGCGATTTTGGCGGAAGTGGAAGCTTTAAAATCTCAAGTGAAAGAGCTTGAAGCCAAAGCGGCTGAGGCCGATCAAGAAGTTACGAATTTGGCGTTGGTGATTCCGAATAAACCAAATGCGTCTGTGCCTGTGGGTTCTTCTGAAAAAGACAATAAAGAATTAAAAGTCGTTGGAACTCCGACGAAGTTTTCTTTTAAACCCAAAGAACACTGGGAATTGGGTGAATCTTTAAAGATCATCGATTTTGAAAGAGCTGGTAAAACAACAGGAACTCGCTTTGCTTTCCTAAAAGGCGCAGCCGCGCAAATGGAGCGTGCATTGATCCAATTTATGATGGACATGCACTCTACAAGACACGGTTATACAGAGATGATTCCTCCGTTCATGGTGAACTCAAACAGTTTGCTTGGAACTGGAAACTTCCCGAAATTTAAAGAAGACGTTTTCCATTTGGAAGGTTGGGATCTTTATTTGATTCCAACAGCGGAAGTGCCTGTGACGAACTACTACAACGGTGAGATCTTGGATGAAAAAGATTTGCCACAAAGTTTCTGCGCGTATTCTCCATGCTTCCGTTCAGAGGCTGGAAGTGCGGGACGCGATACCAAGGGTTTGATCCGTCAGCATCAGTTCGACAAAGTGGAACTGATGACGTTCTGTCATCCAGATAAATCTTATGAAGTTCACGAGGCTTTGACGTCTCATGCGGAACAAGTGTTGATGGATTTGGAACTTCCATTCCGCCGTATGCTTCTTTGCACGGGCGATATGGGTTTTGGATCTGCGAAAACTCACGATTTGGAAGTATGGCTTCCGGGTCAGAACACATACCGCGAGATCAGCTCATGTTCTAACTTTGAGGATTTCCAAGCTCGTCGCGCCAACATCCGTTTCCGCACAGCCGGTGGCAAACCTCAATTCGTTCATACATTGAACGGATCTGCCCTCGCAGTAGGCAGAACACTTGTAGCCATCCTAGAAAACTACCAACGCGAAGACGGTTCCGTAGCCATCCCAAAAGCTCTTCAAAGCTACATGGGCGGCAAAACCGAAATCCGTTAAAAGGTGCCAGGGGATTTTTTCTAACTGGGGTGCGTTAGACGCAACAACTGCTTGAATACTCACGTCAAAACCCATAAAACGGTCGACGGAGAGTTGGTAGAGTGGTTGAATACACCAGTCTTGAAAACTGGCAGCCCTTCGCGGGGCTCGAGGGTTCGAATCCCTCACTCTCCGCCATTTAGATAAAAGCCGCCTTAGAGCGGCTTTTTCTATTTTATGCCTTAGCACTTGCGCTTCCCCGTAAATCCAAAGACTCTAAGAACCTATGATGGAATTCGTCGATATTATTTTACATCTTGATCAGCACATTCCTGAGTGGATCGCATTCTTCGGTCCATGGTTGTATGTGATTTTATTCCTTATCATCTTTGCAGAGACAGGATTGGTGGTGACGCCGTTCTTGCCTGGCGATTCGCTGCTATTTGCATTGGGTGCGTTTACGACCGTTGAGCATGGTTTGAATTTATGGATCGTGCTTGCGAGTTTAACGATTGCAGGAATTTTGGGAGACACCGTGAATTACCACATAGGAAAATATGTGGGACCGAAGGTCTTCGAGAATAATTCACGCTTCTTTAAAAAAGAATATTTAGAGCAAACTCAAGCCTTCTATGAAAAATGGGGTCCATTTACGATTGTGGCAGCTCGTTTTGCTCCGATTGTTCGTACGTTTGCTCCATTCGTTGCTGGTATTGGATCTATGCACTACCGCAAGTTTCTTTCTTATAATGTGATTGGTGCGGTTGCCTGGGTCTTTACTTTTGTTTTAGCAGGACACTTTTTCGGAAATCTTCCAGTTGTGAAAAAGAACTTCCACATTGTGATTTTTGGAGTGATCGGTGTGTCGCTGATTCCAATGGTATGGCCTTGGATCTCTGGTAAAATTCAGAAGATGAAGGCGCGCTAAGCAGCCTTCTTCGTAGATTTCGCCAACATTTTTGATAAAATCGGATTGGTTTTTAAATAAACCGGGTCTGTATCCTGATAATATTTAACAATACTTTCTAAAGCGTATTCACCCGACTTCTTGTGATTCGGATGAGCGCTGTTGAGAAGTCTGTGGAGAGCGTCCCATACGTCTGAATTTAACTGCTGTTTTGCAACCTCAACAATTGTATCGGCAGCGACTCGATTGTTGGATGAGAACATGTTTTCCCAGATCTTTCTTGCCGGGAATCCGTATCTGCCTAAAACTACGATGGCGTTTGCTTGTACGCGTGGATCTTTGTGCTCCAGAAGGCGTACGACAGAATCCTGAAGAGTTGTGCTCCATAGATTTTTTGGAATAATTCTTCCTAAAAGACTTACTACTGCCGAAAGTGCCTTGGTGCTTAAAAGACCTTCTTCTTCGCCGCGAAGGAAAGAAGTTAAAGTCATCTCTGCTTCTGACACGATCTCCTGAGTTGTATTTTCGAATCGATGGTATTTCAAAGCTGTGAGCATTCTCACGATATCATCATCGCGTCGAGTGACCGCCATAAGACGTACTTTTTTAAGTACAAACAACATATGCTCGTCACTACGGAAATAAGCAAGTCGCTCCCACATGTTGGAATCAAAAACCCATTCAATCGAATTGAAATCGCGGGATCTACAAAGCATAGACTCTTCTTTAAAACCTTTGAGCTGATTGACTTTGCGATCAAAGATAAATGCCAGGCCTTCTGCGCTTGGTGAAGCCTCTTGGAAGAATGTCAGCACCTGATGAGTTTTATCATCGATCAATGAAAGGAGACGAACAGATTCGATCAGCGGAAGTCCACTGAGCGCGTGCCCTTCGTCAAGACGAGTGAAACGCATTGTTCCTTTTGCTAAGGAGCCTTTTAGTTTGAAGTAATGATTTGCTTCAGCGGGGAGATTCTTTTCGATGACTGTCGCTTCGTGAAAGAGATCGCGAATACATGCAATGGCCAAAGACTCTGAGGAAAGATCTGGAGCCATTTCGTCTTTAAAGAGGAAAACGATTTCGTCGCCGACAAATTGATAAATCAATCCACCATGACGTTCAATCACCTCACGAGCCCTTGCGAAGTATTGATTCAAGATGGTCGTCATGTACTTGTCGTCTTTTTCTAAGAACATTTGCGTGTAGCCGTTGAGATCAATACGACACAAAGTGGCTGCGAAACTATAAGGAGCCTCTTTGCCGCTTTTTAATTCGTACCGAATGGCGGGACCTACGGTTTCTCCATACGTTTCGCTGAGTTTTTCTAAGCGAACGCGCTCGCCCTCCAAGCCTACAGAAGCTTTGAGAATAGTATCAGCTTCGGCAGAAGTAGTTTTGATGTTTGCAATTTCTTCGCGAGAACGGCTGGAGAGAACTTTGCTAAGGTTGATGATGTCCCTCAAAACCAAAAAAGCCACAAAGCTTAGAAATGTAGTCACCACAAAAATATCTTTTATGAACATTGGAATCATTTCTTTCAATGTACTCAGTAGAGTTGTTCCAATGTTTGACCGAATTCCCGCAGTGAGTCTGTAGTCCATTACTTTAATTGTTTTGAACTTTAAACCATTGACCTCAATAAGTTCGTTGAAGTTAGCATAATTGTGATTAAGCTCTTCAAGTTTTCCAGAGTTGTTTTCAAAGAAAAGCGGCTCTGTTCCTTTTTGAAGAATAAAGAAATCAACAAAATGCAGCTTTCTTGCTTGTGAAAGTTTATCTTTAATACCATCCGGATGTTCTTGTACAAGATCACCGATGCTCGACTGAAGAATGTAATCTAAGTTGGCTACTCTTGTAATTGCGACGTGTTCTGCGAGTTTGGAGCCCTGAGTATAGAATTGATATCCGGTGAAGGAGACATAGCCCACCCAAAAAAAGAATATCAGCAGCAATAAAAGAGATTTTTTATTTTTGCCGAACAAAGCGATCTCCTTGGTCGACAAAAATTACGTCTCCTCTGCTAGCTCCATAGGTGTTGCCAGATAAGTCATATACAGTGATGCTGTTGTCTTTCAAAGTTTGTACAAAGTTTTTATCTTTTAATTTGCTTCTGGCTTGTTGATAAGATCCGCCAGAGATAAATGAAACAACCTCGTCCCGGCCTGGTGTATACGTCCCACTGTTAGAGCCCGATGAAGTGGAAGAGCCTCTCCGTTGTTGTTGAATACGGCTTCCACTTGAAGGTGTTCTATCGAGATTTGCAGAGGCGGCTCCGGAAGAAGTAGTAGATACAACGCTTCCACCTCCACTATTGCCTATATCGGATATACTGTGGTCCGTATTCTGCGCTTGTTTTGCACCAGAGCCCGCATTTACGGCGGCTGGCTGTCTCGAACCATTCGAGGAACTGTTGGCAGATGTGGCAGTTCTTGTTAGATCAACTTCCTCTTTAATGTATTCACCATTGCCGGCTTTTCCACTTTGAGAGCTTGCAGTTGGAATATTAATCTTTGGAGTTTTTCCACCAACGGTGCTCATATCGAGTTGATATTCACTAGCAGGCTCCCTTGATGAGCTGCGGTCCTTGCGAGAAGTGGTGCTGACGCTTGCACTTGTCGTTTCAGCAACAGTGACGGGGCCGTTTGAATATGCCGATCGCGCGCTACTGGCAGAAACTGACGTATTTGAACTTTCGATAGCAGATTCAGTGGCTGCTGCAGGACTTGCTGCCGCTAAAGCAGCCGGCTCTGCTGCAACTGCAGGAGAGGGCCCTAAGACCGCTTCAGCCATTCGAACCACACCACTAGTTTGGGCGCGGCTTTCACTAGCCACCAATTGCTTACCGCCTGAATCGGCCATTCTGTTCATATCTTGAGGAGACTGATCTTTTGTTGGATGCTTAGGATTTTCCGCGACTGATTTAGGAATTTCTTGGCTTCCTTTTACAGCGGCCTCGAATTCACCTTCACTTATATCTAGGGTAGTTAGTGCAGAGGAAAAAAGCGAAGCCCGAGCGTCTTGTTTTAGCTTTGCAACGTTCGTTACTTTTTGATTAATGCAAAGACTCGTAACCGCTTGGCTTAGATCTTCATCCGAAACTGACGAAATATGGATAGATTCGTGAAACAGTTGTTCTTTGATTTTACTTAGATCAACTTTTTTTCCAAATTGAAATTGAATTTTTGCTCCGGATTCGATGACTTTCATGGGATGTTCAATATTTTCATCAGCACTTTTCTTACACACCAAGATAGGGTCATCACCCGTTTTCATATTTGAGAATTTAATTATTGAATTTTTAAATCCTATAACTGCCTTTTCATAATTAAGAATACCGTCCTTTTCTCCGAATTTCTTAATAAAAAGGTCTTTTGTTTTATTTCCCTCCAGACAATCAAGAATAGGGTTTGAAGTCTTTCCTGGAAAAGCAAAAATCTCTTTCACACTAGACGTTAAAGCTGTATATGTTTCGGGCTCTACCGTGTCGAAACACTGGTCTCCAACGAAAGCCTCAGTAGATTTATTCACTAATGGAGCCGAGATTTCAGAAATATTTTTTTTGAATTTTTCCCACTCGGTATCCTGAATTCCGACGCAAAGTGGTCCTTGAGTAGTGAAAGTAAGAATTTTTTGTTTTCGGTTTGTTGACCTGAGTATGATTAATTTGTCTTTTTTCGATAAAAGGATCTTTTCGTTTACTGATGAACCAAAGTATCTTTTTAAATGATAGAGAGTTTTCTCGCCCTCGTAGTAGACTTCTATTACCAAGTTCCCTTTTCTTATTCTCCAAAAATCCACAGCTTTATCGCTGTTATAATCTATGCGCGTATCCTCATAGTCATTGTCGGTAAAAGAAAATACTTTTCTTTTCTGTTCGGCCGATGAGAAAGGACTTACGCTTATACACCAGGATATTGATGTAAAGAATGAGATACTGATTATGATAGTGATTAGGAGGCCTTTCATATCTGTTTATGTATCGGCACAATTGAGTTTGGTTTATACAAGACTTTGGCCTAATCATCAAAGGACCTTAGCCCAGGAGCTTGGAAATACCTTTTAAAGGAAGCAAGGATTAAACAAAATTGTTGTATGAGATATTTTTTAATCGTTTCGTTTTCGTCGTGGGCTTTTGCCTCCACTTCGCTCGCAACAGAATATGCAGCCTTTGCGAAGATTGACTCGTCTTATGCACAGAAAAAGGTAGATCTTGAGATAAAAAATATGCCGCGTATCACATCTCAAGATGGACTAGGGATTTGTTATGCTCACGTTGCGGCGACGATGATGCAGACAGAAAATTGCAGGACTTTAAAGATAAAAGACTGCGGCTCTCTTCAGGAGAACCAACTTTTTTCACCTCTTGATTTAACGAGGCTACATAGGACGAATGACAACGGTGAATATTCTACTTTGCGAAGTTCGTATAAAGGTTTGGATATCTCGGGTGGT
This sequence comes from Bdellovibrio sp. HCB-162, assembly GCF_047344985.1. Lineage (GTDB taxonomy): Bacteria > Bdellovibrionota > Bdellovibrionia > Bdellovibrionales > Bdellovibrionaceae > Bdellovibrio. Next base: position 77,681 of record NZ_CP178861.1, read on the forward strand.
AGTGTCCATGATGCAATTATTATTGGAGCCTTAGGAACAAAGGCGGCAGCGAGCGAAGAGTGTTTATCGTTAGATCGTATCTTAAGTAAAATGAATACGAGAGGAGAAACTAATGATGCACAAAATGCGATGTGGACTCGTTTGAAACAACAGTATGACGCCGCAAAAAAAGAAGCTAAAGGTAAGGAAGGGTGTGCTGAATGTTTAAACAACATTTATACAACGGCGGCGGACAAAACGATGCCGGAAGTGGAAAAAAATTTAAATCTAAAAGTAGATAATGTAAAGCTTGCTCAAGCATTTGCTCAAGATACCTTTAATAAATTCCTTGATGATTTGCTTGGAGCCTCTGCGTGTAGAAAACCTTCCCAAATGGTATATTTTGAAAATGCTGAGGGTCTTACCTATGAAGCATTTCCAACATCCGATAATGCAACTTCCGAACAAATGAAGGACAAAGTAAAAGAGGTATTAAAAACGGGACGGCCGTTAGCCTTAACAAATATTTGTCTCGGACAAGAACCAGCTAAGAGTTGCAATGAAAAGAACTTCCATGCAGTTGTTATTGCCGGCTACCGTACAATTTGTAATTCCGCGGGCAAATGCAGAGATTCGTTTAAGGTAGTCAATAGTTGGGGAAAATCTTGGCAGGATCAGAACGATGGCGGATGGCTTGATGCCGATGCACTTTTGGGCAGAACTAAGATTGCACGCGATGTTCTTGGTTGGTTTGCTGATAAAAAATAAGGAATCGAAATGGCAATTCTAAATATTCTTTTTTCCCTTTCCTTTTTAGTTGCACATGCGTCTCCTGAAGATCTTAATTTGAAATACTTCGTAAACAACGCATACACACAAGTTCAGACGAAAAAAATCGATAAATTTCGGGTGAATGATTTATGCGTAAAGAAACAAAACTGCAAAGCGATGCTGACTGCGAAAGGTAAGCCGTTCAAGGTGCAACAAACCAAGGCTCCTTTTACGGGTAATCCCGGAGCCAATTACTGTTGGGATGTCGGTGCGAAGAACCGAGTTTTAAAAGACGATAAAAACAATCAGTACGATTTCTGTGTCTTTGATGATGGATCAATGGTTGATGCTTGGGATTTATATCAAGCTCACTACCCGGCCGCTACTGTGAAGTAACTGGAAATTTTTTGCGGACATGCATGATCGCAAGCAGAATCCATAGTCTTAGAACCCGTCTGGATTTCGAGATTCAGCAATTCTCAAATCAAATATAACCAACACACGACCCGGCATGCGCTGGCCGGGGCCTTGCTCTATGGACCTCCCGAAACCAATTAGGAGGTTCAATATGAAAAATACAAAGCTTGTTCTATCAATCGTTCTTATGGCGGCTCTTTCTGCATGTGCCGGGAAAAAGAACTCCGATGAGGGTGTTAACGGTGGAGTTGTTACGGAAGATGGACGCTGTACAAGTGAAATTTTAGACGTAAGCAACAACATGCTTCGTGCGATGAACGCCCTTCGACAAGCTCAAGAACAAGTTCCAAGAAATGTGGAGTTGATCGTGAACCGCGCTATCGAAGTTCGTGATGCTTGCGACCGCATGTTACCGAAATACGCAGGCGTGTCTTGCAAGGCAGAATCCCAAGGCAAAGTCGTCGATCTTAGAACGGACGATGTTAAGGAGTACTGCGCTACTATTAAAGAAATTTTAAGATCCAATAACCTTTAAACGCCAGCAGCGCGTCCGAAAAACGTTAAACGCGAGCGGGGCTTGAAGCCGAAGAGTTGACTATTAGCTCGAGTCCCGCCACTATGTGCACCTTATGAAAAAGGAATTCATGATCAGAGCCATTGAGCTCTCCAGAAAGAATATGCAGGCGGGCGCTGGGGGTCCATTTGGCGCTGTGATCGTCAAAGATGGGAAAGTGATTGGAGAAGGTTGGAATAAAGTCACCTCCTCCAATGATCCGACAGCTCACGCAGAGGTTGTTGCCATCCGTAACGCTTGTGAAAACGCAAAAAACTTCAGCCTTGAGGGCGCAGAGATTTACACAAGCTGTGAGCCTTGCCCGATGTGCCTTTCAGCGATTTACTGGGCACGCATTAGTAAGATTTATTTCGGCAACACCCGCAAAGATGCCGCCGACATCGACTTCGACGACGACTTCCTTTACCAAGAAATTCCTAAAGAAATTAAAGACCGCAAGGTCCCTATGATCCAATGTGCTCACGAAGAGGCTTTGGACGTTTTCAAAGAGTGGCAAAACAAGACCGATAAAGTGCCGTACTAAGGACGAGGTTGGTCTTTCAGGACTCCAAGCCAGAAGGCTTCTTGGAGACAATAGAGGAATGAAATTAATGAGTTCATTCCTCTTTTTATTTTTGAGCGTTTTTCTTCTAAATTCATGCACTCATAAAGAAAAACTCATTCCTCGTGATGTTGCTTCCCTACAAGCCAATGGTGGTATGGAAGGGATTTGGTTTTTGCAAGGAACCTCTTCCACGCGTGGGCCTTATAACGGCGAGCTAGAACTTCGTCGCTCCAACGATGGCACTTTCAATGTTGTTCGCGCTGTCACCTACATCAATTATTTTTTCGACGGTTTGAAAGTTCAGGAGATCTGGACGGGAAAAGCCGTTGCCACAGGTGACTCTGTCACAATCACTTATGATATTCGTCAGGGTGATTTCATTACCCGTTTAGGAAATCAAAAAAGAGAACCATCTGATTTCAGGAATCCCGTAACTGTGATTTCTCGGTTTGTCGCCTCACCTGCGGGCTTAGCGACTCAGTTTGCTGACAAAAAAGTATCTAATTATTCAGAGTGGATTACGACACGAAGAGACCTTGAAGCAAAACCTCTTTGGGTAAACGAAAGAAAAAATCTCGACGCCAAAGGACCGCGCATTCCTTTGGCGGTAAGAGGTGTTATCAATCTTTTCAAGTTGAAGATTGGTTACGATAAAGATCCCCTTGTTAAGTCCTATAAGGACCGTCCTGAATTTAAAGATGAACATCCTTACATTGTTTTTGATCCAACAGATTTTGAATTTTATCGCACCAACAAAGATATCATTCGTGTCGTAAATAAAATCACGGATGACATCAGCATTACTGAGTCAGTTGTAAAACGAAATGCTTACTCTCCGACCCTGGCAGAAAAAGCAAATGGCTTTGATAAAAATGCCCGCGATTTCCATATCAATGAAGCCGGAATGCTTTCTCACGCGATCTTAGATGACAATGGTCATTTGATTTCCTACCAGTACGATGGTGATGCTGCCTTGTGGACTGGAATGTATGTCGGCTCGCAGGCGATGCGCTACCTCGCAACGAAAGACAGCACGGCATTGCAGAATGTACGTAAATCTGTGAAGGGTCTGATTACGCTTTTGGATATCACAGGAAATCCTCAGGAGTTTGCACGGACTCTGGCTGCTTACGATCCTAAAACTCCCATTCCGGAAAAATGGCATCGTGGTACGGGAAAATATGAAAATTTGATTTGGCTTGAAGGTGGCAACAACGACATGGTCAAAGGGATCACACATGGATTTCTTTGGGCAAGTCTTGTGATTCCGAAATCAGATACGGAAATTTGGAATGAGCTTCGCGATAAATCACGCAAGCTGATTGATCTTCGTGTGATGCAAGAAAAACCTCAGAATCGTCCTGCGGCTTACGGATTAGCAGCTTATATTACGGGCGACCAGGGCTTTAAAGATCAGTACGTGAAATCTTATAGCACTTTCAAAGTGAAAATATCCGGCTATAGTTTTGATACAACTTTCTATTGGCACGGATCCGCAGACTGGAGTGGAATCAATCTTGGTGTCGTCGGAGATATCACGGATATTACTTTGGCAGACCTTCTTGGACAAAATAAAATCCGCGATCAATTGCGTGAGCGCTTAATGGACTCTTGGGTCACTTATGAACCCGCGCAAAGACATCTTGTGACGTTAGCTGCCTATGGATTTGCCTACAAGCATGGAACTCGCGGAGGAAATTTCCGTTCAGAAAGTAGTGACACCCGCTTTGTCTCAGCTTTGTGGCAATCCGTGTGGGGCTTACGTGAAATTCCGTATCCTCGTCCGAATTTAGATGTCAGCATCGATCATTCGCTAAGACCTGATTGGTGTATGTCCCCTATTCCTCGTCTGTTCTGGAAGGCCGTAAAAAAACCGGAGCCTCCGATCGATTTCTTTTATCAAGGTCTCTACAACTATCCCGTGTTTGAGTTGCAGGCATTCTCAAGCAATTTCGTGTGGAAAGATTCGGCGTTCTTATATCAAACATCTCACAGCAAGGGTGTTGAAAATTCCGGCGTCGATTATCTTTATGCTTACTGGTTAGCGAAGTACATTGGGGTTAATAATGTGGATTAAGAGAATCGCCCCTGGATTCCTTGTATTGCTAGTTTCGTTTTCAGCGGTGGCCAAAAAGGAAGTCGTGTTTTTCGGCGGTGGCGGAGAGCCTAAAGGCGATAGCACCATCTTTGATGCCGCTTACAATAATTTTGCAATGTTTTCTAGTGGTGGCTGGCAGGCGCGTTCTTATTTCAATGGAGGCCACGCAAAGTCAGAGGCTGTCGCACAAAAATTATTTAAGGGAAAAAATCAGCCAATGACAACAAAGAACATGGCTGATGAAATCGCAAATCTTAAAGCGAGAATTGAAAAAGGTGACTTAAAGAGTGGCGATCAGGTGATGATAACCATTGCGACTCATGGTTTAGAAAAAAATAAATCTCAGGCGTCTCATAGTATTGCGACAACAGATTCTAGTTTTAATCTGGACGAAATTGCAAAGCTTCGCGATCTGGCTGAGAAAAAAGGTGTCTCTTTGGCAATTGTGGATTTTTCTTGTTACTCGGGAAATACTTTAAGCCTAGGAACTGATAAGACTTGTGTTATCTCCACAGCGGCTGACACCGTCGCCTACAATACCTCAGGCGATTATATGGGAAGAAATTTTACTCCCGGAAGATCTTTGGAAAGTGCGTTTCTTGACGGGCGCAGTGAAATGAATGCTGTTGTGCCTGCGGCTCCGCAAATTTCCACAGAGGCCGGCAGGAAAGCATACCAGTTGACGAAGATTTTGTCTGAGTCGATGTCAGAGCGTAGTACGATTCGTGCAAGCAAAGACGCGGGTTTAAACTGTTACGGAGTAAATTCAGTACCCTATCGCAAACTTCAAAGCAATTTACGTGATATTGGCTCGGGAGATATTTACGGATATCTTAAGGTGAAGCTTGGAATGCAAAAGAGTACGTTAGAGCCTCTTATCAATAAACTGCAGACCGCCGTAAAAAAGTATGAAGACAAGCGTAAAGGCATGCAGAAAATGCTGGATGAGATGCAAAGCTTAAATCAAAACGCTTGCCACGAAGTACAAGGTGTAAAGCTTTGTGGAAATGTGCAGAACTGGGAGTTTGGTTATAAACTTCTTTCTGAGAAAGAACAAAAAGGTCAGCTTGATGAAAAAGGGCGCGCAGAGCTGGCTGTTTATAAAACGGCTATGAATACGCCTCAATTCAAACGTTATCAAAACTTAAGAACGTCGTTTTCGAAACAAGAAAGTCTTTTTCCTGAGGCCAAAGACGTCGCTCGCGTAGAGCGGGAAGTTTATAATGCTCTTTACGGAGAGTTTTCGAAAAAATCTTCTAAGCCGAATCCATGCAGAAAGTTTACTTTATGAGAAAAATGATGTGGAAAACTCTGTTAGCAATGTGGATGTCGTTGGTTTCCATCAACGCTTTTGCGCAAAATGATTTTAAATGTGGTGAATACGAATTCATGGGCGTTATTCGCAAAGTTGACGGTAAAAATGTTTTAAAACTTTACGAAGGCTCTATGAGTGAAGCGATCTTAACTCTTTCGCCTGATCTTGAAGAGCTTGCAGAAGTGAATCTTGGAAATTCTGTGACCTTAAAAGGAAAGATGTTTGCGCCGGTAAAAACTTATCGTGGCAAGATCGAGTCTATGCTGAGCGAAAAAGAAATTCAGGATCTCACGGCCGCCAACAAGCCTTACACCGCTCGTTTTATGAGAGATGATATCAAGGAGCGTGTTGCGGATCCATTACATCCAGACATGGATTCTGGAATGAAGCTCATAAAAGAATTACCTTGTTCTGGTCGAGAGCCTAGCGCCACAACGAAGAAGGCAAAGAAGAAAAAGTAGGCATTGATCTTCCCCACCCAATGAACTAAAAGACCACCATTATGAAAAAGAAAACTGGCAGAGACGCAAAAGAATTAGAAAACTTCGTTTTGGGTGAAAACCAAACGAAATACCCTGAGACCTATGCACCCGAGGTGCTTGAGGCTTTCGATAATAAAAATCCTGGCAAGATTGCTTGGACAACTTTTGTTTGTACGGAATTCACCTCCTTGTGTCCTAAAACTCGTCAGCCGGATTTTGCAAAAATCTTTATCAACTACATTGCTGACAAGAAGATGGTGGAATCAAAGTCTTTAAAACTTTATCTTTTTAGCTTCCGCAATCATGGCGACTTCCACGAAGACTGCGTGCAGACGATCTGTGACGATCTTGTGAAGTTGATGAAACCAAAATACATCGAAGTCGTTGGAGAGTTCACTCCACGCGGTGGTATCGCTATTTATCCTTATGCAAGTTATGCTGTGAAGGATAAATTCTTCCAGAATCTCTATGAAAAGCGCATGAGCGAATATGCTCCAGGCAAATACTCCATGGAGCTTTCGAAGCTTTATTAGTCTATTTTTTAATTCCTTGCAGACGGCGACGAAGGTCGCCCAAAGTGCTGCGGGGAATTCCCAAATATCTTGCGGCCGCGGACTCCGAGCCTTTTTTCTTCATTGCAAAATCGATCAACTTTAATTCGAATTCGGAAACGACGTGACTATAACGTCCCTCCAAAGCTTTTTCATCGATTTCTGCAATGGAATTATTCTTAATAACTTCCTCATACACCGGCGCGGATTGAACCAAGTGAGGCGTAAGATCGTTTGGTTGAATTTCATCTCCGTCGACTAAAACGCAGGCGACTTCAATGGCGGATTTCAACTCACGGATATTCCCCGGCCAAGAATAGGTTAGTAGCAACTCTTCGGCTTTAGGACTGAAAGACTTTTCACGGTAGTTACCACTTCTTAAAAATTCGTGGGCTAAATCTAAAATATCTTCTTTACGTTCGCGAAGTGCGGGGAGTGTTACTGTGAATTTTTTAATTCTAAAAAACAAGTCTTCGCGGAACTTCTTTTCTTTGATGAGCTCTTCAAGATTTTCGTTCGTCGCTGCAATAGTTCGGCAGTTCACTTTTCTTCCGATATCTTGACCGACGGGATAGATGTCACCACTGCTGAGCGCTCGCAGAAGTTTGACCTGCAAATCCATGCTGAGGGTTGCAAGCTCATCTAAGAAAAGATCCCCGCCATCAGCACTTTCAAACTTTCCGGCGCGGTTTTCCGTCGCACCCGTGAAGGCCCCTTTTTTGTGACCAAAAAGTTCTGATTCTGCTAAGTGAGACGGGATAGCTCCGCAGTTGACAGCAATAAATGGACGAGAGTCATCGTTTTCAAGACTCCATAAATATTGAGCCATGACCTCTTTGCCGGAGCCGCTTTCGCCACGAATAAGAACGGATTGTCCAGAGCCGCGAATTTTTTTGGCTGTTTCAATCACAGCTTTGAACGCTGGCGACTTCGTATAAAGATTTATGTGAGTAACAAGCTTAGAGCCAGCCTGATGTTTTAAAGTTTGATTCTTTCTTAGCAGGCGATGCAGAACAGGAGCTTTACGTAAAACTTGAGTTAAAGTTTTTGTGTCGAAAGGTTTCACCAAGTAATCAACAGCTCCGGCTTTCATGCAGGCTTCAACGAGATGTGCCTCATCGTGGCCTGTCATTGCAACAACGACTGTCGAAGGATAGTTTTTTGAAATCTCTTGAATGAGCTGTAAACCCGCGCGGTCTTCGGATTCATCTAAGGATAGATCGGTGAAAACAAGGTCAATAAGCTGTTTATCAAGCACGTCCAAAGCTTCATCTAAGGAATCGGCCAGGGACACCACGTGAGGGGCAGGAATTTGAGACTGCATTGTTTTGCGAACAAGAGTTTCATCATCAACAATTAGAATACGCATTAGTTCGTCCTCACTTTTATTTCAAACTGTGTGATCCACGGTTTTGGAATGAGATGTCCATTTAGTTTTTTAATCTGATCTTGAATCCATTTTTCGTCAAAGTCTGATGTACAAAGATAAGCTCTTTTGCCAATACCGAGTTCACCAAGGATCTCTAGACCTTTTTTGTTTTCACTTAGATTCTGATCAATCACCAACAGAGCTTTTTCTGGCCACGACTTCAACGGAAAAGCATTTTGAAGTTCTATTGTTGTGGAAAAGAAAGAAGTATTTTTAAGTCCGATGCTCAAGGCTTTCTCTCGCCAAGCATTAAGGACGTTCTTGTCATCATCCACAAAAACAAGAGACTGATCGATTTCAAGTTCAATAGAAGCTGGAGCCCATGCTGGCTTTTTTTCCCGCGGCATACGTAATGTGAATGTAGTTCCTGAGCCTTCAACCGTTGAAACATCTAAAGTTCCGCCACTCCATTCGATCGCGGCTTTGGCTTGGAAAAGTCCAAGGCCCGAACCCGTCTTTTTTCCGTGAGTAAAACTACGCTCAAAAATTCTTCCTAAAATATCCGCGGGAATACCATTGCCGTTGTCTTTGATTTCGAAGATCCACTCTTTTGGGCTTGAGGAAAGCGAAAGAATAACTTCACTCGCACCAGCCTCAAAAGCGTTGTTGATAAGATTTGAAACCGCGGACTGCAATTCATTGACTTGAACGACACTCCAAATCTGCGGAGTGGAACTAAGACCTTGCAGCAGAAGCGATTGATGGGCTTGCTTGCGAACGCTGTGCTCATTAAAAACAGAAGTGATTAAGGGTTCAATCAAGGTGAGCTTGGGTGCTTCAACTTCAGAAACGTCTTCTTGCTTAGAAATACTAGAGGAAAGTTTTTGGACAATGCCGGCAACCCTTGCAACGGCACTTTTTAAAATGGCTAAGGGCTCTAACTGTGCCGTCTCTATTTGGCTTAGAGCCATATTCATGCTCATTAGCGGACTACGGATATCATGGGCAACTTGCGCGGCTATTTGACTGCGGGCTTTATCTCTTTCGGCCTCGATCAACTGAGTTTGGTGCGACTGCAAGGTACTCAGCATTTGGTTGAGATTTTTTCCCAACTCATTTAGTTCATCGCGAGATTCTTCTTCAGAGCTGGGCACCCGTTGTGAGTAGTCTTGAGTCTTCGTGATCTTTTGCAGAGTCTTAAAGATAGCGTCGATTTTTCTTAGCAGTGTTTTAGTAAGGACACGAGACAACCACAAAGAAAGTAGTATCAATATAATGGCGACACCAAAAAGTATCGTGCGTATCTTTTTAATTTCCGTATCTAAAGTTTTTGTCGAAATGGTTGCAACCAGGCGATAGTTTTGTTTGCTGTGACCTTTTAGCGAAGTCAGAACAAGCATTCGCCCTTGCTCAATGTGCGCACCATCAGACATTTTTAAAACTTGCTGAAGATCTAAAGTATCGTTGTAACCTTCGCGGTGAATTCGACCCAGGCTTTCATCGTTGGTGCCGACAAGTTCTACGGAAAGATTATCAGCATCGTGTTGAATCATTTCGCGCAACAACCGTGTGGCATCATCGAAGTAAATAATTGTCTCAATGATGCGTTTGCCATCAGCACTTGCTAAAAGAGTGTGTTGTCCGACGTTGGAGTTTGCATCTTTGACGAGAGAGCTTTGAAAACTTGTGGATTTTGAAGTGTCGAAATCGGGAAAAGCCTCGATACTTTTTTGATTATAGATATTGATGTCGTTGATCCCGAGAGAAATAGCCAATTCATCAAGGTCTTTGTTTTTTAATTCGCCTCTTTGATCTTGGAGCTTTAAAACTTCAGCAGCGTTCAAAGCGATTTGAGATTCCGAGTCTTCGATGTTTTCTAAAGTCTGCGCCAAAAGATTCATGTGATCGACGTAGGACTCTTTAAAATCTTCGGAACGGGTTTTGGACAAAATTCCACTAAGAATAAGACACGTTATAATGGCCGAAGCTGTCGCGGTCCCGAAAATTGAAAGAAATATCTTATGAGAAAACTTCATCCGCGAAAGAGGCATCCTTTAATCGTAAAGGACGAGCTTATGAAGTCAATAAATGGCGGAAAGGGCGGGATTTGAACCCGCGGTACACCTTTTGAGTGTACGAGCGTTTAGCAAACGCTTGGTTTCAGCCACTCACCCACCTTCCCGCGGTCGTTATAAGCGACTAGAGGTTCAAAGTGCCATACCCGGGACCCATAATCAAGGAATTGACCGTCTTCTTTTTGCAATTTTATCAAGAATGCTTGATTTTTTGGTGGCCGCAGTCTATCAATACTTCTCTTTCACAGTGCACTCGTAGCTCAGCTGGATAGAGTACTTGACTACGAATCAAGTGGTCAGAGGTTCGAATCCTCTCGAGTGCACCATTTTTTCCCCTCATATTCTTATAGTAGTCTCTTTATACTCCGCTCCATTTTTAGAACATTACAAGTTAACTAAGTCCCGTTTGTTTTTCCCAGTCTAGAGTCTAAAAATAAATCACCCCGCACGGATCAATTTTAAGCCGAAAAGAACTCGCGTATCCTAAGGACTGAGGGTGCAATTCAATGAAAAAGCAGTATTTGTCGTGGTGTGTCTTAGGGCTCAGTCTTTTCCTTTATCAAACTTCCGCTTTTGCAGAGCAAATGTACGGTGTCTTTATGGTCACCAAAGGCAGCGTGAAAGTTCAAAACGCTAAAGCCGGAACCTCCGACGCCAAAGTGGGTGTGAAGGTTTATGAAGGCGACACGGTGATTACAGCCGCCGACTCCCGCGCCAAAATCGTGATGTCAGACCGTAACGTTATCAACGTGAATCCCGAAACAAAAATCCAGATCGCCAAATACGAAAATGATGCGGCCTCTGGGAAAAAGAATGTGGAGTTAAATCTTCTTGAAGGAAAAGTTCGGAACAACGTTGAGCAGACATATGATGGAGAAAAAAGTAAGTTCCTTATTAAAACTCCGACAGCTGTTGCCGGTGTCCGTGGGACTCAATTCTTAGCCGGATATAACCCTTCGACACAAATGACTTCGATTGTGACGTTTAAAGGAGCCGTGACTTTGGCTTCTGTGAATTCACGAGGCCAGATAGTTGGATCGGCGGTCGTAGTGAGAAAAGGTGAAGCGACGAGTGCTGCACCAAATGCTGCTCCAGAAGCTCCGAAGTCGATGTCAAAAGAAGAGCTAAAGAAAATGGATGCGGATACAGCATCCGTATCTAAAGGTGATGCGAATCGTGAGATAGCAAGTGGTGTGGGTGCTCCCTCGCTAGTAACGGCGGGAGATACAAGCGTGAACAATGCTCCAGAAGCTCCACCGCAGCTTATACCTACGACACGTCCGAATGTTGTGACAGGTCCTACGCCACCACCACAGCGTTTCGAACCGAAGACGAAAGTCATCGTAAGACCGCAACCCGTTGGCAACTAACTAACAACACGAACCAAGAAAAACCACCACTATGAGAACAGCGCTGATTCTTCTGCTTTGTACATTCTCAAGCTTGCCGACCTTTGCCTTAGATACAAAGATTTCGCAGTCACAAGCAATTGTTATTGAACTTCACGACTCCAAAGGCAAAGGGGATATTCGTCCTGTTCGGGTGCGTGATGCGGATTCAAAAAAGATCGCACAGATTTCCGTAAGAAAACAAAAAGCCAATACGCAAGTGTGGGATGGCTTTTTTATCATCCAGTTTTTTAAAGGTGATACGGCACCAAGAACTTTAGAATTTTATGGCCCAGATAGAAATCCTTATTATGCTTATGCCGCGACAGAAACGAACGTTCAAAAAATATTTCTTTTTGGCTCGGCTGATGAAATGGCGAAGTTCGTAGCTAAAGATACGGAAGCCCGTGCCAAAGCGGCTCAAGTAGCGACAGCCACTTCGAATAAAGCTGAAGTGTATTCTCCTGAAAAAGTGGCGCAGATGCAAAAACAAGTGCGTGAACAAATTCGCGTGCAAGAACAAGCGCAAATCAGTATCGAGGAACAGCAGGCAAAGAAGAGAGCCGAACTTTTAGCAGAGCAAGAAAAACTTTCGATTGCAGAAAAGCAGAAGAAAAAACAAAAGGCCCTTGATTTGGTTCAACAGGCAGACACACTCTATCAAAATCAAGATTATAAGGGTGCTGAAAAACTTTATTCGGAAGCCTCTGAACTTGATCCCGAAAATGATTCTTACCTTTATCGTTATGGCGTGGCTCTTTATAAGACCGACGATTACAACAAATCCTTAGCAACTCTTTCGATTGCAGAAGTTTCTTCTGAGCAAACAACAGAAAGGGACTACTTTGTTGCACTTAATCACTTAAAGCTTAAAGACTATGATAAGGCCCTAAAAAAATTAGGCGAAGTTCGTGACGAAAATGATCCGACCATCAGTCCGGCAGCGGCTTTCTTTGCGGGAACTATTGAATACCAGAAACAGAAATATCCTGATGCCCGTAAGAACATGGAGTATGTGCTTGATAACTCCAAAGATCCGCAGCTTGATAAAGCAGCCGACGATATGCTTGAGCAGATTGATCGCATGGAAAACTTTTATGCGAGCAAAAACGAACGCTATCGTTTTTCGTTCTTTATCGGGCCTGTTTATGACCAAAACGTTTTGAATCTTGCAGTAAACAATATCGCGACCGATGTTCAAGCTTACCGTGTGAATTATGGAGCAAGTGCCTTGGGAGTGTGGTACCGAACTCCGACATCGGATTTGGGCACTCAACTGGCTGTCTCGGATTATTATAGTACAAACACAAAATTCCAAGGCGATGCGGTTTTACAAACGGCGGACCCTTTGGAGTTCGCATTCACAGTTCCTTTTCATAAGGAATTTGCGATGAAGGATCGTTCGCTCAATTGGGAGTTGTTGCCGACGCTAAAGTCTCTTTACATGAGTCCCACAGGTGGAACTCGAACGGAAATTATAAGATCGACGGGCCTGACAACGACGCTGGCAACTCCAATTAAAAGAGATCTTTATTTATCTGGGAAGTTGGAATTTTTCTCAGACAAATCGTATCTGGATATAAGTACCTCCGATGACGATCAAACGGGCACCAAATACGGTATCACAATCACACCGACGAAACTTTTAGATCTTAAAGGAGAAAAAAGTATTTCGACGGACGTAAGTTATCTTGTGAATAACACAGAAGGTAAGAACTATCGCTACAAGCGCATAGGTTTGGGTGTGGCCTATAGCTTTCCAACATTCTGGAGAAGCAATAGCAGCGTTCGTTTGGATTATGGCAGCCAAAATTATGGAGAGGCTTCCACCACGCGCACGGATACGACTTTTGCTTTGACGGGAATTCTTACCAAGGAACTTACGAAACGATGGAATCTGACGACGACGCTTCAGTATACGACGGCAAATTCAGAGGTGGAGCTTTATAAATATAATAAGCTCATGGTGATGGGACTTTTCACTTACACCTTAAGTATCATGGATAAATAAAAAAGAAAAAACCCACCGGAAACGGTGGGTTTTGTTTTTAATACTGAACCGTGATCGGAATTGTCTGTGAGGGACTTGCGTCACCAGAAGTGACATTCACGGAGAAAGTGAGATCCGCTCCGGCAAGGTTATTAACCTTTAGATAAAAAATACGCTCAGCGATTCCGGAAGGAGGAGTCTCAAGGTACGAGGCTTGAGAAGTGCATCCAGAGTCGCTATAGAAGTTGTATGTTGAAGGACCCGGAATTCCCGACACATTCGGAGTAAAAGGTCGATAGCTGTTATAAGCGTCAGTTCCAGAAAAGTTCATAAGCTTCGCCTTTAAAGGAATGCACGTGTTGTTTGCAACCGGCGCCGAAGCGTCCAATCTAGAGAGATTCCAAGAGCTAGGTCCATCGATTTTAATCGGATAGTAGTTCGTCGGAAATCCTGTCACTGTCGCAGCGATGTCGCCATTTCCAAACGCCGTAGCGCGGATATAGAACTGAGCACTGTAACCGCCCGCAGGAATGCTGACGTTGTTGATCGGATTCTGAGGGTACGAGCAATCTCCCGGATTGGCATAAAGACCTAAAAGATTTCCGCTGACATTCACGTTTGTGGCGGCAGTCGGAACAACCGGTGTGTGGTAACTATTTACTAAGAAGACCTCATGAGGTTGGTCTGCGCAGTAGTTGATGCTACCCAACTGATTAAAGCCGCGGATCTCAACTCCCGCAGGAACATTTGTACCATATCCTTTTCGCACAAACTGAGTGGCTGCTACATATGTCGACGCTGCATCTGTGAACGTCAACGCGACGTCAGCAGAAAGCGCGGAACTCATTTTTAGGTAAATGGGCAATGACGCCGTATAAGAAGGAAAAACAAAAGATGTCGATGGAGTCGTACTTGTTTGGCACGTCGCCAATGTTGAATAAAGAGATACACCCGCCGCACCACTTACGTTGACGGTCATTCCGCTATAGTTAGAGCCAGGACTCCCGGACATTTGTCTAAGATTTAAGTTGAAGGGATAACAAACATCGGGAAGAACACTCCACGGACCCACAAGATCAAACGTGTTAGATGAAGAAGCAAAACTTTGATAAGCGCCTGCGCCGACAATGGTTAAACCGTTTGGTGCAATGATACTGTTAAGAGCGATGTTAACAGCTTGAGGATCATACGGAGTTCTAAAGACGACCTGCATACGATCGGTGAATGGCGGAATCGTCACCTTGGACATTGGATTCACAGAAGCTTGGCAATCTTGATAGTTAGAATAAACCGACTGTGCAGCTGCGGATATTGTAATCTGCGGAGTCACTTCAATCGCAACCGGGAAAACAGCATGGCGGCCTTCATTGTCTTTAAGGACAAGGTCTACGGATTGACAACTGTCTGCCACGAACTTTCCAGTCGGAAACCACTCTTTGGTAATTTCAATTTTTGTTGGCGCTGATCCAGAGCCATTGTGATCATCGGGAAAATCCGGACCATCACAACCGTCAAAACGATTGGCTTCGTTGAAAGAAACGTTCAAAGGAAGATCTTTCACTTCGCCGGGTTTCAATTCTAGATTGCCTGCTTCTCCTACGATGTAGGGATAAGACATTTCTGAATCAAGAGGAAAACCATTGGCCTTAAAATCGCGGCACGCTGTCGCAGTTGTCGCATGAAAGCCAACAACAAAAATCACGCGGTCTTTTCCAGAAGGAACGTCAATGCCAATCGCACTTCCAGCGGGAGCAGCTCCCACCCAAGGGCCGATCTTTCTTGGAGCGAAAGTAGTTGTACCATCTTTGCGCTGACAAATATTTCTTTGCAGTTCAGGTTCGGGTCCACTAGCTGCGATCAGATAACAATTGATGGGACGGTCGCCCGTCATTCCTGTGGGCGCCGGACGCGCAGTATTTAAGGAAGAAGTTGAATTCTCTACCTTGGAACTTAAGCTTGAAGCTGAGCCAGGAAGTTTAATTTGGATTTTAGTTTGCTCGTCTAATTTTAAACGATCACAACCCATCACCGTAAAAAGAGCTACAGTCAGCAAAACGCGATTTTTCATATACTTACTTGTCGGCATAAAATTTCTCACAGTAAAAGCATTCTCAAGTTTTTTTAACACGCGAGTTTACTTGGTTTTCATAACGTAGACTCCGTCCCAGTCTAAGGGCGGAGGTGACTCAAGATAGTCCTGGCATCTTTCAACGTAGAGTTCTGATACGGGATCATTTTGAGACATCGACTTTGTTTTATTAAATATTTCTAAGGCTTCAGAAAACTTCTTGGCTTGATAAAGTTCGAAGCCTTCGCTGAACAATTGGATTTGCTCAGCCATTTCGCCTTTAAGTTTTCCTTCACAGAGCAATTCATAAATGCGCACGGGTTCTAGTTTTCCTTTGACCCGCACGCGGTCAATTTCTCTGGCGCTGAAACTATTTTTAACTTCAGCGTAAGTGAATTCGCTGATAACAATTCTTGTGCCGTATTCTTTGTTAATACCTTCAAGACGCGAGGCTAAGTTTACAGAGTCACCCATGATCGTGTAGTTTTGCACGATATTAGAGCCCATGTTGCCCACGCTCATGTCGCCCGTGTTAATACCGATTCCAATATCAATCATCGGGAGATTTTTTTCGGCAAAAGTTTTTTGCAACTCTTTAAGCTTGTCTAAACTTTCTAAAGCACAACGGCAGGCGTGAGCTGCGTGATTTTTATCCTTCACTGGTGCGCCAAAGAAAGCCATGATGGCGTCACCCATATACTTATCAAGGGTGCCGCTATTCTTAAACACGATGTCTGTCATCGGCGTAAGATACAAATTCAAAACGCGGGATAATTCTTCAGGAGTGAGTTTCTCAGAAATCGTCGTAAATCCGCGAACGTCAGAGAAAAAAGCTGTCATTCTTTCACGACGACCACCAAGTTTTAAGTTGGCGGCATCTTTAAGAAGTTCATCAACGACTGCTGGCGAAACGTATTTTGAGAATGTGGATTTAAGCTCCCGCTTTTTCTTTTCTTCCGTAAAGTATTTAAAAATCTGAATCGCAAAGAAAGCTGAAAAGACAGTGAAGTAAAATAAAAACGAGTGAACCAGTGTCTGCTCTTTAATAAAGAGCCAAACATCAAAACTAAGAAATGCGATGACGGCCAATAAGAATAAAATCATGGATGACAATGAGCCCATCCACGCCCAAGCGATACTGAGCGTGATACCCACAACAAAAATAATCCAAGGCATGGCCTTTGACTCTAGAGGCCACTGTTTTAGGAAGTTTTTCTCAAGCAAGTTTGCAAGCATCGTTAAATGCAACTCGGGGCCGGGGTAGTTTGCTTCAACAGGTGTATTACGTAAATCGTAAAGACCTACGGCTGTGGCACCTACAAGAACACTGCGACCTTTAAAGAATTCAGCCTTGTCATATTCTTTCTCCGTGATCTCAATTTGTTTTGTCTTCGCATCGACAACATTGCGGCGAACGCGCACCGTAGGACGGTCGTTGAAAAGTTCTTTGGCTGAAACATAAGGGAAAGACATCTGGCGACCATAATAGTTAATCAACATTTGCCCAGACTTATCCACAGGGTAAGTCACAACTTTTTTCTCAGGATCCGTCGATGTATCGTAAATGTTGAACTCATCAATGGATTTTGTGCCGGTCGATGAAGTCTTCATTTTAATTTCTGCGCGATAGGGACCTGACAGCAGGTAACTTTGCAGGGCGAGCGACGGAATAAAGCTAGAGCCTAGCTTATTCCCTGAACGGAAAAATAAAGGATAACGGCGGACATATCCATCGGCATCCAGTTCCGCGATAAAACTCGCTGTGAAAGCGGCAGGTTTTTGGATTTCCGGAATATTCGGAGTCCACTCACCATACTGAGGAATGGGGTGAGGTTGGAAGGAGGATTTGATTTTGGTTGTGAGCTGTTCAAAGTTAAGGTCTTTTAGTTCTTTAGATTCTTTCGCCACTCCTAAATAGAGAGGCGCAACGTTGTTCACAATATCGGGCGACAAAAAAACGTCTTCCTTTGTAAGCCACTTGTTGCAGTATTCAAACAAAGACTGTGATTTTCTGGAATTCATGAAATTCTGTTGGTAAGGTGTCAACTCTGCCAAAGAATTTTTTCCTAGATGTTGAAGGACGTCGCTTTCCTCTTTGTGTTGAATATTCGCAAACAAAGTTTCAAACAGCGGTCCCCAATTTAATTCATCAATTGCATTGGTGGATTCGTCCATGGTGAAACCAGGGTTGAGTTTCACGACCTGATCTCCACCCGTTTTTAAGAAAGCTTCGGCGACACACAGATCTTGATAAGGTTTAAAATCAAATTTGTTATCACTAAAGACACCCAAAATAATTTTATCTGGATTTTTCTCAACCACTTGGCCAAATTTTAAGTCAGCTCCAGGATTTGCTTTTTCGGGTTCAGAAAAAATCGCATCGAAACCCACAGACTTCGCGCCAAGATTGACTAACTTGTCTGTAAGCTCTGCCATTTGGTCACGGCTCCACGGCCAGCGACCGATTTCTCGAACGGCATCATCATCAAATGCAATCATTGCGACAGGAGCATTGGATGTTTCTGCGGATTTAAATTTGTGTTTTAAATCGTTGAAACGGAAATCCAGAACCTCCAGCGTTTCTAAAAAAGGACTGTAAGCGCGTTGAATGGTCGGCGTTTCTTTATAGGAAAAATAGACGAGCGCCAGGCACGTAAGAAGACCCGAGATGACAATCCCAATAAGCAGACTGATGCGTTCTGTTTTCATGGAGGTCGTTTCGGAAAAATTTAGTAAGGTCCCGAGACTAGTTCACGATCCATCTCTGGACTTTCATCGAAGCTTTGCACTAATGTAAATAACATGAAGCTAGGTCTGATTTTAAAAGTCTCAATGTTGTTGTTAGCTCTTGTTGTCGTGATTTACGGGATTAAGGCTTTGCAATCGCCCAAAATTCAAACTCAGGCGGGTGATCCCAATAGCGTTGTCGGGTTGCTTTTGGGCGGCGATCAGCGTCTCTTAAATTGGTGTCCCGGCGATACCGCAAAGGTCGAAATCTTTTCCGAAACGGGGGAGGTTTTAAAAACTCTGACTTCCAAACAGGATCTTTCTGCGGTTTGTGAGCTGATGATCGGGGGATTTACCCAAGACCCGGCGGAGACTCTGGTTTATAAGCTTAAGATGAAGGCATATCCGGGCGCAGGAAATCCCGTGTCACTGGAAAAAGCCGTCCAATCCCCTATTTTTCGGGTTCAGGGAATGCCTTTTTCATCGCCGGGGCTGGTTAAAGTTCTGGAAAGGCTTGCAGTTCCTTAAGATTATTCTGTTTGACAAAATGGGGGCAGAGGCCCTAATTTAGCTTTTCACCGAGTTCAGAAGTAGCTCAGTCGGTAGAGCAAGCGGCTGTTAACCGCTGGGTCGGGGGTTCGAGTCCCTCCTTCTGAGCCATTTATTTTCTAAATAAATGTGATTAAGAAAGCCAGGCTGATAAGCTTGGCTTTTTTATTTTTCTGTGGGACCACTCAATAGCATGGGTCCTTTTTAGATGGTGATTTGAGGCAATTCCAAATCACGCGCCTCCAACCCTCTTACGGTTTCATAGGGCACGAATCTGATATCGACACCTTCTTTTAAGTGCGGAAGGATTTCAGGATTTTTATCTGTGATTAGGAACTCTTCCCCGTCGGCAATGACAAAACCCATTCTACGGGCGTCGTTCCACCATTTAACTTTTCCTAATTTAGAGCTACCAAGTTTTTTTGGTTTATTAAAATGTAGAATATTGTCCATTAAACCGCCTTGGAAAGTTGAGCAACGAAGCTTATATTTTCAGATGGAGTAATCCTGTCATTTCTGCCAATAAAAGTAATTTCTTTGCGCTCTTTTTCAGGTAGTTCTTGCTTCATTTTCTCCAGCTGATCAATTGAAATACCGTAAACCTCTCCAACGCATAGCTCTAAGTTATTGAATGCATGTTGGACCTTTTCCCAATCGCTCTTATTTTTTGCCGAATACAGCAATTTTAGGAACTTAACCGCAGAACGAACAACATTTCTATGCGTTCTGTCGCCAGACTTGAATGCTCCTAAGTTAAATTGTCCAACTACGCTCGGTGGAGCGTATCCTCGACCCGGTGTTGAAACGGAGTTTAAATACCAGCGGAATATACTAGAAGTTAGTATAGCCCATGTATAAAGCGCTTCTTTCGGGCCTCTAAGTGCAAGAAATGCAACAGTATCGGTAGGAATCCATTTCTTTTTCTTGGTAATTTTGTCTGAACATGGTCCGAGAATCGCACACTTAAATGTGTCGCCCATCCGTCTCCAAACGACCTTCCAATCAGAAATTGTTTCTTTTGAAATTCCGTACATCGAGTAGAATTCACTTCTACTCATCAACTGTTTAACGAATTTAGATTTTCGGGATTTAAGGATATTCTCAAAATCACATAAATATGAAAGTGTTTTTGGTGATTTTGCCGCAATCTCCACTTTTTCAACAGCCATTCTAGTATTTATATCCTGGACCATAAGACCGTAGGAATTGCCCGAAATATATCCGGTTTCAATGTCGCTTCCTTCAATAAAAGGGTAAATGAAAGTGCCCTCAATATTTTTTTGGACGGTTTTTGCCTTTTTCTTAGCGCCTTTGGAGCGGTTTTTAATCAAGTATCCATCGCCTGCTTTCTGAATGCTTTCAAACTGGTAAACTGCGTATGGGTCGGTTCCCGCTCCTCTTAAAGGTTTGTATGAAGATGAACCGTGGAGACATTTCAACGTGGTTGAACCGGCTTTGGAGCTAACTTGAAGAAAAGATGCTTCTTTCTTTCCACCAGGTTGCGCCTGTAAGTTTTTAACTTGAACGCAGTTCAGAACATGCTTGAGAGAGGAATGTACGTCATATTTAACATTTTTCTTTTTTGACCATTGATTATATGAAACTGGATATTTTGTTTTAGAACCCTTTTCTGCCACAAAAAAAACTGTCTTATTACCAACGCCATCAAAAGGCTTGATTTCTACAAGATCATCGATTTGTCGAACTCTAAAATATTCTCTATCTCCAAGCTGAAATCTTCTAAAGCCGTCGGCTTGTCCTTTTGCTCGGAATACGCTTTGAGTAATGAGAAACGCCAAGATACCTCCATCTTTTAAATAATGGTCGATACAGACGTATGAGAATAATTGGCTAATGTCTTTTTCACCCCCTGAAAGCTGTGCTTGTTTGCCAGACAGACTAAACAGGCCATAGTCTTCCCAGATATGTTTTGTGGCATCTCGATAGGCATCGGGTAAGTAACCCCATCTTACCCACGGGGGATTGCCACAAACGAAATCAAATTTTCCATTAAGAACCGGGGCAAACATATTTTTTATTATTCGCGCCCAAACCCCATTCCTACGTTCTTTATCTAGAGTTAAAAGCTTCTGATACAAATCGAGATAGTCAGATTTCAAATGGTCACTTAAATCAAACTTTTTACTTAAGACCTTCCACAAATCAATATTAGATAACTTGGCTTTAACTGCCTCCTCCAACTGTTCGCAGAAGACAGGCATGATGTCTTTTTTTATAATCTCTTTTGGGATGAAAAAATCTCCTGCTGCTGTTTGAAATCTTAATATATGGGTAAGCTCACGAATTTCTTTGTAACAGGGGGTTAGAATGGAATCCGTCAAATAGATCGGAATTTCAATTTCCATGTTTTTATCTCTGAGATACGGAAATATTGCTATTAAGTAGTTTACACGAGCAGAAATAACTGCGATCGGATTCAGATCGAAACCGACAACTGAGGACAATATTTCTCTGGCGGCTTCGACATCATTAGTTTGTTTTTGATTCTGAATTTTGCGATTAATAGCTTCAACTAAAAATGTTCCCGATCCGCAAGAAGGATCAAGTAACCTTTTTCCTGCCTCTCCTGTAAATCCTGATTCTGCAATTACATGTTCAGCTAGCCAGTCTGGAGTGTAATACTCGCCACTTGAGTGTCGAACATATTTGGGAATTAACTTTTCATAAAGGTCCTTTAATAAATCGTTTGCGGATGCAAAATCAACCCCGATGGACGCCATCTCGTAGCGGTTAAGCTTTTTTACTAAACCTCTAACAGACTCTGAAATGTCATCGTTCCAATCATCGACATACCAACTAAACAAATCTCCTTCCAATAGGTTTTTAATGCCTATTTCCTTAAAAATAGCACCCCTCTCTAAAAGGTGGATCTTGTCACGAAGATGTTTTTTTGAGGCTTCTACGTCCTGGGTTAAAAAAGAACCCATATTGTGAAGATAGTGAAGTATTTCGGCGGCCAATAGTTTAATAAATATCGAGTAGTAAGTATGCAGAGCAAATAAAATTAACTCTGGACGTTTATTATTGCCGGTAATAGATTGGCAGAGTTCTCGAATGCCTTCTCCGGGTTTTTCAATGTCGTATCCGCAGACTTCGCTAAAATGAAGCATCCATTGTTGAATAAAAGTCACTGTTTTTGGGTGCTTGCTATTTAAAGCAGTGTAGTAAAACGATTTTATTGAGTTAACGATGTCATTGTTTTCAATAGAAAAATCTGATGCAAGATTTTCACTTGTGAGTGCTCTGCCACCGTTGCCACATGAGGATATTTTTCTAAGAACGGTTTCAATTGCAAATTCTGAATGAGAGATCGGATCACCGACCTCCACATCGCCATTTTTATATCTTGCAAAGATGTATGATTTTCCGTCCGTGCCGACTGCAAAGTAACGTTTAACTTTTGCTTCTTTTTGTTCGGATGCTAGTGCATTAAAACGGTCCTTAATTTGTTTTACGACTTCTTTTGATCCAGCAGATTGCAGAGAATCACCAATCCGTCCAGGTTTTTTAAATTCAATAAAGACATAGCTGTATACTGAGTCAATTCTTCCCTTACCCAAAGGCACTTCATGATTGCCATCAAAATCTAATTCACAGGCTTCACAAAATGAATCTAGGCTTTTTACAAATGCTATACGAAGATCCTCTTCGCTGCGAATGCTGGGCAATTTAGACTGAATTTTGGCATGAATTGTTTTTTTGTGCTTATGGATTAGCGACTCAATGTTAATCATAAGATGAGAATCTCCCGCTTATTATTAGCATACGGGACACTAACCTATGGTACAGGACTAACAAGCTAGACTAGACTAAGCTTAGCCTTTGATATGGATTTCCAAATTTTTGAAGCATGCTTTTTATAATGCTCCCGTTAAATATTTTTATTTTGAGAACTGACCCGCACACATTGTTTTTGCGCGAATCGAAGTCATCTGGCTGTCACAGAAAATCCCGCGACCTGTAAATGGATCAAGCTGCAAGCGCATCGCATAGTTTTGCAGTTGCATCGCTGAAAGTTGATTGAGATTTCCGATACGTGCGGCAGCTTTATCCGCAGGCATTGGAGCTGTGCGATTGTGCGTGTTCGTTAAAGGAATCACTTCAACGGCGTCGACTTTCACTTTACCTGTTGAAGGATCTCTTTCTAAATACAAACGAGAGAACATGCCCCAATCCGTATTTGGATCTGATTTTTTTGTGATGTCGGCAGAGCCCACCATCAAATAATTTCCAAGACTATAATAAATCAAACGGTCGCCCCATTTTTCAATGGGACGAATCACATGCGGGTGATGACCGATGATAAGATTCACTCCGCCGTATTGAATGGCGTATTCGAAGCGGGATTTCTGTCCGTCTTCAAGAGTCGGTTTTCCTTCGATACCAAAATGAATCGAAAGAATTTTATAATCAGCTTTCGTGCGAGCAAAAGCTGTGACGAGTTCTTTATAATCTCTGTCGTCACGGATAAGAAGCATACCTACGTTTTCATTGGTGGCGCGGAAGCGCGGCTCACCAATTGACATAGAGGCAAAGGCAAAACGAATTCCATTCACGTCAAAAACTTTTGGCTCTAGAACTTGCTTTCGCAAACCCACGCCGTCGTAAACCATCTGCGGAAATTCCGCTTTAAGTTTATCCATTTCATAAACTGTTTGCTGCATGCCGGGAAGGCCGTAGTCATAAGTGTGATTGTTAGAAACGTTAAAAAGATTAAATCCAAGTTCGATCAAATGGCGAACAGCATTGGGATGACTCTTAAACGCAAACTTTTTGTCTTCGTCTTTAAGGTCATTTGTTGAAGACACGACGGTTTCAATATTTGCAAAGTTGATATCGCCATTGATTAATGGTTTTAACTGACTTGTGAAAGAGTTCCAGCGAGCAAGAGTGTCTCCGTAAAGAACTCCATTGGGATCGACAACCTGACGATTGCGGTTAAAGTTCACGTCGCCGCCCATGGTAAGAACCACGTCCGCGCGAGCATTCAGTCCTAAAATCAAGATAAGTACCGAGATGACTTTTTGTTTTCCCATACTCAAAAACACTTCAAGTGCCATGCCCCGCCAGAGGGAAAATAACGTCTTTTTACGAGAAGAAACCGTCTCAGCCTTAGTCAGCGGACGAATTTGGGAAAGGATTGTTGGACCCCATAAGTGTAAAACCAAAATTGTCTCAAAGTAACACGTTTGGGCTTCGAGAATACGTCAGATCCCATATATTGCAAATGAGTCATCTTGCAGGCGGCACAACCCTTGTAATATGGCCTTCTGGAATTGTGGACGTCTGTTGGAGGAGCTCATGCGCTTTCTTAAACTTTTACCTCTTATCGCCTTTTGGTCTATGACCGCTTTTGCTATGAAAGCGGGAGCCCAGGTGAAAAGCTATCGCGAATGGAAAACTGAGCAAGTCGTACTGGCTGAGGGCAAAGTTTCTACTCTGAAAGCCCAAATCGCGGCGAAGAAATCATCTCGTACAATGGCGTTGGGTACAGATCCTAATATGGCGAATAAGGCGGCGGTTGAGGCCGTTTCCTCTCAAGATAAATCCGTTGAAAGATTAGAGCGCCAGTTGCGTGAAGAACAATACGATTTGGATGTCGCCAAAGATCTTTCTGTGACCGACTATTTCGTGGGTTATTTGACGAAAGTTCAAGACAAGAAGTCTGCTTTTAATGAAGTGGCAGGCAAGCTTTCCGCAGAGGAAGTGGCAGAGCTTATGACGGCTTACGCAAACTCTGTTTTCGGAGCCCACGCTGCGGACCTTCCAGTCAGTGCTACGAACGTTGGTAAAGACGCTATTAAATAAAATTTTTGTTCTAATAAATCCTCGAAAATTCTCATTTACTCGCCGCATTAAGTTGTGCCTTAAAGAAAAATAAGGCACCCGACCTTGACTCTTTCAGTGGCACCTTCATATTACCTTCGTTGTTATATAACTAAACGGAGGCACACTATGGCTAAGAGTGAAATTGGCGTTCGTCCATTGCACGACAGAATCCTTGTTCGCAGAATGGCGGAAGAAGAAAAAACCGCTGGCGGACTTTTCATCCCAGACACAGCAAAAGAAAAACCACAAAAAGGTGAAATCATTGCGACTGGTAAAGGTCGTATCACTGAAGACGGAAAAGTTCTTCCGTTGGAAGTTAAAGTTGGCGACAAAGTTCTTTTTAGCAAATATGCGGGAACTGAGTTGAAACTTGAAGGCGCAGAATATTTGATGATGCGCGAAGAAGACATCTTGGGTGTTTTCAACTAACACGCAAGCGGCACGCGCTTAGCTTTTAATAAATTAAAAACGGAGTAAATTATGTCTAAAGTATTAACATTCTCAGAAGACGCTCGCGCGCACATCTTGAAAGGTGTGAACACTCTTGCGAACGCAGTAAAAGTAACTTTGGGACCTAAAGGTCGTAACGTTGTTATCGACAAGTCTTTCGGTTCTCCTCTTATCACTAAAGACGGTGTAACTGTTGCTAAAGAAATCGAATTGGAAAACAAATTCGAAAACATGGGCGCTCAGATGGTTAAGGAAGTTGCTTCCAAAACTAACGATGAAGCCGGTGACGGTACAACAACTGCAACTGTTCTAGCGCAAGCGATCTACCGCGAAGGTGCTAAACTTGTTTCTGCAGGTCACAACCCAATGTTCATCAAACGCGGTATCGACAAAGCTGTAGCAACTGTTATCGACGAACTTAAAGCAATGTCTAAACCTGTTAAAGGTTCTAACGAAGTTGCTCAAGTTGGTTCAATCTCTGCAAACAACGACAAAGAAATCGGTCAAATGCTTGCAGACGCTATGGATAAAGTAGGTCGTGAAGGCGTTATCACTATCGAAGAATCTAAAACTGCAAAAACGGAAGTGACTGTTGTTGAAGGTATGCAATTCGACCGTGGTTACTTGTCTCCATACTTCGTAACTAACGCAGAAAGAATGGAAGCAGTTCTTGAGAACGCTTACGTTCTTGTTTACGACAAAAAAATCTCTTCAATGAAAGACATGATCGGTATCCTTGAAGGCGTTGCTAAGCAAGGTCGTCAATTGTTGATCATCGCTGAAGACGTTGAAGGCGAAGCACTTGCAACTCTAGTTGTGAACAAACTTCGTGGCACTCTTCACATCTGTGCTGTTAAAGCTCCTGGCTTCGGTGACCGTCGTAAAGCTATGCTTGAAGACATCGCGATCTTGACTGGCGCGAAAGTGATCTCTGAAGACATCGGCCGCAAACTAGAGCAAGCAACTGTTGCTGATCTTGGTGTTGCGAAACGCATCGTTGTAGACAAAGACAACACAACAGTTATCGATGGCGCTGGTAAAAAAGCTGAAATCACTGCACGTGTTTCTGCTATCAAAGCTCAAATCGAAGAAACTACTTCTGACTACGACAAAGAAAAATTGAAAGAGCGTTTGGCTAAATTGGCTGGCGGCGTAGCTGTTATCCACGTTGGTGCTCCTTCAGAAGTTGAAATGAAAGAGAAAAAACACCGCGTAGAAGACGCTTTGAACGCGACTCGCGCTGCTGTTGAAGAAGGTATCGTAGCTGGTGGTGGTACTGCTTTGCTTCGCGCTTCTCAAAAAGTTGATAAAACTAAATACTCTGAAGAAGAAGCTTTCGGCGCAATGATCATCAAACGTGCTTGCGAAGAGCCAATTCGTCAAATCTCTGCAAACGCAGGTCTTGATGGCGCGATCGTTTTGGATCGTATCCTTCAAAACAAATCTGTTACTTGGGGATTCAACGCATACTCTGACGAATACACTGACTTGATCAAAGACGGTGTTATCGATCCAGTTAAAGTTGTTCGTTGTGCATTAACGAACGCAGCTTCTGTTGCGTCTTTGATGCTTACTACTGAAACAATGATCGCTGAAGCTCCTAAGAAAGAAACTGCAGCTCCTGCAATGCCAGATCATGGCGGCATGGGTGGTATGGGCGGCATGATGTAATCTGCCCCTCAACTGAGGTAGCTAGTATGAAGCGGAAGTTCCTAACGGACTTCCGCTTTTTTTTATTCTGAAATAGTTGGTGATCGTCCATTGAATTCGGAATACGCTGATTCCAATGGAAAAGATCAGCTTCAATATCAATAATTTGACCTGCGAGGCTCTCCGACTAAATGCCTCTTCTCCTTCACAAGCAGTTCTTTTTGCTGCCGGTGGCGGAGGAAATCCCGAACGTCATCTTCCGTTGCTAAAGGCGCTATCTGAAAGCGGCTGCACAGTCATTGCTCCCTATTTCGAAAGGCTTGCGTCGCCAAGGCCCAGTGTGGATGAACTTCGTTCACGTGTGAATTCTCTGCAAAGTGCGCTCAACATTGTTGGTGAATCCAATCTGTCGATCAGCGGGATAGGTCACTCCATTGGAGCGACTCTGTTGTTAGCTCTTGCGGGTGGAGAAATGTGGATGAAAGAAGGACAGAAGTTTCCAGTTACGCGCGATGAGCGTATTAAAAAACTTGTGCTTTTCACTCCGCCAACGGGATTTTTTCAGGCTCCAAAGTCGTTAGAGAATGTTCATGCCTCCATCCAGGCTTGGGCTGGATCACTAGACACTTTTACGCCACCTCAACAACTTGAGATCTTGAAAGAAAAATTGTCGCCTCACACCCGCCTTGAAACTCGCATCATTGAGGGCGCGGGTCATTTTTCTTTTATGAATACGCTTCCACCAAATGTGGTAGATACAATGAAAGACCGGGAATTGTTCTTAACGGATCTTGCCGCAGAGGTTTGCAACTTTGTGATGGCCTAAGGGTCACGGTGAAATAAACGAGGAGTTTTCTATGAATGAGGTTTTAATCACAGGCGCTTCTTCGGGAATTGGTTATGCTCTGACTGAATCTTTCCTGCAAAAAGGAGACACTGTTTGGGCGGGAGTCAGAAAACCTGAAACTCTGAAATCGCTTCAGGAAAAATATCCGACACTTTTAAAAGTTCTTAAACTTGATGTGACCTCTGCAGCCGATATTGAATCGGCATGGCAGACGATCTCATCTCAAAAATCCGATAAGAAATTTATTCTGGTAAATAATGCCGGTGTTGCAGTTGGCGGGCCGATTGAGTCTTTGCCTTCTCTTGAATGGAAAAATCTTTTTGATGTGAACGTTTTGGGACTTGTGGCAATGACGCAAAAATTTTTACCGCGTCTTCGCGAAACACAAGGGCGTATTGTGAATATCGGCTCGATTAGCGGGCGTATTGCGACACCCTATCTTGCACCCTATTGCTCTAGTAAATTTGCCGTGCGCGCGATCACGGATTCTTTACGCCGTGAAATGCGCTCTTTGGGTGTGAAGGTGATTTTGATCGAACCAGGTCCGATCCAAACACCGATTTGGGAAAAATCTATTGAGCACAGTCAGGATTTAAAAAAGCATATCTCAGGTGAGCAAATGAAAATCTATGGCTCAGCGATTGAAGCGCTTACATCAGCCGTAGAAGATGTTGCGAGGTCAGCTGTGCCTGTGTCTTGGGTTACAGATAAGGTTTTGCACGCTGTGAATGCTCCAAATCCAAAAGCCTATTATCTCATTGGAAAAGGAATTTGCTTTCAGGCATTTTTAGCAAAGCATCTTCCGGTGAAGTGGCTCGATGCTCTGCTTGCGATGGGATTTCGTTTCAAAAAAGGCAAGGCCCCTGTTTAGAACAAGTACTGAACGCCGCCCATCAGTGTCGTCATTTTGTGGCTGACACTGGATGCGGACTCCGTGCGAGTTCCCGTGCCGCTAAAGTCCGAGTTGTAGTTTTCTAACAAAAGCTCTCCGCGGATTTTAAAGCGCGTCCTCATTTTGTAATCGACGAAGAAACTAAATGAATTGATCTTATTATCCGAAGAACTTCCGCTCGTTTTGTTTTCGCTCAATGAAGGATTCAAGAAGAAATCAAGTTTTCCGCCGATATCCACAGGAATTTCCTCAGAGAGCGGAAATTGTCCCGCGATACTGAGTGCAAAGCCACCGTACTTCATTGTTGTGAAAGCCGTTGGCGTGCTGTCATCAATTGTGAAATTCGTATTGAGGTAGCCAGCACCGATTTGCAACTTAGGACCGAAGTAATCGTTTGTTAAAAGGAAGTTGTATCCAACATTCACTCCGTATTGTCCCATTGCCATGTTGAGTTTGCTTGGTGACGATCCCGCAAGATCATTATCAATCGAAAAAACAGCCTGACGAAGTTGGATGCCCATGTACCATTCAGGGTTCAACCACAACTCACCACGCACCATGATGTTTGGAGCCAGGTTTGTACTGCCACTCACAGAACCCGAAGTGACAAGACTTGCGTTTTGTGTGTAGTTAGAAAGGCCCGCCATCAATTCAATTTTTCCATATTGGGGAGGCATTGTGGGGAGCCACTCTTGCGGCTCTTCACCGAAAGCGACGTCTTTATCAGGACGCGTGGAAATATCCTGCAAGACCTTTCCTGAAGGAGTTGTCACAGGCACAGAGTATTTTACGAATTCGTCAGGCATCACTTTAGAACCAACGGCGATCACGCCGGGTTCCTTTTCCATTTCGACATAACCAAAGCTCAGATACGGTTCGACTTTAAAAAGTTTTACTCGTCCTAAAACTTCTTTTTCAGTGCTGATCATGAAATTAAGCTTGGGATGACGATTGACCTTGATGATTTGCACAACAGAAACGCGGCTGTCAGGTTTTAGACCATAAGCACTTCCCAAATTCAGAGTCACTTGCTGACCGCGACGGCTCAGGATCGAGGCTCTAAAAGGCATGCGGTATTTTATATTTTCAAAAAGTTTTCTGACCTGCGCACGCACTTCGGCCGTTTCAAAGCCTTTGTAGTCTATAAGGGCCTCTTGCAACAGCGGCAAACCTTCACGACCTACAAAAAGAGTGAGCGTGACAGAGATACCACGAGGCCCACGTAAAATTTTGGAAGTGAGAGCCGCTTCGCTTTTTGCTGCTTGTAAAATCTTTTGAACATCATCAGGACGCTCATCTAAAAATTCAGATTTGATTTTTAGATCTTGAGGATAATTTGCCAAGGACCACTGCTTGTCTTCGTTAAGAAGTTGGCGAAGTTCTTCTTCAACGGGGCGAGCATAAATTCCACCGACATTGTCCGTTGTTGGAACCAGAACGATGGATTTAATAGCCAGATCTTGGTCAGCATTACTGACGTAAGTGTTCTGGGCATTGGTCTGGCTAGCACAAATCGCGACGAAGAAAAAACTAAGAAGAAATGATTTCATAAAATAATTCTGCCTTGCCTCTGAAAACTCGTCAATTTGGCGTCAAGTAATTCGGACCGAGAGCCGAAATATTTCTTATGAAGTCTTCTCTTTCTTTTTTCATTGTTGTTGGATTGTTGACCGTGAGTTTTCAAACTCATGCGCAAACAAGTCTTGAAGGTTTCTCTTCAGGTCGTTACGAAGTCCGTAAGAGCGCCAAAAAAGTTCGTCGTCCAGCCTCGGAAGGTGAAGCTACGCCTATGGTGACTGACGGCGATGGCGTGAAAGTGCGCACCTTAAAAGCCAGCGAACTTGAAGCGGAAGAAAAAGCTCGCAAAGAAGCGGAACTCGCTAAAATTGAAGCAGAGAAAAAAGAAGCCGAGAAAAAAGCTCTTGAAGCCAAAGCAGAACAAGAAGCTGCGAAGGCGAAAACAGAAACGTCTAGTCCAGGTGCAACTGCTGCTTCGGATGTCCAAGAACCTGGAATCAGTGAACAGGCGGAAAGTCTTTTCTCTAGCAAAGCGGAAAAGATCTATGATTTTTATCGTGAGACTATTCATCCCGATGACATTCGTAATAACCGCGTTGAGTTGGATGTGATGCCAGTCGTTGCGTACAATGACTCTCAATCTAACTATTCATACCGTGATTACCAAAGTTTCTTTAATGCTCTGAAATTTAAAACAAATGTATGGCTGACACCTCTTATTGGTGTGAGCGGGCAGATTATGTTTTCTTTTGCAGCTGACGTGGATGCTGTGGGTGGCTCTTCACGTGTCCCTGCAAAGTATGAATTTGTGGATCTTGGTGTGAACTTTAGAAAGTTCTTTGGCGTGTCTCGTAAATCCAGTTCTGTCGAATTTTCTATTCTTCTCAGTGACAATAAAATGAATGTGCCTAGCGACAATACGTCTCGTGCTCGTCTGAAATCGCAAGGTTTCGGTGTGGGTTTAAAAGCGCGTATTCCAAGCTCTCAAAATTATTCATGGGTTGTTGGCGGAAGTTTCTTTCCACGCTTGCAACACACAGAAACTGAAACCGGAGCCGCGATCAACTCCGGATCTTCTGAGGAGAGCATCCGTATCGGTCTTGATTTAGGTGGTGAATGGAAATTCACACGCGAAAGTCAGATGATTTGGAATTTGGGTTTGAGTGCGGAACGAAATGTTTTTGATGGCAATGCCAACTTGCCAGACCCAAGTACAGGCACAACGCCTTCGAATGTCAGCGTGACGAACTCGCTATACATGTTCTCCCTAGGCTATCGTTGGGGCCACTAAAATCCACTAATCAAAAGTCCTCATAAAATTTATACTGAAGCGGATGAAGATACGTTTTGCTGTCGTAGACGACGCCGCTTTTTTACGTGAACTTGTGAAGAACATTGTGACTTCCGCTGGAGGCACATGCGTGGGTGAAGCCGCCAATGGTGATGAAGCCGTGGCGCTTGTGGAGTCCACTCTTCCTGATGTGGTTTTTTTAGATATGGTGATGCCGCTTCGAAACGGCATTGAAACCGCTAAAGTCATCAAGGAACTTCATCCGGAAATAAAAATCATCGGTTGTTCTACGATTGATCAGGAAGCTCTCGTACAAAAAGCTTATGACTCTGGGTTTGACGACTACATCACAAAACCATTCAGCAAAGAACAAGTTTTAGAATCAATTAAAAAGGTATTACCGCAACTGGGAGAATCAACTCATGGAAGAACTTAAATTTGTCTTGAAGTGTTTTGCTTGCACGGCACTTTTGATCGTTCTTATGCAAGTCAAAGTAGGTGGCGCTTCGATTGAAAACCACTCTTTCCATTGGTTGCAAAATTCAACGGCATCTCAATACATTCAAAGTGCGGCGGCTGGCGGCGCCATGGCTTTGCGCAATCTTGGCAAAAGCTTGAAAGATGGCGTAGCTAGCACGGTCGACGGATTTCAAGAAGGCGCTCACGAAAAAGCAGTTCGCTAACGCCTTCCTGAAAGCAGAAATTATCTTACACCTGACTGTGTCTTATCAGACGTTTTCACAGTTGTCTTAGAGGCCTTCGCAGGGTTTGTGTCTTTCAAAAGATCATTTGAAGCAGAGGCCACTCTGTGTGAGCACTTCGGGCTTGCAACAGATGCAGACGCAAATGCGAAAGTAACAACAGACATAGCGATAACGGTTTTAACCATCTTCTTCATAGGGACTCCTTTGTAACGAGTACAAAAAATATAAATCTACTCAGAAGAATGCTAATGCATCGGATGTGCCATGAAGTTCGTCTCAAAACGAGACAGTAAGAGTAAAATCAGCTAACTTTGAGACAAAATAAAAGGGCTTTGGATGACCAAAGCCCTTTTTAGGTTATCGAATGCCAAGATTCTAGACAGTTTTAACGAGTGCCTTCGCGAGTTGTTGGCGAAGTGTTATCTGGAGCTGCTGTGCCCGCAGGTCTATAAGTCGTATTATCGCCAAGGCGACCGTGCTTCATACGAGCGATACACTCAGGGCACACACCCGGAGCTGCCACGTCAGCTTCAGAAGGCTTACCACCTTGAGCTTCATTTGGGTCTTCACCAGGATTTACTGTTCTTTTTGAATCGTCCTCTTGTGCAAAGGAGGAGGTGCTCACAAATGCGGAGCCAAGACCAGCCAACAAAATGGAAAGAACTAAAAGTCTTTTCATAAATTCACCTTCTCCTTTATAGATACAATTCCGCTGTTGCAGGGGCAATAATATCTAGCAGGTTGTTGAATGTACTTGCAACTTGCATAGCAACAGAAGGGCCTTCTTTGCTATCCACTTTGTTGATATCCCCATTTGGTTTATAACTTACTACAATTGTTCCAAGACCAGGACGAGTGACGATGGAAGGTTTTCCATAACGCTCTTCGTATTCAATCTTAACGACTTTCTTTGCATGGTCTGTGATTGTCGCAATACGCCCACGGTTATCGTAAGTCATATTGATTTTTTGACCATCACTGTTTTGCGCATAAGTCAGATTGCCTTTGGCATCGTACTTAAATTGCGTGTTCTTCACAGAGACCTTAGCCCCTTTTTCATTAAAGAACGTGCTTGTCACAGCGCTGACTTTTTTGATTTTTGGATCGTATTCAAAAGCCATGCGGACGTTAGGAGCTGCTTTTACTTTTACAAGTCCATCTGGATAGTACTCGTAAGAAACGCGGTCCGCATTACGACGGATAGAAACAGGTTTTCCAAACACGTCATGATAAGTGATATCAGTGACGTTGCCGTTAACTGTCGTCATCACTCTTTGCAGGAAGTACTGACCGTCAGCGCGCTGTTGGTGCCAGAATTCGTATTTATTGTCCGCCATCACTTCTTTGCCGCAAGTTTTCTTCACTGTCGACCAGTAGTGATTTTTTGGATCGTTGGCAGAGAATTCGTATTTATACGACTCTAAGCACTTGTCACGACCTGCAAATGCCGTCACCCAGTCGTTCTTTTTATCGTACTTAATTGCGATAAAAGTTTTATCTGGCCATGAAGCTTTTGTGAGGTTGTGAAGTTCGTCGTATTCGTAAGTATAAGTTTTCAACCACGCATTCTTCACAGAAGCAAGGTCATCTAAATTTGCAAACTTATAATCTGCCATCAAACCGTTCGGGCCTGTGATGGATTTAACTTTTTTGTTTTGATAATACTTAAAGTTCAGACGGCGACCGTTGTTATCCTGAATGGAAGCGATCACGTCTTTGTCGTAATCAAATTTCAAGAAGTTGCCGTTTTTGTCATAGATATGAGTCAATTTTCCTTGCGGACTAAAGCGTTGAGCGCTGCCGTCTGGAAGATTGCGTGTGTAGTATGTTTTGTTGAAAACAAAGTGTTCAACTTCGCGACCGTTTGCAAAAAACTTCGTACCTTCTTTAACAGGAACGGAAATTCCGTATTTTGCCGCGAACTCAGAACGAGCACTGTCGTCTTCAAGAAGCTGAGTTTTCAAATTCGTCAAGTAAGCCTCTGTCAGACCCACTTTCTTTTCAGCTTTCATCTTGGTGATGATTTGAGCAATCGTGTTTTCCACATCTTTGCGTGTGACTTCGCGAGGAGCAAACGTCACTTCCAAACCGCCACCGCATTCTTTGACTTTGATATTTCCTTCAGCGTTGACTTCCATCGCTGTTTCGAAATCCGAGCACCATCCGAAACCAAACATACCATTGAAAAGTGAACGGCTGTTGTAAGTGCGCACGATTTTCAAATCGTAACCGCTGCCCGGCACATCCATATCAATCCATGTATTGGAGTAGTTGGCATTTTTCATATCAACAAGCGCGTAAGCTTGTGCTGAAAAAAGAAAAGCGAACGCCAAAATTGCCTTCTTCATCATTATCGGTACCCTCTTCCTAGAAACTGACAAACTACACTTTAATGGTAACAAGCTTTTTAATGACTATGCCACCGATTATTTGCAGACCGAGCATCATAAACAACAACACTAGACCTAGGGTTGTGTTAAACATTGGTTTGATAAAACCCGGGTCTATCACCATAAAGACGGCCATTAAGATAAACGGAATCATGGTGACGATGATTCCTTGCATGAGGCCTTGTGCAGTCAGAGCTTGAATTTTTTTCTCTACTTTTTGTCTCTCACGAATGACCGTGACGATAGTCTGGAAAGTCTCTGCCAAGTTACCGCCGGTCTCTTTTAAAATATTGATCGACGTTACAAACATCTGAACGTCAGGACGGGGAATGCGCTGGCCTAAATCATTCAGTGCACTTTCAAAACTATCACCCACTTGCATTTGATAAAGAACTTGTGCGAATTCCTGACTGATGGGATTTCCCATGATCTCTACCACGCGCTTCATGGACTCTTGAGGATTGGAGCCGGCTTTAATACCGTTGGCCATAATAGTAAGACCATCCACCATTTGATCGACGAATCGTGTGCAACGTTGTTCGTAGGTGAGCTTCACGACAAACAACGGAAGCTGCCAGCCACCGACCGTGATAGCGGCACCAAAAATAAAACCGATAAGCACACTTGGCCACACAGCCAAGAAAACCAAAGCGCCCATACCGAAACTCACTAGAAGAATCAGAATGGTGATTTTCTTTTCGTTCACGTCGTTCCCCATTAAACGAAGCATGCGAATCACCTCATCACGCTGTCCAAGACTGCGTTTATGGAGCCACGCAATTGTTTTGTCAGCCCAAAGGATAACGAAAACAAAAACGCAAATTCCAAAAAGAGGGATTAACACCCATTCGTTAGCAAGAAACTTCATGATCTACCCCGACTTTTTCACCGGTGCGACACCTGGCATTTTTGGCAGAGCACCCAATGGAGATTTAGGAGCATTCGCTGCTGGAGCACCTGGAGTTGCTGTCGCAGGATCATTCGAGAAGATCTCGCGAGGAATCACAACACCTTTGTCGCTCAATTTTTGAATGAAGCTTGGGATTGTACCAGTGGCCTGGAACACGCCCTGAATTTTTCTATTCTTATCGTAACCGGTTTCTTTAAAGCGGAAAATCTCTGCCAACGTCACAACATCACCTTGCATACCGGCAACTTCAGTGATGCTTAAGATCTTACGGCTACCATCTGATAAACGAGAAATCTGAACAATCAAATTCACCGCGCCCGCGATTTGTTCACGGATCGCGCGAATAGGAAGTTCCATTCCCGACATCATACAAAGAGTTTCAAGACGGGCAATACACTCACGCGGACTGTTGGCGTGAGTCGTCGTCATGGAACCATCGTGACCCGTATTCATGGCTTGAAGCATGTCGAGCGCGGCACCGTCACGGCACTCACCGACGATGATACGGTCAGGACGCATACGCAGGGCATTCTTGATCAAATCACGAATGGTGACGGCGTTGGATCCTTCCATTGAAGCGGGACGTGTTTCCAGACGGACCACGTGCTCTTGTTGAAGTTGCAACTCGGCCGCATCCTCGACTGTGATCACACGTTCATTCGATGGAATGAAAGAAGAAAGCATATTCAGAAGCGAGGTTTTACCGGAACCGGTACCACCGGAGATTACGATATTTAAACCGTTCTCTGAACAGATGCGAAGGAAGTCGATCATGTTCTTCGTAATACTTCCGTAATTGATGTACTTCTCAGGTGTGATACCACCTTTTTTAAATTTACGAATTGTCAAAGCAGGTCCGTCGATTGCTAACGGTTCAATTACGGCATTCACACGCGAACCGTCTTTCAAACGCGCATCCACATATGGAGTCGAGTCGTTGATCTGACGGCCTAGTGGAGTCACGATACGCTCGATGATACGGCGAAGGTGATCATTTGATGTGAACGTCACAGGACTTAATTGAACTTTACCACTTTTCTCGACGAAGATTTTTCTAAAACCATTTACCATGATCTCGGTGACATCGGGATCGGCAAGAAGATCTTCTAACGGACCCAGTCCCAAGGCTTCTTCTAGGACCTCTTTGATAATTTTAGAACGCTCTTCACGGGCAAGATCCGGAGCTTCTTTATCGACAATCAGAGTGATTTCTCTTTTTGTTTTTTCGCGGATTTCTTTCTCTTTGCCTTCATCTTGTTTGGTATCCAGCAAAAGTTTTTTCAAATCCACCGTGCGAATCAATTCGTTGTGCACACGGATTTTTAGAAGTGTACGCGCATCCATTCCTGCCAGTGCTGCTGCATTGGCAGAGCCACCGCCAGCAGCAGGTTCTGTTGCCGCAGGGGCGGGTTTTGGACGGGCAATTGTTTTAAGTCTTTGCAGGATGCCGCCCGTCAGTTTGCGGGTGACATCATAATACGCCGCTGTGACTGGAGCTTTAGGAGCTGACAACACAAACGGAGTGTACTTTTGAAGCGCCATCATGGATGTCGCTTCATCTTGAGGAATGATTCCCACGTAAGGAAGTTGCAATTGATTTGAAATCGTTTGCGGAGAAAGACCTGTTGGTGAAGCTTTGTTAATCACAAGCTGGAACATGTCCTTCGGAAGAGTTGCCGAAAGAAGTTCATTCACCAAACGTTGAGTTTGCGTCACAACCAATACTTCAGGGCTTGTCACGATCATGATTGCGGTGGCTTCTTGCAAAACAGCCATTTGTGCCGGACCCAAATCAGTTCCGACGTCGACAATCACAAACTTAAAGGCACGACTGAAAAACTCTAAAAGTTTTCCCAAAAGATCAGGAGAGATGTTTAAAGATTCTTCCGGTCCACGAACTGCACCCAAGTAAGCTAAACCTGATTGGTGCATTGTCACCAAGGTGTTCATAGGTTGAGAATTCAGAGAGCCTTGGAAGTTCGCAAGTTCTTTTAAAGTCTTTTGTGGTTTCAGACCCATGATGACGTTTTGATCGCCGACGCTCTTCGCGTCTGCATCGATCAAAAGCACTTGGGCTCTGAGTTCGTTCATGATGGTGCATGCAAAGTTCGCGGCAAAAACGGACTTACCGACGCCGCCTTTACCACCGACTACAGCGATGAGATTACAATTAGGATTGATAGCCAATGCAGACCTCCATTTCCTTTATCGGCTGAAATGGGAGGTCCGTTTACGAGATGTTAGTCGCGTAAACGGAACTTCTTCTTAATTTGCTCAGCTCCCGAGCTCGCAGAAGTTTTCACGATGGGCGTAACAAAGACCACAAACTGGCTTTGTTGTTTGATGAAGTCTTTAGATGCATACAAGCTGATGATCGGGTTCTTTTGTCCAGCTGGACGATTGTAACCTGTCGAAGTGGAGTTGCGGATCAAACCACCCACCGCCGCACTTTGACGATCACGCACAGTCACCGTGCTCGACATTTGGTTCTTACTCACAATCGGTGCCCCTTGCGGAGTATTACCAAGCAAGCTGCTCACTTCAAAACTCATCTCCATGTGCACACTTCCGGATTTTTCACCCAAAAGCACAGGTGTAATACCTGTGACGATACCCACAGAGGCAAATGCTGTACCTTGTGTACCGTCTTTACCGATGACTGGATATGGTTGGTCGGTCACTTGTTTGATTTCGCCTTTTTTACCGTCTTCCACAATCAAGCTTGTACTTTCAAGCACGCGCGCATGACCGTGTTGTTTTGCCCAATTGAGTTTTGGCAACAAGTTAGAAACAGTTCCTGTGATGGAGCTGATCACACCACCTGGGCTGTCGCCACCTGTTTGGAAAGTCATTTGCGAGTTGTCGCCCAATTCAGGAGTGAATTGGAATTTAAATGCTTTCGAGTAGTCTTTATTCAATTCCACGTAGTGCACCACAAGCTGAATCATTTTTGCTGGTGGTTTTGCCGGAGCTTCCTTAATTTGAATAAGGTTGATTACTCCATCATTCGCAGGTTTACGTTTTTTAATCGGACCACCGTCTTCCGCGGCATCAATCACGATGTCAGGAAGATAAGTTTTTGCCACGATCTCGGCACGTTTTGATTCTTCTTCGCTGTTCGCCCAACCTTGAAGAATGATTTTGTCATTCACGGCACGGACTTCGATCTCGGGATTGTTGATATCGCGAGCGATGAACTCTGCAATTTTCTTTTGTGCTAAAGGACTCAAAGTCACAAGAGAAGAAGCTTGGTCACCGAATTGTTTAATCACGTTGTAGATACGAGCAAGGTCTTTTGGTAAAAGGATCTGACCGTCAACAACAACTCTGTTGTTCACGATTTTGATATTGATACCTTCGATATCACCTAAAAGCGCACGGATTTCACGAACGACTTTATCAAGCTTACTTTTCTTAACGTCAATACGGAATTCCGCAACGACTTTACCATTGCGTTTATCGTGAATCGTTAAAGTCGCAAAACCTTCTGCTTTCGGAGTGAAGCGCATGACGTTTAAATCTTTAGCGTAAGCCGCCGTCACGATACGACGGAAATCACCTTTAAATTCAATATCATTAGGAAGAGGCGGAAGTTTTTCATCCTGCTCAATGCCCAAAGTGAGGTTGATAAATTTGCGGGAGCGATAGACGCCAGTTCCTTCATCCGCTGTTGCCGATGACGGTTCTGCGACAAGTTCTTCTTGTGCAAAAGCGACGTGACCACAGAGGCTGAGGAAAAGTCCTGTCAGTAAAATGTGTCGTCTCATCATATCCCCCTTAATTCCCCTAAAATCCTAGACCCAATTACAAAGTTTGAAATCCATTGCCGCGAGGTCTTTGTGCCGGCGGAGGAGCAGTTCTTTGTTGTTGTACTGGTGGTGTATAAACAGGTCGTTGAGGTACGGCGATCGGAGGTGCTGCTACAGCAGGTGCACCATCTAATGCTACCACAGGTCGTCCCATAACTGAATCCGAAGTTGAGCTTGGCATTCTTGGCGGAACCGTTCTGTCGCTCGGATTTCTAAGAGCAAAGAACAAGTTTCCAGGAGCTGTCGAAAGAATATAGAACAGATCCTGAGCTTCCTTCGGAGTCGCTTCCACTGTGATTGTCGTATATTTCGTATCACCAGTTAAAGCGATCTGAGTTAAGTTCTTACCAGATGAATCCAATTCAAACATACGTGGAATGTTGTTCACAACACTCACACCTGTTGCAAGCACAACAACGTCCGACATCATCGTGAAAACTTCACGGCGCTGACCGATACCTTTACCCGTATCAACAGCAGCAAAGATATCGACACGGTCACCAGGGCGAATCAATTTCGCAACACCGCGCACTTCATCCACCGGAATTGTCACGGCACGCTTACTTGGTGCCACTTGCAAAGCAATCCCCGTATCAGGACCCGGAGTTAAAAGATTGTTCTTAAGAACCATTTGACCTTTACGAATAGGAACGGCTGCTACGTTACCGATGATTTCATCAGGAATCGTGATAGCGTCTGGTTGAATAAAGTCAGCAGGAAGTTCTTTTGTCTCAACCATTGTATCGTAGATCGTTTGCATTTCTGCGATGTCTTCTTTGGCAACAACCACACGCTTAGTAGAACCGAAACGCTTGTCGTATTCGGCTTTCTTCTCTTGGGAATAGCTGTA
The DNA here is from genome assembly GCF_047344985.1 of Bdellovibrio sp. HCB-162. Classification (GTDB taxonomy): domain Bacteria; phylum Bdellovibrionota; class Bdellovibrionia; order Bdellovibrionales; family Bdellovibrionaceae; genus Bdellovibrio. Next base: position 117,739 of record NZ_CP178861.1, read on the forward strand.
CAGCAGGAACGTTGCAAACACGCCTGCTGCGATGGAAAGCCAGAGATTTCTTGTATCGTTCGATCCCATAAAGTCCTACTTCTTTCTAGGTTCCACAAGTTGAGTTCAGGCAAATGCCATACGTTGTTCTAATCCAAATGGGATTGACTCCCACGGTGGTGTTTCTTCCTTCAGGAATAGATCTTGTTTTATTGTGATCTGCTTGCGTGCCGACCACATCCGCCGCTCTGTTGTCAAACTCCATAAAGTCAATCAAACGGGAAGAAGCCTTCCAGTTTGTATCGCCTCTTGAAGAGAGCGTTTTTTCCGTGAGAGTTCCGTGAACTCTCATTTTTTCTTTCGAGAAATGCAATGGCTCGCCGTCGTTACCGCGGAAGTAAGTCAGGTCGGCTCTATTGCGGAAAGTTTCAAATGCATAGTTTCGTGATGCAATGGAGTTCAAGATGCCAGTATGAATGGCTCCAAAAAATCCAATAGAGAAGTTTAAAAACAACACGATAACGACAATGATCGGTATCATTTCAAATACCGCCATGCCTTTTTCATTTTTTAAAGAGGATTGACGTTTTAACATCCGTTATCCTCCAGAGGCACATACTTGTTTTTACCCGATGCGCCCAATATTCCATAACGACTATCCAATTGGATAATCGCATCATAACGTCTGCGAACTTGCAGATCCATACACTCTGTTGCGGTGGGCTCACGAATCAAAAGACCTGAGATTCTGGCAGAGAAACCAGCATCAGGATCTTCTGTTGTCGCTCCCAAAAACGGAACTTTTAAATTGAGAATGCGTGGTTGGAAATCAAATCGCACACCCACTTGCGGGACGCGATCTGGAGTTGAAGAAGAACCATAGTCCTCAAAACTATTTCCTTTCTGGCCGCCGCCACGAATTTCGGGCTCAGCAGAAAGTTTAAACCAACCGCCATCAGGATTGTTGAAAAGAGGTTTTAAGACAGGATTGTTCAAAAGCTCTTTATACTTATCTTTGGCAAGTTGTTCTTGTTTGTCTTGATCGACGTGAGCCGCCGCGTGGGCACGCGCCGTTGAAAAGGCGATGTACTGCGCGACTTCCGCCATAGAAAGAGTAAAGTTCAAGGAGAACAATACAATGCACATTCCCGCCGCAAGCACGATGGAAAATATAAATTCCGCAGTTAGAAAACCGCGGGAATTTCGCAATGGATTAAAAGTTCTCTGACCTTGTCTCTTCATTGACCTTCCGGTTTCACCGTATTGGATCGATCAATCTGATTAGGGTGTTGCTTCCGAGCTTTATCAGGAGCTTCCCAAACACCAGCTTCGATCATTCCGGATATTTTTGTCCAAGGACCAGCAATCAGCTTCGCGAGAAACTTGTTGTCGCGCGCATAATTTGTGGCCCACAGAAATGCACTGACCGTGACCACCAACAAGAGAACGCCCTCAATGACAAATTGTCCTTTGCGGTTACGTAAAGGATTTATCATTGGTCACCTTCCCACTTGATCTGCTGACCACGCTCGGGTTTGAATCCGTCGCCTGTTGCCAACTGTTGTTCGATACGCGCACCAAGGCGCGGGCCAGATTCTTTGAATGCAGCCGCAGGGGCTGAGAGAAATGCTTTCAGCCCAATGCTAAAGATCACAATTAACAAAAGAACGTATTCAATTGTCACGTTAGCCTCCTGTGAGGTCGGCTATGATCTAGTTAGAGATCACGTTACCCATGTCGGCGCCAAGTTTTTCCATTGCACCGTTAACTTGTTCAGTGATTTTTCCTTTGAACATGAGCACCAATGCAACTACCACCACTAGCAAAAGGATGTACTCAGTCGCGCCTTGGCCTGACTCTTTTTTCAATAGATTCTTAGAAAAGTTTTTGAACTTCTTCATAGATGTCCCCCTTAAACACAATATCGGCTAATTTTGGGATTCTCTTTAGACTGCGGATTACAAAAGTGACTCCATTGCACATCTCATTTTGAGAATGTGTGCTTCGGTCCCATCAGCGAGAGTTTGAAAAAATGGTGATCTTTTAAACAGTCGGGCTTTGCGTGAATTTTAGAGGACGCTTAAGAGTTTTCGACCAGTCTTTGGTCAGGGCTTCTGCTTCCATCGGGGATCAAAAAAAGAAAACTGAGACTTATCATTGCCAGTGAAAACGGAAAAATATCTGAAAGAAAAACCGCAAAACCCGCATGGAGGATGAAAACGGCAAGAATTCCGAGTTTTGGTTTTTTCCAAAGAAGAAGGGGAAGAAAAAGTTCAATGAGGACAACGACCCCAGACATGGCCGGATAAATCCAGTTCACCGCAAACTGGTGACTGAACAAAGTTTGGTCCATCATTTTCAGCGTTTCTCCAGAGGGAAACTGATCAAATATTTTACTAATGGCCGAGAATAAATAAACGAGCAAAATCTGCCATTTTAAAAACATCGACGTGTCATTTTTTTCGTCAGTCTTCATTTTTTCAAGGGAAGGACCCACTGAAAGAGCGAAAGCCACCAGCAGTAAAAGAACTTTTTGATTCTGAAACATCTGTGAAAGGCTCATGAGAAGACCGAGCAAAGATAAAAGAGCGCCCAAACGGGTTTTCTTAGTGAGTAAGAACAAAGCTCCCAATAAAAGCAGCGTCCATTCGATCAATAGAATGGAAACCGGATAAATTGGGATGGCCTCTAGAAGGTGACGAAACGGAAAAGCGCCTCCCTGATGAATACTCCATCGATGAAGTTCAAAAATATCACTCAGCACACGGCTTACTAAAGCCACGGCAAAGAAACCATAAAAGGCCCGTAAGCACGAAACTTTATTGAAGGTCACAAGCGGGCGTCTTAAAGACATAAACCTTCGATTCCTTGTTCGTGATGTTTAAAGAAATGGATTTCTGCTCTTTTTCACAGGCAAAACGCGCGAGCTTCACCAGCATAGGTTCGGTAAGAGTATAGTAGGTCGGTGGCAAATATTTTTCTAAAGAGATGTCCTCAGAGTTGTCTACAGATTTAGCGACATAAGAAACCCGTTCAAAAGAAGCAAACATCTTCCATCCGGGTAAAGTCGGAATCAGAATGGCGATACACAGATAAATGATCTCCAGTCCGAGGAGAACTGGCAGAAGTCGCAGTTTTTTTGTCATGTCAGTTCATTTAATCAGAAACGTGAGGCGAAGAAAAATACTACGACCTTCGGTCAGGCAGATATTGACGAAGGTCGTAAGTGTGCTTAGATTGGGCTTTAGGAGATCTCAGCATGCCGAAACAACTTGTGTTCCTTTATGCCTTTTGCGTTGTGATTTTGTTTCTAGTAAACGTCGCCGTTTCCTAGTTTTTCAACGTATAGATATCAGGATAATTTCTTCCGACTTCTTCGGAGTCCATTCCGTATCCAACCACATAGCGATCGTCGATCGTTTTACCAATGTAGTCTGCTTTGATCGGCAATTCACGACGAGCTGGTTTATCCAACAACGTCACGATTTTCAAAGAGGCTGGAGCTGAAGCAAACAAACGGCTTCTTAGGAAACTCAAAGTACGGCCCGTATCGATGATTTCTTCCACGATCAAAACGTGTTTTCCCGCGATATTTACAGAAATATCTTTAACGATTTTAATGGCGCCACCACGTTCAACTGCTTGCACGTGAACGAAGTCGACTTGTTGTGGAAGTTCCACTTTGCGCATCAAATCCGCTGTGAAGTGAACAGAGCCACGCAAAGGACAAATGAAAACAACTTCTTTCCCCTCGTAATCGTGTTCGATTTGTTGTGCAAGATTTTCGATAAGCTCTTTGATCTCATCGCTAGTTAGGAAAGGAACCATTTGTTCTTTAAGTTGTGCCATTGTTGCCTCTTACAAATCGATGGATGTGATGCCAGCCGCCTGAGCCATTTTCAAATAGCGCAAGGCTTCGGGGTGTTGTGGGTCCCGAATAAGGATATTCTCCCATTGTTCAGTGGCTTCAGCAATATTGTTTGAATTGTAGTAAATAGCTCCAAGCTTTAGGCGAGCTGGAATAAGGTGTGGATACTCGCGAATCAAAGCTTTCAGATCTTTAATCGCGCGCTCGCTTTGGCCTAATTGAACGTAAACCTCGGCAATTCGCAAAGTCACTTCGGCTTTTCTGCTGGAAAGTTTTTGCGCCTTCAAAAGTTGTTCAAGAGCTTCGTTATAACGTTTGTACTGATAGTAAAGATCCGCAAGTTCTTCGTGCTTGGAAGCGAGTTTTTCATCTACGAACGGATCTTGTTTGCCGGACTTCTTCTCAAGCTGAACTTGAGCATCCAAGAAAACTTGTTTTCCTTCGTCATATTTTCCAAGGTCATTCAAGATGATCGAAAGACCGACGCTGGCGTCAGTGTATGTCGGGTCGATCTCAAGCGCACGTTTGAAAGTTTTAATGGCTTTGCTGAACTGACCTTTATCGTAAGAGATTGTCGCCAGCATTTGATAAACTTCAGGATTGCGTGTGTTTTGTAGCAACATTTGATTCAAGATAGGTTCCGCCATCTTGTAATTCCCGTTGATAAAATATCCGCGGGCTTCTGAAAGCATGTCATCATGAAGAGCGTTCATTATTCGATCTCCTTCTGAGCTGCTTTAAGCTCGCTGCTGCCAGGGAACTCGCGCGCTAAAACTTCCGTATATTTTTTTGCTTTTGGAGAATCACCGATTTTCTGCGCGCAGATCGCTGCACGAGAAAGGGCTTTCGCATCAAAACCCAGGCTGCGATAGTTGTTATAAAGTCCTTCGTAGCGTCCCAAAGCACTGTCGAAGATTTTACGTTTGAAGTAGAAATCCGCGATGTATTCTTCTTTTTCCGCAAGCATTTTGATCGCAGCCGTGCGCTTTTCTTTGGCTTCAGCGACGTGCTGAGAGTTTGGATATTTCTTAATAAGTTCCGATAGATTTAAGATGGCATCGTTTGCTTGAGTTAAGTCGCGATCAATCGATGAAGGAAGTTGGTTGAAGTAACTCATACCGATGCGGAACTGAACATAGTCAGAGTTTGGAGCTGTCGGGTGAAGTTCTTTGAACATCTGATAAGCGACTTGTGCTTCAGCGTAAGATTCTTGTTTGTAGTAAACATCGGCAATCGCAAGTTCTGCTTTTGTTGCGAAGTTGCTGTATGGAAATTTATTTTTCACTTCCGTGTAACGACGAATAGCTTCTTCGTAACGCTCACCTTGATCGAACTCTTCCGCAATAGCGAAAGCGCCTTCCGGTGTGTTGGAATTTTTCTCAATAGATGAACAGCCTGAAAGCAAAACTCCCATGGCCGCCGCGATTGTTATGACTCGGAGCGTTTTTAGCATAGAAGTAAATCATATTTTGGTCCAGGACCCGCTGTCAACGCGTCATCAGCAGAGCGGATTTTTTAATCCACCCCGTAAGAGAACCTGGGTAGGTGACTTGAACCCAATCGCCCTGAGTTTCATGAGCGATCACTTCCATTCCGCCGTAAAGATCAAGAATTGCGACCTGATTGTCCCCGGGAGCTGTTTGCAGAGAGACTTTTTCGTCAATGATAGTTCCTCGCAATACCGTGGAATCATAGACTTTCAGAGCTAAAAGCCCTGTAAATATCACAAAAGCGAGACTCAAAAGAGTGCCGATGATGGGAAAGCCCGGCATCGATTTTTCCTCTTCCACCGCTTTTCTTCGACGCCCGCCATAAGAAAGCAAAATCCAACCCGCAGCGAAAAGAGAAAGAGCTGAAAGAATCAGGTACGCAGACAGAGGAACAGGCTGCAGCAAACTGGCGCGCAAAGATTCGTAAGTTTCAATTTGATGAGGAACTTCCTTCACTTGCATTTGCGAGAGAGCAAACTTCAATCCCGCTTTTGCCGTGGAAAGTTCTGGATCCGAGGCCAAAGCTTTGCGCAGAAGGCCAATCGAGAGAGGCTTTTTTCCCAATTGAAACTCTGCGAGAGCGAGATTCGTCAAGGTCGTCGCGTTATACGGATCTTTGTCCAGTGCCTGCGCGAAAACTTCGCGAGCCTTTGTATAATCTTTTGCGAGATAAAGCTGAGTGCCTTGTTTAAATAACTCTGCGGAAGAAGATCCAGTTTGCGCCACAACGAGAGTGGGCAAAACGAGTGACAGAAAGAACACAGAGAGAAATTTCAGTTTCGACATAGCTCTACAAGTTTACAGATAAAAGTCTTTCCGTGTCTACCACGTGTCTTGTCTTAGTCCTGACCCAGGAGTAAACTGGACGGGCATTTTACATAACAATGGGTCCAAGGAATTTAGGATGGATCCGCGAAAGGTATTATGAGTTCTCTTGTAGGTCATCAGATACAGCAATCCGAAAAAATTAAAACGTTGGTTCAAGATCTTGTGAACGAAGTGACAAAACTAAATTCACAAATTTCGGGAATTCGTGCTCCTCTTGATGAGTTCAAAGAAGCAGGAAAGCAAAAATTTGATTCTACTGGTCAGTTCCGTGGTCGTCCGTTGCATTATCCTTACATGGGAACAGGTTCAGGCCGTGGTCCTTATGTAGAACTTGAAGACGGCAGCGTGAAATTGGATTTGATCAATGGGATCGGCATTCACTTGATGGGTCACGCAAATCCTCGCGTGATGACAGCAGCGGTGCGTGGATCTTTGGCTGATATTTTGACTCAAGGAAATCTTCAACCGAATAACGAATACCGTTTGTTCACAGAAAAAATGGTGAAGATCGCAAGCAAAAAAAGTCGTCTGAAATATGCCTGGATTGCGACTTGCGGAACGATGGCCAATGAAAATGCGTTGAAACTTTCTCGTCAAAAAAATTCTCCAGCGCGTTTTGCGATGAGCTTTAAAGATGCTTTCGCGGGTCGTTCAACAATGATGGCGGAAGTCACTGACAACCCCGCTTACAAACAAGGTTTGCCTGAATACCATGAAGTCTTGCGCGTTCCGTTCTTTGATAAACGCGATCCGCGTTCTGGCGAAAAAGCTTTGAGCGTTATGAAAGAACACGTGGCAAAACACGAAGGTAACATCTCTGTTTTCGGTTTTGAACCGATGCTTGGAGAGGGCGGATATCAAGCGGCTCCTCGTGAGTTCTTTGTTCCACTTCTTGATTTCTGTAAGTCTAAAAACATCGCGGTATGGGCGGATGAAGTGCAAACTTTCACTCGCACCGGAGAATACTTTGCGTTTGAAACTTTAGATATCGGTCAATACATCGATATCTGCACGATTGCGAAAACGGCGCAAATCGGTGCAACTCTTTACACAGAAGAATACAATCCAAAACCAGGTTTGATCGCGGGAACATTCTCAGGCTCCACTCCTTCTTTGAGCGCGGGTATGGAAATGCTCGACATGCTTTCTGAAGGTTATTTGGGACCTGATGGTCGCATCATGAAAATCCACAAACGTTTCATTGACGGTATCAACCGTATGAATGAAACGACTTGCAAAGGAATTGCACAAGATGCGGGTGGTATGGGCTTGATGATCGCCTTCACTCCGCATGATGGAAAAAAAGAAAGTGTGAATGCCTTCTTGAATAAACTTTATCAAAACGGCGTGATTGCTTTCCCTTGCGGTAAAGATCCAGTGCGCGCTCGTTTCTTGGTGCCAGCGATCATTCAAGACGAAGACATCGACATCGCTTTGAAAATGATTGAGAAAACTTTGCTCGAAGGAGTTTAGTTGGATTTTATCGAGGCCTGCAGGCAGCTTATCTCCATCGATAGCACACCCACTCACGGCAATAGAGACCTAGCGCGGTGGGTGGCGGCTTTTTGCCGTCAAAAGGGTTTGTACGTCGAAGAGCAGGAAGAAGTAGTCGGCGATCTTGTGCAAGTGAACGTGATCGCGCGTCCGACGGAAGAAAGACCTGCAGCCGAGATGTTGTTGCAAACGCATCTCGACACAGTAGATCCGGGGCCTTTCTCTTTGTGGACGGAAACAGGGGCAAATCCCTTTGATGCTCACATCATTGATGGAAAGATCCATGGTTTGGGCGCAGCTGACGTAAAGCTTGATTTTTTGTGTAAGCTTGAAGCCGTGGCTTCTTTTGGTAAAAACCGAGCGTGGCGTTTGCCTCCGGTTTTGGTGGGAACTTTCGGGGAAGAATCGGGAATGCAAGGGGCACTGAAGCTCATTCGCAAAAACAAAGTCTCTGCAAAGATGGCTTTGATCGGGGAGCCTAGCGACTTGCAAGTGATCAACGCGGCCAAAGGTTTTGCGAGTGTTGAAATTCGTGTGCCGTTTTCAGAAGAGGAAACTCGTTATCGCCAAGAACACAACTTGCGTGAAAGTACTTCGACGCAATCAAAGCTTTTCCGCGGAAAGGCTGCGCACTCTTCGACTCCACATTTGGGTGAGAGCGCGATTGTAAAAATGCTTGAGTATCTGATGATGCTTCCGGATTCGGTGAACATCATGGAGATGGACGGCGGCATTAATTTTAATACGGTTCCAAGTAATGCATTTTTAGAAATCGATATGGTGACGATGATCCAAAGTCCGATTGCTAAAAAGATTGCGAACATTTATCGAGCCGTAAAAACTTTGGAACTGGAGTTCTTGGATTTCAAAGATGATGACTTCCATCCAAGCACTCCGACTTTGAATATTGGTTTAGTAAGAACAAATGAAGACGACATTCAGCTTTCGGGCACATGTCGTATTCCGCCGATCATCACGCATGAAATTTACGAAGGCTGGATGGACCGCCTTCGCCAAGTGTGTGAAGAAAACGGCGCAAGCTTCCGTGTGAATGATTATAAAAAACCCTTCCGCACAGAAGTAAATTCTATTTTGGTGAAGGGCTGTTTGGACGAGTTGCGTGCAATGGGTCTTAGTGACCGTCCGATCACGCAAGCTTCTACAAACGAAGCGAGTATTTTTTCTCGCATCGGAGTTGATTGTGTGTGTTTTGGTCCCGGCAGAAGGGAAGGAAATGTGCACACTCCGCAAGAGCATGTGGCTTTGGCGGACCTTGAAAAGGCGACTCAGTTTTATAAAAGGATCATCGAAAGGTTTTGTTTATGAGTTTTATCATCCGATCGGTACAGTACGATGATTTGAATCAACTGGTGGATCTGGCAAAGCAGTTTAATTTGCTGAATCTTCCTGGAGATAAAAAAGTTATTGGCGAAAAAATTGAGCGCAGTGAAAACTCTTTTGCGGGAAAACTTCCTAAGCATCAGTCTGAATATTTGTTTGTTGTCGAAGACGTGGAAGAAAAATGCGTTGTCGGAAGCTCTTTGGTTCTTGCCAAACACGGAACGGACGAGGTTCCACATAGTTTTTTTAGAATTTTTAAAAGAGATCACTTTTCTCAAGATTTAGGAATCGGATTTATTCATCAAGTTTTGCGCTTTCAGTTGGATTTTGACGGGCCAACAGAAATCGGAGGACTTCTTGTTGATAAATCGTACAGACGTCGTCCTGAAAAACTGGGAAAACAAATCAGTCTTTCTCGTTTCTTGTATATGGGCCTTTACCCTGAAAAATTTGAAGACCGTGTTTTGTGTGAGCTGACTCCGCCGTTAACAGACGAGGGTCGCAGTGAATTCTGGGAAGCTTTAGGAAGAAGATTTACAGGTCTTCCGTATCAAGAAGCGGATTTACTAAGTCAATCCCACAAAGAATTTATCGAAAGTCTTTTCCCGCAAGATGATATTTATCTGTGCTTGCTGGATTCAAAAGCGCGTTTGGTTTTAGGGCGTGTGGGTGAAGCGACAAAACCCGCGCAACATCTTTTAGAGAGCATCGGATTTAGCTATCTTGATGAGGTTGATCCCTTTGATGGAGGACCTCACTATGGGGCAAACACCGCAGATATTTTGCCAATCAAATACGGCAAAAGAGCGAAAGTAGCGGAATTTAAGGATGCCTCTTACAAAGAACAAATGCTTGTGGCTACAACAGGCGAAGAGTTTAAAGTCTCTTTAGCATCCGTTGATATTCGCGACGGTGAAGTGGCAATCGCTCCAAAGTTTAGACAGCTATTGGGCGTTGAAGTTGGCGAAGAAGTTTATATGTCTCCATTTAATTACAATAGAGGAAGATAAGACATGAGCACCACCATGTTTGACGTGAAATACAAAGGTGATTTTATCAACGGACGTTTTGCTCCCGTAACTAAAGGCGATGGCGAATTTAAAGACATCAGTCCTTCGGATTTAAACGACACTGTGATGACGGTGCCGTTTAAGCACGATCATATTGATGAAGCCTGTGTGGCGGCGAAAAAAGCGTATCCGGCGTGGGCGACTCTTTCGATGAACGAAAGAAAAAATTATTTGATGCGCTTAAAAGAGCTTTTTGATGCGAATGCAGAACAAATGGCGCAAATCATTTCCCGCGACACCGGAAAACCAACCTGGGAGGCAATGACTGAAGCGAAGGCTTTGGGTGCGAAGATTGATATCACTCTGAATCACTCTTTGAATTTGGTGGCAGAAGAAAGAATTACGAATGCTCTTCCACAAGTCGACGGTGTGATTCGTCACCGCTCTCGTGGTGTGATGGCTGTTGTGGGACCTTTTAACTTCCCAGCGCATTTGCCAAATGGTCATATCATTCCAGCATTGATCGCGGGAAATACAGTTGTCTTTAAACCTTCTGAACAAACTCCGGCTGTCGGCCAATTTATGGCGGAACTTTTTGAAAGAGCGCAATTCCCTCAAGGTGTTTTCAATCTTGTGCAAGGAGACGGTGCTGCTGGTGGACGTTTGGTTGCCAACGAACACGTTGATGGAATCCTTTTCACAGGTTCTTACGAAGTCGGACTTAAAATCAAACAAGAGACATTGACTCACTATTGGAAAATCTTGGCCCTTGAAATGGGCGGTAAGAATGCCACTGTGGTGTGGGAAGATGCTGACATGGATAAGGCGATCTACGAAAGTTTGGTCGGCGCTTACATGACGGCAGGCCAACGCTGCTCTTGCACAAGCCGAATCATTCTTCATCCAAAAATCGCAGATGAGTTTACTGAAAGATTCTATCAAGCGGCAAAAAAACTCACGATCGGCCACTGGACGGAAAACACTTTCATGGGAACTTTGATCAATGCAGCGGCGGTTGAAAAATACATCCGCTTCCAAGAGATCGCCAACCGTGAAAACTGTGAAAGCTTGATGCGGGGTAAATCTTTGGATTTGAAACACAAAGGTTACTATGTGACTCCAAGTATTCACTTGGTGAATAAGTTTGATCCAAACAGCGTTTACCAAAAATCAGAGATCTTTGGTCCAAACGTTGCGATTTATCAAACAGACAACTGGGATCACGCGATGGAGATTGTGAACTCAACAGGTTATGGACTTGTGATGGCGCTTTTCTCTAAAAATAAAGCTCTTTATGAAGACGCTTTGTTTAAAGCACGCGTGGGCCTTTTGAACTGGAATCGCACAACAAACGGCGCAAGTTCTCGTTTGCCATTTGGCGGTTTTGGTAAATCAGGCAATGACCGTCCTTCAGCGCACTTTGCAATTCAATATTGCACAATGCCTGTGGCAAGCCTTGAAGATCCAACTCCTTTTGATCCGACAAAAATCTTGCCGGGTATGAATTTGGATATGAAATAATGAAGAAGACTTTTCTTGTTCTCATTCTAGCGGTGGTGGCGTTGCTGATATCTATCGGCGGCGGAGTTGCGTATTTAGGATATTCGTTCATGAATACGCGCCCTAGCGACATTGCCCAAGATGTGGTTTACGAAGTCACTCCAGGCAAAGGATTTAATTCCATCGCTACGGAATTGGAACAAAGGGCCTTAATCAAAAATGCATTCTTCTTTTCGATGTATGCGCGTATTAAGGGGGATCGCTCGAAATTAAAAGTGGGCGAATACCTTTTACGCACAAACATGACGCCAAAAGAAGTTCTTGAGACAATCACTTCAGGAAAAAGCATCGCTCGCAGTTTCACTGTGAGCGAAGGTCTTAGCGTTTATGAAATCGCGGACCTTTATCAAAAGCAGGGTTTTGGAACTTCCCAAGAATTTTTGTCGTTGGTGCATGATCCGCAGCTTGTAAAAAGCTTGTTAGGTGAGACGCAAGAAAGTTTAGAAGGGTATCTTTTTCCTGAAACTTACATGCTCACGAAATACACGGACACAAGAACTCTGATCTCAAATATGGTGAAGAGATTTTTGTACGTGTATAATGAGGTTCTGCCTCAAGCAAGTATTCAGGGCTGGCAACGTCATCAGGTGGTGACGCTCGCAAGTATTATTGAAAAAGAAACCGGTGCTCCAGAAGAGCGTCCAAAGATTTCTTCGGTTTTTCATAACCGTCTGATTAAGAAAATGCGTCTGCAAACAGACCCTACAGTGATCTATGGGAAAGCTGAAAAGACGGGGCATATTGAAATAAATATCACTCGCGCGGATCTAACAACGCCCACTCGCTACAACACCTATGTGATCTTTGGTTTGCCACCGGGTCCTATAGCGAACCCGGGACGAGAAGCCTTGCTTGCCGCTTTAAAACCGGAACACACGGATTACTTGTTCTTTGTGAGTCAAAATGATGGAACTCATGTCTTTTCTGAGGACTACCAAGGACATGAAAGAGCCGTTAAGAAGTTTCAGTTAGATCGTAAAGCCCGCGAAGGCAAATCTTGGCGAGATCTCAAAAAGCGTGAGACCATGCCTGCTAAAAATTGATCAGATTATTTTTAAGTAATGAACATTAGAGGGTCGCAAGTTGACCCTCCTGCGTACGCTATTGTAGCTTGAAAATTACATGCCTCAAACGAGTCAAGGATCCCTTGAATTAGAAATTCGTAGAATCGATCTTCTTTACCGGCAAAACATCGCAGGCCTGCTGGCCATTTTCGTAAACACCTTGGCTTTTGTCTTTGTGACGTGGGGAACTCTGTCACCAAAGTTTCTCATTCCTTGGTTTGTGATTCTTAACTTCTCAGCTTTCCTTCGTTTCTTCGCTTATTATCGATGGCAAACAGCGCGTAGTAAAATTAAAAGCTTCGAGGAAACACGGTTCTGGCTTTATTTTATTTGTACATCGCTTGCGGTTTCCGGATTTGGCTGGGGAGCGATTGGCTTCATTGTTTCTGACGGAACCGTGATTCAAAAAGTTATCACGTCACTTTTGATCTCGTGCATGACGGCTGGTGCGATGATTACCTACGTCTCATACAGAACAGCGATGAGTTGCGTGATCTTACCTGCCATGGGTTTATGGAGTATTGGGTTCTTAAAATCAAGCGGCGAAGATTTTAATCTCCTTATGGGAGTTCTTGTCGGATTTTATGCCTTTCTGATGCTGATGATCGGAAAAAATCTGCATGTCGCTGTTATGAACTCCTTAAGCTTGGATGCGGAACTTCAAAAAAGTGAAGAACGTCTGCGTATGTCGATGGAATCCTCTGAAGCTCTCACATGGGACTGGGATTTATTGGACGACCAGTTTTATTGGGAAGGAAATATTAATTTATTTCCTGAAGGCCAAGAAGAATTGCGCCGTCTCTTAAAGCCATACGTGGAAGCGGGTGGTGATGTCGATGCCGAACACATCGTGCGCGACCGCTCAGGCTTCTTCCACTATATCGCTCTTCGTGGAAAATTTTATCGACTGTCAGACGGGCGTCCTTTCCGTTTTGCTGGAATTTGTTGGGATGTGACCGTTAAAAAGAATGAAGAGATTCTCCGACGAGAAAGAGACCTTCATGAAGCGGCCAATCGTGCGAAATCTGTTTTCCTTGCAAATGCCAGTCACGAAATCAGAACTCCGCTTGCGGCGATTCTTGGTTTTTCTGAAGCTCTGTTAAGAAATCAATCTTTAACAGATCAAGCTCACAAAGACGTGCAGTCCATCTACCGTCAAAGTAATTACATGGTGTCACTTGTGAATGATCTTTTAGATCTTTCAAAGATTGAGACGAATCGTTTATACATTCAAAAAGCACCGATGAATCCAGTGCGTGAAATTGAAGACTCTATCTCAGTAATTCGCGCAACATTAGAAGCCAAAAAACTGAAGATGAATGTTGTATATGAATCTTTGATTCCAGAGCAAATTGAATCTGATTCTGTACGATTTAGACAAGTGTTGATCAATCTTCTTTCGAACGCGGTGAAATTCACCAGTGAAGGGACGATCACGGTCCGTGTGAGTTTTTCTTCCGACACGGACAATGTTGGATTCTTGGCGATTCAAGTTTCCGATACGGGTTTAGGAATGGATAAAACTACGCAAGGAAATCTCTTTAAACCTTTTGTTCGCGGAGAACATCCTGAAATTCAGCGCGTGCAGGGTTCGGGGTTGGGCCTGGCGTTATCTTTAAGTCTTATGAAAATGATGGATGGGGATTTACAACTGATCTCTTCAAGAATTGGTGAGGGAACCACTTTTGAAATGCGCTTAAATGTAGGCCCTGTTTCTGAGTTAAAGTTAGTTCCCATCGATAAATCAAAAATGCTTCCGCCAGAAAAACTAAAACTTGATCAAGAAAGCCATTTTCTGAAAGGCCGCCGGGTTCTGGTCGTCGATGACTCGATGGACTTGTGTGCTTTGATGAAAAGATATTTATCTCGAGAGGGAGCGGAAGTAGAAACCTCGGAAAATGGAGCAGAAGCCGTTGAACGAGCTCTTGCAAAACCTTTTGATATTATTTTGATGGATATAAAAATGCCGGTGATGGACGGTTACAAAGCCACGGCTCTTTTACGTGAAAAGGGTTATAAAAATCCGATCATCGCTTTAACTGCACAAGCCAGCGTGGATGGTCAGCAAAAATCCTTTGAGATGGGATTTGATGGGTATTTAAGTAAACCTGTCGACATGGTTTTGCTAGGGGAAATTCTTCGCAGTAAAGCAGAGTTTGCAACCTAAGGGGAGTAACCCTCAGGTGCCGTCATGCGGTCGAAAGTTTTGGTTGCAGGGTTGAACTTAAAAATATTCAACCGAGGAACCATCTGTTCATCATAAGTGGGTGCGACGATTTCAAGGATGCCGTCTTTGTCCACATCAGTAATCGCCAAGTTCGTGGCATTTCCCTGCAAAAGGAAATAACCGTCGCGGGTTTCAAAAAGCGGGAGCTTGGTCATTAAAACCAATGAGCCGTTTTCTTCCTGACTGTAAACTTCAAGACTGAGACCGCTTTTATTTTTAATCTTTAAGACAGTCACGCGAGGTCCCGCGGCTGAAAGGTTTCCATTGGCTTTGGCAATGATTTCGCGATCCTCGATGAGGACGGCTTCTTTGATTTTAGTGCGCAGTGAAGGAACGACGGCGACTGTGACTAGAGTCATTGCTACTAGGCCTAAAAGGCCCATCAGTGCTAGTTCCGTCTTTTTAAAAGTTGAATCCGATGTGGTCATGTTCAAAGTCTGCCATAAAATTCATTGAATGAAAAAGCAGAAAAGGCATAAGATGCCTAGGAAGTCAGGCCTTTGACCGAGGAGTTTTTGTGGCACAACTGGTTGTTTCAAAATTTGGTGGAACGTCAATGGGAGACGCGGAGTGCATGCTTCGCAGTGCGGAAGTCAGCCATCGTCAGGGATCAAGCCTCATCGCGGTTTCCGCAACTTCAGGAACTACGAATGACTTGATCGCCCTGGGTAAAACGGCGGAATCCCAACCCTGGCCGGAAGCAGAAAAGATCATCACAAAAATCCTCGATAAACATGAAAAAATCGCGCGTGACCTGGCGATTTCATCTCACTCTCAAGAACGACTTGAAATTTTGTTTGAAGAAATGAACTCATTGGCAAAAGGTGTTCACCTTCTTCGGGATTGTTCCGTGAAGGCGATGGACACCCTGATGAGTCTCGGTGAAAGAATGTCTTCTGTTCTTTTCACTGAAGCGATGGCGAAGGTTCTGCAAAAGTACAATTCTAAAAAAACGGCTGAGCTTTTTGACGTGCGCACGGTTCTTCGCACGGATGATTCTTTCGGAAAAGCAAAACCACTGACTTCAGAAATTGCAAAATTGTGCTCTGAAAATTTAGGATTTTTGCGTGACCATAAAAAAGTGGTCGTGACTCAAGGTTATATCGGCATGACTGATGAAGGCATGACGACAACCTTAGGCCGCGGAGGCAGCGACTACTCTGCTGCGATCTTAGCCGAAGGTGTTTCTGCCGACGTTCTTGAGATTTGGACCGATGTTGCGGGGATCGCTACGACAGATCCTCGCTTGTGTTCCAAAGCGAAACCTATCAGTGAAATTTCTTTTAAAGAAGCGTCGGAGCTTGCAACCTTCGGAGCTAAAGTTTTGCATCCAGCAACACTCTTGCCAGCCATTCGCAAAAACATTCCGGTTTTTGTAGGATCTAGTTTTGATGCCGAAGCCAAGGGCACATGGGTTCGTAAGGACGTCGAGGATCATCCACTTATTCGTGCGATGGCCTTAAGAAAAAAACAAGTGCTTGTGACTCTTTCAACTCCCGAAATGCTTCACGCACATGGTTTCTTGTTTCAAATTTTTAAAGTTTTTAACGATCACAAAGTCAGTATCGACGCTATCACAACATCTGAAATTTCAGTCAGTGTGACTTTGGATGACTCGACACTGGTGAATAAAAAATTGATTTCAGATCTTTCGCAATTTGCAGATGTGCAAGTGGAAGACAATCTGGCGCTCATCTCTTTGATTGGCAATAACATCAATCACACGGCGGGCTTGGGAAAACATATCTTTGAAGCTATTTCCGATATCAACGTGCGCATGATCTGCTTAGGTGCCAGCAAACACAACTTCTGCTTCCTCGTCAGTGAAGAGCAAGGCCCCGAAACGATTCGTCGTCTGCATGAAACCTTCATCGAGGCAGGTCCGGAAGAAATGGGTTAAGAAAAAGGTACCAGGTACCTTTTTCCCTTGAGGAATTATGAATAAAGAAGAATTTTATCAGCTCCTGGAATCTCGCAAATCTATTCGTAAATACAAACCGGATGCTGTTCCAAAAGAAGTGATCGAAAAAATTTTGATGGCGGGAATGCACGCGCCGTCAGGAAAGAATCGTCAAAACTGGCGCTTCTTTGTTGTGACGGGTGAAAAGCGTAATGAGTATTTGAAATACTCACAGAAATCCTGGCTCGGTATCAAAGATATTCTGTCGCAAAGATTAAAACCCTCTTTGTATCAGTTCACGGAAAGATTTTTTTATACTTTAGGTGATGCGCCTGTGATTATTTTCGCCTACTCACACAATGACAATGAAGAGCGCTATCACACGAGCATCGGTTCTGTGTATATGGCTGTGGAAAACATGAATCTCGCATGTCTTGTGGAGGGTTTAGGTTCGTGCACAATGGGTGCACCACTAGAGATCAAAGAAGAAGTGGATAAGTTTTTAGGTGTGGATAAACTTCCGGAATACCAAAAAGGCGAGCTCGAACTTCTCTGTGCGATGGTGTGTGGCTATCCCGATCACAATCCGCCGAAGGCCCCCCGACAGCTTGAGGGCCGAGTGACATGGCTCTAATGTGAGAGAGGTTTTTGCGCCAGATCGAATACATTCGTTATGATTCCTAAGCCCATGAAATAAGGTCAGTTTTTATAAACTCCAGTACCTTTTTCATTACGTTTTTGTTATATCCTTGCGCCTATGAATCCAGTTCAAGCCTTAAAGACAAATCCCTTTGTCCTTGCTCCTATGGCAGGGATTACGGACCACGCTTTTCGCACCTTCATGAAAAAACTTGATACCAGTGTTGTCGTCACAGAACTCGTGAGCGCCAGTGGTATTGAATACAAATCTGAAAGAACCATGAAGCTGATGAGCTTTGATGAGTCTCAGCGTCCGATCGGAATTCAACTTTTCGGTGAAGATCCAGAGATCGTCGCGCGTGCGGCCCAAGTCGCAGAGGCGGAAGGTTGTGATTTCGTTGATTTGAACTTTGGCTGCCCTGTTCCTAAAGTTGTGAAAAAGGGCGGAGGTTCCGCGATCCTTAAAGATCCTGCGGCTGTCCAAAAAATGGTTTCTACTGTGAAGGCCGCGATCAAAATTCCTCTGACAATCAAGATCCGCACGGGTTGGGATGCGAACACTCGCAATGCTATCGAAGTTTGCAACATCGCCTATAACGAGGGTGTCGAGTGGGTCGCAATTCATGGTCGCACTCGTGCTCAAGGTTATACGGGGTTGGCGGATTGGGATTTTATCGCTGACGTAAAGTCCAAAACCAAAATTCCACTTTTGGGAAATGGAGATATCCTCACACCTCGCCAGGCCAACCTTCGCCTAGAGCAATCGGGTTGCGACGGGGTGATGATTGGTCGCGGTTGCCTTAAAAATCCGTTTATTTTCATGGATGCCCTGTCTTTATGGAGAGGCGAATCCCTGAAAGACGTCCAAAGAGATTATGTGAGCCTATTCAACGACCTGAAAAGTGAGATTGTTGCGCATTGTGATGAGCACATCACAGGCATCCAGCTCAGAAAGTTTGCAGCATGGTTCTCAACAGGTTATGCTGGAGCCGCACAATTCAGAAAGAATCTTTTCCAATCCAAAAGCAACGAAGAGATCATGGCTTTGGCTAACGAATTTTTCGCTAGCATCGGTAGTGTTGAGCAAGAAGACACGAGCCAAGAAGAGTTCCTTATGGGAGGACACGGTTAATCGTGATCCTAACAGTAATCTGGTGTGCGAAAGTTTGAATTTAGTTTTAGTGTTTTAAAGTTTTAGTTTTTAGAAATAACGAAGGGTAAATATGGTTCAAGATCCAAAGAAAATTAGAAATATTGCTATCATCGCACACGTCGACCACGGAAAGACGACGTTGGTTGACCACTTGATCAAGCAAGCAGGTACTTTCCGTGACAACGAACACGTTGAAGAACGTCTTATGGACTCCATGGATCTTGAAAAAGAACGTGGTATCACGATCGCCGCGAAGAACGCGTCGTTCATGTACAAAGACATTAAAGTTAACATCGTAGATACACCGGGACATAGTGACTTCGGTGGTGAAGTTGAACGTATCTTGAACATGGTGGATGGTTGTATCCTTCTTTGCGACGCTTCTGAAGGTCCACTTCCGCAAACTCGCTTCGTATTGAAAAAAGCTCTTGAGGGCGGCAAAAAAGTTATCGTTTGTATCAACAAAATTGACCGTGCCGATGCTCGTATTCAAGAAGTTCACAACGAACTTTTCGATTTGTTCATCGATCTAGATGCAACAGAAGAGCAATGTGATTTCCACACTGTTTACGCAATCGCGCGTGAAGGTATGGCGACATTGGATCCAAAAGTGAACACAGGTTCTTTGGAAGTTCTTTACGATGCTATCGTAAATCTAGTTCCTCCTCCAAAAATTGAAGAGAACGCTCCACTTCAAGTCATGGTTTCTAACATTTCGTACAATGATTACGTAGGTCGTTTGGCTATCGGTCGTATGAAAGCCGGAACAATCAAAGTGGGTGACGAAGTTCTTTGCGTTCAAGCCAATGCTCAGAAGAAAGTAAAAGTCTCTGCTTTGTTCCAGTACAAAGTAAACTCGCAAGTTCCAGCGCAAGAAGTTGGTGCCGGTGACATCGTTGTTATCGCGGGTATGGAAGACTTCACTATCGGTGACACTATTACTTCAGTTCTTGATCCTCGCCCTCTTGAGCGCATTCGCGTTGAAGAGCCGACAGTAGGTATGGTGTTCTCAGTAAATAACGGTCCTTTCGCAGGTCTTGACGGTAAAAACGTAACATCACGTAAAATCATCGAGCGCCTTGAAAGAGAACTTTTGTACAACGTTGCGATCCGCGTAGAAAAAACGGACAACACCGATGCTTTCAAAGTTATCGGCCGTGGTGAGTTGCAATTGGGCGTTTTGATCGAACAAATGCGCCGTGAAAACTTCGAGCTTCTTGTTTCTAAACCGACTGTTGTCTTCAAAGAAGAAAACGGCAAGAAAATGGAACCAATGGAGATCGCGGTTATCGATATCGAAGACTCTTTCGTTGGTGCCGTAACTGAAAAGCTTGGTAAGCGTAAAGGTGTGATGACGAACATGGTTCAAAAAGGATCTGGTCGTACACGTCTTGAGTTCCGTATTCCTTCTCGTGGTTTGATCGGTTACCGTTCAGACTTCTTGACTGACACTCGTGGTACAGGTCTTTTGAATACACAATTCGACGGTTGGGATGACTACCGTGGAGAAATCGAACACCGTATGAATGGTGCGATGATCTCTGACCGTAAAGGCACTGCAACAGCTTACGCGATCTGGAATCTTCAAGAGCGCGGTATTATGATGGTTGAACACGGTGACGATGTGTACGAAGGCATGATCGTTGGTGAACACGCCAAAGAGAATGATCTAGAAGTAAACATCACTCGTGAGAAAAAATTGACGAACGTACGTGCTTCGGGTTCAGATGAAGCTATCCGTCTTGTTCCAGTGAAGAAAATGACATTGGAAAGAGCGATGGAATGGATCAAAGATTCAGAGTTGATCGAGGTCACTCCGAAGAACATCCGTCTACGTTTGAAAGAACTAGATCCACATAAACGTGCAAGAGCAGCGAAGGAATAATGAGTACAAACGTCGCCATTGAAATTAAAGACCTGACAAAGAAATACGACGACAGAGTCGCTGTGGATGGAATCAGTCTTGAAATTTACAAGGGCGAATGTTTCGGTCTCTTAGGTCCCAACGGGGCGGGCAAATCAACAACGATGAAGATGATGTATTGCTCAGCCCTCGTTACCAGCGGGGAGCTTTACGTTCTCGGCCTCAATGTTAAAAAAAATTATCGTGAGATCAAATCTCGCATAGGGGTCGTCCCGCAAGAGGACGGCCTTGATCCAGACTTCACCGTTCTCGAAAATCTTTTAGTCTACGCAAGTTTCCATAAAATCCCCAAAGCAGAAGCCGATCTTCGTGCGCAAGCTTTGTTGCGTTTGATGAAACTAGAAGAATACCAGGATCGTTCAGTTGAAACTTTGAGCGGCGGTATGAAACGTCGTTTGGCGATTGCTCGTGGTCTGATTAATTCTCCAGAAGTGATTTTCCTTGATGAACCAACGACCGGTCTTGATCCGCAAGCGCGTATTTGGATCTGGGATTTCTTTAAGCATCTTAAGTCTGAAAAAAGCACTTTGGTTCTGACTACTCACTACATGGAAGAAGCCGAACAGATGTGTGACCGTGTCGCGATTATCGATAACGGTCGTATTCTCACAGTTGGTAAACCACGTGATTTGATTCGTGAGTTGATCGGTAAAGAAGTCGTTGAGTTTGATACGAACCCTGTGGATCTTAATTATTACTTGGGTCGTTTGCGTGCGGAAGGTTTTGCTTATCAAGTGATTAAAGACACGGTCTCTGTTTTGGTGAAAGAAAACCAAGAGGGTCGTCGTGTTGTGGACTTGATTGCAAGTGATAAAATCTATATTCGTAAACCGACTTTAAACGATGTGTTTTTAAAGTTGGCTGGTCATCAGTTGAGGGATGAGTAATATGAAATTTAAAGATTTCTTCTCTCGCCCCAAGGTCAACA
Organism: Bdellovibrio sp. HCB-162; assembly: GCF_047344985.1. Classification (GTDB taxonomy): domain Bacteria; phylum Bdellovibrionota; class Bdellovibrionia; order Bdellovibrionales; family Bdellovibrionaceae; genus Bdellovibrio. The sequence goes on from NZ_CP178861.1 coordinate 139,144, forward strand.
GCGGTGCTTTTCAAGTATGGTCCCGTAACTTTTTATATTTCAAAAAGACGTGGCTTGTTTCTTTATTCTGGATTGTCTTAGAGCCTGTGATTTACTTGGGTGCTATCGGTTTTGGCTTGGGTGCCTTCGTGAACAACATGGGCGGCATGTCTTATATCGAATTCTTTTTTCCGGCGTTGTTATCCACAACAGCAATGATGGTGGCTTTCTTTGAAGGCACTTACGGAAATTACACGAAACTCACGCATCAAAAAACCTATGCGACAATTATGCTGACTCGTGTGGGTCCCGAGGAAATCGTTGCCGGTGAGCTTTTGTGGGCTGCGAGCAAAGGTTTCTTTGGTGTCATGGGTGTCACTGTTGTGGCTTTATTTTTCGGACTGATTGATTCTTACAGAATCCTTTTAGCTTTGCCGATTCTGTTTTTGTTATCGGCTCTCTTTTCTTGTATCGGAATGATCTTTACTTCGTTTGCAAGAAACTATGACTCTTTCATATATTCTACTTCAGGATTGATTGTTCCAATGAGTCTTTTAAGTGGCACTTATTTCCCGCTAGAACAACTGCCAAGTGGTCTACGTTATTTGTCTTATTTATTCCCTCTCACACATGCTGTGGCGGCCGTCCGTGGGGTTCTTCATCACGGGCCAACACTTTTGGTGGGAATGCATGTTCTGATTCTGTTCATTGCAACATGGATCTGCATGAACGTTTCATTCTTCCGTATTCGTAAAAAACTTTTGAAATAGTTTAGTCAACGACCGTGATTTTAATGCCGTGCTTTTTTAAAAGCTCGGCAAATACACCGTCGCCTTCAGTCAGATTTCCTGAAAACGTGCCATCATAGATTTTTCCATGACCGCACATAGGGGATTTTGATTTTAAAAGAGCCTCCGTAGCGCCACAAAGTTTTGCGATTTGCAAAGCCTCCAGGGCCCCTTGCTGGTATTGAGCTGTAACGTCTTCGCCGGATTTCGTAAGAACTTTGTCTCCCGTGCGTTCCGCTGGCGGACGGGGAGTAGAAAGTCCACCCATCTGTTCAGGACAGACCGGGATCGCTTCACCGTTGCGAACCATTTCTTCAATGGAAGAGCGCGCTTGTGCTTTGCAATCGTAACGACAGTGAACTCCGGAAAGGCAGGCAGAAACTATTTTCATTCTTCACCTTCTTCCATCTCGGCATTTTCTAGATCCTGCAGTGTCGGAATTTCTTCAGCGGGAGCATTGAGTTCCTCAGGAGGCGGCTCGGGTTGAAAGAAATAAGCCACTTGAGTCACGGCCACGTCATACTCGTCTTGAGAAATGCGATTGTAGCGATACATATCTTCAACAATGCGATTCAGACGTGTTTTTGCAAACGGTGTGAGTTCTTTACGATAATAAGATTTCGAATACTTCACAGGATTCGGCAGAACCATCGCAAGGAAGGCACTTTCAACAACCGAAAGTTCTGCAGGCGTTTTCTTAAAATAATATTTTGCTGCCGCTTTGACGCCGTAAATGTCTTTACCGAATTCGACGACGTTGAGGTATCTTTCCAAAATTTCTTTTTTGGTAAGAGTGTGCTCGATGCGATCTGTGATGATGGCCTCTAGTCCCTTACGAATGAACGTGCGGTCCTTGGTAAGAAACATATTTTTTGCAAGCTGTTGAGAAATAGTCGAACCACCGCGCTTAAAAACGCCGGACTCCCAGCCTTCACGCGCATTTTTCTCGATAGCGTCCCAATCAAAACCTTTGTGATTCCAGAAATTGGAATCCTCCGTAAGGATGATCGCTTTTTGTAGATTCGAAGAAATCTGTTTTAAAGGGACATAGTTTTTTGAGCCGGGACAAAGCTCCACTTGATACATACGAGTGACAAGGCAACCTTTAATGTCTTTTTCATTCGGAAGCCAATTCCAAAGAATGGCAACGGCTCCTGCCATTAAAGTGAATACACCAAGAAAAAAGAAGACGACCTTTTTCATTCAGACCTTACGAAAGCAAACCTTGATCTTTCATCCACTGCACACTGTTGTGAATGGCTTCGCGGGCAGGACGAGGTTTGAAATCAAGTTCACTTTGCGCTTTGCTAGAATCAAACCAATGATACATCGTCGCAGTGTAGGCATTTTCACGGCTTAAAGGTCCTTTAAGACCCATCTTTTCCATGAAATCACCTACGGCACCCACAGCGTGAAGAAGACCATCAGGAAGTAAATGTGAAGGAGCTTTTACCCCAGCCTCTGCAGCGATCATAGAGAAAAGATCTTTGATAAGAATATTTTCACCCGAAAGAATGTATCTTTCACCTTTGCGACCTTTTTTCCAGGCACTAAGAATGCCTTCTACGACGTCTTCCACGGCAACAACATTTACGCCACCTGAAGTGTAGAATTTGAGTTTTCCTTGAGCGACCTTGAGCTGCATTTTACGACTGCCTTTTTTAGCATCGCCTGCGCCATAGATCGTTGAAGGGTTTAGCATAACGGCGTTGATCTCACCTTTATCACAAGCCGCTTTCACGATTTGTTCGGCCTGATGTTTGGTTTCAAAATAACCAAGATTCAAGTCAGCGACATTGTAAGTGGATTCTTCGTTAAGGATATCATTTGGTGTGTAACCGGCACCGATTGCAACGACAGAGGAAAGATAAACCAGCCGACGCACTTTGTGCTCGCGACAGACCGAAACCACATTCGCCGTTCCCTGAACATTTACTTTATCCATCATCGCGCGCTGAGATTTTTTATATGCGATGACTCCAGCCAAATGAAAAACAGTATCGACACCTTTAAAGGCTTCAAGAAGAGAATGAATATCTGTTACATCTCCGTGAACATACTTGCAGTTAACACCTTCTAATTCGGAGATATCACTTTTAGGACGAACCAAGGCGTAAACATTGTGACCTTCATTCACAAGTGCTTTCGTAACCCAGCTTCCTAAAAAACCATTGGCGCCAGTGACAAGAATTTTCATGGTGTGACAGTCCCTTCTGAATCAAGTCGAAGAAGCAATTTTTGGCAGAGACGAGAAAATAAAAGTCCAAAGAGACAACCCAAAAGACCGCCACAAATGACGTCTGTTGGAAAATGCACACCATTGTAAACGCGACTGTATGCCACCAATGTTGCCACCGTATAAAGTGGTACAGAGGCCGGAGGAAAAATCGCGCTTGTGAAACTAGCAAATGTGAACATATTGGTGGCGTGATTGGAAACAAAGCTAAATCCGCCAAAAGGAGCGCGCACCTGAACCGTCAGTCCTTGAGTTTCCGCTGGCCGCGGTCGCTGCACGGTTTTCTTAAGAGCCCAGTTGCCAAAACCATCAGAAGCTCCAACGGCAAGAACGCAGAAGAAAAAAATCACGAGCCCTTTTTTAAGTCCACGGCGCCAAATGAAAATGGCAAGGATCAGTGGCACCATCACGGTTTTAAAAAACGGCGTTTTGTGAAGATCCGTGATGAATGGAAAAAACTGATCGGCCCAAGCCGCAGTCCACTGAGTATTCACCAATACAAAAAGGCTCTTATCGAGGTTCAAGATAAAATCGAGCATCATGACGACTTTACCCTAGTTTTTCGCTCGCAAAAAGTCTAGGTCTTCATGAGGTCCAAGTGTCTTGTATAGTTCACTGTGGCAATATTCTAAACATGGATAAAGCAACATGGTTAGGCCTGCTCGTAGGCTTCGGTGGGATTTTGCTCGGAAACCTTCTCGAAGGCGGGCACATGAGTTCGCTCATGCAACTAACGGCATTCATTATCGTTCTTGCGGGAACCATTGGAGCCGTGATGGTTTCAAGTTCAGAAAAAGATCTTAAGACAGGTCTTAATCTCGCAAAAAAAGCATTTCAAAAAGAAGAAAGCGACGCCAAAAAACGCATTCAGGAAATCGTGGACTGCGCACGTATTGCTAAAAAAGAATCTCTTCTTTCTTTAGAAACACGCATCAACCGCATTGAAGACCCGCTTTTTAAAGGAGTTCTCAGAAATATTGTGGACGGTGTTGAGGCTGACACGATCCGTGACATTTTTGAAACACGCATTGAAACCGAAGAAGAAGAAATGCTCGCGGGAGCAAAAATTTGGACTGATGCTGGAGGTTTTGCTCCCACGATTGGAATTATCGGTGCTGTTCTTGGGTTGATCCATGTCATGGGGAATTTGACCGACACCAGCAAGCTCGGAGGCGGAATCGCAGTCGCCTTTGTTGCAACCGTGTATGGTGTGAGCTCTGCCAATCTTTTGTTTTTACCTTTGGGAAATAAACTGAAAAGAAAAGTGCAGTCCTTATCCCGGGAAAAACATATGGTTCTTGAAGGCGGACTTCTTATCGCCAGCGGAATGAATCCCGTTGTTCTTGAGCAAAAGCTTTTTGCTTTTTTAAATGAAGAGCAGAAGTAGGTCTGAGCTTTATGGCAAGAAGACACAAAAAACATGAAGAGCACGAAAATCATGAAAGGTGGCTGGTTTCCTATGCCGATTTCATTACGTTGCTTTTTGCGTTTTTCGTGGTGATGTATGCCACATCCAATGCCAACGAAGAAAAACAAAAAGAATTTGAAGACTCCATCAAATTAAATCTGCACTTAGTGGGTAACGGTTCGAATTCGAATGGCAACGCTATTGAAGACGCGATTGCGGAACTTGTTATGCCTGTTGGAAACTATCCGCGCAAAGGTGGTCCTCAAGAAGTGGAAGACTTTGTGGAAAGATCTCTGGATAAGTCGATGGAAGGTGATCAAAAAAAGCAGGCGATTCAGGATATCTATCATGATTCTGTCGGCGTTCGCATAGCCTTAGCTGCATCCACATTTTTCCCCGAAGGCTCCGCAAAATTAAAAATGTCAGCGCTAACTTCGTTAGACAAAGTCGCTGACGTTCTAAAGACGAATAAAAAAAGAATTATCATTGAAGGTCACACGGATGACATTCCTATCGTAGGACAGCTTTTTCCAAGTAACTGGGAGCTTGCTGGAGGAAGAGCCACCGCAGTAGTCCGTTACTTTGTGAAATATCACAACCTCGATCCAAAACGCTTCGTCGCAATTTCTTACGGAGATCAAAAGCCGATCGTGCCTAATGATAACGATGACCATCGTGCGATGAACCGTCGTATTGAGATCTTTATTATCACCGACGACAAGAAAGTCGATATCTAAAAAAGGTACCAGGTGCCTTTTTCCCAACGAAAAAAGCCGAGACTTTGTGGGCCTCGGCGTTTCGGCAATAAAGGAAATATTTATTACGGAGAGACTATACGCATTCTTTGAGTTTCTTCACGATCTCAAGAGCTTTTGTACGGTCTACTTTTTTCACTTCCATGATCGCGTCTACGAAAGCTTCTTCAGAAGAACCTTTTTTTCCAGACTCAAGAATCGCGTCGTGGCGCTCGATGATTTGTGTGTAAGAGTCGCGCTCAGCTTTAGAGAAGCTTGTTAAAATTGTTTCTGGCAAAGACTCTAATTTGTTAAGAGCCGCCGTTACTTCAGCCATTTCAGTCGTGTTCAACTCTTTTGAAGATGTGCGGGCACCCGTCAAAGAAGAGTTAGCGATCAACTTTGCAGTTGCAGTCGCTGCATTGCTGATAGATTGACCTTCAGCTGCGTCACTCTTAGAAATTTCTGTCGCCATCTTTTTAGCTGCAACGATTGTTGCCAAGCTATCAAGGCGTTGAGTTGATTTAGTTGTATCGGCTTTTAAAGCCATTGAAAGGGCATTGTTTTTACCGGAAGAAAGTTGAAGCTCATTGATGATTTTATCTTGAGCCATTTTAACTTGCTGTGCGCTCAAACCTTTTGAAGTCATTCCTTTACCGAATGCAGATTCTTTGATTTGTTTTGAATATTCAACCAAAGCCTCACGAGCTGACTTTACGCCACCTACTGGGGCCGCGTGTGCTGGTGAGAAGGCCATTGCCATGGTCAATGCTGCCATTCCGATCATCAATTGCTTTTTCATACTCTCTCCCTTATTACCTGTTAATTTTTTGTACGAGGCACTCCAATTTTTGGGACTCTCCAATCCCGGAAGTGCCTAGTTTTATTTAAAAGTTTCAAATATCTTAAGTATCAAATCCCGTACCAAACTTAGTATTTTCCAGGCATAGACATGCCTCTCATAGCAGCTAGTTTCGCTTGGATTTCGTTATTAAACTTCTGCTGTTCCATATTGAGACGTTTCACATTGCGAATCTTTTCCCAGCTCACAGCATTTGCCATGCTTCCGTACATCATCACTTCTGAAGCAAGAGCCTGAAGATTTTCAAGAGCCGTCACGGCGAGATCTCTTTGTTGTTTGTTCAACTTCACAACAGCACCTTCTTGAGCATCGCCAACACCGAGCAAAGTAGAAACTTTGGTCAATGCGCCTTGAATATTCGTAAGCTGTTCCTCGAGCTGATAGTTTTCCAAGTCAGATTGGATCACTTCACGGCCTTCTGCTGTACCGACCTTAATGTGTTTAATAAGTCCATTAAGAACAGCGAATTGATTGTCCACTTCTTTTAATGCTGCGTGAGTCGGTGCCGTTTCAAGAATATGCGCGATGTCCACTTTGAATTCTTTCGAAGGAGTCAAAAGATCATTCAAAAGAGACAAGTAAACGCGCTCTTCCTGGAAGGCCGAGTTCATTCCACCGTTAAAGATCGGTCCGCCTTCGTAGTAACGTTTTTGTGCTTCACGATTGAAGTACAATTTCAAAGTTTTCCAAGGTGTATTGACGATCGGTCTTCCGTTAAAGAAGCTGCGACCTGGATAGTATACGGCCTTAACAAGTTTAACGACGATTTCATCATAGCTCTTACCGTATTCTTCAAATGCTTTTTGCATTTGGCTTTCTGTTTTTTCCGTCCACCATTGTGGGAACGCTGATTCGCCTTGGCCGCCCACTACGGATGGACGAGCTTCGTTAATCAAGTAGCTGATCGCACCGTTGTAAGTTTTCTTCGAAGCTGTTGTGAATGGGAATTTATAAATGTTCTCTGCTGGCAACTGCGCCATTCCGAAGTGTTCACAGTTATTAAAGTAATCACCCGCAGCTTTAATTTGTGGAGGCATGAACACAGATGGGAAGCCCGCTGAGTTCTTCACTACTTTTTCGCCTTTTTCTACGTCAGGACCACACATCATTTGCATAAGAAGGTAGTCTGTGATTTTTGGAGTGAAGAACACACCGACCTGACGGTAGTAGTTTGAGCTCTTAATTGTGTCTGCAGATGAAGGAGCTTTTTCATAAGCTGCCAAGAATCCACGACCTGGCTCCATCATAGGGACTGGAGCACCCATAGAGCTGTAAATTTCTCTTAGGATCTTTCTGTAATTCATCGATACAGAAAGGTTTTGGGCAGAGTATGTGATTTCGCGGTAAAGCTCACTCAAACCTTGACCGATTTGCACACGCTCACCCGTGCGGAGTTTGTCTAAGAAGGAAGAAATCTTTGTTTTTTCTGGCGGGTAAAGATACTTAGCGTCTTCACTCTTAAGAAGTTCATCCGCTTTAACAACGGCATCAGCCACCGTATCAAGTTGCATATTCTCGATGAACAATGGATTTGTGAAGTAAAGATCTTCTTTACCTTCGGCTAAATCTTTTGCTTTGACACCATTCATTGGATAAATGATTTCAAGAGGCTTTACCTGAGATTCGTTGAAGCGAGAGTTGCGCACTTCATTTAAGAAAGTGTTATAGAATGCGTAGCTCGTATTGAACATCGAGGTCATTTGATGAAGAGCCTCGGACCAGTTTTGGTGAGCTTCATAAACTTCCGACATATTCATCATACGCCAGTCGAGCATTTTCTTTCTAAAGTCTTTGATCTCGGCTTGAAGATCTTTGTCAGATCCGTTCCACTGAGACTTTTTCATAAGATTCATTTGTTCGTTCAATCGATCATTGACGTCATAGAACTCGGCTCCATCAAACATGTTCTTCCATGCGTAAGTAACTTTGCGATTGAGCCATGCATCGATAGCTACGAAGAAGGCGATTTGAAGACCTTTTACAAGAAGAAGACGGATGCCTTTCAATTGCATTGTGCCTGGAACCAACCAAAGAGCGATATCAACACCTGTGATGCGAAGAACAGATTTTGTGATCACAGACTGAACCACACCGGCAAGGCCCGAAGAGATCAACATAGAAACGATACCGGGAGCGAATTCCCAAACTTTCTTTTGGATCACTAGGTATTCATAAGCTTTTGAGCAAGGATCTGCGTCGATACCTGCTTCTTGATCTTTAGCTGTGACTTGTTTTCCCATCATTACTTTCGCACAAGCCATCACATTGGGATCTGAAGCCACTTGTGAAAGATAAGTTTGTAGGAAAGCTCCCACAGTCATTCCAAGATACGGAATCATGTGGTGGAACTTTGGATTTTTCATGTACATCGCAAGAACGTTGGAAGTCACACCTTGGGAATACATGAACGTGAAAAAACCAAAAACACCAATCGGCGAAAGAGAGTGATCGATGTGTTGTTGCATAGCGATCGGATTTTGCGAATAGTTTGTGATAAGTTGGCCAGCAACCACGGCACCCATTGCAACGAAGAAGATTGCGGACTCCGTTGGAAGATTTCTAACTGAATGAGACCAAGCCGATTTGTTCGCGGCTTTTACGCGAACCATCTCGTCCATCATCATTTTATTTAAAGATTTTGGAGAGAATTTGCGCAGTTGAGTTTCTTCAGCAAAGGGAACTTCCATTGCCAGTTTATTTGTTTTCTTATCGTAAACGAGGGCTTTTTTAGAGTTTTTATCCAGCTCCAAACGGTAGCCGAGTGGTTCCAAATAATCGCGGTAAGCAGCAAGCTGTGCTTTGTCTTTTTCACTCCATTCAGGAGCCGCCAAAACTGGGGAAATCACCATATTAATTGTGGCAATCGCAGTTAAGATCTTTTGGAACCATTTCATGGCTTACTCCTTAGATACGTTTGTATCACTATGAATAGAAGCAAGCTTTGGGCCCCTCAGCTCAGTTTTACGATTGATTGGCACGTCTCAGAGTGAGACAGGGCCGTAACAGGTCACTGGCCTGTCTAAAAGACGACAGAGATCATCCACTCGGGAAGGTCGTCTCTGACTCTGGATTCAAAGCGCAGTTCGCTCTTACGAACATCCGTGGAAAGACCAATTCCGTACTCTGAAAAACCTCTTCCTTGAGAAGTGTTTTGTAGATATTTCGCATAAATCAACGAGCGCACGAAAGAAGTTTTCGACATGAAAAGCCCTTCCACGCCGAAGTGAGGTTGGGCTGTGTCAGCAAGGTCATAATTTTCCGTCACGGTCATAAGACTTAACCGTGTCACAGTAAAAAGAGGAAAATCAAAACTCAGTCCCGCACCTAAATTCACAAAAGGGGAGAGTCTGGGTTCTGTTCCAACCTCTACTTTCCAAGTCAGAGGTGTATCCAGTTCGGTCACGGGTGCCGTTGAAAGAATTTTTATTAAAATGGCGCGATAAAGATCTAAGTTTTGTTTTTCTGAAAAATAACGAAAGTCAGCGCTTAAAACTTCTAGATGAGAAAACGCGGAAAGCCCGCTGTCATCCGAAAGAAGATCGTGAAATGTTCTACGAAACTTAAATCTATAAAACTCGTTTTCGTCCCATTTGCCATATCCAAGATAAAATGCGTAAGAGTTAGATCCAAGCAGGGGCGATCGGGGCGCTGGAATTTGGAGAGGCTCTGTCTGGTCTCCAAGTTTTGCTCTGGCAATTGAAAGAGGATACTTTTCTTCTTTAAGCTCTTTTTGTTCGCGATACTCCTGAATAGCCAAATAGCTTAAACTTGCTTCTAACGCTTCTGCCTGTTCTTTCGGGGAAAGTTTCTGCAAGTGAGTTTGGGTCTTGGCGTAAACAATTTCTTTTAGAGCATCTTTTTGAGAATAGTTCAGTGAAGTAAAACGAGTTTGCCATTCGGCCTGTAAAGAAACGCGAAGTTTTTCACCAACAAGCATATTGTGCTTTTTAAGTTCTTTGACCGTGTCTATGGGAATTGTCATGTCATAAAATGCTGCCGAAGCATTGAGTGCTGGTTTTGCAACTTCGATCAGTTCTAAAATCTGCTGGGAACAGTTGTCATCAGCGAAATAATAAGGCGCAAAACTGCCATCGAGTTCTAAAAGGTGATCAACCAAAAATGCAACTTGTTCAGGCGAAAGATCTAACCGATATTCCCAGAGATTGCGGCCTTCAAGGTTCGTGTACTCACGAATTTTTTGATAATACGGAAGCATAGAGTAAGCACCAGGATAAAAACCAAAAAGACCTTTTAATGCATAAAGAGCACCGGTGTCTTTCCCTGTAACCGCAGCATAGTTAATTCCGTAATCAAGAAGTTCAAGTTCACGAGTGTTCTTGGGGTTGTGTACGCGCAAAAACGTATGGCCGAAGCTCGAACCTGCGCTGCTTAGGTCGCTGGCTGCAAAAATAATATAAATTTCTTGAGCGCCGAGTTGCTCCTTCCACTGATCTTTTTCAGGACACGAAACCAAATCACTGGGATCAATTGCCAGAACTTTTTTTAGCCAGCTTGTTCTAGCAAGATAACGACATTGAGATTTTTTGGAAGTGTCTTTGTTAAAAAGAAGTTCAATAGTTGCAAGTAGTTCGGCTTTAGGATTTTCAGATCCGTTTTCAGAAATAAAGAAATTTCCAAGAAGGGGAGATTTGTAACTTCCGAAAAGATTCTTGCGATAGTGGCCAAGCTTTACCCATTGCGGATCTTCCCACAGGACTTTTTCTTGAGCTTGTTTTTGATAGCCGAGAATATTTTCGGAAGCTAAGCCCCACGCAGAAAGTGGGGCTAAGAGAAATATTAAAACTAAATTAAGAACCATGGCACATTTGTGCAAGGTCGCTCTGAGTTGCCAACTCTTTATTTAGGTTTTGTACCATCTCTACTGCAGATGTATTTGCCGCAGGAAGAATTTTTGCATAAGAAGTTTGCGCGAAAGTACCAAAAGCTTTTTGCGATACTTCGTTACGGCAACCTTTCATATGTGCCAGCGTCGCAAGTTTCTCACCATGACCTTGCGCCATTTCACGAGACAGCTCTTCTTGATTCACTTCAACGAAGTATTGAACTTCTTTATCGTTCATCACAAGACCGCTTGAAGAGCAGCCAGAAGTTCCAGATGTGATACCCAGTGGCTGAGTAAAAAGAAATGAGTTCGTCGTCATTGCCAAAAGTTGCAAACCTTTGGAATTTTTTTGAATGATAACGCTACCTAGACCACAACCTGCGTCACCTGCATAAGCTTGAAAACCCGTTAAAAGCAAAATAGAAACGATCAACTTTTTCATAAAAGCCTCCTGAGGATTATTTGTATTAAATCGTTGCTTATTTAATAAAGAACATCAAAGCTTTTAGGGAGACTTCGTTATTCATGGACCTACGCCCAACCGGGAGGATATATGGCTGTGTTAGAGCTCACAAAAGAAAATATTCAAGAGACCATCGAAAAAAACCAACTCGTGATCATTGATTTCTGGGCAACGTGGTGTGGACCTTGTCGTCGTTTTGCTCCTATTTTTGAGCAGACGGCATTGAAACATCCTGATGTTGTGTTTGCGAAATTAGATACGGATGCTCAGCCAGAAATTGCAGCCAATTTCGATATCAAATCTATTCCAACAATCGCTGTGATTAAAGAAGGCGATATCATCTTTATGCAGCCGGGAGCTTTGCCTGAAGACGTTTTCGAACAAGTTGTAGAAAAGGCCAAAGAAGTTGATATGGCCGAAGTTCGTAAACAAAATTCATAAGCTTTTAAATTATTCTGTACTTTAAAGAGGTCCCTGGATAAGACGGGGACCTATGAAAAAGACAGCTCTTATTCTTATCTCTGCTTTGTCATTCAATGCGAACGCCGTCTCTTGGAAGGTCTATGGTCCTTGCGACGAAAAACCTGTTGCCCAAGGGGAAGCCGTTGCTGACCTCACCAAATCAGTGGGTGATATCAGCGTAGAAATGTTTGATCAAAACAAAGTTCCCTACATCGGAGCCGCCGAAGGATTTAATTCCATCATCAATACGCCCACAGGAATGGATTCCATCGAAATCGTTTCAGACACGGAACTGAGAGCCTACGGTTGGTGCTATTCTATCAACGGAAAAACACCAGACGAGATGCCTCACAAAATAAAATTCAACGCACAAACTGACAAACTTATTTGGTTCTACGCGTACACCACAAATATTAAAAACGAATGGCAAGATGACTACTGCTCGCCAGCGTATTGGATCAAAGCCAAACAATTTTGCGGGAAATAAAAAGCCCCGATTTTTTTTGAGATACTTTTTAATTTTTTTTAATCGCAGTTAGTTTCCATATTAAGAACTCAAGCAACACAAATACAATAGCATCAATAGCAAGAAACGACTCTCCACCAATAATAGGAGTCAATTTTATTGAAACGAAGCTGCTGACCATAAGGCTTACCGGTACAAACAGAATTACTACCAAAATCCTTATTCTCTGAGACATAGCTAAATTTCACCTTGCGAGTTCGGGTTAAACTGATCAGGATGGCAGGCTCTTAATACAATTGGAATTTGATTATTCCATAAATGACCGATTCTTTCTTCATTAGATTTAATTTTGGATTTAATGTCATTTATTTTCTTAGAGAGTTCCTCTGCGGCTCCCGGCGGCGCTTTAATACACAAGGATTTTCCATCAGCAGAAGATACGTCTTGAGCAACTTGTTTTGCTCGTTTTCGGAGAAGATCTTCGAGATCCATCTGTCGAGAAGAATTCGTTCACTACGCAGTATCCTGTCTATGTATATCCTTACGTGATAAAGAAAAAATAGATAAAAAAAGCCCGATGTCTCCACCGGGCTTTTCTTCTTCAAATTTGAATTTCAAAACTACTTAACGATTTGGATGTGTTTGATAACTACCGGCTCAACAGGGCGATCCATCGGACCTGTCTTAGAGTTTTCGATAGAGTGAACAACGTCCATACCTTCAACAACTTCACCGAACACAGTGTGACGGCCATCCAACCAAGGAGTTGGAACTGTTGTTACGAAGAACTGTGAACCATTTGTGTTAGGTCCTGCATTCGCCATAGAAAGGATGCCTGGTTTATCGTGCTTTTGTTGGCCAGGAGTGAACTCATCTTCAAAACGGTAACCTGGACCGCCAGTACCTGTTCCAAGTGGGCAACCACCTTGAATCATGAAATCTTTAATCACACGGTGGAAAGTCAAACCATCATAAAATGGCTTTTTAACTTTGCTGCCAGTTTTAGGATCCGTCCACTCTTTAGTGCCTTCAGCCAAACCTACGAAGTTCTCAACTGTCTTTGGAGCCTTGTCGCTCAAAAGTTTAACTTTAAAATTGCCTTTGGATGTTTCAAAAATCGCGAACATCTCTTTTCCTTTCTCGCCAGCTTTAGTCGCTTTATCTTTTTTTCCTGCTTTGGTTTCTGTCTTAGCATCTGCGCGGAAGCTGAAAGCCGCCAATAAAAATGCAAAAAGGTAGATCCAAAATACCTTCTTAATATCGATATTCTTCGACATTTTGTCTCCCTGACTTTTGTCCAACCCTTTCACTATTAGTGAGGCTGCCGACGGGGGTCAAGTTCCTTCAAAATTGCAATGTTGCCTGCGAGAAGCTCTGAAACCTCCGTTTGCAAATTTGACGGAGAAATTTGGAGCGCCAAGGCAAGAGGTTGAAAGGACTCGTGATTTGGTTGCAGTTCTACGAGTGATTCTGACGCAACAAGTTGAAGCATCTGCTCTATTTGACGCAATCTTCCATAGTTGTGTTGAAGAGCAGCGGATTTTGCTCCCATTTGAGAGAGAAAATCCATCGTGTGAGACGAAGCCGGACTGATTTTATAACTTAAAAGATAGGTCTGCGCGGCCAGCTCCACGTCCACAAGACCACCTTCGCTGAACTTCAAATTCGGAATCATGGTTCCGGTCGGGAGAAGTTGCTGACGAATGCGATCCAGTTCCTGCAGCTCTTCTGGTGTTAAACCTCGGTCCATGAAATGCGTGAAAGGAACTTCGCTGGCATCACCAATCCATCGTGCTTTCAAGTACGCTTGTCGTTCCCACGCCGATGCTTCGTTCGCAAGATAAGCATTCAAATCCGCTTTCGGAATCACAAGAGGGCCGGCTTTCCCAGAAGGTCGTAAGCGCATATCAATGGAATAAATATTTCCGCCGCGATGAGGTTCGGTGAGTCGAGTGATAAAACGTTTTGCCACTTTGAAATCATTTTCAGTCGGCTCATCAGGGACGACAAAAATAAAATCCAAATCTGATCTAAAACCCAATTCCTGTCCGCCCCATTTTCCTAAAGCGAGAACTTGAATTTGCGATGGGTATTCTTTTTTTAAGGCGGCGAGAAGATTTTCAACAATGGTATCGGCCGTAGAACTCAAATTTTGCAAAAGAGTCGGAAGATCTTTGTCCTCTAAAAACTTACTTCCATTAATAACCTCTGAAAGAAGCCTTTTCTCCGCAAGCTCTTCAAGAAGAGTTCCTAAATCTTCGGACGGTTTATCTTGTGCACGATACACAAAGCTATCCAGAAGCTCCGGACGATTGCAGAGAATGCGCGACAGATAAGGAGAATGCCCAAAGAGCCACGCAAGTTCCTGCAAAAGTTCTTTTTCTCGCAACAGCATCGCAAAGAAACTCGCCTTTGCGCGTGTGCCATGAATGAAATCTTTTAAAAGCAAAAGTCCGCGGCGAATATCACCTTTTTGCTCCTGCAAAGTTTCTAAGAACGCGGCGAGGAATGCTTTTCTCGCCAATTCATCACGACCCTTATTGCGAGATAAAACTTCTTGCCCCAAGATTTCTTGCCAGAGCTCTTCAAGATCGGATTGTGGCAAACCTACTTTTGCGAGTTCCTCTTTAAGAGAAACCTCTTGGGGAGCTTCACCCAGCAGAGTCTTTACGATTTGATCACAGCGTTTCATTTCGTTCGCAAGAGTTTTTAATGCTGTCGTAATAAACTCTGGATGAGGTTCTTTAGTTTTAAGCAAATGAGTTTGTTCATCGTGCAGGGCTTGTACGTAATTTTCTAATTTGCGCAGATTCCAATAGTGGGCACATAGAAAACGAGCCTCGTCCGTGGGAAGAAGCTGTTTTTGTTCGATAAGGTTTAAAGCTTCTGTTGTGCCACGCACTTGCAAACTGGTGTCACGTCCGCCGTGAATCACTTGCAGGGCATGCGCAAAAAGTTCCACGTCACGAATGCCGCCGATTCCTAATTTTAAATCGATAACGTCGTCTTGTGTTCTTGCCCAATAGTGACCTTGAATCTTTGAACGCAGGGTTTTTAAATCCTCGAGCAATGTGAAATCTAGGTGCTTACGGAAAGAAAACTTTTTTGCAAAGGCCATGACCTCATTTTGCACATGATGATCACCGCAAATAGGGCGAAGCCGAACGAAAGCCAAACGCTCCCACGTTTCGCCGTAATTCCCGTAATAGTCTTTGAATTGATCGATCGTGGGAATAAGTGGTCCTTGCTTGCCGCCGGGACGCAAATCAAAGTCCACGCGAAAAACAAAACCTTGAAAATTTCTTTCACTCAAAATTTTTTGAAATTTCCGAAGATGGGAAAGGGAAATAGCCTCTTCGTTTTCCGCAACTAATAGAAGATCCACATCCGAACTTAAATTCAGTTCGTGAGATCCCAGTTTTCCAAGAGCAAACAAAGCGACTTTTTCTTGAGAAAAACAATAATCAAAAGCTTTTTTAAGAAGGTCGTCAGCAGCAAGGCTCCACTCTGAACAGATTTTATCTGGAGCCTCGGAATCGGTTTTCGCAGAAAGAGCAAGGCGAGACCAAATCTCGCCACGTTCTTTTCTGAGTTGTTCCTCAAAGGGAAGGTTAGTCAATGTTCGTCGACCATTTAGGTTTGTAGTAGTTGTAGTTGTCGTTTGTTACGCGACGCTCTTCCGTACCATCTACTGTTGAAATATAGATCTGATTTTTTCCTGTGCGATTGCTTGTATACATCACAAAGCGGCCGTCCGGAGAAAATGAAGGGTCTTCGTTGCTTGCCATTTTTCCGTTTGGTTTTTTCGCAGAAGTCAGACGGATCATTCCTGTGCCATCGGCATTCATCACGAAGATGTCAAAGTTGTTATCACTTTGACCCGAGAACGCAATTTTCTTTCCATCCGGAGACCACGCCGGAGAAGAGTTAAACACACCCGCGAAAGTGATGCGCTTTACATTCGAACCGTCGGCATTGGCTGTGTAAATCATCGGACGACCTGCGCGATCTGAAGAAAACGCAAGCTTTCCATCTTCAGACATTGATGGTTCCACGTTCAAAGCTCCTGAAGGACCATTTGTGATTTTACCAACAAGGTTTCCATCCAAAGTCATTTTATAAATATCAGGGCTGCTTCCTTGAGAGATAGTCAGATAAATATTTCTTCCATCCGGAGAAAAGCTCGCGCCAGAATTAATTCCTTGGCGGTAGGACACCAAAGAACGTTTTCCAGAAGCCAGATCCAAAAGAAGCATATCCGCATTTCTGAACTTCGCACCCACACGTTTGACGTAAGAAGTGTAAGCGATTTTCTTTCCATCCGGAGACCACGCCGGAGAAATAGAAATACTGCGATGATTAGAAACTTGCTCCATATTCGCGCTATCCCAATCCATCACGTAAATTTCTTTTACTTGAGAACCAGCGCGGTCACTAGAAACCACCACGCGAGAAAGGAAAGGACCTTCTTTGCCAGTCAAAGCTTTTAGAACATCATTCGCAAAAGTGTGCGCAATACGACGAGCGCTGCTCACAGGGCCTTTATACTTTTTGCCAAGAACCAAATTTGCGCGAGGAACGTGGTAAGTGTAAGTTTCAAGAGTCACTTCGTTACCGACAATAGAAAATCCGGCACGAATTAGGAAGTCAGCACCAATAGCGGACCAGCTTTGGAATTTAAATCCATTCGGTTGACCGGGAGCCGGCATCAAACCCGTTTTACTTGTGTCTTCAAGATAAGCGCTTTGATTGATGAACTGAAAATAAGAAGAAACAGAAAGGTCGTTTGAAATCGTATTAAAAAGTTCAACGCCCACAGACTGATATTTCGACGCGCTTGATGGAGCCCCAAAATATTGAAACGCGGGCATCGCCATCAAACTTTTTTTCGTGCGAGCTTCGCCGAGTTTAATATAAATACCGTTTTCTTGCGCCTGAGAGAATACAGGAAAAATACTTACAGCAAGGAGCAAAGCTAAGAGCTGCTTCATCATGAGGGCCTCCTAAAATTATTCTGGGAATCCGATCAGGATTCCATCTACTGATACGATCGCTAAAAATTTCTCTGGCGGAGCAGGGAACGGAGCAGATCGATCAATAGTTGCTAACACTTCTTCATCGTAACTGGCATTTCCGCTAGATTTAACAATTTTTCTACCCAAAATATTTCCACGCGAATCAATAAATACGCGAGCCTGGGCTTTAAAGTCTCTTTTTGCAAGCCACTCTGGCAAAGACCAATTTTGTTTAATATGACTATCAAGATCGGACGCGTACGTATCGTGCTGAAGCTTCGTGAGTCCTGTTAGGGAGGTCCCAGGTGACAACACATTGCCTTTGATCTTTTGTGTTCCATTATCAGCTTTTCCATGAGCGGGCGGAGCCTTCGCTTTTTCTTGGGCCACATCTTCTTTGATCTTCTCAAGAGCCGCCATCGCCTTTAATTTTTCCAAAGCATTTTTCTGCTGATTTTTTACTTTTTCTAAATTAACGCCATCATCTTTTTTCTCTGGCACTTTGATAGGCTCTGTTTTGGGCGGCGTTTTTTTCTCAACCACTTTTTCAGGTGGTTTTTCCACAGGCTTTTCTTTAGCGATTTCTTTATCCGGCAAAGCCGCTTTGGCTTCTTCTTTTGTGGGAGCTGGCAAAGTTTTTGGCTCAACCTTATCAGGCAAACCCACCATATCCACACGCACTGCTTGCGTGAAATCAATTTGTTCCGGCGTAAAGAATACCGTTTTCAGAGTGAAAAACGAAATAATCAGCGCGTGGATCGCAAAAGAGATCCCGATGCCGCGTGATAACTGATCATTCTGTGGTATTTCTTGCTCTAAATAGTTCACTGGTCTTTAGGAAGAGTGATAAGCCCGATGTTAAAGATCCCAGCGGCACGTACTTCTGCCATGGCTTCCGCGACGAAACCATAATCCACTTTGCGATCCGCTTGGATGTAGACCTGTTTGTTCTTCTTATTCTCAAAAATGGCTTTTAATTTGGGACGAAGTTCATTCATCGCAATTTTGGTTTTAGCCACCGTCATTTTTTGATCCGGTCCGATCACTAAAACAAAAGGCTCTTCGTTCAGTTCTACTCCCGAAGAAGATGTCTTAGGAAGATCGACTTCGATCCCTTGTTGCATCAAAGGAGTCGTCACCATGAACATAATGAGAAGCACCAACATGACATCCACAAGGGGAGTCACGTTGATTTCACTTAATGTTGCGCGGCTTTTTGATTTACCGCCTCCATTACCCATTCCCACGATTAGTTTCCTTGAAAGAAGTTTCTCTTCACGATGTTAAGGAAGTCGGCATTAAAGTTATTCAGCGCGATTTCCTGTTTGCGGATGCGAGAAATAAAGTTGTTGTAAAGAACAACCGCAGGAATCGCAGCCGCAAGACCGATCGCTGTTGCAATCAAAGCTTCCGAAATACCTGGAGCCACAACGGCAAGGCTAGCTGATCCTGTTTGTCCGATTTTATGGAAAGAACCCATGATTCCCCAAACGGTTCCAAAAAGACCGATGAAAGGACCCGTACTTCCCGTTGTTGCAAGAACCGTCAAACGAGATTCCAGTCTTGCGATTTCATTTTCGGAGGCCTTGTTCAAGATACGCTCAAGATTGTCGATGCCTGACAAGATCGGTTTATCTCCATCCGTTTTTGCAAGCAGCGGAGACTCAGAAATCTTTTTCATTTCAAGATAAGCCGCTTTAAAAACACGTGCGATCGAAGAATCGTGATATTGATCGATGTCTTCATAAAGAGTGTCCAAAGAATTTACTTTCCAGAACTTGTTCATGAAAAGATCGTCGGACTGATTCATCTTTTTAAATGTTTGATATTTCGTATAACCAATCGCCCAGCAGAAAACAGACAAGACAATGAGGATCATCAACGTGAGCTGAACAATGGGACTCGCCTGAAAAATCGCATCAATGGAGCTGGTATTCACTGATACAGAGGGTGCGGCTTGAGCCACATTTACAAACAAAGAAAGAGCAGCGGACATATCTTGACCTCCGACGTGGGACGCATTCCCATCCTTAGAGTAAAAAGATATGCCCAAATGCAGTTGAGTTCAACCTATTGAGCAGGACCTTGGCCGAGAAGACGAAGCAATTCTGGCAAATTCTCCGTGATATATCCGTCAGCTCTGTAGCGACTCGCCTCAGCAAGTTGAGCTTCGTTCTGAATAGGGCCAAGGAAAATTCTTTTGTTGCGACGACGCATTTCTTCAATGATGTCAGCGTTAAATGCAGGTCGTTTCAAGAGCGTAAACGGAGCAATGAACACATCGCCTTTAAACTGTGTCGACGGCAAAACATAAAGCGAATCAAACGTCAAAAGACGCATCAGATCCGGCGTGCTTGTTCCATACACCCATTCAGGTTTTAGATCTTTAATGGATGTCATGATGATCAACGCTTCACTTTGAATCAGCGTTCTATCATTTGGCTTCAAACCGCTGATTGCATCCACCAGAGCGGTGTGCGCGTCGGCAACGTTGTCCACGATGTTCAAAACAAAACGCGTTTGCGGAAGCTGTTCGTAGAATTCTTTGAGCGCCGGAGTCGTTTTATAAAACTCATTGATCTGCTCCCACGGATATTCAGAAAGTTTGGAGCCGATCATGATCGGAGTCGTCGGATTTTTTTCCTGCTCCTGACGTTTCATCTCCATAAATTCTTTGTCGCGACTTGCAGGTAAAACAAACGGCACTTTTTCACGAGAAAAGCGCACATCGAGCCAAATCACAGCGTCGGGGCGCAGTTTCAAAATCTCTTGAGCCGCCGTCAAGGTGTCCGCTTTGGCAATAATCATAGGAGTGGGGCCAGAAAAGAAGGCATGTTCATATAAAGGGTAGTTCTGACCCAATCCCCAAATACGGGCCATCAAGATAAGAATTCCTAGAACAACGACAGTGGCGAAAGTAATGAAAAAGATTCTCATAGGACCTTCGTATAGCACCCTAAGATCTTGAAATCAGCAAATTTTTTCAAAACTTACCTAAAGTATTCTGTCACAACCTTAAATACGTTAAAATTAGGCGTATTTCTCATTGTTTTTCATTTCGCTTTCGTTTAGATATGGGGCGATACCCCGCAAGGCAAAGGTACGCATGAACAAGATCAACCGTAAACTCGAATACGCACTCATGGCTTTAAAATACATGAGCAAAAAGATTCCTGGAGAACTGACGACTGCCAAAGAAGTTTCAGATTCTTTCCACACGCCTTTTGATGCGACAGCTCGTGTGATGCAACAGATGGCTCAAAAAGGCGGCATTTTGCGCGCCGAATACGGAGCCAATGGCGGATATCAAATCACGAAAGACCTTGCGAAGGTTTCCATTCACGATCTTGTGGAAATCATCGAAGGTCCCACAGCTCTTGTGAAATGCCTTCACAAAGAGGCTCCTTGTGAAATTCAAGGAACCTGCAACATCGTTTCTCCTATTACACAGTTAAATAATCGTCTCACTGAATTCTATAAAAGCCTGAGCTTGAAAGATCTTCTAGTGGATAAATCATTGGCTGGCAAAAAACCAGCGGAGGCTGAGGCTCATGGATAATAAATCCTCAAACAACCCTCTTGATAGCTACGAATACAAATACGGTTTTTCGACGGACATCGAAACAGATGTCGTGCAAGTCGGTTTGAACGAAGACATCATTCGTTTGATCTCTTCAAAAAAGAACGAACCTGAATGGATGTTGGAATATCGTCTTAAAGCATTTCGTCATTGGGAAACAATGACAGAGCCTACTTGGGCGCATGTTTCTTATCCTCCCATCGACTTCCAAGCGATTCGTTATTATTCAGCGCCAAAGAAAAAATCAGAGGCTGATAAGCCAAAATCTTTGGACGACTTGGATCCTGAGTTGATCAAAACTTTTGAGAAATTGGGAATTCCTCTTTCTGAACAAAAGCGTATTTCTGGTATTGCCGTCGACGTGGTGTTTGATTCTGTTTCTGTCGGCACAACTCACACCGAAGTTTTAGATAAAGCGGGAGTGATCTTCTGCTCTATTTCTGAAGCGGTTCAAAAACATCCAGAGCTTGTAAAAAAATATTTGGGTTCCGTGGTTCCTTACACTGACAACTACTATGCAGCTTTGAATGCGGCAGTCTTCACGGACGGTTCTTTCTGTTACATCCCTAAAGGGGTTCGTTGTCCGATTGATCTTTCAACATATTTCCGTATCAACGCAAAAGACACGGGCCAATTTGAAAGAACGCTTTTAGTTTGCGATGAAGGTGGTTACGTAAATTACCTTGAGGGTTGTACAGCTCCTCAACGTGATGAAAACCAACTTCACGCAGCTGTTGTTGAGTTGATTGCCCATGATGATGCGGAAATTAAATACTCTACAGTTCAAAACTGGTACACGGGCGACAAAGAAGGCCGTGGCGGTATCTATAACTTCGTAACAAAACGTGGAAAAGCCGCTGGAAAACGTTCGAAGATCTCTTGGACTCAAGTGGAGTCAGGATCGGCGATCACTTGGAAGTATCCGTCTTGCATCCTGCAAGGGGATTACTCAGAAGGTGCTTTCTACTCTGTGGCTTTGACTCACGATCTTATGCAAGCCGATACCGGAACTAAGATGATCCATATCGGTAAAAACACAAAGAGCACGATCATCTCTAAAGGTATCTCAACAGATAAGTCATCAAACACTTATCGTGGTCAGGTGAAAATCATGCCTTCAGCAGAAAATGCACGTAACTATTCTCAGTGCGATTCGATGCTTGTGGGTGATAAGTGCAGTGCGAGCACGTTCCCTTATATTGAAGTGAAAAATAAAACAGCGACGTTGGAACATGAAGCGACGACTTCACGAATCAGTGAAGATCAGATCTTCTATTTGCAATCTCGCGGTCTTGATATGGAAAAAACAATTTCAATGCTTGTTAATGGATTCTGTAAAGAGGTCTTTAAAGAATTGCCTCTCGAATTTGCCGTGGAAGCTGTGAAATTAATCGAAATGAAATTAGAGAATTCAGTAGGATAATTATGTTAGAGATCAAAAACCTCCATGCACGTGTTGAAGAAAAAGAAATCCTTAAAGGCTTGAATCTAAAAATCAATGCCGGTGAAGTTCATGCCATCATGGGACCAAACGGTTCTGGTAAATCGACTCTGTCTAAAGTTCTTGCGGGTCATCCTGCGTACGAGGTCACCGCGGGCGAAGTGAAGTATGATATCAACTTCCAAATGAAAAACTTGTTAGAACTTGAACCTGATGAAAGAGCGAAAGAAGGAATCTTCTTAGCGTTCCAATATCCGATTGAAGTTCCAGGTGTATCTAACTTCACATTCTTGCACACAGCTTTTAACTCGATCCTTGAGCACCAAGGTTCTGAGCCTATGCCTGAAGGGGAGTTCCGCGAATTCCTCGTACAAAAATTAAAACTTGTGAGCATGAAGCCAGAATACTTGGATCGTCCCGTAAACACTGGCTTCTCTGGTGGTGAGAAAAAGAAAAACGAAATCTTGCAGATGGCGGTTCTTTCTCCGCGTTTGGCTTTGCTGGATGAAACGGATTCAGGTCTTGATATCGACGCTCTTCGTGTTGTGTCTGATGGCGTGAATAAACTTCGTCGTAAAGACAATGCGATTGTTCTTGTGACTCACTATCAAAGACTTTTGGATTATATCAAGCCTGACTTCGTTCACGTTTTGGTGAACGGAAAAATCATCGAAACTGGCGACAGTTCGTTGGCTTTGAAACTTGAAGAGAAGGGTTACGATTGGTTGATTAACTAATCGTCGGAGCAAGCAATGAATTTACTTTCTACCTACGACAGATTCAGTCAAACAAACCCGGCAGAGGGAGCTTTAGCTTCTTTCCGCCAGGCAGGTTATGACTATGCTCTGAATAAAGGCCTTCCGACTCGTAAAGATGAAGAATGGCACTACACGAGCGTGAAGGTTCTTAACGACGTGAACTTCATGCCTTCGGCGTTCAACCCTGTTGAGCCAAGTCATGAGACGATTGTTGAGATCAAAAAATATTTAAATCCTGAGTTTACCAACGTTGTATTCTTTAACGGTGTTTTAAATAAAACATTGTCCCAAGAAATACCTGCGGGTTTTACCTTGCGTGAACTTTCTGAGTATCCAAATCACTTTGATGATGCCTTTGATGCTTTGAACGGCGCTTATCTCGCAAAACCTTTCGCTCTTTCATTGGCGAAAGAAACTTCTGTGGATAAACCTGTGAATTTCGTCTTCTTCACGTCTGTTGAAGGTGGACCGGCGTTGATGGTTCATCCGCGCATTCGTGTGGAGGTGGGCGCACGCTCATCTGTAAAACTTCTTGAAAGTTATTACGGTAAAACAGGAGTTTCTTATTTCGTAAACTCTGTTTTTGATTTGTCTATTGCTGACAGCGCGAAGGTTTCTTACGTGCGGGTGCAAGGTGAATCGCAAAATGCGATCAACATCGGTCGCACGCGTATTTCTGTTGAAAAGAACGCGACTCTTGAAAGTCTGGCGTTTGCAACAGGTGCGGGACTTTCTCGTCACACGTTAGAGGTGTCTTTAAAAGGCGCTGGCTCGGACTCTCAGATTTTGGGTGTCTATGCTGTTCAAGGATCGCAACACGTCGACAATACAACACTGATTGATCATCAGGTGGGTGAGTGCAACACGAATCAGCTTTACAAGGGAATCCTCGACGGGGAATCTCGTGCGGTATTCTGTGGAAAAGTTTTGATTCAAAAAGATGCGCAGAAAGCCAATTCAGCTCAGCTTAATAATAACTTGTTGCTAAGTTCTAAAGCTGAAGCCGATAGCAAACCAAGTCTTGAGATTTTCGCTGATGATGTGAAGGCCGCGCATGGATCGACTGTCGGACAGTTGAATCGTGAAGAGCTTTTCTATCTTCAGTCTCGTGCTATTCCTAAATCGAAAGCGATCCCGATGCTGAGTTACGGATTCCTTTCGGAAGTTATTTATAAAATTTCCGACGAGAACATCCAAAAATGGTTGTCTCGCCAATTGGATGAAGTGTTCAGCCACCTTCATCTAAATCGGTAAGAAAGATATGAGCAACATAGATAAAATATTTGCATCTGTGCGAAACGAGTTTCCTGCTTTGACTCAAAAAGTTCATGGCAAGAAGCTCGCGTATTTGGATAGCGCTGCAACGACTTTGAAGCCGCAATCGGTGATCGATCGTATTACGCAGTTCTATTCCTTTGAAACCTCCAATGTGCATCGTGGAGCCCACTATTTGGGTGACGTCGCGACTCAAGCTTTTGAGTCGGCTCGTCACAAAGTGGCCGAGTTTTTAGGTGCACGCCAAACTGAAGAAATCATTTTCGTGCGTGGAACAACGGAAGGTGTGAATCTCGTGGCTAATTCTTGGGGTGGAACTCACCTTAAAGAAGGCGACGAGATCCTCATCACCGAGATGGAACATCACGGGAATATCGTCCCTTGGCAAATGGTCGCTGAGCGCATTGGCGCTAAAGTCCTTGCGGCGAAAATTTTGGATAACGGTGAGCTTGATCTTGAAGATTTTAAAGCCAAGCTTTCTAAGAAAACCAAAATGGTGGCGTTCACGGCGTGCTCGAATGTTTTGGGTACGAATACGGATATGACGTTACTCACGAAACTTGCTCATGAAGTGGGCGCGAAAGTTTTGATTGATGGAGCACAGATCGTTTCTCAAACGAAAGTCGACGTGAAGGCGATTGATTGTGATTTCTTTGTTTTCTCAGCCCACAAACTTTTTGGTCCTTTCGGTCAGGGTGTTGTGTACGGAAAAAGAGAAATCTTAGACGGCATGTCTCCTTATCAAGGGGGCGGCAGCATGATCGCGAAAGTGACGGTTGAAAAAACCACTTACAACGACGTGCCTTTCCGTTTTGAAGCGGGAACTCCGCATGTGGAAGGAGCTGTGGGCCTTCACGCTGCAATTGATTTTGTAGAGCGCATTGGTTTTGAGAATATTCACTCTTACGAAATGGAACTTTTGAAAGAAGCGACGGCGAAACTTCAAGCGATTCCAGATTTGAGAATATTCGGAACTGCGCCTAATAAAGGCCCCATCATTTCGTTTAATTTGAAAGGCGCTCATCATTCAGACGTGGGCCAGATTCTCGATCAGGAAGGCGTTGCGGTGCGTGCTGGACACCATTGCACTCAGCCTTTGATGGCGAGATTTGGAATTCCAGGAACTGTGCGCGCTTCGTTTTCAGTGTATAATAATCATGAAGATATTGATGCTTTAGTAAAGGCCGTGGTGAAAGCCCGGGAGATGTTGTTATGAGCACCCAAGACGTCCTAATCAGAATTCAAGCAACTCCAAATCCCAACGCATGGAAATTTGTGTTGGATCGTCCTGTATTGAACGAAGGCAAGGCGACTTACGCTGACGCGAAGGAAGCTGATCAGAGTCTTTTGGCTTCGGCATTGTTTCAAGTCGAAGGCGTTCGTCAGGTTCACTTTTTCCAAAATGTGATCACGATTACTCACAACTTCGATGCGGATCCAGAAGAGATCCAAAAGAATGTTTGCTCTGTGATCCAAACTCGCATGCCTGCGCACAATCCAAATCAAACGCAATTCGATGAAAAGAAAATGCGCAGAGCGAATCTTCCTCCAGAAGTTCAACAGATCGAAGAGATCTTGGACCAAACAGTGCGCCCTGGTCTTCAAGGCGACGGCGGCGACTTGGATGTTGTGAAGTATGAAGACAATAAGCTTTACGTGTTCTATCAAGGCGCCTGCGGAACTTGCCCAAGTGCAACTTCAGGAACTTTGATGGCGATTGAAGGAATCTTAAGAGATCAATTCAATCCGACGATTGAAGTTATTCCCGTCTAATATTCTTTAATTCAGAATGTACCGACATAAGCCCTTACCAGAAATGGTGGGGCTTTAATATTTTAGTCTAGGTGACTTGAGCCTAAGAGTCCTTTTTCCGATAAGACCGTTATGGTCAAAGATCAAATTTTTACAGCTAAAAATGAATTTGAGCTTTATGAGGCGTTAAGAAAAAACGTTTCTGTCGATGATTTTATCGATGGTCATATCGTAGTCGGACACATCTGTAAAAACTCTGAAAACAGCTATAGGCTGACCGAAATATTTGTTCACACTGATATTCTGAAAAACTTTGAATTTCAAAAAAAGTTTCCCGAAGAAGATTGCTTTTGGGTACTTGATGCGCGCGGTGACTTTGAAGAAATGTCGTTCGGCGGAAATATATTTCATGTTACCGTCGTTATTACTGAAGTAACTTCGTGGGTAACGGAGTTTGATGTCTCTGAAACAAACGCAGAGTTCGACGACTTCATTTTGCGCCAAGTAAGAGGTTCGTTAGCTTCGGTAACTAAGAAGCTTGCAGGCTAATTTTTGTAATCGAATAATTGTTCAATGGCCATCATGCACCTTTCTGTGGATCGATGAGCGGTTTTTACCCTAAGTTCTTTCATTAAATAGAAAGCTAAAGGTTCTAACTGGCTGTATGTCGTTGAAACTTTCCAATCTCCACCTTCGGCTATTTTTCGCTTTAGAAGCAGCAACTTTTTATTTGTAAGTCCATTCTTTATGAAAAGTTCTGTCGCGGTTTCTTCGAAAGAGAGACTTACGATTTGATTTTTTTCAGTATTGGTCAATCCTAAAAGATTTCTCGCAGTGATATAAGACTGAATTATTTCCAGACGATTTATCTCCATGAGCGGAAGCTATGGAAATAACATGCCTATAGTGACGGAGCTTTTAGGCGCGACAAGGAGGGTGGGAAGACGATTTTCGGATTATTCTTAGCGGTTAGACTTTCCGGTGCCGAGCTGTTCATCAGCAGATTTTTTCATGTCTGGAGCAACGGCTTCCCAAGTGTCCTCGGGACGACTTGCGACGACTGCTGAGTTTCCTAGAACTTGATTGCCTGCAGAGCCCGAAGCTTGCAGTGAAATCAGTCTTTGTTTTTCTTTATTAAAACCACTCACAGTGATTTTGAGTTCTACGATCTGACCCATCTTAACGCCAGCCAAAGTATCACTTTGTTGGCCTTCAACGATTTGCACGTCTTCAGGTAAATTCCATTCGTAAGAAAGATCACCCTGCAGATTCTGATTTACGAGTACACGGCCTGTGAGTTCAACATCGTCATTGCCTTCTTGGGGAATATTTTGAGGAGTCGCGATTTCAACTTTAAGCAAAGCCAAGTGTTTGCCAACAGGAGCCGGAACCCAAGGAATTTTTCCTTCTTTTACCGAAGATGGAGCGCGCTTCTTTTCTTTATTCGAGAAATAAGCTGCACCGGAAATTCCAAATATAAGACCCAAAATCAGGGTTAAGGCTGTTCTGTTCCGCATAGTTGTGTCGTCCCATTTTTATAGATTTTGTAAGTCGAAGTTCCTGACATATCTGAGTTAGTTTTTCCGTAAGCGTTTACTTTAACATTGAGCATGTAGTAACCCGCAGGCAAACCTGCAAGCGAAACAGACTCTGAAGTTCCGATTGTACGACTTGATTTCGCAACGTAAGGGCTCGAGTATCCGCCGTACCAATAGCTGTCTTCGAAATAGACGTAAGATCCGTAGTATAAAATTAAATCGAGATCAGGTGCGTTTCCTGACGTTGTGTAAGTGATGCCCAAAGTTGTTGAGCTTCCATCGTGATAGTAGAGATAGAAGTCATTGTTCTTTTGTTGATTAGAGTGATATACGGGATCCTTAACACCCATCTTTTCTTCCATCGCAGCTGCGCTGATTGAAACACCAGCACAAGTGGCAGCTTTAAGAAAATACGCGTAGTCTTGGGTAGATTTATTTTGCTTCTCTTCTGTAAGAATATCATCCCATTTTGTATCTGGAGTGACGTTCTGAGAAAGAAGCCAATTAAACAAGCCAATATTAGGAATTGGATACTTTGCAGAATTCCTTAAGCTATATGGAATTGGATTGGATCTGCTATTTCCAGCTGTATTTTCTCCTGCAAAAGTTTCCCATACTTCCGCAAAGGCAACGCCGCCGCCGAATTTTCCGGTATCATATGATGCGGTCGTTCTACGCGTAGATTTATAAAGGGTCCTAGCAACAGATACTTCCCTGAATATACCCGTACCTGACAATGCACCGAAAACGTTATCAGGCTCTCCTTGATCTGTTCCGACTCCGGCAAGGTTAAAGGAAATACCTACTCCGGCGGTTCCGCCACCTTTATATCCATAGGTATCAACATAATAGTGGTAACGTTTTGTGGTCGGAATTCGAGACTCATCTGGTGAAACTTTATTATCATCATACGCGTCAGCTCCGGTCAAAACAGCTGACTGAAGATAGTTTGCCCAGCCCTCGCTCCATGCAAGTCTGGCATCAATAATAAAGTTACCGTTGTGAGAACCGCCAGGAGACTCCGAGTGTCCGTAAGCATCTTCTAGAAAATGTCCATATTCGTGGAGAATTACAGAGTCATCAAAATGATCGGTGTCAGCACTTTTCACGTCGCCGTTGTTACCGCCTAAAATATAAAGTTTTCTCTCACCCGGTGAGTAAAATGAAAGAGGAGTCGAGGAATTAAAATATGTGTACGGATTGAATCCGGCCTTCCAATATACCGTAACTTTGTCGGCAACCCACCAAACATTGGTATTAGTAGAAGGTGTTCCACCATTATTCTTAAAAATATTGCGACGAATATACTCATTGGCTAAAAGAATGTCGTAGTAAATATTAAAAGCACCACCCTCAATTTTGGAGGAAATATTCTCATTAGCCTGTGCATAGACTGGAGACGTGGTGAGATCCTTTGTCGTCCCAAGCGTTATGTCAGATTGGGTGATCGTGAAATTCTGTGAAATGCTATAAGGCGCATTTTGGTAAATATCTTCCAAAACACTAATTTTTAAATAGTCATTATACGCACGCGAAAAAACTTTTAAGGTATATGTGCCTGCAGTTTTCGGGATTTCAAAATCTGCAATACCAGCAGTTGTAGTCTCTCCCTGTTGAACTCGATTTCCGGAAGAGTCATAAACGTGGAATTCAGCAAATGGGATCGGAACTGCATCCAAAGTGTTGACTACACTGCTCAATCCATTCGTACTGCTGCCTGGAGTGAAATCCAACTGGCGATACAAAAACTTGGCCGACATCTGCACGCGCAGACCGTTTGTGACTGTCGTAGGTTTCCCATAATATGCGGGTTCGGAGGACGCAGGGCCTTTTGACGAAAAGTCGTTGCCCTGAAAGCCGCCACCGCCGCCACAGGCAGAAAGAAGTAGTGAGAGGATGCTAATAGCAGCCGCTAAAATCCAGCGTAAATTCATACTGAACTTATCGGACTTAAGAAAGCATCACTGAACGTGAGAACACTGTAAAACTTGTTTAAAGTTTTCTGAAATTTGGTGAAGTTTTTTACAGGACTGTCTCAATGAGAGAAGAGATCTTCAGAGGAGAAAATAAAATGTCTTAGAGTGAGAAAATAAAAAAAGGTCCGATGGCCACTCTGAAACATAAACCTGTTTTAGCTAAGGTGGGTGACCATTATAACAACTTTAGGCTTCTCAGTACGAGCTGAGCTTGCTCACCATTGTCAGGGACAGTCCCCAAAAATATGCTTGTAAGGTTTAATTTCGATGAGCTTTACGCCGTCGAACCTCTGACTGTTATTCTATCATGTCTTTCAAACCCGTCAACGAAACCAGACTCTTACTTTCAGGCAAAGCTGCCGATAAATTGCTTATGACGCCAGAAAAGCTCGATTTTATTTTTCCGTTCGTTGTTTTTTTCTATGGACTCCTGATGGTTCTTGTGTTGGAGAACCCTGTCCTGGTGCGCATCGGCCAAGAGCGCATGGGTGAAGCGTTTCACAACCTTTCCCGTCACAAAACTCTCGGTTGGGTGTGTTTTTTCGTCGGCGGATTGTGGTCCGCGCAGAATGTCTGGTACTCTGCTCTTTAATTGACTCAAAGCGGGGAGCCCATTAGCTTGGACTTCCATGTCAGACGTACCAAATCAAGCTCTTCGCAAAACTGAAATTTCGGCACAAGCCACTCTCGGCGCTATGGATGTAGCTCCGCGCGGAAATGAGCCATCAGTTCTTTCCGTTGAGCAACTCAATGTCTACATCAAACAACTTCTTGAAGGCCAAGTCGGCATGGTGTGGGTGAAGGGCGAGATCTCGAACTTCAAAGCTCATACATCAGGGCATTTTTATTTCAGTTTGAAAGATGCCAAATCACAAATTACTGCTGTGATGTTTCGCGGGCACAACGCACGTCTGAAGTTTAAACCGACAGATGGCATGGAAGTGATCGTGCGCGGTCGTATTTCTGTGTACGAGCCTCGCGGCAACTATCAACTCATGTGTGAGATGATGGAGCCCGTAGGTGCCGGAGCTTTGCAAAAAGCTTTTGAGCAGCTAAAAACAAAACTGAAAGCGGAAGGGCTTTTTGAATCGGCAAGAAAAAAACCGATTCCGACTTTTCCAAGACATATCGCGATTGTGACGTCACCAACGGGGGCGGCGATTCGAGATATTCTCAATGTTCTTTCTCGACGTGCGCGTTCTATTCAAGTGACAGTTGTGCCGACGATTGTGCAAGGGGAAGCGGCGGCTCCACAGATTCGTGAAGCTTTTAAAAAAGCGGTGGCACTTCCCGGCGTTGATGTTGTGATCATCGGTCGCGGTGGTGGGTCCATTGAAGACATGTGGTGCTTTAATGACGAAGCCTTGGCGCGTTTGATTGCAGCAAGTCCTTTGCCAGTGATCTCAGCCGTGGGACACGAAATTGATTTTACTATTGCTGACTTTGTTGCCGATCTTCGTGCGCCAACACCCTCCGCAGCGGCAGAGCTTGTTGCGAAAAGTGCTGGCGAGTTAGGTACAAAAGTAAAATCATTGGAAAGAATGCTTCATCTTTCATTTGAAAAGAAGATGAAGTTTTTAACGGAAAAGATCCGTGGCTTATCCAAGCGCCTTGTAGATCCGCAACGTCGTTTGCAAGATTTAGAATTGCGTAATGATGATCTTTTAAATCGTCTGGAATTTGCAATGAATCGTCGTCTGTCAGAGCGCCATCATCGCGTGGAACTTTTGACAGAGAAATTGGGAAATCCTGAAGACCTCATTGAAGAAAAGAAAAAAGATCTGGAATATTTAAGGGCTCATATGGAAAAGGCGTTGGCTTTTTCTATTGAGAAAAAGAATGCGCGTATGGCGCGTCTGATGTCCGTCTTGGACAGTTTAAGTCCTCTGAAAGTTGTTGAAAGAGGCTATTCAATTGTGACTAAGAAAAGTGAAGTTATTAAATCGGCGAGCCAGGTGAAAAAAGGGGACGTTATCGACGTTCGCTTGGCGCAAGGTTCACTGACCGCTGTCGTTGACAGTGTGAAGGAGGAATAACATGGATTTTGAGAAAAAACTCAGCCGCCTCGAAGAGATCGTGCAAAAGATGGAAAAAGGAGATTTGGCTTTAGAAGAATCTCTGAAACTTTTTGAAGAAGGCGTAAAGCTTTCTCGTGAGTGCCATCAGCGTTTGAATGAAGCAGAAGCAAAAGTAAAACTTTTGATGTCTGTGGGTGCTGACGGCAAACCTGTTGTGACGGATTTCACTCCAGAGGAAAACTAAATTGGACTTGGCTATTCAACTTGAAAAAGAAATCGCAACCCGTGTTGAGACTGTGAACCAGTATGTGGAAAAGTATCTTTCCACAATGGAGCTGCCACAAGGTGAAGCGATTTCCGAGTTGAGAAAGTCCATGCTTTATTCCGCAACGAATGGCGGAAAACGTTTCCGTCCTGTGTTGTCTTTGCTGGTTGCGGAACTTTTTGGTTGCTCGCAAGAGCGCATCCTCCCTTTTGCAACAGCTGTTGAATTGATTCATACATATTCTTTGATTCACGACGATCTTCCTTGCATGGATAACGATGATGTTCGTCGTGGTAAACCTACGAATCATAAAGTCTTTGGTGAAGATTTCGCATTGCTTGCCGGG
The DNA here is from genome assembly GCF_047344985.1 of Bdellovibrio sp. HCB-162. Taxonomy (GTDB): domain Bacteria; phylum Bdellovibrionota; class Bdellovibrionia; order Bdellovibrionales; family Bdellovibrionaceae; genus Bdellovibrio. The sequence goes on from NZ_CP178861.1 coordinate 171,349, forward strand.
GATGCTCTTTTAACGGAAGCATTTTTACTTATTGCCGACGGTTACAGCGACACAAGCTTCCTTGTGGGACAATTGACACGCCTTCTTTCTGAAGCCGCTGGTGTTCGCGGCATGGTCGGTGGCCAAGCCATTGATCTTCGCGCGGGCCAAAAGAAATTTTCTAAGGAAGAACTCACGCACTTACATCTTTTAAAAACAGGGGCCTTAATCCGTGTTGCCGTTGAAGGAGCTGCTGTGATCGCAGGGGCTCGTCCAATGGACATTGAAAGTTTGCGTAAATTCGGCGAAGGTTTGGGTCTTGCGTTCCAAGTAGCCGACGATGTTTTAGATCACGGTGAAAAAGATCAAGACCAAAGAAGCTTTACGGGCATCATGGGTCTTGAAGGAACTAAAACGTATCTTCAAGAAATCAGTAAAAACACTTTAGCGGAACTTCACAAAGTCTCTGCCGAAGCTCCGATGTTGGAATACCTCATTAGCTTTAATCTGTCGCGTGACCACTAAGCCGCTCTTGCTTTGAGTGCGACCGTATAATTTAGAACAGATAGAATTTCGACAAGTTTATCGATTGTCATGTGTCCAACCTGTCCTGAGAAAATTTTTGAAATGCGATCTTGAGAAAGACCTGGCACTAAACTCGCTAGTTTTCTCTGAGAAATTTTATTATCCAGACAATGATTTTTGATTGTATCGATCAGTTCCATTTTTATTCTGAAAACCTGAATGTCGATACCCCAGTCGTCAGCTAAGCGTTCCAATGATTGCGGTTTAAGTTTCTCAGTTTTCATAATTCAATTCTCTTTATTCTGTTGCGGATGGTTTCTTTATCTTTTTGTAAAAGCTCTTGAGACTTTTTATGAAAAGCGTACACAAAAACCAAATAGCGACCTTTCATAAGGGTCGAGACAGCGCGCCAATTTCCAGATGAGTCCTTGACCTTAAATTCTAAGATCTTTGTTTTCTTATCGATCTTAAAAATTTTAAAATCATGCTGATTAAGTCTTTCCCCATTTATAAAGCGAATGACCAAAGAGAAAATGTCTTCCTTGGCGCTTAAGGGGAATGTTGCGATTTCTTTTTTAAAGCTGGCCGTCTGGACAACCTCAATTGATTGTAAATTTACTATCATATGGCTACCATGTCAAGGGTTCAAATTTAGTGGCTGCTAGATTGAAACCAGGGCTTTTGACTCTTAAGCTGCTTTAAACTAAGCTCCAGGTCCGATGAACGGAAAAACCACCCCTCAAAAAGTACGTCTGGATGTCTATCTTGTTGAAAAAGGATTGGCTCAGTCGCGCACGCATGCTCAGGAATTGATTGATGCCGGTCAGGTTTTTCAGGTTGAAGGTTCTCAGAAAAAAGTTTTAAAAAAATCGAGCTTCTCCGTAAACGACAGTATGCAGATTTTGGTTGAAGAAGGTCCTGCAAATCGTTTTGTCTCTCGGGGAGGATTGAAGCTAGAAGGCGCGCTAGAACATCTCAAACTTTCCGTAAAAGATTTCAAAGTTCTTGATGTGGGAATTTCAACAGGTGGATTTACTGACTGCCTTTTGCAAAAAGGGGCAGCACAAGTTCTTGGGGTCGACGTCGGCCACGGTCAAGTGAACACGGAACTTTTAAAAAATCCGCGCCTTCAAGTCATTGAAGGAATCAACGCCCGAAATCTCTCGCAAGAAGCTGAAGTCCTTAAAGCAACACCGCAGGAAAAATTTGATCTTGCGGTCATGGATGTTTCTTTTATTTCGATCTCTTTGATTATCCCTCAATTAGTTCATTTTCTTAAGACCGAAGGCCATCTTTTGAGTCTGGTTAAACCCCAATTTGAAGTCGGCGTTGACGGCCTGTCAAAGGGGGGTATAGTCAAGGATGTTTCACTTTATGCGGATGTTGAAACGCGCGTAAAAGAAGTTTGCGCGAAACACGGTCTAAAAGTGATCGACTATTTCTCTTCTCCGATTCAAGGAAAGGATGGCAATAATGAGTTCTTTGTCTTTGCTAAAAAAGTCTAGTTGGATTTTACCTCTTCTCATTCTCGCAAGCTGCCAAACAATTAAGACTCGCGAAGACATTCGCAAAGCCGCGCAACCAAGACCGACTCAGCCAGGTCCGCACGCTCAACATCCAGCTCAGCCAACTCCGCAACCGCCACCTATCGAAACAGAAGAAGAGGAAGTGACTCAAGCTCCTCCTCCGCCACCACCGCCAGCTCCTGTGATTCCGTCCATGCCTCGCATTGGAATTATTTTGGGTGCCGGTGGAGCAAAGACTTACGCGCACATTGGTTTTTTGCATGAGTTGATGCGTGCGAAAGTTCCGGTGCAATCAATCAGCGGTGTGGAGTTCGCAGCTCCGATGGCGGCACTTTACGCGAACAAAGAACAGGCCAACGATGTTGAATGGCAAATGTTCAAATTGAAAGACGAAGACGTCGTTAAAAAATCTCTTTTGGGTTCTGTTCACAAAAACAACGAAGTGACGGTGCTTAAAGATTTTGTAGGAACGGCCTTCAATCGTTCCAAGGTGGAAGACTTCCGCATTCCTTTTGCGTGTCCGTCTTACAACATGAAAAAGAACCAGATTTATTTGATGAATCGTGGACCGCTAGATCAGTTGATGTACCTTTGCATGTCTTATCCTCCGTTCTTTAAACCCTATCAAAGCAGTGTTGCTGGTGTGCGTGATATCACGTCGCTTGCGAACTATATGCGTTCAAAAGGGGCGAACTACATCGTTCTTGTGAATGTTCTTCAGGCTCCGGGCGGATCGCCGTACACTTTGGATGCCGCAGCAACGGACAACGTACTATGGAGCGAGATCGCGGGCTTATATAATAAGCCTATTGCGGGAGTTGACACTGTCGTCTCGCTTGAGACGGGGAACTATGGTATTATGGATTTCGATAAACGCCGCGAGATTATGAACAAGGGCGCTGAGTCAGCCGCTCGTCAGTTAAAAGTTCTAACTCGTAAATGGGGTCTGTAGGAGAAACGAATGAGAAAACCCACTTTTGATATGAACGTATTTGCAGAGAGAAGAAAAAAAGTCGGTCAAGAGATCGCCGGAGGCGCGCTGGTCGTTGCTTCTCACCCTGAACACATTCGTAATCACGATGTGCACTATCCTTACCGTCAAGATTCAAATCTTTTCTATCTCACAGGTTGGGAAGAGCCAGAATCAATCTTGATCTATCGCCCAGGTATGAAACCTGAAACAACGATGTTCGTGCGTCGTCGTGATCCGGAAAGAGAAACTTGGGATGGCTTCCGCTACGGACCTGAAGGTTGTGAGCGCGAATTTAAAATCGACAAAGCCTATCCGATTGATGAGTTCTCAAAAGTAGCTCCGCAACTTTTGAAAGAAGTCGATCGCGTTTACTATCGTCTTTATAAAAATGCGGAAGTCGATCACCAAATGCAGTCTGTTCTTGAAACAGTCAAACAAATGCAAGGTCGCACAGGTTACGGTCTTCTTTCTATCCACGACGCAGACACTCTTTTGGGTGAACACCGTTTGGTGAAAGGCGAGTACGAACTCACTCAGCTTCGTGAGGCGTGCGAAATTTCTGCGCAAGCTCACTTGGCAGCAATGCACTTCACTCGTCCGGGCGTGACTGAGCGCCAAGTTCAAGGTGTGTTGGCTCATCACTTCTTTATGAAGGGTTCAGCTCGCGAAGGTTACAACTACATCGTGGCTTCTGGAAATGCAGCGACGACACTTCACTACAACTTCAACGATCAAGTTTGTAAAGACGGTGATTTGTTGTTGATTGATGCGGGGGCTGAGTACAATTACTACACAGGCGACATCACGAGAACGTTCCCAGTTAATGGTAAATTCACGGATGAGCAAGCGCGCGTGTACGAAGGCGTTTTGAAGGTTCAAAAGGCTATCATTGATTTCGTAAAACCAGGTATTGTGTTTAAAGAACTTCACGACATGGGAACATCTATGCTGACTGACTTGATGTTGGAGCTAGGTCTTCTTTCAGGTCGTAAAGAAGATTTGATCCAAGCTCTTGCTCAGAAAAAATACTACCCACACGGTATCGGTCATTGGTTGGGTATGGATGTGCACGATGCGGGATTGTACTTTAAAAAAGGCGAGCCTCGTCCAATTGAAGCAAACATGTGCTTCACAATTGAACCAGGTCTTTACATCCCTGCAGAAGACACATCAGCTCCTTCGAAGTATCGCGGTATCGGAATCCGTATTGAAGATAACATCCGCGTGACTTCAAGCGGATCAGAGAACATGACTTCGTCGGTTCCAAAAGAAATCACCGACATCGAAAAAGTTGTTGGTAAAGCATAGTTAAGAAAAAAGGCCAAGGTGACTTGGCCTTTTCTTTTTTAAGAACCGCGAAGTTCTACTTTAGGTTCCTGGATCTCTCGATAGATTTGATCAATCACTCGACGCTTGAGCGGAGAGTCGTTCGAAGTCTCTTTATAAAGCTTCACAATTTGCGCAGCGATATGTTTTTTCGTATCACCCGAGAATTGGTGATAAGCGCTTTTAAGAACTAACATGGACGTCGCTCCTAAAAGTTCATTTTGTTCTTTGATTCGGTCATTTGTGGGAAGAAGTTCTCCGCAAAGGGCTTCTGTCACAGAGCCTTTACAGAAATTTACGTACTCCACCCATTTGCCAGAGGCAAATTCGGCGATCTCGGATTTCGTCAAGAGTGCCTGAGACTCAAATTGTTGATTGATCAAAGAATTAAAAACAATGTCATAGTTGCGAGTTCTTTTAAAACCTTTGATCTCAGGTCCGCCCATCAAACGTTGAATGCAAGAGCCAGCGACATATTTTGTGAGAAGATCGTCGTTAGTTTTGTATGCCTCAATCAAGCAGCGCAAAGGACGAGCCATTTTATTTTTCAACTCTTCAGGAGAGTGGCTGTTCTTCGCAAGATCCAAAATCTGATCTTGATAAGAATACAGATCTTCAGGTTCCTCGCGGCAAGGTTCCGCTGCGAAAGAAAGACTTCCTACAAACAAACTTAAAATAAGAACGATGTGTTTTAATGCCATATTAAAAGGCTATTAATATTTAAGGCGAATTCAAGAGAAAATCTGTGAATTCGCCTATAAGCCATATCAGGCAGTGATTTCAGGACTTGCGGGAAAGATTATTCCTCTTGAAGAGCGCATTTCATCAAGATACCGATGGTGTCGCCCATAACGTTTTGCAGAGGACCGAAGTGGTTGTAGCTGACTTTAGATGAAAAGTGCAAGCTCACACAGCGTTCAGCCGGAGCCTTCAATTTTCCATTCACCAAGTTGCTAGGATGTGTGCGGTAAGAATTCGTCGTGTTCACTTGCACGCTGAAGTTTTGCAACATGTAGTTCACGCCGCAAAATGCGTTGAATGTTTGATACGAACTTCCGAAAAGACGAACCATTTCTTGCCAGCCCGTATTTTTCGCAATTTGGCATGTTGGATAAAGTTCATTCCACTGTTGAATGCAACCTTGAGGATCTCCACCAGCAACAGTACCAAACTGGAAAAGACCGATATTTAATTTCGAGGCAGGATCTGATTGATAAGGGTCATCATAGAAGGCAACGCCTGCCGGACGACGGTAATCTGAAGGAGCAAACTTTGCCGCCGTAGACTGACTCTTTGAGGAATCAGCCGTTGTTAGTGATTCCACGTGAGCAAGACACATCATCGTCTTACCCCAAAGTTTTTGTAACTTGATATAACCATCACGATTTCCAGCCAAAGCCTCATCGCGATACTGATTATAACGAGCGATCCAAGTTTGTGCGCGTTTGATATCCGTCGCATTTGGCATTTTGCGACCATCCAAAGTTTTGCTTAAAGTCGCTGCCGTGACATCACACATTCTGTGACTCAAAAGACTTGTTGGATAGTATTGCGTTTGGTCTTTAGGAATTTGGAAATAACTAGAAACATAACCCAATGGAGATTTCATCGGACGAGAGTTCACTTCCACCATGTAACCAATGCGCTCACCGAAATTTCTTTTATTATCTAAATTCGTATCGCAGTAGTCGACTTCATGAGAACCCGCTGTGGAGCGATCTTTAGGAAGCTGATTGATTTTATAATAATTTTCAACAGTGTTGATGGCAGGCTCAATTGAGTCTCTCCATACATCCACTTGAAAGGCGCTTGTCAGAGGTGCCGCGGGAAGAGCTGCTGGAGTGCGAACAATCTTTGGAGGAGGTGTCGCCGCTGTGCTGGAACCAGAAGAGCTATCGCTTGCAGGAAGTCGACTTCCCATTGCGAGAGCCGTTGAGCTCAAGAAAGTAAGAGTGATAAAACTAAGTCCCCATTTTTTTGCCGCAGCACCATGATGTGTATTCATAGTGTTGATTTCGGCGTTCAAAAAAAGAACTATAGTTTCAGTTTTTTTGTCGACTCTTTAGACAACGTTTCGCGGAAACCTTGTCTCAACCTGGAGCAAAAGAAGGCTTATTTGTCTTTAATTGTGAGAAGAGCGTGTGAGGCTTTATCGCCTTCGCTTTTCGCTCCAGCCAAGAGATACAAGCGTTCCGCAGTGATTTTTTTATCTAGAAGTGCCTTCATAACAACGTTTCCACGGGCAAGGCAGAGGGCTCTCAGTTCTTCATCTGAAATTACAATAGAGCTCGTCAGTTTTTTCTCAATCTCTTGCGCTAAACCTTCTTCGTTTTTCCCGTGTGCTGATTCATAAGCGTCAGCAAAATCGTTATACTCGGCTCTTTTCCAGTTTGTTTTTGCAAAAGCGCGAACGGCCACGGCTCGATCACCTTTATTCTTTTTAAGAAAGGGTTCTAATTGAACATCCAGATTCTTCTTTTGCAAAGCCTCGATATCCTGATTTTGGTATTCGCCTTTGATCTCCAAAGAAAGATTTGGGCGTTCATCAAGAGCTTTGGCAAGTTGTTCGATTTTTTCAGTTTGATTTGCGGCAAGAGTGCTTGTTCCCGGTTCAAAGAACACCATTTGCAAATCCGGTCCGCCTCCGATAAGGCTTGCAAGGAAATCAAAAGGAGCCGCCACGATATTGATCAGCATGTTTTTAATGGCCGTCCAAATCAAATTTCCAAAAGAAAAAGACGGGGAGTTTACGTCTCCCTCGACAGGAAGCTTAAACTTAATCTGACCTTTACGATCCTTCATTAAAGCCAACGCCAGTTTCAGCGGAAGGTTCGTGGCTTTTTCGCTTTCAACTTTATCGCCCAATGTAAATTGATCTAAAAGAACCTGGTTTTTTCCGCGGATGCGATTGTTCACCAAAGTATAATTGAGATCTAAAAAGAGTTTTCCTTTTTTAATCTCGTAACCCATAAAGCGACCGGAGTACGGCGTGAATGTCGTCAGTTCAATATTGTGAAAATTCACATCCAAATCAAGGCTCGGTCTTTTGTCTCCAGGAGTAAAATCACCGTGAGCTTTGAACTTTCCATAGGCTTCCACCATTCCTGTCAAAGCAATATTGATCTTGCGAGTTGTAACAGGAGAAATCGGTCCAATCGTTCCATCTAACTCATGCACGTGAGCCGCAAAGTGAGGTTTGATTTGGTGATCGGCAAAATCAAGGGCTCCACCGGTAATAGTTAAATTGGAAACAAGATAGTCAAATGCCGAAGACTTTTGTGCAACTGTCGCCGTTTTTACTTGGGAAGTTGATTCTTCGCTGGAAGCAAACTTGGTCTCTGGTGATTCCGTCTTATTGGAAGTTCTTAAGATCGTTTTAAAATTCAATGTGCCATCTTTATTTAAAATCACGGCTGTGCGGGGTTTTACAAGTTGCACGTCGCTGACTTGAAAACTGAGAGGCTCGGTTTTAAATTTGATATCTTTCAGATCTAACTTTTCCCAAGAAACCACAGGTTCTTCCACACCTTCTTGGGTCAGACTCAAATCGTGGATCTGCGAGCCACCTTCAAGAAAAACGATACCCTTTTGGTATTTAAGATTTCCCAAAAGATCGATATTGCCTTGTTTGAGTGTCAAATAAGTTTTGTCAGAAAGATAAGCCGTTACAAAATCCAAAGGAAGACCCGCCACGTCCAAATTAATATTCGCGGCTACGGGATCAAGGCTCAAGGTTCCGCTGACTTTGACATGACCTTTTTCTCCGACAGAGAAAAGAAGGCTGTTCAACGAAGTTTGCGAGTTTAAGGAAGTACTAATGTTGGAGGCTTTTAAATTCACAGGACCCAGAGGCAAATCCAAAGGTCGCAAGTGAGTATTGTCTAAAACATCAAGACCGCTGTTTTCGATTTGAATCTGCTCTAACGTTAAAATCCAATTGGATTTTTCCTGAGACTTGGCCTCGGGCTTTTCTTCTTTCATCGCCCAATTCGTTTTTCCGTTTTTATAGATAATGAACTGACCTTGAGCCGCTTTAATGACGACCGAAGAAAATCGGATTTCTTTTTTTAAAAGAGGAAAGACCTCAAGCTTGATAGAAAAATGATCCCACTCAAGTCTGTTCTTGGATTCGGATTGAGTCGCGGCAGGAAGTTTAAAACCCTCCACCGTCATCTCAAAAGTAAAGGGGTTAAAAGAGACCTTTTGGATTTCGGGTTTTACGCCAAATTTACTTTCGATGATTTTTTCGGTTTGATTCTTCGTAACCCACGGAACGATCAGAAACCCCAAAATACAATAAAGTAAGAAAACTCCGAAAATCCCATAAGATAGTTTCTTAGCAGAATCCGACACAAGCAGTCCTTAATGGTATGATCTTATAAATATAACTCACACAAATCGGTGAGCGAGCCATCCAAATTTTTCAGCGTTTTGTTGAAGCTCATATTCAGTCTTAAAAAGTTTGTCGTCGCGAGACGCGGCACTCACGGCAAGACTGAGATGTGTGGCTGTTTGCAAAAGGTGATAGTCCCCCATCGTATTGCCCGAAGCAAAGAAGGGAAGCTTGCCCTTGGTTTTTTCTAGCAGTGCATCCACTTTCCCTTGGCGATAAGTGATCAGACCTTTTTGGAGTTCCGTGATTTCTCCACTGTTATCCAAGCGAGTTTCAACACCGATGACATTGTCTTTCTTAAGTCCCAGAATTTCTGCGCCCGGTTCTACCGCCCATTTTACGGAAGCGGTGACGACATAGACTTGAACACCGCGCGAAAGAAATAAATCGATCAGTTTCTTTTGTTCTAAAAAAACTGGCAGTGGTGATTGTCCTTTAACGGCCTCCACCGCCCACTGGTGCACTTGCTCCAGTTTTACACCGCGACAGATTTGAGCTAGCCAAAGGTAGGCTTTTTGCGGATTTTCGGCCTTCATCGACTCGTAGGTCTCCCAAGGGTGAGGCGGAAGAGACACAAGTTTGTTGTCGATCTGATAATGGAAAAACGTTTCACCCAAATCAATATCCCAAAGAGTGCCGTCGGCGTCGAATGCGGCGACAGGAGAAGAATCCTCTTTCAAAACTTGGTCTAGTGTCGTATTTAAGCGGTTCCAAATGTCGGTGGAATAGTCTTTGTATTTCATACTCTCTTAGTATGAAATAGGAACAGGAAAATGACAAGGAGACCTCAGGCCATGAGCCTTTTTTGCCGTGTGATTCAAGCGGACGATTTGCAGGATATTTTAGATTTAGAAAATAAAAAGCTTCAGGAATCTTATCCCGATGAGATGGAAAGAATGATGGCGAGTTGGAGTTCCAAATTTCGCGTTGAAGCTTTGAATCACTATATCGCTCTTGGCTGGAGTTTTCTTGCCAGAGATCAGGAAAGCAACAAGCTCATGGGTTATTTCATTGCTCAGCCGCTGTTGTTTTTGGACGGGCAGACGCAGTCTTTGTGGGTCGAGCACGTGCAGCACTGCTCATTGCAGGCGCGCGACGAACTATGTGAGCTTGCTTACAAGTTGGGTCGTGAGAAACATCTACAAAGAGTTTACTTTCCGAACGACAATGGCATTCCAAACTCTGTGAAATCCTTTAAGCCTGAAACTTGGCAGCCCGGCACTCTTTCCGTGAAGACGACGAAAGGATAATCCGATGAAAAATTTCTCTTTCGCAAATCGTATCCAGAATATCAACAAGATGAAAACGCAGGAATTTGATCTGGTGATTATCGGAGGAGGAATTAACGGAGCGGGTGTCGCCAGAGACGCTTCCGCTCGCGGAATGAAAGTCGCTCTTATCGAGGCGCGTGATTTCGCTTCAGGCACTTCTTCTAAATCGAGCAAACTTATTCACGGTGGAATTCGTTATCTTGAGAACATGGAATTTAAACTCGTGTTTGAAGCTCTCAACGAGCGGACACGTTTGTTTGAAATGGCGCCGCATCTTGTGCATCCTTTGCGCTTTATGATTCCACTTTATGAAGAAAGCCGTGTCGGCATGTTCAAAATGGGTTTGGGCATGTGGCTTTACGACGCACTTTCTTTGTTTCAAGCGCCCGAAATGCATGAACGTTTAAATGCTAAAGAGTCTCTAAGTCGAATGCCGGCGATACGCTCAACGCATCTCTTGGGTTCTTATATTTATTCCGACGCTTACATGGATGACGACCGTTTGGTTCACGAGACCTTGCGTTCCGCAAATGAAATGGGAGCCCTTTGTGCCAACTATGTAAAAGCCACAGGCGCGACATTTACAGACGGAAAAATTTCTGCCGTTCAATGTGAAGATCAAGTTTCAAACGAAAAATTTTCGATCAAAGCTCGTCATGTTATTAGCAGTGTCGGCCCTTGGACAGATGAAGTGGGTGAAAAACTTTTGAAGGACTGGAAAAAGATTCTTCGTCCGACAAAAGGCATCCATCTGACACTTCCAAAACACCGTTTGCCACTTTCAAGTGCGGTTGTGATGGCCGCAGAAAAAAGTGATCGTATTGTTTTCGGAATTCCTCGTCATGAGATGATCATTATCGGAACCACGGATACCGACTTCAAAGAATCTCCTGAAAACGTCACAACGACTCCAGAAGATGTGAAATATCTTTTGTCGATCACGGATCATTATTTCCCCGGCGCTGAAATCACAGCCCACGATGTGATTGCAAGCTACGCCGGAGTTCGTCCGCTTGTTTATGATGGATCTTCAACGGAAGGTAAAACAAGTCGTGAACACACGATCATCAACGATCCACGCGGGATTACCTTTGTAGCCGGTGGAAAATACACGACATACCGTTTGATGTGCGAGCAGACTGTGACAAAAGCGCTTCACGATTTTACATTTGAAGACCGCGTGAAATTTGCAAAAACAAATACGGCTGTTCCACTCAATCCTTACACAAGTGTGGATGCTTTCCACCAAGCGCAAGGTTTAGCTGATGCGTGGTCGCAAGAAACGGGAAGACCTCTGGCGGACATCCGTCTTTTAGCAGAGCGCTATGGTTTAGAAGCCGCAGAAATTCTTAATAAGTATCCAGAAAATTATTCGTACTGGCAACTTGAGGCGGCTCAAGCCATCGACATGACGATGTGCTTGCATATGAGTGATTTTTACGCGCGCCGGGTGCCGCTCTTCTTGGCGGACCGCAATCACGGTGTGAAGTTTATGGATGAAATCGGCGCCGTCTTCCAGGAAAAACTAGGATGGAACGAAGCTCGCCTTAAAGAAGAAAAGCACCTGCTTACTGAATACATGGCTCACGAAGTGGAATGGAAAAAACACTTCTAAGATTTACTGATTTTCTTGACTAATCAGGTTCGCATAATCTTTGGCAAGATTTAAAAAGCTGTCATAAGAGCCAGATTTTTCTAAGCTCTTAAGAAGTTTTGTGCCGTCTTGCTGAGCTCCGTGCCTTAATCCCATTTGATTTGCTAAATAGAGAGACATCTCCTGTCCATCCTGGATGTCTTTTTTGCTGACGGCCTTTGCCGGATCTAAATCAAAATACACGTCAAATCTTTCACGAACTAAAAAGACATCATTTCCACTTTGGATAAAACCATAAGGCCCGGCTGCTTTTTCAGAAGGACGATAAACTTTGCTGACTTCAGTAAAACGATCCAAAGCATCGGGTTGAACGGCAAAGAGAGAAGAGGCAGGATCCGTTTCTAATTTAAACTCCCAAACATGTCTTTGTCCTTTTTTCTCAAGCAAAAACCAGAAGCGTGGAAGTCCCATGCTGCCGCCTGAATCCTTGATGCGGTAACCGACATCCAAAATAGAATGATCTTGAATTAAATTTTTAAATGTTTCTAAAGACCGCTTATAAAGGTCTTGAATTTCTTTAGGAGCCGTCGTCAATGAAGAGACCGGTGCATTGCCGCTAAATTTTTTATTCTGTGAAATCTTATCTAAATACTTTTCTTGTCGTTGACTGAACTTGTCCGCGGATTTGGATTCCACAGAGGTTAGATAATCCGGTTTCGCCATGGTCTGACCTGACAAGCCATCTAAGTAAGCATTGTAAAGATCTTTGGGGTGTACTTTAAATCCTGAAATCTGATTTCCAACGAAATATCTTAAAAAATCTCCCGCCAAAGGAGCATTCACACCGGAGTCGTCAACGTCGATCAAGGCGTATTCACGCTTGCCATTTTTAAGAGGAATGTCGCCAAAGTTTAGAATGTGCGGATCACCAGAAACAACCCCACGGGCTTCAAGGAGCGGAGACTTTTGTGAGCGAAGCCAGTTCCAGTAGTGAGGAGCGTTGGATCGAAACCCCATAAATAAATCTGCGGAAACTTTTCTCCACGAGCCATCAATCGCTGGGGATTTTGCAGAGCCTTCAGCAGAAAATAAAGGGCCGCAAGCAGGGCCTTTCGCATAAACAGAAGCGGGCGCTAAAACGGTCAGCGACGTCAAAAGGCTCGACAGGAAAAGTCTGTGAGATATCGCTAAAACATTTTTCAGTAAGGGTTTTGTCATATCTTTTTTAGAATTCAAAAAGAGCGCCTAAGTCATCTCTTATTTGCGTCACCACTGTCTAAGAATAAGACACTTTAGGTTCTTGTCACGTGAAGATCTGCTTTATATTGCAAGACAGTCATTTTTGAAGTGGTCCCATATTTGCTCCTTTTTCGCCGAGGACGTTTTTTGAAAACGAGTTTGTTATGAAATTAAATATGCCTTTAGCAATGACGATTTTCACGTTGGCTCTGAGTGCTTGCTCAAATGGCGGTGGCGGCGGAAACGCTCCGGTCACTCCCATTACACCCAACAGCCCGGCTCCAACGACGACAGTTCCTGATGTCGTCGGTGAATTTACTTACGAATACAAGTTCAACGGTTGCTCGACAGGAAAACACAAACTCCTTTCAAAAAAAGAATATTGCGACGCTCTTTTGAATGATGCTCTTAATAATAACTGTGCTCGCGAACTTCGTATCGAAGGCTACAATCGCAGTTGCACAACGATTCAACCTGCAAATCCAGGAATGTTGCCGGCGGCAAGCACAGCCCGCTGTATTGTGAACGGCATGGATTTGAAAGATCGCACGTTCCTTGACAACATCAACCCGTTTAACCCACAAAGACGCCAGAGCTTCCGCGACATTTTCTGGGATGCGCGTAAACAACAGTCCTACAATATTCTTTTTTCTGCGGTCGATTCTTATGGAAAAGCGAGCTTCGTCATGACGCCAGCGTCGGGAACTTATTCGGCTATGGGTCAGATTCAGTTGCAGCAAAAAAAAGGCATGGACACCTTCTCTGTAACTTCTGGTTTAGGATCGCAAATTCGCATGGTCGTGACGAACTACAATATGGAAAAGGAAGTCGAGACGGTGTGCCTTTCTGACAAGTCGTTCAAAAAATCGAAAGTCGACTTGAGTCGTGTGCGCTGTACCTACCGCTTGGGTGACATGAGTGATCGCAGCCCTTCTAAAGAAGAGGTTTTTGCCTGGGACACTCGTCACGAAATTCAAAAAGAAATTTTCCGCAGTCGTCAGAGAGAATCCATTGTCGTTCGTCTGAAACCCGCATCCCAAGGGCAAGAGGAGCGAGTGGAGATTGAAGCAATTGAGGTGGATTTAGATAAAACTTTGAAAGCGGAAAGCACCTTGAACGAAGGTCTGCAAGTTCGCTATCAAGGCCGTCAGTCCAGGACCGATCTTGTGGTCTCTTGTGCGCCCGCGTCAAAATAACTGAAATTAGGTCTAAATATCTGCATTGACTCTGCTTTTCATCGCTCCTAGACTTGGAATGAAAAGTGAGAGTCAGCATGAGTTTTTTTGACAAAGTTCAAGATTATTTTTCGAATGATATTGCCATCGACCTTGGCACCGCGAACACCCTAGTTTACGTCAAAGGACGCGGGATTATTCTCGATGAGCCTTCTGTTGTTGCGGTTCAAAAAAATTATCGCGGAATGCAGAATCGTGTTCTTGCTGTAGGTAAAGAAGCCAAGGACATGCTTGGTCGTACACCTGGAAGCATCGTTGCGATTCGTCCGATCAAAGACGGTGTTATCGCCGACTTCGAAGTGACTCAATCCATGCTTAAATACTTCATCGGAAAATCTTTGGGCGAGAAAAAATCTTTCATCCGTCCACGCATCATCATCTGTGTTCCTTACGGAATCACTCAAGTTGAGAAACGCGCGGTGAAAGAAGCAGCTCAATCCGCAGGCGCTCGTGAAGTGTACTTGATCGAAGAGCCAATGGCAGCGGCGATCGGCGCAGGTCTTCCAATCACGGAACCATCAGGCAACATGGTTGTCGATATGGGTGGTGGTACAACAGGTGTCGCGGTGATTTCTTTGGGCGGTATCGTTTACTGTAAATCAATCAAAGTTGCCGGTGATAAATTTGATGAAGCGATCGTGAACTACGTTCGCCGCCAATTCAACTTGTTGATCGGTGAAAGAACTGCTGAAAACATCAAAATCCAAATCGGAAACGCTTATCCATTCGAAGAAGAAAAATCCATGGAGATCAAAGGCCGTGACCTCGTAGCGGGCGCGCCTAAGACAATCGAAATCACTTCTTCGCAAGTGAACGATGCTTTGATGGATCCTTTGTCTGAAGTTGTCGACGCTGTTCGCACAGCACTTGAAAAAACTCCGCCAGAACTTGCTTCTGATATCGTGGATAACGGTATCGTATTGACGGGCGGGGGAGCATTGCTTGCGAACCTGGATGTCCTTTTGAGAGAGAGAACTGGACTCCCAGTTTCTATCGCAGAAGATCCACTGAGTTGTGTTGTGATGGGTTCGGGTAAAGTTCTCGACCAGCTAGACCTTCTCAGACAGCTTACAGTCGATTAGTATTAAGAAGTTGCTTCCAATTTTTGGACAGCTTCTCTTGTAAAAAAGGTGTCAATGACTGAGGCCGACGTACAATCTATCGCTTTGTTTTTCTACTTTGCTTTGCTCGATGATCAAAAAGCGATAGAGGCTTCATCCCAGGCTCTGGCCCTTGGTCGAGCTCGCAAACAAAGAAATCCTAACTTAAAAAATTCTGTCGCGATTGTGGCTGCCACCAAATCAGTGTGGGACCGCTACAAAGCGCGTGTGGCTCGTGGTCGTCCGAACACGTCTGTTGAATCCGGTTGGTTGATTCCCGAAGGCATAGATCTAGGCCCTTGGCGCGAATTTCAAAAATCGGCTTCCGAGGACGAGCTTTTAACTGTGATCTGGTCTAAAATTTTAAGAATTGAAGATGATGATATTTCAGAAGGCTTGGGGATTACTCAAGGCACGATTCGCTATCGTTTGGGACGGGCGCTTCGTAAATTGGGAAGCATGACTCAAGGTGTGAGTAAGTTAAAGCATGGCTCAGCAGGAAAATAAAATTCCACTTTCCAAAAAAGGCAAAAGGGAGATTTCTCCTTTTATTGGCCATGAACTTCTTTATGACTATCTTTCTGGCAGTCTGGATAAAGAACGTCGCGCGGCCGTTGAAGATCACGTGAAATTTTCACGAGACGCTCAATTAGATCTAACGAAAATTCAGAATGGTCAAACATATGCGGAACGATTGGCCGACACGGTGGTGTCTCAACCGATCATCGCGCAAATCAGTGCTCCTTCAAGTTATCTTTCAGTTTTGATGCAAAAATCCAACTTCGATAAATGGCCTCAAGGTTTGAAGTGGGGATTGGAAGCTCTTGTCGTTGTCGTGGCCATAGTGACTTTGCTTACGGTGACTCCATGGCAAAAAGTTATGCAGCTGGGTGTAGGCACGGGATCAAAAGAAGTTGTTTTGGCAGAAGTTTCAAAAAATACGTCCTCAGAAACGCCTCCCGTGGTTGAAGAAAAACCAGAGTTTATCGATGAAGGTGTAAGCAAAGAAACTCCGAAAGAGCACGGAAAAGAAGCGGCCAAAGAAACAGCGGTTGCTAAGACGGAAGCGCCAAAACCTTCTCCAACGGCGACGACTGCGGCAACAACAGCGTCTGTTCCCAAAAAAGAAGAAAAACCTGCAGCTGAAACAGCTCCAGCCGCGGCTTCTGGCGGATTTCTTTATCGTGGTGAAATTGCGGTGACTAATATTGACGTCATCGGTCCGAAGATCACTGAAAAAATCAATGAACTAGGCGGTCGTAAAGCCGGTTCCGTGGAACTCGGTTGGAAAAAAACGCCGGGATCAATGTACTATCACTTCACAATTCCTGAAGCAAAATATCAGGATCTACTGACGTTCTTAGGAACTTATGGAAAACCTAAGATCGGTAAAGAAAAACATCCGCGCGTTATGCCTGACGGGATCGTGCGTATGATTATCACAGTGGATGAAGCTAAAAAGTGAAAACCCTAAGGAAGAAACCTAAAAGATCATTGCGTACGATCTTGATCGTTTGGTTTGTTCTTTTCTCTGTCGTTCCTTTGGCTTTTGTTACAATTTATTCGATGGTGAAATATGAAAAAGCCATCGACCATGAGTTGTCCCAACGATTAAGTGGCAATGCCCGCGAAATCGAGTTGGTTCTTTCAGATTTGCGCGCAAGCCTTCAACAAAAACGCGACAAGTACATCCGTGATCCAAGTCTGATCTATCACGTGACCGTCGGGGACGGGGCGACGATTCGTTCTCTGACTTCGCAGTGGATTAAGACGGACAATATTTCTAGCCTCACGTTCTTTGATCGTGAAGGTCGCATGCTCGCATCCGTTTTTAAAGACGATAAAGAAAACGTGCGCAGTTTCGTTCCCGTTCAAGATGCCGTATTTTTATCCGCGAAATACATGGCGCAGGTGAAAGATGAAAAAGAAATCGCGCTGGCAGAGTTCGGTGAAAATCAAAAACTAAATCTCATTCTTATTTCCAAAATCACAGGAGCCGGAGGACGCTCAGTCGGTTATGTGGAACAGATTGTGGATTTGGATAAAGCGTTTGCCAACAAAATGAAGAACCGCCTGAAATTGGAACTCATTGTGTTTAAAGAGGGCGGACAAGTCGTGGTGGCGAGCCATCCAGATTTTTATCTCTATAAAAAAGATTTCTTTAAGCCTTATTTCCGTCCCGGTGCTGAACCGTTTTTTGATTTGAACGTGCGCACAACCCCTTATGGATTTTTAATTTATCCGATTGATTGGGGTATTACAAAATTTTACGTGGCATTAGGGGCTTCAAAAAGCGAAGCCAAAGCAGTTTTAAAAAACGTGAACTACGCGTTTATCACGGTCGTGGGCGCTGTGATCATGCTTTTAATTCTAACGATTCTGGTGACTTCAAGCTGGGTGCTGAAGCCTCTTTATGATCTGGTTGAAGCTCTGCAGTCTTTTGAGTCGCAAGAGCAGTTAGTAACCATTCCCGTAAAAAACGACACAGAGATTGGCCTTCTCACTGAATCTTTCAACGAGATGAGTAAAAAGATCTGGCAAGCGCGTTCGGATCTCCGAAAAAAAATCACGGAACTTGAAGCTGCCAACAAAGAATTGAAAGACACACAAACAAAACTCGTCCACTCGGCTAAAATGGTCAGTCTGGGCCAGCTTGTCGCCGGTGTTGCGCATGAATTGAATAATCCCATTGGGTTTATCTACAGCAACATGACTCACCTTAAAGAATATTCAGAGAAATTGATTGAGCTTGCGGAAGTTGCTGAAAAAGATCCTCCGAAGCTGCACGCTCTTAAAGAAGAATACGAATTTGATTATATCGTCAAAGATCTTCCAAAATTGGTAGCGTCTTGCCAGGACGGCGCACGCCGTACGCGCGATATTGTTTTGGGCTTAAGAAACTTCTCTCGTTTGGAAGAAGCAAAACTGCAGGAAATCGACGTTCATCAAAGTCTTGATACAACGCTCAATCTTTTGCAGGGTGAAATTAAAAACCGCATTGAAATTCATAGACAGTATGAACCAACTCCGTTGATTCACTGTTACGCAAGTCAGATTAATCAAGTCTTTATGAATATTCTTTCGAACGCTGTTCAAGCCATTGAAGGCACGGGTCATATTTGGATTTCAACCACAGCTTTGAAAGACTACAAAGGCTCCAAAGACCGTCGTGGTTGGGTGCAAGTCTCAATTCAAGACAGCGGCAAAGGCATGTCCGCAGAGACTTTGGAGAAAATCTTCGATCCTTTCTTCACGACAAAAGGGGTTGGGCAAGGAACGGGTCTTGGACTTAGTATCTCTTACGGTATCGTACAAAATCACGGGGGAGAAATTCAGGCTCGCTCCGAAGTGGGCGTAGGCACTGAGTTTATCGTGATTATTCCGGTTTACCCGCCGATTCAAGAAAAGCATCCTCAACCTTTAGCCTAAAGCTTTGGTCTAGATTCTCCGAGAAGTGAGGTATGAAACTTCTTGGGTGCATTCTCATTATTCTCAGTTCCTCTGCGGCTTTTGCAAAAAGCAAAAGCCTTTATCTGACAGGAACGGTTCCCCTTCGCGCTGAAGTGAGTATTGAAACTTCCAAAGAGGGATCAGCAAAGGTCGTTTCGAAAAGTTCTCCAGAGCTGAAAGTTAAAATTCAAAAACGCGCACCCGCCTCCATCGTTGAAGTCTCTGCGCCGTAAGGATTTGCGCCTGACTGCCTAAAGGCCAGTTGTTCATATTCACCCAAAATGGCGATATTCGCTTCATCATTCTTCGCATAACCTATTTTATATGATCAAAATTCTGTTAAGAGGTTTAATTCCTCTGGCTTTAACTTTTCCGAACGTTTCATTCGCATTTCGCCTTTCTCCTATGGTCATTCATTTTTCGCCGACAGGTTCAGGAACAACGCAAGTTCTGACTTTGGAAAATCCCGGCGGAGAAAAAACGCCGATTCAAATCGAAGCCTTCACTCGAACTGAAAATGAGAAAGGTGAAGAGGTTCGAAAAAAAACGGACGACTTTACAATTTATCCTGAACAAGTTGTTCTTTTACCTAATGAAAAAAGGAATGTGCGTGTGACGTGGTCGGGAGAGATAACGGCCTCGGAAAAATCATACCGTATTATTGCCTCGCAACTTCCCGTGGAGTTTCGTGATAGAAATTCCAAACCCAAAAAACCGGGTGTAAATCTGAACTTTCTCCTTCAGTATGTTGCCTCTGCATACGTCACTCCCGAAGGAGCTGTCGCAAAGATCAAGGTGAAAGAAATTAAACATTTAGACGCTAAAAAAATTTCCGTCACAGTGATCAACGAAGGCGCGGCTCATAAAGTTTTGAAAGTGAAAAAACTTAAGCTCTTCGCAGGGGAAAAGCTTGTCTCTGAAGTCGAGAATCCCAAAGAATTCGACGGCCTTAATTTACTTTCCGGTTCGCAAAAAAATATTGTTGTGCATTCCGCAAAGGAGATCATAGGTTCTCCGAATCGTGGAGAGCTTGAACTTGCGGAGATCGGTGATTGAGATATTGTCTAAGTCTCGTCTTAGTTTTGCTTCTTCCGTTTATATCGGCATTTGCTGAAGGCCCTCGCCCGGCGTTGGCAAAGCCTTACTTGGTAGCCCCTTTATTGTTGGACGGAGCCTTGCTCGGCGAGGCTTGGATTTTTCCACGTGACGAAAAGAAAAATTTTTCTGTCGAAGCAAGACCATTGCTGGAAGGTCTTCGTCCGACTCTTAAAGAAGATCTTTTTAAGAATCTTGAAAAAAGAGTGAGGCCGGAAGGGGTATTAAGTCTTTACGATTTAGAATCTTCTGGTTTGAGCGTGCAGTTTGATGAAAACTCTTTGGAAATGCGTCTGGATCTGCCTCTTAAGTACCGTAGAGGCAGTGATCTGAATCTTAATTATATGGAAGGGACGGAGCAGTCGTTTCTTCGCCCTACAGCGCAAAGTGGATATCTTAATTTCCGCGCACAGCAGTCGTATCAATACGGCAATGCCGTTGAAGATCAGAAACTTCCTATCGCCGGTCATGTGGACTTTGTAGAAAACGTACATGGTGTCGTCTTGGAATCCATGGCGGATTATTTAGAACACGCCAATCACCCTTGGAAACGCCAGGACACGCGTCTTCGTTATGATGACGAAGAAAGTATGATTCGTTATACTTTAGGAGATTTGACTTTGGGATCTCGCGGCTTTCAAGTTTCTCCAAATATTGCGGGTCTTTCGGTTGTAAAAGAGTTCTCGATTCAGCCTTACAAAACCCTGCGCCCGCTTAGCAACACCGAAATCGTCATTAAACGTCCTTCTCTTGTTGAAATTTATGTAAATGGATTTTTATTCAGCCAGATTCGGTTAGCTCCTGGGATTTTTAATATTCGCGATTTTCCCCTGGCGTCAGGTCAGAACAACGTCAAAGTTAAAATTCGGGACGACCTTGGACAAGAAGAGACATTTGATTTTTCCGTACTTTTTGAAAACACACTTTTAGGTAAAGGTGTGCATGAATTTTCATACGCAATTGGTTTGCCTTGGACAGAGTCGGGTGCTGACCGAGCTTATGATAACAAAGCAGCTCTGGGAACTGTGTTTCATCGGATGGGTTTGAATGATCAAGTGACTTTTGGCCTAAACTATCAAAATTATTTATCTCAGGCCCTCACAGGAATTGAATTTTCGGGCATTGCAAATTGGGGTTATCTTTCTGTTGAAGGGGCGTACTCCACTCAATCTCCACAATTGGAAGGCTATGCTGAGCGATTGCGCTATCGCAGTTTAGATCGAATGTTCGGTCAAGATGTTCCACTCGTTCTAACTTTAGAAGCGGAAAACCGCGACAAACAATTCTCTCCGGTTTCGGTGATGAATTTGGGAATGATCAACTATTTGCGTCGCTACGACGGACAATTGAACTTCCGTTTCGGCGGAGCTTCGGTGTTTGGTGTCGGAGCAGGTTCTCTTGAAATGCCTCTGGGAGAAAATCAACGAGTTTACCGTGTGAATTTTATTACGCCGTTAAATTTGCAGACGCGATTGGAGCTAAGTTACAATAAAACAGTCGCTGCGACGGATGACGAAAGATTTTTTGTCTCTATTTATTGGAATGAAAGCCAAGGTAAATACAGTGCAAGTGCCTACTATGATTCTCTTCAAAAGAGTTCAAATGTGGCAATCAATCGCAATAATCTTTACAAATATGGCGACTTCCGCGCCACGGCCTCTGTATCAAATACGGAACAAAGCACTTCAGGAAATCTTTCCGCAGAATATCTGGCGCAACCCTACAGCGTCCGCTTAGAACACTACACTCTCCATCAAAATGGGGAAGACACGAACACCACAAGCTTGGGATTGAACACCGGCTTTGCTTGGGTAGGTTCGCGTGGAGCATTCACTCAGCCAATCAACGACAGCTTTGTGCTTTTGTATTCTGAAAATCTTCCACCGGGACAAGAACTTGTTATTAATCCGCGAGGCGTGCACGGCGATGCGCAGTTAGGACCTCGTCATACCACAGTTCTAGGGGATCAATCGGCCTATTACAAAAATACGGTGAATGTTGATTCTACTTCGCTGCCTGTCGGCTACTTGTTAGGCAAAGAGTACTTCGGCACTCAATCAACCTATCGTAGTGGCATTCTTATTGATCTGAACTTAAAGAAAAAAGTCATGGTCAAAGGAAGAATGAAAAATTCCAAAGGTGAAGTTTTAGCATATTTTGCCGGCGACGTTGTGAACTCTCAAGGTCAGTTGGTCGACAATAATTTCTTCACAAATAAAAACGGTGGATTCCTTATCGAGGGACTGGAGCCGGGTGAATATAAAATCATGACAGATCATCCTGAATATAGTCCGATTACTTTCAAAGTTTTGGAAGCAGCCGCGAATCAGCAAGACCTCGGTGAGGTGATTGTAAAAGAGGAAGGAAATCCATGAGACATTTTGCCTTCATTCTTCTTTTAGTTTTTCTGAGACAAACTTCGATGGCTTCTGAGTGTACAAACATGCAGTTTCAGACGGCACAGACAAATATTGATTTTACGACGTCTTTAACGATGCAACCGACAATGACCGTAAAGGCGAACACCAGCCCAGGGCCTTGCGATTTCTTTATCACTTTTGATTACGGCACTTCCGCTTCAGCAACAAGCCGAAGTTTGAAAGCGGGAAGTGGTCAGTGGCCTTTTCAGCTCTATAAAAACTCTTCCGCTACACAAATTCTGAAAAGATTTCCGGATGTCTTCAGCAATAGCGATGTTGTCACGGGCTATTTAGCTGATGGAAGTAGTGATCGACAAGTGAGCGTTTCTTATTGGGCGATTTTAAACACGACAAATCCATGGCTGCGCTTTGGAAATTACACTGAAACAATCACCGCAAGTCTTTATCGTGGAACGATTTCAAGTTATACGTTCGTTGAATCTAGAAGTATTTCTTTTAACTATAATGCCCCAAAACGTGTGGACATTTCCGTTGTCGCCACAGGTGCGGCCTTTAATATTAATGACACGACAGAGACGATGAACTTTGGAACTATAACTTCAGGAATCAGTCGTAGTGCGGACGTGATTTTAAAATACAACGCAGGTTACACTCTGTATGCTTCGTCAGCAAATAATGGACGCCTTAAACATCAAACGCAGAATCAATATATTCCGTACTCGATTACTTTTAGAGGAAGTTCTGTCAATTTGAATGGTTCCTCTTCTTCTCCGGTTCAAGTTTTTAGAGAGTTCGGAGTTTCACCGGCAAGCGGTCAGGTTATACCGGTGACTGCGACAATCGGTACGGTTTCGGTTACACAAACGGGAACGTATCAAGATACAATCACTCTTACAGTACAATCCTCAGAATAAAAAAGGCCCGCTTTTTAAAGCAGGCCTTCTAAAGTACGCTATTGAAAATCTCAATTAGTTAGCGACGATAGATACCGTCAATGTGTCCTGGTAAGTACCAGCTGGAGCCGAAGCGTAAGCTGTAACTTCTGCAACTACGTCTGATGTGTCGTTTGTCAAACCAGCTAATGAAGTTACGTTCTTAACCATAACACCTGCGATTGTTGGTGTTACAGCGGTCGCGCCATCATAACCGATTTTGTAAGTTGTTTTCTTAGTAGCATCTACTGTGTGTCTTAGCTCGCCACCTGTTGGTGAAGAGATAAAGATTTTATAACCAGCTAAGTTATTTGAAGTCTCAGCAACTGAAGCAACGTTTTTACCGGCTTCACCAGCTACGATATTCAAAGTCGTATTGTTTGTGCCGTTCGCAGTAACAACAACGTCATTGATGGCGCTGACAGTACCTTGAAGTAAAAGAGTGCCTGAGCTGGCAGCCATAGCTGTGCTTCCAAGGGCTAGAGTGGTCATAACTGCAGTTGCAAGTTTAGTGATTTTCATTTTGGAGATCCTTTCGATCATTGCATTTGGTTAATTCATTCTTCACAGAATCTTTACTTCACGAGGTATGCCATGCATTAAATCGTTTATATTTAAGACGGAAGTCTTCACGAATGATCAGGATTTTTACAAACTTGCAAAAAAGGCTTAACATCCCCCGTCTGGAGTATGTTCTTTCGATCAAAATGTCTCAACAGGATACGAGAAGGCCTCTTTTTCTTAAGAATGTCTCGGAAACGCCGATAAGGCTTTTATGACGTCCCAGAAGTCTAATAAGGAAAGATCTATGTTCTTCGCCTTGCTGCTCTTTATTGGAGCGGCGGGATTGATCTTTGCCTATCTGGGAGCCGAAGATCCGAAACCTAAAGTCGCAGGACCTGCGCCGACAGCGAAATCAGAAAAATACGAAAAGTCCGTGAACAGGCACTTGATGTTCACAAATGAAAAGATGGAGCTAGAACGCCAGCGCATGCAAGTGGAAAACGCTCGCTTGCTCAATACCGATTTCAATTCCACTCAACCGCAAAGAGCTTATCAAAATGAAAACCATTTGGATCTTTCTTCTGATACTCGCGCTCAGGAGTTGGCCAATGAATTAGGTCGTGGAGAAAAACAAGAAGAATACGCAACTCCTCACGATGTCGTTCAGAGAGAGCTTTTCAATGCTCAGCAAATGCGTGAATATTCGCAAGCCTACAAAGAAGAATACGCACGTCAGTTTGTGGAAAACGCCCGTCGCGGCGGTTACAAAGTTATCTTAAGCGAAGATCTCACGCGTGTGATTTCCGTGACTCCACTTCGCAATCCAAGTCAGTCCGTAAATACGAACATGCAATTGTTCGGTTCCGGCAGCGAAGCTCTTCAGTAAAGATAAAGATCTTTATTCTTTTTCCATTTTTTAAAATGCCCGTGATCAGCCATGCTGTAGTACTGCGTTTTTGTCATGACGATGTGATCGTTGAGGGGAATTTGTAAAAGTACTGAAGCCTGGTGAATTTTTCTAGTAAGAATAAGATCTTGTTCCGAGGGGAGCACTTGGTCGCTCGGATGGTTGTGCGCCATAATAAATGAACTCGCGTTGCACAATATGAGAATTCTAAAAATATCCCGCGGATGAATCAGACAGTGATCTGCCGTGCCACGAAACACCATCTCTATTTTAATAGCTTCCATTTGTGAGTTGAGTGCAATCAGCCATACTTCCTCGGCATAAGGATTGATTTGTGCGCGGAGACATTCAAAGGCTTGGAGACTTGAGGACACTTCAGACATGTTTTTTCTACGTGCAAGATAAACGTGTTTCTAGAGTCGAAATAAAGCGTTTCTGGAGGTCGGTTTGGGACTTGCGTGTCCGAAAACATCGACATAGACTTTGGGAGTATGTCCCTTAGGGGTAGGAAGGTATTATGAAAAAGAATCTTACATTGGCAACTCTTTCTCTTTCTTTTTTAGCAGTGACAAGTTGTGGTCCTAAAGCGTTTGTTAAAGGTCAGTACGATGACGTAAATCGCGAAAACTTGATGAACGATCAATGGTCTGAAACGGATATGCAAAAAGCGGTTGCTGATCTAGTGGCAAGTTTGATGCAATCTCCAGCGATCAACCAAGCTAAAAAAATGCCAGTGGTGATGGTGACAGGGTTGCAAAATAAAACAAGCGAGCACATCGACACTCAAAGTATTATGGACATGGTTCGTGTTGAACTTATGAAATCAGGCAAAGTAGGTTTCATCGATAAGGAAGCTCGCCAAGATATCTCTGATGAATACAACTACCAAAATTCTGGCATGGTAGCTGAAGACTCTAAAAAGGGCCCAGGTGGCCAAGTTGGAGCTGATTTCATTATCAACGGCCGTTTGGATTCCATCGTTCAAGAAGTTGGAAAAGACAAGTCTGTGTATTACAAACTGACTTTGAATTTGACGAACTTAAAAAGCAGCATGATCACTTGGTCTGATCAAAAACAAATTCGTAAAACATTTAAGAAAAAATCTATTGGTCTTTAATTAAATGAAACGTTTCTTACAAAGACTCACGCCTGTCGTGGGTCTTTTTTTTCTTCTAAATCTCTTAGGGTGTGCGACTTACCAAAGCAAAGTTCACAGCGCACGCGAGGCCCTTTCTCGTCGGGATTTTGATAAAGCCCTGACAGAGCTAAAACCCTTGGCAGAGAAGGAAAACGACGACCAATTGGTCTATCTTTTGGATTACGGTGTCGCTTTGCAAGTCGCCGGGAAACTCAAAGAAAGTAATGAGATTTTTTTAAAAGCCGATCGCCTTGCAGAAATGGTGGACTACCAATCTGTTTCTCGTATCGCAGGTTCTTTGGCGCTGAATGAAGAAATGGTTCAGTACAAGGGCGACACTTTCGAAAAGATCTTTATTAATGCTTATCTGGCGATGAATTTCTTGGAGCTTGGTCAATTGGACGATGCTCTTGTAGAAGCTCGTCGTATCAATGAAAAGTATTTGAAGTACCGTGCCGACGAGAAAAAAGCTTTTGAGCTTAATTCGTTCAGTAAATATTTGTCGGCGGTGATTTGGGAGGCGAGTCACAATTACGATGACGCTTACATCGCATACAACGAAGCCTATAAAATTGATCCGACAATCTCGACAATTCACGAGGACTTGATTCGTTCCGCGAAACTCGCACGTCGGATGGACACATATCAAAGTTGGAAAAAACAATTTCCCGAGGTGAAAGAACAACCGTCTTGGTATGAAAAAAACCTAGGCGAACTTGTTGTAATTTACCAGCAGGGGTGGGGACCTAGAAAAGTTGCCAGTCCCAACGAGTATCGTTTCCCAACATTGATGCCGACATATAGCGAAACTCAGCAAGCGCGCGTGGACATCGAACAAAAATCTTATCTGAGTCGTGAAGTCTATGATGTGCAAAAAGCGGCTATTGAAACTTTGCGCGATGACCAGGGAATCCTCATTGCAAAACGTCTTGGTGGTATCGCAACGAAAGCCGTTCTTTCAGAACAAGTGCGACAAAAAAATGAACTTTTAGGAAGTCTAACGTGGATTGCTTTGAACGTTGCCGATCGCGCGGATGTGCGCCAGTGGTCCACATTGCCACAGACGATTCAGATGATTCGCATCCCGCTCTCAGCAGGAAAATATAAATTCAATATCGAAGGATTAAACTCTGCCGGTGGATACACGACAGAAAGTCTTGAGAATCAGGAAGTTGAAATCAAAGCCGGACAAAAGAAATT
This sequence comes from Bdellovibrio sp. HCB-162, assembly GCF_047344985.1. Lineage (GTDB taxonomy): Bacteria > Bdellovibrionota > Bdellovibrionia > Bdellovibrionales > Bdellovibrionaceae > Bdellovibrio. The sequence continues at coordinate 198,117 of NZ_CP178861.1, forward strand.
CGTCGTCTGGCGCTCGTTGAAATAGGTACCTGGTACTTTTTCCCTCTGTGAAAATAAAAAAGGCTCCTTGCGGAGCCTTTTTACGTTTGAAACTGTCAAACTATCTTAGTTGTTCAACAAAGAAGTTCCAGGAAGGTTTGGAGTTTCGTCGTCTTGTTGAAGACCTGGAAGAACAGTCGCTTTTTCAGCAGCTACTTTAGCAGTAGTGTCTGTGTTGTAGCGAGTAGCAGCAGTTGCTACGCGGTTTTCCAAGTTTTGTTTTACGCTGTCAGTAGAAGCGTTTTCAACAACTGTGTTTACTTGTTGCTTAGTCATGTAATCCTGAGGGAACGCGCCAAGCTTAGCCAAGTAACCAGAGATGCTTCCGTTACCGTTTTGGATGATTTCGCGAAGTGTGAAAAGAGGAGCGTATTGAGATGCTTTCTTTTCTGCTTCGAAAATGATCTGAGTCAAAGTAGCAGCAGTGATATCGTTTTTAGATTTATTATCGATAACCATTACTTCTTCATTTGTACGGATCATTTTAGCGATATCGTCCAAAGTTACATAGCAGCTTTGTTGAGTGTCGTAGAGTTTGCGGTTCTGATAGCGCTTGATGATTTTAACTTTAGAATTTGGCTTCGATGTCATTGTTTCGTTTTGGTTGATCAAAGTGCCTCCCAATTTGAAATTTCCCCAAAGTCTCAAGGAGATATAAGTGCCTTATGATTCAGCGTCCCCTTGCAGATGGGCGCAACCTATCCCTGCCGCCACCCCTTGTCAAGGGGTCCTCAAATCAAAAGAAAAGACTCCAGGCGTCAACGATTACGCAAATAAGCATTCGTTTTCCGAACTTTTACAGACCTTTGTCTAAAGTTTTCTCGAAATTAGGCCGAAATGTACTTAAATGGCCTTTCTTTGCGGGAAGAAATTTAATGAAAAATGAAGAAAAACAAGAGTTTAAGTCATCAGGTGTCCTGGCGCTGTTAGGATTGGTTGGCTTTTCGACGGCGATCATTGCGACCCCTTGGAACCGTCAAATGCAGGACTCTCGTATAGAAACTGCCCGCCAAAAGGCCGAAGTTGTAGGGTACCAGGTTGTGCAAATATATCGCGAGGCATCAAAATCACACCTGCATTCTAACAAGGTCACTGGCCGCAATCCCGCGTCTGTTGAGGAAAGTAAGGGAATTCACCCCGAAAATCTCCGTAGTACCGGAACTATGGGAATAGACCCCTGGGGGCAACCCTACCATTACAGAATTCTATCCACGGATTCTTTAGGCAGAGTGCGCATTCTTGTTTGGTCAGCAGGCCCGAATCAAAAAATCGAAACGGCTGACTTGGACAACGAAGACGCCGCTGTTAAAGAGCAACCTGTTTATTCTGGGGATGATATGGGGGTCCTTTTGAGCATGGCTCAGAATTAGGCAGTGCTTTATCACGATTAAAGTCGCGATGAGGTCCTGTCTCAGCATTGTCTCATCAAGAAATTCTCAAAAAAAACCGATCAGCCTAGTGACCAAGGAGATTAAATGTTTCCATACACTAGGGCCGCGATATTACTCCCGCTTCTAACTACCCTCACAGCTTGTGCGACTTTCACGTCGAATGACTCGGACAAAGCTCCTTATTTCGAAGCCTCATTTGATGATAAAAACAGAGCGCCCGCTTCTTTTGCTCCTTCGGTCGTAGCGCAAGATGGAAGCGGCACTTTAGATCCTCTCTACATGCGCACTCAAGCTGATTACTACTTCGCGATGGGTGAGGCTTACAGCCTTGATGGCAATTCAGCAAAAGCGGTTGAGTCTTTTAAGATGACCTTGGTTTACGATCAGGAATCTCCAGCGGTGAACATGCGTTTGGCGGCGGAGTACTTAAAGCAAGGCTTGATCTCGGAGTCTTTGGCGCAAGCGGAAGAAGCTGTGAAGAAAGATCCGAAGAGTGTTGACGCTCACTTGTTAGTGGGTGGTTTGTACTCTTCATTGAAGCTTTATCCAAAAGCATTGGCGGAATACAACACTGTGATGAAGTTGCAGCCAACGAACACAGAGGCGCCGCTTTACATTGGTGCTTTGTATTCAGAGCAAAAGCAATCTGACACAGCAGTAAAATATTTTGAATCTTTGGCGAAAAATCCGGATTACGCTACTCCATATCTTGCGCACTACTACATCGGTCGTGTGCGTGCGGAGCAACCAGAAGCGAAATATCAAAAGGCCGCAGAAGAGTCTTTCAAAAAGGCTTTGCAGTTGAAACCTGATTTTGTCGACGCTGTTCTTTCTTTGGGAATGCTTTACACAAAGCAAAAGAAGGAAGACAGAGCGATCGCAATGTATCGTGAGTACCAAAAAGAAAATACTCCAAGCCCTAAGATCGCAGAAATCTTGGCGCAAACTTTCATTGAGCGTGGCGATTACGAAAAAGCATACGAGCAATTGGAAGTGGTGGAAAATGAATCTGATGAGCCGCTCAATGTTCGCATGAAGATGGCTTTGATCTTGATTGAACAAAAGAAATACGATCTTGCAGCTAAGAAATTGGAAGACGTTCTTAAAGACGCTCCGGATTCTGACAAAGTTCGTTTCTATTTAGCGGCGGTTTACGAAGAAACTCACCAAGCTGAAAAAGCAGTGAAAGAATATCGTAAGATTCCAGTATCAAGCACTTACTATGGTGAATCAGTCGTACATGCGGCTTATCTGCTGAAGGGTTTGAATAAACTTGATGAAGCGTTGGAAGTTGCAGCGAAAGGTTTGAAAGACCGTCAAGACCAACCACAAGTGTATGCGATGTATGCTTCTTTGTTGGATGAAAAAGATGACTTTAAAGGTGCTGCGAAAGTTTTAGAGCAAGGCCTTGAGAAGTTTGCCGATAATGCGCAACTTCGTTTCTACTACGGTACTATCAATGACCGTCTTGGTAACAAAGATGTGGTTGTGACAGAAATGCAAAAAGTTTTGGAGCTTGATCCAAACCACGTGCAAGGCATGAACTACTTAGCCTTCACTTGGGCTGAGATGAACGTGCATCTTCCGGATGCAGAGAAACTTGCTCGTCGCGCTTTGGAATTAGAACCTAAAGATGGTTACGTGCTAGATACTTTGGGATGGATTCTTTATAAGCAAGCGAAGTTCACAGAGTCGATCAAGTTCTTAGAAGCCGCTCACAAGTACCAATCCACTGTCAGCATTATCGCTGAACACTTGGGTGACGCTTACTATAAGCAGGCGATGGTAGATAAAGCGAAGAAGATGTATCGCAAAGCTGCTGATCTAGAGACAGACAAAAAGAAAGTCGAAGAGATCCGCAACAAGATCTTCGCAATCGAAAAACAAGAGCTGACAAATCCACGTTTGCCAGCTTCGACGACGGACGTTCCAATCGCGGAACACGCACAACAAGATAAATAAAATCAAAACCAAAGACCCCTCGGAAACGAGGGGTCTTTTTTTATTTAAAATGACTATTCTCAAGTTCTTCTGAGACCTTCAGTGAGTTAAGGCCTAGCTTTTTGTTTTCCTATGGAGCCTTCTTGAAAATTTCCTGCAAGCTTTGCTGCATGAAAAAATATATTGTGTCATCAATGCTTCTTTTGATTTTCGCAGGCTGCAGTTACCCACAAAGTTTAGTGGGGTGGGACCCTGGCGATTCTTCTAACAATTCATCTTCTTCGGATCAAAGCTCTCAAGCGTTGGATCCGGCCATTGAAAGTGCCTCGCTGCAGATTCTCTCTAATAAATGTTCTTCATGCCACACGCAAACCAGTGGTCCGTCAGGAGTGTACGGTTTGCAGAGTGTTCAGCACATGGTGGCTTCAGGGTTGATTCTTCCAGGTCATGCGGAGGATTCGCCTTTGTTTATGGAAATTCAAAATAACTCAATGCCGCCGGGTCAGCCGCTCGCCTCCGCAGAGAAAGAAACTTTGCGTGCGTGGATTAATGGCGGACCTTCAACTGTAGCACCGCCTCCGGTGGTGAACGGACCTGAACCGACATTTAGCTATTTGAAATCGAATGTGTTTGGGCCGAAATGCGCGAGTTGCCACTATACCGGTCACACGCGAGGCGGATACGCATTTGATACTTATACAAATGTTTTAAAGGCTGTGAATAAATCCAAACCAGAAAGCAGTGTGCTTTACACGATTTCGCGCAGCGGGCAGATGCCTCCGCGCTCAAGCCCACAGTTGAGTTCTGAACAAGTGAACTTGATTTTGGAATGGATCAAAAAAGGTGCTTTGAATAATTAATTCGCCACTTGCAGCAGTCCCATTTTTTTCATTTCAATGAATGAGAAATGACTGCTGAAAAAAAGCAAAGGCAGAATGACCAAAAGACCTATATTCCACGCAAAGCCCGAAAGAACCAAGAGAAGGCTCAGGTAAAAACTCAAAATAAAATAGAGCTTAAAGTTTTTGAGCGAAGCCATTCCGGCTATGTCGATAGCTTTGGCAATTCCCACATTGTCTTCAAAGCGCAGTCGCAGAGAGTGGCTTAAGACTAAGTAAAAATAAACGGCGATCATCAGAAGTCCCCAGGCTGTGGGAACGGCGACAAAAAAACCTTGGGAGCTTTGTATAATTCCCATCGAAGATCCCACAAGAACACTGGTGGGAAACAAAATAACACTGACAATGATAAAAGCGGGAAGGGCCTTTTTTAAAAAAGAAATGTCCTTCCAGTTTTTTCCGGCAAGCCATTGCTCTGTAGCGTGTTGAAAAATTAAAAGAATCAAAGAAATAAAAAAAGCACCTATATAAGGAAGATAGCGGGTTAAGAGCAGCAAGACACTGGCCGCAGCCCCCAGCGCCAGGCTTTGTTGCCAATGGCTTTTTAGGTGATTCAAGGCTTGTTTAAAAGAATTCATTTCTCTATGCTAAGGCAATGAACACAAGGATCAATCACTTTCTCTTCGGAATTCTACTAACCTTTTTTGTTTCTGGTTGTGTCACTAAGACAGTGAAGGAAGGAGCCTATCAAAAGGCTCAATGGGAAACCAAAGCACTGATTAAGGATCAAAGAGAGAATAAAACTCAGTCACTCAATATAGATATTTATGCGATTAAGAATGAACGAGCGCGTTTGGAGATAACGGCGTTATTGGGATTTCAAGTTGCGAGTCTTGTGATGAGCCCTTCGGAAATCTCTTATATCATCTATCCTCAAAAAACGTTCTTTTATGGAAGAAACTCGGATCGAGCTTTCACTCGAATGATCGATCTTCAGTTACATCCGATGAATTTGACAAATATCGCATTTGACGAACCCGTGCGTGGACCTGGCTGGAAATGTAGTTTGGACCACACAGGTTTCATCTCTCAATGTGAGAATTCACAGAGAGGAATTCGCGTGAATTGGTTAGATCGAAAAGAAGGTCAAAAGAAAGTCGTAATTACGGCCCCGCAATTCGAAATGCAGTGGCATTTCTCTGCACCCCAGACGGAGGTCCAGTTCAAGACGGACCTTTTCACTTTGAAACAACCGACAGGATTCAAAGCAATACAAATAAATTAAATTCCTCGTTAACCGTCTAGGATTGAGGCATAATCTAAAGAATGTGGGTGTGTGTCACCAAGCACCCCGAGGAGAGATTATGGCCTCTAAGATTGATCTTCATTCGTTGGTCACCAATTGGCAGAACTCAAGCACTCAAGCTAAAGAGCATTGGAGTGGCTCCTTCGAAGAGTATCTTGATCTTGTAAAACAAAATCCAAAAATTACGCGAAATGCTTACCAACGCATGTATGACATGATTGTTGAAGAGGGCACAGAGACGTATATCGATTTCAAAAAAGAAGTCGTTCGCTATAAATTTTTCGACGACATCCATAACAACGGCAAAGACGCGGTCTTCGGACTTGATGTTCAACTGATGAAGTTGGTGAATGTTTTAAAAGCGGCGGCTCTTGGTTATGGAACCGAGAAGCGTGTGATTCTTCTTCACGGCCCGGTGGGAAGTGCGAAATCCACAATCTGCCGTATGCTGAAAAAAGGCCTTGAGCGCTACTCGCACTCAAAAGAAGGCGCGGTTTACACATTTGAATGGATCGATGAAAAATTGGAACTTGATGGCATTCTTGGTAAGGGAGTGAAAGCCTTCCCCTCGCCGATGAACGAGGAACCTCTTCTTCTGATTCCAGAAGAACTGCGTCCTCAAGTGTTCGAGTCCATCAACAAAGGACAAGAAGGTTCATACCGCGTGCAATTAGAAGGAGAGCTCAGCCCTCCTTCTCGTTTTATCTTTAAATCTTTAATGGAAAGATACCAAGGCGATTTGATGAAAGTTCTTTCGCACGTGCGTGTGAAGCGTCTGTTCATCTCTGAAGCCGATCGTATCGGTATCGGTACTTTCCAACCGAAAGATGAAAAGAACCAAGACTCTACGGAATTAACTGGTGATATCAATTACCGTAAGATCGCCGAGTACGGATCTGATTCCGATCCTCGCGCATTTAACTTTGACGGGGAGTTCAACGTTGCCAATCGCGGGATGATTGAATTTGTCGAGGTGTTGAAACTTGATGTGGCCTTCTTGTACGATTTGCTAGGTGCTTCGCAAGAACACAGAGTGAAACCTAAGAAGTTTGCGCAGACTCATATCGATGAAGTGATCATCGGTCACACCAATGAGCCGGAGTACCGTCGTCTTCAAGATAACGAATTCATGGAAGCCCTTCGTGACCGTACTGTGAAAATTGACATTCCGTACATCACTCGTTGGAGAGATGAGATCAATATCTATAAGCGCGATTTCAACTCGCAAAAAGTACGCGGTATCAGTATCGCGCCTCACACAGTAGAAATGGCGGCGATGTGGGCGATCCTCACTCGTTTGGAAAAACCGAAGAAAGCAAACCTCACTCGTTTGCAAAAGTTGAAACTCTATAACGGTAAAACTTTGCCGAACTATACGGAGGACAACGTGCGTGAGCTTCGTAAGGAAGCCAACCGCGAAGGTCTTGAAGGTATCTCGGCTCGTTATATCCAAGATAAACTTTCAAACGCTCTTGTGGCGGCTCAACAGTCCAACAAAGGTTCTGTGAATCCGTTCATGGTGTTTAAAGAACTTGAATCCGGTCTTAAAAATCATTCACTCATTTCAAGTGAAGAATTGAAAACCGAGTACAAGGAACTCTTGGGCGTTGTGATGCAGGAATACGAAGAGATCATCAAAGCTGAAGTGCAAAGAGCGATCAGTGCTGATGAAGGTGCAATGCAACGTTTGACAGCGAATTATATCGATAACGTTAAAGCGTACACTCAGCGCGAAAAGGTTCGTAACCAGTTTACTGGTAACGATGAAGAACCAGATGAGCGTTTGATGCGTTCGATTGAAGAGAAAATTGAAATTCCTGAATCTCGCAAAGACGATTTCCGTCGCGAGATCATGAATTACATCGGGGCTTTGGCTTTGGAAGGCAAGAAGTTCAATTACAAAATGAACGAACGTCTTCATAAGGCGATTGAGCTGAAACTTTTCGAAGACCAAAAAGACAGTATCAAGTTGACGACTCTTGTGAGCAATGTGGCTGACAAAGACACTCAAGAAAAAATTGATATTGTTAAAACCCGTCTCATCAAGGACTTCGGGTACGATGAGATCTCTGCGACAGACGTTTTACACTATGTTGCAAGTATCTTCGCTCGAGGGGACGTAAAGAATAAATAATGTCGATACGTGAAGACCACAACAGATTTAGAGAGATCGTAAAGGGTAAGGTTAAAGAAGACCTACGCAAATACGTCTCTCAGGGTGAGATGATCGGGAAGCGCGAAGACGAGTTCGTAAAAATTCCGCTTCCTCGTATCGATATTCCAAACTTCCGCTACGGCCCCAAACAACAAGGCGGGGTCGGTCAAGGTGAGGGTCAGCCCGGTCAAGACGTGGGTGACCCAGGTGAAGGTGGACAAGGTCAAGCCGGTGAAGCTCCAGGGGAACATCTTCTGGAAGTGGAACTTACAATGGAAGAACTGGCTGATATCTTGGGCGAAAAGCTTCAGCTTCCGCGCATTGAACCTAAAGGATCTAAAAACATTGATTCCATGAAGACGAAATTCACAGGCCTTGCGCCCGTGGGACCGGAAGGTCTTCGTCATTTCAAATCTTCCTATAAGAGAGCTTTAAAACGCATGGTGGGTTCAGGAACTTACAATCCTGAAGAACCGCTGGTTCTGCCGATCCGTCGTGATATGCAGTACAAATCGTTTAAAAAAGTTCAGCAACCGCAAACACAAGCGGTTGTGATTTATATGATGGACGTTTCTGGAAGTATGGGAGACGAACAAAAAGAAATCGTTCGTCTTGAAAGCTTCTGGATCAATACGTGGTTGAAAAAACATTATAAGGGTCTTGAGACAAGATTCATTATTCACGATGCCGCGGCTAAAGAAGTCGATGAAGACACTTTCTTTAGAACCAGCGAATCGGGTGGTACGTTGATCAGCTCGGCTTATAAACTTTGCCAAGAGATCATCGAAAAAGATTATCCAGTAGCTGATTGGAATATTTATCCATTCCATTTTAGTGACGGCGACAACTGGTCTGGCGAAGACACTCGTCTTTGCGTAAAGATGCTGACAGAGTTTTTCCTTCCTAACTGCAACGTCTTTAGTTACGGGCAGGTGGAAAGTAAATACGGAAGCGGTCAGTTCTTAAAAGACCTGCAAAAAGAATTTGGCTCTGATGAAAGACTGACTCTCAGCCAAATTGAAAGCCGCGATAAGATTTTAGATTCCATCAAAGATTTCTTAGGAAAGGGCCGGTAGGGCGGCGGACGCCGGCAGAGCAGAGGGCCAAAGGCCCGGAGCTGAAGCAGCTCGTGAATTGGAGTAGTGTAATGGCTAATTTAACTCCCGAATTAGAAGCAGAAAGAAAAAGAATCTGGCAAATCGCAAAAGACGCGGGACTGGATTGCTTTGAAACGATCTTTGAATTGATCACTTACGATCAAATCAATCAGTTCGCGGCTTACGGCGGGTTCCCAGTACGCTATCCGCACTGGAAATTCGGGATGGAGTACGAGCATCTTTCTAAGAGCTACGAATACGGTCTTTCAAAAATTTACGAAATGGTGATCAATACCGATCCTTGCTACGCGTACCTGATGGAAGGTAACGCAATGATGGATCAAAAACTCGTGATGGCTCACGTTTATGGTCACTGCGATTTCTTTAAGAATAATATTTGGTTCTCAAAAACAAATCGCAAGATGATGGACCAAATGGCGAATCATGCGACACGCATTCGTCGTTACATGGATCGTTACGGTCAAGACGTCGTCGAAAATTTCATCGACGTCTGTTTAAGTCTTGAAAACTTGATCGACCGCTACAGTCCTTATGTGGAAAAGTCTGTGGCTAAGCCTGAAGAGCCGCGTGCAGCTCAGGAACCGAATTATCTTTTGCGTGTAGATCGCTCTTATATGCGCGACTACATCAATCCGCCTTCGTTTGTTGAAGAACAACGTCGTAAGGCAGAACAAGAAGCACAAGAAAAAGCGCAGCGTTTTCCAAGTGAACCTGAAAAAGATATTTTGAATTTCTTTATTCATTATGCGCCACTCACAGATTGGCAGCAGGATGTGCTTTCGATCATTCGTGATGAGGCTTATTATTTTTCTCCGCAAGGTATGACAAAGACCATGAATGAGGGATGGGCGTCGTATTGGCATTCCAAACTCATGACGACAAAGATTTTGAATGACTCAGAGATCATCGACTTTGCCGATCATCACAGTGGTACGATGGCAATGGCTCCGAATGGGTACAATCCCTATAAGGTCGGCATTGAACTTTTCCGCGACATTGAAGAGCGTTGGAACAAAGGTCAGTTCGGTCGCGAGTGGGAACAGTGTGACGATGTTCGCGAAAGAAAACACTGGGATAAAAAATTAAATCTCGGTCGCGAAAAGATCTTTGAAGTTCGCAAAGTGTGCAACGATGTGACTTTCATCGATCAGTTCCTCACAGAAGACTTCTGTGTGCGGAATAAATTGTTTGTGTACAAGTTTAATAAGAAAACCGGAAAGTTTGAGGTTGATACCAAAGACTTCAAAGCTATCAAAGCACAGTTATTGTTCCATATGACGAACTTCGGGCAGCCGATTATTCGCATTGAAGACGCCAACTTTGAAAATCGTGGAGAGCTTCTTTTGACTCATCTCCATGAAGGCATTGATATGCAGCCGGATTTTATGAGTGAAACTTTGAAGAACGTTTTCAAAATTTGGAAACGCCCGGTGAACATAGCGACAGTGATGGATGAAACCCCGCAGCTTTTTAGATTCGACGGAAAGGAGTATACACAGCACAAGCTGGGTGAAGGCCCAAGCCCGAATCCTTCGAATCAAGAAAGCTCAGGATCATGAAGAATACTCGCTTAGTTTTTAGTACCGATCCCAAAGACAATATCAAATGTCCTCAGTGCAAAGAATTGATGGCGGAATGTCGCTGTCGTCCTGAGGATTCTGTTAAAGAAGGACAATTCACTGTCATCTTCCGCCTTGAAAAGGGCGGCAGAGGCGGGAAAACGGTCACAGTCATGGATGGCTTTCCTCGCAACGAGGATTATCTCAAAACGCTCGCTAAAGAACTTAAAGCGAAATGCGGAGTCGGTGGTACTCACATTTTGTCAGAAAAAAGTGGCATCATCGAAATTCAAGGTGATAAAAGGGATCAGCTGAAGAAGATCCTTGACGGAAAGCATATCAAATATAAGGGTGTTTAAAACTGGACCCCGTACTGCTTGTTTTTTTAGCCTGATCGGGTGATGCTTCAAATATGAACATGTTTACGGCGAATCCAAGAGGTGCAGACTTGGCTGCTAAAAAGATTGTAATTGTAGATGACTATGAAGAGAGCTGTAAGCTTCTGGCTGAGATTTTAAGCTCTACCTACGAGTGCTCGTACACTTCCGACAGCACATCTGCAGTAAAGCTTATTAATGAAAAAAGACCGGATCTTATTCTTCTAGATTATAAAATGCCTGGAGTGATGGGCGTTGATGTTTGTCGTATGGTTCGGGAAACAGAATCAACGAAAAACACACCGATCATTTTTGTTTCTGGTGCGGCAACGATTGATGAAAGAATCAAAGCTTTTGAAACCGGCGCTGATGATTTCATTTCTAAACCTTTCCACGTGAAAGAGTTGATTCTTAGAATTAAAGCGCGCTTGTCAGAAAAAGAACCGGAAATGGCTTCTGAACTTGTTGCTGCAAACTTGCGTATGAATCTTTTGTCTCGCCAAGTTTTCGTTGATGGTGAAGAAGTGAATCTCACGCCTAAGCAGTTTGATATTTTAAAATTGCTTGTCGCTGGCAAAAACAATCTTGTCACGCGTGATAAGTGCTTGTCAGAGATTTGGGGAGACACGGAAGTGACTTCACGTAACGTGGATTCTCAGATCAACTACTTGAAACGCAAAATTGCAAAATTCAACGGGCGCATCGTGGCTGTCCCTTCTTTGGGTTATAGATTGGAAGCGCAGGAATAGTCTTGCGCTGTCCTTTTATAAGGCCGACCTAAGTCCAGCTCTCTTTTAGCGAATCCATAAAAATCCGATAAGAAAGTCTATGCATCTACGTCGGATTTCACTCTTAATTCTGTTTCTTTTTACTCTTCCTGTTTGGGCCATCAGTCCCGAGTTGTTGTGTGATCAAGTTAAGATCGAAGAGCTGACGCCGTCTGAAAGAGCCAATATGGAAGAGGTCTGCATGTATGCAGGCCAGTACCAAGAGTCTTCTCTTCCGGATGCGAATGCCACATTCTCAAAAAAATTTCGCGACGGAAAAGCCAATGTCTATGACTACTCGGATTTTTTCAATAGCTTCACGAAGTCTTTAAACTCCGTCAATCGCGCTGAGAAGTGTGACCCGAAGAAAGACAATCCCCGTGTTGCTTATCCCAGCGTGAATATCGAAAAAACGGCAGCCGGAACAATTCCCGTGTCAGTTGTAAAAGAAGAAGAGCTTAATAAAATCTTCTCTGAACTTTCTAAAGATCCTAAATATGCTTTTGATGTTGTTGAAAATGGCTGTTGGGCAAGAGCGCATATCATGGCGCGTGAGTTAGAAAAACGCGGCATTCGTGTGGCGAAAATTTTCGCAGAAGGTGCTTTGGCTGTTGAAACTAAAAAGGCCCTCAATGGTGAAGGAGTGATGTGGACTTATCACGTGGCTCCGGTGATCGCCGTTGAAACGAAGAACGGTGTGGAATTGCGAGTGATTGATCCTGCGATGTTTGACCGTGCGGTTCCTGTGAAAACGTGGACCGATAAAATGCTTCCGAACAAACAGTTTAAAGACAATGTTGAACTTTATATGACGGATCGTTTTGTTTTAGATCCTCTTCGGGGAGGAAGTCTTAAATCTATTCACGATGATCCAAGTCGTGGCCGTTGGCATATTGCTGAAACGGTGATGGCGGAGCAAGAACTGGAAATGCGTCGTCGCGATTTAGAGGATCGCGAAATTCAAAAAGCCTATTTCAAAAAACTTCAACAAGAAGGAAAGTTATGAAGTATTTAATCGCGACACTTTTTCTTTTTGTGGGTATCTCGGTTTTTGCTAATGAAATACCGACTTTCAAGACGCAGAACTTTATTGATCGCGTTTACAAAATCAAAACGATCAAAGAAAAGTCGTTCATCACTTTTCACCGCGAACCAGTTCTGTATGAAATCGAGCAGAATAAAACGGTTTTGAGTAAACTTGAAAAAAGTCAGAAGACCCAAAAGCCTGTCGCAGTGACAGTGGACCCTCTGACAAGAAAAATCTTAGAAGTGAAAGGCCCCTAGTTGCGGGGACCTTTTTTACCAGAAAACTTTTTGTGAGGACCGCCACCGCCTTTAGATGGATGTCCGCCACCTTTGGGTGCGCCACCACTTTTTGCTTGGTGTCCTCCACCTTTATTGCCGAAAGGTCTTTTCTTTGCGTAGTTGCGCTGCTTGTTTTCCTTTTTCTGGCCTTCAAGCATCGCCTTAGCTTTGCCAGGGCTCATCACAGCCGCTTTTTCAATCGCCTCGGAATGGAAAGGTTGATTTTTATCTAAAGGGATCGGCTGACGAGTGATCTTTTCAATCGCAAAGATGAAAGATCTTTCTTCCGCTGTCGCAAAAGAGATCGACTGTCCTGAAGCTCCGGCACGCGCTGTTCTTCCGATACGGTGAACGTAGCTTTCAGGAATGTGCGGGATTTCAAGATTAATTACGTGAGTGATGCCTTCAATATCAATTCCGCGCGCTGCGATTTCAGTCGCTACCAACACACGAATTTTACCTGTGCGGAAATCCTCAAGGGCTCTTTGACGAGCCGACTGAGATTTATCGCCGTGAATGCCTGCAGCTTCCACTCCCGCTTTCACAAGTTTATCTACTACGCGATTCGCTCCGTATTTCATTTGCACGAAGACCAAGACTTTAAAAAGATCGTTGTCTTTCAAGAGATGCAAAAGAAGATCCAGCTTATCTTTTTTCTCAACATACATCACACGCTGTTCGACTTTTTCAGCTGTCGATGATGTCGGAGTCACTTCTACTTTTTTTGGATTCACCAAAATGCTATGAGCCAGCTTTTGAATCTCTGGCGGCATAGTTGCAGAGAAAAACAAGTTGTGACGTTTCTTCGGCAGAAGCGGCACAATTTTTTTAATATCTTGCATGAAACCCATATCGAGCATGCGATCGGCTTCATCTAAAACAAAAATCTCAACACGGTCTAAGTGTAAAAACTTTTGTTGATACAAATCCATCAAGCGACCCGGAGTCGCAATCAAGATATCCACACCTTCTTGCAATGCCTTCACTTGTGGAGCTTGCCCGACACCACCAAAGATCACGGCGTGTTTTAGTTTTAAATGATTGCTATAAGCCACGATGTTTTCGTGGATTTGAATCGCAAGTTCACGTGTCGGAGTCAGAATCAAAGCGCGAGGACGTCTGGCTTCACGGCGCGTTTGATGTTTAGAAAGATTTTGCAACATCGGCAAAGAAAACGCCGCTGTTTTTCCAGTTCCAGTTTGAGCGATCCCCAAAAGGTCGTGCCCTTCAAGAATAACAGGAATCGCCGCCAATTGAATTGGGGTTGGATGTTCGTAACCTGCTTCTTTTAAAGAAAATTGAAGAGGAGCAATTAAAGGGAGATCAGTAAATTTTGTCGTTGTCATGAAAGGCCACTTGTAACAGCCCCCCAAGATTAGCGCAAGACCGATTTCTTTAACGCCGTTTTAACGAGCTTCTGTACGGCCCAAAGGATGTCTTTATTATACGCAAACACCTCAGGAACGCGTTTAACGTCAATCCACTCGACACCTTTATGATAATCAGCATCGTCCACTTTATGAGGGGGAGTCCATTCTTGATCTAAAATCCCGATGTAAAAAACCGTGCGGCAGGCGTGAATATTTCCATTCCAAAGAAAGTCATATTTACGCTCAAAAGCGGTTTTTTCAAGAATACGAACTTTATAGCCGGTTTCTTCTAAGCATTCGCGAGCGGCAGATTGTGCTGTGGTTTCTCCGGCCTCAATCGCGCCACCAGGAACAAAAAAATATTTTGCCTGAGAGCTTGAATCAATCGCATGAAAACCCAAAATTTTATTTTTATGAACAACAATCACCGACGAACGATCACGGAAAATCTTTTGTGCTTTTTCCGTTTTCTTTTCATCGCGACGATCTTGGAAAAATCCTTGAAGAAGAGCCGCACATTCAGAAGCTAAAACTCCGGGCGTGACCTCCACCTGATGATTCAAGCGAGAGTCATTGAGGATTTCATAAAGACTTTCAACAGCCCCACCCTTAGGGTCTGAAGCACCATAGACAACACGTTTCAGGCGAGCTTGTTGAATCGCGCCTGCGCACATCACACAAGGCTCCAACGTCACGTATAAAGTGCATTCACTTAAACGCCAGCTCTGTTTTTTCTGAGAAGCTTTATGAAGAGCAAAAAGTTCTGCATGTCCCAAGGGAGTTTGTTGTCTTTCGCGCGTATTAATCGCCCACGAAATCAAACCTTCAGGACCTACAAGCAAAGCCGCAATAGGAACTTCGCCTTTCTCTGCGGCTTTCTTGGCAAGGCTTAAAGCCTTCGTCATCCATTTGATATCTTCAGAGGAATTCACTATTTTTCCTCAGCGATTCTTTCGCGAAGTTTAACAGGCTCTTTTGGTTGCTTCTTGCGCATGCGAATATTGAGCATTTCAACACCGACAGAGAATGCCATCGCGAAATACACATAACCTTTTGGAATATGCACTTCCAAAGATTCCACGATCAACGTGAAGCCGATCATCAATAGGAAACTCAACGCAAGAATCTTCAAAGACGGATGCGCATCGACGAAATTACTAATCGGTTTTGCCGCAAACATCATAACGAGTGTTGAAGCGATAACAGCCGCGATCATCACGGAAAGTTCACTGACCATGCCGACAGCGGTGATCACAGAATCTAAAGAGAACACGATATCAAGTAAAAGGATCTGCACAATCACCGCATTAAATGAAGCGGCGACGTGACCTGACTGACTGCCTTCAACACCTTCCAATTTGTGATTGATCTCCATCGTGCTTTTTACGATCAAGAAAAGACCACCTAAAAGCAAAATCAAATCACGGCCTGAAATTTCCTGTCCGAAAACTTCGAAAAGCGGAGCTGTCAGACCAATGATCCAAGACAAAGAAAGAAGTAAAAGAATGCGCGTTCCGACCGCAAGGCCCAAGCCCGTGATGCGAGCCTTGTCTTGTTGTTCTTTAGGAAGTTTTCCAGCGAGGATCGAAATAAAAATAATATTGTCGATCCCCAGAACTAGTTCTAGAGCGAAAAGAGTAAAGAATGCGATCCAAATCTGCGGGTTTGTTAAAAGTTCCATCTAAGGTTTAACTCCTCGTATTTGGATCTTTTATAAACTAATTTGAAGGTGTTGGGTATCGCAGATCTTGGTTGTAGAAACTTTCCATCCAAGATTTTTTATCCCAGGTGTTTTTCCACTTTTGATCGAGCGAATAAGCCGTTTGTGGAGTTTGAATTTGATAACTCCAATCACCTTGCAGGCTTAATACGTGGAAAGTAAAACTCTCTGCAAAGTCCTCAAAAGGAGACACGGCTGCATAAGTCGTTACAAAGTTTGTAGGTGCAAGCTCACGGTAGAATTGTTCAACGTCCGCGACAGATAAACTTTTATTGCAACCGTAAAAACACAAATTGTCCCAGAGTGGAAAATGATAATTGTCTTTCGGAGTCACTGCATTTTTCCAGCTCAAAGCACTCCAAGAGTTCGGCACTGGAACGAGCTTTTGATATTCAGCCATATCGCCTGTCTCAAGTTTGCAAGTTTCTCCAGCAGGACAAACAAAATCGTTCGCCTTATTGCTAAAATCAATGATGTGACCAAACTCATGAATCATCACGTATTGAAGGGCGGATAAAGAACCTGGCAAAGCCACTTCGACACGAGGACCCTCTGGCATGTGCACAAACGGCGGAGCTTTAATACCGAATGCTTTTTGTTCTTTCCATCCAAATACAGACGTCGCATCGTAAGCTTGCTCTAAAAGAATTTTGCGAATTCCCATGAAAGAACCCACAACACCTTTTGTCGGATCTTGGCGAACGATCCCGGCGTAAGCTAATGCCTCCATGTCTTCTTCAACATAGATCACGTCCAAACCACAGAAAGCTTTTTGGACCTTTTCAGGAAGGATGTCGTAGATTTTTTCAACGGGGTCCGCAAAGGACTCGCTGCCAGGAAGACATTGGCGGGTGCCCACAGGATTTTGCGTGGATTTCACCAAACACATGATCTGGCGGATGCGATCGCGGCAGGTTGTTTGAGCCAGCGGAGAGAATTGTTGCCCGGGAGTGCGAATAAACTTCAGCTCTCCAGGCTTCAGGATAAAGAAATCTTCGCTCGGATTGGCTTTGGAAGTTAATGATAAGCCCAATAATATCAGACAGATAAGAAATCTCATAAACACCCCTCGATGAATTTTTCCCATTCATTGAGGACAGTGCCAATAAAAAAAGCACATGGGGAATAATAATTCATTGCGTCAGGACCCCAAGGCTTGCCCCTTTTATGCTGCTTTGTTATACACTCTGGTTCTTATTTCCACATCAGAAGGGCAGGTGATTGTCGTGGCAATGGTAAAGATCAAAGACGGTGAGTCTTTTGAATCTGCATTCAGAAAATTTAAAAAATCTTGCGAAAAAGCAGGTATTCTTTCTGAAGTTAAAAAACGTGAACACTTTGAAAAGCCTTCTGTAAGACTTAAAAAGAAATCTCTAGCGGCTCGTAAACGCGCTGTTAAGAAATCTAGAAAAGGTTGGAACGACTAATTCCTTTAGTGGACATTGGTTTTTTCAAGGAGGCGACCTAGTGTCGCCTCTGTTCTATCTACGCTTCAGTGTTTGAAGCAACCATGGAGGTCCTTAATGGAAATCAGAGATAAACTCGCTGCGGATGTTAAAGCCGCGATGATCGCAAAAGACTCAGCAAAATTGGGAGCTCTTCGTATGCTCCAAGCTGCGATCAAAAACCGCGAAATCGATATGCGTCCAGATCCAATCACTCCTGATGAAGTATTGGGCGTTATCAAAAAACTAGTAAAACAAAGAAAAGAATCTATCGAGCAATTCTCTCAAGCAGGTCGCCAAGATCTAGTCGATCAAGAGACTGCGGAATTGAAAGTTCTTGAAGTTTATTTGCCAGCGCAAATGAGCCGTGAACAAATCGAAGCTCTCGTAACTCAAGTGATTGCAGCATTGGGTGCTAAGACAGTGAAGGACATGGGTCCTGTGATGAAAGAAGTCATCGCGAAATCTGGCGGCGCCGCAGACAACAAAGTAGTAAGCGAAGTTATCAAATCAAAGCTCGCGTAGTCGAAAAAGGTACCTGGTACCTTTTTCCCTTGTTGGAAGGTGCATGAGATTTAGCCAAGACTTTATCGAGAGAGTTTCCGAGGCGAACAACCTTGTCGACATCATCTCTCAATATACACAGCTAAAACAAAGTGGTAGCGGCCTTATGGGCCGCTGTCCGTTTCCTGATCACGTTGAAAAAACAGCGTCGTTCTCGGTTTCGGAAACAAAGCAGGTCTATCACTGCTTCGGTTGCCACAAAAGCGGAAACGTTTTTTCGTTTCTTCGTGATTATCAGGGCATGGGCTTTCCTGAGGCCGTTGAATATCTTGCGAACCGCGCCAGCATTCCAATGCCAGCACCGGAAAAAGAAGACGAAGCTCGCGATCAAGCTGCTGACAAAAAGAAGTTGTTGTTAAAAGTAAATAAGCTCGCCGCTCATTATTTTTCAGAGCAACTTAAACGCACGCCTCACGATCATCCTGTTCGTAAATACATTGCCAGTCGTGGCCTTTCTGACGAGGTTATTGAAACCTTCGGCGTTGGTTACGCGGTGGCAGAGTGGGATGGCTTAGAAAAATATCTGGGCAGCAAACAAGTGCCGATGGCCTTGGCGGAAGAAGCGCGCCTCGTAAAAGCTCGCAACAATAAGTCCGGCTACTTTGATATTTTCCGTGATCGCCTCATGTTTCCGATTTTTTCTCCAATGGGAGAACCCATCGCATTTGGGGGCCGTTACCTTGAGAAAAAAGAAAATGAGCCGAAATATTTAAATTCCCCTGAGACTCCGGTCTTTATTAAGGGGAAAGTGCTCTACGGATTGTCACAAACAGCTCGTTACATCCGTAGTGATGATATGGCTTTGATCGTTGAAGGCTACATGGATTTGGTTTCTTTGTACCAGGCAGGCATCCGCAACGTGGTGGCGACCATGGGAACGGCTTTGACTCCGGATCACGGAAAAATGCTTAAGCGCATGACTAAAAACGTAGTGGCTCTGTTTGACGGGGACTCTGCGGGAATGGAAGCGGCCGAACGCAGCTTGCCGATCTTACTCGCAGCGGACCTGTATCCGAAGGGTTTGACTCTTCCGAACAATATGGACCCTGACGATTATGTGAAAAAATACGGAGCTGACGCTCTGAAAGCAGAACTTGAGCGTGCTCCAGATTTGTTTGTGATGATTTTGGCTCGATGGATGGAAGGTTATCGCGGTGAGGCTTCTGAAAAAGTGAAGCTTGCTGATAAATTGAAACCGTTATTTGAGACTATTCCGGATTTGCGATTACGGGACTTGTATTTGGCGGAATCTGCGCAGAAGATGGGCGTAACTCTTCCCTGGCTGCGTCAAGCTGTGGGCTTGCAAAGCAGTGGCCCTGTATATTCACAAAATCGCCCTGCGATGACTAGAACGGTGCAGCCAAGTGCGCCGGCTAACCAAAAGGCCCCCGAAGCGGTGTCACAACCTGTAGAAGGAGGCAAAATCAGCCTCAAAGGAGCCTCTAAAGCAGAGATTCTGCTATTAGGATTGGTACTCAAAAGTCGTGCCAATTTCGAGCATTTTGAGAGTGAAAAACTGATTGAGAACGTTGCACACGAAGGAGTGAAAAAGATCCTTGAAAAGGCGACGGATGTGTATAGACAAGATCTTAATAAGTTTGATAAATTGACCAGTCTGCTTGTCTCTTACGTTGATCAGCCTGAATATCTATTTCAAGTTGGGCCCACTCCCGAGGCTGAACCAGGGTTCGACGAAGAGGCAGAGACGAAGCTCTTGCGTGATTGCTTTAAGCGCGTGAAAGAAAACTTCCTAAGAGAGCAAGCAAAGCAATTGGCGAGAGATCTTAAAAACGAACCTAGTTCGGAAAAGTTGGAACAGATTATGAATATTCAGAGAAATCGAATCTCTCTGAATAAAGGGTAAAAGGCGGGGTATTGATGAAACCGAACCTACCAAACAAACAAGAGAAAGAGCCGGTAAAGGTTCTTTCTTTGCAGGAACAAGAAGCGTTGATTAAAGAAGAAATTCAACGATTTCTGAAGCTTGCAAAGGAAAAAGGCGCGTTGACGATTGAAGAAATCAACGACCTTCTTCCACCTGAAATTATCGCTCCTTCAGTGCTCGATGCATTCATGCACGCGCTTGAGGGTGGTGGTGTAGTAATTTCAGACTTGTCTGAAACTTCGAAAGAGGAAGAGGGCGAAGGATCTTTCCTTGAAAGCCCGGATTCTGAAGACGAAGAAGTAGATGATGAAGAAAAAGCAGAAAGCGAAGACGTTAAGGGTAACGACCCTGTTCGTCTTTACTTGCGTAAAATGGGAAGCGTGTCACTTCTTACTCGTGAGGGTGAAGTTGAGATCGCTCGTCGTATCGAAAAAGGGGAGCGTGAAATCGTTCGTGCGATCCTTTTGTCTCCACTAGGAACATACGAGATCATTCAACTTGGTAAGCGTCTTGATGAAGGACGTATCAAAGTTAAATCGATCTTCCGTGGTCTTGAGGACGAAGACACTCAATACGATGAGAAGGAATACATCGATAAGATTCATGAACTTATCGGTAAAGTGACTGAGTACCAAAAAGCGGCTGAGAAACATTTCTTGGTTCTTCGTAAAGAAGAAACGAACACTCCAGCTCGTCAAGCGGCTATGAAAGAACTTGTTGCGATGAACGACAAGCTCATGGCGAACTTCGAGTCTGTGAACTTCAACCGTAAGACAATCAACCGTATCGTGATCAAGTTCAAAAACTTGGTGAACCGTATCGGAACTCTTCGTCGTCGTATCAAAGACGGTGTGGAGCGTACGTTCTCTAAAGACGTTGCTGCAATGACAGAACGTATGAAGTTGATCGATGCGAACGAAAAAGAATTAACAAGAATGACTCGCGATACGGGTTTGAATTACCAAAAATTCAAATCCTACGTATTGCAAGCTCAAGAGGCTGAAAAACGTATCGGCCGCTTGGACTCCGAAACAGAGATGAACCACAACTGGGTTAAGGAAACTTACACAGCGATTTGGAAAGGTGAGCGCGAAGCCGATGCAGCGAAGTCAGAACTCGTTGAAGCGAACTTGCGTCTCGTTGTTTCTATCGCGAAGAAGTACACCAACCGCGGTCTTCAATTCTTGGATTTGATCCAGGAAGGTAACATCGGTTTGATGAAAGCCGTTGATAAGTTCGAATACCGTCGTGGTTACAAGTTCTCGACTTATGCGACATGGTGGATCCGTCAAGCGATCACTCGCGCGATTGCCGACCAAGCTCGTACAATCCGTATCCCTGTTCACATGATCGAGACGATCAACAAGCTTGTTCGTACATCTCGCTATCTGATCCAGGAACTAGGCCGTGAGCCGACCCCTGAAGAGATCGCGGATAAAATGGACATGCCAGTTGATAAAGTTCGCAAAGTTTTGAAAATCGCGAAAGAGCCAATCTCTTTGGAAACTCCAGTGGGTGAAGAAGAAGATTCGCACTTAGGGGACTTTATCGAAGACAAAAAGGTGATCAATCCTGCAGAAGCGATTGTGAACCTGAACTTGGCGGAACAAACTCGCCGTGTTCTTTCGACACTGACT
The DNA here is from genome assembly GCF_047344985.1 of Bdellovibrio sp. HCB-162. Taxonomy (GTDB): domain Bacteria; phylum Bdellovibrionota; class Bdellovibrionia; order Bdellovibrionales; family Bdellovibrionaceae; genus Bdellovibrio. Next base: position 219,535 of record NZ_CP178861.1, read on the forward strand.
CCAAGAGAAGAAAAAGTTCTTCGTATGCGTTTCGGTATCGGTGAAGAATCTGACCATACTCTTGAAGAGGTGGGACAAGACTTCAACGTGACTCGTGAGCGTATCCGTCAGATCGAGGCTAAAGCTCTTCGTAAGCTTCGTCATCCTTCTCGCAGCAACAAACTGAAGGCGTTTGTTGATAGCTAGCGCTCTCTAGGAGAGCTGATTTGAGCTTCCTGAAAGGGACTTTCTTCGGAAAGTCCCTTTTTTTATTAGAATCTTTTCATCACTTTCAATCCTGACAAATCATTCTGAAATTCTCCTGTATGATTCCTCCAATTTTAAAACTGGAGGTTAAAAATGAAATCAGTTTTCTTCACGGCTGCTTTGCTTTTGTCTCACTCCGCTTTTGCTATCGATGCTGCCGATAAAGTTATTAAATCCGTTGAGTGTTCTGCGGAAAAAACTCCTGATCTTGTTCAGTATAAAGGTAACGACACAGTCGCGACTGTTTACCTCAAAGCTGAACGCGCGACTCCTAACGAGCCGTTGCTCATCAATTATACGGAAGAGTTTTGGGCGACCACAGGAAACGGTCCTCAGCACCGCGTGATCACGATCCGTGACGTTGCCTGTACGACGCAATGGTATCGCACTCGGGCTTCTTCTTATGTCGGACGCGCTCACTTTGAATTGACTTGCTATGACGGTGGCAGCCTTGTGCGATTGGATTTGGATTCTAAAGCCAAAAATGGAGTTTACTTGGGAGTCGCGGGGCAAACAGGTCGGTTTGCTTTAGCTTGTTCGTACACGAAGTTTTGATCCGCCACTCCGCGGTTGATCGTGTTCGCTATGTTTGATACCTTAAAGCCTCTCGGTAGTGGGGGGCTAGCTTAGTTGGTTAAAGCACGGTGCTCATAACACTGGGATCGGGGGTTCAAGTCCCTCGCCCCCTACCATTTTATAAGAGACATCTCTCTCATCTAGCTAATGTAAACCAAATGGTTGTGCCTTTGTTGGGAACGGATTCGGCCCAGATGCGGCCGTCGTGGAGTTCGACGACTTTCTTACACGTAGCTAAACCAATGCCGGAGCCGGAGTATTCTTGTTTCGAATGTAAGGTCGTATAAAGTCCGAAAATATTTTCTTTTTCTTTCGGGTCAAAGCCGATGCCGTTATCTTTCACTGAAAAAAGCAAGTACTGCGCAAATTTTTTGTCGTCGACATTCACTTCAATGACAGGAGGCTTTGAACTACGAAACTTGATCGAATTGGCAAAGAGATTTTGGAAGAGCTGAACCAGCAACGCCGGATCACCTTGTACTATCGGCATTTTCTGACTTTTTATTTGTGTGTGAGTTGTTTCAATAGATTCATGAAGATTCTGTTCGGTGATCTTAAGCACTTCATTCAAGTCCACATCTATAAACTGATGATTCTGTGCCGCCAGGCGAGCGTGTTCTAAAAGATGATCTATGAGATGTCTCATTCTCTCAGCGGCACTTTCAATGATTGGGATGTATTCATGTCCCGGAGAGTTTGCCAACTGACCCAGTTCTTCATTCAAAAGAGACACATATCCCGAAATAGTCGCGAGGGGAGACTTTAAGTCATGGGCAGCAACACCAGCAAACTGTTCCAAGTCGCGATTGCTGACTTCCGCTTTGTTAAGAGCCTCTTCGGTGTTTTTCTGTTTCGTGGAAATAAAGCTTTCAGCAGTGGAAATTCCAAGGACTTCGAAAACCTCATCAATCTTATTTCTGATTTCATAAGATAATTGTCCTTGGTGCTGTAGTTCCTGGATAACATCTTTTTTGATGATGCTAAATTCCTTTAAAAGTTGAGGCAAGCTAAAGCCCAGAGGAGCTGTACCTTCAAATTTATAAAGGGGGGACATTTCTTTATCCGCGACTGTGACGTGAGGTGAAGCAGATGTACTTAATTGCAGGTTATCTATAAGGGCGTTGAGAAAAAGCTGCAAAGGCGTTGTTAGTTTTGAAATAGGCGCCTGAGGAAATTCTTTACCGAGATCCATGATAACACGTTTTTGGATATCTTTTTTAAGGTTTTCAATATTCTCCACACAGGCTCCTTTGATCGAATCTCCATTTTTTAGCATGACGTGAGTAGAGGTGGGTCCAGGGATTTGTTGTTTCTTCACAGTCAAGAGACGACTATGAGCCGGTTCTTTTTCTCAAAGTCGCCCTCTTCGAGATGACCGGCTTTCAGAAATAAAATGATTTGGTTATATCTATTGCGATACCGATCTGTTCTACTTGGTGAACACGTCGTTCTCATTATTCAATCGATTCTCTTTTGTCTTCTGTGAATGGCCCCTAAGCTTTTAAGGAGGCAAATATGGGAAAGAAATTATACGTCGGAAATTTATCATACACAGTTGATTCGAATCAGCTTACAAATCTTTTTGCAGAGTTTGGTACTGTTGATTCCGCAAATGTGATCACAGATAGAGAAACAGGCCGCAGTAAAGGTTTTGCATTCATCGAAATGTCTACAGATGGAGAAGCGCAAACAGCGATTCAAAAATTGAACGGTTCAGAAGTTTCTGGTCGTGCGATGAATATCTCTGAAGCGAAACCTCAAGAAAACCGCTCTGGTGGCAATCGTCGCAGCGGTGGTTTCAGCTCTCGCCGTTCATACTAATATCGGCAGATTTAATTATAAAATACGCAAAGGAATATGATGGCTAAAGACGATTTGGTCACGACGGATGGCAAAGTCGTAGATCTTTCCGGTGGTGGAGTTTATTCCGTGACTCTTCCTAACGGTGTTTTAATTAAGGCTCGTTTATGTGGAAAGATGAAAAAATTTAATATCAAGGTTGTTGTAGGAGATCGAGTGAATGTAGGGGTTTCGCCCTACGATCCCACTCACGGTTTGATCTTACACCGACATAAAGTTTAAGGGCCCCAGGGGCCCTTTTTTAGTGCGGCGGCTGTGTGCCTTGGACTTGCATCGCAGATGCACCTTTATAGTTGTGATACTCTTCGATTTCTTGAGAGACTGATATGAACCAACCCCAGCCGTGACCCTGTTCTTTTACGGCTTCCATAAAACCAGTGACGGTTTCGTGGCGGCCCCAGTCGCGTTGCAATTCACATGCGACAGAGTTCCAGCCAACAGGTTGCGCTCCAGCATGGACCATGCGTTGAAGTGCGGCTTTATGACCCTCGATGGAATTAGCACCGACGCAATCAACGACTGGAAATACTTCGTAGCCCTCTTTGATTGCATCCATTGTTGGAAATAACAAACAGGCGTCCGTCCAAAGAGCGGCGATAATAAGTTTCTTGCGTTTAGTGGCTTTGATCGCTTGATAAAATTCTTCATCTTCCCAAGCGTTGATTGAAGTTCTGTCAATTGATGGAACACCGGCAAGCAGTTCTTTAAGTTGCGGAATGGTGTCAGGGTTTCTTCCATTTATCGTATTCACTGTGCTTAAAACAATGGGGACATCAAATGCCTTTGCTGTTTTGATTAAGGCGCGCATGTTACCGATAAGTGTCTGGCGATCCATCGAAACCGTTGTGATAATTTGGGGTGGTTGATAATCGATGATGACAAGGACTGCGTTTTTTGGTGTGAGCAAATGATCTTTGACCTGATCGCGAACGGGAGTGCTTTTCATAGAGAATCTCCTTAAAAAAGTATTGTTAAAGCAGACTCTCAAACGCTCAGCGAGGCAATTTTCTCGCGGGGTGAATGCTAAAATTCACAAGAAGTTTCTATCGAATTGAATGTGCTTTAACAGGTCGGACTCATTAAGGGTGTTTGCTGGTAATACCTTTTCTTTTTAAGATATCATCCCACGATCCATCTTTCACGATATCGTCGATCAGCTTATTTAAGTCTGCGACTTTGATTGTCGATTGTTCGTTTGAAACAAGAAGACCTAGCCGATAAATTTGATCGAAATTTTTTGAGATGAGCAAAAACTTTTGATCTTGTGGATTTTCTTTCAAATAAATATCCAAGTACTCTTTAGATACAATAGCGATGTCGGTACGCTTGTTCAGTACGGCGCGGATGTTTCCTTCCTGAGTATTGGTAAGCTCTAAATTGAATTCTTTCAAAGCTTTCGGGCCCGTGGACAGCCCCAAAAATCCATAATGGTAACCGCGCATGCCTCGAATTTTTTTACTTTTTAGATCTTTAAAATAAGCTTGGGTGCGGGAGGGCTCATTCAGAGCGATGAAGACCTCTCCACCTTCTTGAAATATTTTTGTTGAGGTCACAAGATCAGGATTCCAACCCCACGATTTGCATTCAAAGGCGATGATTTGGTATCGCCCTTCTTTCATATCGTGGTATCTTCTTGAAGGTGAAGTGGGAACAAATCGAAATTCAAACTTTGATTGTTTTTGATTTAAAAGCTGAATCAAATCCAATGTCAGACCTTGGAAGCCGTTGTTCTTACTGATGACGTAAGGTGGAAAGTCGTAACCACCGATATCAACAGGCGTGGGCTTGGCGAAGGCCATGCTGGAAAGAAAAAGAAAAACTAAAGAGAATTTCACATTCCGACCTTACGGGAGTGTGAAGAGTTGGGTCAAATTAAATACGGAGGAAACGTGAAAATCAGAGCCAGTCATATATTGGTGCAGCATCAATATGAAGCCGATGATCTTTTACGAGCATTAAAGAGTGGTAAAAGCTTTGAAGAATTAGCACGCAAGCACTCTCGCTGTCCCTCCTCCTCCGTGGGAGGAGATCTGGGAACATTCTCTGAAGGTCGCATGGATGAGACATTTGAAGAGGCTGCGTTCTCTTTGAGGGTCGGCGAAACGACCGCAAAACCTGTACGCACGAAGTTTGGTTATCACCTTATAAAAAGAACGGAGTAATCTAAGTGAGAGCCTTTCTCCCTCTTTTAACGTTCATCGCTCTTTTTCTTGGGAGCGGAATTTATTATCACTTGCAAGGAGCCGAGTTTGCTTTTTACAAACTGCCGTCTCCGGTCGCAACACTTCCAGCGATTATATTAGCTTTTCTTTTGATGAAGGGAACCTTTGATAAAAAGGTGAACACGTTCATGGAGGGACTTGCTGATCACAATATTCTTACGATGTGTCTGATCTATCTTTTGGCGGGCGCATTTGGAAGTGTTGTAAAAGCCATTGGTGGTGTCGATGCGGTGATTTTCTGGGGAATGAAAATCATGCCGGAAAATTTCTTGTTACCAGGATTCTTTTTACTCGCCGCTTTGATCTCGACATCTATTGGTACATCCATGGGAACGATTTCAGCGTTGGGGCCGATTGCCTTGGGGCTCGCTGAAACGGGTGGTTTGGAGAAAGCTCTTGTGTTTGGCGCTTTGATTGGTGGCGCCATGTTTGGCGATAATCTTTCTTTTATTTCTGACACGACAATTGCGGCGACACGGTCGCAAGGTTGTTCGATGAAGGATAAATTTCGCGTGAACTTTCGTTTAAGTCTGCCAGCGGCGTTGCTAACGGTGATGATTCTCTTTTTGTCGTTCGCTCCGGGCCACGTAGTCTCCGTGAAAGAAATGGAAATTTTTAAGGCTCTACCTTATGCCGTTGTTTTGATATTGGCCTTGTTAGGAATAAATGTCTTTTTGGTCTTAGTTCTGGGAATTCTTCTTGCCGGAGGTTTGGGACTCTTTGCGACAGAAGGGTATTCTCTTTTGCAATGGGCCCAGGACATTTATACAGGCTTTAAGGATATGCAAGAGATCTTTCTTCTTTCTCTTTTCATGGGTGGTCTGGGGCAGATGATGAAAGTCGAAGGCGGTATCGCGATTTTGCGCGGCCTCTTTAAGAAGATGAAGTTTCAAAGCGCGCGTTTAGAAAAATTATGGGCGGAATTTAGCATCGCTCTTTCAGTGAGCATCGCGAATCTGGCCGTTGCCAATAACACCGTTGCTATTCTAATTACAGGCGACCTCGCTAAAGAAATTTCTAAAGCGGAAGAAGTGCCAGCTCCACGCAGTGCAAGTCTTTTGGATATCTTTTCTTGCGTGATTCAAGGTTTGATTCCTTATGGTGCCCAGATTTTACTAGCTAGCCAAATGGCGAAACTGTCTCCGCTGGCGCTCGTGGGGGAAGTCTATTATTGTTACGTCCTCGGTGGAATGACTTTAGTATCGATGTTCTGGCGAACTTCACGCATAAAGACCAGTACAAATTGTTAAAAACCTGTTCAGCGTAGATTTTCCTCATAATTTTGGAAAGAATATTCTTATTCAAGAAAAGGGGAAATGAATGCGCGTGTTATTGTATGCAATCGCTTTGGCGTTATTGGGTGGTTTTGCGGTGAAAGCGAATGCTGCCGAGGTTGTAAAGGATAATTCCTTTCTTATTGAGGAAGCGTACAACCAGGAACCCGGTGTTGTGCAGTTTATTCAGACTTATCAGTATCTTGATCCCGCACATGAATGGGGATACTCGTTCACAAACGAAATTCCTATCACAGATGAGACTCATCAATTTTCTTACGTTATTCCTGTTTTAAAAAAGAGTGCTGTCGGTGGTGATGGCGACAAAACGCAGATTGGTGACGTCCTTCTAAATTATCGTTACCAATTGATGAACACAGAGATGATTTCCATGGCTCCACGTTTTTCGATCATCCTTCCTACAGGAGACTACAAAAAAGGTTTCGGCAATGGTGTAGCGGGCTTCCAGTTTAATCATGCTGTTTCCATCACGCTTAACGATCGCTGGACCAATCATTGGAACGCCGGTTTTACATACACACCGGATGCAAAGAATGAGCTGGGAGAAACGGCTTCCCTTTTTGGTTTTAACTTTGGAACAAGTGTTGTCTACAATGTCACACCAAAGACAAATCTTCTCTGCGAATTCGTAATGAACAATAACGAAGTCGTTGCCGGACAAGACACTAAGGCGACAGAGGCGACTTATTATGTTGTTCCCGGCATACGTACGGCTTTTCAAGCCGGGCAAGAAACCGAGATTGTTCCCGGCATCGGCGCACTTCTTGGTGTCGGTCCTTCCGCGGCTGAACATGAGCGCGGTGTCTTTTTATATCTTTCAGTAGAGTCGAAACTTTGGTAACAGGGTCGGGCGAATGAATCTTTCTATAAAAAAACAACTGGTGCTTTTATGTGGAGGATTTTTACTTGTCCTAGTTGGCATTGGAAGTCTTTCTTTTATCAATTCCACGCGGTTGATGACACAATTTGATAATGTCGCCAACGTGCAACTGCCAGCAGTTCGCAATATGACTCTCGCAGATATGATGCACGATGGACTTCGTTCCGTGGTTTTGGCCTCCTTGCTTTCGGCGGAGAGCGGTGAAGTATCTGAATTAAAAAACATTCAGAAAGAATCTGAAGAAAAATCGGAAGAATTTAAAAAATATCTTTCTGCTTTAGAAGCATTGCCATTAAATGCCGAAACTAAAAAAGCGATTCTAGAAACCAAACCCCAGATGGAACAATATATTGAACACACCAAAAAAATTGTGAATCTCGCGGTGACTCAAGGTTATAAAGTCGCATTGGCTGAGCTTCCAAAGTTCAACGATACTTTCAAGGTTCTCGAAGGAAAAATGGAAAACCTGGGAGAGTTGATTGAAAAAGATGCGGAAGTTGCGCACGAATCCGGTGGAGCTTTCCGTGCCATCAACTTGGTTATCACTATAGTAGGCGGGCTTTTCTGTTTGCTCGGCGGAGCATGGATCACCTCAAGTTTGATAGGTCGTATGTCGGTTTTTTCCAATCGCATTGAGAAAACGGGTCATTCTTTAGATGAGACCAGTCACCATCTTAATAAAGCCAGCCAAAATCTCGCAAGCGGAGCGACGGAGTCGGCGGCTTCCTTGCAAGAAACGGTGGCTTCCTTGGAAGAACTTTCCAGTATGGTGAAGCTTAATTCAGAAAATGCTAAAAACGCCTCCACTTTGTCTTCGGAAAGTTTCGAAGCCTCCAAGGCGGGTGCTGAATCTGTGCAAAAGTTGATTCAAAGCATGGATGCTTTAAAAGGCTCGGCGACAAAAATCGAAGAGGTGATTCAAGTCATTGACGATATCGCCTTTCAAACAAATCTTCTTGCTTTAAATGCCTCAGTGGAAGCGGCTCGTGCCGGTGAGCAGGGAAAAGGCTTTGCCGTTGTTGCCGATGCTGTTCGCAGCCTTGCCCAACGAAGTGCTGATTCTGCAAAAGATATTTCTAAAATGATTCAAGAAAGTGTATCCAGAATTCACGAAGGCGGCGAAGTCGCTCATCAAAGTGGCGCTCTTCTTGGTAAATTTCTTTCTTCCGCGCAAAAAGTTTTGGAAATTAATAATGAAATCGCAGGGGCCAGCCAAGAGCAAGCTCGTGGGCTGGGACTAATCAGTGAAGCCATGAATAAATTAGACCAAGCATCGCAGCAGAATGCGCAAGTTGCTCAAGAGGTCGCCCAAACCAGCGATCAAATGTCAGAGCTTTCTCAAGGTATGCAAGGGCTTGTGACGGAACTAAAAGCCATGGTGGGCCGTCAAGGTTGACGGCCTTTCCAGTATTGAAGATTTTGTTCAATCAACTGCAAGTCATATTGCAGACGCTTTTTTTCTTCGTTTAAAAGTCGCTGGTCATCGTTGGCATCGGCACCGACACTTCGCTCATCCATCCGCATTTGTGACTGTGCTTTTTCATAAATCGAGGTCCATAAATTAAAAGCCACATCTTGATTGAGCTTTTCCTGGGGCTGCTGGTCTTCAGGAAGCTGCCTTCCTTCAAAATCAATCAGACCATGAGATTTAAATTGAATCTTATCGGCAAAGCGCAAGCGAGCAATGCTGTCGACTTTCTTAATATATTTCATCGCCTCTTCAAGTTTGCCTACATTATCAATAGACGTGGATAAAATAGATTCTTTTAAAAGAACGTCACGGATGAACATCGTTCTTAACATCAAAAAGGAATACGCCGTCTCCTCAAAGCGACGACCGCCCTCAAGTTTTTCACCTATAATATTTCGGTGAATAATTTCCTGAACGACCTCTTGCGGGGTAAAACCTGCGATCACTTGTAAGGCCGTTAGCTTGGCAAGTTTTTGGGTATTGATTCGCTGAATTTGTTTTTTTGTATAAGGAACTTCTTCTCCTGTGGCTTCGTCAATGTCTTTATTAGGCAAAGCTTCATCGACTTCCTTAAGCCATAGATAAGTTAAATCAATCAGCTCCTCTGCAGAGGCGGCTTCAGCAAATTTTTTTCCATAGGGCATCAGCTTAAAAGGCACGGGAGCCAAAGTATCCTGATTTTCTTCCTTAATCAGATTTTCTAAGGGAATTAATAGGGATTGATCGTGGACCCCTTTGTTTGTTGTCTTCATTTCATCCAACATTTTTCTCATGTTGGCATTGGTTTCGTCCATTTTACCTGGAACTTTTTTAGTGCCATCCAAAGCCTCCTGCAAATCGCAGGCGGCTAAGGAAAGTAATAAAATACCAGCTAGGGATACTTTAATTAAAGAATTCACGGACGTCTCCTTAAGGAGTTAAAAGATCGTTTTTTAAGGAAGCTACGCCGTCATCCGCAGGGACACCCAACCAGATTGAAAAAATCTTTTGAGTCATACCGCGTTCACCGACAAGCACGGTTTGTTTTCCAGCCGTGTCTTCATAAATCAAAGTTTCTGAACCATCGGAGTGTTTCTTCACTAGAATGGTGAGATGACCACCGGAAGCGGCGTCGCCACCTTTGCTGACAGCGCCTAGGAATGTTTTAATAGATGGAGTTGCCGTATCCACTTTGTTGGCGCTAAGTGCATCGCGGAAAGACGTTTGCACTTTGTCCGCTTCTACGGTTCTTAAGAACGTCATACGAATGGCGACAACGTCACTGTCATCCAATGATTTTAAAGCTTCGCTGTCTTTTTTAATAAAGCGTTGAGGGCTGCTCACCAAAAGCTCGGCAACATAAACTTTGACCTTAGAAAAAAGAACTTTCTTCCAGCGCAGACCAGCACCGACAGTGCCAAGCTGAGTTTCTGTTTTTTCAATAGTGGCTACGGCTGATTTGGAGATATTCACTCCTTCAATGCTGCGCGGGCCCTTTTCCATTTTTAAAACAGAAGCATGAGCGGAAGAAACTGAGAGAGCCAAAACGGGTGCAACGATAAAACGTGCAAGTGCTTTCATATGAACTCCTTTTATGAGTGATACTTGATACGGCAAAGGCGTTCGTTCGTCGCTTTATAAGGTGGCAATCAATATTTCAAAAAAGCAAAGCAGCGGCGATGCGACTGGCCTAAACAAACAGAGTTCCGACGATTTTTATAAATTAGTTTTTCATTCGAGAAAAAAGTCCTGAAAACGATTTGGACATTCTAAAAAATATTCAATTTCTAATGTGAGCCGACCGAAGACCCTTTTGAAAGAGAGGTCATCCATGGTCGGAACCACAAACGTAACAAGAATGATTTTGTTTCTTTCGCTGACAGGTTTACTAGCCTGCGCTCGCTCTAACGATTGGCCGAGCCTTGACGAGTCAGGAAACGAAACAGCATCGGTTGTCGAGCCTACTCCTGAAACATTGACGGCTCAAAAACTCTTGCTCAGCCAAGCTATGACGGTCCGTTATGAAAAATCCGGCGTTTTGGAATCCAAAGTCGAACTTCCTGAAGGCACACAAATTGAAGTTCCTGCCAATTACGAAATCAAACATTTGGACTTCCGCAATTCCAGTGGCGGGGTTGAAAGATCCAGCACAGGTTTCTTATATCCTGTAAAAATTATTTCGGTGGCTTCGCAATATCAGTCTTCATTTCCACAAAGTAAGATTGAAAGCCTTAACCAAACTCAGGGCGGTCTTTTTATCTTTGCTTCCATTGTCGGAAATCTAGAAGGAACCGAGGGTCATTTTGCCGTTGTCAGTGCCGCGACACCAGGTGCGGGTTTTTTGAAATACTACAATCTGACGGGAAAGCCGAAGTTTAAATATACGACATCAGTAACGAAGCGTTTCGGCCCTCGTTTGAATAAAAGTGTCGATGCAAATTCTTTATCACTCGCTGAAAAAGAAAAATGGCAAAGCATTTACAGTGAACTTAAAAAAGCCGTGAACCGCACGGTGGAAACTCCAAAATCTTATTTGATGATGGATAAAGCCAAAGCCACACAAGCCTCTATCGATTTTGAGAAAAAAGGAACAATCTCAACAGTGGGAGCGTGGACCATCGCCACTCAAGGCACGGCGGTTCGTCACGGTTTTGCCAACGTGCCTTGTGCGGAATTTCAGTCAGAACTTTTGCGACAAGCGTATCAGCGCGCGGGCTATCGAGTGACGGATGATTTTAATAGTTCTAAAGGCAATCCCCTTATTTGGACTAATAGTGCTGCCGTTGTGAATTTCTCAATGGCTCTTTACAAAGCAGGTTGGGTCGCGTGGGATTCCACTTTATATCGCCCTCTTGTCGGCGCGTTTTTGATGAATGGATCAGGCTTAACGCCGGGACATACTTATACGTCAGCAAGTGACGACGGCATGATCATCGTAGACAACGGTGCTCCACAAGGACGTGATCTTAGAAAAACAACAGAGAAAACGATTTCCATCATGTATCAAACGGGAGTGTTTTTCCTTCCTCCGGGGATCAACCCGCCCGTTTGGTAAGAGTCAGCACATTACCTAGTAAACACAGCAGGACGCCCACAAGAATGTAGGGCGTCCATTTGAAGTTCTCAAAGAAACTCGAAAGGACAAGTGCAATAACGGGCGAAATCACACTTGTATAAGCGGCCTTTTCTGCGCCAATTTTTCCCGCCAAGGACAGATAAGCGCCAAAGGCAATCACAGATCCGAATAAAGCCAAATACAAAAGTGCTCCTAAGAATTTTCCCGTCAAAGGAATCGCTAAATTATCACCGTGAACAAGTGCAATGATAAGTGTGAACAGGCTTCCGTAAAGCATTCCAAAAGTATTCGTAACTACAACGGGAATGCGTAACTGATAACTTTTTTGCGCCACCATATTTCCGGTAGAGGCAGACAGCGTTGCAAGGAAGCCGACACAAAGGCCTACGATCGTTTGGGAGCTTGGATCAAAATGCAAAATCTCGTTGAGGAAAATAAAGACAATACCAAGACCACCCAGCAAAGAACCCATGATCACATTTTTTGTAATGGGTTTTTTAAAGAAGATCCGCATGCCAAACATATTGTAGTAAACTAAAGCCGTGAAACTTAATGCTACAAGGCCTGAGCTGATCATCGTCTCGGCGATATAAGTCAGCATGTAATTGACCGAGAACATGAAAATTCCCTGAGCGGCAAAAAGAAAATGCTCCCGGCGGGAGTATTTGAGATTTTGTTTTTTAAAGAAACAAAACGCGAAGAGAATTCCCGCTGCGAGTAAAAATCTCCAGAACACCGAAGTCACCGGGGAAGCGGAATCAATTTGGAAAGTGATCACCAACCATGTCGAGCCCCAGATCAATGTGCAGATAGAATAGAGAATTAGATTTTCAAATCGGGATGTCATTCGGAGGTCCTGTATATATCTTGTTTGTAACAGAGGACAATATGAGGGTCACTTTCTAACTGTGATCTCACAGAATATTCACTGAATCTTATCAAAGAAAATAAAGAATCATGCTCTTTCTTGAAGAGCGGCGGATAATAATCATGAACCTTCATTGCAAGAAAGGGGGCCCACCATGTTAAGAGCAGCTATAGTCTTTTTTATTATAGCTATCGTCGCCTTTATCTTTGGAGCCACAGGAATTGCAGGGATGTCGATGGAAATCGGCCGATTGCTCTTGTTGGTATTCTTAGCTTTGGCGGTGGTCAGCTTTCTCATCAATCTTATGGGGCGAAAGGGGCAGCGGTGACTATGCCCAAAAACAAAAAGCCCCGGGCGTCCGGGGCTTTTTTTAATTAATCTTCATCATCTTCGTAATCGTCGTCTTCATCCTCATCGTCGTCGTCATCATCGTCTTCATCTTCATCCTCATCGTCCATGTCTTCATCAGCTTCAAGGCGGATGAGCCATCCCTCTTCGTAAGGATCTTCCATAATAATAGACGGATCCTCGACAACTTGGCTGTTCACTTCAATCACAGTTCCAGAAACAGGAGAGTAAATGTCCAATGGACCGTCGTCTGTTTCTAAAGTACCGATAACGACGTCAGCATCAATTTTTTCCTGTTCAGCAGGAAGCTCAACAGAACTGATCTCTTCAAAGTCCTCAAGTCCATCTTCGTTGATACCAATAGTGATGATACCATCTTCCTGGCGGACCCAAAGGTATCCCATAAAATTTCTAACGTCGTCTGATGCCATGTCTTATCCTAAGTTGTAAGTTTTTTAACAATCATAATACAAATGAAATTCGTAGGGAACTGGTCTTTGTTGAACCGGACGAACTTCTTTGTCGATTTTATAGTGAACCCATGTCTCAATCAAATCTTCACTGAAAACGTCGCCTTTTTTCAAGAAGCTGCAGTTTTCGCGAAGATGATTCAAACTTTCTTCCAAAGTGCCCGGAACAGATGGAATCGCCGCCGCTTCTTGCGGAGGAAGTCCATAGATGTCCTTATCAAGTGGATCACCTGGATGAATTTTATTGATGATACCATCAAGACCCGCCATCAAGATCGCTGCTTCCGCTAAATAAATGTTGGCACCAGGATCTGGAGTACGGAACTCGATACGTTTTGCTTTCGGATTTGGACCTGAGTTTGGAATACGCATTGCCGCTGAACGGTTTTTAAAGCTGTAAGCCAATTTCGTCGGAGCTTCAAAACCTGGAACCAAACGTTTATAAGAGTTTGTCGTTGGATTGATGATACCGCAAAGAGCCGGAGCGTGTTTCAAAACACCGCCGATATAATAAAGAGCCATCTCTGAAAGACCGGCGTATTTATTTCCTGCGAAAAGATTTTTTCCATCTTTCCACAAAGACATGTGGATGTGCATTCCAGAACCGTTATCACCGAAAAGTGGTTTTGGCATGAACGTCGCTGTTTTACCATAGCGTTTTGCTACGTTTTTTACGATGTATTTGAACCACATCATTTTGTCGCCCATGTTCAGAGCTGTATCAAAGCGGAAGTTGATCTCGCCTTGACCCGCAGACGCTACTTCATGGTGATGACGTTCGACTTGCATGCCACATCTTTCAAGCTCCAGGCAGATTTCACTGCGAAGATCTTGTTGAGAGTCTGTTGGCAAAGCCGGGAAGTAACCTTCCTTAGAGCGGATTTTGTAACCCAAATTCTTTCCGCCCTCGTCGCGTCCTGTATTCCAAGAAGCCTCGTCACTGTCGATCATATAGAAAGCAGAGTTGCTTGTTTGTTCATAACGAACATCATCAAAGATAAAGAACTCAGCTTCAGGCCCGAAGTAAGCTGTGTCGGCGATTCCTGTGGATTGCATGTAAGCGATCGCTTTTTTAACCACTTGGCGAGGATCACGATTGTAAGGTTGCAAAGTTTCCGGCAAGCACACGTCGCAGATCACAGAAAGTGTCGGCACCTGCATGAATGGATCCATCATCGCTGTGGCAGGATCTGGCATGATCACCATGTCTGATTCTTCAATCCCTCTCCATCCGCGAATGGAGCTGCCGTCAAATCCGAAACCATTTTCAAAAGTCTCTTCATTGAGTTGATGCAACGGGACTGTTAAGTGTTGCCAAGTTCCGATCATGTCACAGAACTTGAGATCTACCATCTTTGCGCCTTTTTCATTGGCGAACTTCAGTACGTCTTTTCCTGTCATTTGGGTCATGGGGCCTCCGAGCCTTGCTAAAACTTAATTCTATAAAGCCTGTTCGTCCTTCTCACCGGTGCGGATGCGAAGGGCTGACTCCACAGGAATAACGAAGATTTTTCCGTCACCAATTTTTCCTGTGTGAGCCGTTTTGCGAATGGCTTCCACCGCGCTATCTATAAGAGCGTCTGGTAAAACCACTTCAATTTTTATTTTTGGGAGAAAATCGACAACGTATTCCGCACCTTTGTAAACTTCAGTGCGACCTTTTTGTCTTCCGAATCCACGAACTTCTGAGACAGTGATCCCTTCTACGCCGACCTCAGAGAGAGCATCGACCACATCATCGAGCTTGAAGGGTTTGATAATGGCCTCAATTTTTTTCATTTAACTTCTTCGTGCTAAGGGAAGTCCTAAAACAACTTTTCAAGAGGATAGCAAAGGTCCTGAAGAAAGCAAAAACTGTTAAAGTCATTTGATTTTTTTAATTTCCAATAACGCGAAACAGTAAGTGTCACCGTTTTGGAAAAAATGACGAAGCCCCCAGAAAGCGGCTTGCGGTGCCATGTGGTTTTTGGTACACACGGGACCTCTTTTTCGGAAAACCTATATTGTTGTCGTGCTCGGGGGGGATAATGACTACAACACGTTTTTTCGTTTACGGATCTTTTTGTGAAGGCATGGTTCACTTTTCAAAGATCCAAAATTTCGTGGAATCTTCAATATTTGCGCGCGTGAAGGCGACGGCATATCGCCTTAAAGTAGGCTTTCCGGCGATGGTCAAAGGTGGCTCTGACTTGGTTCCGGGGCAGCTTGTTGAACTCAAAGGTTCCGAACTTTTGCTGGGTCTTTTGGACGAATTTTTTGGCTTCAATCGCCAAGATCCAGAGCAGAGCCTTTACTCTAGAGAAGAGATCGAAGTGTTCCCTGAGGGAGCGTCGCAGGCCGTGAAAGCTTGGATTTATTTTTTGAATCCATTAAAACTCCCGGTGAATGCGGCGGTGATTCCCGGTGGAGACTGGAAAAAGTCGATCGAGGATCAACCTGTTTTGACGTCAAAATTGACTGAAAAACAAGTGACGTACATTCAAAAATTGGGACGCTCAACAGGCCGAGAGATTGTTCCGATTGATCTCACTTTGTATCGTGAGTTGATGAACTTAGAGTTGATCGTCGATAAAGGTCGTCGTTTGGCTCTCTCAAAATTCGGCCAAGAGGTTTATAAGCATCTTGCCTGAGACTCAGAAATTATTCCGCATTGTACTGATTGAGCCCGAGATTCCTCAAAACACAGGAAACATCGGGCGCACATGTGTGGCCACGAACTGTGAGCTGCACATCGTGGGCAAAATGGGTTTTGAAATCAACGACACCAATCTAAAACGCGCGGGTCTTGATTACTGGCCGCATCTGACGTGGTACCGTCACGAAACTTTCGCCGACTGGTGGAAGCAAGTTGAAGATCCTTCCAGAATCTGGCTTTTCACGACAAAAACAAAACGTACTTATTTTGAACCAGATTATCAACCAGGCGACTGGTTCGTTTTTGGAAAAGAAACGAAGGGACTGGATCCGGATTTGCTTTTGAAATATCCCAATCAAACTGTGACGATCCCGATGATCGGTGAAGGCGCAAGAAGTTTAAATCTCGCAACAAGTGTTGCCATCGCGGCCTACGAAGGCGTTAGACAAATCAATTTCGCGAAGTAATTTAATAAGATTTTTGCATGGTCTTAAAAATGCAAAAGCGAATCAGGCCTTTGCCAGACTCGCTTTTGGTGGATCTCCTGTCCGAAAACTTACAGGAGGTGTCCGATGCGTAAAAGACAGTACTTACGTATTCGACGCGTTTTAAAGATTACTAAAGGTCTTTTGATCGTCATTCTTCTAATCTTGACGATGGTCTCAAAGTTCAAGGCTCTTTAATTCAAACCTCCAACAAGTAACGAGCACAGTCCAGGGACTAGTGACTGAGATGCGGACTGTTTAATCCGATAGGAGTTGAAACACGGATGAGTCTGGTGAGGGCGCCTATAAATTCAATGCGTAACTTGTATTCGTATTTGAGTTCGTCAAGGTGAGCTTCGCACGAATTTCGTCTTTGGTCCTGAAATTCAATTTCTCGAATGAAATCGAGTTAATGACGCGACTAGAAATCACCCCTTTGCTTGTCGCTGGCAGGTCTTTCAGTCTATCCTCATAGGCTATGGTTACACAAATTCTCACAAAAATGTTCGGAACGAAGCACGACCGTGAAATGAAAAAGATCCAGCCAACGGTGGATCGTATCAATGCGCTAGAGCCTCAAATGGCTGCGCTCACGGATGAACAACTCAAAGCCAAGACGCCAGAATTTCAAGAGCGCCTTAGAAAAGGCGAAACAGTTGATGACATCTTACCTGAAGCATTCGCGGTCTGCCGTGAAGCTGCGAAGCGCGTTTTGGGAATGCGCCACTACGACGTGCAGTTGATTGGTGGTATCGTTCTGAACCGTGGCAACATCGCCGAGATGAGAACCGGTGAAGGTAAAACGCTTGTTGCAACTTTGCCAGTGTACTTGAATGCATTGACAGGAAAAGGCGTTCACCTTGTTACGGTGAATGATTACCTTGTTCGTCGTGATGCCGAATGGATGGGCCGTCTTTATGGATGGTTGGGCCTTACTACAGGAATTATCGTTCACGGTTTGAATGATCAGCAACGTAAAGAAATGTACGCTTGTGATATCACTTACTGTACGAACAATGAACTTGGTTTCGACTATCTTCGCGACAACATGAAGTTTGATTTGGCTGATTACGTTCAGCGCGGTCACTACTTTGCGATCGTGGATGAGTGTGACTCCATCCTTGTCGATGAAGCTCGTACACCGCTCATCATTTCAGGTCCTGCAGAAGCTTCGACTGATAAATACTACGCTGTGAACGCGATCATTCCGCAATTGAAGCGCGATGTTCACTTCACAATGGAAGAAAAAACGAAGACAGCGTCTTTGACTGATGAAGGAAACGCGAAGGTGGAAGAACTTATGGGTCTTTCCAACCTTTATGATCCACAAAATATCGAAATCCTTCACCACGTTTACCAAGGTTTGAAGGCTTACTACCTTTACCGCCGTGACGTTGAGTACATGATCAAAGATGGCGAAATCGTGATCGTGGATGAGTTCACGGGTCGTTTGATGCCGGGCCGCCGTTGGAGTGATGGTCTTCACCAAGCAATTGAAGCTAAAGAAGGTGTTGAAGTTAAATCTGAAAACCAAACTTTGGCGACAATCACTTTCCAAAACTACTTCCGCATGTACGAAAAACTTTCGGGCATGACGGGTACGGCAGACACAGAAGCCGTAGAGTTCCAAAAAATCTACAAGCTTGATGTGAACGTGATCCCGACAAATAAACCGATCCAACGTAAAGACCAAGAGGACGTGGTTTATAAGTCTGAAAACGCAAAATACAAAGCGATCACAAAAGATATCAAAGAGCGTATTGCAAAAGGCCAACCGATTCTTGTCGGTACAGAGTCTATTGAGAAATCAGAAGCATTGAGCAACTTCCTTCGTAAAGAAGGTATTAAGCACGAAGTTCTGAACGCAAAACAACACGAACGCGAAGCGGAAATCGTAGCGCAAGCGGGTCGTAAAGGTGCCGTGACAATCGCAACAAACATGGCGGGTCGTGGTACGGACATCATGCTTGGTGGTAACGCCGAGATGTTGGCAAAAACGGCCGTCGGCAATGACGACTCTCCAGAATATCAAGAGATGTATCAAAAACTAAAACCACAAGTGGAGGCGGAACGTGCGGAAGTGCGTAGCCTTGGTGGTTTGTACATCATCGGTACGGAAAGACATGAATCTCGTCGTATCGACAACCAGCTTCGTGGTCGTTCCGGTCGTCAAGGGGACCCAGGGGAGTCTCGCTTTTATCTTTCATTGGAAGATAAATTGATGAGAATCTTCAACGGTGAGCGCATCCAAAAAATCATGGAAATGCTCAACATTCCTGAAGATGAACCAATCACAGCGAAAATGGTGACGAACGCGATCGAAGGCGCACAACGCAAGGTCGAAGGACACAACTTCGACATTCGTAAAAACTTGATGGAGTACGACTCTGTCATGAATGCGCAAAGAAACGCAATCTACGGAATGCGCAGAAAAGTTCTTGAAGGCCAAGAAATCGAAAGAACAACATTGGATTGGTTGGGCGATGTGGTTTCAAATCTTCTTGATACTTACATCCCTGAAGGCGGAAAAAAAGAAGAGTGGAGTCTTGACGGACTTAACAACTCTTTGGCGCAGACTTTCGGATTCAAAGTTGAATTTGAAAAAATGGCGATCAATTCAGAGACGGTGACTGATGCTGTGAAAAACGGCGTAAAAGAAGTCTTTGAACGTCAAAAATCTTCAATGGGGCCTTTCTTTGAGCAAGTTCAAAAAATGATCTTGCTTCAAAGCATCGACAACCACTGGAAGAACCACTTGTACGTGATCGATAAATTGAAGGAAGGTATCGGCCTTCGTGGTTACGCACAAAAAGATCCTTTGATTGAATACAAAAAAGAAGCTTTCAAAGCATTTGAAACTTTGAATAACACAATCAAAAACGACGCGATTGAAAAAATCATGCGTGTTCAACTTGTGGCTCAGCAATCTGAGGAGCAAGTTCTTGAAAGCCTTAGGCCAGAAGAGGCAGACTTGGATGAGTTAGATTATTCATCTCCTTCAGAGTCTGACATTGGGCACAGTTTGCCTGAGATGGAGACGGCTGAAGCTCCAACACGTAAGATGACTTTCCAAAGCGGACCTCGTGATGATCGTCCGATGAACCGCGAAGAACGTCGTCGTTTGGATAAACAAGGTAAAGGAAAAAGATAATTGATCCCTTGTCCGAGTTGCCAGAAGCCGATAGAGATACTCGAGAAGCATATGGGGACCCTCTTCACGTGTCCCCATTGCAATGCGGTTTACTTTATCGATTGGAATGGGCAACCCGAGATGGCCGAGCACGAACCTGAACAAGTGCCGGAGCCTGAGCTAGAACAAGAGATTGAAACTCCAGAGTCCTTTGAGGGCGGCACCGATTTCGAAGGTGGCGCCGACTTTCAATCAGGGACCTCTTTCGAAAATCCTCCACAACAAGATTACGCTTACACTCCTCCTGCGGGAGCGGGCGGTGTTGGCGAAGAGATGATTCC
Organism: Bdellovibrio sp. HCB-162; assembly: GCF_047344985.1. Taxonomy (GTDB): domain Bacteria; phylum Bdellovibrionota; class Bdellovibrionia; order Bdellovibrionales; family Bdellovibrionaceae; genus Bdellovibrio. The sequence goes on from NZ_CP178861.1 coordinate 239,417, forward strand.
TCATCCAGAGCCGGTATTCAGTGGAGAGATCCCGCAAAATATTCCTGACGAGATGACGCCTCCTGAAGATCCTTATCTGACTCCCGCTGAAGAAATTCCTCCGGGAACTGAAATCGAAACTCCACTTAATTATGAAGCGGAAGTTCCTGCCGAATCAGAAGCTCCGTATGATTTTAGCCAGACCTTAGATCGCATTCCGGAGCCTTTAACTCCATCTGGTACAACTGATACTGCTGATTTTTCTGACGTTACTGATTTTGCCAATGCCGATACGACTGCGGGACCTTTAACGTATGCTGTGGTTATTGAAGGTATCGAATCCAGTCGTCTTCTAATGCAATTAAAGGAAGCGATGACGGACTCCCGTTTTGGTTGGGATGTGAATGAGATTTTAAATCAAGTGGGTGGTGGCCGATTGGTATTAAAAGGCTTGTCTCCCGCTAAAGCCTCGGTGCTAATCAACCGAATTAAATATCTGCCGTTTAAAATTTCCTGGAGGCAGGATGTTCTCTCTGGTTCCTAAGATTTTGTTGATCTCTTTGACAGTGGTTTCATTGGCGTTTGCCAATGAAGGTGGCGAGAAAAAAGAAGAAAGCAGTGGCGGAGAGCATGGGGCTCCGGCGGCGGCTCCTAAAGAAGTCAAAACAGCAGAAGAAACCTATGCCGTTGTCCAAGCGCGCGTGCAAGGTCTTGAAGCCAAAGTTCACGCTGGCGAAGCTGAAATCCAAAAATTGATTTTAGAAAAACAACACACAACAGATCCAGAAAAAGTAAACGAGATCATCCGTCAGATGATGACTTTGCATAAGGATGTTGCGAATACGTTGAAAGAATACGATCAACAGCGTGCGCTTTTGAAATATCGTTACCCTGAAAAAGGCCAAGTCGAAAAAAGAGAATACGAACGCATTGAACTGAAGTCCATCGAAGACATGGAAACACAGATGAGCTTGGGTTCTTCCGTAAAACGCACTTTAAAAAAAGTTCGTTCCCAATACGGTGAGCCGGGTAAACATCACGAAGAGACTGCTTCAGAGTCGAAGCAAAAACAAATCAAAGAACCGCAACCGGGACTTGTTGATCCGGTGATTTTGAAGAAATAAATTTCGAATTCAAAGATAAACGTACACCGCAATCAAAGTGATGATTATCGGCAATAAGAACGTAGCGCCAAGAACCCAAAGGGTTTTGGATCGAGCTTTTTGTTCGTCGCTTTCAATGTTTTGGTCAGTCATGTTGTTCCTCTACTCTTGTATATTTCAATTGCAGTGTAAAATCACTACGAACTTGTAAGGCGTCTTGGGAAAGCTTGACCCCACACGACAAAATAAGTAGTATGGTTTCATCAACCCACAAACTAGGAGGGCTCGATGATTGTAACATTCTTTAAATCAAACCACAGCTCTCTGGGTTTTCAGTTTTAATTTCTCTTTAAAATTTTAAAATCTCAAATCCACGAGAGCTCCGCTTTTATTTTTAATTTTTAAAAATTATTTGGAGTTATTGCGTGAATTTATATTCAAAGCTCATCCCTTTGGGGTGGGACGTATTTTTTGAACAACAGTTAGAAAATTTAAATGAAGGTATTCAAGTCGGCCGGGTGATCAGTCAAGAGCGCGAATTGTATCGCGTGGCCTTTGGTGAAGATGAAATTTCCTGGGCCCAGCTTTCCGGACGCTTTCGCCATGATCATGAAATGTCGTCGGGATCTTTTCCTTCTGTAGGTGATTGGGTCGTTTGCAAGAATGAAGAACAACAAGATCGAGCACTCATTCAAAAAGTGCTCGATCGCCGTTCTTGTTTTTATCGCAAAGACCCGATGCAAGGTGTGCAAGTCGTGGCCTCGAATATGGATGTCGTTTTTATTGTGACCTCTATGAATAGGGACATGAATTTGAAACGCTTGGATCGTTATTTAAGTATGGCGTGGGACAGTGGCGCATCGCCGGTTTTAGTCTTAAGTAAAATGGACCTTGCTGAAGATGCGGAAGCTTTGATTCAGGAACTTGAAAACACTTATGTGGGAATTCCCATTCACGGTGTGAGCGTTTTAAATCCTGAAACGTGCGAGGTTTTAAAATCCTATTTAAAACCAGGAAAGACCGTCGTGCTGATGGGTTCTTCAGGTGTTGGCAAATCCACTTTGACGAATTTCTTTTTAGGCGAAGAAGTTATCAAAACTCAAAGTGCGCGAGAAGATGACGATCGAGGACGCCACACAACCACGTCACGTTTTCTGTATCAGTTACCCGAAGGCGCTCTTTTGATGGACACACCAGGAATGAGGCAGCTTGCGTTGGTTGATCAGGAAGACGGTGTTGAAGGACTTTTTGAAGACATTGTGGAGTTAGGATCTTCATGTCGTTTCAGAGATTGTGCTCATCAGGGGGAACCGGGATGCGCGATTCAGGCGGCCCTTGAAGACGGATCTTTGCAGGAAGACAGATGGGAAAGTTATTTAAAGCTGCAAAAGGAGATCGCCTTCCAAGCTCGCAAAGAGGATAAAAACAAGTTTGCGGCTGATAAGAAAAAGTGGAAGCAGATCAGTAAAGACCTGCGCGTCCGTTTAAAACAAAAAGGCCGGGGAGAAATTTAACCCCGGCCTTCGGGCCTCTTAAAAAATGCATCAAAACGAGACAAAAGAGAGTGGCGACCTTTAACGGATCCGAGTAAACTGGTAACGTAGAAGGATGGGGGAACTATGCTCCGATATTTGGCTATTCCTGTCGTTTTAATAGGGCTTCTAACGACAGCTTGTCAGACATCAATGCTCAAGCAGTTTTCAGAAGTAAAACCCGGCATGGAAAAAGACGATGTCCTGGATTTGATGGGAACTCCCACTCGCACGCAACGCTATCACGGCAAAGACCGTTGGACCTACGTTTTCTATGACAAACGCATTCGCTTTGAAAAAGAAGTTCAGTTCTTTGATGGCAGTGCTATTTACGTTGGTGACATTTCGCAACCTGAAGCCAATCGCACAGCGGTGGCGATGGATACGATGAACGACGTTAAAAATAGAGAGATCGATGAGCAGATTGCCCGTGATGTAGAAAAGCATCGTCGCAATTATGAAGAATACGAAGCGCAAAGCAAAGGCGAAGATAAAGTTCGCTACGTTCCAAGTTTTGAACCCGTCCGCTAATGACTAGGGAGCTTTGATAACTAAAGGCTCTCCTAGAACCGAAATCACTTCATAGCCATTAATACTTAAAACATCTTCCGGATTTTTTCCGTAAAATTTAACTCCGGTCCATGTCCATTCTGTGGGCCAAAATTCCACAACATGGCGAAAGAAGATTTTTCCCTGCTCACGAGATCCAGGAAAACCTACGGTGAACTCGTATTGTGATAAAGGACTTTTTACGATTTGTGAGAACGGAACGGGCAATGCTTCGATGTGCTCTTGATCAGAACTCACAAGGCAAGGAGCGCGGACAACCATTTGAGGAATTTCACCGGAAAACGCAACACCTTCAGCCGAAAAAATCAAATCAACCGTAGGGTACTCATCGCAGACAAAAACTTTGCTGCCGCTTTGATTCTTCATCAAGAATAAACCTAAGCGCATGCCAGGCCCTGCCGATGTTTCCACCGCCGAAGCGTCCTTCAAAACTTGGTATTTAAAAGCTTTTTTAAACTCTTCAGGAGACGCATTGGAAAGGTCTTTATCTTCAGCCGCTGTTTCACTTGCACTACCATCAGTGGCAACGTGTCTTTTGGAAGAAAGCTTCTTATCCAAAAAGAAAAGGGCCACAGGAAGTGCTACAAGAATTAGAATCAAGATTAGTTTTTTCTTCATCTCAATACTCGCATTTCAGTGTGTCTCGGTCTGCGGCAGTTAAGGTGTCTCTTTTAATGGCGCCATTGAGCACGGCCCACATTACACTGGGAACGGTGCTTCGATGTTTTAGTCCTAAAACATGTCCCAATTCATGAATCAAAAGACTCTCTAAGTGAACATCATAGGGAGTTGTCGCAACATCGTTAAAGTAATTAAAGTATTTATTGTCGACGGCAATGTCGGCCTCATAAAGCTGATTGCTGCGCCAATAAAGATTTGTCAAAGCTTGCAGACTTTTTTGCGACTCTGGCCAATCCAGCATCCAGTGAATAGTGTTCATGGAATCTTTGGTCGCTTTTTCAGAAAGTGTGCTGGCCGTTCTTTCAAAACGGAACAAAGTCATTCCCGCAGCATCATTCCAGTGTTGGGCTGCACGCCGAAGAACCTCTTCATATTCAGGCGCAAAACTTTTATGTAGTTCTAAAATAATCGGAATATTTTTTTTCCAAGAAACGCGCTGGCCATAGGCATTTTGTACAAAACCACAGTCAGATTCTGCGGCACTGGCCAAATGATTCTCATCTCCCGGGCCCAGCGTGGGCCCTTGCTGGCATGCGCATAAAGCCAACATAATAAAAGGAAGGATGAGGTATTTATACATACTTGTCAGTTTACACGAGTTCTCATCGCATATCTTGCGGGATTTTTAAAGCTCGACGAAAGTTTTGTTCGATTTCAAACAGCCAACAGCTTTTTGTTTTGCAATCCGCCTGAAAGTCTTTTTAGATAGGGCCATGTTAATGGAGTTGGTCTTTTCCTTTCTTCTGAATGTATGGAGTCATTTCCCAGAAGCGGATTCTTGGGCGACCGAACATGTGGGAGGAATTGAAGCCGCCACGGCCGAAATGGCATTTGAAGAGCAAATCCTTTGCAGTCTTGAAAATCAACGTCTGCTTTCTTACGACAATCGCTGGAAGAAAGAAGCTTTGCTCAAGGTTCCTGCAAAATGCCGCAAGAAGAATCAAAATGAATCTTACCAGCAGGTGGAGTTTCGCAGCCAAACGCTGCCAACGGGACACTCTATGTTTGCATGGGATCATTCCGTCGAAATCAAAATCAAAGATCATGCACCGTTTGTTCTCTATACCCGTCAGGATAAAAAATACGTAGGAGCTCACTCCACCGCCGGATGGTCGATGTGGGTTGAGCGTAAAACCGGCAAGCTTCGCTATGAATGGAGTGACGCTAAGAAAAATCTGCATCTTCGTATGATGGCAACAGTAAATATAAATCCGGTGAAGGGTAGTATTTCTGACGTGCGCAATTTGCACGGGCTCTTTGTTAAGAAAGAAAACGGTGCGGTTGTGAAAGCCGTAAAAATTTCTGGCGACTCAGAAGATGGGTTTAAACATATTTCCTACGAGAAAAATGAAAAAGGGTGGAAGAAGACATGTGAAAAATGTTCTTCAGAAAAACCCTGCAAACATTCTGTGGATAACTTAGGAGAAGAAAGCAAACTCAATTCGTTCGCGGATGTTTCTTCAAAAGCGTATCAGGATTTTTTATTAAAAGGCCAACCGTTGGCTTTTGGCAACGTAGAGCCGTCCGAGTTAGTCCCTCCGATGGCTCCGTATCGCTAATTTTTAAAAGTAAGAATCGGCCCAATCAATCAGAGTTCCGTTAATCCAAGAAATTCTTTCCTGATTTGTGATCTTGCGACCCTGACGTAAGAAGTTCAGAATCTCTGTGCGTAATTCTTTGGCCGTTTTTTCATGAAGAATCAAAGCGCCACTTTCTGTGTCATGAATAAAACTGCGACGATTTAAATTTACACTGCTTACAAAACTAAGCTTGCGATCAATCACGAGAAGCTTTGCATGCAGGATGGATTTTTCGTCTGTCCACTCGTAAATGTCAACGTTGCTAAGATGTCTGTTCACGCCTTGCTTATTCACGTCTTCCGCAATTTGCGGAGTTCCGTCGCCTGCTAAATGAATGCGGGTCATAACTTTGACCTTCACGCCTCTTTGTACGGCGCGATCCAAGGCCGCACTGATCGCCACCGAAGGACGGAAGTAAGGAGTTGTGAGAAGAAGTTCCGACTGCGCGGAATCAATCATATTAATATAGAATCTTTCCAACTGATAGCCGTCAAAGTAAGGCAAAGACATAATATGACGGACTAGTGGATACAACGTCGGTAACGACGTCAGACGACGAACTTGGTCTGCATCTGCAAGTTTTGGAACGTTCAGATTTGTTGATCTAAAACGTTGAGTTTCCGGATCGCGCATCCAGAAGGCCAACATCTGTGATGTTACAGATTTCACAAACTGATAACCACGCAGCTCAATTTCGAAATCGTTATAATATATGTACGCTTCTTCACCTTCGCCGTAGTTTTTGAGATATTTATAAGCTTTATAAAAAGGCGTATCACTAAAGATGTAGGAATCACGAATATTACGGCCACCCGTAATCAAGAAATTGGCACTTGGATCTTTAGCAGAGTAGCCAATGATAAGCTTTGTGTGATTCACACGGTGAAACTTATCCAGCCAACCGCCGTCGTGTTTTTCTGAAAGACGGTATTTGTAGTATTGAACTTTGATATTCGGAACGCCGACTTGCAGCCATTCCAAAATATGTTTGTCTTTTTTCGTCATCGTGACTTCAGGAACCAGAATACGAACTTGCGTGCCGCGTTCGGCATGGTAACGAAGAGCTCGTGCCATGATCATTCCGTAAAAGTCGGCAGAAAAATTCAGCGACGACACCCAAATGACATCAAACTTCGGTGCTTTTGAAAAATCCAGCTCTGCCATCGGGTTTTTATCATTAAAGTCTTTACGCTTAAGACCTGATCCCGTGAGTGACATAACCTTGCGGTTCATAGAAACGTAAGGATCACGCAGATTCACCATTTTCTCGAAAGACTGAGGGCATGTCGTAAAGTTAAAATCCTGCTGCCAGAAAAAACTTGTCGGAGTATTGCCGAAGTTTCCTTCAGGACGTGCGCAAATATCGACTTGGTTGGTAAGCTTAATCCACTCTGGAGACGCGTCCCCGATATCGGTAAGTTCAAATCCATGAGTCCATGTTGAAGAGATCTCTGGATCATAGAATTTAAACTGGCAATGGCTTACAGCTGGAGTGAACTTCACGCGCACTTTCTGGCCGTTGACTTTGTTGAAGTACCAGTTGAACTCGTAAACGCGGCTGTGACGTTCACTGGTAAAGAACAAAAAGCCATCGTCGTAAATGATATCGTTATTGCACTCCAATTGTGCTTTTAAATATTTTTGACGGCGATCCTCTTTGTCTCCGGCAAAAGGCGCCTCGGACTCTGCAGGAAGAAGATTTGCAAAGCGCAAAGAGTAGGAATTATAAAAGCGGTGCTCTAGCGGAAAAGGATTCCTTTTCGTTCCTAATTTGAAATCAGCCAGGTTCTTAACCTCCATCACTTCTTCTTTGTCAAAAAGACGAGGACGGAAAGTCGCTTCAAACCACGGTCCCAAACCGGACCAGTCACGCAGTTGCAGTTTGGAAGAAAGCTGATTGACGTGGAACTGTCTTTCACCCATCAATTTTTCCACTTGCTGACGAACCTTAGGATCACGTAAAGCACTTCCGTCAAAAAGAGTTTGATTGGTTGCTTCGCGCATCGTTTGAAAAGCCTGTTGGCTTGTACGCCAGTCGTTATTCCAATATTTAGAAAGTTCTAAATCAATTTCCTGAACACGGTTGGCGCGATCGGCATCATACATTTCAGAACTCGGTGAGCGCTGAACGTTCGTACAAGATAGAATTCCGAATGAAAATAGAAGTAGAAATAGATACCGTTTCATTCTTTTTCATTCGGTTATCTAGAGGGAAAAGTTTAGATTTTTAGTCGAGAAGTCTAAAATTGAGACGGGGAAATTTTGAGGAGTATTCCGCGAGGTTCGCGCAAAGAGCCCATGCTGTAGAAAGGTCGGGCTCTTTGTGAAGAAATATTAATTATAGAACTCAGCGATGTCGTCGTGATTGCGAATGAAAGTCTTAAGATCTTTGGAAACATAACTTGTTTCGCGGATTACACCCTCAGTGCAAGAATCCAATGTCGACATGTCTTCGCCATCAAAGTCACAAGCACTTGTTTCCCAAGCACGCTCAGCATAGGCGATTTTGTAACCGACAAGGTTGCTGCCTCTGAAGATACCGATCACTTCAGTCAACACTGTGTTGCCATCCGCATAGAAGTCGCCTTCAAGAATTGTATCCGCCCAGATGTAAGACTGACGGAATGCGATTTTTTGAAGAGCGATCATTTCGCCGTTTGAAAGAAACGCGGAATAATTTTTTCCGTTCTTGTAAAGGACAGCTTCACGGAAAGGTTTTTGGCAAGTTTGTGCACAAGCCTCTTTGTACTTTTCAATCATGTCAGCAAATTGACGAGCGCCTACGAAATGTTGATCCGCTTGCGCATTCAAAGAAAGAGCAGTCACAGCCAGTGCGAAAATGAGAATTTTTTTGAACATACGGCCTCCTAAAGGTCTCTTGGTATAAACCCACTCAACGCCGATGTATAATTCAAAATTTTTATGATATTATGCGTTTGTATGAATGCTCCTCCGATAAAGCCCGAATTTCTGTTGTTAGGATTGGGGCCAATATTTGTGCTCTTTATTGTCGGCGAATATTTTTTCAGTCGAAAAAATCATCCTGAGCGCTTTGATTTAAAAGACATGGCGAATAACGCTGCGCTATCTTTGCTTCAACAAGGAGCCGAATTCTTTTTTCTTTTTATCAATTGGCTTTTCGTTGTGACACTTTACACAAATCTCTACGGGCGTGGTCTGCATCTTGTCCCGGAAAATATCAGTGCGCTGTGGTTTGTGGTGCTTTTTGTTGCGCAGGATTTTCTTTACTATTGGTTTCATCGCATAAGCCACAGAGTCCGCTGGTTTTGGTCAGCCCACGTGGCGCACCACTCTTCTGAATATCTGAACTTTTCCACGGCCCTTCGCCAAAGTGTGCTTTATCCATTCACAGGCATGTGGATTTTCTGGCTGCCGCTGGCCTATTTGGGATTCAGTCCGGAGTGGATCACGTTTATCGTTTCACTGAACTTAGCCTACCAATTTTTCGTACACACGCAGCTTGTAAAATCCTTAGGTCCGTTAGAATGGATTTTAAATACGCCAAGCCATCACCGCGTGCACCACGCAAAGAATCCACAGTATATCGATAAGAACTATGCTGGAGCATTGATTATTTGGGATAAAATGTTTGGAACATTTGTTCCTGAAGAAGAAGCCTGCGTTTATGGCATTACAAAAAAAGTAAACTATCGAAATCCGTTTGAGTCGAATATGCGTGAGTTCATTGATATGTGCAGAGGAGCGCAAAGAGCTTCTGGATTAAAAAAGAAGCTCAAGCATTTTTTTGGCCCGCCCGAGTGGGACGGGAAGGACTAAGCCGTTGTCTCCGCAAGCTTACGTTTCAAAATCTTTCCACTATCCCCTTTAGGTAAAGACGGCAAAAATACAAAATGTTTTGGAATTTTAAATTTCGCTAAATTTTGTAGACAGTGATTATGAAGTTCATCCGCTGTTAAAGACGTATTGCCAGCGACAACAAAAGCTTTGCCGACTTCGCCCCATTTATCATCAGGAACACCAATCACAGCCGCTTCAAGAACTTGCGGATGTTTGCGCAAGATTTGTTCTACCTCTGGCGGATAAACATTTTCTCCGCCAGAAATGAACATGTCTTTCTTGCGACCAACGACATAGAAATAACCTTCAGAGTCGCGACGAACGAGGTCCCCCGTGTAAAGCCAACCCTCTTTGATCGTCTCTTGAGTCGCTTTTTCGTTGTGCCAGTAACCTTGCATGCACATTGGCCCGCGCAAAACGAGTTCACCGACTTCATCGTCGCCCAGTTCACGGCCGTCGTTATCAACGACCTTCGCTTCGATATAGAAATTAGGAAAACCAATGGAGCCAATTTTGCGAAGAGCGTCTTCTTCGTTTAAAGAAAACACATTCGGTCCAAACTCTGTGAGTCCATATCCTTGGCGAATCGGAATGCCTTTTTTATCCCAAACTTTAATAAGTTCAATCGGCATTGGTTCGCCACCGACGATGGCATAACGAACACTCTGTAAATTCGTTTTTTCAAAAATCGCAGAGCGCGCCATCATGTCCATCGTTGTAGGAACGCCAAACATAATCGTCGCTTTTTCTTGCTCGCTCAGACTTAAAATCTGCTCAGCATCGAATTTTTTTAAGAACACAACCTTCGCACCACGATGGATGAACGGAGTTGTCAGAACATTCCAGCCGCCCGTGTGAAAGAACGGAAGGAAAATCACGGTGCAATCGGATTGCGAGATATTCAGTCGGAATGTCGTATTGATCGAATTCCAAAAAAGCATTTTATACGTGAGGATCGCGCCCTTTGGAGAGCCCGTCGTGCCTGACGTATAAAGAATCATCACCGGATCCGTTTCTTGAACATTGAATTTGTATTCAGAAGCTTTCGTTGTTTCAAGTTTTGTCGCGAAACTGTTTTCGCCTTGCAAAAGAAGTTTTGCCGGGTTCACAGTCTTTGGAAGGTTCTCAACGATTTCACGATAAGGCTCTTGGAACAAAATCAATTTCGGAGACGAATCCGTCATGATGTGATCCACCTCACGTTGAGTGAGGCGGAAGTTCACTGGCACCATGATGGCGCCGAGTCTCTGTAAGGCAAAGAACAAAAACACATATTCAAGTTCATTCGTTGCAAGAACGGCCACGCGGTCGCCCTTGCAGATGCCGAACTCTTTATGCAGAAGATGAGCGCCACGATTGGCTAAATCAAAAAGTTTAGCGTAAGAAAATTCACGGCCCGTCTCGCCATCTTTAATAGCGATATTATTCGGAGAATAAAGTTTCCAGCGTTTTAGCCAATCAAGTTCCATAAATCACCCTCGGTTATGTGTCGTATCCCCACTCTAGGGCGAGAGCAGCCATGCTCATACCACCGCCAGAACCCAACATAAAGACCAAATCACCTTTTTTCATTTTCTTCTGGTTGGCTGCGTCCGCAACGGCCATACCGATAGAAGCAGAACCCGTGTAGCCATAGCGATCCATAATGTAATGAGCGCGATCGCGAGGAAGTTCTAATTTATCCAAAGTTTCATAAATGCTTTGCACGTTAAACTGAGTGATAAAGAAATGTTTGATGTCTTGAGGCTTTTTATTCAGACGATCTAGCAAAATCCCCGTCAAACGCGGCCAGTGAATGCCGTTGGTCTCTGGCGGAATGCGTTTTGGGAATGCCAGCAAGTGACCTTTGTTTTCAATCACACTGTGAGTGACAGGTTGTGCAGAACCTCCGGCATAAATCCCCATGTAGTCATGGTATTGGCCGTCAGTATACATTTGGCTGTCGATAAATCCTGTGCCGTCTTTAGAAGGCTGAAGGATTACGGCGCCCGCGCCATCGGCAAACAACGAAGCGATTTTGTAATCGTCGAAGTTCAAATACTTACTCATGGCATACGCACCAACAACCAACACGTTTTTATATTTGCTGTCTGCTGCGATATATTTAGAAGCGATATCACAACCGACAACAAAACCCGCACACGCTGTATTGATGTCATAAGTTCCCGCGTTCACCGCTCCCATGCGATAGGCAACAACAGACGCTGTGGAAGGGGAGAGATAATCAGGCGTGTCTGTAGAGACAATAATAAGATCAAGATCTTTTGCAGTGATACCTGCTTTTTTCATCGCTTCTTCCGCAGCAGGAATGATGAGATCTGAAGTGCGTTGACCTTCCGTCATCCAACGGCGTTCACGGATATTTCTTTGTTCGCTTAAGAAAGTTCCGATGTCTTTTTTGTAAAGATCATTGAAATATTGGTTGGAAATGACTCGCTCAGGCGCGTACATTCCGGTTCCTACGATTGTCGCTTTTTGTTTGTTCATCGTTATATTTCCTTTAAGATTTCGCTAATCTACAAAGCATTTTTCTGCTTTTGGCAAGAAAAGAAATATTGAGTATTTGCTCTATTCACAGAGCGAAAAAGTCCGATTTCCTTTGACGAACCCAGGGCTTGTCGGGGTAAGCCCGTTGTATGAAAAATATTAATTTCGATTTTAAAAATAAAAATGCCATCGTTACTGGAGGAGCTTCCGGTATCGGTTTTCAAATCACACAAAACTTTTTAGAAGCCGGTGGAAATGTTTCTATCTGGGATTATTCTGAACAAGCTTTGCAAAACGCGAAAAAAGAATTTTCTAAATTCGGCGCGCAAGTTCACATTGCCCAAGTCGATGTGACAAATCGTGATTCCGTTGCAAAAGCAGCGGCTTCTCTTCCATGGGCTGTGGATATTCTTGTGAACAACGCTGGTATCACTCGCGATAAATCTTTTGCGAAGATGGCACCTGAAGATTGGGATGCAGTTATCAGCACAAACTTGACAGGTCTTTTTAACGTTACAAAAACGTTATTGGAAAAATTCAACGCCTCTTCTAACAGCAAGCGTATCATCAATATTTCTTCTGTTGTGGGTCTTTACGGTAACTTCGGTCAAACGAATTACGCCGCTGCAAAATCAGGCGTGATCGGTATGACTAAAACTTGGGGCAAAGAATTGGGTCGCAAAGGCTTTACTTCTAATGCGATCGCTCCAGGCTTCATTAGAACAGCGATGACAAATGCAATGCCTAAAGAAGTTATCGACTCTATGGCTGCCAAAGTTCCCGTGGCTCGTCTTGGGGAAACTGAAGATATTGCAAACGCATGTTTATTCTTGGCAAGTGAACAGGCTGGCTATATTAACGGCGCAGTCATCAGCGTCGACGGCGGTATTGTTCTATAAAATTCTTTAGGGGGAATTTTTATGAAATCTTTGATCCTGGCTACTTTGGTTGTTTGCTCCGGTTTGTTCGTTTCGATGGAGTCTCTCGCGAAAGCAGAAGCCTTTAAAGGTTTCGTGGCAATTTCTCCGCAAAAAGAATTGTATGTTGATTATGTGCCTGCTGAAGGGCAGAAGCCGACGGTCATTTTGATCAACGGTCTTACCTACAGCACTCGTCAATGGGATGACTTCACAGAGGCTCTTGTTGCAAAAGGCATTGGTGTTTTCCGTTATGATCCGATTGGACAAGGGCAAACACTTTTAAAGTATGCGCCTATTTTGGAAGTGATTCCTTTCCAGAATCAAGTTCAAGATTTGAAGGCACTTTTAACTAAAATGAATTTTAAAGGCCCTTTTAATTTAGTTGGGCTATCATACGGTGGCGGCATAGCCGCAGGCTTTGCCGCTGCTTATCCAAACCTTGTGAAGAATCTGGTCATGATGGCGCCGTTCACGCGTCCTCTTGATGGCACAGATAATTGGATCAAGGCGCAGATCTGGGCGACTCGTCAGATTTTCCCGTTCAACAAAATGTCAGACGATGATTTGTACGATTATTATCTTCACCAAATCGTGTATGCGACATATCCGCAAGCAGAGCCGATTGTTTTAGAAAATCCGTTCAAGCTTGAGGCGACATATCGTTTGGTGCAGGGGATTCGCAAGGCTCGTCCTATCGATCAAACAGCCTCTATTCCTGCGCGCGCATTGCATTTGATGATCGCTCGTCAAGATCAGTACATCAACACAAGCGTTCTTGATGAATACTGGGATGCGGTTCCGATGGAAGCTCGCGCGAGCCGTCTTTATATCAACGGTTCTGAGCACAAAATGGTGGAAGCAGTTCCTAATTTCACAGCGGCTTGGGTTTATGAAATCGTGACAGGAAACAAAAAACTTTTCAAAGGTCAGGATTTCGAAGGTTATCCATTCCGTGGTGAAGTTCGCTCTGGAAATGACGAAATCAAGGTGGGTCGCGAATGATTCACTTTGAAGTCAAAGAAGGTTTAGTTCCTGAAGATGTTTTCTTTATTCACGGAAATCTTTCTTCGAATCGTTGGTGGTATCCTTCTGAAGAGATTTGGAAAAAGGGTGCTGCTGGCAAAGACTATAAAGGGGCTTTGATCTATGCAGAGTTTCGCGGTTGCGGTAAGAGCACGCCTCCTAAAGACGCGAGCGAAGTGAATTTGCACACTTTTGCTGATGACTTTATTTCTGTGATCAAAAAATCAGGCCGTGGTCCGATGCATGTTGTTGGACATTCCACCGGGGGTCTAATTGCAGCTTTGATGATGGCCAAAGAACCTGGTCTTTTTAAGAAGGCCGTTTTGCTGGACCCTGTCGGAGCGCAAGGTGTTACGTTTGATCGCTCGATGATTGCGGCTTTTGAACAGATGAAGCAAGACAAGAATCTGACAGCGGCAGTGATCGGCTCTACGATTCATAATAATAATCCTGAGACGGATTTCTTTAAACAAGTTGTTGTAGAAGATGCGTTTCACGCCGTGAAAACGGTCGGCCACTGGGTCCTTGAAGCCCTTGATGGGCTTGATATTCGCGCAGATATGAAAAAAGTGAACAATGAAGTTCTGGTTCTTCACGGCGAACACGACAAACTCTTGTCGATGGATGAATCGAAGGCTTTGGCGAGTCTTTTTTCTCGAGGAAAATTTCAGGTTATTGAAGGTCAAGGCCACTGCGCCAACGTGGAATCTCCTGAAAAGTTTGTGAACATCACTCGCGGTTATCTTTTCTAACTCCTCTTGGCGCCTAGCGTCGCAATTAAGTATCTCGACGGTGTCGGCGTAATTAGTTGCCGACACTCGGGTTTTACGTTAGTTAGAACAATACATTACAATATTGTGACAAAACTATTTTGCGTCCCCTAGGGAGTGCCAACCTATGTCTGAAAATAGAGATGAATATAATCGCGCTGGTTTGATTGCATTTGCTTTCTCCATGGCGTTTTGCCTTGCCTTCTTCTTCTACCTTGTTGTTGTGAACAAGGGTGTGGATCTTGCGGAAAACGTAGTTGATCCAAATGCACCAGTTGCTGAGGGAGCGGCGCCGGCTTTCGATATCACTCAAGTAAAAGAACCTTGGGTTTCTACTCCTGAGCTTGTTGCTTACGGTGAAAAGCTTTTCAAAACAAACTGCGCTATGTGCCACGGTGAAAAAGGTCTCGGTGACGGTGCTGCCGGTGCAGCTTTGAACCCAAAACCTCGTAACCTTGTTGAAGGTAAGTGGACTCAAGGTGAAGGCGTGATTGCTCACTTTAAAGTTCTTCAGAACGGTATCAAAGGTTCTTCAATGGCTTCTTACGCTCACTTCAAGCCGGCAGACCGTTGGGCCCTTGTATGGTACATCGATTCTATCACTAACAATAAATCTAAAGACGATCCTGCTAAAGTTGCTGAGTTTGCAAAAACAGCACAATAATTAGGGATTTAAAATGCGAAACAGTAAGCTTGTTTTGAAAATGAAAACAATGGGAACGGCTCTCTCTGCAGTCGTTCTCGTTTTGTTTTCATTGAATGCGCAAGCTTATGACGGACAACCTGCGCCGATGGTCGCTAACGAGCAACCGAAGGAGCTTGCGGGTGTCGGCATTGATGAAAAGCTTGGTGGAAAAATCGATCTTTCATTGAAAGTGAAAGATGATAACGGCCAAGAAGTGACTTTGGGTTCTTTCTTCGATGGCAAACACCCCGTGATTCTTTCTCCGGTTTATTTCTCTTGCCCAGGTCTTTGCAATTTCCATTTGAACGGTCTGACAGACGCTTTGCGATTGATGGACCAAAATTGGACGGTAGGAAAGAAGTATAAAATTCTTTCTGTGAGTTTTGACTCAAAAGAGACTCCTGACTTGGCTGCCAAGAAAAAAGAGACTTACATGAAGCTGTATGAGCGCCCGGAGGCCGCACAAGGCTGGCACTTTATCACAGCAGATGAGGCGACAGTTCAAACGCTGACGAAGTCTTTGGGATTTAAATTTAAGTGGGACGAAAAAGCTCAAGAGTGGGCACACGCTTCTGCGGCTGTGATCATCACTCCTGACGGAACGATCTCACGTTATTTGCCGGGGATTATGTTTAATCCTCAGGACATTAAGCTTGCGTTGAACGAAGCGGCCGATGGAAA
This sequence comes from Bdellovibrio sp. HCB-162, assembly GCF_047344985.1. Taxonomy (GTDB): domain Bacteria; phylum Bdellovibrionota; class Bdellovibrionia; order Bdellovibrionales; family Bdellovibrionaceae; genus Bdellovibrio. Next base: position 255,247 of record NZ_CP178861.1, read on the forward strand.
GATCGGAAGTTTCGTTGAGCACTTGGTGCTTTATTGTTTTAAGTATGACCCACAACAGAGCAAGTACACTCTAGCGGCCTTCAATGTGATGAAGATCGGTGGAGCGCTGATGGTTCTGGTGATGGTTTTATGGTTATTGCCGATTTACATCCGCTCTCGCAGAGTGAAGACCAAGTCGGCGGGGAGATAAAAGTACATGATGTGGTTTAATTTAGCGAAGGCCCAATCCTTCATGCCCACACAAGGAACTGAGATTGCTAAGCAGGTAGATAATCTCTATGGTTTCTTGTTGATCACAAGCTTCATTGCCTGCGTTCTTGTTATTGGTGGGATGATCTACTTCGTTTGGAAGTATCGTCGTAAAACTCCGGATGACAAAACTGCCTATATCTCTCACAACACTTTCTTGGAGTTCTTGTGGTCTTTCATTCCACTTGTGATCTTCCTCGCAGTGTTTGCTTGGGGTTGGTACATCTATCACGACATGCGCACAATGCCGAAGAACGCTCTAGAAATTAACGTTCTTGGTAAACAATGGGCGTGGGAGATCGAATACAAAAACGGTTACAAGACTGTGAACGAAGTTGTTGTTCCGATCGGACAAGACGTAAAACTTCTTTTGACTTCGAACGACGTGATCCACTCTTTCTTCGTTCCGTCTTTCCGTATTAAACAAGACGCCGTTCCGGGCCGTTACACAGCCTTGTGGTTCCGCGCGGATAAATTGGGTGACTTCCACATCTTCTGTACTGAGTACTGCGGAACTTCTCACTCGGGCATGATCGGTAAGTTGAAAGTTGTTTCTCGCGAAGACTTCGACAAATACCTAGAGCAAGGCCAAGAAGAAAGAAATCTTCCTCTTTCTAAAAAAGGTGAAAAACTTTTTGCGGTGAAAGCCTGTGCTTCTTGCCACTCTGTTGATTCTCCTGCGGTTAAAGTCGGTCCTTCTCTGTTCAAGAAATTCGGAACAGAAGAGACGATCGATGACGGTGCAAAAATCATGGTGGATGAAAACTACATCCGCGAATCGATTCTTGAGCCGAACAAACATATCGTAAAAGGTTTCCCTAAAGGTGTTATGCCAACATTCCAGGGTCAGTTAAACGAAAATGAACTCAGCGCGCTTGTTGAGTACATCAAGGAATTGAAATAAGGAGCGCACCTATGGCTACAAATTCAGCTCATCACGGTGACAACTATATTAATCACGAAAAAGGCCTCTGGTCTTGGTTAACAACTGTTGACCATAAACGTATCGGCCTTATGTACATGATCACGGTTATGTTCTTCTTCCTTGTAGGTGGAATCATGGCCTTGCTTCTTCGTTTGGAACTTTTCGCTCCAAATACAGCAGCAAATGTGGGTCAAGTTTTGAAAAACGGCGACGTTTACAACCAAGTCCTTACATATCACGGCGCGATCATGGTCTTCATGGTTATCGTTCCTGGTATCCCGGCGATCTTGGGTAACTTCTTCTTGCCTCTGCACATCGGAGCAAAAGACGTGGCCTTCCCGAAAATCAACTTGGCAAGCTGGTACTGCTTCATGGCGGGTGCGGCTCTTGCGATTTTGACTTTCTTCTTTAAGAAAATCGATACAGGTTGGACGTTCTATACGCCTTACTCAATCAGAACAGGAACTGCGACGGTGATGATGGTACTTGGTGCCTTCATCATGGGTATGTCTTCTGTATTGACGGGTTTGAACTTCATCGTCACAGTTCACAAGCTAAGAGCTCCGGGCATGACAATGCACAGAATGCCTTTGTTCGTGTGGGCGCTTTACTCAACAGCGATCTTGCAATTGTTGGCAACGCCAGTTCTTGCGATCACGTTGTTGTTGTTGGCCGCTGAAAAATTGTTCGGTGTCGGTATCTTCGATCCGGCATTGGGCGGTGACCCGGTGTTGTTCCAACACTTCTTCTGGTTCTATTCGCATCCTGCGGTTTACATCATGATCATCCCTGCGATGGGTGTTGTGTCTGAATTGATCACAACGTTCTCTCGCAAAGTGATCTTCGGTTACACGGCGATTGCATACTCTTCACTAGGTATTGCAGCGGTTTCCTTCTTCGTTTGGGGTCACCACATGTTCGTATCTGGTCAGTCAGCAACGGCGGGTATCTTGTTCTCTTTCATCACGATGCTGGTGGGTGTTCCAACGGCGATTAAGATGTTCAACTGGGTAGCAACTTTGTACAAAGGCTCTGTGTCTTTTGATTCTCCAATGTTGTTTGCCTTGGGCTTCTTGTTCTTGTTCGCGATCGGTGGTGTGACAGGTATCATGCTTGCGACTCTTCCAATCGACGTTCATTTCCACGATACATACTTCGTCGTAGCTCACTTCCACTACGTAATGGTGGGTGGTACTTTGATGGCGTTGATGGGTGGTTTCTACTACTGGTTCCCGAAAATGTTCGGAAAGATGTTCAACGAAACGACAGCGCGTTTGTCTTTCGTGTTTATCTTCATCGGTTTCAACGTGACGTTCTTCCCTCAATTCATCTTGGGTGCGATGGGTATGCCACGTCGTTACTTCGATTACATTCCGGCTTACGAAACTTTGAATAAGGTTTCAACTGTCGGATCTTGGTTGATTCTAACTGGCTTCTTGTTCGGTCTTTGGACGATCGTACAAGGGATCAGAAAAGGTGAGAAGGCTCCAATGAATCCTTGGAGATCTAAAACGTTGGAGTGGCAAACAGCTTCTCCTCCTCCTCACGATAACTTTGCGGTTGAACCGATTGTAACAGCGGGGCCATATGAGTACAGATAACATTAAGCACACCCATTCAGCTCACGTTTCGCACCACTTTAAAGATGCGAACCAAGAGTACGATGCTGGTAAACAAGGAATTTGGTTGTTCATGGTCACTGAGATCCTCATGTTCGGAGCGGTCTTGGTGGGTTATGCGATCTTCCACAACATCTATCCTGAGATGTTTGCTGAGGGCGCTAAATCTTTGGATTGGAAGTTGGGATTCGTGAACACTCTTGTTCTGATCTTCTCTTCTTTCACAATGGCGATTTCGATTTCCTTCATCCAGAAGAATCAAACGAAGAATGCAGCGATCGCTTTGGCGACAACAGTATTCTGTGGCGCGATCTTCATGTGCATTAAGTACTTCGAATACACGCATAAGTTCCACTTGGGTCTTTACCCAGGGCACTTCTTGGATGTAGCGAAAGTTCACCCAGAGCATGCAAACCTTGGTATGTACTTTGGTTTCTACTATGCGATGACGGGTCTTCACGGTATCCACGTGTTGATCGGTATGGGTTTGATCACTTGGCTTTTGATCAGAACAATCCGCGGCGATTTCCACTCTCAATACTGGTTGCCTGTAGAAGGTGTCGGTATTTTCTGGCACATCGTCGACTTGATCTGGATCTTCCTGTTCCCTCTTCTCTATTTGGTGGGGTAATCAATGGCGAATCATAACTCAAACAACGAAGCTAACGTTCTTCATCCGCACATCACACCGATGTCGACTTACCTTAAAGTCGCAGGTGCTTTGTTCGGTTTGACTTTCTTGACGGTGATCGCGCATCACTTCAACGCGCAATTGGGTGCTTTTGCGGCTCCCATCGCGTTCTTGATCGCGGCTATTAAGGCGACATTCGTATTGTTGTATTTCATGCACTTGAAAGACGACACAAATATGAATCGCGCGATCTTCGCGACTGGTTTCTTCTTCCTAATCGTTCTTCTCCTCTTTAGCGTTGTGGACATCGTTACACGCGTTGTTGAGGTAAGTCCTCTATAAGACCGTGTTAAGAATTTACGCGGATCTTACTAAGTTTGGCATAGTCGTGTTCTCGGTCCTTGCGGGATTGGCCGGCTATGCCACTGGTTTTCAAATTGAACAAACTTTTGACTGGAAAATCTTTCTTGAGACCTTAGCAGGGATTTATTTCTTAAGCTCGGGGTCTTTGGCTTTGAATCAGGTTCAAGAGTGGAAGCTCGATCAACAAATGCCTCGCACAGCAAAACGTCCGATTGCCGCTGGAAAAATCAAACCAGCTGCCGCGGGCATTTTGGCCGTGAGCTTTATCGTTGTCGGTTTGAATTTCCTTTTCACCCTTCAACCTGTTGCGGGTTGGGTGGGGCTGTTCTGCGTTTTTCTTTATAACATTGCTTATACCATGTTTTGGAAAAGACGTTGGGTATTCGCAGCAGTTCCAGGTGCAATTCCGGGTGCCTTGCCTGTGACTATCGGATACGCGGTTGCGAATCCTGATATTTTTAATCCTGAATCTTTGTATTTATTCTTGATCATGTTCTTGTGGCAGATGCCGCACTTCTGGATTTTGGCGATTAAGTTCAAAGATGACTACGCCAAAGGCGGAATTCCAACTTTGCCAGTGGCTTTAGGAATGGAAAGAACTCTTTTCCATGTCGGTCTTTATACATTCGTGTATGTGGGAGTTGCGTTGGCGGCTCCGATGTTTGTGCATGCAAGTTGGATGTTCATCCTTCTAACATTCCCATTCTGTTTTAAAGTCATGCAGGAATTTTATCGTTACTACAAATCCAACGGCACAGAACGCTGGTTGGCTTTTTTCATGTGGCTCAATATTTCGATGCTTGTTTTCATCACGATTCCCGTGATCGATAAATGGAATTTCCTTTTCATCCATTCTAATTAGGTGCTCTCGCCAGGGCTGAGATCCTTGATTCGCTTTGCCCGGGATTTTTAGTCCCGACCTTAGTCCTATGTTGCTTGTTGGAATTTAGGTTGCGGCAAAGTTTTAAAGAGCTTTTAGCTTTGCGACAATCGTCAAGATGAGAAGTATAATTATCAGAGAAGCTTTAGTGATGCGTAAAATACGCCGAATAGTACGTAACTGGTGGTTACGCATATCGGACCTCCTTTGTGTTTCGGACAAAGGGATCACTCACAGCGGATCTGGCGAGAGCAAAGATCCGCTGTTGTCTCGGGCTCCTGCCCTCAACCCCTTTCGGGGCTGACGCGAAAAAATACCATCCTGGTATTTTTTTGCATTTTTAAGGCCTAGTTTTTCGGCTGATTTATTTCTTAAATTCTTCCGGCGTGTCGATTTGTTTGAATGGATGAGCTTTTTGGAAAGCTTCCAGTTTGTTGCAGTTTTCGCTGATCTTTACGAGTGTTGGATACGGCGACAAATCCACTTTAAATCGTTGGCATGTCACAAGTTGTGGGATCAAAAAAAGATCCGCCATTGTGACTTGGTTGCCGAAACTGTAAGTGCCCGCAAATTCTTTAAGTGTTGATTCAAGAGTCTGTAATCCTTGAGTCGCCCAGTGCTTAAACCACTCTTCTTTTTGTTCTTGAGTGTAACCATGATGTTGTTCCATGTACTTAAGCGTTTTTAAATTCCCCATTGGGTGCATAAAGGAATTAATCACCTCACACACTTGGCGAATGCGCGCTTTAAGATAAGCATCTTTAGGGAAAAGGGCTGGTTCGGGAAAAACTTCGTCGAGGTATTCCATGATCGCAAAAGATTCGGGAATCACTTTGCCGTTATGAACGAGTGTAGGAACTCCTCCCAAGGGATTGATCTTTAAATATTCTGGAGAGCGCTGTTCAGACTTTAAAAGGTTGATAGGCTTATATTCAAAATCGAGACCTTTCATGTGCATTGCCAGACGGACTCGGTAAGAAGTGGAACTTCGAAAATAGTTGTAAAGTACCATACTGCCCATATACGCTCCTATAGAGATGGCTCATTATTTCACTTGTGTTTGCTCAGTCAAAGGACTTTTCAGTGCCGAATAGATTTATCTTTTCGCTGCGTTTTTCAACGAAGGTGTTTATCAAGCTTGGAATCTTAGCGTTGGCGATGATTCTGTTTATGACGCTTTTCCGACTGAATTTGTATTTCTTGTCTGTCTTTCATGCGACCCCCGATGCTGTCTTTACTGAGATTGCACAGTCTTTTATCGCGGGTTTTCGTTTTGACCTTTTGATTTTTGGATTTCTTTTTATTCCACTTTATTTTGTCGTGATCTTTCAGGCTTTTACTGAAAGATGGCCACGTTCGATGTTTGCCGCGTACAAGGTTTACTTTGTTGGCGTGTGGTTTCTTATTTGCTCTTTGACGTTTATCGATTACTTTCATTTCGCGCGTCACGGTGTTCGCATGCGCTTTAATGATTACATGGCGTGGACCCCGGATGTTTTGTTTGAGCAAGCTCGCGGGTTGCAACAAAACCAAGTGTGGATTTTCTGTATTATCACAGTGATGCTTTTCAGCTTGGGCTACATGCTGACGAAAAGTATTAAGTTCGGAGAATGGAAGGACGAATACTCTCCGCTTCCTGGTTCAAAGCTTGAAACAGTATTACGCATTTTGCTTCCATTGATCGTTATTGTTTTGGCCGCTCGTGGTACAGTCGAACCGCATCATTTGGCTTTGGAGCACAGCGAAGTTTCGACAATAAAGGCTATAAACGAGATGGCTCTTAATGCTGTGTGGTGCTTTGATAAATAAAATAAAATGTGGGACTATTTCGGCGGCTGGTGCCGCAGGATGCGGAGCGAGCTTGGCTCGCGGAACTGGACTTAAGAGTATATAAGGAGTGTAGAATGAAAAAGTTAGCTCTAGCATTAGTAGCTGCTGTGGGAATGATGTCTTCTGCTGCTTTGGCAGATATCGATTACGGTTTGGAAGTAGGAATTCGTCAACAATCTGGTGATGTGGATGGCGCTTCTACAAAATCTCAAATGGGTATGCAGTTTGGTGCGACAGCGCACTTCCCAATTTCAGGAGCTTGGCATTTAAGAACTGGAATGCTTTATACGCAAAGACCTTTGACTGTCGAGGGTGTAACAGACAACAAAATCACAATGAACTACCTCGATATTCCTGTGGCTGTAATGTACAAGTTTGAAGAATACGCAGGTGTTTTTGCCGGCGTCTCTTTGGGTTTGAATCTTGATAAAAACGCAGACATTGGAACAGTGAACGACGTGAAGTCTCCATTGATTCCTCTTTTGATCGGTGCGAGCTTCAAATTCGCTCCAAACTTGGGCGCGACTTTGTACTATGAAAGCGCTAGCGGTGAAGCAGCGGAAGGTTTGAAAAACTACCGTGCTGTCGGCGCCAACTTGATGATCACTTTTGACTAAGGATAAGACGTGAAACTAGGTTCTTTAAAATCCCCGCAAAGTTTAGACGGGGAGCTTTGTGTGATCAGCCGTGATTTAAAAACGGCTGTCAAAGCGACGCACATTTCAGCAAATTTGCGTGAGGCTTTGGAGCATTGGAAAGAAAAAGAAGCTTCTTTGCAAAAGCTCTACACAGATCTGAATGAAGGAAAAGCGGCGAATGCTTTTCCTGTCGATGAAAAAAACTTCCACTCGGCACTTCCACGCACTTGGCTCTTTGCTGATGGTTCCGCTTTCATCTATCACATCAAACTTGTGCGCATGGCTCGTAAAGCTCCACTTCCAGAAACTTTGGAAACTGTGCCTTTGATGTATCAAGGGGAGTGCGGTCAATTCCTTGCACCAACGGAAGATATTCCGCAAAGGGATTTCTCTCACGGAACAGACTTCGAAGGTGAAGTGGCTGTTGTGACCGATTTTGTTCCGATGGGTGTGACTCCAGAGGAAGCTCTTAAGTACATTCGTTTGTTCGTGCTTATCAATGACGTCTCTTTGCGCGGTTTGATTCCTGAAGAATTAGCGCAAGGATTTGGTTTCTTCCAAAGTAAGCCGGCTTCGGCCCTTTCGCCATTTGCAGTTACTGCAGATGAGTTGGGTGAGGCTTGGAAGGGCGGACGTATTCACTTACCACTAGAAGTGAATTACAACGGCCAATTTTTTGGTAAAGCCAATGCAGGTGCGATGCACTTTCACTTTGGACAGTTGATTGCTCATGCAGCAAAGACAAGAAATTTAGCAGCGGGCTCTGTGATTGGAAGTGGAACTGTTTCCAATGAAAGTCATGACAAGGGTTCAAGCTGCTTAGCTGAAAAACGTATGATCGAACAAATTGAAACGGGATCGATCAAGACACCGTTTATGAAGTCCGGTGATACGGTAGAAATGCAAATGCTCAATGAAAAAGGACAGAGCATTTTCGGAAAGATCTCTCAAAAAGTAAAAGCCGTTTAAAAAAGGAAAAAGGTACCTGGTACCTTTTTCCTTTTTCTTTTCTATAAAGCTTCGATCACTCCGCAAGCCGCGCGAGGACCGGAGTTTCCGGCTGGCTGTGATTTCAAATCATCTTTGTCATTGTGGATGATAATGGCTTTTCCCAAGATACTGTGAGGTCCTGGTTTTACTGTAAGACCATCGACAATAATTATGGCGTTGGCTTTGCCTTTTGTGTCGGCCATAAGATTTCCGAGGTCGCCAGCATGACGTTTTTTAGCGTCTTTAGAATCTAAAGCACCGTGGTTGCCATGGCCCGGGTTAAAGTGTCCGCCTGCAGAAGAGAAGTCTGCTTTAGAACAATCACCCACTTCGTGAATGTGAAAACCGTGAGGTCCCGGCTTCAGACCTTCCACCATCGTTTCAATTTTTACGGCGTCGCCGTCTTCGCTAAAGTGCACAAGGCCCTTTACCTTCGAGTTGATGGAAGGCTTAAGAACAGCTTGAGCTTTTGTCGCGGCAACAGGAGTTGCTGTAGGTGTCGTAGTTGTTTGAGAAGGTGCTGTACCATTTTCTGATTTTTTATGGAACTGAGCACACGCACTCAAAGCCACTGTGACAAAGGTGGCAAGAATCAGATTCTTCATGAAATCTCTCCTTTTAGTAATATGGGAGTAGTTTACTCCTCTTCAGGAAGAAGTCATTACCGATTCGAAAGATAAGTCAGAAGTCCTACAACAAGGAAGGTTGTCAGATAGAAAAATAACACGGCTCGACCCAGACGGATTTTTGGGGCAAGCAGTGCGCGTGTTTGTAACGTCGTCATAATGCCCTCCTTAATATGTCAATTATCTCACAAGTAGCCAGAACCGAACCAATAGATAATATCTAAGTGACATATAGATAAAATCACTGGAGGAACCTATGAACATGAACTCGACAAGAACGGTGCAGACGTTGTCGAAAACTCTTTCCGAAGAATACGTTTTGATGCTGAAGACACAAAACTTTCATTGGAATGTGGAAGGACCCTTGTTCTTTTCTTTACACAATTTGTTTGAATCTCAATACAAGAGTCTAGGAGAGAATGCTGATGCCGTGGCAGAAACCATTCGTGCCTACGGAGCTAAAGCCCCGGGGAGTTTTCGTGATTTTTTAAAGACCGCTCTGATTGATGAAGCGCCATCTGACGTTATTACCGCTCATCAAATGATTGAAATTTTAAATAAAGATCATTTGGCCATGGCCGCACGTCTTAAAGAGCACCATGAAGAAGCTGAGAAGTCAGGCGACACACATGCCGTTGTTGTCTATGAAGATCTGATTTCTTTTCATGAGAAAGCCGCGTGGATGATTCGTAGCCATAGGGCATAAACAGATGACACACAAGTGATTCGCCGAGGAAGCTTGAAGAGACAAGGAGTTCCCATGTTAAGCTTCCTCTTTTCTTTTTTGTTTTCGGTTTCTTTTGCTCAAGAAAAAGTGCAGGTAAAAACCGTCACTCCTCAGGGTTTTGTGAAATCAGTCAGCCAAGTTCGCATTGAGTTTTCACAACCCATGGTTCGCTTTGGTGACATTAAGCTGGAGGCTCCTGCAACAAGTGAGTGTTTTAAGAACGGACAGGGCCGTTGGATCGACACGCGCAATTGGGTGTATGACTTCAATGAAGCTCTCCCTGGAGGAGCGGCGTGTACGATTTCGGTGATGGGGAAAGTTTACGGATTTAATACGGGTGGCCCGCATATTAAAGAAACCTTCCCGCTTCGCTATCGTCCGATTGATCCAGAGCAAAGCTTTGTGCTTTTTGTAGATTCTCCGGTGAAAAAAGAATCTATCAATGACAGTGTTTACTTTGTTGTTGAAGGCCTGGGCGATCGTATTCCTGCAAAAGCTTTTGGAGACAGCGAAGCAAAGAAAATCAAAGAGGCGGCTCAACAAGAGTACATCTACGAAAAAGACAGCTTTAAAGGAGATTACGTTGTCGTAAAAGCAGACCGCGCTTTTGCTCCTGGTTCTCGTGTGAGTCTTGTGTGGTCCAAAAAAGTTCAGTCAACATCGGGTGCCTCTTCAAAAGAAGATGAAGTGATCGAGTTCACAGTAGCGGAAGCTTTCAAGGCAGAGTTTAGCTGCGAACGTGAAGCGCCGGAAAAGCCTTGTATCCCGCTGTTGCCGATGCGTTTGTCGTTCTCTAGTCCCATCTCTGTCAAAGATGCCAAAGCTATTTACCTGGAAGACGCCGGTAAAAAGAAAATCCCTGTGACAAATATGGATGGCGAATCTTCTTTAAAAGAACGAATCAGCTATTTGGAATTTAAAGGTCCTTTTGCGCAGAACGGAATTTATAAGTTGATGATCCCGTCAGATATTAAGGATGAAGAGGGACGTGGGCTTTCAAATAAGTCCCAGTTTCCTCTGACAATTAAAACTGGAGAGAACCCTTCACTTTTAAAATTCGCAGCGAACTTTGGGATTGTTGAAGCAGGGCCTGAAGCCGCGATGGCTGTGACTTTGCGTCGTGTGGAAAAAAATATCCAGACTAAATTTTTTGGTTGGTCCGGAAAAATTGAAGCAAATAATTTTAAGGAAATTCTGAAAAATCTAAACGAGATCAATCGCAACCCGACGGGAGACACTCGTTTAAGCACTTGGAAAAACTTGCCAGTGCAAAAGATGCAGGTGCAAAAGCCTAATAAAGCTGCAGAGACAGAAGTCGTAGGTATTCCTCTTAAAAAATCAGGATTCTATATTGTTGAGATGGAAAGTCCTCTTTTAGGACAAAGCCTTCTGGATAAAAAAGCTCCCTTCTTTGTTCGTTCTGCTGCTTTAGTGACGGATATGGCCGTGCATGTGAAGTACAGCAATAACGAAGCTTGGGTGTGGGTGACAGAACTTAAAAGTGCGAAGGTTGTTCCTGGTGCTGCAGTAAAAATCTATGACGTCACCGGTAATGTGGTAGCGCAAGCGACGACCGATGCCAAAGGTCTTGCTTATATTCAGTTCAAAAAATCTTTGATGGATTGGCCACGCAATAATGAAGGTTCATTCTATGATGGCTTTTTCGCCGTTGCGGAAAAAGGAGATGACTTTAGCTTTACTCACTCATCGTGGGATAAAGGTATCGAGTCATGGCGTTATCAATTGGGAATGAGTGATTCTTCATCTTCTTTGATGGGTCATGCGATTTTAGATCGCACTTTGTTAAAGCCTGAAGAAACTCTTTCTGCGAAAATCGTTTTGAGAAAGGTTCAAAGCAAGGGCCTAGGATTGCCTTCCGACAAAGAATGGCCAACAACTTTAAATCTGTCTCATGATTCGGGCTTACAATCGTTTAAGCTGCCTTTGCAGTGGGATAAGAAAAAAGGCGTGGCTCTTTTGAAATGGAGTTCACCGGCGGGAGTGAAGATGGGGCGCTGGACGCTAACGCTTGAAAAGCAGACGCCAGCTTTGTCCCTTTCCGTCGGAGAATTTGCAATCGAAAGTTTCCGTGTTCCTCTGATTCAAGTACGTTTGCAAAGTGCGACACCGTCATTTGTTTTAGAAAAAAATATTCCGATCCAAGTCAGTGGTACTTATTTCTCGGGCGGACCGACGGTGGATCTTCCAATGAAAATGCGTTGGAGTGTTGAGCCAAGTTATTTCAACCCTGAAGACGACGACTTCCAGGATTTTACTTTTGCCAATGGCGGAGTGAAGGAGGGCCTTTTCCGTTCTGGGGAAGATGAGGGGGCACGTCACATTCCACAAAGTGGAGTTGAGAATTTTCAACTTAATAAGCAAGGCGCTTATCAAGTGGATGTTAAAAATCTTAAATACGGAGCAGGGCCGGAAAAACTTCGTACCGAAGCTGAATACAAAGATCCTAATGGTGAAATTCAAAGTGTGATTCGTTCATTTACAATGTGGCCTTCATCAGTTGTTTTGGGAATTAAGGCGAAATCATGGTGGGCCACTCCGAATCTTGTTGAGTTTGATGTCGTGGCTTTGGATCTTCTGCAAAAGCCTTTAAAAGGTCAGAAAGTGACAGTTGATCTTTATACCAGCCGTTATTACTCACATCGCAAACGCTTAGTCGGTGGTTTTTATGCTTACGAAGACTTCCGCGAATATAAAAAAATCGGAGAGCTTTGCAGTGGTGAAACGAACTCGAAGGGTGTCTTTAACTGCGCTGGAAAATCCAAGGTCAGCGGGTCCGTTCTTGCGGTTGTGACGACGAAAGATTCTCAAGGAAGGCAGAGCATTGCCAATGTGAATCAGTGGATTGTGAAGCCGGGAGAAACTCAGTGGTTTGGATCTGAAGACAATGACCGGGCCGATTTAATTCCATTCAAAAAAACTTACGAGCCTGGAGAGGTTGCAGAGTTTCAATTGCGCACGCCCTTCCCAGAAGCGAAAGTCTTGGTCACTGTAGAAAGAGACACTGTTCTTTACTCTGAGGTGATTGATGTCAAAGGGGACCGTCCAGTCGTTCGTGTACCGATTAAAAAAGAGTATGCACCCAATGTCGTTGTTTCTGCTTTTGCAATCCGTGGACGATTAAACGATCCAAAACCCACGGCCCTTGTCGATCTTGGAAAACCTGCATTCAAACTTGGTATGACCAATATCAAGGTCGGCTGGAAAGAAAATACTTTAAAAGTCACCGTGAACACGGATCGCAAGACTTATAAGGCGCGTGAAAAGTCTCTTGTCACTGTCAGTGTGAAGGATGCCAGTGGTAAACCCGCTGCAAAAGGTGAAGTCGCCTTGGTGGCCGTGGACGAAGGACTGCTTGAACTTCGTGATAATCACTCTTGGGATATTCTCAGTGCCATGATGCGCATGCGTCCTCACACATTGTCTATGGCGACGGCTCAATCTTTGGTGATCGGTAAAAGACACTTTGGTTTAAAAGCAGTTCCTATCGGTGGTGACGGTGGCGGAGCCCTTCGCCGTGAACTCTTTGATACGTTGTTGTATTGGAATCCCTCAGTGACTCTCAATGCTCAAGGTCAGGCCAAAGTTGAAATTCCTCTGAATGATTCAACAACAAGTTTTAGAATTGTGGCTGTGGCTCTTCAGGGTGCCGATCAATTCGGTACAGGATGGACTTCTATTCAGTCGTCCCAAGATTTGATGATCTTGCCGGGGCTTTCTGGCGTTACACGTGAAGGTGATGATTTCCTTGCGGGCTTCACGATCCGCAACGCTTCTAAAGAAGTGCAAAACTTGGATTTGAGTTTGAATGTGACTCCAAGAATGGAAGGTCTCACAGTTCAAAAAATGCGCTTAAATCCAGGAGAAGCTAAGGAAGTTCATTGGAAAATTCGTGCGCCTCAAGCGGGTTCGCTCGAATACGTGATAACGGCGAAAAATGAGAAGGGTAAAACTTTGGATGAAATTAAAAAAGCCCAAAAAGTTTTACCAGTGCGTGTTGCACGCATTTATCAGAGTGAATGGGGTGCTTGGCCTGAGTTTAGTAAACTCGCTTTACAACAGCCTGCAGGCGCAGAAGTAAATAAAAGCTCCGTTGTTGTTGAACTTTCAGAAGGCTTAGGCGGCTCTCAAGCAGGAATTAAAGAATTTTGGAAAAACTATGAATACACTTGCTTAGAGCAACAGGTCTCAAGAGCTATTTCTTTAAATGATAAGAAGCTGTGGCAAAAGATTGAATCTAAGTTGAACGTTTATTTGGACAGCAATGGTCTTCTTCGCTACTTCCCAAGCTCTTATTCTAAAGGAAGTGTGAATCTAACCGCGTACGTTTTAACAATTGCCCATGAAGCGGGTTTCAAGTTTACGGAAGAAACTGAGAACCGTATGCTCGAAGCTTTAAATTCCTATGCAGAAGGAAAGCTGAAAGAAGAGGTTGAGGTCAGTCGAGCAGATGACACGCTTAAAAAAATTACGGCTTTTGAAGCCTTGTCTCGCTTCCGTCGTCTGAATATCGATCTTTTGACATCCATTGATGAGCAAGGAAATCAGTGGCCGCTGTACACTCTAGTCGAATGGTATCAAATCCACCTGTGGGAAAAGAATATTCCACAAAGAGAAAAGAAAATTGCGGATCTTGAAGCTCTTTTGCGCAGCCGATTTTATTTCTCTGCAAAACGTCTGCAACTTAAGAATGAGGAGCGCGAAAGCATGCCATGGTTGATGCGTGATTCGGAAAGCTCAATCTTAAGACTGATTATGGCAACAATGTCAGAGCCTTCATGGAAATCTGATACGCCACGCCTGTATCAAGGAGTTCTATCTCGTCAAAAAGACGGGGCTTGGTACATGACAACGGATAATGCCTGGGGTTCTCTAACAATGAGAAAATTCCAAGCCGCTTATTCTAAAGAAAAAGTTCAAGGCACATTCCAAGTGAATTTAGGGTCGGAAAAAGCAACGCACGAGTGGTCCAAAGGAAGCTCTGCGGTTTTTGAACTTCCGTGGAAAGAAAAAGAAGCACAAGTTCAGCTCGAACAAAAGGGTGCTGGCAAACCATGGATCACGGTTTCGGCAAAAGCGGCGACTCCTGTGACAAAAGCAACTTTTGCGGGATTTAAAGTAGAAAAAACAGTAAGTCCTGTGGAACAAAAAACTAAAGGTGTGTGGAGTGTCGGAGATGTTGCAAAGATTAAATTAAAAATCACTTCACAGGCTCCGCAGACATGGGTTGTTGTTGAAGATCCGATCCCGGCAGGAGCGACTGTATTGCAAAGTTCTTGGGCGACGACCGTGGAAAGAAAAGAAGAGCTTATCCGCTTCTATTTCTCTTGGTTCACGCCGGATAATCAGGAAATAGAATATACGGTGCGCTTTAATCAAGCGGGTCATTATGTATTACCTGTGACGCGTGTTGAAGCGATGTACAGCCCAGATCTTTTTGCCGAACTTCCAGAAAGTTCATGGACGGTGAAAGAGTGAAGAAAAAAATCTTCATTTGCTCATTAGTAGTTGTTTTGGTGGGAGGCGCTCTTTGTGCGGGCGCTTTCTTCCAGAGCATTCCTGCAATTAAATCGTTTGAGAACGTAAAATCGTCGTACCAAAGTTCTGAATTATTCCTTTTAGACCGAGACGGAAAACCTTTACATCAGTGGCGGCAAAATACCCATGAACGTACTTTTATGTGGAGTGCGCTTAAGGATATTTCTCCGGCAATGCTTTCGGCCGTTTTGAAATCCGAAGATCAGAATTTTTATGAGCACGGTGGCGCCGATAACAAAGCTTTGATTGCAAGCTTATACCAACGCATTTTCAAAAAATCTTCTCGTGGTGGCAGTACGATCACGATGCAGGTGCTTAAGCTTACATCGATGGACAAGAAAGTGTATCAGGGGCTTACGGGGAAGCTCAGACAAATTGTCGCTGCTTTCAAGCTGGAATCACAATGGACGAAAGAGCAAATTCTTGAAGCGTATTTAAATTTAGTCCCTTTCCGAGGTGAATACCGGGGATTGAGCAGTATTTCGTGGACGCTTTTTGATAAAAGACCTCAAGGTTTAACTTTAAAAGAAGCAACACTTCTTTCCGTTTTAATTCGTTCACCGAATGCAAAGCCTGCAGAGTGGGCGCAAAGAGCTTGCTGGCAAGAGCCTTCGTTATGCGCAGAATTTCAAGCTAGCATGACAGAGCTGTCACGAAAATCCACAGCTTCCCTTTCACAGCAGTACGCTTTGCATTTAGCTCAAAAACTCAGCTCAACAGGAGCGCACGGTGAAGTTATCACGAGCTTGCAAAAAGATTTGCAAGTTTATGCTCAGGAAATCATAGCATCGCAGCTTCGCAGTCTTGAAAGTCAAAACGTACACAACGCTGCCGTTCTGGTGATTGAAAATAAAACGGGACAAGTGTGGGCGTACGTCAGCAGCGAGGGAAGTGATAAGAAATCTTCTTATGTCGACGGAACTCAGGCTCTTCGCCAGGCGGGTTCGACGCTGAAGCCATTCCTATATGCAACAGCGTTTGAAAAAAATCTTCTCCATGCGGAATCTTGGATTGAAGATTCGGCGGTGGATATTGTTTTTGATCGGGGAGTTTACAAACCGCAAAATCACGACAGACAGTTTTACGGTTGGGTGAAAGTAAAAACAGCTTTGGCGTCCTCACTCAATGTTCCGGCCGTGAAAGTGTTTAAACTGCTCAATGACGATTCTTTTTGGTCAAAACTTAAAGACATGAACTTTCGTGAGCTTAAAGAGCCTGACCATTATGGACCCGCATTGGCTCTCGGTGTGGCTGACGTGACATTGGAAGATCTCACACAAGCTTATAGAACCTTGGCGCAAAAAGGGATTTATTCTCCTTTGCGTTTTGATTTAAAAACGGACCACACGAACGAGAAAAGAATATTTACCGAAAACAGTGCGAAAGAAGTGGCGCAGATTATTTCACAAAGTGAAAACCGCGCTTTGGGATTTGGTTTAGATTCTGCCTTGTCGCTACAAGGGGCTTCGGTAAAAACAGGTACAAGCAAAGACATGCGTGACAACTGGTGTGTAGGTTTTAATTCACGCTTCACCGTCGGCGTTTGGGTGGGCAATTTCTCAGGGGAGCCAATGTGGAACGTGATGGGTATTAGCGGTGCAGCGCCCATTTGGAAAAAAGTGATGGAGTGGCTTTATGAGAAATATCCGGACACAGAAGTTTCACTTGCTCCGGTTGCGCAAAATAAAACAAATAAAGCACCTCAAGTGTATCCAAATGCTCGTATCGTTTATCCACAAGATGGCATGGTACTCGCTTTAGATCCGGCCATTCCGTCTGTGAATCAAAAGATGCCCCTTTTGGTGGAAGGTCCCAAAGCGCACACGCTTCACTGGAAAATTGATGGCAACAGAAAAGTATCGGCCCATCAAGCGTATTTGTGGACGCCTTCGCTTGGAAAACACACCTTTGAGCTCTATCAAGACAATGAGCTCAAAGGATCTGTTCAAGTTTTAGTGAAATAAATTAGATATCGTAGTGGAAAACAACGGGAAGTTGCAGCTCTGGGTGAAGGCTTAGCTTCACAGGGCAATTTAAAGCAATCGTCTCAAGTTTTTTGCGATAATCATGGGGCACACTTTGCGGAAGATGCAAAGTCACTGTGAGTTTGGCAATGCGACGGGGACTTGCGTGCATTTCTTTTTCAACACTCACACGGGAACCTTTAAGCTCAACACCATCTTTATCTGCAGCGATCGACATAACTGTGAGCATGCAGCTTCCAGTCGCAGCACCAACCAGATCCGTGGGGGAGAAGAGTTCGCCTTTTCCATTGTTATCTTTGGGGGCGTCGGTTCCGATATGGGCACCTGAAGGTTCATGCGTGATTTCGCAGTGTTTTTGGCCTTGATAAACGGCGGACATTTTAACCATTGAAAGCTCCTA
Organism: Bdellovibrio sp. HCB-162; assembly: GCF_047344985.1. Classification (GTDB taxonomy): domain Bacteria; phylum Bdellovibrionota; class Bdellovibrionia; order Bdellovibrionales; family Bdellovibrionaceae; genus Bdellovibrio. The sequence continues at coordinate 272,666 of NZ_CP178861.1, forward strand.
ATTCGAGGACGATGACATCTCTTCGATGATTTTGCGCAAGCGCATCTCAGAAGATTTAGACATGTCCGTGTAGATCTTGCGAAGGTGGCTGGAGCGGACCGGATCGTTTTTCGAAGCTTTCATTTCGCGGCCGAATTTCAAAGCGGCACAAACACTTTCGATAACCAATTTTCTTTTTGAATCTTTGGTAATAAAATCAAAAGCGCCCAATGAAAGAGCTTCGAGAGCGCGGGAGTGATCACCATGAGCTGTCAAAACCACGAACGGTGTCATCTGCCCCAAAGAACGAACATAAGCTAAAAATTTAAGTCCGTTCATTTGCGGCATTTCGATATCGGAAAGAATGGTATCGAACTCTTGAGATTTCACGTATTGCAAAGCTGCGGCTCCGTTTTCAGCTTCAACAATCTCGTCGACGAATTCCTTTAAGAAGTGCTTAAGGAGCTCACGAATATCGGCGTCGTCTTCAACAATCAGTAGACGGCTCTTTTCTTCTGTGCCCATGAAGTCCTCCTATAATGAGTAGCGATTGATCACTCCTAACAACGTATCCTTTTTGAAAGGTTTGGCGATATGATCGTCACAACCCGCACGCAAGGATTTTTGTCGGTCCTCAGAAAGGGCGTGAGCAGTTAGTGCGATGATCGGAGTGTGTTGTTTGTGGTTTTCATCTTCCCACTTACGAATCTTATCCGTCGCCGCGTACCCATCCATTTCTGGCATTTGCACGTCCATAAAGACGATATCAAACTGCCCTGACTTTATCTTATCTAAAGCTTCAAGTCCATTCTCAGCTTCAATAATTTCATAAGGACCGTTTTTGAGGTAGTGCGTGAAAAGAGTGCGATTGTCTTCCGTGTCATCGGCAATCAAGATGCGAATTTTCTTATTGGGATCCCGATGTCTGTAGGGAAGAAAATCCATTTCTCCCCCATGCAGGTGAAGAGGTTTGTGAGTGACAGGGTTGTAGACCTGTTCGCGATAAGGAATGGTAAAAAAGAACGTCGTTCCCATGTTTTCTCGACTCTTAAACCAAATTTGTCCTCCCATAAGCTCAACAAGACTCTTGGAAATGGCAAGTCCCAGTCCTGTTCCGCCATAGCGCCGAGTGATGGAACTATCGGCCTGCGAGAATTTTTGGAAAATCAGATGCTGCTTGTTCGAGGGAATTCCGACGCCAGAGTCGCTCACACTCACCATGAGTGTGTCCTTTTTTGACGGATTTTTACTCACGGAAACTCTGATGTAGCCCGTTTCGGTGAATTTTAAAGAGTTGCTGACAAGATTGATTAAAACTTGTCTTAACTTATTTGGATCGCCCATAAGATATGGAGAAATTCCCGGGGTCATTTCGAAGGAATAGTTAATCCCTTTTTCCAAAGCGCGAGGCTTCATCATTTCTTCGACATCAATCATCAGTTTCTTCAGATCAAAAGGAATATTTTCGATAGAAACTTCGCCGGCCTCAATTTTCGAAAGATCCAAAATATCATTGATAAGGGCCATTAAAACTTCGCCAGCTTTGCAGAAGATCGTGACGTAATATTGTTGGTCCTGATTTAGCTTTGTTTCTTTTAAAAGTTCTGCCATTCCCATGATGGCATTCATGGGTGTGCGGATTTCGTGGCTCATGCGTGCAAGAAATTCGGATTTGGCCTGTGAGGATTTCAAGGCATCATTTTTAGCAGCAATCAAAGATTGCTCTACGCGGCGAAGTTCTGTGATGTCTTGGGTTGTACCATACATAAATAACGGATTTCCATAGTCATCATATTCGGTGCGACCTTGCGCGCGCACCCAGATGATGTCTCCGGTGTCTTTCTTTTTTAAACGGAAATCTAAGTTAAAAGGCTGGATATTTTGGTGAGCCTCATGAAGGGCGTCATCAAAAATCTCAAGGTCCTCAGAAAGTATCAGGGATCGAAACAGTTCAAAGGTGGGAAGAGTTGTGGCCGGATCCAGTCCCAATATGTGAAACTCCTCTTCAGACCAAAGACATTTTCCCGTGGAAATATCCCAGCGGAAAGAGCCGGTTTTTGAAAGAGACTGCGACTCTTTCAAAAGTTCTTCTTTGAGTTTGAGTTCCTTTTCGATCTCTTTTTTCCAGCGAATATCCCGTCCCACGACAACTAAAGTGGGATGAGAGTTCTTGGAATTTTTTAAAGGAGCCCAGGAAAGATCCAGAGGAATTTTTTCTCCGGAAATTTTCTTAAGTGTGCCCTCCATCGAAAGGGCCTGCGTGCTTTCGCTATGGTTTTCTAACGATGAAAGAATTTGTGAGTAGTCCGTATCGATCCACATCTGCAAATCCGTGCCTTTGAGAGAAGCAGCGGCAAGACCTAACATCTCGGAGGCCGCAGGATTAAGGTCACGAATCTGAATGTGAACTTTATCTTCAACGGAGTGGCTGATTTCAACAACAAAGAATGCTTCGTGAATGGATTGCACCGTGTTCTCTAAAAAATCTTTTTGTGTCTTGATTTCTGAAAGTTGACGGGAAACTTCGTGAAAATGGTCCGACAGGTTTTTGAATTCACCTCTTTGCTCCGGAAGCTTTTCAGAAAAATCCAATGAAGCTAATTTTTGAAGACCTTGATTTAAAGACTGCAAGGGTTGAAACATACGGCGTGAGAAAATGTATGCCGACGCCAAGGCCAGCGCACCAATAACCAAAATAAAAAGAACCAAAGGAAGAATCTTATTTGTTAAGGGAACCAGGGCTTCTTGAGCGCTGACTTTTGCAATAATGATCCATTCCGTGTTTCCTGGGAGAACCGCTTTGCCGACGGATTGCACGGCTTTGTTCCCAGCATAGTCCGTTGTCGTTTCAATGATATCATGATTTTGTAAATAATTTTTTAAATCATCTTGGGGAAGTCCAATGCTTAAAGCTGTGGAGTGACTGCGACGGACAAGTTCAGCGTTGTTTACTGAAGATTCGTGCTTTTGATAACTGCTAAGAAACTTATCGGGACTTTCAAAGAAAGCTCGGGCATTGTTGCGCATCAATCCGTCGCTTCCAAATGCAACAACCTCGCCGGTTTTTCTTAACCCTAAACTTTCCCAATCGTGTTGGTTGCTCAAAATGTCGTCGACACGTTCAATGGGAATTTGAAACACCAGAGTGCCAATATAACTGGATTGAGAAAAAAGCGGAGTTACCAGAAATCCGACGGGCAAACTCCAAAAATGTGTCAGCGGAGAAAAATCAAAAAACTTAGTGGCTCCTTGTGAAGCATTCATTGACCAGCGAAATGCTTGTGCCAGACGTGAGTTTGCAAAAGTGCCCGAGAGCAGATTTGCTCCCATATCCAATTCTTTTTTGACCGTATAAACGACGTTTCCCTGAGGATCTATCAGAATCACATCACTGAGTTCCAATCGGTTCCACAGTGACGTCATAGAGGGATGAAGAAGTTCATGACTTTTAAAGTAAGATAGAGAACGGTTTGAAGATTTAATAACTTCGTGAGGCATTTTATTCTGAGCGACAGCTTCCTGAATAAAATGAGCTTGAAGAAAAACTGCGCTTGGCGACATTTGTCCGAGAACTCTTGAAAGTTCTGAAACTTCGGGATTGCTGTTGGCGCGAATAATGATGGATCGCCAGGCACCTTCGCTTCCATGACTGCGCAGCCAGGAGCGAATTTGCTCCTGATCTCGGGCTGAGTGTTGGAAAAACTCTATCAGAGATTTTTTTTCCGCCGTCGTAAGAAGAGAATCATTTAAATAAGAAAAATCTTTTTGCAGCTCTTTGGTTTTAAACTGTCGGATTTGAACCAATTTTTCTTGGGTGCCTTCCAATAACGAAGAAACACCCATTTGATAACCAACGATTCCCGCCACCAGCAGTGTACCTAAAACAAGGGACGCGGTAAAAAGGAAAAGGCGGCTCCGATGAGTCATAAACTCCTGTTACATAGATACGTAATGAATCTCAACGTTCAGAAAGTGTATTCTCATTTGCTTTACTAAATCCTTCAGTGGAGTTGCATCGTTCGCTTTCGCCGCTTTTTCCATTTGCGCCGCTAAATTACTTAACTCGTTAAAACCATAGCCCGCTGCTGCTCCTTTGATTTTGTGAGCAAGCTGTGCAATGGCGACGAGATCATTCTTTTCCACAAGCTGCTCTAGAGACTCGATATCTTTTTTTCGATTCTCAACAAATTGTGGAATCAGATCCTGCAAATCAGCATCTATTTCGACCTTCACTTTTGGCATTTCCATGGACTCCTTATGCTCGATAAACCCTCACGTATACAAAGTATTTTAGTTTAGAAGAGTGTTTATTGCATACATTTAATAACAAGAGTAAATTCAAGAACATATATTCCAGGAGAAAGTCTTGTGGTGAAGAAAATACTCATCATCATGTCCTCGTGTTTCTTGTTGTCGTGCACCACGGAGAAGCAACTCGGGAACAAAGAAAATCCGATCCATTTCGCTCTTGTGCCTGGCCAAGATAGCGCTGTCTTGATGGAGAATGGAAAGATTTTAGAGCAGTGGATTTTCCAGCAGACGGGCCTTTACATCAAAGTGCAAGTGCCCGTGAGTTTCGTTGCGGTTGTTGAGGCCCTGGGGTCCCAACGAGTGGACGGCGCGATTATGAATACATTTGGTTATATCTTGGCTCATGATAAATATGGGGCGCGTGCTCGACTCATGGGTGTGAATTTGGGAGTTTCTGAATATCGCGGGCAGATCATCACAAAGAATCCTAAAATTAAAACCCTGCAAGATCTGAACGGAAAAAAATTCGCGTTTGTCGACCCTGCATCCACATCGGGATATATTCTCGCGGCAAAAATGCTTAAGGATGAAAGCGTGAAACTGGGTGAAGTGATTTTTGCGGGAAAGCATGACAGCGTCGTAACCATGGTCTACCAGGGACGAGTCGATGCAGGGGCCACTTATTACACGCCGGATGAAAACGGTGAGCCTCAGGATGCTCGTCTTCTTGTTAAAGCCCAGTATCCTGACGTTTTTGAAAAAATACGAATCCTAAAAACAACCGATCCTATTCCCAGTGAGCCGGTGGTTTTTAGAAGGGATTTTCCTAAAGAGTTGGAAGAGAAAATTATCGCTGCTTTGAAATCTTTCTCTTCAACTCCCGAGGGAGCCAAAGCGCTTAAAAAACTTTATCATCTGACGGGTTTTAAGGACTGCACGGACAAAGACTATGATCGAGTTCGCAAGATCCTTCTAGATCTCGGAAAAAAGGTCCAGGATCTGGTTAAATAGTGTCTTTAAATGGGCCTGGCACGGCGGTCCTTGATAAATTCATCAGTTTCATGTTTAATACATTTATGCGCCATGCAACGTCTAAAAATCCTATTCTGAGATTTTGTTGCAGCAGAAAATTTCTGCTGAAGGCCGCTTAGTTTCTTTTTTTATTCCTAAAATTTTAAATCTCATTACACACCATCTCTCTTAAGGAGGATTGTATGACCACAGAAAATCGCATTTTTATCACAGATCAAGATTATCACCGTTTAACTGCTTTAGTTTCTCAAGTGGAAGGTCAGTGGGCAGAAGCTTTAGAAGAAGAGCTAAGTCGTGCCAATGTGATTTCGCAAAAGGAAATTCCTCGCGACATTGTGACGATGAATTCTCGCGTGAAGTTTTTAGACGAATCCACAGGAACAGAAAGCGAAATGACATTGGTGTATCCGCAGGACGCTAAGCTGGAAGAAGGACGTATTTCTATTTTGGCTCCGGTGGGTATCGCTTTGTTGGGATTGAGTGCCGGTCAATCTATCAATTGGAAAATGCCTAATGGTGCGACGAAAAAACTTAAAGTGCAGGAGGTTGTTTATCAGCCGGAAGCATCTGGACAGTTTGAGCTTTAATCACGCAATTCAACGCAAATGAGCCCACGGCGTTCGGAATTTTTATTATAAGTCGCGTGGAACTCTCTGGAGCCTTGGCTATAAGAGAGTTGCGCGTCGACGCGAAGAGTGGGCGAATACCACAATTGCACGTAGGTTTGATTGTCTAAAAGCGGAATCTGATAAACTTTTGTCGGAGTGCTTTCGGTGACAATAAAATTCTGAATCAAATCGACTTTTCCTAATTCCCTATTGGCGGCCGTATCGAAATATTTCTTCATACGGATTGAAGAAAATCCGTGAGGATCCTCTTCAAAGCGACACGTGTACACCGAGCTTTCGTCAGCCAGAGCTGTCGCACTCAATAATGAAACAACAAAGAAGAAATGCATGAAGAATCTCATACATTTCTTATCGAATTTCGCCCGAAGGACTTAACGACGGGACGCTGGTCTATAGACTAGAAAGTAAAGACAGTTCTACTTTAACGCCGTATTGACGCCTTTAAGGCAAGCGACTTCTACTTTGAGCGGATCAATGAACAAAAGAACATTGTGCGGATTGTGTCCTAATGAAACAAGCTCAATGCATTTGTCGATAAGGTCATTCACTTTCTCAGCATAAGCCGTTTTGCATTCGGCGTCCGTCGGATTTGGATTTCCAGGAATAACTTCTTTGCAAATACGCCAATTGCCTGTGCGAATTTCTTCCGCACGGTTTTTAATCGAGCCGCGTAAAGCACCTTGTTGCTTTTCTAAATTGCACATCTGCTTCGCGTAAGGTCTAAGTTGATCATCCGTCCAATCAGCAACTTCACGCAGCTTTGGAATGTAGACCGTGTCGATCACCGTTTTCGAACATGTAAGCAAAGGTTGTACTTCTTTTGCGTGCGTTGTTGGCAGAAAGCTTAAGAGAGTAAAAAAGCTCAAAACGATTGCTGTGGTTTTCATGGAGTCTCCTTAGTGAAGGCCAATGTAGATGCGAGCGAAGAGCGGGACAAGAGGACTTGAGATTATACATTTTTGCGAGTTATGTTATTTTGCAGGAATGCATTTTGACTCTTACTTCCGCGCGCTTCATGCTCACAGATGAGGTGAACTATGCGCGTGATTGATATGAAAAATCCTGGTGACCCTGAAGTTCTTTATGTTCGTGAGCGTCCTCGCCCTGAACCGGCAGCCCATGACGTATTAATCGAAGTGCATGCGGCAGGTATCAATCGTCCTGACTGTGCTCAACGGCAGGGAACTTATCCTCCGCCTCCAGGAGCTTCTGATATTTTAGGTTTGGAAGTTGCGGGAACAGTTGTTACTTGTGGATCTCAAGTTTCCCGTTGGAAAGTCGGGGACCGCGTGTGTGCCCTGATCTCCGGGGGAGGATATGCCGAATATGCTGCGGCTCCTGAAGGCCAGTGTCTGCCGGTTCCGAAAGATTTCGATATGATTCACGCAGCTGCCTTGCCGGAAACTTTTTTTACAGTATGGACGAACGTTTTTGAAAGTGGGCGACTGCAAAAAGGTGAAAGCATCTTAGTTCATGGCGGATCAGGTGGAATAGGCACAACGGCGATCCAAATGGCGCACACTCTAGGAGCAAAAGTTTTTACGACTGTCGGAAAAAAAGAATCTGTGGCTCCTTGTAAAGCTTTGGGTGCTGACCGAGTGATTCTTTATAAAGAAGAAGATTTTGTGACGGCTATTAAAGAAACGACTCAAGGCCGCGGTGTGGACGTGATTCTGGATATGGTTGGCGGAGATTATTTTATCCGCAATATAGAAGCTCTCGCGCCCTTGGGCCGACTGGTGCAGATTGCGACGATAAAAGGAACTCATGTCGAATTGGATTTAAGAAAAATGATGTTTAAGCGTTTAACTTTAACGGGTTCCACATTGCGTGCACGCTCTGTGGAAGAAAAAACGCGTATTGCCCAGGCTCTTGAGAAAAATATCTGGCCGCTTTTAAATCAAGGTCATATGAAGCCTGTGATTTATAAAACATTTCCTCTAGAACAAGCGCGTGAGGCCCACGAGTTAATGGAATCCAGCGCCCACACAGGTAAAATTGTTTTAGTCGTTAAATAGTATCAAAAACACCTTGAGGAGTAACCGCTATAAGTGCTGTAAAGGTTTTAAGCTCTTGCTTGCTCAAAGTGAGTTCTTCACTTTCAGAATCCTGAACGGCTTCATCTAAAACTTTGGAAAGTTTTTTAAGCAGATTTTGATAGGACTCTTGAGAGACCTTCATGGAAACCAGACGATGCAAAGAACTGTCGAATTTACCCGAAAGGGCTCGGTGCAAAGTCAGCTCAGACCATTCCTTGTTAAGAGTGCTAGCTAATTTAGATTTGTCAGACCATTTAAATTTACCGACGTGCTTTGCCCTATACACTCCTTTGCGAGCTGTGAGTAAATTCAACGAAACTAAACGATCCAAAATCTTTTTTAATTCGGCTTTTGTTAGGTGTTGAAGCCTTTCGATTTCGTGAGGCTCATACTTTTCAATCACAATACGCCAGTAGACGGCAAGTAAGCCGCGGTTTTTTAAAAGCGCCTCTTCTTGCTGAGTTGTTAGAATAACTTCAGAAATTGATGTTCTTTCTGAAAGAGAAAAAAGTTGGCCAGGCAAGATTCCTAGACAGTCGCATATCTGTAGAACCCGACGAAAAGAAATGTCTTTGGCGTTGAGCATTTTTTTGACTCCGGACTCTGTCATTTTCAATTGCTCAGCTAGATCCAGATAAGTCACGCCTCGCGCTTTAAGAGCTTTTTTGATAGCAGAAAGGTATTGCGAGTGTTCCATGGTCTTCTCCTGGGTTTCCTAAAAAGTACCCAAATAAGGTACTTTTTAATGCTTCATTTAGAATATTGTATCTCATATCTATACTCAAGACATGGAAACAATGATTTATCAAAAAAGACGACAAGAATTAGGTTTAAAATACTCTCGAACGCTTTTTGTGATTTCTTCTGGCGATGAAGCGATGAGATCGCATTCTGTAGCGTATCGACATAAGACGGCGGGGGACTTTTATTACCTCACTGGTGTTCATCTTATTGGGGCGGTTCTTTTAGTTATTGGGAAAAAAACGTATTTTCTTTCGGATGCCAACGAGGCCACCGCCGTCTGGGATGACGGACATTCGTTAACGGCCGCGGATAAAGAAAAATTGCAAGATGTGAACTTTGAAAGTGTGGATAAACTTGCGGATATCATTCACAGCCATACAAACGACTTCGATAGAGTTGCCTTAGCGATAGGGCGCAATCAAAAGATAGATCAGACTCTTTTGAGTACGATTTCTTACGAGAGTCGTCATCGCGGTCGTGTTTCCAATTTGCCCTTGGCGCTTTGCGACTCGCGAACTCTTATTGGTACAATGAGGCTCGTTAAAGATAATCACGAAATCTCGCTAATGAAGGAAGCGGGCCGCAGATCGTCTTTGGTGCACAGAGAGTTGATGAAACAAAACTTAATAGGAAAATCTGAACGTGAGGTTGTAGGCTGGATTGAATCCCAATTTATGGCGCAGGGAATGCCGTGGACAGCTTATGAAAGTATTGCGGGTGCCGGAGAAAGATCGACGATCTTGCATGCAAGAGGAACGGATCGAATTCTGAACGAAGGTGAAATTGTTTTGATTGATGCTGGTGGGGAATATCAAGGATACTGCGCCGATATTACGCGCGTTCTTCCAGTCGGAAAAAAATTTTCTGCTGAACAAAAGAAGATCTATCAAATCGTTTTAGATGCACAAAAAGCGGTTCTAGAAAATGTGAAGTCTGGAGTGACCTTAAAAAATTTGCACGAGATCGCGTTAACACATCTTTCGGAGGGAATGCTTAAGAATGGATTTGCAAAAGACACCGTTCAGGAGAATCTTGGTAAGTTCATGCCGCATTCGACCTCTCACTGGATTGGCTTGGACGTTCATGATCCCTCTTCTTATGTGGATGATTCGGGAAATGCCTTAAAGCTGGCAGAAGGTATGTGCTTCACCGTGGAGCCAGGTCTTTACTTCCGCGAAGGAATCGGAGTGCCTTCACAGTATTTGGGTATTGGTGTGCGTATCGAAGATGACGTTGCCGTGACAGCTACGGGAGCAGAGCTTCTGACGTCCGTACCTAAAGAAATATCAGAGATTGAAGGATTAAGAGCGGGTTTGTAACCCGCTCGCAAATCGATAAAACTCTTGAGCGGACGGCGAAAGGCCTCCTGAAGGCAAAGCCCAACGAAACATTCGAATCATTTTTAAGTCGGGCAATGGTACCGTGGTGATTTTCCCCAAAGCCATTTCATTTTGTACGGAGATGCGAGATAAAAATGAAACGCCCAATTCTGCAGCGACGGCCGATTTAATAGCGCCGGCGCTTCCCATCTCAATCACTTCTTTAAAGTTTTTAATAGATATATTTCTTTTTTTAAATTCTCTTTCAATGATAGAACGTGTGCCGGAGCCCGGCTCACGCATCAGCAAAGGATAATTCAAAATATCAGACGTTTTGCGAATGCTGGCTACCCACGCTGAAGGAACGACTAAAACCAGTTCATCTTCAAGAAAAGGTTCCAAGTGAACAGAGGCCGCTCTGGCATGTCCTTCCACCAGCCCCAGGGGGGCATGTTCTTCACGGACGAGATCTAAAACTTCTTCCGTGTTTTGAACCTTCAAGGAAACTTGAACTAGAGGATAACGCTTTTTAAAATCAGAAAGCAGAGAAGGCAAAACATAATCCGCAATTGTTGTGCTTGCGGCGATCATCAACTTTCCTTTAGGCTCGTGTCCGCCTTCAATATCGTGAACGGCGTTGTTAATCAGAGAAAAAATTTGTTTTGCTTTGTCGTGAAACTTTTGTCCCTTTGCCGTCAATTCCACGCCTTTTACAGAGCGTTTAAAAAGCTGAACCCCCAGAGCCTCCTCAAGCTGACGAATGTGCGAGGTCACGGACGGTTGTGAAATATGAAGGCTCTTGGCAGCAGCGGAAACTCGTCCCGCTTCTGCAACAGCGAGAAAGGTGGAAAGAAGCTCAGGATTAAAACGGAAATCATAGTTATTCATGATGAAGAAATAATATCAGAAATTCTGATATGATATAAGGTAATAATATTAGTATTTATGATGATTGTGAGGGAATATCTAAGCAAGCAAAGAGGTTTATATGCTCGCTCAAATACTTATTCCCGCTGTCGCTCTTTTGTGCCTGGCCCCATTTGTTTCTTCCGGGGTTGCGCTTTTAGCCGGTGTTGTTCTGGCGATGTGGCTCGGAAATCCTTACCTTGATAAAACACGTAAAATCACTCACTCCCTTTTAGGTCTGTCTGTTATGGGGATGGGAGCCGGGATGAATCTTGAAGTCATCGGTAAAGTGGGCTTGCAAGGAGTTGGCTATACCGTTGCAGGAATTTCATTGGCTCTTGGTATGGGCGTTGTTTTAGGAAAGCTCTATAAAACAGAAAAAGACACCTCCGTTTTGATTACCGTTGGAACAGCCATTTGCGGAGGCAGTGCCATCGCTGCCGTGGCTCCTGTTATTAAAGCAAAACATCATGAAGTGTCTGTAGCATTAGGAACTGTTTTCATGTTGAATGCATTGGCGCTGTTTATTTTTCCTCCGCTTGGGCATTTCTTTGATTTGTCTCAGACGCAGTTTGGTCTGTGGAGTGCTCTTGCTATTCATGACACAAGTTCTGTCGTGGGAGCGTCGATGCAGTATGGGGCTGAGGCTCTGCAAGTTGGCACAACGGTGAAACTGGCGCGCGCTTTGTGGATCGTTCCTGTGGCGTTTTTTGTTGGCTATCTTTATTCCAAACAAAACGATGCAGGTCCTCGTCAAAAAGGGAAGAAGCCTTGGTTCATTTTGGGCTTTTTAATTGCCGCGGCTCTTGTAACTTGGATTCCAAGCTTGCAACCTGTAGGACATGTCGTGAATGAAGTCGCAAAAAGAATGCTGGTGTTAACTTTGTTTCTAATTGGGTTAAGCTTAACTCGCAATACTGTCCGCAGTGTTGGAGTAAAACCTTTTCTTCAAGGTGTTTCACTTTGGATTGTGGTTGCAAGTGGAACTCTAGGCGCTATTCTTTTAGGATGGATTCATTAAAGGATTTAAAAATGTTTAAAGTTCTTTTGTTTTCAGTTTTGACTTCACTCACTGCTCAAGCAGAAACAACTCTTCAAGTGTTTGGTCCTGGCGGTCCGGCTCCGGCAATGAAAGCTTGTGCCGCCGCTTTTGAAAAAGAAAAAGGAATCAAAGTCAACGTGACAGCAGGTCCTCTAGAGAAATGGTTGGGACAGGCTGAAACTGCGGATGTGTTTTATTCAGGCTCTGAAAATATGATGGACTCTTTTGCGGAGAAGATTTCCAATCTGGATGCACAAACAATAGAGACTCACTATTTAAGGCCCTCCGCTATTTTGGTTCGCCCTAAAAATCCCAAAAAGATTCACGGCATCAAGGACCTGGTTGAAAAACCTTTGAAGGTCATAGTTGTCAATGGTGCGGGACAAGTGGGCATGTGGGAAGATATTGTTGGCGGACTTAAAAGTGCCAAAGCTTTAAATAAATTCCGCGCGAATATTGTTTTTGCCGCCAAGAATACCGGGGATGCGGAAATGAAATGGAAGGAAGATCCGTCCATTGATGCTTGGCTCGTGTTTAATATCTGGGGAACCCGCAATTTGGAGATTGCAGAGATTATTCCTACAGAGAAAAATCTGACAATCTATCGTTCTAGTGGAACGGCCCTTTCTAAATCGACAAAACGAAAAGAAGCCGCTTTGCAGTTTATTGGTTTTGTAAAATCCAAAGAGTGCCGCAAGTTTTTTGAAAAAGAAGGTTGGTTCTAAAAAAGCATGGCATGGTGGACATGGGTAGCGCCTTTCGTTTTGGCGTTTGTCGCAAAAGTTTTGAGCTACCATTTATTTTATTACGATGGATTTTTCTACGTCTATGGATCTTACGTCGTCTGTTTGCCGTTGTACTTTTTGTGGGGACCACGAGTTTTTCCAGGACAACTTCTTGCGGAAGTTCTGACTTCGAATATCGTAGGCATTCGTGAACCTGATATCATCTTCTTGCATGGTCTTGCTAACGCCGTGAAACCACTTTTAGGTTATTACCTTTTTATCTGGCTTGGCGGTTGGAAAAGAAAAGAAGCCATTGATCGTAATTTAATTTTTTTATTTGGGACGCTTTTAATTGCGACCTCCACTGCCAATTATGTTCTTGTCGGATTTCGTGTTGGCGTTGGTGATGTGACAGCAGGACAGTTGCTGCCACGAATTTTGAAGCAAACCTTGCGAGATTGTTTGTGGGGTTATTTCGTCAGCTATCAGGTTTTAAACTGGCTGGGACCGAAGCTTCGCCCTTACAATTTGTCTCGCTGGCCTCCGGATATCGCAAAAAATCCTTTAGAGTGATGCACTCATACTGAGATAAACGTTGCGAGCTTCTCCGGGATACAAATAAATATGTCCGTACTGAGTTGGCGACTCTTTCCAGTAACGTTGATCAGTGACATTATCCACCGACAGGCGCCACAGCATTTTCATATCATCCCAAGTGTGAGCGTAAGAAGCCCCCAGATCCCAACGAGTCCACGCCGGAAGCATGATGCTATTGTCAGCAAGTACGGCGCGCTCTGATTCGTGAGACAAGCGGGTGTTTAAAGAAAGCCCTTTGATTTCAAGAACTTTATAACCTAACTGCAGACGAGCTGTTTGCTCTGGGACGTTGACCGGCTTTTTCCCGTTGAGATTTTTATCAAGAACACTGTCTTTGCGAACGGCTTCAAGTGTCATTAAGGAAGTATTTATATCCCATCGTTCCCACTGTGAAGAAATTTGCGCTTCAAGGCCTTTGTGCTCGGCTTCACCATCAATTTGATAGTTGGGTTTTTGATCGATAACTTGAGGACGCGTGATTTGAAAGGCAGCGATGCTCCAGTTGAGTTCTTTGCCTCCACGAAGTCCCACTTCGAATTGCTTACTCACTACATCGGGAACAAATTCTCCGCGGTGGTCATAACCGTCTTTGTTGGGAGTGACATAAGACTCCAATCCCTGACCATAACTTGCATAGGCTAAAATATTTTCAAAGTTATAAGAAAGAGCTGCCCATGGCGTGGCAAAATTTTGTGTGTAAGAAAGAGCGCGTGATCCATCCGTCCGGAAACTTCCGCGGTTTAAGTTTGTGTAACGAAGGCCCAACCAACTTTTCCATTTTCCCCACTGAGAAGCATCAGACAAAAAGAGTTCATAATTGGAAGTATCGCGATTGGTATTTTCATCATTCAAAGTTGGATTCGCTGTGCCGATGCCGGTGCCTTGGACATTGCCCGTCCCTGCATAATTGTAAGCTTGTTTTTGAAAGCGCTCGCGCATAGAGCTGCCCAATATTCCTACGGAAATTTGATGTTGAAAGGCACCCGTTACAACATCGCCTTGGAGAGCGGTTTTTGCCGCATAAGTTTTGCGACTTTCGTTTTCACTGCGATAATCATAAAGGTCATACGTTCCATCGGAGCAATAGCGATCATAGTTATCCTCGGCGCTACATCCGAAAGGATACGCCAAGCGGTCATTGGTGGAAAGATCTTGAGCACCCGCGATCACAGTCCAACTCCACGGAGCTGACAGATTTTTTGTGAATTTCATCGTGCCGGTGAGACCCTTAAACTCCACAGGTTTGGTCCAGGGTTGATTATTTAAATTCAAAGTTGGATCTGCCGGATTGGGGAGTTTGTTTCCTAAAAGACTGAATCCAGCTTGGCTTGGTTGAGATCTTTCAGACCATTCGATTTCTGCTTCAAAAAGGTTGTTATTGTCCAAACGCCAATCACCCGCTAACGCCACAAGAGTTCGTTGGCCGGAGGTCTTTTTAAGTTGTGGTTCCAGATTCTCGTGAGCGAGGTTGACTCGATAACCAAATTTTTTATTTTCACTGCGTCCACCCACATCAGCAGCCGTTAACAAATTTCCGCGCTCACTGATTTCAGTATTTAGAACTCGAAGAGGTTTTTCCGTGGGTCGTTTTACGATATAGTTCACCATTCCTCCTGGTGAAGCAGCCCCAGCTTGAATGCCACTAAGCCCTTTTAAAATTTCAATGCGTTCTTTGTTATCAAGACCGATCGACGTTTCCGCACTGATAGGAAGACCTTCTCTTAAAAAGTTATAACGATTTTCAAGAGTGAAGCCGCGCACGGAAAGATAATCCCAATATCCAGTGGCATTGTAGCTATTCGTGGTTGAAGCATCTATCAATGTGACATCGGAAAGACGGTGAAAACCGTTGTCTGCCATTTTATTTGAAGAAATAGAAACGGATGAAAGAGGAAGTTCTTTTTCGGGAGTGTCATTAAATCCAGAAACGTCCAGCGAGACAGGACCAGCGGGTTCTGTAATTCGAATCGTTGAAATTTCTGATTGTGCACTTGCAAACGAAGTGTGTAGCAAAAGAACAAGTAATAATTTTTTTCCCATGGGTTCTCCTATGGCAGGAGGAAGTCATGGCAACACCATTACTTGCTTCCCTGCGCGAGCATTATCTCTTTCAGGTTCAAAGGGTGTTTCTCAGCCATCAATTTCTTGATAGCACCCCTAGCTTTCAGGCATGGGTTATGTGGCAAGTTTAAAGCCCAGTCAAATATTATTTCGGCCGAAGGTCTTTTGCCAGGAGGCAAGGGTTGGAGTTTTGCTTTTTTATCCAAGGGAGCGGACAATGGAAGTACAAAAAAGAGGAGTTGTTCTTATGGAAATCCAAAGAATCCAGGACAAAAAGTTTAGCGCCCAGGTGGAAGGCGGTGAAGCCGTTCTTCTTTATCGTCGCGGTCCACAGAACTCCATGGATATTCTTGGAGTCGAAGTCCCGCCACCTGCTCGCGGAAAAAATGTTGCAGATCAGCTGATGCGCGAAGCTTTACGAAAAGCTAAGGAAGAGCATGTAAAAGTGATTGCAAGCTGTTCTTACGCCGAAAGCTGGTTTGATAGACATCCCGAGGAAGAAGACATCATCTTTCATAACGAATGATTAATGCGCGATGATGCCGGTGTCTTCAGGGCCCACTTCTACTTTGTGGGAGATTTTTCGTGTTCCCCACACAAGTGTTCCTAAGGCTAAAAGTGAAGACACTGTGAAAATCGCTGCAATTGGTAAAAGCTGTTGAGCTTTTAAAATTCCAACGCTGACAGAAGCCAAAGCTCCGATTCCCATTTGTAAAAATCCGACAAGAGCAGAAGCGCTTCCGGCATTTTTCGCAAAAGGTGCTAAGGCCAAAGCCGCCGCATTGGGATTCGCAAGTCCTGCGCAAGAAAGATAGCAGAACAAGATCCCAATGGTGCCGGCGATTCCATACCATCCACTCAAAGCTCCGGCAAAAAATGCAAAACCCATCAAAGTGAGTCCGCCCAAAGCCGCTAGCAAAACTTTTTCATTGCTGAATTTGCGAAGCAGAACAATGTTGAATTGACTGGCTCCAATAAATCCTGCCGCTAACAATGCAAAGATCCATCCGTAAACTTGCTCACTGACTTTAAAGATTTCCATGAAAATTGTCGGAGAGGCGGCAAGATAAACAAACAATCCCGAGAAAGCCAAGGCACCTGCCACAGAGTACGTATAAAACTGTGGATCTTTAATAATTGAAAGATAATTTTTTAGAATAAGTCCGGGATGTAACGAATGGGATTTATCAGGTTCATATCCGTGAGGCAGATAGAAAATCGAAATGCCCAACATTAAGGTACCAATCACCGTGAGTACGACAAAAACAGACTGCCATCCGAAGGCTGTTGCAAGATAACCACCAGCCGTAGGAGCCAGCAGGGGAGATACTCCCAGAATCAACATCAGCAACGAAAAAACTTTGGCACTTTCTTTAGGTGAAAAGAAATCTCGCACCATGGCCATCGCAGCAACATTGGCAGCGCAACCGCCAAGCGCTTGGATAAAGCGGAAGACAACAAGCGTATCTACAGAATGAGAAGTTAAGCAGCCGATCGTCGCCAAAATATAAACGAGCAATCCGATATAAAGAGGTTTTTTGCGACCGAATCGGTCTAGCAGAGGTCCGTAGAAAAGTTGTCCGACAGCAAGGCCTACGAAATAACTTGAAAGAGATAAAGATACTTCAGCAACGCTCGTATGCAGGCTCTCTGCCATCTTCGGGAATGCCGGCAGATACATGTCGATGGAAAAAGGACTTAGAGCTGTGAGTGCTCCTAGAACTAGGATCAAAGAAAAATTGCTATGTTTAGTGGAATTCAAGAGGGACCTCACGCCCGTGCGGTTTGAATTAATGTAACTTTTATAGATACATTAATGATCAGTGTCAACGACTATTTTGGACTCTCGTCGGGATCGTTGGCTTTGCGAACAGAAAATAATCAATTTCTCGAATGAAAGAGGGCTAAAATTTCGACAGTTTTTTCAACAGTAAAGCACGGTGATTTTCTGCCGATGCGGTACTTATGAAAAACACCACATACAAAATCACAATTTTAATGGCTAGTTTACTAATCACAAACACTGCGTGCTCCATGGCGCAAAGACCACCGACGACTTCGGATTCGTCTTCAAATTCTTCGACGGAAACTCCTCAACCACCAACAACGACAACACCTCCTCCCTCGACATCTGTAGACCCTCTACGTGAAGTGATCCCCCTTTGGGAGAGCAAAACGTCCAAGGGAAAAGAGTGGACTGCTCATGTTGATCGCGAGTTGGATAAGCTTGGACAAAATCTTTTGGACGTTATTCCGGCAGATGCGAGTTTGTTTTGTCCGAAATACAAAAATCTCTCTTATGCTCAACGCAAACAGTACTGGACGTTTTTGATTTCTTCGATGGTTCGTTTTGAAAGTAATTTCAACACCAATTCTTCGTACACAGAATCATTTACAGACAGCAGCGGCAAACGCGTTGTCAGTCGAGGCCTTCTGCAAATCTCGATTGAAAGCGGCAATGCCTATGGTTGTGGATTTAAAACAGCGCAAGACCTTCATGATCCGTTAAAGAACTTAAGCTGTGGTGTCCGTATCTTAGACCGTTGGGTCGGTCGCGATGGACGTATTGCAGGTAAAGTGAGTGATGCTTGGAGAGGTGGGGCGCGTTATTGGTCTGTATTGCGTGCGGGCGATAAAACTTCTTATAAATCCATTGTGAGTTGGAGCCAAAATCTTTCAATTTGCAAGTAAACCAAGAACAGGTATTGTTGATCCATCTCTAAAGGAGTTTGCAATGGCGAAAATCACACTTAAAGGAAATGCAGTCAATACATCGGGTCAACTTCCTGAAAAAGGCTCTGCAGCAAAAGATTTTAAACTCGTGAAAAACGATTTGTCTGAAGTGACATTGTCTTCTTACGCGGGAAAGAAAAAAGTTCTTAATATTTTCCCAAGCGTTGATACAGGAACTTGTGCAGCCTCAGTAAGAAAATTCAATCAAGAAGCGGCAAAGCTTAACAACACTGTTGTTTTGAATATTTCTGCAGATCTTCCATTTGCGCAAGCTCGCTTCTGCGGTGCTGAAGGTATCAAGAACTGCGAAACGATTTCTTCTTTCAGAAGCTCCTTCGGCAAAGACTGGGGTTTGCAAATTGAAGATTCTCCTTTGGCGGGTCTTCTTTCCAGAGCCGTGGTTACACTTTCTGAAGACAATAAAGTTCTTTACTGTGAACAAGTGTCTGAAATCGTGAATGAACCAAACTACGAAGCCGCTTTGGCTTCTGTAGTTGGTAAATAGTTTTTCTTCATAAAAGACCAGGGCCTTTGCTCTGGTCTTTCTTTTTCTTTCTCAAATAAAATTTTCATCTTATGGACAACTGGATCATTTATCACAATCCTCAGTGCAGTAAGAGCCGTGAAGTTCTTAGCCTTCTGAAAGATCACAACGTAGAGCCCGAAATCGTGGAGTATTTAAAAAGAAATCCCACCGAGGCGGAACTCAGAGATATTATTGAAAAACTGAAGGGGCCTCTCGCCAATATCGTTCGCACAAAAGAAGAGGACTATAAGAAGCTTAATTTCGATACGAATTCCGTCGAGGAAGTCGTGAAGTATCTTTTAAAGCATCCTCATTTGATGGAAAGACCCATTGTGATCAAAAATGACGAAGCGGTGATCGGCAGACCGACTGAGGCTATAAAAAAGCTTCTATCTTAAAGAAGCAGACCGCGTGAATAGGAATTCGACGCGGTCTTTGATTTTATTCTTCGTGCATCATTTTATCATGCATCATCATCGGGCAACCGTCTTTTCCCATATCTTTGCAGGAAGTTTTCATTTCTGCTCGACAATCGTTAACCGCTTTATTGGAGCGCAGACAGGTCGCCATATTTTCATGCATCTTCGCCATATTCTCGCGTTGAGTGGTTGTCCACTCCATCTTATCCATTTTGCCCATTTTTGTTTTTGAGTTTTTGTCGCCAGCAGCGTGAGCGAGGGGGCCACTGAGCGAAACTGCCAATACTGTTGCAAAGAAAATAGTTTTCATAAATTGTCCTTTCGAGAAATAAACTTTTGAGAAAAGCTTAAATCTCTCTAGGAAAATTGCAGCTTGTATTAAAACAGCTCTGCGTCTGAGCAATTTAACGGCGCGAAGACAGCCACTCAGCACTGCGCTGAAGAACATCCTGTGGAACTGAATCAATCACATCTTGGGCCAGCATTTCGAGTGTCATAGACTGAAGTTCTTTTCTCCAGGCGTCGTCAGCTTTATTCATGGCCCGAGCGACAACACAGACTCCGGAGATCTTGTCGGATTTTTTTAGGCAAGGGTTGTTTTTGCGAATCTCCATGCAGTTGAAAGTGCGGCGCCGACCTTCGACAGCTTCTACGATGTCCAAGAAAGAAATATCTTTGGGATGTTTTGCCAATCGATAACCGCCCGTAGGCCCCAGTGTGGTTTGCACGAGGCCCGCTTGCGCCAAAGATTGGAGAGCTTTGGAAAGATATTCCTTCGGAACTCCATGAAACTCCGCCAGGTCTTTGGTTGAAATGTACTGATCCGGAGGAAGTCCCGTTAGCACACTACAACAATGAAGAGCCCATTCGACCTGATTGCGAAGTACCATTATACCAATCCTATTTTATCCACTCCGAAAATTTTATCTAGGGAGCCGGGTTTGTTTCTGAAGGCCACACCGAAGCGATTCCACATGTTTATAATACCGATTGCAAAGGTCAAATCAGAAAGTTCTTTTTCAGAGAAGAAAGTGCGAGCTTTGTCGAACTCCGCATCTTCAACGCCCTTGGAATTAAAGCGAGTCAATAGTTCAGCCCACTCCAAGGCCGCTTTCTCTTTCTCGGTAAACAAGCTGGATTCATGCCATATCGACAAATGATGGATGCGCAGTTCTCGTTCACCTAAAGTGCGGGCTTCTTTGATGTGAAGATCTAAGCAGAACAAACAACCATTGAGTTGAGAGACTCGAATCTTCACTAGTTCAATCAAACTTCGATCAATGGAATAATTTTTTTGCGTTTCACTAAGTGCGAGTAAGCTTTGATATGCTTCTGAAGACAACTGTGGATAATTTAAACGAATGCTCACGGCAGACCTCTTTCTGGTTAATTAAGGATATTATATATCCTTAATAGGATGTAACGCAAGGCCTCCGTTATTTGTAAGCAACATATTAATTTTATTAGATATTTATACCTTTCTCCGATTTCTAACTGTTTGTGTTTTTACAATAGAAAGCGAATATGCAACTTAATAGTTGCATATTTATAGCTAGGGATTATTATGCATCCAGGAGGTTGCATAATGGAAAATCGTATTGAAAAAAAGATTGAACTCAAAGCTCCTGTTGCCCGAGTTTGGAAAGCTCTTACGGATCACCATGAGTTTGGTGAATGGTTTCGCGTAAAAATTGAAACTCCTTTTGTAGCTGGCAAACCAGCCGTGGGACGCATCTTGTATCCGGGTTATGAGCATCTAAAGTGGGAAGTCATCATCCAGAAATTGGAGCCGGAAAGATATTTTTCATTCACTTGGCATCCTTACGCTGTAGAGCCGGACATTGATTATTCAAAAGAAACTCCGACTCTTGTGGAATTTCATTTGGAAAAGACCGCCCGGGGAACGCTGCTGACGGTGACAGAATCTGGTTTTGAAAAAGTACCTGCAGATCGACGTGCGTTAGCATTCAGAATGAACGACGGTGGATGGGCTGAGCAAATGAAAAATATCGAGGCTTATCTTGCGCAGAAATCATAGTGCCGCTGAAGTTTTTGCGGCTTTAGGAGATGAAACGCGCCTTTATCTGGTGAAAAAACTCATCGACGGTGAGTCGCATTCGATTTCAGACCTCGCGGAAAATTCAAAGATCACTCGGCAGGCTGTCACGAAGCACTTGCGTGTTCTTCAGGATGTGGGACTTGTGAAAAGCATCCGTTTAGGACGAGAAACTCTTTTTGAACTGGACGCTCGTCCGCTTCGCGATATGCAAGACTATTTGAATTTGATCTCAAGCCAATGGGATGAGTCTCTTCATCGTCTAAAGGCTTTCGTTGAAAGTTAACTATTCAAAGTGAACCTGATCTTCGGCCACTTTTTCATTATTAACGTGAACGGTGTAGTAGATTGGGCAAGCTTTGGAAAGCATGGCTGCGGTTCCGCTGTACTGATGAGTTGAACGCTTGGCCGCTTCAATGACCTTGGTTGGATCCACAGAGGCTCCGTTTACAAAATAGCTCAAATCAATACGTGAAAAGACTTTGGGATGTTTGTCGGTCAAGGGAGCTTTTGCTTCCAACTCAAGACTGTCATAAGTCACTTGAAATTTCGCCAATAAGTCGATGACGTCAGTGCCGGTGCAACCGCAAAGAGCTGAAAGAATAAGTTCTTTAGGTGACGGACCCTGGGCCTTCACCTCCGGCGGAGTCACGTCGATGTCCCCATGCATTCCTCGAACGTCAAATTGGAAATGGTGTCCGTCTAGTTTTTTTATTCTTGCCCGCATAAGTCCCTCTCTCTAGGGAAAGTTTGAACGAAGTTGGGAAACATGTAAAAATATTTTCATGTTTCTTGTGACATATTGTTCAATCATTTTGACGTTGGTTCTTTGTGCCGTTTTAGCGGTAAAGATCTGGCCCTATAGACGATCTTTTTTGCATCGAATTCTTTTGATCAATCAGGTTATCTACGTCCTTTGGATGTTCTTGCTTTTACTTATCTTCGTTGTTGATGATTTCGACACGCGAGCATTTTTAACGAGACTTCGTCCTGCCTTGGTTGCAATTGTGCCGCCAAACTGGTTTTTAATGGCATGGGTTGTCTTTTATCGGGAACACTGGGAGAGGTGGAAAAAGTGGTCATTTCTTCTTTATGTCATTCCTGTCGTCACCATAGTCTCCTCGATTGCAGCCCTGCTGAATTTTCCTTTTGCAGGGAAACTAATACTTTATAATTTTGCCGAAATGCCTGGAAACTTCGGTTTTCTCAGTTACAGCTTCGGTCCGGTTATGTTTATTTTCCTGAAGTATTCCATCTTCTGTTTGTCAGGAATCTATATTTTTTATTTTCTCACAATCTTTCAGAAGAAAGGTGTGATGCGAAGATACGCCATTCTTTTTGCCCTGGGCGGATTGTTTCATATTAGCAAAGAGATTTACGCCCGCTACATCATTAAAGACATGTTCATGATGCAGTTAAGTTCGGCATATGCATGGCCAATGGCTTTCATGTTTTATTTTGTGGTGACTCGTTTGGAATTTTTAGACATCAAAACTTTGGCGCAAGAACGTGTGTTTAAAGATTTACCTAGTCCTGTGATCACCTTGACCGCCCGAGGGGAGCTTTGGGATTTGAATCACGCGGCTTACCAGCTTTTGAATTTACACAATCGAGATCTGGGAAAGCCGGCCCGAAATTATAAAACTCTCGAAAAAATCATTGAAAATCCTGATACGGTAGAGATCGCCGACAAAACTTATCAGATTTTCTATCACGGCATTAAGGATTCCACCGGAGAACATAAAGCTTCGGTTTACGTCTTAAATGACGTCGATCGGATCATGGAACTATATCGGGATTTGGAGGAAAGTAACGCGATCTTACGCGAGCTCAATACCGAGATTCTGCGAATGACGGATTTCAACCGTCGCATCCAGACTGTTCTTTCTCACGATATGACGGGAGCTTTATCTTCGGTCAATATTCTTTTGCGAAATACTCGTGAGCTTGCAGAAGCAAAACAGCAGCAGGACCTGGTTTCAAGGTTAGAAACGATTCAGCAGGCAAACTATGGCGCCGTTTCACTTTTGAGAAATATTCTAGCTTGGACTCAAGACGAAGACCATCTTGAGACGCAAGATCTTGAAGCTTGTTTGGATGCGGCTTGGTCGCAATTGTCGCCGCAGATTTTGCAAAAAAATATACAATTGCAAAAAACAATTCCTACGAAAGGTCTTAGTGTTAAGTGTTCTCGCTTTGCGATCGAATCTATCTTTAGAAACCTTTTATCCAATGCCATCCGTTACAGTCCGTCACAGTCCCTTATTGAAGTTTCATTGTTCGCCCGAGAGAACTTTGTAGAGATCCTGGTTGCTGATAAAGGAAGAGGTATGACGGCAGAAACGGTAAACCAAATTCTCAACCGGGGCCGTCAAAGGCAAATCGGTGAGGAGGGTTTTGGCTTGGGTATGAACTTCACTTTAGGGTTTATCGAAAAGATTCATGGGCAGATTTCCATCGATTCGAGCGTTGATCATGGTACGACTGTAAGAGTTTTGTTGCCGACGTCTTAAAATTATCGTGAGATATACAAAAGGAGACTTTTCATCATGAAAGCCAAACTACCAATGATTGCACGTATTCTTTTGGGTCTGATCTTTTTTGTATTCGGCCTAGCTGGACTTTTTAACTTGATTCCGCCTCCACCAGATCTTCCTGAACGTCTTGTGACTTTTAATACGGGTCTTGCGGCTTCTGGTTACTTCTTCACGCTTTTAAAATTAACTGAGAGTGTGTGTGGTTTCCTTCTTTTGGCTGGATGGTTTGTTCCATTGGCACTTGTCGTCCTTGCGCCAATTGTTTTGAACATCTTCCTTGTTCACGCATTCATGGCACCAAGTGGAGTTCCATTGGCTGTTATTATGGGACTTTTGATGATCTATCTTGCGTTCTTTGCTCAACCATATTCTTCAACAGTGAAGCAGTTGTTTAAGCGCAAATAATTTTCAGGCAAATGAAGTGAAGAGGCATGGGGTCATTCCTGTGCCTTTTTTATTTCTCCAGATAGTATTTCACGATAGCTTCGCCGCGCAGAACCTTCTCGCGAACCTCTTCGCTGATTTTTCGATTGTTCTTTTTGATAAGCTCTACCAATTTAGGAATTCTATGGGCTTCGGAATGTCGATCGTACTTGGAACTCCATAAAACCATTTCAAATAACAATGGAATTAAGTCCAAACCTTTTTCCGTTAGGGAATAGGAATCCTTTCTGGCATCTTCGGTGCTAGGTTCTTTTTTGAGAATACCATTTTCGAGAAGTTGTTCTAAGCGCGAAGCCAGGATATTTGTGGCGAATCCTTCTTCGGATTTCAGAAATTCACCATAGGTTCTTTTTCCTCGAAAGACGATGTCTCGAAGAATAAGAAGGGTCCACTTGTCACCAAAGGCTTCCAGCCCAAAATTGATCGGACAGTGAGAGCGCAATTGTTTCTTTTTTACCATGTCGAGACCATTTTATGAAATTCACTTGCAAAAAGCAAGTGAAATATTTTACCTTAAAAGTACGAAGGAGTTATCTATGGCAAATATTATTCATAGAGTCGGTATCAAAGCACAGGTTCACGATGTTTATAAGGCATTGACAACGTTAGAAGGTCTTTCTAATTGGTGGACACGCGAAGTTTCCGGAGCTGCAGATGAAGGTAAAGAAATAGTCTTTGTTTTCAAAACTCCTTCAGGGGAAGTGAAGGGTTCCATGCGTATGAAGGTGATGAAACAATCTCAAGATCGTACGGTGCAGTGGCGTTGTACAGAAGGTCCTGCGGAGTGGATCGGCACGGATATCACCTTTGATCTTTCCCAACAAGGTGAATACGCCATCGTGCTTTTCGGTCACCGTAATTGGAAAGAAGAAGTCGAGTTCATGGGTCATTGTAGTATGAAATGGGCCATTTTTATGATGAGCCTTAAAGACTTGGTCGAAAAAGGAAAAGGCCAACCTTCACCTGTTGATGTGAAGATTGATAACTGGAATTAGTAAATAAGATGGAAGGAGAATTTTTCTTCTCCTTCCAGACGATCTCTTTATTTTACAATATTCGCGCACAATGAATTATCAACAGCCGTTAAGACGCTTGTCGTTGGTTGCGCATTTTCTTCGCCGATACCGTGAAGATTTAATATCTCGTAATAGTCATCAGCTCTCATGCAAACTGCACTCGAACTGTCCATCACTCCATTTGGATACTTCCAGAAATATGATTGCACATCGACGGTTGTGATCTCGTAGTGGATCAGGCCGTCGTTAGGCAAAGATTGTTTCCATTTATTCAGAGCACCAGCGCAGATATCTGGAGTCGCATCATAAACTCCGGGATCTCTAGGAAGATTTGCTAGAGGATTTAATCCATAGTCTGAATAATTTAATGCATTTGGTGCCACGAGCGGAAAGATAACACGAAAGCGACACTGATGACCTGGGACCTGATCGACAGTGTCAGCACCGCAATCATAGGAC
This sequence comes from Bdellovibrio sp. HCB-162, assembly GCF_047344985.1. Taxonomy (GTDB): domain Bacteria; phylum Bdellovibrionota; class Bdellovibrionia; order Bdellovibrionales; family Bdellovibrionaceae; genus Bdellovibrio. The sequence continues at coordinate 298,180 of NZ_CP178861.1, forward strand.
GTATCCGGATCGCAAGCGGGTGGACGCCATTCGACAGTAAATGACGTTTGTATTTCATTTTGTGAAAAGACGCCGGTCTTGCGCGAAACAACAATCGTCTCTGCAGCAAAAGCAGAGTGCGAAAACATTAGCGCTAGTAAAAACATTGTGAGAGTGGATTTTTTGTAAGACACAGAAACCTCCTGGCAAATGCCGTGAATGAGGTTTCTTTCATCCTTTGATTTTTACGGATCTGGCCGGGAAAGAAACTCGGCAAGACATCCAGATCCAACATCAAATTCGTAACTCTTTATACCCTAGACGCCATTTTAATGAAATAGGGTTCTGCGAAGCGCTGAAAACAATTCAACTTTATAGCGAACAAGGGGTATTGTTAAAGTCATCTGTGGAGCTAACTTATGAAAAAGACTGAATCATCTAAAGACGTTTCTCCTGCCAAAATGATTGACGCTAGAATCAAAGAGCTTGGCGACTGGCGCGGTAAAATGCTGAGTCAAATCCGTAAAATCGTTAAAGCCGCTGAGCCGGACATTGTTGAGGAATGGAAATGGAGAGGTGTTCCTGTATGGGAATACAATGGAATCATCTGCACTGGTGAAACCTATAAAAGTGTTGTGAAGATGACTTTTGTCAAAGGCGCTTCTTTAAAAGATCCTTCGGGACTTTTCAATTCAAGTCTTGAAGGAAACACAAGACGAGCCATTGATTTTCAAGAGGGTGATAAGATCAACGAAAAAGCCTTGAAGGCTCTTATTAAAGAAGCCGTGGCTTTGAATTCTGCGAAAAAATCCAAAGCCAAAGCTAAATAATTAGAACGGTTTTAAAACAAGTCGGCCATAGGCGATGAACGCACAGATGGCTGCAACGACAAGCCAGTAAACCATCGGGCCAAAATTTTCTTCACCGGAAACAAGATGCAATCCGCAGAAAAGAAGCATTTCTGCCGCTATGATGATTGCACCGACAGAAGTAGAAATTCCCCACGACTTATTTAAGACAGGAAGAATTAAAAGCACGCTGCAAATAAGTTCAAGAATGGCCATTCCCATCCATACACCGGAAGGAATCGCTTTTAAAGACGGCATTGTCTGTTCAGCCGAATGCGAAAACTTCCATACAGCACCTACCGCTGTGTGAAGAGCTAAAAGGACTTGAAGAACCCACAAGAAAATATTCATGATTATCTCCCGCTATTTGATTCAATAATTTCAATTGTTGTTGTGTTTAGGTTTTTTGGATCCATAACAATTTCAATATCCGCAATTTTGTCATCCACGACAGAGAAACGGAAAGCCACAACAGGTTTTCCACCCGGAGCCCAAGTAGCACCCGCAAATCCATTGATCAGAGCCAATTGAGCCGCAGCAGCTTTTCCGTTCATTGTATCAGCCACGTTATGAGCACCTTTGATTTCTTTCTTAAACTGCGGAGCTCCCTTGGCTTTGTTGGCTTCTGCCACTTTAACGGCTGTTTCATCAGCTCGCAAAGTCGCATCTGGATGAAGAAGTTTGATCAGTGCATTCAAATTACCTTCTCTGGAGGCCGCCAAAAAAGCGCTTACGATTTCCCGTTGGCGATCTGAATCCTCTTTGGAATTTTTGGCGCCGCGAATTCTTTTTCTGGCACGGCTTGCAAGCTGCCTTGCGTTTTCTTCAGTGCGATCAATAATTGGAGCGATTTCTTCAAATGATAAATCAAAAAGATCATGAAGCACAAAAGCAATTCGCTCAGCGGGTGTCAGTGTGTCTAAAACTAACAAGAGCGCGGGACCAACGGCGTCTGCGAGAATAAAATTGGTTTCAGGATTTTCTGAACCGTCACTTGGAAGTTCTGAAATTTCATCATCGAGTGGTTCTTCGCGTTTTGATTTCTTAGAGCGAAGCATATCAAGACAAACTCTGGCGACCACGGTTGTAAGCCATCCATTGAGGTTATCAATTTGGTCTGACTCAGATTGAAGTCGTGTCCATGTTTCTTGAACGGCGTCTTCAGCTTCGCCGGTGGAACCCAGCATTCTATATGCTACGGCTTTGAGGTGACTTCGACGTTCTTCAAAATTTTTGGCGAGCCACTCTTTTTTATCCATCTTCAATTTTCTCGAACTTTCTTTGTCACATTCGTCTTTATTGATTCGTCATACCCATGACGAACGAGCGAGATGAAATGTGACAAGAATATATAGATATTTTTGAATTATGTCATAAATCGCTGAAATAACTAATCAATTTTAGGAGGCTTTATGCAGTTCGTACTTTTAATTTATCAGGGAACCACACCTCTTCCTGGATCGGAGCGCTGGAATGCTCTTCCTGCGGAAGAACAAAAAAGAATTTATGCGGACTATGCAGAGTTCAATAAAACAGTGGGTCTGACTGCAGGATTACCATTGGGATTGCCAAATGCTGCGAGGACAGTGCAAGTGCGCGACGGAAAAGTGGATGTAAAGAATGGAACTTATCTTTCAGAAGGTGTCGGTGGGTACTGTGTTTTTGAAGCCGAAAATATGGAGGCGGCTTTTGCATTAGCTGCGAAGATTCCTGCCGCGCGACTTGGCGGAGCCATTGAGATTCGTCCCGCTGAAAAATATTGGTAAAGGCCAGCGTGACTGGCTTTTCTTATTTAGCTAAACTTCTATGGCGAGTGTAAATGAAAGGATGCATATGATTTTTCCTGCAAGACAGATCAGCGTTTCGATTCGTCGCCCCACAGATGAAGTTTATAAATTTGCGGCAAACCCTGCGAATTTACCTCAATGGGCAGAAGGTTTGAGTCGATCTTCGATGCAGAAATCCGGTGATGAATGGATAGCGGATTCTCCGATGGGAAAAGTCAAAGTGAAGTTTGCCGCGCCAAATTCCTTTGGAGTCATTGATCATGATGTCACTTTGCCCTCCGGCGAAGTTTTTCATAATCCTTTAAGAGTGGTGCGAAATGGCGATGGCAGTGAGGTGATCTTTACGCTCTTTCGTTCGCCTCAAATGTCAGATGCAGAGTTTGCAAAAGATGCAGCGACGGTTGAAAAAGATTTGCAGAGACTGAAAGCTCTTTTAGAAAAATAAAAGTTTTTTACTTAAGAGGATAGGTGACCTTGTTGCGTGATTTCACACGGGCCCCTTCCGTAAGTTTCGCGGCATCAACACGGTCTTTTCCCATAAGATGAAAGACCGTTTCTTTGTGGGCTAAGAGATAGTCAGAAATAATTCGACGATGACAGCGCCACCAAACGGCCTCGGAACACATGATGGCGCAACGCTTTTTTCGTCCTAACTCGATCAGTTTTGCAAATCCCTCATGAAAATCATCCGAAAGGGCATAGTCTGCGTAGTTATGGAAATTACTATTCTCCCAGAAGCCGTTTACTTCTGAAGAGACGTCTTTAGGTTTGCTGCGAAGGCCGCCTAGTTCTGCAATATGACGGTAACCGATTTTAAATGGCTTTAAGTTTTTTGGAAGAGCGTCTTTGTTATATTGCGGATTTGTTCGGGATCTGGGAACTCGGCGGACATCAATGACCAACTCCACATCACCTGCGTGAAGGAGTTCTACAAATTCTTCAATTGTGCGAGTTGAATGGCCCACCGTAAAAAACGGCAGGCTTACTGCTTTCGCTTGCTAGCGACCTTTCTTAAGGCACCGCCTTTGTGAGCCGCGACGTGATCCGTTTTGTCACTTTTGATTTCGTATTGAGGATCTTCTTTGGAAGCGTGGTGTTTGTAGCCCTTGTAAGTGAAATCTTTGGAATGGACGGCGATGATTTTGCCACTCACTCGTCCTGCTTCAGAATTCCAAGCGACGTGATCGCCGACTTTGAATTTGTTAGGCATGTTTCCTCCAGATTTACTTCTTTACTTTGTACGTGGCTGTGAAGACGCCCATTTTTGATGTTTTAGATTTTAAAAGTTCTAAATCTTGTTTGGGGCCAGTGGGCAGAAAAAGACGTTTGCCTCCGCCCAGTGTAATTGGATAGATCTTTAAAAAATATTCGTCGATCAGTTTGTGTTGCATGAGTGTCTGGCATAAATCACCACTGCCAAACATATAAATATCATTTCCAGGTTCTTGTTTAAGTTTAGCAACAGCCTCTGCGGTATCGCCCTTTAGCAAAACCGAATTTTGCCATTCGGTATTTTTCAGTGTTTTAGAGGCGACATATTTAATGGTGTTATTCATGAAGGGACCGATCCACGCAATGTCTTTGCCAGTTGTTGGCCAATAGGCAGCAAAAATATCATACGTCTTGCGGCCTATGAGCAGAGCACCTGCTTTGCCAATATCCTGAGGTAAACCATCGTCATCTTCGTCACCCCAGAACGGCACTTGCCATCCACCATATTTAAAACCGCCGCTGGTATCTTCGTCTTTACCACCTGGAGCTTGCATGACTCCATCGAGAGTGAGGAATGAAATAACGATTAATTTTCTCATGGTTTCTCCCAATGTAACGTGATTATTGCGAGTTTATCTTTTCTAAAGAGCGCCGTCATATTTCAAATTCTTAAGAAAGATAAAACCCGCTAACGAACTTTCAACAAACTGACAAGAAGGACAATCACGATCATCGCTTGAATCAATGAGAACCGCACAAGCACTTGGGTGTTGGACCATCCCTTGTTATGTCGAACGTGATCATGCAACGGAAAACGAATTGTTCGAAACAATGACAGCTTCAAAAATCTTAACAAGGCGACCTTCACTAAGCCAGTTCCGCCATTGACCAGCAAAACGGCAGAGACAATGAAAATCGTAAATGGATTGCCGGACTTGATAACGAAAACTCCAAGTAAGAAACCTAAAGCGCGTGAACCAGCATCACCCATCAACAGAATAGACGGATTGGCGTTGTACCAGAGATAACCCAGAATACATCCGACCATCGAAAAAGCCATGATGCCCCAGACAGCGCCGTCTTGCGAGTGTGGAAGACGTAAATAAGTGGCAACGTCTTTGTGACCGATCACGAAATACAAAAGCGCACCGAGAGTCGCAAATGCGAGAACGGATAAAGTTCCCGAAAGCCCATCAACTCCATCACTGCAATTGGTGCAGTTGATAGAGGTCCATATTAGAATTGCTCCCAGAGGAATAAAAACAATCGGTGGAATCATAAATGTTGTCGTAGTGAACGGCAGCCACATTTGCACGTCTTGCATTTCACAAAGTAGCATGGCGGCGCCAATCGCCAGGACAGCATCTAACAAGGCTTTTCGATATTCTCCCCAGGAATCGACGGATTTATCGTCAAAGTAACCCGAAAGCATTTCTAAGAAAGTGACCAGTAAAATTCCCCAAGCTTGCAATGAAGGAGGAAGCAGGATCAGTTGAACGACAGTGAAAATCGAAACAAAAATAACTCCGGCACCAGTGGGCTTTCCTTTTGAAGCACCACTTTGAATAGCGTGCGCACGACCACGGTCTGTAGGAAGTAAACCCATCAATCGCGGAAGAAGGTAAAGTGTCAGAGCAAAACAGAGAATAGTGCTCAAGCCGCCAAGAAATAAGTGAGATGTCAAAAGTCGAAAAGGACCGTAGTAATTTTCTAAAGCTTGCCCAAACCAGTATATCAAATGATCCCCCTTGCCCATGTCATCTAAAAAGATATGATATACAAATCGTACAGCTTGGGGAGGTCTGATGGGAAAATTAATTTTGAGAATTTCTGTTTCGATCGATGGATTTATTGAGTCATCCGAGGAAAAGGTCGATTTTTCTAAATCAAGAAGCCCTGAAGGAGCTGCTTGGCTGGCTGGAAAAATTGGAAATGCGGGAGCTCATTTGATGGGACGAAAAGCTTTTACTCAGCTTTCTTCTTTTTGGCCCACGGCGAGTGGAGCTCTTGCGAACCACATGAATGAAATTCCTAAAATCGTTTTTTCAAGAAAAGGTTTTGATCCTTCTCAAGTCACAAGCGCGAAGGGTTGGGCCGATGCAAAGGTGATCGGGGATATGGCTGAGGGCCTTGCAGATCTTAAGAAGCAAATAGATAAGGACTTGATTGCCCATGGTGGTGTTGAGTTCACGCAGAATTTGGTGCAGACCGGCCTTGTTGATGAGTTCTGGCTTGCTACGCATCCCGTGGCTACCGGACGTGGCTTTGGATTGTTTCAGAAGTTAGAGAAGCCTTTGTATCTTAAATTGGTTGAGTCGAAAGCTTTTGCGACTGGCGCTATGATGAATATTTATCGACCAGAATAGAAATCTCAGGAGGTAGAAGATGTGCAAAACAATAAAACAAAAGGTTCATTTTAAAGCTCCTCCAGATGTGATTTACAGTTTACTCACAGATTCCAAAAAGTATGCGCTCTTAACGGGTAAAAAAGCCAAGATTGGAAAGTCAGCCGGAGATCCATTTTCAGTTTATGGAGGACAGGCGACAGGAATCATTGTGGAACTCGTTCGAAACAAAAGAATTGTTCAAGCCTGGAGAGGACACAGCTTTCCCGAAGGTATATTTTCAATGGCGACTTTCAACTTAAAACCAATCCCTAAGAATGGCACTGAGCTTGTCTTGGTTCATCGAGGTGTACCTAAGGAAATGATTCCCTCTATTGAGCGGGGATGGCGTAAGTACAACTGGGATCTGATAAAGAGTTATTTGGAAAAGAAAAAGTAGGAAGAAAATGGCGGACAGAAAGAGATTCGAACTCTTGATACGCTTTTGACGTATACTCGCGTTCCAGGCGAGCGCCTTCAACCACTCGGCCATCTGTCCGCAACTGGAACTCTTTTTAAGAAAAGCCAAGATAGCATAGTGCATTGTGGCAAAGCAAGGGTTCGTGGCAAATAAACCTACTTAAAACCCTTATTCACTAAAGTATTCATAAAGCTCATCTTGTTTCACGCGCGCGTAGTGCTCCTTCTGTTTTACTTTCTGAGCGCGTACTTGAAGAAAGGGCCAATAGAGGAGTTGGTAGGCTAAGAACACGGCGACTCCTCCGGCGACGGCTAAAAAGGCAGCTCTGCTGTCTTCCCACTCGGCCATGGCAGTGAAAAGAACCAATGGATGCATCATAAATAAAACCGCGTGCAGCCACATTTCCTCGGCCTGACAGAATTTTCTGTGAACCCATTCGTCCTTGGTGACAAGAATGCACGAAATACCCGCCATCACGTAATATATTTTTTCCGTCGTCGGTGTACGCTCGACAAATGCTAAGAATAACAAACAAGCGATCACTGTCAGAGTATCGATGGGATGACTGATCATCTCCCATTTTGGCAGACCGCGTTTGCGGTGAAAGAAAAATTCGTCGAACAAAATTGCGGCACCCTGCAAAGCAGACACTAGTAAAAACGCACTCATAACTTCTCCATTAAACTTGCACAAATTGTAAGGCCGGGACCAAACGCATAACTGATGATAGGCGTTCCCGACGGAATGTTTTTATCGTCACTCAATCGCTCCCACAGATGAGGAAGTGTCGCAGATGACATATTGCCTCGGTCTTTTAGAATTTCACGGCTGGCTTTCACTTGCTCGTCGGAAAGTTCCAGTTGTTTCGCAACTTGGTCGATAATTTTTGGACCACCAGGATGAACCGCAAAGAGGGCTTTCTTAGCGAGAGCCGTGATATTTTCACCACGTGATTCCAGCCATCGTGACGTGAACTCACGGATTTTTTTTCCGACAAGCATAGGAACGTCTTTTGAGAGAGACATCTTCATGCCGTAATCAGAAACCATCCACTCCATCGCTCCGGCCGTGTCTGGCACAAGTTCTTCATACAATGAAAGAATGCGAAAGCCTTGATCTGGTTTTTTCGTCGTCATCGAATAAGCAATAGCACCGTCGGCAAAAAGACTTTGGATCACCATTTGCTCTAGCGTCGGATCTTGCGGATTTAAATGCAGACTGCAAAGTTCCGTGTGAACTAGATCCACCGAGTTTTTATTACCAAGAACGTCAGTACTGCTTAAAAAACCCGAAGCCATTCGCAAAGCGGGAAAAGCTCCGTAGCAACCCATATGGTAGGAGTGAGTCACCGTTACATTTTTTGGAGCACGCACGGCCACCATTTGCGCGGCACTCGGGGAAATATATCCCGTGCAACTGACATGTATGATGTCATCGGGATAAGGTCGAGTTTCATAAATCTTGTTAAAGATCTCTCCCACTGTTTTATGAAAGAACTCGTGGCGCTTTTGCATTGTAGCACCGCGAGGGCTGTCCTTGATGGGGTAGATAATTTGTTTTTCCCACTCAGTATGTTGAGAGTCAGGAAGAAAAAATTTTCTGGTCCCAATTTGTGACTCAGGACAAGCGACTCTGTTCAGAAGTTTGGAATATTCCTCTTCTGTGTACGCTTGATCCCTCTGAGCGATCTTGTAGACCGCGGCAAGCCACTTCAGACCTTCAGTTTGGTTTTTTGGATAGGGCGGTTGTATGGAGTAAAAATTTGTTAAGTACATACCCAAAGGCTAAGAGCGGCCTCTGGGCTTGAATAGATCCAGTGTTACGAAACAGGTGTCTTCATTTTTTGGGAACGCCACTCTTTATCAACAATCAAACGGGCTCCACGCTTGAACGTAAAATATGCATACGCCCATTGCCAGATAACGAAGAATTTATTTTTAAATCCAATCAGATAATAAACGTGGATAAATAACCATAAAATCCAGGCAAAAAATCCGCTGAATTTTAAATTGCGAATTTGTGCAATGGCTTTCTTGCGCCCAATTGTCGCCATTTGGCCTTTATCTATATAGTGAAATGTGGTCCGCGGTTTTCCGGCAATTTCGTGTAAGATTTCACGAGCGGCATGATCACCTTGTTGCATGGCTACGGAAGCAAGACCTGGTAAGGATTTTCCGTCGTCGGTTAAATAACAAGCTTGATCACCTAAGACAAAAACTTCGGGATGCTCTTTAAGGCTCAAATCTTTTTCGATAAGCACACGTCCCGCGCGATCCAACGGAACTCCCAAAGTTTTATTTAAACTCGAAGGTTGAACTCCGGCCGCCCAAAAAATTGTTGAAGCCTTGATGACTTCATCACCAAGAACGACAGAATTTTCTTTAATGTCCGTCACTCTTGTGTTCGTCCAAATCTGCACGCCAAGATCCTCTAAATCGCGTGCAGCCTTTCTTGAAAGTTCAGGATCAAAAGAAGCAAGAATGCGTGAACCAGCTTCGATTAAAAGAACGCGCGTTTGCGACGGATCGATATGGCGGAAATCAAGAGTCAAAGTGTGACGGCTGATTTCCGCAATGGCTCCAGCAAGTTCAACACCTGTGGGGCCTGCGCCGACAATAACAAAAGTGAGATGTTGTTTTTGCTTTTCAGGATTGTTTTCCTTTTCCGCCATTTCAAAAGCGATCAAAAGTCGGCGACGAATTTCCGTAGCTTGTTCGAGAGTTTTTAAACCCGGAGCATTTTCTTCCCATTCGGGGTGAGCAAAGTAACTGTGTTTTGCTCCGCATGCTAAAATCAAATAATCGTAATCAATATTGCGATCTGAGACTTCGATTTTTTTATTGGCAAGGTCCACGGATTTTACATTGTCCAAATAGACCGAAATATTTTTGTACTTAGATAAAATTCCGCGAATGGGACCCGAGATTTCAGCAGGAGAAAGTCCTGCAGTGGCGACTTGATAAAGCAAAGGTTGGAAAAGATGATAGTTACGACGATCAATCAGAGTGACAGAGACATCGTCTTTATTGCCTAGAGCGCGAGCCGCTTTGAGTCCCGCAAATCCACCACCGACGATGACGACTTTTTTGCTAGCCATACGAACCTCGTTTGCGATGAGGCCATACTAGCACCGATGCTTTAGGAAGAAAATCAATCTTCCTAAAGCAGGAACTCTAACAAGTTTTACACATTGTTGTTATTTAGCGACAGGAGTTTTATTGCTTCGAACCAGCAGGATACACAAGAGCAAGGCCGGTATTCCCACAAGAGCCGTGCTTAGGAAAAACAAAGCGTAACCTTCCATGAGTGAGCGGCCCTCAGAAAAAGTCTGCACCATCACGCCCGAGAAGCCTTTAAGAACTTTTCCTAAAAGAGCATAGAAAGAACTTAGGAGCGCATACTGAGTCGCGGTGTATCCAAAAGTTGTGAGGCTCGACATATAACCGACAAGGGCTGTTCCCGCAAAACCAGAAGCGAAGTTATCAATCACCATCGCCGCTGTGAAGACTTCATTGCTAGGTCCTACCATCGCTAAAAGAGAAAACCCTAAATTAGAAGCAGGTCCAATCACTGCACCTACTAACAAGGTTGTGATAAATCCAAAACGAACCGCAGAAAGTCCACCAGCAGCAACACCGATCACAGAGGCAATCAAGCCAATCGATCCGCGCACGGCTCCCACAGTTTCTTTTGTGATTCCGATATCAGCATAAAAAGGATTCGCCATCGGTCCCATCATAAAGTCGGAAAGGCGATACAAACTGACGGCAGCCAGAATCAACAACGCTTTTTTCCCGTGTTGTTTGAAGAACGCAATGAAAGGTCCACAGACAGCATCAAAGATCCCGCGCAGATTCCACATCGTTCCCGTTTCGTGACCTGTGATATTGCGACCGGGTTCGACAGCAAGGAAAGTAGCAATCAGTCCAACGGCCATCAATGCACCCATCACGGTGTATGAAAGTGCCCAGCCGACGGAGGCCGCGATAATTAAAATCAATGCATCTGTTAAGAGCAGGGAAGCGCGATAACCTAATTGATATGCGGAAGATAAAAGAGCCATGTCTTCACTGGCATCAGAGACTTCAATTCTCCATGCATCGACAACAATATCTTGAGTTGCCGAAGCAAAAGCCGCTAAAGCGGCAAGCCCTGTGAAAAGCCACAAGCCGCCTTCAGGTTTCACCATCGCCATTCCTAAAAGCCCCAAAGCGACAAGGATTTGTGAAATCACCATCCAGCCGCGACGACGTCCGAGCCATTTTCCAATAAGGGGGGCATCGGCTTTATCAATCAGCGGAGCCCACAAAAATTTCAAGGAATAAGCCAAACCCACCCATGAAAGAAACCCGATGGTCGCAAGCGTGATGCCACTTTCACGCAACCAGAATCCCAAAGTATTTCCGACAAGCATAAAAGGAAGACCCGAAGAAAATCCCAAAGCCAGCATGATGGCGACCTTAGGGCGAGTCACGGCGCGAAGAGTTTGCATCCAAGAAGGCTTCGTCGATTTTTTTGTAGCTGTGGTCACTAGATGTTCTTTCTCAGTTTTTTTCTCATCGTCCACAAAAGGTGGCTGATGTATGGGCGACGGGTTTCCCCGGTTGTTACCATTAGTAGTTTTGTGATCTTAAGGTTTACAGCATCTGTATAAAGCAAGATCAACATCTCATAAATAAAATTCGTATTCAGCGTGACGTAGTTGTCAGTTCCAACTCCGAGCTGCACGCCTTTTTTCTCCCACCACGAGAACGGATGATCTTTGTAGTCTTCAAATTTTCCGGTGAGTTTATTGTTCGAAGAAGGAAGCGACACCAAAGTCACCCCTTTTTGAATCATACGATTTAAAACATCGTGCTGATAATGTTCAACCTCACGAGCCGTGTGGAACTTCGCTTTCACAAATAAAATATCTTCAGCAGGAGTTAACGGCGTACCTTGGAGAACTTTATCGAGAACGCCGCGATTAAAACCCCAATCCAATTCCACGAGCTCTCTGTGCAGAGGATCTTTGTCAGTGATCGGTTGGCCTTTTTGATTTTTCGCGTGAAGGTCTTGGTAAATGCGGTGGAAGTATTTGTTGGGATTAATACCCAAACTGATTCCGTGTTCTAAAGTATCGATGTGCCAAATGTTCATGGCATTATCGACGGCCTGGATGCCCTTTTTGAGCGTGTACCAAGTTTCACCGTGATGCGAACGAATTTTAAATCCGCGATATTGAAGTTTGCGGAAACCTGATTGCATTTCATTGAAATGCTCTTTGCGGTAAAGCTCACGCTCGTCTCCGACCGTATCCACATCCGTCATATGACGAACAAGGAAAGGATATTTGTCCAACATGTGCACGATTTCGTTGATCTGCTCCATGAAGTGAGCTTGGCGATTTGCATACTTTTCCGCATCAAAGTGATTGGCTTCCTTACGGAAAGACGGGGAAAGAATAAAATCAAAATGCGGATGCTGTTCTTGAAATTTTCTAAAGCCGTCGTAAAGACCTAACACGACATCTTCGGAAGTCACGTCATCAATTCCAGGAATTTGCTCAGAAGAACTGGAAGTCGAACGTGACAAGGAAAATTTCAAACGAATGCGACCGACATTGTATTTGTGATAAAGCTCCTGCGCCATGTGATAGGCCGCTTCTTCGTGAGCCTCTCTGGAAATAAAAATCAATTTCGGAAGATACAAAATTTTAAGATAACGGGAAAAGCCTTCGTTTTCCTGTAGACGAATCAAACGATCCACATCTTCGACAGAGCGAATTGGCAAAGCTTTGTCACCATACACTTCACGAATTTTTTCTTCGTAAATATCTTTGTGCGGACCTTCTAAAAGTTTTTTCAGACGAGGATAGATAAACTCCGCCGTAATCGCACCTGTTAAGTGGATGTGCTCTTCATTGTACTTTAACGGAAAATGTTTAAAGAATTCCGCAAGTGCCGCAGACACAGGGTGTTTTAACAAGGCACTGATCGTGACTTGATTGATTTGAAAACGATTGAGCAACTCACGAAACTCTTCGACTTGTTTAAACGCATCAGGATGACGTTGTTTTAAGTCCGAAGAGATTAAGAGATCAATGGTGTCAGAGAGCGAAATTCCATTCGTTTCACTGATGATTGTCGTAAGCGCCGAGGTCAGTTGATGATGAACATCCGTATTCATGTATGAAGGTTATCGAGGAATCAGAGGCTTGTACATGACTTTATGGGGACCGATGTCTTTCATTTCAAACAGAGGCCCGTGATAGTAAAATCCGAGTTTTTCATAGAATGGAAAAGCTTTGATGCGAGCATTGAACCATAAAAGATCGCAGCGTTTTGAACGAAGATGTTCGACTCCGTAGCGCAAAAGTTTTTGGCCAAAGCCCTGGCCCCGGTATTTGTCGTCGGTCGCCATTCCACGCAAGCGATATGGAAAGCCCGCAGAGAAATCGGGATGTGACTCTAAAAGAAAAGTCGCCACAGAAACAAGTTTGTCTGCGTGAAAAAGGCCGAAATGGTAAGTGGTCGGTAAATCGTCCCCGACGTTGATACATTCATCGGGGCGCAAGAAAGGTTTTAAAACCCTTTGGCGTATAGGCAGAGTTTCGGCGGTGGTTATTTCTCTGATGTCGTACTGCAAACTCATTCTCTAAAATTTACCCTGTGTTCAACCTTAGGTAGGGGGCCCAGTCAGGGGGCACATGGTCTTCGCTAATTTCAAGTTGTAGTGTTGGTAACCAGTTTGGTGCGCGGGGCTCTGTGAGTAAAGGCATATTTGCAGATCGCGGAGTGCGATTGGCTTTTTTCTGATTACAGTCTCTGCAGGCAGAAACGACATTGGTCCAGTTTTTTGGGCCGTTCTGAGAAGCAGGAACGACGTGATCAAGAGTGAGCTGTTTGGCGGGTAGTTTTGTTGCGCAATATTGGCAGGTGTAATTATCTCGGATGTAGACGTTTTCTCGACAAAACCGAACTGCGTTAGAGGTCCGGGGCCGTACATAACTTTTCAGCCGCAAGACACTGGGCAGTTGAAACCTTCGTTGAACAGATCGGGCAAACGCAGAGTGATATTCCAGTATCTCTACCTTACCCTGAAACCACAAAACCAAGGCCTTTTGCCAACTTACAACCCGCATGGGTTCGTAACTAGAGTTGAGCAATAAAGACCTCAGTGAGGATACGTGCATCATGCTTTCCCCCCTCAGGTACTTCTTTAATTGTAGCTAAGGTCGGTGTTTCATTTCAAGCCCCCTCGTTAAATATTCAGAAGAACTAGGCGTTTTAGATTGCATAAGAAATGTAATAGTGGGAAAACCGCCTCTATATTGAAAAGGAGCATCAAAATGAGAAGAGTATTGGCATTTAACTATGTTTTAAAAGGACCTGATGGAAATGTGCTGGATGCTTCTGAGCGCGGACAACCACTTCCATTTTTGGAAGGCGCAGGACAAATCATTCCTAAACTTGAAGAAGAAATCAAAGACCTTAAAGAAGGCGATAAAAAAATCGTAAAGCTTGCTGCAAAAGATGCTTACGGTGAAATGAAAGACAATATGTTCATGGACGTTCCAAAAGAAGAACTAGCACACCTTCCACAATTGGAAGTGGGCGCGCACCTTCGTTTGGAATTGGGCAGCGGTGCACACATCGTGCGCGTTTCAAAAATCACAGACACTCACGTGACTCTTGATGGAAATCATCCTCTTGCTGGACAAGATCTTGAATTCGACATTGAGATGGTTTTGGTTCGTGAAGCGACGACTGAAGAAGTGTTGCATGGGCACCCACACGGCCTACACGGAAACGCTGGACATTAATTTTCGGAGTTGAGCAATGCCTTCGTTTGATATTGTTTCTGAAATCGATACTCAAGAAGTAGATAATGCTATTAACCAGGCTCGTAAAGAGGTTGAGGGGCGTTACGATTTTAAAGGCAGTAAGGCTGAGATTCAGTGGGACAAAAAAGAAATCACTTTGCTCGCTGAGGACGAATATAAAGTTGAAGCTATGGGCAGTATCTTGCAGACAAAGTTGCACCGTCGCGGCATCGATATCAAGGCTATTAAGTTTGAAAAAATTGAAGAAGCCGGTGGTCGTATGCTGCGTCGAAAGGTCACATTGGTTCAAGGTATTGACCGCGAAATTGCTAAAGATGTTATTAAATTGATTAAGGATTCTAAGTTGAAAGTGCAGCCTGCGGTTGCGGACGACAAGATCAAAGTTTCATCAAAAAGTATTGATGAATTGCAGGAATGTATCAGCCTAGTACGCGGTGGTAATTTTCCGATTCCCTTACAATATAATAATATGCGTTCGTAAAATTGGGCTTGCACGTTTTTTGGGCTGTGCTAGCCTAGATCTCAGTTAAAGTTCCCCGTGTGAGTGTTCTCGATTTTTTGCTGTTCGAAGGCTTCCTCGGGTTAAAAAAAATCCACAGGAGGTCTTTGTGGCTAAGAAATTATACGTAGGAAACTTGCCTTACTCAGTTGATGATGAGGCTCTTCACCAACACTTCGCTCAATTCGGAGCGGTTGATTCTGCAAAAGTTATCATGGACAGAGAAACAGGTCGTTCTAAAGGTTTCGGCTTTGTTGAAATGGCTGATGACTCTGCCGCTGATCAAGCAATTGAAAAAGCAAATGGTTACGAACTAAACGGTCGCGCTATCAACGTATCTGAAGCTCGCCCACAAGCTCCTCGTGAGGGTGGCCCTCGTCGCGGTGGTTTCGGTGGCGGTCGTGACGGCGGTCCTCGTCGTGGCGGCTTCGGTGGTGGTGATCGCGGTCCACGCGGTCCTCGCAACTAGTCTCTAGTTCGTAGACTGAAGTTTGACGAAGTCAGACTTGTAATAACGAATCTTCAAAGGTCTCATAGGAACACTATGAGACCTTTTTTATTTTCTCTACTCATCGTCTTTTCTTGTTCATTTTCTTTCGCACAGAAAAAATTAATCGTACTCGGTGATTCACTCACGGAGGGGTTCGGTGTTGCTAAAGAGGCGGCTTATCCTGCTGTGCTTGAAAAAAAATTACATGAAGCGGGTAAGAAAGAATGGACGGTTATTAATTCGGGCGTGAGTGGTTCTACAACGGCTTCGGCGGTGACACGTATGAAGTGGTTGTATAAGTCCAAGCCTGATGCTGTTCTGCTTGTTCTA
This sequence comes from Bdellovibrio sp. HCB-162, assembly GCF_047344985.1. Classification (GTDB taxonomy): domain Bacteria; phylum Bdellovibrionota; class Bdellovibrionia; order Bdellovibrionales; family Bdellovibrionaceae; genus Bdellovibrio. Next base: position 313,955 of record NZ_CP178861.1, read on the forward strand.
GGCGCGAATGACGGCCTTCGTGGTCTTAAGATTGAAGACAGTGAAAAGCATTTGGCGGAAGCCATTGAGTATTCGCAAAAGCAAAATGTACGTGTGATTTTGGGTGGCCTCTATATGCCTCCGAATTATGGTGCTGCATACACCGGAAAATTTAAAAAGATGTACGAGTCTTTGGCGAAAAAGTACAAGCTCACTTTCATTCCCTTTGTTTTAGATAAAGTCGGCGGAAATCCTAAATACAATTTGGCTGACGGCATTCATCCCAACGAAGAGGGACATAAAATTATTGCTGACAACATCTTCCAGGTTTTAAAGGGGGAGTTGTGAGTTTGGTTTTAAGCAGCGTTCGTAAGAGCTTTCGTCAGGGCGAAACTGAAATCCAAGTTCTAAAAGGTTTGGACGTGACGATTGAGCCAGGACAAGTCGTATCGATTGTAGGTCAATCCGGCAGTGGCAAATCCACGCTGCTTTCCTTGTTGGCAGGCCTTGAGCGCGCTGACGGTGGGGAAATTCTTGTGGATAAAGTCAATTTGTTGCCGCTCACGGAGCAAGAGATGACCTTGTTTCGCGCACAAAATATCGCCATCGTTTTTCAGCAGTATCACTTGATTGCGCACCTGACTGCTTTAGAAAACGTGATGCTCGCCCTTGAGATTTTAAAACTTGAAAATCCGCGCGAGCGTGCGGAAGAAGCATTGAAAGAACTAGGATTAGGACATCGCTTGAATCATTTCCCAAGCCAGCTAAGCGGAGGAGAATGTCAACGTGTCGCTATTGCCAGAGCCTTGGTAGTGAAACCTAAAATTTTATTAGCCGATGAACCCAGTGGAAACCTGGATACGCAGACCGGTGGTAAGGTGATGGATGTCTTCTTTGATATTGTTCGCAAGCATAAGATCACAACCATTCTTGTAACTCACAGTGAAGTCTTAGCAAAAAAATGTGAACGCATCTTGCGCCTTGAAGAAGGCCACCTGAGGGAAGTCTAATGCTTTTGCGTCTGGCGGTTCGTGAGCTTTTGCGAAGCTGGCGATTTGGTCTCTTTTTTATTTTCAACTTAAGTTTGGGTTTAACAGGATTCGTATCTTTGCAGGCGTTTAACACCGCCCTAGAATCACAAATCAAAGCCAATGCGAAATCCATTTTGTCTGCCGATATGGCAGTGGCCTCCCGACGAGAACTCACGGAAGACGAACAAAAGAAAATGCAGGCGGCTTTGCCTGCGGGAACGGAAGAGTCCAAGATTTATGAATTCTTTGCGATGCTCAGTTCTGCGAAGGGTTCTCGTCTTGTTTTAGTAAAAGCCATTGATAAATCATATCCCTTTTATGGCGATTTGGTTCTTCAATCGGGAAAAATAATCAATAGTGGCGCTGAAAAGGAAATTTTAAGTGCGCCCAAGGTTTGGATTTATCCAGAGTTAAAATCGCAATTGGGTCTGGATGTTGGCGATGAAGTAAAAGTCGGAAACTTAGATTTAAAAATTTCTGACTTGATTGAAAAAGATGCCACACAAACGTTTAGAGCTATGAGCATTGCGCCGCGGATTTTTATCAACCGTGACTTACTTCCGCAATCAGGACTTATGCAATATGGAAGTACCTTTTCTTTAGCGCATCTTTTTAAGTTTCCTGCCAATGTGCAAGAAGATGTTGTTCAGGATAATCTCTATAAGGCTTTGCAAGATCCCGCTATCAATGTGGCAACCCCTTCTTCCGCTGGCGAAGATTCGGGTCGCCAGTTAGGGTATCTTTCTGATTACCTGGGACTGGTATCGATCATTGCATTATTTATGTCAGCCTTGGGAGCTGCTTATATCTACCGTCTGTTTCTTTCAACACGCATGAAGGAAATTGCCATTCTAAGAACATTGGGATTGCAAAGCAGTCAGGCAGTCGGCGTCTATATTGTGCAAGCTTCATTGTTGGGGTTGATCGCGACGCTTCCTACTTTGATATTCAGTAATTTAGTTTTGCCACTTTTAAGCAAACTTCTGGCAAGCTTTACACCGTTTAACTTGCAGCCTCATGTGAATTTAGAAGCGTTCTTGGTTTGTCTTTTTATGGCGGTCTTCGGAAGCTTTGTTGTGAGTCTTCCTTTCCTGGTTAAGATTTTTGATTTAAAAGCAGCGAAACTTTTTAGCGAAGAAAAATTTTCTGTCGGCGAAGGTCCTCGTCGCTTCTGGCCGTTTTTGCCTTCGCTTGTTTTGTTTTACTTCCTTTCTGTGTATCAGGCACACTCCTGGAAAATCGGGAGCCTCTTTGTGGGTGCCATGGTTGCGGTTATTGTTGCATTGCTGGTGATTGGCTATCTGACAGTGAAGCTTGCGGGCTTTATTACGGGATTCCGTCGTTGGTTTCTTAAGTTCAGTTTCTTAAGTCTCTCCCGCAGAGCTGGCGCGAGCCTAGCTATTTTTGTGGCGTTGGGTTTAGGAGCTTTATTAATCAATATTCTTCCGCAGATTAAAAATTCTCTTCAAGCTGAATTCCAAGTGGAAGGCCGTTCTAAGATTCCGTCTCTTTTCATGTTTGATATTCAGGATGAACAGCTTCCAGGTGTTGAAAAAATCTTGGAAGCAAACAATGTGAAGCCTTTGGGGCTTTCTCCTCTTGTTCGCGCGCGCATCTTAAAGGTGAACGGTCAGGATTATGAGCGTAAGCTTGAAACTCAAGGCTTTAAAACGCGTGAAGAAGAACGTGATGCCCGATTTAGAAATCGTGGCGTGAATCTTTCCTATCGTCAGGATTTATCAGGCACGGAAAACATCGTGGAAGGTCGCCCTTTTTCCGGCGATTTTAATCCTGAAAAGCAAAAACGCGCGGAACTTTCTGTTGAAGTCCGTTTTGCGGAGCGCATGGGATTTAAAATCGGTGATGTTCTGGTCTTTGACGTTCAGGGTGTCGAAGTTGAAGGTGAGATCATCAATCTTCGCAAAGTGAAATGGACAAGCTTTCAGCCGAACTTCTTCATTCTTGTGCAAAACGGAGTTCTAAACGAAGCTCCGAAAACATTTATTGCGGCAATTCCATCTTTGAAAGACGAAAAACGCACTCTTTTGCAAAATGAAATCGCCAAAGAATTTTCTAACGTGTCGGTCGTCGACGTTGTGCGCACGGTGGATGATGTTTTAAGCATGGGTGAAAGAATGAGCTGGTCGCTGGAACTTATGGCGGCTCTTGCTCTTTTAACTGGCTACATCGTTTTGTTCTCGATTGTGCGCAGTCAGATCAAGCTGCGTCGCTGGGAACTCAATATGTTAAAAATCCTGGGAGCTTCCTGGGGTGAAGTGGCGAGTTTTATTTTGGCCGAGTTTTCATTCCTGTCGTTTCTCGCGGCTCTTACTGGTTCGCTTTTAAGCATTGTCGTCAGTTTTTCGCTGAACATGTTTATCTTTGAAAGTGATTTCACACTTTCATGGGGGCAGCCGCTTGTGTCCGTTGTCTTAATTACGGGATTAAGTCTTTTGATTTCTTTCTTGGCAAGTTTGGATATCGTGAGGGAAAGCGCACTCAGCATTTTGCGTGAGGAACGATAATACCTTGGTGAAAAGCAATTAAAACATTGTAGTCACACGAAAAGACTCCTCCTATCGTAAACTTTCCTAGGGGGATTTATGCACTTTTATCGAGTGTTAACGGGCATGGTTTTGTTTTTAGCGACGGGAACTTGGGCTTTTAATAAGACAGCGTCTCAAGAAGTTCGAATTTATTCAGGACCCGATAAAATTTTGGAAGATCATTCGCTGTATGCTCCGAAGGCGCGCTCACAGTCGCATAATGAACAAAACTACCTTCGTCCCAATGCTTTGTGCGTAGAAGCTATTGTAGCTTCGAATTGTTGTTACTACACGATTTACGATGGCTACGCGAAAAAGAATATCAACTACAAGGGCCCAAAACCGGTTTTTGGATCTGAAGAAGCCGCTCGAAACTGGGCAAAGCAGCAAATTCCCCGCATGGTTTTTCTTCTTCCCTATGATGGAGCTGAGGTTTCACTAGGACAAGGGTGGCACTACAACAATGGTGGCGAGCACTCGGGCCTTGATTCGTGGCGAGACACTGTTCAATTGGGAAAAGATGTTTCCTTTGATGTTTTGGCGGCGGCTCCGGGAAGAGTGGTTACAAAACTTTGGGATGATTGGTTTGGTAATACGGTGATCATTGAACACACGGCTCACGATGGTACGAAGTACCGTACGATCTATATGCATCTGCGCGATGGATTTTCTCACGATGTAAAATCAGCGAGGGCGATGGTGCCACCGGATAAAAACGCCAATGACAATTGGGCGAAGTATGCCCGTTATGCCAAGTACACTCCTTTAAAACTTTTTTGGGGTCAGGAATCAGACACCATTGCCGTGAACGTCGGTGACTGGGTGAGGATGGGTCAATACATTGGAAAATCCGGAAATACTGGAGCGGGCGGAGCTGGTAACGGACTTAATAATGACGGAACTCCTTTTGATAAAATCAGAGCCAACAACCACTTGCACTTTATGCTCACGGTGCCGAGCCCGCAAACTCCCGACGAGTGGGTGTTTATCGATGCCTTCGGTGTTTACAATCAAGTGAGTTCCGGTTGTTACGCTTCGACAAAAGAGGTGGAATATCCTCGCTTTTTTGTACCATGGGCTTTCAGTGGCAACCGTTTTGGAAGCATTTGGGGAAAATAGTTTACTCTGACGGACTTGATTTCTTTCCTTGCGGACAGACTTATTGTAAAAGTAAGAGATTCGACGCAGGGAAAAAGTATGATGTCGCCTAATGAGGCCTTGGCAAAAGCAAAAAATATCTTGGATGAAGGAGGAGTTATCGGTCTTCCCACTGAGACTGTTTACGGCCTCGCTGCGCGCATTGATATTCCCTCTGCCATCGAAAAGATTTTTACGACGAAAGAGCGTCCGTTTTTTGATCCTTTGATCGTGCATGTCGCTTCCATTGAGCAAGCTAAAAAAGTAACGGCTTATTGGGGACCTGCTTCCCAAGCTTTGGCTGAAGCTTTTTGGCCAGGGCCTTTAACAATGATTTTGCCGCGCGATCCTTCAGTGAACTTGATGATCACATCAGGTTTGGAATCTGTCGGGATTCGTATGCCAAACCATCCATTGGCATTGGAACTTTTGCGCCAAGTGGGTGCGCCTTTAGCGGCTCCAAGTGCGAATAAGTTTGGAAGAACATCCCCAACTTCGGCAGGCCACGTTCGGGTGGAATTTAAAAATGAAAATGTCTTCGTCGTTGACGGGGGTGACTGTCAAATCGGTATCGAATCCACGGTTTTGTTGGTTCGTCACCGTCCTGATAAAGTAGAGCTATCGATTCTTCGTCGCGGTCATGTGTTAAAATCTGATATCGCACGTGTTTTGGCTGAAAAAGGTTTTACTTTCGAATTTATCGAGCAGATCGACAAACGTGAATCTCCGGGACATATGAAACATCATTATATGCCTCCGGTTCCGTTGATCGTTTGCAATGACATCACCAGAACCCCTGAGAGTATTCTTAAGGAAGTAAATGCCAAGCTTGGTGAACTTCCTGATGAAATTGAAAGTATTAAGATCATCAAACCTGAAGGTGGCATTCACACTCATGCGGTTTTAAAACTTTCTGAAGACCCGGTTTTAGCAACGCGGGAGTTTTATGGAAAACTGCGCGAAGTGGCGGCCCAAGGTCCAGACTGCATTCTATTTTACCGCGAGGCTCATCAATCCGGAGAGCGTTGGGAATCCTTGTTTGATCGTTTGAATAAAGCGGCATCTTTGATTCTCTAAACTCATTTCGAACACAATCTTAAGAAACTTCTGACAATTTCCGTTTTCAAAGATCGCTACACTGATGTTGACCACAAGGGGAGGGGCCTTATGATCAACACGCTAGCGTACGCCAGTTTTGAAAAAGTATCTTTGAACCTTCAATCCTTTTATCAGTTGCGGCTCAATCGCATTCACAAATTCAGAGCGAAGATCGAAATTCGCTCGGAAGTGGGGCCGTTTGAAATGAAAACGGTCACGGATGTGGAAGAACTTAAAGAAGCGCTGGCTTTGCGCTATGAAGTTTTCCACAAAGAAATGATGGGAAAGAAAGCTCCTCGCGGAATCGACGTTGATGAATTCGATTTCGACTGTGATCATCTCATTATCAAAGACAAACGCAGCAACCGTATCATCGGCACGTATCGTTTAAATTGTTCCTTATTCACTCAGAATTTTTATTCGGCAAAAGAATTCATGATGTCCAATATCATGCAATACCCGGGTGTGAAGTTGGAATTAGGGCGCGCTTGCATCCACAAAGACTTCCGCCGCGGTGTTTTGATTTCTTTGCTATGGCGAGGCATTGCGGAATACATGGCGGCTTCGGAAGCCAAAGTGCTTTTCGGTTGCGCCACTGTGAAAACAGATGATCCGCGCGATGCAGCTCTTTTAACTCGTTACTTTGAAGAAGAAGGTCGAATCCTTACGGGGTTCCGCACTCGTCCGACTTTAAAGTTTACGATGCCGATGTTGAATTACTTTTTGGATGAAGTTCGCGGCCCTCTCACGGAGACTCAGAGAGCGCAAGCCGAAGAACTTCTTCCACCTCTTTGCCGTGCTTATCTTAAAATCGGAGCTTCTATCGGCGGGGAGCCAGCATGGGATCAAGAATTCCAATGCATCGACTTCCTTACAATTCTTCAGCGCGAAGATTTAAACCGCACTCTTTGGAAAAAGTTTAAGTTGGATTCGACGGAAGTATAGTTTTTGATTTCTTACACGATGGACTGAGCTGAGTTTTATCAGAATGTCCGTCTTCATTTGGTGTCCCCCCATATTCCCGACTACCCTTTCCTCAGGGTAGGAGGGGATATGCGTTCAAATATTTGGAAGGGCACTATCAGCTTCGGACTTTTAAACATACCCGTGACTTTGCAGAGTGCGCAACAAGATCGAGATCTGCACTTTTCGCTGCTTGATGAAAAAGATCTTTCGCACATCAAATATCAAAGAATCAATGCTAAAACCGGGAAAGAAGTTCCTTACGATCGCATCGTTAAAGGCTATGAATATAAATCAGGCCAATACGTAATCATGAGTGATGCGGATTTTGATCGAGCCAACGTGAAGGCGACAAAAACAATCGAAATCGAAGACTTCGTTCTTTTAGATGATATTGATACGATGCTTTTTGAAAAACCCTACTACATTGCTCCTCAAAAAGGCGCTGAAAAAGGATATTTCCTTTTGCGGGAAGCTCTTGAGCACACCCGCAAAGTCGCCATTGCGAAAATCGTAATTCGCACGAAACAACATCTAGCCGCGGTGATGCCTCGTGGTGACTATTTAATTTTAGAAATTCTGCGTTTTGCCCACGCGGTAAAACAGGTCGATGAGGTTGATTATTTAAGAGAAGTAAATAAGGCCGTTAAATTTTCTCCTCGTGAACTAAAAATGGCCGAGGATCTTATCAAAGGTATGACGGCGAAATGGCGGCCCGACAAATACAAAGACACTTACTACGACGACATCATGAAACGTATTGAAGCCAAGGTGAAACAAGGCCGAGGTAAATACATCGAAGAACCTGTCAAAGAGGAACGCATTCAAGAGTCTTCCAATGTCGTCGATCTGCTGCCTCTTTTGCGTAAAAGCCTTGAAGCCCGTCAAACGAAGAAAACCCGTGGTGCCCCTGCGGCGGCTCGTAAGGCTGCCGGCGGAAGGAGAGTGAGTCATGCCTCTTCGAGAGTACATTAAGAAACGCGACTTTACGAAAACGCCAGAGCCTCGTTCTTCTCCGAAAAAGAAAAAGGGTAAAGAGGCTCCGCTAATGTTTGTAGTGCAAGAACATCATGCTTCGCATTTGCATTATGACTTCCGTTTGGAATGGGGCGGAGTTTTAAAAAGTTGGGCTGTGCCCAAAGGTCCTTCGATGGACCCTAAAACGAAGCGCCTTGCTGTAGAAACAGAAGATCATCCCCTGTCTTACGGAACATTTGAAGGTGTAATTCCCAAAGATCAGTACGGCGCGGGCCGAGTTTATATCTGGGATACCGGAACATGGGAACCGATCGGCAATGCTCGAGAGGGGTTTAAAAAAGGACATCTTGAATTTAAACTCAAAGGCAAAAGACTTCACGGTCATTGGATATTGGTCAAAACTCAACGTGGTTCGGGAAGTAAAGCTCAGTGGCTGTTAATTAAACGAACCGATGAATATGCGTCGACCGGAGAAGAGTTAAAAAAAAAGTCCGTAAAAAAAATCCCGCAATTCATCTCGCCGGAACTCGCAGAACTCGCCAAGGAACCACCGGAAGGGGAAAAGTGGCTTCACGAAACAAAGTATGATGGCTATCGCACGCAAGCACATATTGAAAAAGGAAAAGTAAATCTTTATACGCGCAGCGGACTTGATTGGACAAATAAATACCCTTATGTCGCCGAAGCCATTGCGCAATTACCGGTGCAAAACGCCATTGTTGACGGAGAGGTCGTTTGGGTTGATGCCGAAGGACGAACCGATTTTCAAAAGTTACAAAATGCTTTGAAAGAAAAAAACCAAGGACGCTTGGTCTATTATGCTTTTGACCTTTTATTTTTAAATGGCGAAGACTGTCGGGAATTTCCACTGCGAGAACGAAAACACCGCCTTGAAAAATTGGTGCATTCTTTAAAGCATCCTTTGATTCGCTATAGTGATCATATCGAAGGTCACGCGAAAGCATTTTTGGAAACGGCCTGTGCTTACAAACTAGAGGGAATCATTTCGAAAAATAGTGAAAGTTTATATTCTTCGGGTCGAAGCGGATCGTGGATTAAAACAAAATGCAAAATGCAGCAAGAGTTTGTGGTTGGCGGCTACGCGGAAGGAAGAGGAGCCAGAGCGAGCTTTGGAGCGTTACTTTTGGGGGTCTATGAAGGCGGTAAGCTCAAGTACGCTGGAAAAACGGGAACAGGATTCACTGAAAAATCCGCGACGGATGTCTTAAAAAAATTAAAACGCCTTGAAACTTCCAAATCTCCTTTTTCTTTGAATGCTCCGAAAGGCAAGGGCTTACACTGGGTGAAGCCCGAACTTGTGGCTGATGTCACTTTTGCCAATTGGACTAATGACGACATCTTGCGAACAGCGGTTTTTCATGGGTTGCGTGAAGACAAGCCTGCAAAAGAAGTGAAAATAGAAAAAGCAAAACCTCTTGAAGAAATCGCAGAGGTTGAGAAGCCGAAAAAAGGATTTAAACCTGCAAAAAATCTTGAGCCTCTCAGAGCGATCTCAAATCCTGATAAAGTACTTTTTAAAAAAGAAGGCATAACCAAGCTAGAGGTCGCGCGGTATTACCAGGATATTGCTCCGCTGATTCTTCCACATATCGCAGATCGTCCTTTAGCTCTTTTAAGATGCCCGGAAGGAACATCAAAAAAATGTTTTTTTCAAAAACACATATCAGGCGAAATTCCTCCTGACATCACGCCGGTGACCATCCGGGAAAAAAGCGGTTCGAAGGATTATCTGACAATTGATTCCAAAGAAGGATTGTTGTCGCTGACTCAAATGGGGGCGTTTGAGATGCACGCCTGGGGATGCCATAGTGGTAATATTGAAAATCCTGATCAGATTGTGATGGATTTGGATCCCGGGCCCGGAGTTGAGTGGGATCATGTTATCGAAGCTGCTTTAAAGCTTCGCGAAATTTTTGACGGTATCGATCTAAAAAGTTTTGTGAAGATTTCAGGAGGCAAAGGTTTGCATGTTCAGGTGCCGATTGCGCCACTTTACTCGTGGGAGCAGATCAAGAGTTTTACAAGAACCGTGGGCGAGGAACTGGTCTCGCGTCATCCCGACGAATACACTGTTGTCATGTCGAAACAAAAACGAAGCAAAAGAATTTTTATTGACTACTTGAGAAACGGACGAGGAGCCACGGCTGTTGTACCTTATGTTTTAAGAGCGCGTCCAATTAGCAGTGTGGCGATGCCACTGTCTTGGGAAGAACTTCCAGGCATTGAGGGCCCTGATGTATTTACTTTAAAGAGAACTTATGAACATTTAAGTAAACGTAAGAAAGATCCATGGCGGGACTTTTTTAAGAAAGAACAAAAGATCTCAATTCTTAAGCCGGTAGTTGCTAGTGATTAGGACTTATTTCATAGTGAAGATATGGCACAAACACTTCCCAAAGAACTTACAAGTCTTGTCGATTGGTCGGTCAGTGAATTAGGGCGCGTGATTGAGTCCGAGCTGGGCACCAAAGGTTTTCAAAGAATTGAAAACATCCGCCGCTATGTCAAATCTGATGATGGCCAAAGCTTGCAAGGCCTTCTGAAATTGAAAAAGGATTTAGCCTCTTTGTCGTCTAAAGAACGTTATGATATTGCTCATTCGTTTTCACTGATGCTGGAACTTATCAATGCCTGCGAAGCCGCTTATCGCACTTCACGTCTTAAAGAAGAATTTAAACAAGAAACTTTGGGGTCACACAAATACGGCCGTATCATTCATGTTTTGACGGCTCATCCCACAGAGTCCCGCAATCCTGACATCATTTATTATTTTAAAAAGATTCAGACGCTTTTAGAAAAACATTTAGATCACCCTGAAGATCAAGATTTACGGAACCTGCATGTCTTAATTAAATGGGTGTGGCGCATTCCCATGTCCAAACAAAGAAAGCCCTCAGTGATGGATGAGGCCGAGTATATTTATTCCCTGGCTTTGCAAAAAAATATTCTGGATGTGTTCATTCAGCAAAGAAAACTAAAGCTGCCATTTTATATCCGCACCTGGGTCGGCGGAGATAAAGACGGTCATCCCGGTGTCGACGAAAAGACGATGCTGGGAAGTTTGCAGATGGCGCGTGGATTTTTGCTGGAATGGATTCACGAAAAACTACGAAACTATTTTGCTGACTTAGAGCCACTTGCGCATTCTTGGGACAAAAAGAAAGTTCAAGCCCTTATTCTGCAATCAAAAGAAATCAGATCACATCTTACGAAACTTAAAAAAATTCGCACAGGAGATTCTCATCGCGTTCATGCGCTAAAAAAGATTCTGGATCAGACGGCGAAGACTTATAAAAGTATTTTTACGGTGGAATCCCAAAGCCTTTTTGAAATTCGTGAATTAATTAAGATTTTCCCGGGCCTTGTGGTTCCTTTGGAGCTTCGCGAAGACAGCTCTTTGGTGCATGAGTCTTTAAAGGGAGGTCCTCGTAAATATGCTATTTCGAGAATGCTTAAAACCTTAGCGCAGATCTCACCTCAACATGATCCCCGGTTTTATGTGCGTGGATTTGTTCTAAGTCATACCGAGTCCGCTCAGGATATTATTGCCGGAATTTCGCTTGCTGAAAGATTTTTGGGAAAGGCGCGCTTGCCCATAGTCCCTCTTTTTGAAAGTGCTAATGCTTTAGAGTCGGGCGTCTCGATCGTGGAAGAATTTTTGAAAAGTCCCCAGCGTCGTCAGCTTATTCAAAAGTATTGGTCCAAAAAATTGGAAGTGATGGTGGGATACTCGGATTCTGCAAAAGAAAATGGTTCTTTCCCATCACGTTTTTTAATTCACTCTGCCTTGGAGCGTTTAGAGACGGCTATCAAAAAACACGGTCTCGTTCCCATTTTCTTCCACGGTTCTGGCGGAAGCGTGGAGCGGGGAGGAGGTTCGGTTCAAGAGCAAACCGAGTGGTGGCCTGAGTCGGCGTTAGCGACCGTGAAGGTCACCGTTCAGGGAGAAATGATTTATCGCAACTACACATCGCCAGAAATTCTTTTAAGACAGCTTGAAAGATTTTCGGCGGCCCGCGATCAGGGAAGAAAGAAAGTCACAGCAAAAGATTCTGTGGAAAAAGATCTGCAAAGGCTTTCTGATTTTGTGCAGAATGCATATCGTGAGATTTTGAAAGACCCGCATTTTTTGGAACTGATTGAATGGGCGACACCTTATTCGTTTATGAAAGATTTGCGAATGGGCTCGCGTCCTTCGAAACGCCAAGGTGCCGTTGATTTAACAAATCTCCGGGCGATTCCGTGGGTGCTTTGCTGGACCCAGACGCGAGCGCTTTTCCCGAGTTGGTGGGGTGTCGGGAGTTTTTGGCAAACACTTTCGAAAGAAGAAAAATCTCGATATCAAAAAGCTTTTGCCCAGAGTTCTCTTTTTAGGTCCTACGTTAAAGTTTTGGGATTTACTTTAGAAAAAATCGAGTTGGACATTTTTGCGATGTATCTGCATTCTTCACACCTTTCTAAAGAAGTGGCCGACTCATTTGTCGCACGCTTTGAAAAAGAGTTTGCGGCTTGTAAGAAAGCCGTTCACGAAATCACCGGAGAGAAAAGTCTTTTATGGTATCGCCCTTGGTTGGAAACCAGTATTTCACTGCGTTCACCTTTGATTCATCCTTTGAATGTGCTGCAGCTTTTGGCTCTGCAAGACAAAGACATTCTTCTTTTGCGAGAAACCGTCACCGGTATTGCGAGTGGTATGTTGACGACCGGTTAAATGACAGTCTTATCGGTGCATCTTTGACTCTGGCATCCTCTTTGAATAGTGCTATTCAGGGTGGAAAATCTGGTAGCAAAAAGCTCCAGATCCATCACAAAGGGGGATTTATGAGTAAAAGCGCTTTGATTCTAGCAACTGGTTTTCTCTTTGTCGTTCAAGCCAAGGCTTTGAATTTAGGAACTGTTGAAATCGCGGGAAATGCTTGCGAAAACCAAGTCGGAACTCATGATGTCACAGAAGTGAGCGAAGGACGCTTTGTCATTCCCACAGGATTGTATCTGAAAAAAGAAGAAGATAAGCGTGTTGCCAGAGGCACGTGCACATTTGCTCTTCCGCTCAAAGCGTCAGCAGGCAAAAAAATTGTTGTTTCTGACAGCCATCAGTTAGCGAGTCTTCGCGCTTATCCTGCACAAACTAAAGCGCGCATTGATCTAGAAATTTTTAAAGCGGGCAGCCAAGGCGTAAAACAAACCCTCGAGGTCGAGGCGATCGATCAAGCTTCCAAAGTAAACAAATCTTTGGGACAGCAAGAGACTGTGGTTGAAACTGAGTGTGGAGGCTCTGCCATCCTTCGCGGGAATTTAGCCGCAACGCTGATGGGCGAAGGAAAAGCCAGAGCCTTTGCACGCAACCTATACCTCAATATCGCTGAAGTCGACTGCAATTAAGGATTGGGATTTACACAAGAAGCAATGATAAGAATTTGGTGAAAGCGCACGATGTGCTGAGATTGGCAAAGCAAACCTTGCTCAGAGCAATCCGCATGAACGCGCTCCTGGCCATTGATATCTTGGCTCACCACTTTGTTATCATTGCACCAGCTCAAGTAAGTGATTTCATCGTCAATAGTTCGGATACTCACTTCTGCATTCTGGGCGAACGTAACGCTGCTAAGTAATAGAGATGCAAATACGGCTAACATTTTCATAGGAAACTCCTTCTTAAGCCGCGGTCTAGCATGCCCTTAAAACGCATTGCAAATGAAGAAGGCCCAAGAATCTTATTTTGTGCGCCCAGAGTTGTCCGCAAGACCCTTGACGATTTTAGCCCAAGCGGATTTAAATGAAGTCTGTGGAAGAAATTCAAGCCGGACTTCGCGGAGTCTATAGATTTATTTTATTCGTTCTTGTCATCGTCAGTTTCCTTATGTGGTCTTTCATTTGCCATTGGACGATTCGCAATCCTGAAAAACGTCTTCGTCGCTTTTCTCGCAATACGCAGTTTTTCTGTGGCTTGATGATTAAAGGTTTGGGATTAAAACTGAACGTCGTTAATAAACCTTCTGTCGATCAGAAATTTTTAGTCGTCAGCAATCACATGGGGTTCGTGGATATTCTTTCGTTGGCGACGTGTTTCCCAATGCTTTTTGTGACTTCAAATGAGATGCGCGAAACTCCGTTTTTAGGACTGCTTACAGAGATGGGCGGCTGCATTTATGTTGAACGTCGCAGTCGCACGAAAATTTTAGATGAGATGAAATCCATTGTTTCTTCTCTGAAAAATGGTTTTAGAGTCGTCTTGTATCCAGAAGCGACGTCTACGAATGGCGAAAAAGTTTTGCCATTTAAAAAGACGTTGATGATGGCGGCCGCACAAGCGGGTGTTCCGATTCAGCCCGTTGTGATCAACTTCCGGGAAATCAACGGCGAAGAGTTTTCGTTAAAGTGGCGCGATCATGTTTGTTGGTATGGTGACATTCCTTTTGTCACTTCAATGTGGAAGACCATGACCTTAAAATCCGTAACTGCGGAAATTGAGTTTTTAGAACAAATTCATACAACCGTCGAAGACGATCGCGGTGTGATTGCCGAAAAGGCTCATGCTTTAATCGCGGCGAAGTTTGTGCCTGTAAAGGGTCTTCCGGATGCGACCCCGACTCCTGCCGACATGGAAGCAGATCCTACTTGATTTCATAAATCAGATATGTAAATAATATGTAAATGAAGAAGATCATTCATGTCGACATGGACTGCTTTTACGCGGCCGTGGAGGTGAAATACCGCCCGGAACTCAAAGGGAAACCTTTGGGAATCGGTGGACCTCCGAACACTCGCAGTGTTCTTACGACCGCCAGCTACGAGGCACGCAAGTTTGGTGTGCGTTCGGCCATGCCTTCTTCGCAAGCCGTGCGCCTGTGCCCGCAGTTGATTTTAGTTCCTCCACATTTTGACTTGTATAAAGCTGAGAGTCGTAAAGTCCGTGAAATTCTTCAAAGATTCACAAACAAAATTGAACCGCTGTCACTGGATGAAGCGTATTTAGATGTCACCGAATGCACTCAATTTGGTGGCAGTGCTACGTTGATTGCCCAAGAGATCCGTCGTTTGATTTACACCGAACTGAATCTCACAGCGTCTGCCGGTGTGGCTCCGAATAAATTCTTAGCAAAGATCGCCAGTGATTGGAAAAAGCCCAACGGTCAATTTGTGATTCGCCCGCAAGATGTTTCCGCTTTTGTGAAAGACCTTCCTGTTGAAAAAATCTTTGGCGTTGGCAAAGTAACCGCGCAGAAGATGCACGATCTCGGGCTTTACACTTGTGGTGATATTCAAAAGTATACAGTTTTGGAACTGCAGACGTGGTTTGGTTCTCGCGCGCAAGAACTCTATGACTTTGCTCGTGGTGAAGACCACCGTGAAGTGATCACAGAGTGGGAAAGAAAATCTCTCACTGTGGAAGAGACCTTTAATAAAGACCTACAGACTTTGGAAGATTGTCTTAAAACTCTTCCGCCGATCTATGAAGACTTTCTTTATCGCCTCGAAAAAGGGGAGTATCAAGATCGCATCAAAGGCATTGTCGTGAAATTAAAGTTCTTCGATTTTAAACAGACAACATGCGAAGAAGTTTTTCATGAAGTTCCTGTCATCGAAGATTTTGAGCGCTTGCTTGAGAACGCTTGGAATCGTCGCGGAGTTCCGGTGCGCCTTGTGGGGCTTGGAGTTCGTTTGGGATCACAGAAGAAAGAATCCCCACGCATTGACTCGTCGCAGTTAAGATTCGCAATCTAAAATACTTTCGCTGTATCAATTATTTTTTCGAAAACTTTTTAGTGGTGCGCTTTGTTTTGGCACTTTCGTTGCTTCCTTGTCGGACTGCTCAATGGGCGGTGCCAAAGAGACATCGCTTTAAAAGAAAGGACCACTATGAAGAAGATTATTCTATCAGGGCTTCTCATCACCACTTTGTTTTGTAATACAGGCTGTGATTCTTCGGATATTGCAGCAGGAGCTATCGGCGTTGCCATCGGCATTGGCATTGGTGCCAGCGACCATGGCCATGGTCACCATCATGATCGTCGTCCTCCACGTTATCGTGAATGCGGAAGATATCGCTGTTATGAGGCCAACACGCAAATTGATTTGGGAACAAATCCAGAAGCTGTGGCATTTGCTCAAAGACACCAGATAAGCTTGCAGGCGGCTGAACAAATCCAAGATGCTTTTGCGAAAGTATCTACGGAAGGTTTGAACGCATTTACTCGCATCGGTTTGAATGAGAAAGACATCAAAGCGATCAGCAAAAGAAGTCTTCCAGATTCAGACTCTTTGGCGTTGATGGCGCAAAAATTAGATATGTCACAAGCTCAGGCGCGCGACTTGATGAAAGCTGTCGTGGCTGATTTCGACGCTCAAGCATCCGACGTGAGCAGTGCTTATTGGCAATCGTGCATGGCTAAAGGAAAGTGGAAAACGCCGCAAAACATGATTTGCAAAAAAACTTTCTGGCCTGGTTGCAGTCCTGAAACTGGTGCAACTCTTTGTTACTAATATGTTCTTTGGCAGAGTCAGGACTTTAGGGTCTTAGTCTCTGCCGCTCTCTTCGAGTAAAATATTTTTGAAGGGAGATTTTATGATCAGCCTCTGGATTGTTATTTTAACTATGGCGATTGTTCTTGCCGGAGCTTACTTCGTTTACAAAATGAATAAAACGGATGCTCTTAAAGTAGACCGTCGCCATCGTCATCATCCGAAAACTTAGAGTCTCATAGTGAGACGTCCTGAATTTCTGGCATGAATTTGGTATTTCAAAAAAGTATGAAATACCTTCTAGGCTTATTATTTATTATTTCGTTCTCAGTCACAACCCATGCGCAAACTTCTGAAGAAGTGCCTTTTTTAGTCTGTGATCGCGCAGTAGTTAAGCAGGCTATTGATGTCAGCCGCGCCGTTGTTGCGAGAAGCACTTATCAAATCAAAACTCGCAAAAATATCAAAGCGGATCTGCGTTGGAGTTGGCAAGCGATTGATGCTCTTGAAAAAAATGTCTTTGGAAAACGCATGTTCAATCTTTCTTACGACGTCGTTCCCGGA
Organism: Bdellovibrio sp. HCB-162; assembly: GCF_047344985.1. GTDB lineage: Bacteria > Bdellovibrionota > Bdellovibrionia > Bdellovibrionales > Bdellovibrionaceae > Bdellovibrio. Next base: position 330,735 of record NZ_CP178861.1, read on the forward strand.
GCGTCTATTTCGGAAACTTCGATTGCGATTTATCCCGATACGCTGAAACTTATGCAAAACGAAATGCAAGATCCCGCACAGGGAAACTTCTTTATGATGGCGCATGAGATGGGTCACATGGTGCAAAAGTATTGGCATGTGGGAACAGGAAAAGAGGACAGCCCTCATCACTTGCACTCCGAATCTAACGGCGGCGATGATTTCAATATCATGCACGCCGAAACGGACTGCATCGGTGTAGAGCTCATGCGCGAAGCCGGCCAAAAAGATTTCTCCGAAGTGATTCGCGCTCTCGAAATGGTTCACAAAGATTGTTTGTTCTTCAGAGAAAAATCATTCTGCGACAGAGCGCACACCATCCGCGCAAAAACCATCGAAAATTATTTGAAGACTCAATAAAGAAAAAGGGCACAGTTTTTAGCTGCGCCCTTTTTAATTTTTGTCTCAACAAAAAATCCTAAAAAACTTTTTTCCACTCGTCTTCTTTGAAACCCACAAGATGTGTGTCGTCGCCGATGACAAAGGGTCTTTTCACAAGCTTGCCGTTTTCAGAAAGAAGTTTGATCGCTTCAGCTTCTGTCATGGACGGAAGCTTTTCGCTCAACTTCATTTCTTTGTAGACAAGACCTGACGTATTAAAAAGATTGCGAATGCCGCCGCCGCGTTCTTTCAAAGCGGCGAGCATTTCTTTAAGTTCCTTTTGTGAAGGGGCTTTGTCGACGATCGGAAGTTTATCGTACTTCACTTTCTTAGCGTCTAAAAATTTCAAAGCCTTCACACACGTGGAGCATTTCGCATATTCGTAAACTTTAAGCATTGCTCTTCACCAACCAGCCGCACATTTTATAAAGAATGCGGGCGCCGACGTTTCCATCCCACTCCACTTCGTGCTCTTCAAGGCCGCCTGTGGAAACTTCATTCAGGTCAAAAGCGATGATCTTGCGACCGGAAGCATGAACTTCACGGAATAAGAAGAACACTTGGTCCACACTCAAGCCACCCGGAACCGGAGTTCCAGTGTGAGGGCAGAAGGCAGGATCAAGACCGTCGATATCAAAAGAGATATAAACGTTTTGCGGAAGTTCTTTGATGATGTCCTTACAAACTTGCTCCCAAGTTTCGCCTTTTAAAAGACGACGCTTTAAATCCAAGTCGTAGAACGTTTTGATGTCTTCGCGAGAATTGCTGAAGTCATATTCTTCTTCACAGAAATCGCGGATACCGATTTGCACCAATTTTTTTGGTTTCTTCGCATCCGTCATCACGTTGTACATGATTGAAGCGTGAGATTGCTTGAAACCTTGGTAGGCTTTGCGCAAGTCCGCGTGGGCATCGATATGGAGGACGCCAAAGTCACCTTTGAATTTGTCGCTCACGGCACGGATCGCTCCCAGAGGTGTTGAGTGGTCTCCACCGACAAGACCTAAAAGCTTCCCTTTTTTCAAAACGTCAGAGCACTGATCGTAAACCCATTGAGTCATCTCTTCGCAAGCCGTGTTCACTTGCGCCGCGAGAGAGTTCATTTTGGCTTCGTCTTCGCTGAGGTTTGTTCGCATTTCGATAAGTTCTTGAGCAACGGCCTTGAACTTGTCGTTCATATTACAAAGATCTTCCGGGAAGTCGCGCATGTGGTAGCCGACTTCGTAGGCCTTGCCGACTTCGATGTCAAAAAGGTCAATCTGTTCACTGGCTTGGCGGATGATTTGAGGACCGCGAGAGGCACCCTCGCCGTAGGAAGTAGTGACCTCCCAGGGAACTGGAACCAAAACGACTTTGGATTCTTCCTCCGTCATAGGGATTCCAAAGATGCCGAACTCAGCAGAAATGGTCGTAGTTGGATCGAATTTTACCGTCTTTTCAGACATTTATTTTCTCCTTAGAAAGACTAATTTATATAACATTTAAGCGTAGCGTCAATCGAGCAATAACTTGATTATTTTTCTCGCATAACCCATTTTAAGCGCACTTTGGGAACTATTGAAATTCCCTACGAAATTCTTTGGAGGAAACACAATGAATATGAAGGGTCTCCTAGCTCTACTTCTGAGCTCAGCTTTGACAGCACCCGCTTTAGCAGCAGCACCAAATGCGAACGCTCCTAAAGGCGGAAATTTCGTCTTCAACCTTGGAGGAGAACCTCCAACAGTACATCCTATCACGGCGACAGACGTTTACTCACGTAACGTGCAAAACTACGTGTGTGATGGCTTGGCGACTCGCGATGCTGAGACTTACGAGTGGAAACCTCGCTTGGCAGAAAAATGGGATATCTCCAAAGATAACAAAGTATTCACATTCCACATCCGCAAAGACGCAGTTTTCCACGACGGTACGCCTGTAACGGCTGACGACGTGAAATTCTCTTTCGACGCGATCTTTGAACCAAAATATGAAGCAGCTCACTTGCGTCCTTACTTTGAAGGTATCGCAAAAGTAGAAGTTCTTGATCCAAAGACGGTTCGTTTCACTGCGAAAGATCTTTACTTCAACAACTTCGAATCTGCGGCGACTTTGACTGTCATTCCTAAAAAAGTTTACAGCGATGTTGAGAAGTCTAAGAAAATGAACCGCCAGCTTATCTGCGCGGGTCCTTACGTTCTTTCTAAATTTGACCGTGGCCAATTGATCACTCTTAAGAAGTTCGACAAATGGTACGGTAACAACGACGCTGCTTTCAAAGGCATGTACAACTTCGACACAATCACTCTTCGTTTCTACAAAGACGAAAACGTAGAACTTGAGCGCGCGAAAAAAGGTGAGTTGGATTACCTTGATATGCGTGTTGAAGCGTTCATGAAGAAAACTGAAGGCGCTCCTTGGGGTAAAACTATCCTTAAGCACAAAGTTGAAAACAGCGCTCCTAAATCTTACGGTTTCATCGGTTGGAACTTCCGCAAAGAATTGTTCCAAGATAAAAACGTTCGTATCGCTCTTGCGCACCTTTTGAACCGTGAAGAGATGAACAAAAAGTTCCGTTACGGCATGTCTGATTTGGCAAACGGCGCGATCTACTTGCGCTCTGAATACAACCCAGGCAACAAAGCGATTGAGTTCAATCCGAAAAAAGCTCAAGAACTTTTGGCTAAAGCTGGTTGGACAGACACTGATAAAAACGGTGTTCTAGAAAAAACTATCAACGGTAAAAAATCTGAATTCAAATTCACATTGATCTATCCGTCTAAAGACGTTGAAAAATACTACACTATGTATCGTGAAGACTTGAAAAAAGCCGGCATCGATATGGAGTTGAAGTATCTTGAGTGGAACTCATTCTTGAAGCTTGTTGACGAAGGTAACTTCGACGCTGTGACAATGGCTTGGGGTGGCGGTTCTGTGGATCCAGATCCAAAACAAATCTGGCACTCTGCAAGTGCTGTGGTTGGTGGATCTAACTTCATCGCTTACAAAAACCCTGAAGTTGATAAATTGATCGACGAAGCTCGCGTTGAGCCGAATAAAGCAAAACGTGTTGCTGCACTTAAAAAGGTTTACGCGAAGATCGCTGAAGACGCTCCTTACGCGTTCCTTTTCAACGACAAGTATGCATTTTATGCAAATTCTTCTCGTATGGGCATGCCAGCCGAGACATTTAAGTACGAAATTGGTAGAGACTACTGGTGGTTGAAAGCTCAATAAGAGCTTTCAATTTTCCGGGTGTATTAATTCGTTTCTTAAGAAGTTTTTTGGAGTAGGGCTTTGATCGTTTACCTGATTCGCCGATTGCTTTTGATGATCCCGACATTCTTCGGGATCACCGTTTTGACCTTTGTGCTGATTAACTTGGCTCCGGGAAGTCCCATTGAGCAGAAGCTGCAAGCGATCCGTTTTGGATCCGCAGGTGGCGGAGGCGGCGGTGGTGGCGGCGGAGGTATCAACACTCGTGGTGATACATCGGTGAATGAAGAGGTTATTGAAGCCCTCAAAAAACAATATGGCTTTGATAAGCCGTTGCACGAACGCTACATCATTTGGGTGAAGAACCTGGCGCGTTTGGACTTCGGCGAAAGCTTCACTTATCAAGAGCCTGTTATCGACGTTATCAAAAGTAAACTTCCTGTTTCTTTGTCCTTCGGTATCGCTTCTTTAATTCTGACATATATTGTGTGTATCCCGCTCGGGGTTCGTAAGGCGATTAAAGCCGGAGCTTCCTTTGACCGTATAACCACGATCTTGCTCAACCTCACGTACTCCATTCCTCCGCTGGTTTTGGGTATTTTCTTGATCGTTGTGTTTGCAGGTAAATTAAATATGTTCCCTATTGGGGGATTTCAGTCCGATGACTATGAGTCATTGACGACGATGGGTAAGATCTGGGATCGCGCTCATCACTTTGTTCTTCCTTTGATTTGTTACATGATCGGTGGTTTCACCGAGCTTTCTATCCTGATGCGTAACTCGATGCTCGACGTTGTGAAGTCGGACTTCGTTCGTACGGCACGCGCTAAAGGTTTGGCTGAAAATGTTGTTATCTTTAAGCATGCTCTTCGTAATGCTTTGATTCCAATTGCGACAGGCCTAGGTGGTTTCTTCGGAGCTTTCCTTGCTGGTTCCTTGATCATCGAGCAGATGTTCAACTTGGATGGTATCGGCCTTCTTGGTTATCAATCAGTTCTTTCTCGTGACTACAACGTGATCATGGGAATTACATTTATTTCTTCGTTGCTCTTGATGCTTGGCCGCGTATTCAGCGACATCATCTACGTTCTTATCGACCCAAGGATTGACTTCAAATGATGGATCCAATTCAAAAATATCTTATTAAGAATGAACTCACGCTTAAAAGATATAAACGCTTTAAGCGCGACCGTGTGGCCGTCATTTCTGTTTGGGTTTTGTTGACGATGTTTTTCTTTAGCTTCACTGCGGAGCTATGGGCGAACAACCGTCCTCATATCATGAGCTATCACGGGAAATTATATTTCCCACTTTTCGTAGATTACCATCCAACGGCGTTTGGTCGCGAAGACATTTACGTCATGGACTATCGCCAACTTCAAATGGGTGATGGTGATTGGGCTGTATGGCCTGTGATCCAGTGGGATCCTTACGAGAGCAATAAATCTGTCGACACTTATCCGTCTCCTCCAACGAAAGTAAATTGGATCGGTACAGACGAAAGTGGCCGTGACGTGATGACTCGTCTTCTTTACGGTTTCCGCTACACAATGCTTTTTGCGTTGGGAAGCTGGATTGTGACTTATGCTTTGGGTATCACATTGGGTGCCCTGATGGGTTACATGGGCGGCAAAGTGGACTTGGTCGGTCAGCGTATCGTTGAGGTCGTCGAGAGTGTGCCGATCTTGTTCGTTTTGATCACGATCATCTCGATCTTTACTCCAAGTCTTCCGATCTTGATCTTGCTCGTGTCTTTCTTTGGTTGGACAGGGATCTCTGCGTACATGCGTGCGCAGTTCCTTTCTTTAAGAAAGCGTGAGTACGTAGAGGCGGCGAAAGCCATCGGTGCCGATCACAAACGTATTATCGGAAAACACATTCTTCCAAATGGTCTGACTCCGATTGTGACATTCGCTCCATTCTTTATCGCGGGTGGTGTGAATACACTTTCTTTCTTGGATTACTTAGGACTAGGCCTTGTTCCTCCAACACCAAGTTGGGGTGAACTCATGGCTCAAGCTCAAAAGTGGTTCACAATCGCCGAGTGGCTAGTATGGGGACCAATGGTCGCCATCGTTCTAACACTGACAGTTTTGATCAACATCGGTCTAGCTGTTCGTGACGCCTTCGACGCGAAAATGTAGGTACCTGCTTCCCTTCGTGTTGATTTGGTACTTGTTCTGAATTCGGACTCGAAGTTTTTTCTGTTCAAAGATAAAGGCTCCTCAAAAAGGGAGCCTTTTTTGCTTCTTGGCTAAGTATGCCAAGATTAAAGCAAATCTATACGCCTGAGTTCCCTTACCACATTACAGCTCGCTGCCATAATAAAGAATGGTTTGATATTCCTATCGAAGAAGTGTGGCAGATAATGTCCAACTATCTTTATTTTATCCACACAGCTTATAAAGTGGAAATTCATGCCTTTGTTTTAATGAGCAATCATTTTCATCTTATTGTGCGCTTTCCTGAAAATAACATGTCTGAGGCCATGAACTATTTTATGCGCGAAACCTCTAGGGTTATTTCTCGAGGAGCTGGGCGTATCAATCAAACTTATGGATCCAGATACTTTCGATCCGTGATTGGCAAGGCGAATTACTTTGAACACGTTTATAAATATCTGTATCGAAACCCTGTCGAAGCGGGTCTTTGCAATAAAGTTGAGGATTATCCGTATAGCACTCTGCAAATTCGCTTGGGATTGCGAAATGGCGTAATTCCTTTGGTAGGTGATCCTTTATTGGAAGAATCATCCACTTCAACTTTACATTGGCTAAATACAAAACCTAGAGAAAAAGATCGGGAAGCAATCAGGAAAGGACTTCAGAAGCCTCAGTTTGGACTAACTAGTCGGAGCGGTGGAACTTTCGTACATCATTTGGAAGTCGATCCCTTTTAAAGGATCGACTTCGAAGTACCAAATCAACACAAAGGGAAGCAGGTACCTATTCGGCTTCTTCGAGGTAGGTGTAGCCTGAGAGGCCTTCCTCGTAGTGCTTGATTAGGAGCTTTGCTTCTTGTTTTGTGATCGAACCTTTTTGGATCGATTCTTCTGTGGCTTGACGAACGCTGTCCACCATTTCAGAGCGGCCGTATTGAACGTAAGAAAGAACTTCCGTTACTGTGTCGCCTGGAACGTAGTGGTCGATGGTGTAGCCCACGCCGTTCAAGGAAATGTGAACCGCGTCTGTGTCGCCGAACAAGTTGTGAAGGTCGCCTAGGATTTCTTGGTAAGCACCTGTTAAGAACACGCCAAGATAGTACTGTTGACCGTCTGTGAATTTGTGCAGACGGATCGTCTCTTTGGGTTCACCAGATTCTGTGTCGATGAATTTTTCAATCACACCGTCAGAGTCACAAGTCAAATCCGCCAAAGTTGCTTCGCGAGAAGGCTCTTCGCCCAAACGGTGAATTGGAATCACCGGGAAAAGTTGTCCTACCGCCCAAGAATCCGGAACAGATTGGAATACAGAGAAGTTAGAGAAATAAGTGTCGCAAAGCTCTTTAGAAAGCGCTGCCACGATGTCTTCTGTGTCAGGAACGGTCTTCGCTAGTTTCACCATTTTTGTGGCGATAGCGAAGTACATGCTTTCACACCATGCGCGTTGTTCAAGACTCAAAACGCCGTATGTGAAAAGTTGCAATGTCTCTTGCTTAGCCTGCTCAAGGTCATTGAAGCATTCGTTGATATTGTCCTTATTCACCTTTTCAAAGATGTACTGCATATCTTGCATGATCGAAGGATCTGTCTTCGCCGCAGGACGAGGTGGTTCGTGACGGTGAAGGTCGTTAATACCCATGACGTTGAAAACAAGAACAGAGTGATGCGCCACCAAGAAGCGGCCAGACTCTGTCACGATGCTTGGATGAGGAACACCTTTTTCATCACAAAGAGTTTGCAAAACAGACACGATGTCGTTGGCGTATTCTTGCTCAGAGTAGTTGATCGAGCTGTCAGAGTGTCCAGAACCATCATAATCAACGCCAAGGCCGCCGCCCACGTCGATGTATTTAAGGCCTGCACCCATTTTGTGAAGTTCCGTATAGAAACGAGCGCCTTCTTTCAAAGAAGACTTGATCGATTGAATCTGTGGAACTTGAGAACCAATGTGGTAGTGAAGAAGTTCAAGGCAATCAAGCATGCCTTCTTTTTTCAAGAACTCAACACCCTCAACGATCTCTGTTGCCGTCAAACCAAACTTCGAGCGAGCGCCTGAAGAATCAACCCATTTACCCGCGCCTTGAGTATTTAGTTTTGCGCGGAAACCGATTTTTGGACGGGCGTTGAATTTCTTCGCCACGTCCACGATCATTTTCAATTCTTCTTTACGATCGACAACGATGATCGTGTTTCTTCCCAATTTTTGAGAAAGAATCGCTGTTTCGATGTATTCAGCATCTTTAAAGCCGTTGCAGATAATCAACGCATTTTCTGTGTTCATCAAAGCGAGAACGACAAGAAGTTCTGGTTTTGAACCGGCTTCAAGGCCCATGTGGAAGCCTTTACCGTATTTCACAAGCTCTTGAACAAGGTGGCGCTGTTGGTTCACCTTGATTGGGTAAACGCCGCGATACTCACCTTTGTAGCCGTGATCTGCGAAAGCTTTTTGAAAGCAGTTATTCAAAAGCTCAACACGAGCTTTGATGATGTCAGGAAAGCGGATCATGATAGGAACGCGAATACCGCGGTCCAAAAGATCTTGAGTTAAATCAAACAAGTCTACAGACGGACCGTTTGCTCCCATTGGAGTGACGGAGACATTACCTGCTCCGTTGATTCTGAAATAACCGTTGCCCCAGTTGTTGATCCCATAAAGCTCAGCGCTCTTTTCAGGACTCCAATTAGACATCTCTTTTGGCCCTCGCAGTGGGGGGCCCGGTTTAAAGGACCCCAAGTTCTTGTTCGGGGTCCTTTTCGGTAAAAGAACCCAATTATTTAACGATCAAATTCAAAATTCTTCCGGCTTTATAAATCACCTTGTCGGGATTTTTTCCAGCCAAAACTGAGGAAACTGCAGAAACGGCTTTCGCCGCAGCCAACGCTTCGTCTTCAGAAGCCGTCGGGCTAATCTCGATCGTGCCGCGCATTTTTCCATTCACTTGCACGCCGATTGTTACAGTGTCATCAGCGACGAGGGTACTATCATATTTTGGCCATGGAGCCAAAGAGCAAAGTCCCTCTCCGCCCATTTTTTCCCACAATTCTTCCGCCAAGTGCGGAGCAAACGGAGCCAAAATCTGGACGAGTGGTTTTAAAGCCATTTCCGAGCGGCATTCTGCCTTGTAAAGCTCATTCACGAGGATCATCATCGCGCTGATGGCCGTGTTAAAGCTCATCGTCTCGATGTCTTCTGTGACTTTTTTAATCGTTTTATGAACTAATTTCTGAACCCCTGCCGGAGCTGCCTCTTTTGTCGCAATCGTTTGGCCATCGTCGTTCACGACAAGACGGGAAATACGATCCAAGAAACGCTTCACGCCATCAATGCCCGTCGGAGCCCAAGGTTTGTCCTTGTCCACCGGACCCATGAAGCTGATAAAGGTTCTCATCGCATCGGCACCATGAGTTTTCGCAATGTCTTCCGGAGAAATCACGTTTCCACGGGATTTCGACATTTTCTCGCCATCCGGTCCCAAGATCATTCCTTGGTGAAGCAACTTTTGGAAAGGCTCATCGTGAGTCACAAGACCGCAATCAAAAAGAACCTTCATCCAGAAGCGAGAGTAAAGCAAATGCCCTACTGTGTGCTCAGGCCCACCAACGTAAAGATCCACCGGCATCCAGTATTTTTCAGCGTCAGGGCTGAACGGAGCCTTGTCGTTTTGTGGATCAATGTAACGCAAGAAGTACCAAGAAGAACCCGCCGCACCCGGCATCGTGTCTGTCTCGCGATGACCGCCGTTTTTGTACTGAACCCATTCAGCATTGCGAGCCAAAGGAGCTTCCCCAGAGTCAGAAGGCTCGTAGTCGGCAACTTCGGGTAAGATCACTGGAAGCTCATTCACAGGAACTCCGCGAGAGCCATCTGCATAGTGAACAATTGGGAACGGCTCACCCCAGTAACGTTGACGGCTGAACAACCAGTCACGCAACTTGTATTGAACTTCGCGAACGCCCAATTTGTGACTTTCCAAATGAGAAAGCATTTTTTTGATCGCATCAGATTTAGAAAGACCGTTTAAGAAATCAGAATTAACTAAAGTGCCTTCGCCTTCAAAGGGCAGAGTGTCGCCACCTTCCAAAACACGTTTGATCGGGAGATGGAACTTCGTCGCAAACTCGTGATCGCGAGCATCGTGACCAGGAACTGCCATGATGGCACCTGTGCCGTAATCCATCAAAACGTAGTCTGCAATCCACACTGGAATTTTATCGCCTGTAATTGGGTGAATCGCGTGAGCACCCGTAAAGACCCCTGTTTTTTCAGTTGTCGCTTTACGTTCCACTTCCGATTTGCGCGAAGTCGCCGTCACATACTCTTCTACATTGCGATGTTGTTCTTTCGTTGTGATTTTTTTCACAAGCTCATGTTCAGGAGCCATCACCATGAAAGTCACACCGAACAAAGTATCAGGACGGGTCGTGAAGACCTCAAAAGTTTCAGAGTGACCGTCCAACTTGAATGTCACGCGGGCGCCTTCGCTTTTTCCAATCCAGTTGCGTTGCGCTTCTTTTGTTCTTTCCGGCCAGTCGACTTTATCAAGATCATTCAACAAGCGCTCAGCGTAGTCCGTGATCTTAAGCATCCACTGCTTCATCGGAACACGAATAACAGGATGACCACCGCGCTCTGATTTTCCGTCGATGACTTCATCGTTCGCCAAAACCGTTTTCAAAGCCGGGCACCAGTTCACAGGAACTTCTTTTTGATAAGCAAGCCCTTGTTCGTAAAGTTTCAAGAAAATAAATTGAGTCCACTTGTAGTAGCTAGGCTCACAAGTAGAAATCTCGCGACTCCAATCAAAACTAAAACCAAAAGATTTTAAAGTTTTGCGGAAACTCTCAATAGCTTTTTGAGTTGTGATCGCAGGGTGAATACCTGTTTGAATCGCATACTGCTCCGCAGGCAAACCAAAAGCATCATACCCCATCGGATGAAGAACATTGAACCCTTTCGCACGCTTGTAGCGAGAAACAATATCGCCGGGAGTGTAAGAAGCCATGTGCCCAATATGAAGCCCCGAACCAGAAGGATACGGAAACATGTCGAGAGCATAATACTTCGGTTTAGAACTATTCGTCTCAGCATGAAACGCTTTTTTCTCTTCCCATTTCTGCTGCCACTTCGCTTCAATCTCGGTGAAGTTCAAACTCATAAATTCATCCTTACTAAAACAAGAAAAACACTTCTTACTTGAATATCGAAAAAGCAATACAAGTGCAATTTATTAGCGCTCAAACAATACTAACGCACTCAAATATTCTCCCAAAAAATTTCCCACCAAAAACTCCCTTAACTAGGAGGCACCAACGAAAGCCTCCGCCGGTGGCCCAATTGGAGAATCTGAATTCTGTTCATAAGCTTTTTTTGCACGGAAACTTTGTGGGGTTGGGTTGTAGGTTGGAACTTAGGGCTGCCGCAAGTTCCACAGCGAGCCGAAAGCCCAGTTACAAAAAAATAACAAAAACGAGCGAGGACTGTCCGAAGCGCTAGCCCTAAGTTCCAACCTACAAGCCAACCCGACCGAGGTCCCCGTCCAGAAACCAGTCCATAGATCAGAAATAGCCTAAACAAATGGAGCAAATTAACCGAAGAGAAGAGCTGAAGTTACACTGGTATGTAGTATGAGTTTTGAAGGCACAAAACAACCCAAGAGTCGCCGTATTCTAGTAATCGACGACGATAAAGACAGCTTAGAGATTCTTTTGGAACCTCTGAGATGGGAAGGCTATGACGCTCGTGGAGTCACTTCGGATACCGAAGCCCACAAGTTGATCGAGTCATGGATTCCTCATGTCGTTATTTTGGATTGGATGGCGCCGTCGATGGCGGGGCTCAAAGTTTTGAGAGCCGTGCGTGAGCGTCTTTCTCACGTGTCTTGCGTCTTCGTGTCAGAAAACTCCAGCACCGAGGCGATCATTGAAGCCCTGGATGCCGGAGCTGACGATTACATCGTAAAACCTTTCGTTCCTCTTGAATTATTAGCACGCATTCGTACGCAATTGCGCATCCGCGATTTGCACGAACAACTTCTTTTTGCCAACGAAAAACTTAAAGAGCTTGTAGATACCGATGATCTCACCGGTCTTTATAACATGCGTTCTTTGTATCAACGTTTGGACTTCGAGATGGAGCGTGGACGTCGATTCCATCGTGACGTTTGTGTCGTGATGATGGACATGGACTATTTTAAAACCGTGAATGACGGGCATGATCATCTTTTTGGAAGTTACGTGCTTTCGGAAGTGGGAAAAATCATTCGCGCGAACACTCGCAACGTCGATATTCCAGCTCGTTACGGTGGAGATGAATTCTTGGTTGTTTTGACGGAAACGAATCACGAAGGTGCTACGTACTTCTGTGAACGTCTGCGTGAAAATATCCAAAAAACGACATTCAAAAATGGCGAGGACTCGATCAAACTCACGGCTTCTGTGGGATTTGCGATTACAATTCCAGGTGAGAATATCAGCGCTCGCGAGCTTGTGCGCCGTGCGGACCATGCGCTTTACGAAGCGAAACGCAGTGGCCGTAATCAAGTTTGTTACTACAAACCCGAAGTCGCTCCTGTTGTCGATTTGAAGTCTGCTCAGCAAAAACGCCGAAAAGCAGCAGGTTAATTATTGACGAACCGAGGGTGATCGTCGAAAACCCTTTATATGGCAAACTCCGTGACATCTTCAGATACAATTCGCAATCGTGCCGCGTGGATTTCAGCGTTGGCAAGTTTCACTATTTTTGGTTTGAAGCTGGGAGCCTATAAAATCACAGGATCAACAGCCGTCCTTTCCGATGCGCTTGAAAGTATCGTGAATGTGATCGCTTCTTTGGTGGCTTTGTTTGTTATTCGTTTTGCATCTCAACCTGCCGATCACGAACATCCTTATGGGCACGGAAAAGCAGAATCATTTTCTTCGGCATTTGAAGGCGGGATGATCTTTTTCGCCGCCATCATGATTATTGGTGAGGCGGTCAAAGCTTTAATCAATCACGAGCCCACTCAGCAACTGGAAATGGGTTTGCTGATTGTTGGGGGAGCGGCTTTGGTCAATCTGGCTTTAGGATTGTATCTCAAACGTGTGGGCAAGACGCATCACTCTGAAGCCTTAAGAGCTAGTGGTGCGCATGTTATTTCTGACGTTCTCACCACAGCAGGAGTCATGGTGGGCTTGGGACTTGTGATGCTCACAGGGCTTCAGTGGCTCGACCCTGTGGTGGCGATTCTTGTCGGTCTTCAGTTGGCGTATTCAGGATACACCATCGTTCGTTCGTCTTTGGGAATCTTAATGGATGAACAAGATGAGGATATCTTAGAAAATTTGGCGGAAGCTTTAAGAAAAAATCGCGTGCCGGGCATCATCGACATTCATCACTTAAGAACAATTCGTTCGGGTCGTTTTCATCATGTGGATGCGCACATGGTGGTGCCTGAATATTGGGATGTAACTCAGGCTCATGAAGTGACTCATGCGTTTGAAAACCGAGTGGTTGCCGACTACGATTTTGATGGAGAGTTGGCTTTTCATCTCGACCCCTGTAAAAAATCCTACTGTTCAGCTTGTGACGTCGAAAATTGCCCTATCCGTTTGCAGCCCTTTAAGGAAGGTCATCCTTTCACAGTGAAAAGCTTGACCGGCGGGCCGCACCCGACTAATCAGGTGGCCTATGACAAGTCCGGTTCCTCGCAGAAGAATTAATATTACGAAAGACCTTCCTAAACAAAACGCTTACACGTTGGCATTGAACGGTGAGTATTCTCACGTTGCATTTGACGAGCTACGTGCTCCCAACAACAAAGGCAAATGGCGTTCTGATGTTTTTAAAGTCGACAGCGCTTTGCCGATGGATGTGGAAGTGGGAACGGGTAATGGAACTTACTTTGCTCATCATGCACAAACTCATGCAAATCGTTTGCTCGTGGGATTGGAACTTAAGTACAAACCTTTGATTCAAACAATCCGTCGTGCTGTGACGGCAGGCTGCAAGAACGCGGCGATTGCACGTTTCCATGCTTTCAATATTGACGAGCTTTTTACTGAAGGTGAAATCGACAACGTTTACGTTCATTTCCCGGATCCATGGACGTCGCCGAAGAAACCTAAAAATCGTTTCGTGTGTAAGCAGAATTTAGATGTTTTGAATCGCTTGCAAAAGCCGGGTTCTTTTATCAACTTCAAGACGGATTCTTTGGATTATTTCTTGTGGGCGATGGATGAGATTCGCGAATCCAAATATAAAATTATTTTTGAAACGCAGGATCTACACAACTCAGAAATGAAAGCTCAAAACTTTGAAACGGCTTTTGAAAAGATCTTCATGCGTGAGGGCATTAAGATCAACATGGTCCGTTTACAAAAAGTGTAATTCCATTATGGCAAAGCGGTCTGCTTTGCCATTTCCTCGATAAACTGTCTTCCAGACTCTGACAAATGCGTAAAACGAACTCCGTAGCGGATGTAAATGCTGTCCGAGCCGGGGAGTTTTACTTTACGCACGGAAACCACAATGCCGCGGGCATCGGATTTATTATCCGTAAGAGTTTCTTGAAATTTGATGTGCAGATTTTCATTCAAATCGCACTTTGCCGACCGAACAATAAACGCCAAACCGGTTCTTGAAATATCTGGACAGAAAACTTGGAAACCGCCGTTTTTCCCAATGGAAACAAAAACTTTTCCGCAAGCAAAGCGCGGTGATTTTCTGCGAATGTGAACGTCAGGAAGCTTTTCATCGGAGATCTTTTTATAATTCTCTAACGACTTCGGCGAAAACTCTTCCCAGTCGATGATCTTTTGCCAGGGACCGTGCGGTGTTTTTGAAAGAAGACTTTGCTCTGTCAGTTTTTGCGAGTGAATCAAAGACAACACTTCCAAGTATTTCAAACGCTGATTGGAGCGTTCCTTTTCATACCAATAAACGGGTGTCAGAATCGGAAAGTTTTCCGGTGTGACAAACGAAGAAGCTTGAGTCTCTTCACTCAAATCATCCGAGATCAGCCCCACTGCGAAGTGGCCTTCTTGTTCTTTGTTATTCTGTGTTTCAGAAGGGCCTTCTAAATCTGAAAAATCCGGATGTTGAATAAGCATCATCCATTCATTCGTTTGATTGTTAAGAATCATGTCGAACAAACTGATTTTTCCAGAGCGAACTCCAGAAAGAATGTCCTTTTCAGAGAGAGGACCCAGTTTTAACTTTCCCGTCGTCAGATAATAGCCAGCCACGGCGAACCATCCTTGTCATACGTTCCGAGTGTGGTCATACCAAATATTTCACTTTCTTTTCGGCATTTTTGGTCCTGTTCTTAAGGATTCCGGGACAAGGTCCAGCGTTAAATTGCAGCCCTAAGAAAAACAAGCAACGGGTTTATAATAGGCGACAGCGGGAGGTGAATATGAAAACCTTTCTCTTTATTTTCATTCTGAGTTCAGCGGCCTCGGCAGCAATTCCGCCGGGAAGAGACAACCCGGAATTTATTGCCCCGAATGAATCCTTAACAGTCTTACGAGGCTCGACAACTTTATGTACGAGTGAAAGTCCTATGGGAGGACATCGAGGTCTTTCGTTTATTCAGTTGGGAAAAGGAAAGTGCCCTCAACACATCTCAACCCCTGTCGGTTGGGATCGTCCTGAAGAAGACCCGACTTCGCCAGGAATTCCTTTTAAGGGCCGTGGTCTTTGATTCTACCAGTAAGTCGCATCCACCGTGATGTCGCCAAAGACTTCGGTTTGGCAACTAATGCGCATGCCCGATGGAATATTATTGGTTTCCTTAAGGAAAACTTCCGTCTCGTTCTCTCCCGATAAGTTTTCTCCACCCTCTACGATGATGATTTTGCATTTAGCGCAAACGCCATCGCCGTCACAACTTGAAGCAACAGGAAGGCCTGCATCAAGCAGAGACTTCATCAGGTTTGCACCGTGGGAAACCTCATAGGGTGGTCGATTCTTTTTAAACGAAATCAAAGGCATGGCTCATTGTAGCTGACGCAGTCCAAAACGTGCAAAGAACTAATGAAAACAACTTTGTTTGTTGATAGCCTAGGGGCGTAAATATTGCCTATTTTGTGAGGAAATCTATGACACAAGATCAAAAAGTAGAAAACGTTATCATCATCGGTTCTGGCCCTGCAGGTCTGACATCTGCGGTTTACACTTCTCGCGCGAACCTTGAGCCACTCATGATCGAAGGCGAAGAAGCCGGCGGTCAGTTGATGACAACAACAGAAGTTGAAAACTTCCCTGGCTTTGAGCACGGAATCACGGGACCCGACTTGATCACTGTGATGAGAAAACAAGCGGAGAGATTTGGAACGCGCTTCCTCACTCGCAACGTGACGAAAGTGGATTTCTCTCAACGTCCTTTCAAAATTTGGGTGGGCGACAAATTGCATTTGGCAAAAGCTGTGATCATTTCAACAGGTGCGAGTGCAAAATACTTGGGTCTACCTTCTGAGAAACAATACGCCAATCGCGGTGTTTCGGCGTGTGCAACTTGTGATGGTGCTTTCTTCCGCAATCAAGAAATCGGCGTTGTCGGTGGCGGTGATACAGCGATGGAAGAAGCTCAATTCCTGACTCGTTTTGCTTCTAAAGTTTACTTGCTTCACAGACGCGATCACTTCCGCGCTTCTAAAATCATGGCAGAGCGTGTGATGAAAAATCCGAAAATTGAAATCTTGTGGAATACCGAAGTGGCTGAAGTTTTGGGTGACGGCAAGAGCATGACAGGTGCCAAAATCAAAAGCACGGTCACTGGAGCTGTCAAAGAACTTCCAATCACGGGGTTATTCCTAGCCATTGGACATAAGCCTAATACGGACCTGTTTAAAGGAATGTTGGATATGAATGAGACAGGCTATTTGGTAACTCAACCAAATACCACTTATACTAATATTCCAGGTGTCTTTGCAGCCGGAGACGTGCAAGATCATGTATATCGTCAAGCGATCACAGCGGCGGGTACAGGTTGCATGGCAGCCATTGATGCTGAAAGATGGCTTGAGGCTCAAGCTTCTCACTAAGGAACGTATGAAGGATAAAAAGATCAACACCAAGGATTTAATCGAGAAGATCGAAAAGATGACGAAGGCGCGCATCGCGAGCCAAGACGTTGTCTCTTTGGATTCATTTCGTGAAGCAAAAAAGAAACTCGACCCCAAAGTTATTCTGGTCATTGAAGATGACGAGACAATGCGTTTGGCGATGAAGAGAATCCTTGAAAGCGAAGGTTACGTGACGAAGCTTGCAGCAGACGGCACAGAACTTTCAACAGCTTTGGATGACCACCCGGTGGATTTGATCTTGATGGACGTGGGCCTTCCATGGGTGAACGGTTTTGAGCTTGCGCAGCTTTTAAAAGATCACAAAGACCTTAAAAAAATCCCATTGGTTTTCGTTTCTGGAAAAGCGTCTGAAGATGACATGAAAAAAGCCTTCGAGATCGGTGCTGATGATTATATCAAAAAACCTTTCGACGTTGAGAAACTTAAGAAGACAGTTCATACCCTTTTAAAGTTGAACGAATAATTAGGTCTCCATTTAAAAAGACTCAAAAGCCTTCGTGATTTCGCGAAGGCTTTTTTATTTTTTGTGGGAAGTCTTATGGACGAAGGTATTGTTCCATAATGAGATTCAAAAGTACTTCCATACTTTCCCAATAATTTACAAAGAAAATAGTGAGCAGGAGGATGTTTTACTGGTTAAAATAGAAGGCTCATGGCACGTCGAACACTGGTCGTTTTATTCTTAGTTCTTTTAGGAGCTGTTTTTGCTCTTGTCCTTTCTAACAAAGGCGAGACACCAGAGTTCCATACAGTTTCTGAAAATCAGGAAGAAGCGCAATCTTCTAAAACTCCGACCCCTGAAAATTCCCCGGCAGCAACAACGCAAGTCACGGAAGTGGCCTCTTCAGAACAACCTCAAGGAATGCCAGCGCGTGGAAAGATTCGTGATCTTAAATCCATTCGCGGCGCTAAAACCATCAATACGAAAAATGCAAATCTTGAAGAAGTTGGTTTGTTTGCAGATTCACGCTGGAAGCTTTGGAATGGCGTGAGTGCAATTTCAAAATCGGCGGGTAGAAAGCCTCAAGGAAATATCCTCGGTGAGGTGAACGGTTATTATCTCGTGGAAGAAGAAGCTGCGGTTAACGATTTCAAAAATTTCTCATCAGCACATCCTTTGGTTGTGATGGATACCCGCTTGGATGAAGTGGGGATCGTCACAGGAGTCTTCACGGTCACTCTTAAAGAAGGTGTTTCACCGGATATTTTAACTCAAGCATCGGGCTTAAAAGTTTTAAATTCGTTCCCCAATATTCGTACGTATTTCGTGACGTCTTCTCAGGAGCCTTTTGATTTGCAGTCTTTTCAAGACGCTCTCAAAAATGAGGCCTCTGTTGAGGAAGTTAAAATGGAAGTGTTGAGTCGTCGGTATGAGAAGAATTAGTAAAAAGACTCAAGCTTTATGTGCGTTGTTTGTGGTGAGTCTCATCACAGGGGTGTTCTTTACGAACTGTGCGGAAAACGGATTTAAAGTTTCGGGCGATCCTAAGACGGCCGATCCGTTTTTAGATATGGCTTGGCATATCAGCAACACCGCCCAGAAAGTTTTTTCAGTAGATTCAGGTGAGTCAGGAAATGATTTAAACCTTCTACAAACGTGGCTCAGCGGCATTAGTGGTAAGGGAATTAAAATTCTTATTTCTGATGATGGCGTAGAAGACACGCATGAAGATTTGAAAGCGAATTATCTTTATACAGGTGTTTCGAAAGATTATACAAAGGGCTCTCCATATCTTGCGAATTCCTCGCCACCGAAAGCCACTGATGACAACCACGGGACGGCGGTGGCAGGTCTTGCCGCCGCGGCAGCAGCCAATGGCAAGGGCAGTAAAGGTGTCGCTTTTGAAGCCTCTTTGGCTTCTGCAAATTTTTTGTCCTCTGCAGTGGTACAGTCAGAAGCCGCGTTGGTGGACCAAGCAGGCGGAGCTTTTGATATTTTCAGTATGAGTTGGGGATCGGCACAAAACAGTTTGATCACTCCGGTGGCGACTTTCCAATCACAAATGCGTTCGGGTGCCCTGAGTGGTCGTTCAGGAAAAGGCGCGATCTATGTTAAGTCTGCGGGCAATGACTTTATGGTGCATTGCAAAGGCTCGACCTCTGAATACTGCGTTGGGAACGCCAATTTCGATTCGGACAATAGCACGCCTTATACAATTCTAACGGCGGCGTTGAACGCTTCCGGTTATGCTGCAAGTTACTCTTCGCCAGGATCCAACGTGTGGATTTCTTCCTTCGGCGGAGAGTTTGGCGACGACTCGCCTGCGATGATCACAACGGATCGCATGGGATGCACAAAAGGCTTCTCGACTTCAACGATTTCAGGAAAGCTAGAGTTTGAACGTGGAGGATTGGGAAACACTAATTGCAATTACACGGCGACATTCAACGGAACTTCGGCGGCGGCCCCGGTGTTGAGTGGCTCTATCGCTCTTTTGTTGCAGGCAAATCCGAACTTAAGCTGGCGTGATATAAAATATATTTTAGCGAAGACGGCGGTGCCAGTTCACTACACAACGTCAGGTTCTATTTCTCATCCCAAACCGTCAGAGCCCATTCCGTCTGGCGCCGTGTGGGAACAAGTGTGGGTGCAAAACGGAGCCGGTTTTAAATTTCACAATTGGTATGGATTCGGACGAGTGAATGTGGATGCCGCTGTTGCGATGGCGAGGTCCTATACCTCTCCGTTTAACTCTTATGTTGAGACAAACTGGGTGGACGATCGAAGCGGGTTGAATCTAGGTATTCCGGATAACAGTGCTACAGGTGCTTCAGACACCATGTTTGTAAATACGAATATCAAAATTGAATCTGTGCAGCTTCGCGTGTGGGTGACACACACAAATATTGCAAATCTCGCGCTGGAACTGACATCACCAAGCGGTACAAAAAGTATTGTGATTAACATGAACAATGCTCTTCGCAATGTTGCAAATTATCAGGGCGAAGTTTTCTTAACGAATGCTTTTTATCGAGAGAACTCTCAAGGTAATTGGACAGTGAAGGTTATCGACGGTACCGCCACCCATACAGGAACGCTCACTAGGTGGTCTTTAAATTTCACTGGAAGCAATTAATTCCCGACAAACATTGAAGAGATACAACGAGTTTCATAATTTCCAGAATAGAAAGTCGTACTGCCGACTCTTGTGAAAACTTTTGTCGTTGGATTGTAGCTGAATTTTTCAATGTTATAGGGCGCATTTCCTGTCGTCAGGTTTGTAGAAACAGTGCTGCCAGTCGCGACATACAGATATCCTTTAGCTTCGTCGTAAGTCATCGCAGAGGCACCATAGATGACACTAGGGTTTTCAAAACCATTCACAGGATCACTGATGATATTGGAAGTCGCGGCATCGTCGATAGCATAAGAATACAACGAGTTTTGCAAAGCTGCATTTGTTCCAGCGTAAGAGACCACCATACGTTTAAACGCACTCATATAAGCGGAAGCCGTCGGATAAGCCGTTGCCCCCACTGTGGATTGATCGTCCAGACATCCGGAAGTACCGTTCCATCCTGTCGCGCCATTGATCACGCCAAGGCGATTGTTCGTTGCTGAAGATGCATTTTGTGAATGCGTATAGACGATATTGTATCCCGCCGTATTCGTTGTCGTTGGATAAGTGAGAAGAGAAGTGATATTCACAGCCGACGCCGAACAAGCTCCACCAGGGCTTTGCACCCAGGCATTTGTTCCGGTTCCTGCTTGGCGACCTTTACCGGCATCCAGTTTTTCAATCGCCGTTGTGCGGCTGATAAGGAATCCGTCAGCAACACTCATCACAAATTTTGCAGCTGATTGAAGTGCACCAATCGGGGCTGTTGTTGATGTGTTGTTATAGAAAGTCGTTCTTGCTCCATCGAGTTTTTTCTCGATAAGTTCAATTCGTCTTTGTCCTGTGTGCTCTAACAAGACCATCATATGTGTGTCGTCATAATTAGAAATACTCACCGGAGTTGTGCCTGTCGCCTCTGTGGCCTTGGTAAAGTCGGCGACACGGCCTTCATAAGCACCAGTCTCAAGGTTGACCTTAAAGATCACGTTGGATGCCGTGGAGGAAGTGTAAGTCGTATTCCCTGTGCCGGAATAGCAAAGTCCCGAAGCTACGTAAAGGTAGCGTGTCGATTGAGAGGACACAGTGTCTTCTTCAGGAACGGGCGGCTGACACGCAGAAATAAGTGCTGTGAGAGATCCTAAGAGAACGAAGTACTTCGCTGTACTCATATTGTTTTCTCCTTAACGTGCTTCAAAATAAGATATCGGAGCGATGTTAAGAATTCTTGATTTACAGTTTGGAAATCTAGACTAAGACTAGCCCGCGCTTCGGCGCACTTGATCTTGGTAAGCTACGTACGCTTTCAAAAGTGCATCCAGACGTAGAGTCATGGCAACGTCTTGCTCGATGAACATCAGACGGCGCGGATCGGTCATATCACCGACGATCTTGGCTCTGAAGAGCAGGCGTGCTTTAGAGGGATCAGCTTCAAAAGGATTGACGATGATCAAGTCAAAAGGCTTGTTTAAAAAATCTCGAGGGATTTCGTCTTCAAGCATGGTTCCGCTTAAAGAAATATTTTTTGAATGCGTGCGGAAAGAACGAATCTTAGAAACCAGAACGACTTCAATTTTGAAGTTGTGACGTGGATCACGACGACGGTCGGCCCCACTGGGTTCTTCTTTCGGAGCAGCTTCAGATGATTTTTTCTTTGTTGCTTCCGGTTTTACTTTTTTGATTTTCGAAAGATCCAGCTCATCGCCATTAAAATCCTTCACATGATAGCCACCGATTTCTTGATGTTTGATCGGCGCATCGCCCACAACGACTTGCGTGTAGGGACTGTCAGGATTGTTAGTGGCAGGAGCATTTTGTGTCGCTGTCAAAGTGTCTTGAGGAAGACCGCCTGGTTCCATCGGTTTTGGCGGTTGGGCCATCACGAAATATTTCTGATCGGATTCCAGGAATTCGCGAACGCAAACCCATTCTTCCCAACCTGGAGTCCAAAGAAAGTATTTGCCGGGATTTTTATCAGCAAGAGAAAGCAAGGCGACCTGAGCTTGAACTACAGACATAGGTTTCGTCTGCGTTTTTGTCTCAGCATCGTAGATAATCCAAACTTTTCCCTGTGTTTTCATAGACTCCCCAAGCAACACATGTCTTAGGGGAGTTATCGGAAAAAAGAGGTAACTTCTTTACACTCGAATGCAGGCTGCGATGTGGTCTTTGGATTTTTCTTCCAAAGGCGGGACGATCGTCTTGCACTCTTCAATCGCCATAGGGCAACGAGGGTGGAAGTGGCAACCTGTCGGAGGATTGATTGGTGAAGGAACGTCGCCAGTCAAAATGATACGCTCGTCTTTACGGCGAGGATCTGGAACTGGGATCGCTGACATAAGGGCTTTCGTATAGGGATGTTTTGGATTGCGGTAAAGTTCTTCCGCTTCCGCCATCTCAACGATTTTACCTAAGTACATCACCGCCACTTTAGTTGAAACGTGTTCAACGACTTTTAAGTCATGGGCGATGAAGATGTAAGTCAGACCGAGCTTTTGTTGAAGCTCCATCAAAAGATTGATGACTTGCGCTTGGATGGAAACGTCCAAAGCAGAAACAGGCTCGTCACACACGATCAATTCAGGATTCACGGCCAAAGCACGTGCGATACCCACACGTTGACGTTGTCCACCTGAGAACTCATGCGGATAACGATTCAAGTGTTCACGGCGAAGTCCCACAAGGTCGATCAATTCATGGATGCGATCCTGGCGGTCTTTTGCAGAACCATAAAGATTGTGAATGATCAGCGGTTCTTCAAGAATTGAACCGATAGTCATGCGTGGATTCAAAGAGGCAAATGGATCTTGGAAGATGATTTGCATTTTTTTACGCATATCACGAAGCTCTTCGCCTTGGATGTGCGTGATGTCTTTGCCGTTGTAAATAATATTTCCAGAAGTCGTATCGTGAAGACGAATCAAGCAACGACCTAAAGTGGATTTACCGCAACCGGATTCACCCACAAGGCCCAAAGTTTCACCTTTGTTCAATTGGAAAGACACACCTTGAACTGCTTTTACAGCAGCCACTTCACGGCTGAAAACTCCACCGTAAATAGGAAAGCTCTTCGTAACGTTTTCGACTTTCAAAAGAGGAGTGCTCATTATTTTTGTACCTCTTCACTCAACGGGTGATAGCAAGCCACTTTGTGAAGACCACGAAGATTTTCAAGGTTCGGGTAAGCAGCACGGCAGTCGTCTTGAACATAAGGGCAACGATCCGCAAAGCGGCAACCTTTAGGAAGGTTGTAGAGGCTTGGAACCATGCCTTTGATAGTCTTAAGCTCTTCAAGCTTGTGACCTGTTTCAAAGTGCGGAATAGAATCCAAAAGACCTTTTGTATACGGATGTTTTGGACGATAGAAAATATCTTCGACAGTTCCGAATTCAACAATACGGCCCGCATACATCACGGCAACTTCCTGGCACATCTCTGCGACAACGCCAAGGTCATGCGTGATCAAAATCATTCCTGCGCCGAAGTCTTTTTGCAACTTGCGCATCAAATCCAAAATCTGCGCTTGGATTGTTACGTCCAAAGCTGTTGTGGGTTCGTCGGCAATCAAAAGTTCCGGATTGCAGCTGATCGCCATTGCGATCATCACACGCTGTCTCATACCGCCTGAAAGTTGGTGCGGATATTCGTGGAAACGCTTTTCAGGAGCAGGAATACCTACTTTACGAAGCATTTCAATCGCGCGCTCGCGAGCTTGTTGTTTATTAAGATCTTTTTGGTGAAGCAAAATAGCTTCTTCGATTTGATCACCGATAGTGTAAACCGGATTCAAAGAAGTCATCGGCTCTTGGAAAATCATCGCGATTTCGTTACCGCGAATTTCTCTCATTTTATCATCGGACAGTTGGAGAAGGTCTTTCCCTTTAAAGAGAACCTTGCCGGATTGGATATTCCCAGGCTTTTGGATCAAACGCATCACCGAAAGAGAAGTTACGGATTTGCCGCAACCAGATTCTCCAACGATTCCAAGAGTTTGGCCTTTTTTTACAGAGAAGCTTACGTCGTCAACAGCCGTAAAAGCGCCGTCGTCGGTTTTAAAGCCCGTTTTAAGATTTTGAACCTCTAAAAGAAGATCGCTCACCGGAGATCACCCCCATTTGAAACCCCATCTTATATAGTTCACGCCGCCCTGAGGCAAGTCCACAAAAGGGGAGCAGGTCCTTTTTTCTAGCGAATATGCGTCATCTTTTCTGAGAGAGTTTCTGAAGGAGTTCAGGAAGCTCTCGATAGTGACTCAAAACTCCTCGCGGCTCATATTTTTGAAGAAGTTCCATGGAGGTGTATCCGAATTCAATCGCAATGGACGGAACATCCGCGCGCAGAGCTGAAAGAACGTCAGGAACTCCATCGCCAATCATAAAAGTATTCTCGGGAGTGTGGCCCACAAGCTTCATCATCGTTTGGAGAGGTAAGGGACTGGGTTTGCGCTCTTCCAAAGTGTCGGCCCCAAAGACATTCACCCACGGGAAACGGTCCAAGCCAAGGTGTTTGAGAATCGCTTTAGCGGGTCTTTCGTTTTTGTTGGTAATAATGGCCATGGGGCCCTGGTAACTTCCCAAGAAGTCTTCGACACCGGGAAAAATCTGAGTTCGATTGAACATCTCAGACTCGTAAATACGAAGAAACTCCATTTCAAGGTCGGTGATTTGCGCAGGCTCGAGGTTGTCGCCCATAAAAAGATCGGCGATAAGTTTTTTAAGACCTTCACCAATATGAGAAATAATAACTTCGTCACTGAGAGTTTTTTTCCCATGATTTTTCAGAGTGCGGTTCACCGCCACAACGATATCTGGAGCCGAATCAATCAAAGTGCCGTCGAGATCGAAAACAAGAAATGGGTTCATAGGCCCCCATCTTGCCGTCTTTCATTTTATTGGACAATCTCTAAATCGACTGATTGCAAGAGCAAGTCCGAGGCCTCATGTGTTTCCACCGTTACCGGGATGTCTTTCATAAGACCCGTGAGGCTTTTGCATGGGCCTATATTGATAAACCGAGTGACACCTTTTTCATTCACAAGGCATTGAATCGCTTTGGACCATTGAACAGCTTGCGTGATACAAAGTAAAAACTCCGCTTTGATAACATCAGGGTTCTCCAAAGCTTGGGCGCTCACGCTTGAAAAAATCGGCACACGGGGAGTGTAAGTGTTCACCGTTGCAAACTCACTGGCGACAACCTGTACATAGGGCAGAATGTAACGTGAATGGACAGGATAGTTGAGAATATCAATGATGTTCCAATTTTTTTCTTTCGCGAGTTCTTCCACTTTTAAAAGATCTTTATAGCGCCCGCCAATATTTAAAAAGCGAGGAGTCAAGCAAGAGACATCGACACAGATTTTTTCAAACCATTGATAGTCGGCGGCAGTAAAATTTTGTCCTCGTGGTGCAAGCACTCCAATATTTTTTCCGATTTTATCGATGCCATCAATTTTCTGAGTGAACCAAATATGATTATAGACCGCATCTTCAAAGCTGTAGCATTCTGCAAATACGGCACGTGCTAAATCACCTAACGAACAACCCATCACCCATTGGGGATCGCCGATTTGTTTTCTTAAGCGAAGCGCTACACCGACTTGAATACAGCAAATCGCGACTGCGGCAAGACTGATATTTTTTAAGGCATAGATTTCTTCAGCAGGAAGATTGAGAAATTCTTTGAAGCTGACGTGTTGGCCAAAGCGTTCGGCGATCACTTTCTCAGCTCGAGAGAAATGTTCTTGCACTTCTGGAAGGTGAGTAAAACGATTGCGATCTACTTTTCTAAGTAAAGCATTCAGGCCAGGAAAGATAAAAGCAATCATCAATTCAACTCCATTGTAGCGGACTCTGTCGTTGTCGGCAGCATTTGTGGAACCGCGTGAAAAGTGTGTTGGTATGGGGGAGCAAAATCAGGTTTTTCATCAAATTGAAGAATGAGATCCAACGCTTCTTTGCAGGCATTTTCAAACAGGTCTTCTTCCAGCTGACGAACCCATTTCAGCGCTTCAGGATTCAAAATATTTTTTTCGTTCAACGACGTATGAACCATGTGCGTATGTTCCGTTTCGTCCACCAGGATTCCTGAAATCGCATGAGCTACCCCGATGTCGTCCGTCCATTTCATGATTTCCGTGTAGTGTTTAAAAACTCTCATCTCCAGGCCCCAGGCTCCGTAAAGGTAAATGCTGTGGGGATCTTTGAAATTTTTCATTATGGAACTAAAAAAAAGAACTAAGTACTTCTCCAGCAAACGGCTCATGGCAAATTCGGCTTCTTTATAAGAAGACTTTGTCAGCCAAGAGCGACGTTGCAATAAGACACTTCGTTGAAGAAGTTTTGCATGGCGTATCTCGTCTTCGACATGCCCGGGCATTTCGGGAGGCAAAGGCAGGTTGCGGATCTTGAAAATGCGTTGCATGTGTTGGGCTGCGATCTCTTCACTTTTTCCTAAAACGTGAATCCAGGCTAGTGTCGCCCAAGGACGATCTCCCAACATCCACGTAAGGCGCGTGCTGGCTTTGCTAGAGGGTAAAAAGAAAGCATCACGGTTTTTAAAACGCGAAATGATTTCGGTCATGCGTTCAACCATCATCATGCACATTTCTTTTTCGATAATCTGGAGTTCCGTTAAAGATAGTCGTTTGTCTTCAGGAAGCTGCTGCCAAAACTTTTTCCCCAATTGAATGTGCCCAACTTCGTCATCCAAAACACTCTGCATGGCTTGACGAATGCGCGCGTCTTTTGTTTCCTGAATGTAAGCGGAATAAATTTGAAATGGGAATTGTTCAATAATTATGGCGCCGTGAACGTAAGCAACAAAGCGAGAGCGGGCCGTGGATAGAACAGCCGTGGCGAAATAACCTTTAATAAACGATTCAGCAATTGCACACAGGCGTCGGCGAAGATCTTGGTAGTCTCCGTTGAGAGTTTCAGGAAAAGGGCGGATTTTCAGAATCGTATCGCGATGGCGGGCCTCATCCGCCGCGTGAGCTTTAATTTCGTTCATGTATTCTTGCGGTGTGGATTGGGTGATATTTCCCAACACCTGTTCTGCCGCTAAATGTTCTAGGTGCGCCAAAGCCGTCAACCACGCCGATTCCATTTGCGGATCTTGTGTGACGAGTTCGACTAAGACTTGGATGGATTTCGTAAGGCTTTTCATTTTATTCTATGATCTCAAAGTCGACGCGACGATCCCGGGCATTCTGAACAGCCGAAGCAATGGAGTCAGAGTTTACGGGTCCTTTTCCGATGGCTTCTAGTTTATCTTCAGGAACTCCGTGAGAGATGAGGTAGCTGCGCACGCGATCGGCACGCGCCTGGGAAAGACGTTGGTTGTTTTGGATATTTCCCGTTGGATCGGACAACCCTTCAATGCGAATTTTTTCGAAAGAATTTGCCGTTTTTTTTATTTCGCTGGCGATTTCTTCAAGAGCTCGACGACTCGACGGAGAAAGTTCTGTACTGCCGACATTGAAACGAATGTTTTGAGAAAGCGTGATAAACTTTGTACTTTTCCTTAAGTCCTTGGAAGCTTCGGCCACCGTCAAAGTGCGAGTGCGAGGAGGTGATTGAACTTTTTTAGACGTGATATATTCCCGTTTCTCAAGATCTTGTGAGGCGCAAGCGCCCAGAATTAAAATCAAAGCAAGAGTGGCGCTGATTCTAGAAACAGATGTGTAAGACCTCATGGAAACCTCCTCGAATACGGAGTTTAAGCTGTTAGGCAAAATTAAACTGTGAAGGGTAAGCAGCATCAAATTAACTTCCTGTTAACTTCATCCTGGAACTATGGGATAATGGTTGTATGCGTGAAACAGTGCTAACAAACAGAGAAGTCTATATGGGCTCTCTTCTTCTTGAAGAGAATGAATGCAAACAACAATCGCGGAAATTCGCGGAAGAGTTGGGGTTGGCCCGTATTAGTATTTCTCCGGCAGAGGCACAGTTGATTAAGACGCTCGTGCGTTTGCATGGCGCAAAGAAATTTGTGGAGATTGGAACGCTCACAGGTTTGTCTGCGCAATATCTTTTTGAAGCCCTCCCTGAAGGTGGAGAACTTTGGACATTGGAAAAAGAGCTTAAGCACGGCGATATGGCTTCACAAGTTTTCAATAAAATCGATCAGGCGAAAAAGAAAATTCATTTGGTTTTAGGTGATGCACGAGAAGAACTGACAAAGCTTTCGGCACACGGGCCTTTTGACGGTGTTTTCATTGATGGCAACAAAGCCGCTTATTTTGATTATTTATCTTGGGCTGAAAGCAATCTTCGTTCGGGCGGTTTGATCCTGGCTGATAATATATTCTTAAGCGGTTCTGTATGGGGAGACACGGCTTTGCAGCGTTTTTCGGAAAAACAAATCAAGATCATGCAAGAGTTTAATGAACGTCTCTCAGATCCAGCGCTGTTTGAAGCGGCCATCGTGCCGAGCTATGAAGGACTTTTTGTCGCGATCAAAAAATAATTAATCTTTGAACGGATCGTACCACAGTTCTTTTTCTTTGAACGGTACGGTTGCCGGCAGGTACGGATTTTCTAATTTGATAAGCTGGCGTTTTCTTAACTTGAGCTTTGCGAGACTCGCAGCGTAGTATTTGTCAAAAATCTTCTGGTATGCACCGTTCTTTAGAAGAATTCGAAAACCTTCCTCCACTCGATGAGCCATCGCCTTGCCTTCAGAAGAGCTTTGAAACCAAAAGTAAGTCGGTAATGGATAATAGACTAAAAACTTTTTCTCGATAGTAAGATGTGGATACAGTTTTTGAAATGTCTCAAGCTCCTTGTGAACTTCAGAAATACCACGAGGAAAGGCCAAATAGCGACCGGTACTGAGATGTTTGAAAAGGTCATCATAGTAAATTTCTGTAAGAACTTTAAAGCCGGCGTTTTCAAGAATCTTAATATCGCCCCAGCCTTGTCCTTGTCCAAGAGGAACCTGTTTTAAATCTTCCAGTGAATTCCATTTATCAAAATGTTTTTGAAAAGAATCTTTGATAAGAAAGACCCGGTATCCCAAAAGGTTTCGATCAATAGGAATGCGGACAGGAATAAGAATTTTTTCCATCTGCTGATCTGTTTCGCGAATCATGACAGTCAATGACGGGTGTTTCTTTTGAATTTCCGAAATCTGCCGGTCCTCGGTCATAAAAATGGATGGATTCATCTCGTAGGAGCCGTATTTTGCAGCTGTTGTTTCTAGAATTTCGCGTAACACTTCCCAATGAAAATCATAGCGAGAATCAGAGCTGGACTCTGGCGCATGGTAGATAAACTTCATAGTCGCCCATGTGGAAGAGCAAGAAAGAATAAACAGGACACTCAAAGACGCAGCAAAAAACTTCATATTTTTATTTTACAGGAGGATCATAAAAATGCCAGTGATCTGTCTAAAAGAAAATAGAAGTGTAATGCTCAATCTTTTTTATAAGCTTCAATTTTCATTTCAATGGAATAGTCTTTGGAAGCTTCTTTCAAAGGAGCCAACTGCCACATCCATTCTTTGAGCTTTGTGAAGCCTTCGAAAGAAACAGGATACTCACCCGTATAGATGACTTCGCCTTTGGTGTCGCGGTAAATCACTTTTCGGTCAGCATAGATCAGCTTGCGTCCTTTGCAGTTTTTTAAGTTTTTAAGATGCAATTCCGCAAAGTCAGTACAGATCTGGTCCTTTTCTTCCAAAGACAAAGATCTTTTGATTTTTCTTTCCACGGCTTCTATTGGAAGCAAAGCCAATTGTGAAAGAAGATTGCTTGAAATCACTAAATCCGCTTCGAAATAAAATAAATTTTGATCTTGAAGCTGTTGAAGAAGCTGGTGCAGTTCTTCAAGATTATTTATCTTGTCCAATTTCTCTAAGCTTTTAGAAAGATCCTCAGTCACAAGTTTAAGATGGGAATTGCGTTTGGCTAAACGGTGATGCTTTAAGGGATGAACAACATCCACCAAAGTGATGTCTTCAAAATGCTCCGATAAAAGGTGCAAAGGGATTTCATGCAGGTGGGCACTTCCCAAAACCACCACTGATTTTTTTCGAGGAAGATCTTGAATCGTTTCTAAAAAAAGATCCTGACAGTGTTTAAGATGCGGAAGCCAGGCTTTTTTACATCTTTCAAAGCGGTGTTGAAGCGCGATAGAAGAGTAAAGAAATCCATATTTCTTTGCCAGTGGAGTTGTCGGAGTAAGTAAAAAAACGAGCGCTTCACGAATCATGTCTTAGAAAATTATCAAAAAAAACTTTGGCCGTCACTTTTAAATCAAGGGCAGAACACGGGCGGCGCGAATATTGATTAACTCTCCCACTTTTTCCACCTGGCCTTGAATTTCCAGTAAAGACTTTCCATAAATCGCCAAACGGTCTTTTTGATAGACGTCAGGATGAATGACAATATTCATAAACCCAAACTCATCTTCCAAAGTAATAAAACACATTCCTTTAGCGGTGGGTGGTCTTTGGGTCACGGAAACCAGACCTGCCAAGCGCACTTTGGTTTTGTTTTTCATGCGCGGTAAATCACCGGAATTAAAAAACGGCACATAGCGCTTGGAAATAAACTCCTGGCTTTTGTTTTTTAAATAAGAACGCAGAACCGAAAGCGGATGTGAGTCCACGGAAAAACCCTTGCTGTCATACTCGCGACGCAAGCGATCCCAGTTGGATTCGAACGGTAAAAGGTCTGAGTCGTTGTCTTCTTCATTTTCTAAATCAAACTGTTCTTTAGGATGTCCCCAAAGAAAACTTTCTTGATCCAGACTTAAACTTTCTAACTCCCAGATCAGTTCACGCACATTGGTGTTAAAACAATCAAAAGCCCCTGAGGCCGCAATTTTAATCAAAGCACTGCGCGGAAGTTCCGTGCGTTGAATAAAGTCAGCAACATTCAGAAAAGCCCCGTGATTTTGGCGTGATTCTTCAATTCGACGGATAAGAGCTTCGGGAATTCCGTACAAAGAACGCAGTCCAACGCGTAAGGCGTGCTCCTTATTTCCTTTATCTTCCAAGGTGTAATCATATTGAGAACTTTGAATACATAAAGGACGAACCTCCACCCCATGGCGCTGAGCTTCGGCTACCAGAGTGCGGGGAGCATAAAAACCCATAGGCTGACTGTTTAAAAGCCCGCAGGCAAAAACATCGGGATGATGTTTTTTGATGTAGCAACTGGCATAGGTGAGCAGAGCAAAACTTGCGGCATGGCTTTCAGGGAAACCATAATTCGCAAAGCCCTCGATGGTTTTATAAATCTGCTCGCCATATTCATAGGTGATGCCGTGCTTGGCAAAACCATCCAAGATACGTTTTTTAATCCCATCCATGGTGGATTGTTTTCTCCACGCTGAAGACATAATTCGACGAAGTTCATCGGCTTCACCCGGAGAAAAATCCGCCGCCGCAATCACCATCTTCATGACTTGTTCTTGGAAAATAGGAACGCCATGGGTTTTTTCCAAGATAGGCCTTAAGAGTTCATGCGCATAGGTGACTTTTTCCAAGCCTTGGCGACGACGCAAATAAGGATGAACCATGCCCCCTTGCAAAGGACCGGGACGAACCAGCGCGACTTCGACTACAAGATCATAAAAGTTTTTGGGTTTCATTCGTGGCAGTGTTTGCATCTGCGCGCGTGATTCGATTTGAAAAACACCCACGGTGTCGGCTTTACCAATCATTTCATAAGTCGATTCATCTTCAGAGGGCAGCGTGGCAAGATTAAAGTGCAATCCTTTATGCTCCCGCAAAAGATCAAAACACTTGCGCAAACAAGTCAGCATTCCCAGACTTAAAACGTCGATCTTCATCAGCTTTAATAAAGCCACATCGTCTTTATTCCACTGAATCACATAGCGGCCATTCATGGTCGCTTTTTCAACCGGAACCATTTCGGTGATCGGATCTTGCGTGATTAAAAATCCGCCTGTGTGAATTCCTAAGTGACGGGGAAAGCCGCGCAGTTGATGGGCTAAATGCAAAAACATCTTCCATTGATCGTGAGGCAGGCCAAAACGATCCGCAGAGTCCGGTTCCAGCAAACGGCTAAATCCATCACGCCCCATGAATTTAATCATTTCGTTGATCTTTGCCAGAGGAATTCCAAAAACTTTGGCGGTCTCACGAATCGCCATGCGTGAACGATAACGAACTACGGTACACACCATGGCGGCATGTCGTTCGTTGTATTTTTCGTAAATATGCTGAATGACTTCTTCACGGCGATTGTGTTCAAAGTCGATATCAATATCCGGTGGTTCACGGCGCTCGCGCGAAATAAATCTTTCAAAAAGTAAATCTACTTTTGTGGGATCGACAGACGTCAAGCCAATGCAGTAACAAACCACCGAGTTCGCCGCTGAACCTCGTCCTTGATATAAAATATTTTTGCTCGCGGCAAAATCACAGATTTCTTTGAGTGTCAGAAAATAATCTTCGTACTCAAGCTCTTTAATAAGTTCGAGCTCGTAGTTGATCATGTGTTTGATTTTATCAGGAACTCCCTCGGGATAGCGCCACTTGGCTCCCTGCCATGCTAAATCCCGCAAATGCTCACTGGGTGTGAGTCCCGCGGGGAGGTTTGAGTTGGGATAACGGTAACGAATTTCATCCAATGAAAACGTCACACGTGCGGCGATCTCCACAGTTTTTTCCACAAGGTCTAAGCGGTCTTGCCATAAGAAAGAGAGATCTTCGAGGCTCTTTAAGCAGCGTTCGGCATTTTGAATTAATTTATTCTTCGCTTCTTGCAATGTTGTGTGATGCAAAATGCAAGTTAACACATCAAAGAGTTCTTTTCTTTCTGGCACATGCATAAAAGGACGTTGTGTAACAAAAAGGCGCGCTTGATATTTTTCTTCCAACTCAAAAGCGTGTTTGCAGAATTCATAAGATTCCCACGTCAGATCGCGCCACACAGGCAAATACAGTCGATCATCAAAAATCTTTTCTAAGCGTTCATAGCGTTTATCAGTCCAAGGCGGAAGAGCCAGACACAACAATCCTTGATTGTATTTTTCTATCTGTTCCAGACTGAGTTTTGAAAAACCCTTGGCCGCTTGTCTTTTTCCCAAAGTTAAAAGCTCGCACAGATGGGAATAGCCTTGTTTGTTGATTGGAATCAAAGTGACGCTGGTTTCATCCGTTAAAGTGAGTTCCGACCCAATGAGGTATTTAAAACCTTCTTTGGCTTTCATCGAAGCCGTAAAAAGAGACGGCGACTGCATCGTTTGAAATCCGCGCGCCACTCCGTAAAGACCATTGAGATCACAAATCCCTAAACCGTCATAACCATGCTCAATGGCCGTTTGCACCATCTCTTCCGGGGAAGAAGCCCCTTGCAGAAAAGAAAAATTACTTCGCCCCATCAACTCCACAAAGCACTGGGCCCTTTTTATGGGCAAAGCCGCTTTGGAAGAGTTCTGAGGAAGCGAGGGGAGTTTTATCTTGTGATTTCCACTAATCAAAATAGCCATGTAAGTACACCTGTGAATTTATGCGATCTTTGAAAACCCACAGAAGCTGACCATGTTGAGAGAGCGCAAAGAAGTAATCTCGATGTTTTAGTTCTTGAACAGAAATCTGCCACCACGAGGATTCAATTCTCTCGCTGGGAAGTGAAGAGACAAAACGCAGTTTCTGAACTTCAAAAGCATTTAAAGGTTGCGGCTTTTCCAGCAACAACGACGGACGGGGACTGGCAGAAAGGCCTTTGGCGTAAACCGATTTGATTTGTAATGCCTCATCTTGGCGTTCGACCAAATCGTGAGCTTTAAAATCTTCCGGCCAATCCGTCACCAGACTGAAACTTTGTTCAGGAAAATGACTGGCTTCCATTTGCAGAAAACCCATTTCACACTGGGATTGTTTTGCAAAGCTGATCAAACGGCGCCAGCGATCTTCGGTATTGTCACGCGGTTCAAAAAAATCCAGTTGTTGAATTTTTTCAGGCACATCAAAAAGCGATATTTCAAATTCACGGATAGGGTTTTCTAAAACAAGTTGCGAAAGTTTTTTCTCTAGCAGATCTTCAAAAAGTTCCTGATCGCGCGTGGGGCTTACAGGTTCAATGCTGAAAGAATATCTTTTATCCGAATACTCACAGTGTAAAATCACATCCAGTTTTTGGGCGTAACGGGAAAGCCCCGCCAAACGCGCAAACAAAATATCCAAATGCGGTTTGAGGCGCGCCATCAACAGAGGGACAGCGGCTATGGGATCGTCAAAGTAACCATAGCCCACAAGAGGGTCGCGAGGAACAAGAGGTGAAATGACCTGAGCGTCTTGAGAGTGCAAACGATTCCAAAGTAAAACACCGAAATCCCCCCATCTTTCACGAAGTGAATTGGAACGAAAATTCAAAACATCTTCCAAGCCATGCACACCCAAAGTGTGAAAAAACGAAATCATGTGTTCGATAGGTTTTTTCTGTGGCCAAGGTTGAAGACCTTCGAGATCTTTCAAAGCATCCAGTCCTAAACCACGAAATCCTTCTTGTTCTTTCCCGCGCGGAGCCACATACGACGGACGCCAGCGCGCAAACACTTGAGCCACCGACGGCGTATCCGCAATGGCTGCTGAAGCATCCGAAGAAAACTTCGCTGCGATTTCTAAAGCTTTCGCCAAGCAGCCATTTTCTCCTCCGAAAAAGTGCGAGGTCGATTCCATCTCTACAAAAATGTAGTGCGGAAAACGAAACTGCACACGCGGACTTAAAACCAAAAAAGCCTCAGCTGAGGAGCTTTCTTGCGGTGTTTTTAAATTGATGCATAAAGTTCGCATGGATCATACTCCCGGCAATATTAAAGGGTGTCGGACGGTGAAGGGCTCTTTGAATCGTGATAAAGTCGCGTTGAAACAAAACCATGAAACTAAAAAGCGGGTTGATGAACTTGGTCGGCTTTTGATTGATAAACACCAAAGCCACTTTGTGCAGACGACAAAGACGTTTTAATTTCTGCAACTGGTGGTTCTTTAAAAAAATCTCTTTCAGATTGCAGCCGATCACTTCAAATAAAGAACTTGTGATAAGTTCCTGCAAAAGCCAAAAGAGCTTTTCATTTTCTTTAGGCTCTTTCACCACCAAAAGTTTTTTTAAATTCAACTTATGATGGGATAAATGCGCCGGGAAAAGTTGCGTATCGCCATTGATCCAGGCCGCCCACTTGTTTTGCGCATGCACGTTTTGCACAATACGCACCCATAAAGAAGTGGCTCCCGTTCCGGGAATTCCTTGAAAGAGACTTAAATCTCCTTGCGGAATTCCTTTCCATAAAAGGAAATCATCCAGAACGGAAACTCCAGTGGCCAAACCTGCAGGAGGTTGCAAGTGCTCCGCAGACACGAAAGGGATATTTGCTAATTCGGGAAGGGCGAGGGTGCTCATAGGCTCTCCATTTACATATAAATTACTATGTAAATTATATGTAAGTCAAAGAGCCCGTGAGAAATATAGACTAAGGTTTTAGTTCAACAAATTCACAAGTAAAATCAATAGTTAATCTTACCTAAAAAGAAATCCGTTTGTTTGTTTATTCTTTACCGCTATTCGATTTCTTCTACATACAAAGGAGTAAAATACCGGATGTCATAGGCGTCCGCCTTTTTAAAAGCGCTGATCACTTCTTGTTTTTTTTGATCACTCAACGTCGGAACGCAAACTAGAAGATGGCCATTTTTAAGTTCATAGTCCGCTTCACTTAAAAAGCGCCATTCGGCAGAGTCTGACATCTTGATAAACTTACGCATATATTTTTCGATAACGTTGTGGTGATCGCCATCAATGTCGACGGCATGTACGCCACTGTCGCCTTCAAAGATATTGAATTCATCATCGTTGAACCCAAGTGATTCCAATTCTGAGATGGCTTTTTCGGCGTCTTCCTTAGATTGGAAAAACGCCGAGGTGTAATGACTTGGATAGGGAAGAAAGTCAGGGTGAGGAAGCTGTTCTAAACTGACCATAAGCACCTCCATAATCAATCTATTCTTATTCGAACATTCCGTCCATTGTGATGTATTTTTGATTGTTAGAAGTCATACGCAATTGCTGATAAAAACTTTGTTGGCACTGTCCTCTGAGTAAAGCATCTATTCCACCAAGCATGGCTGTATAGACCTCATCCACGTTAAGAACATCCATCGACGTGATCACTCCGGTCTGAGGAGCTGCCGCTCGCACTTTTCGTAAGAAGTGATCGCGAGATGCACACGACATCAAGCCCAGAACTGCGGCCTTTTTATCACTCGCGTTTAAAGCTGCGAGCATTTTTTTAAGTCCCGGCCTTTGCACTTCATAGT
The DNA here is from genome assembly GCF_047344985.1 of Bdellovibrio sp. HCB-162. Lineage (GTDB taxonomy): Bacteria > Bdellovibrionota > Bdellovibrionia > Bdellovibrionales > Bdellovibrionaceae > Bdellovibrio. The sequence goes on from NZ_CP178861.1 coordinate 366,924, forward strand.
AACCATCATAGTTCACTTTATTACGACCAGGAATAAAAACGGGTGGCGCAAAATCCGGTCCTCCGCCATTGCGAGAATGTCCGAAATAAAAAACCGCATCGGCTTCCTGCAAGGCATGGGCAAAATAATTATCCATGTATTGAGTGCGCTGTCTTTGTTGTTCACGATAGTCACCCAGATTCTGGCTTAAATATTCCGTGGCCGAAGCAAACTGAACTTCTACACGCGCGGTGTATTTGTTGCCCTGAATTTGCACCGTTTTTAAAAAGCGATAGTTGTTTTTAGGATCTTGGCTAAATCCGCAAAGACGCACACGTCCGTCACAAGAAGATAAGAGCAAACTTTTAATCGCGTAAAAAGCCCCGATATCCATCGAAGGACTGACACCGAAACTGCGGCCGTCCGCATAGACATTGCTTCCTGTCGTCCAATCAAAGTACCCCAAAGCGATGCGAATATCTAAAACGCCATCTTCAAGAATACCTTTGTATCTTTGAATGCAGATGTTGCGTTTTTCGGGCGACAAAGAAGAAAGCTGGTCTGTTGGCATAGACTCCAGGCGATCTAAATAAGATTTTCCCATGTGATTGAAATTGGCTTCGTACAGATAGTAGCCCCGTGCCGCCAATGAAGATGAGGCAACAGACAGGACACTGACAAACAACGCAATGGCAACTGACTTCATACGCTCCTCCATGATGGATCAAGAGCGTAGTGTTTAAAAAATTTAAGTCTAGTTACACGATAACAATAAAATTAAGTGCGAGAGCACAAGAACACTTCGTGCACGCAGTCACCGCGGTCGTCTTGATATTGGTCAAGAACTCCGAATATGGCATCGCGCAGTTTTTCTTTGAACTCCGGCAATTGGTGGGATTGCAAAGAAAACGCCGTATAGAAAAGATAATTCTTCGAATCTGCGGCAATCTCATTCGCGTCCGTGCGGATTTGTGAACACAGTGTTCTTGTTAAATCCGCAAGACTTGCAGAGTCTGAAAGTTTTAAGAAATCGATTTGGCTAGAGCGGACATAATAACGACTGTTTTGTGTCGTGATCGCGCCCTCGTTTAATAGAAATTGCAAAGACTCATGCACGTTTTCAATCGGCATGTTTGCACGGGTTGCGATTTCATGAAGACTTGCGCCTTCTTCCTCAGTTCCTAAGGCAGCAAACACGCGGAATAAAGTGGGCTTTGAAATCAAACGGCTAGGATCTTTGATTTGCGACAACGCTTCTGTCTGGCGAGCCACGGAAACTTTAATGGAGCCGACCTGTTTGTCGATATCTTCCAATGTCAATTTTCGTGAAAGAAGCTCTGGCTGGTCTTTGCCAACAAGCAAGGAAAACAAATCCAGATAAGGTTTTGGAAGTTTCAAGGCTGTTTTAAGCTGACCCACGCTTTCACGAGAAAGACCTTTTTTTCCAGCGAGGTATTCCGAAAGAAAGCTGCGTGAAGAAAAACCGGCGCGGCGAGAGAAATCCGCAAGATTGATTTTACCTTTTTTGCGATAGCGAACTTCCAAAGCTCTTTTTAAAAAAGCTCGGGCATCTTGCATTTCCAAAAGATCCGAATAAGCAGTGTCGACGGGCATGTTCATTTTAGCTACCTACAGAAATACGTGGTTGTGGTTTAGAGATGCGGTCGTAAGTGATGCGACCATTTTTATAACAATCAAGTTCGTGCATAACGTTTTGGCCGTCTTTAAGAATGGAGAGCATTCCCTTATCAAGATAAGGACCTTTATAATCTACAACCAAACGCAAACTGCCATTGGCATTTTCAAACACCAAACTTTCATTGTTTTTGGTTTCATACACAGAAGTTTCCATCACCAGGCGAGACGTCTGTTTTTTTTCGTCATGAAGAACGACCGCGATCAGATAACCATCTTTGCTTGTGAATGGCACAAGACCGATTTCATACCAAAGATCGCCTGCCACTTGGTCACAAGAAATTGTTGTTGAAAGAGAAAGAGGACCTGGTGTTTGTGCGAAGGAGCACACGGAAATGAATAGCCCCAAAAGACCCATAGCGAACGGCTTCATAAAACCTCCGAAAAATTAAGTCGGTGAGAGAACGAAATGCTTATATGGGGGACGATGCTGTAGGTAAATGAAATTACTTCACTTTGAGGTGCTTTACGGTCTCTCGGAGAACATTTTTGAAATTTTTACAGGGTCTATAGCGAACAATTACGACCGGTAAATAGAGAAATGCGGATAATGGCGGGGAGTTTCAACCTCCGAAAGCCATGGGTGCTCCTTGTGAACCAGGAAGCGGCTTAAGCGTCCGCGAGCGATGACTTCAATGGATCTCTTTTGCGCGATTTTTTGAAGATCAACAAGCGTTTTTTTAACGGCGCTCTCGTTGCCATAGTCAAAAATAAAATACACGTCGGCTTCAGGTAGAACAAACTCGCTCGCTGAAAGATCCGCAGTATAAAAATTTATTTCGGGATAAGAAAAGCGTGAAAGAACTCGTTGCGCTTCAAGAACGCGCTCTTGTTCTAACTCGTATCCGCTAAAACGAATGTCTTTGTGGTGTGCTCCTAAAACAAAACCCATTCTTCCATAGGCACAACCCAGATCCACAATATGCTTCCCAGGCGTCAGTGAAAGAAGATCTAAAATATTGCGAATTTCCATATAAGGAGTTTGAAAAGCTTGAACCGAAAGATGCTCCCAGTTTTGCTGAGGAACATTTTCTTGAGTTTTGGATCGGGAGCGAACTTTTTCCTCACAAGAATCAATCTGAAAACCCAACCACTCGTCAACAAGGACGGCATGATCTTGAGCTTCTTTGTAAGAATAAGTATCAAGTTCTAAAAGAGGAAAGGGATTGTTCGCATCAAAAGAAATCATAAGGGCGTGGCTACGTCCTTAAGAAACCTCTCAACAGCCGGTACATATTCTTCCTTGAAATCGCGAAGTCCTGTGAGGTGTCCTGCTTCAGGCAAAGAAAGTTTTGTCCAATCAAGCTGCGTGTGCGGCTCAAAAACTTCGTCGATATGTGAAGGCGGAATCAAAAGATCTTTCCAGCCCCGAATTGAAAGGATCTTAAAACCACGTGGGAAAGACGCGAGATCTTTATTCAAATCTTTGTGAAAGAACGGACTCCAACCCAAGCTTAAAACGGGTGCTAAAGCGAGCCTTAAGGCGAAAGGCTGAAGTTTGTATTCATGCTTATACAAGTTGTAAGCCGAAGGAATAAACCGCGCCGTGGGTCCGCTATCGCAAATCAAAGCAACCGTATCAGAACAATGTCGACGAGACATCGCTTCAATCGCAGCGGCGGTCGGATTGGAAAATGAAAAGATGATTTTGTTCCCGGGAACTAGATTCAGCAAAGTTTCAATTTGATCGGCATAAACGTGTTTCGTCCCAAAAGAGCCTTTGGCACTGATCGGAAGATGAAACTTCAGAAAGTCCTTGTGATTGCCTTGAAGTTGGAAGGCGAAAGCATCAAAGCCGAGTGAATTAACGAGTTTGATGTGACGAAGGAGTTGTTTTTTGCTGCCTTCGTAAAAATGAACGAAGAAAACTAGCTCTTCGTACTTTTTGTTTCTTGCTAAAAAGAACTCCCCATCAAAGGGGAGCTCTTGTTTCGCGATTTCTTTATAGTTCATTTAGTCTGGCGCACTAGTGCTTTTGCACCGGAGTTTTGGAAGGCCATAGATCGGTCCAATGTCCTTGGCGTGCTTCTGCTTGATGAGCTTCGCCAAGAGCGTTTTCAGATACAATGACTTTTTCCAATGCCGTTTCAGCCAACACTTTACCGCAAGCTTCAACAACGGCTTCCGCGTCGATGCTGTGGTAAGCGTAGATTTCTGAAGGACGACCGCATTTGGAGTGCTTGCGAACTGCCAAAGCTTCCTGACGAACACCGATAATAGAACCGATATTGTCTAGCAAGCCAGCTTCACCGTCAGCAACGCTGACAGCAGGGATGCGTTTACCAGCAACAGTGATCAAGTCACCTGTCGTAACGTCATCGGCTTTTCTTAGGTACAAGTTCGAGTTCACACCCAAACCGTTTTTCAAGTAGTCGTAATCAGTTTCGTGAGCTTGGATGCCAACCAAAAGATCTGAAGATGTTACTACGATCACGTTGGCGTAAATACCACGAGCTAGCAATGCTTCAGAAGCTTTGATTCCCTCTGTAACAAGTGAACCCATCGCGAAGATATTCACAACGTTATCACCTGGCTCGTAACCTGCGTAACCGCGGTAGTCGATCAAGTAGTAAGCGCCTTTGAGAACGTCTTCACGGATCGCTGACATGATTTGTGCTTCATCTTGTGAAGTCACTTCTTCTTCATTGAAAGCACCAGCTACCGGGAATTCAGCGCGAGCCAAAGAACCCTCAAGACCGGCTTTGAAGCGAGCTTGTTTTTTTAAGTAGTGAAGCATGTCTTTTTGTTCCGCACCACGAGTCACAAGTCTCAACAATGTCCCAGTACGGCCGGCATTGTCGTTCAAAACGTGACGTTTGATTGTGTCGCAAAGGATCCAATCAAGTTCTTGGCAGAAGAACGGTTCCCAAGTGATTTGGTTCGGGATTTGGATGTCAGACTTCCAACCGTGTTGTGCCCCTTCAGGAGACAATGTCACGCCTGACGGAGTTCCCACGCAGATGAAAGAACTCTTCCAATACAAGTTGTAGAAGTATTGGTCCAAAGCACGTTTGATAAAGAAGTCATAAACCGTCATCAAAGGAATGATTGGAATTCCCAAGAAGTCGCGCATTTTTCCGAACGCGCCCACGCAAGACATCACGTTTCCTTCGGCGATTTCAAAACGCAAGAAGCGGTCTGAAACGTCTTCGCCGGGAACAAGGTCAGGAAGTTTGTGGTCTTTAACGCCCAATTCAGTTTCCAAGTCTTGAACAACCGGAGCACCGAAGATCTTACCATCCATCGCAGGGTTCAAGTTCGTAGAAGTTCCTACGTCCGGAGCCATAGAGATGAACAACTCACCCGGAAGCTTGAACGGTTTTTCAAGAGCCGTGAGAGGTTTTTGTTTTTCAGAAAGTTGAGATTCATCAAGTGGCGTGTTCGCGATACGAGTCAACTTTGCTGTCAACTGACCTAGCATCCACTGCGTGTGAGGGTAGCTAGTCATTTTTGTGTTGATGTCCAAAGATTGAGGGATATCACCGAACTCAGTGAGTTTCTTCAAGAAGAAATCTTGGTTCTTTGCTTTCAAAGCGTGTTGCGCTTTGATTTCAGAGTACAATTTTTCTCCGCGAGAAGCTAAGAATTTGCCTTCTACAGAGTTTGCAGCAAAACGTTCATAAAGCTTTTCACCTTTGATACCTTGCTTTTCTTTAAGTGCGATCACTTCCTCTTCTTGTGGCAAAGAAGAGTGGTTGCCCGGTTGAGCTGCGGCTTTCAAGCCCCAACCCTTTAAAGTGTGAGCAATGATGATTGTTGGTTTGCGAGTGGATTTTTTAGATTTCTCCATCGCTTCAGCCAACGCCACCATGTCGTGACCGCCGAAGTCGCGGATTGCATCGAACAACTCTTCGTCAGTGATGCTGTCCAAGAACTTCTTCATGTTTGGATGTTCTTTCGCGATGCCTTTTTTTAAAGCCTTCATGTCTTGAACAAGAAGAAGTGCTTGAAGCTCGTAATCTTCCAATTCTTTTTCTAGGAAGTTTTTGAAAGTGTCGCCGTCTTTCTTTTTGAACAAAGCTTGGCGCTTAGAACCGTGACGAACTTGGATCACTTCCCAACCATTGGCAGCCATTGTGCGCTCAACGCGGTCCGCGTCAGTTCCATTCATGATTTCTTTGTTCGTGATGCGGTGACCGTCCAATGATTGACGGTTGTAATCCAAAATCCAAGTCAAAGAACCCAACTCACGCTCCGCAAAGTCAGGAACCGCTTCGTACATAGAACCTTCACGGAACTCAGAGTCTCCGCACACAGCCCAGAAGTGAGCGTCTGGAACTTCATAACCGTGTTCGCGAGCGTAGCGGTAAGCCAACGCCAAGTAACCCGCCTCTACAGGTGGAATACCTACAGTTCCAGAAGGGAAGAAGTTGTGTTGATCAGGATCGTAAGCAGAGTGATAAGACTGGAACACGAATTCACTACCATCAGTGAATTTACGAAGACCATTCATTGCTTGGTCGGCTTGCTCTTGAGTCAATTTCGACAAGTCGTTCTTCAAAAGAAGATCCAAAAGATAGTTGTAAGAGTGATCTGTCGGAGAAGCATGGGGCTTATTCGCGATATGATCGAATCCAGATTTTACGAGCAAGTGAAGAGCACCCATAATGTGCAATGAACTTGCGGAAGCTGCCGGGTGACCACCGATTTTTGGGTCGCCTTTTTCTTTATCCGGACGATGATTGGCCTGCCAGATCATCTGCGTGGCCAAGTAATGCGCACGTCTTGCGATAGAATCTAGAACCTCAGGTTTGACGTTTTTTAGAGTAGAGTTATCCAAGTGATTCTCCTTCGGATTTTGTACTTTTCTAGCGTCTGGCAAACTAGCACTGTACCGAGGAGGAGTCCATGGCTTTAAGCCCCGCAGCAAGAGTTCTGGCTCTATTTTAGACTTAGAGGCCACATACCGCAGAGCCCCTAGGTAAATAAGTTAAAAATTAGGTCCCTTTAGAATGAAAAATCGTCTTAAAAAAGCAAGGCGGTCAGATCGGTGCTACAAGACCTTTGTCTCAATCCGAGATGCCTTGGCGAACTCATAAATAGTGTTCCTGCCTTATTTGCAATTCAGAATTTCGCTCGGAAAGCCGATACCATAAGAGTGATAAATCAAAACAAAAGGATGCACATGAAACTTAGGTATCATCTTTTGACGTTCGGCTTTTTTCTGACCTCTTTGTTTTCACAAATGAGTGTCGCAGCCGAGACGTGCGTCACGTCGGCGACAGATTTTGAAGCTAAAAAAAGCGACTTTCCTGCGATCGTCCAGCAGCTTCCCGTGATGCTGACTGCCGATACGATGTTTGTAACGGCGGGACTTAAAATTCGTACGGTAGGATCAAAGCTAAAAATGGAGGGCTACATCTGGAAGCCCGGCGATATTTATACCGATGACGGATATCTTAAAAAAGTTTGTTTTGATGGCAGCAACTTCAAAGTCACTTTAGAAAACGGCAAAACTTATAATGCCGAAGTTAGAGGAAGTCGCTCGGTTTCCATTCAAGGACAGACATTTAAAAAATCCAGCGATGCAGAGTTTGCGGGAATTGTACAAAAAATCAGAAAAGCTCAGGGCGGCTCCACAAAAACAGCTGGTGATGCTTCAGGCGTTAAATAGGTAGGCTATGAAAAAAGTGATTTCATTCTTCATGATCGGCAGCTTTGCAATGTTGTCTTCCTCTATGGCCGAGACACCAGAGAAAACGCCAACGCCTTCTCCGATTAAATCCAAGGAAGCCATTGATTTTTTATCTAAAAGCGATCAAACGATGTTAGACATCGGCAAGGTGGATGATTTTGCTGGAATCATCACGCGTCCAGGAGAAAACTCCAAAGACCTGCGCACAGTGGATCTTTATACTTTTAAAGGCATTGAGAACTTGTCGATGGATAAGGAGCTTTGCGAAAAGCTTTTGGCGCGCATCTTTGGTCCCCTCAAGGAGAGTTCGTTAAAATTTCATGAGACAGAGATTTTCACGTCCCACACTGGAAAAACGTGCGAAGCACAAGTGGATGATCCGGATAAAGCCGGAAAAATTCCTGAACGAAGAGTTGTTTTGGGATTTGTAAATGCAAAACCTGTGGGTCTCGTTTTCCGTCTTTCTAAAAAGTCAGATAAGACCGTAAAGAACAATATTCGCGATTTTTGGGGAACACTTCGTTAATTACTTGCCTTCGCCGATCAGCGTTTCAATTTCTTTTTCTAAAACTTTTATATTCATAGGCTTTGTCATGTGCACTTGAAAACCCGCTTCAAGTGCTTTGCGGGCATCTTCCTCCGTGGTGTAAGCGGTCAGAGCAATAGCCGGTGTTTTATTTTTATCGTGACGCTTTTCCCAAGCACGATAAATTTTCATCAAATCGTAACCATTAAGATCAGGCATTCCTATATCGGAAATAATCACATCAAAATCTTTTTCTTGGGCTGTCTTTAAAGCCTCTTTGGGATCAAGGCAGCTCGTGACTTGAGCTCCGAATTTTTTTAAACGATGTTGAAGTAAAGCCAACGTATCTTCGGAGTCATCAATGACCAAAATGCGTTGGTTGAAGAGGGGAGAGGTGAAACGCGGATTTTCTTTTACAGAAAGTTCGGTTTGATTTTTCATCATAGTCTCCCTATCAATTTTAGGGTGGTCGTAAACGGCTGCAAACCAATTTTAATAGAGACTGTGAATAGACAGTATTGTGTCTCTACTTTAGATCGGATTTATTACTCAATAGAAACGAGATAGGCTGAGATAACGCAGGGGTGTGCCTGAAAACATTAAACTCCTGTCATTAATGTAAATCTAGAATTTTCTTTCATCTACATTCTCTACACTGAGGGCAGAATTTTGAAAAGGAGAAGCCATGGAGATGGAAATAACTGATAATCGCAGGGACGTGAAGGTTGCCGATATCAAGTCAATCAAACCCATGCTTGAAAAAAGACGTCTGAAAGTTTTGGTGATTGACGATAGCTCGGACTCTGTCATTTTGATGTCACACATTTTAGATCACTACAATTGCGATATTACGGTGGCCTATGATGGTCAGGATGCGGTCCCGCTATTGATGAATCGCGAATTCGATTTGGTCGTCTTGGATTGGCGTATGCCAGACATGGGTGGCAAAGAAACGCTGGAATTGATTGATCGTCTTCTAGTGGATAGAAAAGTTAGAAAACTGCGTTCGCAAATTCCTGTCGTGATTTACTCGGCTCATAAAGAGTCCGAAGTCGATCGTCCTTTTGTGCAGAAGTTTGAATTTGTGGGCTTTGTGGATAAGCGCCAGGGCTACAGTAAAATGATGAAATCTCTCAGTGAGATCTTGCGCTTTATTTAGAAACTGAAGTCAGAATTAAAAAGTGAAGGCTTGTGCCTTCACTTTTCGCGTCGAATTTCTTCTACCAAGTGAGTTTGACTGAGTCTGCAGAGCGTTTTGCGGGACCGTGAAAGACGGCTTCAATATTGTTGCCATCAGGATCAATCACAAAAGCGGCATAGTAGCCGGGATGATAAGGTCGATTGCCAGGAGCACCGTTGTCTTTTCCGCCGGCTTTCAAAGCAGCTTCATAAAAAGCCTTCACCATATTTTCATCTTTAGCCTGAAAAGCCAAATGAGTGCGACCGGTCAGGGTGCCTGCCGATGCTCGGCTTTCTTTGGAAGAAATAAAGAGCTCGTCAATCCAGAAATAATCTTCGCCTTGACCACCCAAAGGAACTTGCAAAGCTTCAAAAATAGAAAAATAAAATTTTTTACTAGCTTCAAGATCACGTACGACAAGTTGAATGTGATCAATCAAACGCCCACGATGAATTTCGTTTACTTCCATGGAAATCTCCTTGCTGAATTGATTTCAACAGAGGAGATCCCAACAGTCATGGCGCGGAATGTAGATTAAGTTTCGAGAACAAAATCCCAGCGGATTTTTACAGTGCCGTCTCCTTCGATGATTCCTTTTGGAGGATTCGGGAAGGGAGCAGCTGCACGGAAGGCTTCGATGGCGGCATCATCTAAGTCACGCACGCCCGAGTCACTCAAGACTTGCACGCGCACCAGAGTGCCTTTGTCGTTTAAAACGATCATCAATTTCGTGATGCGATCTTGATTGGTCGCAGCCGGAGCACGGCCTTCTTTAAAGAGCTTCGAAAGTTTTTCGCGCACGCGGCCTTCCCAATGTTGAGAAAGTTGACGACGAATGCGGTTGTAGTACGAATAATATTTAAACTCACGCGTGTTCAAGACCGTTTCAAGGCCCGCTTCGACATCTTTGATATAATCACTTGTCTGGCTTGTCTCGGCACCCGTACCGGTGTTTTGATCACCGTTACCTCGACCTTCGCCTAGACCAGCCTGCTTGTCGGAGACTTTTTGTCTTTCCAACGCTTCGCTGGCATCAAAACCTTTAAAAAGATCTTTGGTGATCTGTTTTTTAGATTCTTCTGCTTTGACGACATTCTTTTGTTTGCCGTCGCCTTTAGGTCCAGTTTTTTCCGGAGCCGCCTTCTTCACGTTTTGAAATTGGCCATGAACTTTGGCGACTGTTTGCTTTTGAACTTTCTGATTTTTCGCGCTCAAAAAGCGTGCGTTTTCCGGCGCCTCTTCGTTTGTTGAAGTCTCGCTTTGTTCTACGATTTGATTGGCAGGAAGAAGCGCTTTTTTCTTAGCTAACTCTTCCACTTGCGCCATTTTTTGCAGGTCTTCCGGGCTCAGAAAATTGATGCTCACCGTTTCAGTCTTTTTTGGAGCTTCAGGAGAGAGGCGGTCCACTACAAGCAGTGTCCCAACCACCAAGATGTGGAAGACTATCGAAAGTAGCACATACATTCTGAAAGACGGTGACTTCATCATAAGACCTCACCCCTTTCTATCGGTAGTATGACACTTTAAATTAAGCTGATGGTGAACCGGACGTGAAGATTGCGACCCAAGTCCAGGACCAGACTTTGACTCCTTTGTCGCCTTTGGGTGAAAATGAAACATCTATGAAATTTGACTCTTGGTATCTGACAGATAAAGGGCTACGACGCGATTCAAATCAGGATTCTTGTCTTATCAATAGAGAGCTAGGGCTCTTTATCGTGGCAGATGGAATGGGTGGTCATTCAGGCGGCGAAGTCGCTTCCAGTATGGCTGTGGAGACGGTGGAAGAAATCATGCTTCAACCAGATGCCATAAAAAAATCCCCGCGCGAAATGATTTTGCTCGCCTACGAAGAAGCGTCGAAAAGAATTTTTGATAAAGCGGCGAATGAACGTCCTGAGCTTGCGGGCATGGGAACGACAATGGTGATGTCGTACATTCGCGGCAAACATTTGTATGTGGGAAATGTCGGCGATTCTCGCTGTTATTTATTTAAGCGTCCCAATCTTTGGCAGATCACTGAAGATCATTCGTTATTGAATGAACAACTGCGCGCGGGCGTGATGAGCGAAGAACAAGTGCGCCAATTCGTGGGACGAAACGTCATCACACGCAGTGTAGGATACGAGCGCGATGTTTATCCGGATATCATTGAAAGGGAGATTTTCCCTGGGGAAATGTTCTTGATGTGCTCGGATGGACTTTCAGGTTTGGTGGACGATAAAAGAATTTCTGAAATTTTGAATCAAAATACACCTGACAAAATAGTTAAAGCGTGTGTAGAACAAGCTCTAGCCAATGGCGGAGACGACAACGTCACAGTCATGCTACTGCATTTTCATGAATAGTATTTTTTAGTTTTTATTTTTAGTTTTATTTAGGAGTTTTGGAGTTGGATAAAAAGAAGGTGACGCTGTTTATTGTGAGCAATCAGACGGGAAAAACCCGTAAGATTGTGCTCTCGGCTGCCTGGCTTAAAGCCATCTCTTTTATTTCTGCCGTTATCATTATTATTTTTGCTGCGGGTCTTGTGGATTATTTCGGTTTGCTTTTGCAAGCGATGGAAAATAAACGCCTGAAAGCGGAAAATGCGCAACTCATCAAACAATTCCAAGTCGTTGAAAGTAAAGTCAGTGCATTGGAAAACTCTTTGGAGCGCGTAAAAACATTCACGACAAAATTGAAATTGATCACGAACGTCGATGCAGAAGACCGTATCACGAAATTGACGATGGGCCCAAAACCAGCGGCAGGGCAACAGGTCGAAGAGTATGAACCGATGGAACAACGTCAGGAAAATGAAGAACTGGCGGCTCAAGATCAGGTTTTTGCGAATAAAAAACCTCTGAATGATCAAGTCGGTGAACTGGCAAATGAAAACGCAGATAAAGATTATGCGTCTTTAGTGGTGCGTATCGATAAGGCCGTTAAAGAAACTCAGTTGAAAGAACAAAGCGTGATCGATTTGTGGGAGAGTTTATCGGAACGTCAAAGTTTGCTGAACTCAACTCCTAATATGAAACCGGCAAAAGGTTGGATCACATCTCGTTTTGGATATCGTGTGTCTCCGTTCTCAGGAAAAACAGCGCTGCATGCCGGTCTTGATATCGCGGCGGCTCCGGGGTCTCCTGTGTATGCACCAGCCGATGGTGTCGTCGTGTTTGCGAGTTACGATGAGTCTTACGGAAAACTGATCACGATTGACTACGGTTATGGTGTGACGACTCGTTTCGGTCACTTGTCGCAGATCTATGTTCAAGTCGGTCAGCGCGTGAATAAGTGGGACGTTGTTGGCGCCGTCGGAAATACAGGTCGTTCGACGGGTCCGCATCTTCACTATGAAGTTCGTATTAATGGAACCGCTGTCGATCCTATCAACTATATCCTTGATGAATAAAGTCCTTTGTTAAATACCAAGAACCTCTGTTGCCTTATTGGGAGTACAATAAAGTATATCGAGGTTCCAATGAAAACTTTGATTTTTCTTTTGAGTTTTCTATTTGTGATCGCGTCGGCCAACGCCGCTTTACCTCCACAATTTTCAGAATGTTTGCGCGAAAATAGCGGCACCGTTATGACGGTGACCGATCTAAAAGCGATCTCTTTGCTTTCCCGAGTAACTTATTGTCAGAACCAAGTGGGTATTGTCGGAAAAACAGAAACGATGGATCTGCTTCGAAGTCCGAATATTCAAGTCGGCATTTCTTTAAGCAAGACCACCTATTCACAATTGGATCTGATAGATTTAGCTTCTTCAGGAAGTTACGTACTTTACGTTGATAGTGGCCGTCTGACTCGCGATAATTTGATCGCGTTAGCACAAGCCAATGTTCAGCTGGTCGTCATGACGGCGACGTCAGGACTTTCAAAGCCGGATTTATTAGCGATGGCTGCGGCCAAGCCATTTATTTTAAATGTGAATTCTCCGGTATCCCGAGTCGATTTGCGGGACTATGTGACGGCAGGGGTGCAGGTGGTGATACGAGCCTCCCAGTCGGGCCTTTCGCGTGCTGATATTATCGATGTGGCGCAAGTAAACTCTGAGATGGTGACGATCATGCCTTAAAAATAAAAAGGCTCTCGAAAGAGAGCCTTTTTTTATCCAATGTATCCGATAAATTTAATTACGGAGCTACTGGGGTGCCGAATGAAGGAAGAGTTGAAGCTCCGCCGCTGGCATTTGTTGTTGTACGACCTGGAAGGCTGATCAAAGGATTTTCAATCATCGTCTTCACGAACTTACCTGGAACGCCCGTTGTTGTGAACTGAACGTTGTAAGAAGAAAGATATGTGTTGTTGATTGAGTAAGTCATCTGAACATCAGCTCCAGCAAGATCAAGAATGGTTTGGAACATGAATGGATTCTTAAGCATCGCTTTACCGAAGTCCGCGTAAGCCATGACGAAACCTTTGTCATAAGAGTGGCTATACTCCCATTCCATCACGTTGATGGCTTGGTACATATCAGCGGCTGCAGAACGTGTTTCGCTTTGGATACGGTTTTCACAGTTGTTGTTTTCCGACTCTGAAGGGAAGCAGATTTCATAAGGGTCTGCTTGAGTCGCGAAATAAGCGCGCGATTTCTTTGTAGCAAGCTGTCTTACTTCGTCACCTGACATTGCAGTCAAACGTTTGATCAAACGGAATGTTTGTTCTTCATTCAAAGTCACCTGGAAGCTGACTTTTGCATACTGAAGGTCTTTAAGAGCAGGAACGTTCACTGACAATTCTTTGATCATACCTGTCTTCTTAACAAGATTTTTCACAGCCATGCGAATATCGCCGTGGTTTGAAGAATCGTCGTCAGAAGTCCAAGTGTACTGACCGAAGTAACCTTTAGTGATTGGACGATTTTCGAAATCAGTGACTTTGAAAACACCACCGTAGAACGCTTCAGTTGTTGCACTGTGAGTGTTCCATAGACGAGAGCGTTTTTCTTTCAGGTAGATTCCGTACTGAACTGTCGACTTCGTGTTGTCATAGAACGCTTGTGTATTAGAAATATCATATGTCTTACCCGCAGACCAGCTGCTGTAAGCCAAGATAGGAATACCGAAGTAGAAGTTGTTCATTCTTCCCACTTGTTGGTGAGAAAGCTTTTCGTACTTCTTAACTGCAGGAGTGTTCTTCGCAGCCAATTGTTGGATCGCAGCTACGTTACCTTTGATAAGGTCGCTGAAGGCTTTCGCGCCAGTTGCGTCGTTGAAGTTGATCAAGAACGACATACCTGAATCTACTTGTTTGAACTTGCTTGTGCTCAAAGTTGCAAGAGATGCAGAAGTTTGCAAAGAGAACGTATTTACGTTGATGTCAGTCAAACGAACATAAACGTTATTTTGGTCTACTTTCTCGATGTATGTTTGGAAAGTACCTTGCGCAACGTAAGAGTTGCCCACGCCAACAACAGCAGCACCAATGCTCGACGAGAAGATCACGCCACCATTAGATGCATAAGTAACAGAATCACCAGCAGCCCATGTGTTCAGTTCACTTGCTTTCGCAGGAACACTCAATGCGCTCATTTCATAGGCTTGTTGAATTGTTTTTGCAGAACGAACTGAAACAAGATCGCGGCCTTTGAATGGGATAAGACCCACGTTCGCCCACAATAGTTTTTGCAGTCCTGTTACGTTTTCGAAGTAGAAAAGAACGTTCGCACCAATACCACCGGCAATTGTAGAGAACTTAGTAACTTGGAAACCACCTGCGTAGTCACCGTAAACCATCGTGTCTAGAACTGGATTGTAGTTTGATACAGTGTTTGGTTTTGCTTTCTTCGCATCGTACTGAGTCAAGTTCACAACTTGTGTACCGAAGTCGAAGTTCAAGAAAAAGGCAGGAAGCAATTTTGCTTTTAGTTTTTTCTTAGGAGCATCTTCTTGTGCTGGAGGTTGTTGAGTTCCGCCATTGTCATCGCCGTTGGAGCTGCCATCAGCATTTCCATTGGAATTGCCGTCAGAGTTTCCGTTGGAATTACCATCGGAGTTGCCGTTTGAATTTCCGTCAGAATTTCCGTTGCCTTTTCCGTCAGCGTTTCCATTCGAATTACCATTGGAATTTCCGTTAGAGTTTCCGTTAGAGTTTCCATTCGAATTTCCGTTGGAATTTCCGTTAGAGTTTCCGTTAGAGTTTCCGTTAGAGTTTCCGTTAGAGTTTCCGTTAGAGTTTCCGTTAGAGTTTCCGTTAGAGTTTCCGTTAGAGTTTCCGTTAGAGTTTCCGTTGGAGTTTCCATTCGAATTGCCGTTGGAATTTCCGTTAGAGTTTCCGTTGGAGTTGCCATTCGAATTACCATTGGAATTTCCGTTGGAGTTTCCATTGGAGTTTCCATTGGAGTTGCCATTCGAATTACCATTGGAATTTCCGTTAGAGTTTCCATTAGAATTTCCGTTGGAACCACCATTAGAACTTCCACCGCCGTTGCAGTGTGGATTGTTAGTTCCGTTGCAACCATTTGAGTTGCCTGGAAGTGGATCTGTTGAGTGACCAGGGCCGTTGCCGCCAGTACCATGACCAGGATTGTTTGTGCTTCCGTTGGAGCCACCAGTTGAGTTTCCGCCGCCGTTACCCGGGTTTGTTGTTCCTGTAGAACCTCCGCCAGCATTGCCGTTGGAACCAGGGTTACCTTGGTTGCCAGGGCCGGTGTTACCTACACCGTTGCCATTGTTGCCTGTGCATCCATTTTGGCAACCGGTATTACCATTGTTAGTAGAAGTCGATCCTCCACCATTGCCGTTGGCACTTCCATTGGCGTTGCCATTTGAATTACCTTTGCCAGCAGCAAAAGCTACCTTGCCATTCATGCCGATAGAAAAAAGGCATGAGGCGACTATTAAAGAAAACTTTTTAAACATGAATTCTCCCGCGGAACGTTCCGATTCTTTTTTAGAGTTGGGAGTGTCTATATGTTTTGTGATAGCGCCGCAATAGATTATCCGGTGTGCAGAAAATAATTCGTGTATTGTTCACCTTTGATATCACCCGTTCGGGCTACTGAGCGAAGCAATCATGCTGCCAAAGTGTGATCGGAACTACTTCGGGAAACTCCATCCCAAGTGGGGGAGTTGTTTCTTTCATGAACGTGATTTTCAGAGTAGAGAGTGGGCTTTCTTCTTGTGTACTTTTCGAAGAACGACACATATATCGAGCAAACGGCAAAAGAATTTTTCTTTCTCCCTGATCCCAAAGAAACAAATAAAATTTTCGCCACTCTGAGGTTGAGTAAAGATCTGCAACTGAATTTGGTTTTTCAAAGGTGACATTTTTATTCGTTAAAAGATCACGTGTCTCGCCGTTTTTGAAAGTTCCTTCTAGTACAAACCAGCCATCGTTGCGAATGGGATACGGAGCAAACATGTCCCAAACCTGATTCAGATTTGTAGTAAGTAAAAATGTCTTCACGGAGCCAGGAAGAAAGACTTTATTCTGAGTCACATCTGAAATATTCTGCAGGAGAACCAAAACCATGCAGCCCGAAAAAATAGATTCCATAAGACGCAGTTTTTTACCATTAAGAAACTCTGAACTCGCAGATACTTTTGGAACGGTTGGCAGAGTCTTTCGCACTTTTTGAAATGCGACATCCCACACTTCGCCGGGAAGAAGGGCGCACCAATAGGCGATAGCCACCCAGGGAAAAGTTCCAAGATTCAAACAAACAGCCAGGCCTAGATGAAAGAAAATGAATCCCAGAGCCGCAATAGATCTAAACACCTTAGCCTTAAAAGGAATGAAAAGAAGAAGAGGTCCGACAAACTCCCAAATGAGAGTTGTGCGAGTCAGGAATATTCCAAATGAAGTAAATTGGCTCAGCCACTTCCCGACGGGAGTTGCAAAGTGATCAATATTAAGAGCGTAGTAAATCGCCGAGCTATCTGTGGTCCAGGTTGGATTCACTTTATAGAAAGCAGTGAAGAGATACATGATCACAAGCTGAAGGATAAAAAGTCCCCCGGCAAAGGAGCGATAGCCCGTTTCAGTCTGTGATGACGAAGTCAGTGCCGGATTTGTGATTGAGTAATAGCGATCCAGCGGCAGCAACAAGGACCAGAAAAGACTTAAGCGTAAAAGATCATCGGCCGCACTTAATAACAAATAGTTACGGCTTTGAATCGATCCCAACAAAACAAGCGTGATAATTTGAAAAAAACGGGTCTTATATCCTACGGTAAATAAAACCGCACAAATCAAAGCGACCAAAAGAAACGCGTACTGAAACCAAGCCTCGCCGTTTGCCAACATCAGCGAAATTTTATGGTCATTCATGTAGT
The DNA here is from genome assembly GCF_047344985.1 of Bdellovibrio sp. HCB-162. Taxonomy (GTDB): domain Bacteria; phylum Bdellovibrionota; class Bdellovibrionia; order Bdellovibrionales; family Bdellovibrionaceae; genus Bdellovibrio. Next base: position 384,206 of record NZ_CP178861.1, read on the forward strand.
TGGAGACCCAGTATGTTCTGGGCATCAGCCCCCAATCAGAATAGAAGTCCTTGGCATAAAAGAGTTTCGTAGCTAGGTCTGAGCAAAGGCACAAACCCATTACAATTCTAAATACCGCCAAAGAACGGAGATCTAGTTCTATCCCAAATGAAAGTCGACGAAGCAAATTCACGTATGATTCCTTAGATCATTCTTTTCGGCAAATTTCAGGAAGGGTAAAGCTGTCTCGAAATGAGAAATGGAAGTAGAAAATAAAAAAACCCACAATCCAAAGAATTGTGGGTTTAACGCTACAAAGAAATCGAAAAGAACTACTGATTCATCACAGAAACAGCAGGCATCGGACATTGCAATTCTTTGAGCTTTTTGCTTACAAGAGTTGCGTCAGCTTGATAGCCTTTTCTTACCAAAGTGGCTTTGGCCTGGTTCACGATAGATTCTCTGTAAGTCGTTCCGTTCAACTGACCGTAACCACGGCAAGCAATGACAACCGAAGAATCCATTTTAACATCCAATACAGGATCAATCATGTCACAGAAGAATTGAACTGCGCCCAGGTGGTCAATCGCTGCAGACCAATCCAACCAAGCAGATTCAAGTTTTTGACAAACAAGCTCTTGCTCGCGTGATCCAACTGGAAGTTCTGTCAAGTTGATGTTACCAAGAACTTGAGAAATTTTATTGGCTTCAACTTGCGCTTTTGGATCTGTATATGGAGTTCCACCGACAGTGTACTTGATATGTTTTCCACGACCTGCATCTGTCAAGCTGTAAGAATCATTGCGCACCTCTCTCATGCCAGTGATGAAAGCTGAAACCGCTTGGTCATGCATTGATTTTGTGTGGTTGATCCACGCCAACACTGGTGGAGTGCCCCAAGACCAGGCACTGCGAGAGCCGAAAAGACCGGCTTTCAAGTTCACCATACGTTGTGCAAGTTCAGAACGGTCGATGATTGAGTTATCCTTTGCAAGTTCTTGCATCGCTTTTTCAACACGCTTGATTGTCACTTTCTCAACTTCAATACGGTTGAATTGAATTTTCCATTGGCGGTATTCAGCGCTTCTTGAAAGCTCTGTTTCAAGATCTGATTTTGATTTGTTAACAACAGCACCCGTCATTGAAATAGACTGACGAACGCCTGACAACCAAGAACGACCCGCTTGAGCACAAAGTTTCAAAGCGTTTTCGTCTTCAGAAGATTTCGCGGCGTAATCAGCGATTTTCTTCATCGAAGTCGCATGCAATGTCGCCATTGTTACGGATTGAAGTTTTTGCGCGCGATCACCTTGAGCTGTAGCCGCTTGAAGGTTCAAGAAAGCTGATGCTGGGAATGTTTTGCCATCTCTTGCCCAGTTCACAAGCTCGTTAGATAGAGTACAAACCATCACGTCGTCGTTGTTTTGTCCGATTTGTTGTTCCACTGTCGCAAGGTCCGCACGGTCACTTGCCAATTGGTTTTCAACTGCTTCAGAAACTTTTGTCGCTGTGTCTCTGTATTTCAAAAGAGCCGACAACTCACGAGAAGGGTTTGCGAATTTTGCGTTGTAAAGATCTACGCTTTGTTCAAGCTCTTGTGTAATCTTGTCGATCTTACCACTTTGAGCCAATTGCATGAAGCGCACTTTCTTAGCCACTTTCGTGAACTGACATGTATTTTGAAGAACCGCTTTACGGTGTTCAGGGTTTGTCATATCCAAAGTATTTTGATCGATCATCTTTGCAATGGCAGAGATACCGCTTGTCGCAATCGCTCCACCAAGAACGAATGGAAGAGCCGGAGCCAACGCTGCGCTCATGGAAACCGCGAAAAGAGCGTAAGGCGCCATGCCGTTGATCACGTCATTCAAAGCTAAAAGAACTTTACCAGTCGACATTGTTTGACGACCGCATTTTGAATTTAAGAACGAGTTGTTATTAACAATGTCACCCAAGTTGCCAACCGCTTGTAAAGCCGCTGTCATAGATTGATCAATCTGAGTTGTATTCACAGCATTTGGATCTTGTGTCTCCATGATCTTTTGCAAAACACCGATGCTTTCTTTGATCGCATTTCCGTTGTCTTCCAAAGATTTTGCAGATGGTGTGCCTGAACACTCCGGAGATGCTTTGACCTCTTTGTTTAATGCATCAATCGCCGCAATCAATTCTGCGTGAGGGCGGTTGTCGAAAAGAGGACAGCTATAAGCTTCCGGAACTCTAGCTGCATTCATCTTCGTTCCCGCTTGAGGGCGGGTCGCGGGCGCTGGAGTTCCTGCCGTGGAGCGAGTCGCACCATTATTGCCATTGTTCGGGCGCGTATTGTTGTTATTATTGTTTGAAGACCCTGTTGAAGGCATCGTCGGACTTGTGGGGCTTAAACCAGTGTCGTCATCATTATTATCCTCCGGAAATAAATCGAGAGGAAAAGAAGCCGTTCCTGTCTTCGCCCATACCATATGAGGGGAGTGCGGAAGGATGAAACTTGCAGCCAAGGCAAAGATCATTGTACTTCGCTTAACGTTCTTGAAGTTCATAGGGTCTCCATTTGTTTAACTTTTCGCCAAGTAACTTTTTTTGCGTGTCATTTTGAGGCACTCCTCATCGCACGAGTGTTCCTAAGTTCTTGGAATCACACTGCTCTGCTAAAACACCTTTTCACAACACGACTGTTCGATCGCTGCAAAGTGCAAGGGTGATGCTAGGATGATTCGTTTTGAAACAGACTCTGAAAACAGTCTAAGGTCGTGTCACAAAATATTGTCATCCGAAGCTTCTCTAGACGCTTTTTGACTCTGCACAGGCGAATACTTTGTTAATTGCTTATTATCTTTAATTTAAGCGGACTTTGCGTCCATAGAGTGGAACGCTCTTTGAAGAGGGTATAGGTATGAGATTGATCATGTCTTTTCTCTTTTTAATAGGTTTCACATGTCCTTGCATGGCGAAGGTGGATTTGAAGTCCACAAAAAGACTTATTATTCCTGAAGACAAAGTCACCCCGAAGATCACTCAAGCCGATGTTGCGAAAGTCGTTCCTCTTGATTTAAAACAGGGAGACAGCGAAGGCACGGTCCTTACTCGTATCGCCGATAGAGGTTTTTCTCTTTGGTTTAATTCAGCGGCGATGAAAGCAACGACTTTGGGTCGTATTGCTGAAACAGCTCAAGAAAAATTAAAAACAGATGTCGTTGTTCCTGCGAGCACGCCAAAAGGTGTGAGTCATAAATTTTCATTCAAGGTCGAGGCTTTCCAAGCTTTAGCGAAAGTGGAGTACACGGGTTGGATGAAAGCGGCGATTAATTATGACGCCAAAGCAGCAGAGACAGACATTTTCGTAAAAGAAAAAGTATTCTCAAATAAGGATCTCGTCGTCAGCCACAAGGCGACAAAAGAGCAGGGCCTCTCTATGGTTGGTCTTGCTTGGTCTTGGTAACTATTCCTGACATTGTTATTGATTGAAAATCCCTCGACATACGTTAACCTCAACGTATGGAAAAAATCGTATTTATCTCTGGAAAAAGAACTCCCTTTGGAGCATTTGGTGGATCTCTAAAGGATGTCTCTGCAACGGATCTGGGTGTGGTTGCCGCCAAGGCCACTCTGGAACAAGCTGGTCTTTCGCCTGAAAAAATTGATCATGTGATTTTCGGTAACGTGGTTCAGTCAGGAGCCGACGCTGCTTATTTGCCTCGTCACATCGGACTTAAAACAGGTGTGCCTGTGAATGTCGGTGCTTTTGCCGTGAACAGACTTTGCGGAAGCGGTTTCCAATCGTGGGTGAATGCTTTGCAAATGATCCAATGCGGGGAGGCTTCGGCGGTTCTTGCTGGTGGCGTCGAGCAAATGTCTTTGATTCCTTATGTCGCTCGCAAGGTGCGCTTTGATGGAATGCGCATGGGGAATTTTGAGTTGGAAGATTTAATGACATCAGCTTTGACGGACGCCTACGCAAAAATGCCGATGGCGATCACGGCCGAAAACCTGGGAGAAAAGTACGGCATCACTCGTGAGCAGTGTGATAAGTACGCGATCCAATCACAAACTCGTTACAAAGCGGCTTTTGACAAAGGCTACTTCGCGCAGGAAATTACGCCAGTCACTGTGGAGGGTCGTAAAGGGACTGTGGTCGTTGAAAAAGACGAACATCCAAAACCAGATTCAACTTTAGAAAAACTTTCGACACTAAAATCCATCTTCAAAAAAGACGGACTTGTTACTGCTGCGTCTGCATCGGGCATTGTCGATGGTGCCGCTTGCTCTCTTTTGATGAGTGAATCAAAAGCCAAAGAATTGGGAATGAAGCCGATGGCTCGCATCGTCAGTTATGCCTCTGTCGGTTGTGATCCAACGATCATGGGTATTGGTCCTGCGGGAGCCGCACGTTTGGCTCTGCAAAGAGCTAACATGAAACTTGAGCAAATGGATTTGGTGGAAGTGAATGAAGCTTTTGCCGCTCAATACTTGGCTGTAGAAAAAGAATTAAAACTAGATCCAGCAAAAACAAATGTGAATGGTGGTGCGATCGCTGTGGGACATCCTTTGGGAGCTTCCGGCACACGCATTATGAATCACCTGGTCTATGAACTTCATCGCAGAAACGCCAAGTACGCTTTGGGTTCCGCATGTATCGGTGGCGGTCAAGGTATCGCCATCATCATCGAGAAAGTATAGATGGAAAACGGATTTAATTTAAGAGAACGTACGGCGCTCATTGTTGGTCCCTTCACGACGACAGTGCAAAGTTTGATGATGGGACTGACGCAAATGGGTTCTGATTGCGTGTTGTTGGACTTTGACAATTCCGCAAGCCAACGCTTTTGCAATCAGATCAACGATGCCCGTGAAATAAATCCGAAATTTGGTCGTGCGATCAGTATTAAATCTCCTATGAAAACTCCGGAAGATATCAAAGATGCCGTCGGATCTGCGGCGCAGTCTTTTGGCAGTGTGGATCTATTTATCGATGCACAAGTGTACAACAAGCCCAACCGTTACAAAATCGGTGAGGCTTTAAGTCATCTTGATGAAGAAGTTCAGCATAATTTTAAAAGCTCCGTGATGTTGACTCACGCAGTTTTAAATTTTTTAAAGAATCGCAAACGCGGTCGTATTCTTTATCTTTTGAATGAAAATTATCCCGATCCCATTTTGGCTGGCGCTAGAGGAGCCTTGGTTCCGTTTGCGCAGTCTTTGGCAAAACAAGTCGCTGAACACAATATCACGGTGAATGTTTTGAAATTAGGACTCACGGAAGAATTTATTTTGGCGCAACATCCGGAAGCAAAATCCATCAAGGAAGCCGTCGAAAAGTTGCGTGAAAAAGAACCGCATTTAAAAATCACGGAGCCAGAGAAAGTGACAAATACGATCACTTATCTTGTCAGCCAGTATGGTTCTGCCGTCAATGGACAAGTGATCTCGTTAAGCTAGTCTCTTAAAACTGAAGCTCTTTCTAAGAGAGCTTCAGTCCCTTTAAAATCGCATCTGCTTTTGCAATATTCTCTGGAGCTACATAAATACGATCGATAATACGAGCGCCTTCGTAGCGTTGGAAAATCTCTGTCGTTTGATTGATTGGAGCCGGTTGCGCCCAACGGTCGTATTGATCGACGACGTAGATCTGCAAAGCACGCTCTTCCGGAGATGCCGTGTGATACTTCGACAAACGCGCTTTGGAACTTGTGCGAATGACTTCCAGGCCTTCGGCTTCCAAAGCTTTTTTAATCATCTCAGGACGTTCAGATTCAGCCGTATTATGTTGTTCGATAAGAACTTTAAACGGTTTTCTTTGCGCAATTCTTTGTGCCCAAGGATTTTCCGCACCCATCAAATGTTCGTGTAAGCGATAATCATTGTAGCGAGTGTATTCATTGATATCACCTGGCAAAACAAACGTGCAATCCGGAGACGTCAAATAGCGCGTGAGCATCTCTTCATAGATAATGCTTTTGTGATGGCAGTACACCATCAAGTGCATGTGGTGGCGTGAAATCAAAAAGTCGTCGAAGGAATAAAGAGCACGACGATTTAAAGCCAGATACATTTTGTTTTCGCGACGATAGAACGTGAGATTCTGCACCAACCAAGCAAGATCGATCTTTCCGTAGTTCGTTCCGCAGAAATAACTGTCACGCTCAAGATAATCCATGCGATCGACATCCAGCTCACTCGATACAAGCTGGCTTAAGATCGGTCTAAAATCGACACCGTTATCAACGAAGAAATCATCCGGGCAGTGCAGAGCTTTATCGATCAAGCACGCTACGTGAATTGGTTGAATCTCGGGGAATTGCTGGCGAATGGTGTCTGCGATTTGAGAGTCCGTGACATATTTGATCGTATAGTCTTCATGATTCGCACGACGATTGTGATTCATCACCGTGTGCGCTTCTTCACCGTATTGCTCTTGTTCTTTATAGAGTTTGATATTGAGCTCTGAAAGATGCGGCATCACCTGTTCAGTCGTATGACTTAAAGGTCCATGACCTACGTCGTGCAAAAGAGCACCTAAACGAAGAACCTGGCGAAAGCGTGTCTTTACAGAAGGTTTTGAAAACGGATAAACGCGAAAGATCGCATCAAACGTCTCACCGGCAAGATGTCCAACACCGACCGAGTGAATATAACGGTTGTGAGTAGCCCCAGGAAAACTAAACTCGGCATAGCCAAGCTGTTTAATCGCGCGCAGGCGTTGATATTCAGCGGTATCCAGGACAGCAACTTCTTGATCAGAATAATAAATCGAACCGTGAACGGGGTCCCGAATCTCCATTGAACATCCTCCTAAAGGATCCTTGAAAGCCTATGTATTCATTTTTACAAAGAATATGTCAATTGTCGACGACGAGACTTTAAGACGACTCTAGACCTAGGAAAGGAAGGCGGGGCGTCCACCTATATATAGAAGGGTGCTCGTTAGGGCCCTGGATATTTTTTAAAGTAGGCTTCTACGTGGCGGGTGAATTCCTCTTCAGAAGCTAGTTTGTTGAAATTTTCCATTTCTTTAATAGCTCGAGGAGTTTTTTTAAAAGCGACTCCATATTGATCCATATGAATGACTTTGGAGTTCAGCTGCAACTGATTCTGATAAGGTTTCAGCTTTTCACTGGTCTTAAGCAGATAGGCGAATATTCCGGCGTCGATAAAAACTAAATCCACTCTTTTGTTTGCAAGCTTCAAAAGATTCAGCTCGTCAGTGGAGGCTGGTTCCAGTTTTAATTTTTTCTCTTGATGCAGGCGCTGAAAAGAAACGGCCATTTCATAACCGCTCGCATTTCCTATGCGATAGGGGAGGATGTCTTCAGGTTTTTTCCAGAGGATGGGATTGTCTTTTCTCTCCGCAAAGACCCAGGGCGTTTGGTAAACCACTTTGGACATCGTGAAGTCTTGTGTGACGTTGACTTGTGTTACGGGAAAAAATCCAATAACGCTTTCATCTTTCAATGCTAATTTTCTTCCTCTTAAGAAAGGAGCAAAGGTGATTTTCAACTCGCAGTCGGTTTTTTTTAGCATCTGTCGAAGGGCATAAATAGCAGCGCCCTGCTCTGGTAAAGATTCGCTGACGAAAGGAGGCGCTTCGTACGTCACAAAATGCATTTCCCTTGCTAAAACAACATTAGCAATGAAAAGGGCAGAGCTGAATATCAAGAAAACGCGCCACATTCGCTCTTATCTCCGTCTCAAGTTTTTGAAGCTTGAACACTAAGTTTGTCTTCTTATAGAGTCACCGAAAAACAGGAAAAAGTGTTACAAAATCAAAGGTTTACATCTAATTAACTGTGGCCAATCTGAGCTGCAATTTACTGGACCGAGGACCAGATCTGTAAAAAAATGAGACGTATCACTTTAGGAATTTCTGAAGGCTCCGATCAGTAAGGTAAGAATGAATCGCCCATTCGCACCAAGGTAGGTGCACAGAGTTTCAAGGATAGAAACTCTGCAAATCTTCAAGGAGGAGGAATTATGGGTTTGCGTATTAACACGAACACAGCTTCGTTGAATGCTCAGAGAGTTCTCTGGGGAACGAAGATCGGTCTTGATAAGAGCATGGAAAAGCTTGCATCAGGATTCCGAATCAACCGCGCTGGTGATGATGCTGCCGGCCTCGCGATCTCTGAGAACTTAAAAGCTCAAGTTCGCGGTTTGAAACAAGCATCACGAAATGCTCAAGACGGTATCTCTCTCGTGCAAGTTGCCGAGGGTTCGATGAATGAGATCTCTTCGATCTTGATTCGTCTCAGAGAATTGTCTGTACAAGCCGCTTCTGACACTGTTGGACCGACTGAACGTCAGTTCCTCAATGTGGAATACGATCAGCTTGTATCAGAGATTGACCGTATCTCCGAAGGCACAGAGTTCAACGGAACTCAGTTGTTGGCAGGTGTGGGCTCCATCTTGGACTTCCAAGTTGGTACTAGAAATAATCCTGAAATCGACCGTATCTCTTTCGACGCATCTAAAGCAGATGCGAACTCCGCAGCCCTTGGCGTGAACTTGACGTCAGTAGCAGATAAAGCTTCCGCACAAAATGCGCTAGCAGCTATCGACCAGGCGATCGTGAGTGTCTCTGCGATGAGAGCCGACTTCGGTGCGATTCAAAATCGTCTTCAATCAACGGTATCGAACATTCAAGTTTCCGTTGAGAACATGTCAGCCGCGAACTCTCGTATCAGAGATGTGGACGTAGCTGAAGAGACGTCTGAAATGACTAGAAATAATATCTTGTTGCAAGCAGGTACTAGCGTCCTAGCACAGGCGAACCAACAAGCTAACGTAGCACTTGGACTCTTGAACAAATCTTTCCAAGGTTAGTCTGAATAACTTACTCTGGTAAGGATGCTGGGGTAAGTTCCGACTCAACTTCCAAGAAAGATTCCGGTTCCCGATCTTATCTTCAATGATCAAGATCACCCTCAAGAGAATTACCCATCGAGGTAATTCCGAGTGTACATGACCCCGAAGCTCTGTTTAGAGCTGACAATTTGATCTGTTTCCTGCGACGAGGCCGCCAATGCGGCGGCCTCATTTTTCGTGGAAGGACTTTTTCCTTCATCATTTTTGCGCAAAATTCTTCGCGCGCGATTTTCAAAAAAAATTTTCTGAAAAATAAAAACAAAACAAAAAATCTGGACTCGAGATACTCATATTTTTTTCCGAAAAGTTAGGTGGAACCTTGTATCGCAAGTTCCGAATATTAATTTAACAGGTGCACGGATCGCGCCTTAAGCCAATGGATGGCATTTTTTCAAGGAGGAAGAGGATTATGCAGGGAGGATAGAATGGGATTAAGAATCGGTACAAACGTGTCGGCATTGAATGCGCAAAAGAATCTGTACATGACACAGATCAATGCGAACAGATCAATGGCAAGATTGGCTTCTGGCTTCAGAATCAATCAAGCAGCAGACGACGCCGCTGGCCTTGCGATCAGTGAAAACCTCAAAGGACAAATCAGAGGTTTGAGACAAGCCAACAGAAATGCCAACGACGGTATCTCCTTGGTGCAAGTCGCAGAGGGTAGCTTGAATGAAGTTTCAAACATGCTCATTCGTTTAAGAGAATTGGGTGTGCAAGCGTCTTCTGACACGATTGGTGGAACAGAAAGAAAGTTTTTGGATGTTGAGTATCAACAGTTAAAGTCTGAGATTCAGCGTATCACTGAAGCGACAGAGTATAACGGTTACGAACTGCTCAACGGTACTGGTGGAATGATTGATATCCAGGTCGGAACAAACAACGACCCTTTCCGTGACAGAATCAGTTTTAATTCTGGTGCGGCAAATGCTTCAGTGGATGCTTTGGGTTTGACGGCAGAATCCGTCGGAACCAAAGAAGGTGCGCAACTGAGCTTGGATGTGATTGACCAGGCCATGACATCGGTGAATGCGATTCGCGCGAACTTCGGTGCGCTACAAAATCGTCTAGTATCAACATCGAATAACTTGTTGATCGCAGATGAAAACTTGTCGGCAGCGAACTCTCGAATTAGGGACACAGACGTTGCGGCAGAGACTTCCGAAATGACAAGAAATAACATCTTGTTGCAAGCAGGGATCTCGGTTCTGGGTCAAGCCAACCAGTCACAACAGCTGGCTTTGAAGCTCTTAGGTTAATCCGTTTTTCTTGAAGGGGCCGCTCCTAAGTAAGGAGTGGCCTTTCTTTTTTTACAAACCTGTCTAAAACTTGGATATCTCTTCCGGGAAGGATTCTGTTTTAACGCTTATCCACGAGTTTCCGTGAAAATATTCAATCTTACAATCTGGCAATTTGGAAATTCCGCCCTCTTAGGAGTATAAAGTTCGCGTTCTAAATACGAATAACGACTTTTAAGGAGTCTCCATGAAAAACATGATTATGGCGGCAGCTCTTTTGCTGTCTGTGTCTGCTCAAGCAAACGATCAATATGTCCCAGTTATTAAATGCCAAGGCAACGGCGTTGCCTTGACTGTTTCTGAAGGCGGTTTCACCGGTATTCCGATGATCCAAATCGACCGCGAAGAAGAAGGTGTGACATCTTCTGAAAATCACTTGGCTCGTTTGGTGCGCGCTGAAGGCCGCATGGGTGCTCCAGCGACTTATGTTGGTAAGAAGATCACTTTCACAATCAACTTCACAACATCGCCTGGTCCTGACGGCACTCGCAAAGGGACTCTTTATAATAAAGAGACTAAAAAATCAGAAACGCTTGTTTGTAAGCGCGTAAAATAAATCGAACACCGAAAAGGCCGCCGAACGAGCGGCCTTTTTTCATTCTCTTTTCATTTAGCCACCTTGCCGCTCAGAGTAATACGAATCTTGTTGAAATAGCCTGAAGGCCCGGGCACCTACAGAGTATGAAATTAATTGCGATTCTTCTTTGTCTGATGTCCCTTAAGGTGCAAGCGGCTTGGGACCTTAATGACGTTTCTTATTTGATGCCTTTGCCTGCAAGTGTGGGCAACGATCAGCTTTTGGGACTTGAAGCTCCAGGAAAAGGCGGCGCTCTTTTGCCTCCGTCTTTCGTGGCAAAGATTCCTGTTCTTGCTTTTGGAATGAATCGCGAAGAAACAGCAGCGGCTTTGCGTGTGATGGCTGTGCGTATTGATCCTTGTTTTCCTTTGCCAACGCCACAATCTTGCCAAAAACAAATTCGCCTGGTGTGGCAACCGATTGAAATGGGTCGTCGCAATCAAGTGCAAACAGTGGATGCGGCTCTTCATAGTTTCTATGTTTTAACAGATGCGGAGTTTGATTCTTTGCTTAATGATGTTGAAACTTGGAAAAAGAAATACGCAGTAAAAACTGATTTTGTTCCTTTGCAAGTTCATCCAGCTTGGGCCAAAGAAGGCGATCGCAGCCCTGCCTTGGCGGATTTTCATAACATCCTAAAAAAATACGCTGGCGCTAGCAATATGACTCGTGTGACAGCGATGGTGTTGCGTGGAGCCGGAGACATGTGGGCCTTTGCAGGCTTTGAAGTTCGCGGTGATGATTTAGAAATGATTCCAGTTCCTCGTCTGAACGGTCGACTTTCTCAAGCGTTCATCAATGTCGCGGTTCCTGCGGAGCAATTTGCGGGCGGAGGAATTTCTCCGACTCCAAAAGGCGACGATACTTTTAACAATATCGCGGCGGAATCTGTTCGTTTAGGTGAAGGGACAGAAGATCTGATTCGCCAAGAAGTGAAAGCGGCTTTCCGTATTGAAAATCCGAAGAACTTTAATCCTGAGAATATGGACTGCGTGAGTTGCCACGTCGCTCAACCCGCAATTCAATGGGTTTTAAACAAACGTCCTGAATTGAAAGCCGATCAGCTTTGGAATGCAGAGATCTATAAAAACGCAAAGTATGATCTTAAAAACGTAAGCCCCGAGTTGTGGAACACACAAATGATTCGTGGCTTAGGTTATTTCGGAAAGAATTTGGCGATCAGCCAACGTGTGATCAATGAATCTGCGGAAGTAGCGGATATGCTCAATCAGAAAGCGGCGAAATAAATCGCCGTTTTTATTATTCTTCAATCGCTGAAGTGATATTTTCCCAAAGCACAGGGCTGAGTAACTCAGAACCAATCATCATCACAGGTTCTGCATCTTTTGCGCGGCCCTTTTTAGCTTCGGTCGGCAAGTGACCTGTGCCCCCATGTTTATCAAACCAAGCTCGGCGCATTGCCAGCGAGTTTGAAACAAAAAGGTGAGGATAGGCTTCCAATTCTTTTTTATTTGCACGACCGTATTCGAACGAACTTAAAACCGCAAAGTTTTTTGAAGATTCAATTTTTTCTAATCTTTGAAATCCGAGTTCACTTAAGTATTTAAACTTCTGACGTCCCGGAGTTTTGGAAGTGAAGATAAGGTCTAAATTTCCCGATAAGAAATTTGCCTCCAGTTCGTTAAGGTCGAAAATATCAAGAGTGATTTTTTTAACACCGACTTCTTCAAAACAAAGACGAGACGTATTTAAAGCAAAATCCGCCATTCCTTCAAGAGTTCCAATATGCAGTTCGCCCACCATCTGGTTGTTGCTGATACCCTGGAGTTCAGTTTCCAGACGACGAATGGATTTTTCAAAGATTTCAGAAAGCTGAAAAGCGACCGCTGTCCATCCTGATTTTCTTTTTGCCGAGCGATCCAGAAGAACGATTTTTAATTCGTCTTCGATTTTAGCGATAATACGAGACAATTGAGGCTGACTTAAACCCACATGCAAAGCAGCGGCGGAAAGATTTTTAAAGTTCACTGATTTCGCCAGAACACTCAGTTCATAATAAAGCTGTTGCATGCTGCTGTCTCCACATTAAGGTTTACGAATGTAGTTCAAGAAAGCAAACATACCGAGGACTATGGCTATTAAGTATCCAATAAAGCTCATAGTAGGCATCCCGGCGATGTGGCTTTCTGTGTTGTGTACAAAGATGAAGGACGAACTTAAAATCAGGGCCCCGATAATCAAACCCAAGAATAATAAATTCGAAGAACTTTCCACGGATCTTTTCAGTTCCTTGATCTCTCCCACCTTCAAGCGGAAAGCATGATCAGGACTGTTGATCTTGCGTAAAAAGAAATTCAACTGGCGAGGCAGGGAATTTAAAAACGCCTTTGATTCTCGCGCCATTTGAGTCATGTCGTTCATGACTCTTTGTGGACCGTACTGCGTTTTTGCCAGTTCTCCGGCAAACTCCAAAGAGTAGTGAAGGAAGTCGAAGTCTTTATTAATTTTTCGACCCATGCCTTCGATAGAAACAATGGATTTAAAGAAGAGCATCAGATCCGTCGGGACTTGCAAGTGATGGCGAGCGGCGATTCCTGATGACTTCATCAGAATTTTACCAAGGTTGACGTTTCTTAAGGTCAAACCAAAGTAAGGAGCAATCAACTCGCGCAAATCCTTGGCAAAGATATCGATATTTACACGGTCTGTGAAGGGAGCGAGATCCACGTATTCATAAGCCAGGCGTTCGTAGTCTTCTTTAGAAAGAGCCAAAAGCATATTTGCGATCGCGGCTTGAGTGCGTGTATTAAGTCGTCCTACAACACCGAAATCAATCAAACCGATTTGATTTTGTGGTAAGACGAAAAAATTCCCTGCATGGAGATCTCCATGGAAAAGTCCGTCTTCAAACACCATCTTAAGATAGGCGCGCAATCCTTTGCGGATGACTTCGTTAGGATCAATATTTTCCTGAAGAAGGGCGCCCTCTTGACTGAGGGGAATTCCCGGAAGAGCTTCCATCACGAGAACTCGTTCGGTCGTGTGCTCTAAGTACACTTTAGGAATTTTGATATCTTCATGACCTTTGAAGTTTTCTTGGAAGCGGCGAATATTATTGGCTTCAACGACGAAGTTCGTTTCAAACTCCAGCGTTCTAAAATACTCATCCACAATTCCTACAGGATTGTACGGACGAGCTTCAGGGATGTAGGTGACAATCAATTCTGCCAATAAATAAAGAACGTTCAGGTCATCATTGATCTTTTGAATAATTCCAGGACGTTGGACTTTGATAACGACGTGTTCACCCGTAGTTAGGCGGGCTCGGTGCACTTGCGCGATACTAGCGGACCCCAAAGGTTCAGGATCAATGCTTTCAAATTTCTGATAAAGAGCATTGCCGAACTCTTCTTTTAGAACTCCTTCAATGACTTCAAAGGAAAGAGATTGAACACGGTCGTGCAGTTTTTCAAATTCATTGACGTATTCTTCGGGAACCAAGTCGGGGCGGGTGGCGAGAAGCTGTCCTAGTTTGACAAATGTAGGACCCAGCTCTTCAAAACTCATACGCATACGCTCGGGCATCGAAAGTGATTCGATGTCCGAGTTTGTGTTGAGTCTTTCTATAAGGAATTTACCGAGTTTTACCTTTTCCGCGACCTGATGAAAGCCGTGCTTTGCGAACACCCCCACGATCGTTCGCAGTCTTGCCGCGTTTTTTAGAGTCTTTCCGATCTGGCGTCCGGTGTTTAAGGCTGTCACTATTCTTCTCCGAATAATCGTCATTATCACGAAGTTTAGATTGTTCGGCAAACATCAATTTTTTACTGAGCTTGGGCTTGTCTTTAGAAGGGGTTTCTTCCTCGGACTTTCTGTATTTCTCTGGACCAAGGATCATATTCAAAAGGCTCTGATCTGGTCCTCTTTTTTCGTCGTCTTCCCGTGCACCCGGTTTAAATCCATACTGCTTTTCGATTTTGTGAATCTTTTCGCGCTGACCTTGTTCGTCTTTACGAGAATCTCCAAAGAATTTCGATTTCTGATCTTTTTTAAACGGACGTTCTTCTTCGCGGTCTTTGGATTTCTTAGTGAACTCCTGACGGGAATCTTTGCGTCCGCCACCTTTGGCGAAAGCCCCGCGCTCTTCGCGACGTTCTTCTCTTTCGCCACGACGCTTGCCTGGACCTTGATCTCTTCTTTCGTCACGCTTATCACGACGATCAGGTCGACCCGATCTTTCTTTTTGTTGGCCATGCAACTTTTTAAGGAAAGATTCTGCCGTGGCTTGCGCCGAAGTTCTTTCTTCGTCGGATTCTTCTTTTTCAAGTCCCGCAAGAACGAAGTTGATTTGGCCTAGTTCTGGATCGGCTGCTGCCACTTGAATGCGAATCTTATCGCCGATGGCATAAGCAAAACCCGATCTCTTCGCAACAAGGCGTAAGTTTTCTTCGTCATATTCAAAACGCTCGCCACCAAGATCATCCAAGCGCACAAGTCCATCGACATCGTATTCTCTTAAAAGAACAAAGATACCGAACTTTGCCACTGAGCTGATCATGCCGTCGAATTCTTGGCCCACAAATTTTTCCATAAAGCGGGCTTTTTTAATCGATTGCACTTGGCGTTCTGCTTTTGTTGAACGTTGTTCAGCCGCAGAAAGAATTGTTCCTGCTGTCGACAAATCATCTTCGCTCATCAAACGATAACCAGAATTTGGCATCACTTGATTTTTAAGAAGTCTGTGCACAATCAAATCAGGATAACGACGGATTGGAGAAGTGAAGTGAGTATAGAACTCAAAACCCAACCCAAAGTGGCCCACGTTATTCATGCTGTATTTTGCCTGGCTCATTGAACGTAATGTCAGGATATGAAGAATCTGCGCTTCAGGACGGTTTTCAAACTCTTCCAACGCTTTTGTAAGACGCTTTTGCAGTTTGCCTTGTCCTAGCTTTGTTTTGCTTCCAAAGTTTGCCATGTACTTTTCTAAAACACGAATCGCCATTTCATTCGGCGGTTCGTGAATACGATACAAAGCCGGAATATTGCGACTTGAAAGGAACTTCGCCACGCCAACGTTGGCCGCCAACATCATCTCTTCGATCAAACGATGCGAAAAGAGACGCTCAGAGCGTTGGATGTCGACCGGGACACCGGCTCCATCAATCACAAGTTCTGTTTCTGGAATTTCAAGATCCAGTGAGCCTTCTTTAAAGCGTTTCGCCATCAAGATTTTTGCAAGATCTGAAAGGCGCAGGATGTTTTCTTTCACATGGCTGTGCTTTTCAACTTCATTGCCGTCGATGATTTCTTGCGCTTCACCGTAAGTGACACGGGCTTTACTTTCCATCACGGCTTCATAGAAGTCCGAGCGTTTCATCTCGCCCGTGAAATCAAAAAGCATTTCAGCGACAAGGCACAGACGAGGAACGTGAGGATTTAAAGAGCAAAGTCCGTTACTGAGAACTTCAGGCAGCATCGGGACAACGTAATTCGGGAAGTAAACCGAAGTTCCGCGTTCGTAAGCATCTTTATCAATCGCGCTACCAATACGAACATAGTGGCTGACGTCCGCAATAGCGACAAAAAGAAGAAACCCTTCATCTGTCACTTCAACGTAAACGGCGTCGTCAAAATCTTTCGCTGTCGCACCGTCGATCGTGATCAGACTTTTATCACGAAGGTCACGGCGGCCTTTAAAGTCTTTTTCGTCAGGAACTTCATTAAAGTGCTTGGCTTCTTCTAAGGTCTCTTTCGAAAATTCCAAAGGAATGTTGTTAGAACGGATCACTCTTTTAATATCTGTAAGAGGATCTAAAGCATCACCGATGATTTCAGTGACTTTTCCCGTGAAGGATTTTCCTTCTTCGGGATAGGTGAGGATTTCAGCCGCGACAAGTTCTTTATCTTTGGCATTTAAAGAGTCTTCAAGCTTGATCTTAAGATCTTGCCCCCATCCTTTGCCTTCATCGCGGATGGCACCGACTCTTTCATTCATTTTGTAAAAACGGCCGACAACTGTTTTAGTCCCGCGAGAAAGAATGCGGATGATTTCTCCGCGAAAACGTTCGGTCCCTTTTTCCGGAAAAGCTTCAATCACGACTTTATCATTCGTCATGATACCTTCCATTGAATTGCGGGGAATGTATACGTCGGGGTGTCCGATATCGTCAGGGATAAAAAAACCAAATCCGTCCGGGTGTCTTTTGATTGTGCCGTTGAGGAGTTTCTTTTTTTGCATCTTCAGGTTGTATTTCCTTTATATAGAGAACGCATCTTTAGATTAGCACAACTTAAGTGGTGGAAAAGCACATTATTTGATATGCAATTTGGCGCAGGACCTAAATGTCAGGGACAATTCGTAAGACGATGAGTACAAGACACGCGATGCGTTTGTTGATAATGCCCACAGACTGTAGGCGATACGCAGATTCTTATGCAAAAACGGCAAATTCGCAAGTTTTAAATAAAAAGGCCGACCTCTTGGTCAGCCTTTTTGTGTTTTTATTCTGTCAGATTCTTTTAGAAGTGGGCAAGAGCACCCAAAGTCACCATCTGAGCATCTGCAGTTGGTGCTCCATCTTTATCTAAGAATGAATCAGCGTCGGAGTGATCCATACGGAATTCAGCATAAAGATTCAAATTGTCATTCAAGACAATTTTGTCAGTGACTGAAAGAGCATTCACTTTGTCAGCTGCTCCACCATATCCAATTTCATTTCCGCCACGAACCATTTCATAACGAAGACCTAAGTTGTTGATGCCGATACCATAAGTAAGAACGGCACTCACTGAATCCGCCCAATGTGTGTGAGTGTTTTCAAACTTGAAGGTGCGTGAATCATAAGTCACTGCCAACATAAGATTGTCCATGAACTTATAAGAAGCCCAAACGCTGGAAGCTGAGTTGTCTTTTTTGCCAGTTGCAGGAGCAACAGCGGCATCAGTTCCGATCAAGTAACCTGCAAACCATGTGAGTTTACCAGCCAAAACACCCGTGACAGAAAACTCTGTTGTTTTTGTTGGAGCATAATCTTCACCGATGGCTCCGTAAGTAAATTGATTGTAGGTCGAAAGAGTCGCCGTCAACCAATCACCAGGAGTGTATTTCGCACGCAACCCTTCGCCGTAACCAGGTACGATTGTTTGATAAGCGATTGTGTCGTTATAGAATGCATTTTCGTATCTCATCAATGATTCGTATCCCATTGTAGTAAGGAAACGACCGAAACCGATTTGCAATTGTGGATTTACTTTATAGAACAACTCCATTTGATCCAATACGCCGAAGTAGGCTTTGGATGTTGCTGCTCCATCTGGAGAGTACTGAGTTGGTGTGTGAACAAGACGACCTAAGAAAGAGATTTGTTCCGTTTCTTTTTTAAGGAGCACTTGTGCTTTATTTAAACGATAAGCTTCGTTTGTTGCGCCTTCCGTATTTGGAATTGCTGCATCTTTTGATGAAAGAAAATTGTAGTCAAAGGCAACCTCACCATTAACAGTGATACCACCAATGTCCGCTGCATTCGCAGTTGCTGTCCCCATGATTAGCAACGTTGCGAGAATTTTTGAAATACTCACGTGAACTCCTTTTAAATAAGTAATGAGCTTTTAAATTTGATTTAAGGTTACGACCTTGGTCTAGTTCCTGTAACGTAAAAAATTACTAAACCTAGACCATGATCCAGGATGATCTAGTGCGGCGACTCTATTATGAAATTTCGCGTCAATGTCCAAACTTGTACGCAAAAGCAGACCAAAAACTTGCAGACAAATTACATCACTAGCCTCGTTTACTAAGTTCAAAACTTGTGAAGCATTTGCCATGAAAACCGCTCCAGGTTTGAATTTCATCGAAATAAAATTTTTAAAAAAAGAACATCAAAGAAACGTCAAAATGAAGTGCAAGTCCTGTGTACTTGAAACCACATTGAGAAAGTGGATGGCGATGTTTTGAGCAGCGATGAAGAGATCTCAAAATTTTTGTTGTTGATCTTGGACTAGGTCCTCATTAGCATTTTTTATGTAATGGCTTACAGCTTTTAATGGATTAATAAGTTTATAAGTAATCATAAGATTGCAACGAAACGAAAGGATGCAACAATGAAAAAACTTTTAGTAATGGCAGCTATGACAGTTGCGGCTACTAACGCGTTCGCGGGTGTAAAACTCGTTGTACGTTCAGACTATGTCAACACTCCAAACTACGACGACAACACAGGTGCTGAAGTTGCTGGAACTTCTGTATTTACACCTGCAGTTGCTCGCTTGTACCTAACTGGTATGGTTGGTGACGCTGTGATCGATTCTGGTTGGAATCTTCGTGCGTTCACTCCAGAAGTATCTGCTGGCGGTACTCTTTCTAAAACTATGACTGTTGATAAGTTCGTAGATCACTTGACTATTGCGAAGCCAATGGGTGACTGGACTTTCACAGCTGGTAAATTGCAAGTTAACGTGGGCGGATACGAGCACGGTAAAACTATCATGGGTGACACTTACTTGACATCACTTGCTGGTGGCGGTGTTGGCGGTGACGGTCAAACTGGTTCAGTTGTAACTCCAGAAAACTCTTCAGGTGTTGCTGCTGCTTACGCGATCAACGCTGATCACAAACTTGAGTTCCAAGTAACTAACTCTACAAATGCACAAACTATCGAAGCTGGCGCTAGATCAACAGACAAGCGTCACAACATGGGTTTGGCTTACTGGGGTTCTTTTGCTGAAAAAATGTTCCAAACATACTTGAGCTACACTGTTGGCGCTGGCGACACTATCGCTGCTGGTGTAACTACTGGTCATGAACAAACTTTCCTAGGTGCTGGTTTCCGTATCGCTCCAATGGAAAACTTGAACATCGATCTTGAGTACCTAGCTAACAGCGATAAAAACGCTACAACTGGTGACAAAGACGAGACAAACTCTACAATCGTAGAAGCTTCATACAAAATCAATAACTGGACTCCAGTTTTGAAGTACGAAATGTCTAACGATAAAGTTGCTGGCAACGACAACTTCAAACGTAACGCATTCGCAGTTGGCGTAGAATACATGCCAAAAGCTGAAGACGCTTTCCGTTACCACATCGCTTACGCTTCTGCGAAAGACGATTTCGACAATGCAGCGTTGGAAGACGTTACATTCAACACTATCACTGTTGGTTTCAAATACACTGGCGACATCGCGAAGTAATTTGATCCTGAAAAGGTGAAAGTTAAAAAGCCCAGGCAACCCCTGGGCTTTTTTTATTTTTTAAGAAGCTCTTTTGATAACCAGCTCGATGAGCGCTTTTCTAATCAATTTCTGATAATCCGTTTTATCTTTTGTGGCGATCTTCTTGAGCTCTGTAAGTAGCTCTGCAGGAACTCGCAATGTGATCGTAGTGTCTTTCTTTTTAATTTCTAAATCATAGATATCATCAAACGATTTCCAGACTCCATGTTCAATCAAACCGGAAAGATCGCGATCTAAGGGGTCGCGAGTGGATAAATTAGGTGAAGAGGGATTCTAGAAAGCGATATCTGGAAAAAGGAAAAACCCAGGCCTTGGGGGGAAGAGCCTGGGTTTATTGGGGGCTATTTAAAATTCTTCTACGAATTAGCGAGTGCCAGTGTATGTAGAAGGAGCCGATGCTGTCTTAACAGTTTGTACTTTCACAGAAGAAGGGGCTGCTGTTTTTGCGAAAAGGCCGCCTGATTCTTTGTGATCGCATTTAGTTGCACCGAAAGAAGTTGTTGCTGCGATCGTGATGATTGTTGCTGTGATGATTTTTGCGAATGTCATTTTGAACTCCTTCGTAACAAGCTGTATACATATCCCTAGTGCGAGGAGTATGCCACGCGAGCTGATTCATCCTGAGAATCACTCAACGACCTTTCAAGCACTTAGAAACGGCGATTCTCAGAGTGAGATCGCAGTGACGGCGTGTGACCGACAACGCGCGCACCTGTCAGCTTTCTAACAGTTTCGATGAAGGAGTTTTTCTTCGTGCGTGCTCTCTTGTCTTCTTTAGGTTTGATTCTGATGGCGATGTTTTCGATCCAACTTGGGGCATCGATCGCAAAGCAGCTTTTCCCTGTTGCTGGGGCAGCGGGAACAACTGCCTTACGTGTAACGATGGCGGCGATTCTTTTATCTGTAGTCGCAAAAATTTGGAAACATAATATTTCCTGGAAAAGTCTTCCGTCACTTGCGGCCTACGGTATTTCTTTGGGAAGCATGAATCTGCTTTTTTATTTTGCCTTAGAAAGAATTCCTCTGGGAATCGCAGTCGCTTTGGAGTTTACGGGACCTCTTGCCGTCGCTCTTTTTTCTTCGAAAAAATCTTGGGATATTTTATGGGTGCTTCTTGCCGGGATAGGAATTTATCTTCTGCTTCCGGTGTCTCCATCAACAAGCAACCTAGATGTGATCGGTATGCTTCTCGCTTTAGCCGCGGGATTTTTCTGGGCCTTGTACATTATCTTCGGGCAAAAAGCGGCGAAGCATGGAACCAGTCTTCAAGTCACAGCGTGGGGAATGTGGTTTGCGACACTCATTGCATTGCCTGGCGGAATGTATTTTAACAGTGCAGAGATCAAAGACATTTCACTCTGGCCGATGGGACTTGGAATCGCCATTCTTTCAAGCGCACTTCCATATTCATTAGAAATGAAAGCCATGCGAAATATGCCGACAAAAACTTTTGGTATTTTAATGAGTATGGAGCCTGCGGTGGCAACACTGATGGGACTTTTAGTGCTTAAAGAGACTTTAACTTTGCCACAGTGGATGGCCATTGCCTGTATCATCGCGGCGTCGGCGGGAAGTACAGCGACGGCTAAGTAATTAAGCCGTCGCAAAAAAACAGAAACTATTTCTTTTCTTCTTTATCTGATTTTTCAGTCGTATCGAAATAATCTGGAGCTACGAAATCCACAGTAAATGGATATTTGTAAGACTTGTATGCGCCCAATTTTGGTTTGCCAGCACTTGCGTAAGCCTCATCCCAAAGATTAGCCAGCAAAACCGCACCACGAGCCATTTCAGTCACAATGTAAGGCTTCATTTTTTTGAAAGCCACAGAAGCCGGTTCACGCTCTGCCGCTGTTTTGATTTCCATTCCTTTTTCTTTTACTAGAGTCGATTTCTTTTTGATCGGATCAAGCTTTAAGATTTTTGGAATTTCTTTATTAGAAATCACACTTAGCACTTTCATTTTCTCAATCGGAGTTTTTGGTTTCAAGAACTCAGGCTTTTTCATCGCGCGAGCCTCTTTAAGAACCAAGTAATCCAAATCGCCATCGAACTGGCCAACAACCGCATCTTCAAAATAAGCGTGGATGCCGCCGTGTCCTGCTGCATATCCATCATAGTCTGCTGTCGTATGGAATGGTTGGCAGTTGTCGCCAACGAAGTGACCCATCAAACCCATTGAAGTCACTAATTGATAAGCCAGCTTGTTGTAAGGAAGATCATTGTTTTGTTCTTCTTTAAAATTCGCCGGAGGAGTCGCTAGCGCAAATTCTTTTTCAAGGCCCGCGATAATGCGCATGAATTGATCGACTCTCCACCAAGAAGAACCGAATTCTTGTGGGATGGATTTGATTGTTGATCCATCATTTTTAAATTTGTTTGGTTTTCCTGTATAGTCGGCGATCAATTTTTTGTAATCAACAGGAATGTCTTTCACATCAAGACCGATCACTTCGATATCGATGAAGTGAGCAGGGTTGCCAAGTTTATTGGCTTCTCCGCCAAGACTTTTCCAATAAAAATCCGGCATATTGCACAAGTGACCCATCATCTGTGGTTTGTGTTGGAGATATTCTTTTAAGCCAGGCTCCTTCACCAAGAAGCTCGCTACACGGCAGATGGTATCGTGACCGCGACCACCCCAAGCAAAAGCTTGTGTCGACATTAAAAGAATCAATCCTGCAAGAAGATGTTTCATAAAAACCTCTGTTGAAAGTTATCGTCCCAACGCTTTCGGAGCGCGGCTTTTTCCGATAAAGCCTGCTAACGCAATGATGGTTACGATGTAAGGTAAAATTTGAATAAATTGAACGGGAATTTCAAAGTCGTTCACTTTGATTCCCTGCAAACGAATTTGCAAAGCGTCCGCAAATGCAAAGAGCAAACAAGCTCCAAGAGCTGGAAGTGGTTTCCATTTTCCAAAGATCAAAGCCGCGAGCGCCATAAAACCGCGACCGCCCGTCATCAGTGGAGAATAAGAAGAAGCCAAGAACAAAGACAAACTCGCGCCACCCCAAGCAGCGAAAGCTCCACTCACAGAAACCGCAGCCCAACGAACTTTACGCACACTCACGCCGCTCGCGACAAGAGCTTCGGGATGTTCACCTGCAAAAAGCAACCACAGTCCTGATCGCGTTTTATAAAGCCAGTAAGTTAAACCACCGACTAAAACAAACACCATCACGAGCGGCTCAAAACTAAAACGATCTTCCGCCAACAACGCGGGTGTGGAACCCGTTGAGTTGTAAAGAATCTTCGTGAGAAATGGAATAAGTCCCATCACAAGAAGATTAAACGCCATACCTGTCACGATTTGATCGGCTTTAAGTTCAATCGTGAAAAGAGCATACAAGGCTCCGATCACAAGGCCTGCAATCAAAGCGGCACCCCAACCCAGCCAGGCCGAAGCGAACATGTGACCGACAACAGCACCAGCAAAAGCGCCTGTGAGCATGAAACCTTCAAGGGCGACGTTCACAACACCGGAACGCTCGCTCATAAAGCCACCCATCGAAGCAAAAACCAAAGGAGTTGCTAAACGCAAAGTTGCTAGAAGCAAAGAGATGATAAGAGCCATCATGTCCATCAGTCTTTTCTCCTTTTGTGTTTAATCCATTCCCAATAACCTTGAGCCGTCACACCTAAGATGATTAAGCCTTGAATGATGCGAGAGAAATCGCGAGTGATTGTCGTTGTCTCAAGATCTAGATCAGAAGCGCCCTTATGAAGAGCACCCATTAAGAAAGCGGCGGCAATAATGCCGAGCGGATTGTTGTTCGCAAGAAGTGCAACCGCAATTCCGATAAATCCATAGTCCGGAGAAAACCCAATGCGATACTGTCCCGCACTTCCTAAAACTTCAGAAAGAGCGACACAACCAGCAAGGGCGCCGGCCAAAGCCATCGCCAGCATCTGCACTTTCTTTTCAGAAATCCCACCGCGATGGGCGGCTTCAGGATTGGAACCGACCGCCCGCAAACCAAAGCCCCATGTGGTTTTCCAGAGAAATATCCACATCAAAATCGCAAACACGATAGCAAAACCCAATGAAGCGTTGGCCGGCGTGTCTGGGAAAAGACGCGCAATTAAATCGTAATCCTTAAACATATAGTTTGGTGACACCATCGCTGTTTCAGGATTTTGTGAATTTGGATTTGGAATAATTTTAAGAGTGAACCAGCTTGCAATACCTGCGGCGATGAAGTTGAGCATGATTGTGATAATCACTTCATGACTTCCGCGATAAGCGCGCAGCCATCCCGCAATCCATCCCCAGAATCCCCCGGCGAGAATGGCAGCAAAGAATGCAACAATCGGAGCCAAAGGAAATGGAATGTTCGGGCAAAGCACACCGACAGCTGCTGCCGTAAGAACGGCGACGGTCAGTTGTCCTTCTGCACCGATATTAAATAATCCGGCATGAAATCCAATAGCGACAGAGAGACCACAAAAAATCAAAGGCGTTGTATATGAAAGAGTAAGACCCAAATCATACATGGAACCAAAAGCACTCTTCATAAGAATCATGAAGATGTTCCAAGGATTTTCGCCAGCAAACAAAGTCAAAAGCAAAGCGATAGTAAGACCGATTAAAAAACCGAGGATGCGTTTCACTTGCAACCTCCCATCGCAGTTCCGAGTGCAATTTCATTAAATTCAGAGCGGTTGAACTCCGCCACCAATTTTCCTTTGTAAAGAACCACGATGCGATCTGAAAGAGTCATGAGTTCATCAAGCTCCGAAGAAATCAAAAGAATGCCGGCGCCTTCGTCACGAGCTTTGCGAAGTTCGCCGTGAATAAATTCAATGGCGCCAATATCCACACCGCGAGTCGGTTGTGCCGCAATCACCACTTGAGGTTTTTGCGAAAGAGCGCGGGCCACAACGAGCTTTTGCTGGTTTCCACCTGAAAGCTTATCGAAAGGCAAAAGCGGATTGTGCGGGCGGATGTCGTAGGTATCCATGATCTCTTTTGTGCGAGAAATAATCTCGCGCACTTTTAAAAAGATACCGCGCGAGAAAAGGGAACGCTTGTGTTGACCTAAAATAAAATTCTCGTAAACAGGACGCGCAGGAAGCATTCCGAAACGCAGACGGTCTTCGGGGAAAGAGCAAATCAATCCTTCACTGCGGATCGAGCCATTCACGGAACCTTTTTTCAGCGCATGTTTGTCGAGCAAAGAACGAATCAAAATATCTTGTCCGTTGCCTTCAACACCTGCAACTCCAACAATCTCTTTGGAGTGAACGGTAATGTTGATATCTTCAATCTGATGATTGCCCAAAGTCGCAGAGACATTGTCGAACTTTAAAACGGCACGAGTTTTATCAACGGAAGTTTGTCTTTCTTGCGGCGCTTGAATGTGGCGACCCACCATCATCTCAGCAAGTTCAGAACCATTTGTTTCAGATGTTTTTTTACTTCCGACCACGCGGCCGGTGCGAAACACCGTCACGGCATCCGTAAGGCTCATCACTTCTTTGAGTTTGTGAGTAATGATAAGAATCGTTTTGCCTTCTTCCTTGAGACGACGAAGATTTTTAAACAGGTCTTGCACTTCTTGAGGAGTCAAAACGGCGGTGGGTTCATCCAGGATTAAAATCTCGGAATCTTGTGAAAGGATTTTTAAAATTTCCAGGCGCTGTTGTTCGCCGACAGAAAGATCTTCAACCTTCGCATCCAGATTCAAAGTAAAGCCATAGCGTTCCGCAATTTCTTGCAATCGTTTCTTTTGTTCTTTGCGCGGAAGAACAGAAAACGCAGATCCTTTTTGTTGAAGCAAAATATTATCAAGAGCAGTGAAAGGCTCTGCCAGCATGAAGTGTTGATGAACCATGCCGATTTTGGCAGCCATGGCGTCAATCGGGGAATCGAAGGAAACAGGATTTCCGTGAACGAGAATTTCACCGCCATCAGGACGATAGAGTCCGAAAAGGATTTTCATCGCGGTGGATTTGCCGGCACCGTTTTCGCCAACGATGCCGTGGATAGAGCCTTTAGCAACAGAGAAAGAAATATCAGAATTCGCGCGGACTTCGCCGAAATATTTGGAAACCCCTTTAAACTCTACGGCTGAAACACTCATTACTATTTCTTTTTGTAGTAGTCAGGAACTTGAATTTGACCCGCGATGATTTTCTTTTTGATGTCCTCAAGCTTTTTTCTCATATCAGGAGTCACAAGCTTTTCGTTGTATTGATCCAAAGTGTAGTTCACGCCGTTGTTTTTAAGACCAAAGTGACTTACTCCACCAGTGAACTTGCCTTCTTGAGTTTCTTTGATTGTGTCGTAAACCGCAACGTCGACAGCCTTCAACATGCTCGTCAAGATCACGCCCGGCTTAATCCAGTTTTGGTTGGAATCACAACCAATCGCAAATTTCTTTTTATCTTCAGCCGCATCAAAGATACCTGTGTTAGAGGCACCCGCAGCACCAAACACCACATCAGCGCCCTTTGCGTACTGAGAAAGAGCCAACTCTTTCGCTTTTGCAGGATTGTTCCAAGCCTCACCCGTCACGCCGATGTAGTTTTCAATCACGTTGATTTTTGGATTTACATATTTCGCACCGGCTGCGTATCCCATCGCAAAACGACGGATCAAAGGAATGTCCATACCGCCAACAAAACCAACAGCGTTGTTTTTAGAAACCATCGCCGCCAAAGCGCCGACTAAGAAAGAACCTTCGTGCTCTTCAAACAAGAGAGAGCGAACGTTCTTCGCATCGACTTCACCATCAACAACGGCGAATTTTACATTTGGAAATTGAGCTGCTACTTTTTTAACGGCTTCTTTTTGCGCGAAACCGATTCCGATCACAAGATCGAAATTCTTACGGGCAAAAGAGCGGTGCAGGTTTTCAATCGCGTTTGTATCCGTGGCTTCAACATATTTCAGATCAATTTTCAGATCTTTTTCTGCTTTTGTTGCTCCAAGGTAAGCTGCGGAGTTGAAAGATTTATCGTCTTTGCCGCCCTTATCGAGAACCAATCCGACTTTAATTGGATTTGCGAAAGAAACAATGTGGAATAACACAATTAACAGGCCAGTAACGAACGATTTAACCATCTTTTGAGCCCCTTAAATATGATGAAACTCAGGTGCCTTTTAGCACTAAGTAAACGTTTGATATCACAAAAAAAACTCTGATTTCTGGCGGAGAAAGTAGGGGAGCTGTCTCTATGAGTCAAGTCAAAAGCATGTCAGGGCGTTAATAGACTGCCGTTACAAGAGTGTTATGTCGAAATTTCAATTAGGCGGCTGTATAATACCAGTTTAGGATTGGCCTAAACATTAACCCAACGAAGAAAGCTCGGAGGTAATAGAGTATGGAATCTCAAACAATACTCAATGGCGGAGTAAACTCCCTTGGTTTTATGGGCAATCAAAACCTAAGTATTCCGAATACTTCAAACGTTCCTTATGAAGTGATTCATCTCAAAGAAGAAGAGATGATTTTCAAAGAAGGGGAGCCGGCGAAGGGTCTGTATTACGTGCAATCTGGCTGTGTTAAAGTTGTAGTTAACCGCTCTCATGCCCGCGGACGCACAACTACAAATGAATATGTAACCAAACTGGTATCTCCAGGAGAATATTTTGGTTACAAGGCTTTGGTAAAAGGCATGCCTGCCCAGAGTCATGCGAAAGCTGTTAAATCGACAGTGCTTTGGCTTTACCCACGCGAATTGATTCAAGTGGCGATCGCTCAAGCAAGTCCGTTAGTAAAATTGCTGCTCAACCAAGCAGTGAACGATCTTGAGTCTTTTGAAACCATCAGTCAGCTTCACTATTTGGCATCGGTGCAAGAGCGCATCGCTTACCAACTGGTTTTGCTTGCTGACAAATTCGGAGTGCAAACTCCCAACGGAATTTCATTGAATTTGAAACTGACACGCAATGAGTTCGCTCAGCTTGCCAGCACAATCAATGAATCTTTGTCTCGTCATCTGACTGAGTTTAAAAATGAGGGTCTTATCGATCTAAACGGTAAAGAGATCATCATCAAGAACAAAGATGGCTTGATGAAAAGATCCGGCAACTTCTAAAAAGAAAATTTTTGTCTATGCAAATGACAGTTTAAACCCGTTTCGTTCGCGCGAAGCGGGTTTTTTATTTTACATGATGGCTTGGTTGCAAGTGATGATGTGAGTCTTATTGCCAAGAAGATTTCTAAAATAATCTAAAACGTTGTTTTTGATCATACGCAAAGCTGGCAATGTCACTTTCAGATTTTCCGTGCGGAAAAGATAATAACGAGTCACTTCATCTTGATAAACCAGGATCGCGCCGATTCCTGGAGGCATGGAAAGACCTGTTGAAGCCGCCCAACCAAACTGATGTGTTCCTTGACGGAAAACTCCGGCAACGCCACCGTAAGTGGTATTGCTTTTTTGGTGAGTGAATTCGCCAGTGCGTTTTTCAAATACAAGACCGTAAGTTCCCGCCGCGGAAACTTCCACAAGTCCGGTCAGAGTGGACTTCAATCTTTCCACATCCATAAAGATTTCAAAAACGAATTTGGATTTTTTATTTTCATCCACACGGCGGGCAAAGCTCACGCCGAGTCCCATCATGTAATAAAATCCACCTGACTCAGGAATGTACTTGCCGATACTACGCTCTTTTAAAGTTTTGACGAATTTCTGTGGCAAAGCCATACCGCCTGAAACGGAGAACATCATCGCCGCACCTTTAGTGTTGCTGCGGGAAACAACATGGGAGCTTTCATAGAAACGATTGTTCAGTTCTAGCAAAACCTTGTTAATTTTCTTCGGAGATAAACGGAAGAACGCCAAAGTCTTCGCGAATTTTCCAAGGAAAGCTTCTTTCTTTCCGAGGAACGAAGCGATCTCTGCATCTGAAAGTTGCAAAAGTTTTTGCAAGTGTTCTTCAGAGCGAGGGCCTGACCAGATTTCGATTTTTTCTTGAGAGGGTTCCGCCGTCATGCGGTCTCTGGAATCACGAATGAATTTTTCGCGGTCAAAGTTCTTTTCAGGTTCCGTCACTTCCGAGGGATCAAAGCGCACTTCCAGCTCTTGGGATTCAGAAGTGATTGCGGGTGTGTCTTTTTCGTTGGGCACCAAAAGCAGGTTCGTTTCGTCTTCAGCTTTCGCATTGAAAGACAAAAAGCACGTAACGGCCATCAGCGAAAGGCAAAGTGTTTTAAGTTTAAAGACACGCATTGTTCACCTCATAAGGAGGTAAAAGCAATTCGCGGACCATATTTTATAGATAACATAGAGCAATTGATCGTTAAGGAACTGACAGAGCTGCGACCAAATTTGGCGCCGTCTCAAAGTGAGACGACGCTTTTTTTAGAAAAATTAAAGATGAAAATTCTTTCCGCCACCAATGGGAGTCGGACGGCAAAGTCCTGCTTCAAGAGGACGTTGGAATATTTCAACCGCTCCCGGAGGAATCGCAGCAAAACGTGGGTAAACAGCATACCCACCTTGTGGAAGAGCGACGATCATGTCGTTCAATAAATTTCGACGAAGATAAGATGCCATTGTAATCGGATCAAAAGGCACCATCACACGAACGGCGGCTGTTGTCTGCACAGGAACTCCACCGCGAGACAAGACTTCCCGAACATAATCAGGCACTGGATTTAAATTTACATCAATAAAACATCCAGGGCCCGTAGGACCAAATCCTAAAAGGTTCAATGAAACTCCACGTTGGTTCCAACCATCACCGTTACCGCGAGTGACTGTGTCTAAAAGATCTTTGCGAGTCATGCGCGGCTCTTGAGATTTCAAAATTCCCAAACCGGCAGCAACGATCGCCGCGGCATTGGAACTGCCACGATATTCTCCGCCGCCTGCTAAACGAATAGAAGACGGCGCTAAAAGATCGGGTTTGTCTTTTGAAGAGGAAGAACGATCTGAATCCGAAGCCCCTACAGTAATGACCGTTGTATTATCTGCCGGATTTAAGATCGTGTCATTGATGCTATGAGAAGGCATCGTCACTTCGCCGTCGACAGTGATGCGCAACTGATCGCGATCCACAAAGTTTTGTGAGCGATTTTTCACACGCAAGAAGTAGGTGCCATTAGAAAGTTCCGCAGCAATGATCTCACGTGGATATTTTGAAAAACCAGGGCGAGATTCCTTTGGATCTTTGGATTGTTTCAATGCACTTGTTTGCACAATGCTGAGCATATCGTCCGTCAAAGCAAGATCCAGGTCTTTATCTGTTCCCAGCTCCACGTCGTTTTTAAAATCATTCCAGGAAAGAACGATTTTCACGGGACATTTGCCATTGCGGTTTTCACAACGAATCATCAAGGCGTTGTTTTGATCCGGTAATTGCACCCAATCATCTTTCAGTGTGCGAATGCCTGAATTGTAAGTCGTTAAAGCAAAATTTCCTGCGGCATTCACCCAGATCACGCCGTTGCGTGTGGCGCGGTTGACTTCATTATTGATGAAACCTGTGCCATCAAAATTTCCGCCGTACTCCCACACTTCAGAATAAAGCACGAGGTCCACTTTGTTTGCGATCACATCATCAATCGCCGCTTTGAAATTTGAAAATCCAAAAACATTATAAAGTGTCAGCTCCGGCATCCATTGTGTTGCCTGCATATCATTCGTCATCATCGCAACTAAAATTTGCGCCATACGAAGACCATGCTCCACATTCACATTTTCTGGATTTGCGACAGGCCCAGCAATGTAACGAGTAGAAGCAGGTAGAGAGCGACCCAACTCTTTTTCATAACCGTAAAATCCTTTGTCTAAGACCGCGATCTTAAGACGACGTCCCGGATTTTGTTGAGAGTAATAAGGAGAAAATCCCAAAGAGTATTTAACGCCATCAAGATTTGAGAATGGAGAAGCTGCAAAGGCGAATTGAAAAGAAAAACAAACGCTCAAAAAAGAAATCAATAACTTCATGAACAAAGACCCTTCAAAAAAACAAAAGCCCCATAGAGAAAGCGGCCCTTAAGGACCGCTCTTCATCAACTACCAACGATAGTTTGAGTAGTAATAGTACTGATAGTAGCTATAGCTGTATGTGTAGCACGGTGTATACCAAGTGCCGTACCAGTAAACGTAGCTATAGTAGTAAGTGTTGTAACCGCTGTTGTAGTTTCCGCATGGATTGCAGAAGTACCAGCTCGACGCTCCCGCATCGTTATCCAATTCGCTTCTGACGTTTTCAGCAGAAACAGCTTGGAAAGAACCTTTCAAAGCCAAGGCCTGAGCTTGAGTATCGTTGGCCATCACTTTATCAGAAGCCATCACAGCCGTTTGGTTCGTGCGCGTATCCACGCGAATGACAACCGTTCCGTTCATGGATTGATTCGTTACTGAAGACTCGTTATCAAGTTCTCCGGCAAATGCAGATGCACTCACTCCCAAAGCAAGAGCGGCTACTAAAATCAAATGTTTCATAAGAACCCTCCTAAAAGATATGCTTTCGTTTTATGCAATCCAGAGCGAGTGTCACTCAAAAATGGAGTGTCATTTGAAAGTCCTTGACGCGAGGCAATTCAAAAAGGTACGGCGTACCTCTATGGAACCTATTGGCTATTTAGAATCATGTTTTCGCGATAAATTCGGGACGCCGCGACAGCCTGGCCTTGTGAAGGAGGCATGGGCGCGCCTGAAAATTCGTGCGGATCTTCAACCTGAAGAATCTCTTCAGGGGCTCGAAGGTTTTAGTCATGTGTGGCTCGTGTGGGTTTTTCATCAAAACAAAACGGCGCGCTTTCATGCGAAGGTTCATCCTCCGCGCCTCGAAGGTAAAACGATGGGCGTGTTTGCGACTCGCAGTCCGCATCGTCCAAATCCGATTGGCCTTTCGTTAGTTGAACTGATTAAAGTTGAAAAAGATGGAATCATCGTTGCGGGCGCGGACCTTGTGGATGGCACGCCCATCTTGGATATCAAGCCCTATCTGCCTGAGGTGGAGTCGATTCCAAATGCGCGCACTGGCTGGCCTGCGGAGATCGCCAAAGACCCGATCCATGTAGAATTTACCGAGCACGCGGAAGCTCTTATGAAAGAGTGGGAAGCTCGTCACCCAGATCAGTCATTAAGAAAAGTTGTCGAGGAAACCCTCAAATTGGATCCGCGTCCTGTGGTTTATCGCGGTTATGAGGAAAAAGAGTCTCCTTATCGCAATGAACACGCGGTTCGTTTGTTTGATGGAGATGTCCATTTCAAGTTTGAAACTCCCACTTTGGTCCGAGTTTTTGATATTCGTTTCATACATATTTAGTTGCAGTTGCCTTTTATTTGCGCACCTTGCTAGAGTCCCTGCTGAACCTAACACTGGAGGGAAATCGTGAGAACATTGGATACTGCTTCTCATTCTGAAAACAGCACTCTTCGTAAAGTTCCAACATTGAGCCTTGCTAGCTACACAAAAGGCTCAGACGCGGACCGCGCGAAATTCATCGACAATCTTTTCACAGGTCTTAAAGAATACGGCTTCATCATTCTTAAAGATCACAACGTGAAAGCCGCAGATCTGCATAAAGCTTACGATATTCTTCAAAAGTTTTACTCTCTTCCAACAGACTTAAAAAAATCTTACATCTCTCCGAAAGCGGGCTTCCAGCGTGGTTACACTCCGTTTGGTCAAGAGCACGCAAAAGATTCTCCTGTGATGGACTTGAAAGAGTTCTGGCATGTAGGTCGCGTTCTTCCTGAAGGTCACGCTTTGAAAACGGTTTATCCTGAAAACGTATGGCCGACAGAGATTCCTGAATTTAAATCTCACTTCACAGCTTTGTTTGATGCTTTGGAAGAAGCAGGAAACGTAATGCTTGAAGCTTTGACGATGCCTCTTGAAGTTGAAAAAGACTTCTTTGCGAAAATGACGAAAGATGGAAATTCAATCTTGCGTCTTCTTCACTATCCGCCAATTCCAGACGGTGTTGATCCTCGTTGCGTGCGCGCGGCGGCTCATGAAGACATCAACTTCATTACAATTTTGCCAGCGGCAACGGCTTCCGGCCTTCAATTGAAAGACCGCGATGGTCAATGGTTGGATATCGATTCTGAACCAGATACTTTGATCGTCGATGTGGGTGATATGTTGGCTCGTTTAACAAACGACGTATTGCCTTCAACTACTCATCGCGTGATCAACCCGCAAGACGGTAAAAACCAAAGCCGTTACTCAATGCCGTTCTTTATGCATCCGCATCCAGAAGCGATGTTGAGCTGCTTGCCATCTTGTAAAGGGACAGGCGCGAAATACCCTGATATCACTGGACACGATTTCTTGATGCAACGTTTGCGTGAGATCGGTCTTATCAAATAGACATTTTCCGTCACCGAACTGAAATGACTTCAAGAAAGGGATTCGTAAGAATCCCTTTCTTGCTTTTGGCTCTTGAGATTAGATAAAAACGATTTGTTTCACGAGTAGAACATGAAGGGGGATTTCATGCGATATTTTGTGTTTGTGTTGATGGTCTTAGTGAGTTTGTGGTCGGCGCACAGTCAGGCGGCTGATAACTTCATGAGTTTTAAAATCAATACTCTGGCGCCGGGTCGGTACGATTATTCTTTCGTCTGGAATCCGGTGACTCAAGAGGCGACTTTGCGCGTGGGCTTGGTAGCCGATAAAGTCGATCCGTTTTTGCAAGACAAAGAAATTTCCTTCACCAATGCACAGAAAGCCGAATTTGAAGCTTTGGATTTTCCAAAAGTTGTTCAAGGCTGCGAGGCGATTTCTCACTGGCAGTTTGAATATCAGCCAGGCCTTCCGAACTACTTAATGTATATGACATTGAAAGGTCCTAACTGCGAAAAAGTCGCACAGGTTTTTGATATTCTACAAGTTCGCATGCGTTTTATCGGTGTTTCTGTGGTTTCGTTTGAACCTATTGACGTTGCTGTCGATATCAGTCGGTAAGCATCGTTTCTTGATAAAAAGATTTGAACGGCGTACAACAGGGTATGAAGAAGAATACTTTAATACTCCTCATTGTTGGCGCCGCTGTTATTTTAATCATTTCTTATTGCCAATTCTGGTCGGGCGGAGAAAAAAATCCTACGGCTGTCGTTGATCCCGAAACGATGGGAAACGTTCCTCCTGAATCTTCTTCTGCGGCCGCTGGAAAACCTAAAGGCGAAGTACCTCCTCCGTCAGAGCAAGCGGCGGCTCCGAGCGCGGGATTTTTGCCAACGCAGATGGAAGATGCCGGAAAATTTGAAGCTTACAAAAAACATCTTAAAGAAATGGCCGTTTGCTTAAACATGCAAGTGGGACAGCTTGATCCTCAATCTGAAATTAATTTTGAAACTTTCAATAAAGCGATTTCTCCTGACTTAGGTGACATCGTGATGACGACAGACGAATGGTCTGCAACGGATATTCGCACGAAAGCAGGCGAGCTTCGTCGTATCTACATTGAGAATTCTCCGGATCCGGAAAAGCAGTCACAGAAAAACTTAAAGTATTATTCTTTGAGCACTTCAGGTGAACAGAAAGAATTGCCTTTGGCGGCAGACCAAATGGCGAATCCTTCGGAGGCCTTGATCGCGAGCCTTGAATCAGACGGGGAGCTTGTTGGCAAATCGACATCTCGCCGTATGTTTTATCAAAATGGCGATGATCTTTTATTGATTGAAAGAAACGGAAAGATTTATTCGTTTGAACTTCCGCACGATGGTAAGACTTTTACTTGCATCGATGCGGACTCTGCAAAAATGGCGTGTCGTTGTAAGTAGAATCTTTCGCAGTGAGTGCTACGATGAAAACGGCGAGGAGGGTTGTCTGCTCGCCGTTATTTGGAAATTACTTTTAAGGCTTATTGGAAACGAGTCAAAGCATCACGCAAAGACTCCAGTTGGACCTTCGATTGAGCCAACAAAGCCTTATCCGCTGCAACGACTTCTTCGTCTGCGTTCGCAATAAACTTCTCGTTTGAAAGCTTACCAGAAAGCATTGTGATGTCTTTTTGAAGTTTTTCGATCAACTTGTTGATGCGTTTTACTTCTTCATCAAAGTCCACCAAGCCTTCAAGCGGGATGATCACTTTTACACTTGTGTCTTTCACAACGACCGGAGCCACAGCACACTTCATTAGGTTGCCTTCTTCTCCGATTTCAAGGTTCTCGACACGTCCCATAGTCAAAATCGCCGTGCGGTTGTTGCCCAAGATTTTTTGAACTTGGTCGTTTGTGACACCCAAACGCACGTTGATTTTTACAGCCGGGCTGATGCGGTTTTCACCACGGATGTTACGAATCGCCGTGATCACTTCCTTCACGATGTCGATTTCAAGAGCCGCCTGAGCAGAACCCAGGCTTAGGAACTCTTTATCGTTACGTGTATTCGGGAACTGATCCACGATACAAGCTGTGCCTTTGATAGGAAGCTTTTGGTAAATCTCTTCCGAAATAAACGGAGCAAATGGGTGCAACAAGCGCATCATGCGATTTAAAACTTGGGCGATCACAAGTTGAGTCGCTTGTTTTTCTTCCATGTTGTTGCCGTTCATGATTGGTTTTGTAAATTCAATGTACCAATCGCAGAACTGATTCCAAATGAACTGATAAAGCGCATTGGCAGCGTCAGAGAATCTTTCGCCTTCCATTGCTTCTTCCACTTCTTTTGTGACTTCAGCCAATTTCGTGATGATCCATTGGTCAAAGACGCTGATTTGGCCTTTGTTTGGAAGAGCCTTGACACCTTCAGCAGGAACTTTGAAGTCAGCAAGATTAGAGAGCGCGAAACGAGCCGCGTTCCAGATCTTGTTCATAAAGTTTCTGTAGCCTTCAAGACGTTGTTCACTGAATTTAAAATCTTTTCCAGAGTACAAGTGAGCCGCAAATGTAAAGCGCAGAGCATCGGCTCCGTACTTTTCAATCATCTCAACCGGGTCCACAGAGTTGCCTAAAGACTTAGACATCTTGCGACCTTGAGAATCGCGAACAAGACCGTGGATGTAAACCGTGCGGAACGGAACATCACGCTTAAATTCAAGACCCATCATGATCATACGAGCCACCCAGAAGAAGATGATATCGTGACCCGTCACCAAGTAACTTGTTGGGTAGAATGTTTTAAGTGTCTCAGTCTCTGTCGGCCAACCCATTGTTGAGAACGGCCAAAGAGCCGAACTAAACCATGTATCCAGAACGTCTTCGTCTTGAGTTAGTTTTGTGTTGCCGCATTTTTCACAAGCAGTCACATCTGTTTCACTCACGTTTTGGTGGTTGCAGTTCGTGCAATACCAAACCGGAATACGGTGACCCCACCATAATTGGCGAGAGATACACCAGTCTTCGATATTGTTCAGCCAGTGCAAGTAAACTTTAGTCCAAGATTCTGGTTCAAAACGAATCGTACCGCTTTCAACAACGCGTTTTGCTGGTGTTGCAAGCTGTTCCATTTTTACAAACCACTGTTCAGACAAGAAAGGCTCAACAACCGCACCCGAACGAGAGCAGTGACCCACTGAATGAACATAAGGCTCTTCTTTTTCAAGAAGGTTTTGCGCTTTTAAATCTTCCAACACGCGCTTGCGAGCTTCCTGAACTTTCAATCCTTGATAAGGACCGGCGTTTTCGTTCATCTCGGCTTTTTTCGTCAGAATGTTGATGAACTCCAAGTGATGAGTTTTACCGATTTTGTAGTCGTTAAAGTCATGCGCCGGAGTGATCTTTACAACACCTGAACCGAAAGCCTTATCAACGTAAGTATCGGCGATGATTTTGATCTTTCTGTTGATCAAAGGAACGATGACGTTTTTTCCGATCAAGTGTTTATAGCGTTCATCATCTGGATTTACGCAAAGAGCGGTATCACCCAGCATTGTTTCTGGACGAGTTGTTGCGACAATCAAGAAACCAGAACCGTCTTCAAGAGGATACTTGATGTGGTAAAGAGAACCTTTGATTTGCTTGTGTTCAACTTCCAAGTCAGAAATCGCTGTCTCAAGAGGACCTGACCAGTTCACCAGACGTTGACCACGATAGATCAAACCTTTTTTGTGAAGGCTTACGAAAACTTTGCGAACCGCTTTAGAAACGCCTTCATCCAAAGTGAAAACTGCGCGCTCCCAATCACAAGAGTCACCAAGTCGGCGCATTTGTGAATAAATACGATCGCCATATTGATGTTTCCACTCCCACACTTTGCCTACGAATTTTTCGCGGCCCAAATCATGGCGAGTGACATTTTCTTTTTTAAGTTCTCTTTCAACAACAGATTGAGTCGCGATACCCGCGTGATCCGTGCCCGGCAACCACATTGTGTTGTAACCATTCATGCGCTTCCAACGGATGAGCATGTCTTGAATCGTGTGATCCAACGCGTGGCCCATGTGCAAGAAACCTGTGACGTTCGGTGGAGGAAGGATGATTGAAAACGGAGGTTTTGTGGATTGATCTTGTGCTTTGAAGTATCCCGAATTCTCCCACCACTGATAGGTACGAGTTTCCACGTCTGCGGGATTGTAACGATCGGATA
This sequence comes from Bdellovibrio sp. HCB-162, assembly GCF_047344985.1. Taxonomy (GTDB): domain Bacteria; phylum Bdellovibrionota; class Bdellovibrionia; order Bdellovibrionales; family Bdellovibrionaceae; genus Bdellovibrio. Next base: position 421,557 of record NZ_CP178861.1, read on the forward strand.
ATTGTTCTGACATTTGAAGACCTCTAACTGCGTTCAAGGATACGAAATCCCAAGGTTTTTAACCTTTAGAGAGTAGCAAACTCAAGCTTAATTCGGTAGGGGTAATGCCGGGGGCAAGACCCATAAAACCCTCCGAATGAAATCCTAGACCCTTTCGCTCGGACAGTCCTCGCTGACGCCGTCCCTTTGGGACTGGCTGCTGCGGAACTCGCTTCAGGCCTAGGATTTCATTCGGAGGGTTTTATTGGTTTTCCCGGTTACGCTCCGAGAGTTTTGAGTTGGTATCGTAAGGTAAAATTTTGGGTTGGTGCGTTGAAGTGCGTAGGTTTCTAGTGCAGAAAAATACTTGCGCTTGTTTCTGCCTCGCTGACTTTTGGAGTTGAGCTTTGGATTTAACAAAAGAGTGGTTCTAAAAATGCAAAGCGAGAATGGCCTTTGCCAGACTCGCTTTTGGTGGATCTCCTGTCCGAAAACTTACAGGAGGTGTCCGATGCGTAAAACCAAGTACTTACGTATTCGACGCGTTTTGAAGATTACTAAAGGTTTGTTGGTGATTGTCTTGTTAATCTTGACGATCGTCGCGAAATTTAAAGTTCTTTAACTCAACCTCCAACAAGTAACGACACAGCCCAAGGACTAGTGACTGGGAGACGGTCTGTTTGCCTCGGCTTGAGTGATACATGGATGAGTCTGGTGAAGGCACTTTTCAGAAATAAAAAAGGGAGGTTTGTGGCCTCCCTTTTTTGTTTTCATTGATTCAGATTATTTCAAGAAATCTGCTAGCAGGCGGGCGCCTACTACGAATTCGTCTCGGACTGTTTTGTCTGCTACGCCATCAAGGTCGCCTGTTGTGTTGTTGTAGGCGAAGTGGTAGCGGAAGTTTGTGTCAGTGTAAGGCTTGTATTCTGCAACTACACCGTAAGCGATGTATTTGTTTGTTCTGTCAGTAACACCACCGATTTTTTCTTCTGTGGAGATCACTTCAAGGCGTGGTGTCCATTGTTCCCAACCTGTGTACGCCAATTTTCCTACGAATGAAGATTCAGAATCTTTGAAGCCTGTTGCGTCGGCTTTGAATTCGCCCATCAAGTAGTCAAGTGATGCAGAGATCGGGCTTGAGTTCCACATAACACCAGCTGCGATGAATTGATGTTTGTCGTCTTTTGCTGGACCCGCAAGAGTGTGGTAGCTCAAGTTGAAGTTCAATGCTTTTTCTAGGAAAGCGCCTCTCCAGATCACGCCCCACATGCTTGAGTTTTGTGATGCTGTTGGACCTGCTTTTGTGTCAGGTTCGTTCGTTGCTAGAACGTGGACTTGTTGGCCGTCGAAAGAGAAAGTTCCCTTTACACCAGTCATATAAAGAAGATCTTTTGTGCCAAGAAGAGTCGTTGAAGCTCCTGTTGGAGTGTAGAACGGAGAAGTTAAGTACAAATCAGCACCGCTTGTAGCGCCTTCGAAACCGCCGAATTCAGTGTTGAATTTACCAGCTGTCAAAGTGAAAAGATCCGACATCTTGTGTGACAAGTACGCGTATTCAACAGCTGTTTGAGAAGCATCAACGCCGCGAGTGGCGTCTTTGTTGAATGCTAAACGCACCCGGAAAGTAAGATCTTCAAGAGCTTTGGCTTGGTAATCAAGACGACCTGTTTTGAAATAGAATTTCGTCTGGTCCACTGCTCCCGGAGTGTCTTTGTATGTTGTTGAGTTGTAGTCTGCACGCATGTCCAGGCTCAAAGAACCTGCATGTGCCGCTGTTGTCATGGCTGTTGTTGCCAACGTTGCAATCAAAAACTTTTTCATTGGTACATCCTTGTTTAAAGTTTTAGGTTTTCGAATGTACATAGTATGTTACAAACAAAGGCTGCCGCCAAGGACGCTTTAATTTATTTTGTCAGTTGGCTTTTAGTTTTGGTTGCGCTCTTCAGAAATTCCGACAAAACCATTTTTAACATAAAACGCGTTTGTGAAACCGACCTTCTCAAGTTCTGCAACCACGGTGGGGCTTTTGTCACCTTTTTGATCTAAAACGACGATACCAAAGTGTGCGGGCAGTTTTTTATCTTGAATGAGCTTCAATGCTTCTTCTTTGGATGTACATGAAATTGTTGCGTTTTGAATGTGCATTTGTACGACACTGTCGTACCACGGCTTCAAATTCACTTCTTCAAGCATCACCAAAAGAAGCGGCACTCGGTTGCGCAGCAAATTGTCGAATTGAAAAAAGCCGATGCTGTTAAATTCCATGATCAACCTACGCGCCCGTGTTCGGGAATAAATTTATAAATTATCAAAGCAATGCCTAATCCCATAAACGCCAATAATCCTGAGGCCCAAAACGGAGCTGTGATGGCCACGGCTCCATACAAAGCTCCACCCATGGCGGGGCCGATGATGCGCCCAAGTGAAGCCATACTTTGAGTGACCCCTAGGGTAACGCCTTGTTCTTTGGAATCTGTGAGCAAGCTGATACTTCCTAAGATGGAAGGATTCGAAAGTCCATTCCCAAGTGAAAGAAGTGTCATTGCTATGGCCATAGCAGAAATACTTCCGGAGATGGCAATGCTGGTAAGTCCAAGAGCGAACAAAGTTAAGCCCAAACGCAGCACTTTGCGCTCGCCCCATTTAGGTAAAAGACGACGCACTAAAAAACCTTGTGTGAAAACAATAATCACACCGATATAGGCAAAGCCGAAGCTGACTTGCTTTACATCCCACTGAAATTTTTCTCCCATGAACAGAATCAGCGTGGCTTCCATGGAAGACATTGCAAGTGAACATAAAAGAAAAACTGTCATCAAAGGACCCACAGTTTTTACGTTTAGATAGTGCCACATCACAGAGAATCTTTTTTTCTTCTCCGCAGATTCGCTTTTTTCGCTTAAGGATTCAGTGAGGAATTTGATTCCAAAAAGGAAATTTGCAAAACACAAAACGGACACCCAATATGCTGAAAATGAAGTGTCGAAGTGAGGTGCTGGATTGATATGGTGGCCCCAAACGGCTAAGCCTCCGCCTAACGCAGGACCGACAACGAATCCTAAACCGAAGGCGGCACCAATCAAAGCCATGCCTTTGGAGCGTTCGTGTTTTGGTGTGATGTCAGAAATATAAGCCGAGGCGGTGGAGAGACTCGCTCCAAAAAATCCGGCAAGGATGCGTGCAACAAAAAGCCACTCTAAAGAGCGGGCCCATGCAAAGAGAATGTACGAGAGGCCCTCACCGAAAAGGCAGAAAAGTAAAATAGGTCGGCGTCCTAAGCGATCGCTGAGGCGACCCCAGAATGGAGAAAATAAAAACTGCATCAGCGAGTAAACGGAGAGCAGAAGCCCCGTTTGCAAAGCTGTTGCGCCAAAGTTGCGACTTAAGATGGGAATGATGGGAATGACTACACCAAAGCCCACTAAATAAAGGAAAACGGTGAAAAAGATGATAGCAAGCCGTGATTTGTTTGATGTCGACGTCATAGGGTTGTTAATATTAGGAAGTTATGAAAATGGCAAATAATCTTCAGCGTTTGACGTTCGCCTTTGCAGGACTTTTTTTCTTTTCTTTCCCTGTCTGGGCATTGGATAACTACAAGGAATACAAGCGAGACACTTGGGAGTTTGAAGTCAGCTCCCAATTCTTTCGTTCGGAAGCCAATTACCCTGAATCTGGCGGAAGCAGCCAGAATCTTCCTAATGGAAATCACTATCAATTGATTGATGTCACTTTGGCGACTCGTTATATGCCTCGTCAGAATTGGTCTGTATTTGGTTGGGGAAATGTCGCGAGTGCAGAAAGCAAAGACTCCATCGCGACCAGAACGAACAGCACTTTGAGTGAAGGCGCTGTGGGTGCTGACTTTCTTATCTACAACGAGATGTTTCAGTTGATTCCGGAAGTCATTGCCGTGTTTCCGTTCGAAAAAATTGATAATACTTCAGATACGGTGATGAACTCCGAAGGCGTTATTGAAGTGCGTTCGCGCGTGATCGCGCAAAAAGATTTTGGCACTTTTCGCGGGTATGGTTGGCTTGGCTTCAACTATCGTGCAGAAGGACGCTCCTTCCTTATGCCTTGGGGTGTCGGCGCGCAGTTAAAAATGGATCGCATTCGTTTGGGCGCGGAACTTTTCGGTTATCAAAGTGTCTCGGATGATACAAACAAAAATTCATTGTCGCGCACCTCTTACATCAATGGTGTGAACGCGGGATCTTTAAAATTTTACGGAGCCAACCCGGCGTTAATGGATACGCAGCTGTATGCGAAATGGTTGATCAACCGCAAATGGAGTATTCAAGCCAACGGCGGCGCCACACTGATGGGTTCAAATGTGGCGGCGGGATTTCATATAGGCGGATTTATTCGCTACACATTTGATATGACGGAAGGTTATACAACTGAAGAAGCTTATACTCCGATCAATTCTCCGGTTCCGAACTATCGATCCAATATGTACGACAACCAAATGAGTTCGGATAAAAAAGTTCAGCAGTTTAAAGAAGAAACGGATGACGGAATTGATCAGACCTTGTTCACACCTCGTCCCACGAAAAAGCAGCGCATTCAGCAGGATCAAGAGTTGCAACAGCAGTTGGACGACACTGAATTTCAGTTGGAATTAAAATCGAATAAGAAGAAAAGACGCCGCTAAAATAAAGCGGCTCTTTTTTTATGTCAGCTTTAATAATTCTTTTGCTCGAGATTCTTCAACGCCTAAAAGATCCACCGTTTTGTGGCGACCGGTATCGCCTTTCACCAAAACGACACTGCGCTTAGGAATATCAAAATAATCAGAGAGGAATTCGATCAGGCCTTCGTTGGCGCGGCCGTCAATCGGCGGAGCGGTGATTTTTATTTTAAGTTCACCGTTGTGAGGGCCCACAACTTCGTTTTTTGAGGATTTCGGCTGAATAAAAAGGTGGAGTCGAACTCCACCTTTTATTGATTCAATCATAGTCTTTTCGGCAATTATTCTGCAGAAAGAGGAGACACGTTCGAAGAGCGGGCTGGAGTCGCGCCGTTGCCATTTCCATTCACGATATTGTGACCAGGAAGTTGCATTTGCGGCATATACTTTTCACCTTGCTCTAGCAAAGATAAATGAGCTTGCGCCAGGGCTTTCAAGTTCGCTTCAAATTGCATGCGAGCACGCTTAAGCTCCGTCACTTCTTGATACATTTTTTTCAGTGAATCGCGAGAGTCACGAGTGATGATTTCAGCTTTTTGTTGAGCATCGGCGATGATCAACTTTGCTTCGCGGTCGGCATCCTGGCGAAGACGTTCCGCCATTTGCGTTGCCGTTGCGATAGTTTCTTTTAGAACTTGATCGCGTTCTTTATATTCCATCAAAGAAAGTTCCTTTTCTCGGATGGCTTCCTTTAAAGAATTTCTTTCTTGGATCAAAGATTCCATTTGAGAGGCAATCTGCTGGAGGAAGTCCATAACCTCGTCAGCATCGAGTCCCATCATCTTTTTACCAAAAGACTTGTGAGCAATATCGATAGGAGTAATTCTCATCTTGTTCCTCCTTGAACAATAATGATTTAAGGATAAAGGCCGAGTCTGTATCAGCGCAAGATTATTTGATTTCCCGGGCCATTTCTTTGTTTCTCATCGCAGCCTTTTCAAAGCTAATGCGAAGAGCGCGCTCAATTTCCAGTTCGCGCATGGACTGAAGTCCAGCTGCCGTGACACCTTTTTTAGAAGTGACGCGAGCTTGCAGGTCCTCAACCCCTTCGCGGGCCTGGGCGGCTAACAAAGAAGCGCCGACAAATGTTTCAATCGTCATCATGCGGGCTTCTTCAACAGAAAATCCATGTTCTTCAATCCAGTCCTGCCAGTACATCATCATCTCAAAGACGAAGCCTGTACCGCTAGAGCAAGACACCATCAAAGCTTCAAACTGATCTTCATCGTGAACTTTAATGACTCTTCCCAGAGGAGCAAACAGATCTTCCACTGTGCTTTCTAAAGCGCCATCATCATCGTCATTTAAAAGATATCCGATCACTCCGCGCCCAATTAAGGACGGGGTGTTGGGCATGACACGGGAAAGGCGAGCACCTTGAATATAGCGCTCTAATTTTTCCATGCGAATACCTGCAGCAACACTGATGACAATTTTATTGGCGTCAAAGGCGCGTGTCACAGGCTCAAGAGCATTGAGCAAATCCTGAGGTTTCACTGCCAAAATGATGATGTCACATTTGTCGATCAATTCTTCATTGCTAGACTCTGGATTGATTTTAAAAGTCTCTGCCAGTCTTTGCAGTTTTCCTTCAGAGCGATTTGTCGCGAAGATATTTTTAGCTGGAATGCCGCCTTCGATAAGGCCTCTGATCATGGCTTGGGCCATGTTGCCCGCACCCAAAAAACCGATTTTTTGCGTTTTCAACAATGGGTTCATAATTCTCCGAACGCACTACAAGTACGTCATGTACTTGGTTTTATCTTACAGTTTGGCGGGGCGTTCGCCAAATAAAATAGTCCCAAGACGCACAATGGTTGCACCTTCTTCCACGGCCACTTTAAAATCATGACTTGTGCCCATTGACAGCTCCGTGAGCGGATGGCGCTTTAAATCAGTCTTAGAGCGAAGTTCGGTCAGCAATTGACGGAGCTCTCTAAAATAAAGACGCACTTCCGCCCCTGTTTCGGTTAATGGAGGCATCGTCATCAGACCCATTATATTTAAACGAGGAAGTTCCGCGAGAGTTTGCCAAGACTTAAGCAGGCTTTCTTTGTCAAAACCGCCTTTGGTTTCTTCTTCCGCCAGATTGACCTGAATCAAAATATTCTGTGTGACGTTTTTATTTTCACATTGGCGGCTCAATGTTTCCGCAAGCGCCAGGGAATCCACAGAGTGAATCAGGACGAACTTCCCAACAACAAGTTTGGCTTTGTTTTTTTGTAAACTGCCAATCAAGTGCCACTGGATATCCACAAGATCTTGCAGGTGATCTATTTTCTCCAAAGCTTCTTGAACGTAGTTTTCTCCAAAAAGTCTTTGGCCCTCATGGTAGAGAGAACGGATTTTGGATTCAGGTTGAAGCTTTGAAACAGCAAGAATTTTTGCAGGAGCACATTCTTGTGTGAGTGTTTGCAGATTCATGCTTTGAATCTAGCATGACCCTTATTGCAGGGTCACGAATTTTGGTGCTTCGCCTTTAAGCTGTGCTGTGGCTTTTAAAATAAAAGATTTAAATTTCGAAGCGTAAGTGTACTCGCCATAGTGACGGCAGTCCTGAGCTTGATCGTGCGGTCCGCGAGTGACGCCGACCACAACAAGTCCTTTTGCAGTTTCAATAAAGGCCGGACCTCCAGAGTCCCCACTGCAAGCGCCTTGATTGTTTGTTTGATCCGTCACTAAAATCGCATCCACGATTTTTGCCAAAGGCACGTGAACGTAATTTAAACCAGTGGCATACACCGGCACATTAAGTTCATTTTCTAAACCATAACCTGCCAGCAACAAAGACTGACCGTCTTGAAGATTTGTCTTGGGATCAAGAATGGGAACTGGAATTGCCGAGGCCGGAGCTTCATCAGCAAGGCGAAGAACCGCGACATCATTCACACCCGTAACGGGAACGTTGTTTTGATCTTCAATCAATTTGTAACGAGGATGAGTGACCCAGCCTGCAACTTTCAGAAATTTGCTGCGATCGAAAACCTCCGGAAGTTTTTCGCCGATGTACACAGCCATAATACCTTCGCCTAAGTTTTCCAGACAGTGAGTCGCAGTTAACACCATGTTTTTAGAAATCAAAGTTCCCGTGCAAAGGGAAAGAGGTTTTCCTTGGTACTCCATCAAAAAAGAAACCGTGGAGTGAGTTACCAAGTCTTTCACGGTTGCGGCGGTTCCGCCAATGATGGCGCTGTTGCTTTCAGAAATATTCAAATTTCCAGTTTCATTTTTTGCGCAAGCTGAAACAAACAATAAAACTGTTAATAGAAGACTGATTTTATTCACGGGGACCCCCAGGAGTGATTCTGGGGTTTAGTGGACCTTCAAGGGCTTGTCATCAATAAAAATTGAAATGAAAAATACGGTCGAAAGAACCTGATCCATAGATTCCGTGTGAGGTCCAAACTATCTGGGACGGAGTGAGATCCGAAGGAAGGCTGATGCGCGTGGTGATTTTAAAGGTCTCTGGATCGATAATCACTAATTTGTATTCTGCGGTCATCATGGCCGTGAGAGTCAGAGCAGTTGCGAGGAACTTTCCGTTAGAGAGCATTTGCATGTTTTCAGGGATAAGAAGATAAACTCCGCCGCTAGAGTAGTCGCTCATCGTCATAAGTGTTACCGTGTTGCCGTTAAAGTCGTACCGGAGTGTTGAATAAGTTGATGTGTCTAAAAAATATAAATAAGAACCGACAACTTTGAAATATCCTGCTCCGGAGACTCCGAAAACAGGGAGCGGGTCCGTGAAATCAATAGTTCGTGTGACCACTCCAGAAAGACTGACGCCAACTAAATAAGATGAATTGGCAAAGGTGACCGGATCAGAATCTCCCGCTTTAAACCAAAGCACATCTTTATTATCAATTCCGATAAAGACAGCGTGCATTCGATAGGGCCAATGCAGACTGACAGAGGCGGAAGGCGTGCCTGTTTTACTAAAACCCTGCAGCGTGAGAGTGTAATCGTCAAAAGCATTTTGTTTCCAACCGATATTCATGATTTGCCCTTGAGACGTTAGAGTCGCAGCCGTTCCGAATGCAGGCGTGATATCTGGATGAGCAATTGAAAAATTTTGGAGAAGAGATGTTCCGTCTGCAGAAAAGACCTGTATCCGACGGTTGCCGCCATCGTTGATATAGATATTTTCCAGTTCGTCAGTAAGTAGAACTCCGGCGGCAGAATTTGTACTTAAATTAAACTCTCCGGGTGCGGAGCTTTGAGAAGAAAGATTTTCCGAATACACATAAGAAGTTCCGTTAAAAATATATCTTTCGCGAACGCGAGTGTAGTTATTGTAGAGATCTAAAAGAGTTCCGTCAGAACTGACCTCCACATTATTACTATAATGGATAGGATGAGCGACCGAAGTTAAAACTTGGCGAACCACGGAACCATTGGGAGAAGAGAAAACATGCACTCCGACTGTGGGGCCGCCGCCTGTTGAAACGAAGTCTCCAAGATCGGTGATATACAGTCGTCCTGTGGAATCAAAATTCAAACCGCCGATACGAGTGACAGAGGGAAACGTGAGTGTGTCGATGTAGTTGCCGTTTTCATCAAAGTGGAAAATATGAAGATCATCTTGGTAGGAGCCCGCGTAGATATCTTTTGTAACGGGTGATTGCGCCAGAAAAGAGTAAACGTGATTCTGCGCAAGACCGTAGGATTTTAAATAAGTTCGGTTTAAGTCATAGACCAGCATTTCATTGTTTAAATTTGTGCCCGAGGTTCCGCCGGATAAATAATTTGCGGGGACGTGAATTTCTTCGCTGTGATCTGACTTTTTAACAATCAAAACATCATTGGAAGCGGCGGGCGGAAGAGGATGGGGAGAGGTGCTCGAGATGATGGCTTGCTGAATGGAGCCATCGGCGGAAATTTTATAAATTTGCCCATCGCACGTGGGGTTTGACATCGACAACAAAAAATAATCTCCATTGGAGCTTCGTCCAACCTGAGCCAATCCTTGAATGCAGTAAAGGATGGTGGGAGAAAAAGGAATATGGGAAAGACCCGTTCCTTGAGTGTCGTAAACATCAATGCCGTCCATATTTGCATAGTGCAGTTGATTTTGATCGTCGAAGTTGAAGCTGTGATAAGAGGCTGCCACCGTGAAGTTATCAACGCGAATCCATTTGTTTTTGCCGAGAGTTTTTGTCAGAGCTAAATTCAAATCACCTAAAGGAATTTCGAAATGCGGAGCCTGAATACTCGGCGACTCTTTTTCGGTGGAACCAAAAAAAGTAGCCGTCACCGATCCGCATCCTGTGAGGAGCAGGGTATGGCCAAAAAGAAGAATACTTGCCATAGTCCGAGAAACGTTCATGTCTCTCTTGTCGGACTAATGTATAAACTTGTTCATGGTTTTATAAAATCTTACAGAAATGATAGGGACTTAGTGAACGCGTTCTCACTTTGAGATTTCAGAAAGCATTTTGCGAACCAAATCGATTGGTAGACCCACAACATTATCAAAAGGTCCCTCAATACGATCGACGAATTTTCCTCCGCCGCCTTGAATTCCGTAAGCACCCGCTTTGTCCATCGGTTCACCGGTATCAATGTAGGTCCAGATTTCTTCGTCCGTCAGATTTTTGAAATAGATTTGTGTGATCTCAAATTGAGACAGCTCTTTCTGAGTTTCACTATCGATAATGCAAACGGCAGTGATGACTTCGTGAAAGTGCCCCGACAATAGTCGTAAAATTCGATAGGCATCGTCACGATCTTGCGGTTTTCCGAGTGGCCCCCCGCCAAAGATCACCTCCGTGTCTGCCGCCAGCACTGTGAAAGAGTTCGTTCTACCAGACTTTAGTACCCGAAAAGCCTCTCTGGCTTTACGTCTAGCAATATCTAAAATCTGATCGTTTACATTCAGGTTTTTGTTAGGAATTTCCGATACTTTAACTGGAACCACGTCAAAGCTAAAACCCGCTTCTTTAAGAAGGGCACGGCGACGTGGCGATTCTGATGCCAAAACAAGTGGTGTCATGAATGGTACTTGAACACAAAGAGGCGAAAATGGGAAGCGCAGAATTAATGCTGATTCTTGGACTGCTACTCGCAGGAGTGGCGGTATTCCTATTCGTAAATTCCATCTTTGCGAGTAATGCGGACAAACAACAACTTTCATGGGCGAACAATGATGAGCCTGTGAAATCTAAAAATGCCGTGATCAATTTCTCTCGTCCGTTGGTGCATCAATTCACTTTGCAGCACGCTTTAAGAATTCGCAGTGAAGGTTATCGTAAACGTGTGCGCAAATATATTTTAACTTCCGGCCTTTCCCAAGAGTTGAATGAAGATGAGTTCATCGGTTTGCAACTTCTGTGGGGCGTGATGTTCCCGATCTTCTTACTCATCATGAACTTCTCTTTGCAGTTGGGACTTCCGACGTTGATGGTTCTGGGAATGGGATTGATTGGATTTTATCTTCCACAGATTCACGCCAAAGGTGAAAAGAAACGTCGTGAACTTTCCGTCAGAACAGATTTGCCGTTCTTTATCGATCTTCTGGCGCTGTCAGTGGAAGCAGGTTTGGATTTCTTCTCGGCGATTCAAAAGATTGTGGATAAAGCGCAAGGCACTGACAGTGTTTTGGCGGATGAGTTGGGAACCGTTTTAAAAGACATCAAAATCGGTGCTTCCAAAGCGCAGGCATTAAAAGACATGGCTGAGCGTTTGGATATGAACGAGATGACGAGCTTTGTGGCCGTGCTCGTTGATGCGGAAGCAACGGGTGCGAGTATTTCGCAAGTTTTGAAAGATCAATCCGTGCAAATGCGTTTGGAAAGATTCGTACGTGCGGAAAAGGCCGGTGCGAAAGCATCGCAAACAATTTTGATTCCGTTGATGATTTTTATTTTACCAGCCGTTTTTATTATCGTGTTTGGACCGGTGGCCGTGTCCTTCATGTATGGGAAAAAGTAATGACAGCATTGATGAGTAAAACAACAAATCAAACTTTGGTACCGCAGTTGGAAGTGGCAAAAACTTTCTGGACTCGCGGCAAAGGTTTATTGGGAAGAGAGTCTCTTGCCAGTAACGAGGCGTTGTGGATTCACCATTGCAATAGCATTCATACGTTTTTTATGAAATTTCCAATTGATTGTGTGTTTGTAGATAAAAACCTCAAGGTGAAAGCCGTTTATCAGGACGTGCGCCCTTGGCGATTGGTTCTTCCTGTATGGGGAGCTGCTTCCGTGATTGAAATGTCTTCTGGATCGATCAGCAGATTGAATGTCAGCGTAGGAGATCAACTTTATGTGGGCGCTTAGAATTTTGACAGGCCCGCAAGCGGGAACCATCATCGAACTGAAAATGGGGAAGAACGTCATCGGTCGTGCCCCTCAGTGCGATATTAAATTGCTCAGTCCCGGTGTTTCCAAAGAACACACCGAGGTGGCGGTCTTTAAAGAAAAAATTGTGATCACGGATTTAAAATCCAGCAACGGGACTTACCTCAACGGTATCCGCATTCAAAACGGCATTATGCGTTTGGGTGATAAGCTCGGAATTCATGACGTTCTTGTCGATGTGATTCCAGCTCCTGAGGCGCGTCCTCAAGCTCCGCGGGCCGGCACAAGCACGGGAGTTCCTGCACCTATGCCTTACTATGGTGGTGGGGCTGCTCCGCAGATGCCACAACAAATGCCGATGGGAATGCCTCAACATCAAGGTATGCCGCAGGGAATGCCACAACCGATGGCAGGTGGTATGGCGGGAGCCGCAGCTCCAACGCCAGCTCCGGCTTATCAACAAGGTGGTTTCAAAGGTTTGATGGACAAGGCCCACGACTATTTAGATCGAGTGGCTCTTCCAGGCGTGTATAAGCTTCCACAATTCATGGAACTTAAAATGGTTCTGCTGGGTTTTGTGGTGCTCTTTATTTTCGCAACGACATTGTTGTCGATGATTCCCATGGTGCAAATCACCAGAGCGAGTATCATCAATGAAAGTAAACGTCGTGCGGCTTCTATTGCGAGAACCGTGGCGACAATCAACCAAGCCGCTCTTTTGCAAAATAGTTATTCGTCATTAAGCACGAATGCCGCCGAAGCAGAAGACGGTGTGAAACAAGTTTTGATCGTGCAACAATCTGACGGAATGATCTTGGCTCCGGCTTCGCGTGCGGGGACCACTCCCGATCTTCCATTCGTGCACTCTGCCCGCAGAGAAATGCGCCCGCAATCTGTCGAGGTGGATTCATCCACGATTGGAGCTAGCTTCCCTATTGGTCTTTTTGATCCGAACACAGGTGAGCAATCCGTGAAGGCGCATGCGATTGTTTTGTATGACATCGGAAGCCTGGCCTTCGATGATGGTCGCGCGATCAGTTTGTTCATGCAAACGTTGGTCATCGCCTCTTTGCTTGGTCTTTTGATTTACTTCTTTATGTATAAGCTTATCGAGTATCCGATTGTCACTCTCAATGCGCAGTTAGATGCGGCGATGAGAGAAAAGAAAGACAATACGGAAGTGAACTTTATGTTCCCGCCGCTGCAAGCATTGATTGGCAATATCAACAGTCTTCTAACTCGTTATATTAACGGTGAAGCAGACGGTGGTGGTCCGGGTGCGAGTGGATTTGTGAACAAAGACGGAGAAGCTGAAAATCTGGTTCAGATCGTGGGCTTCCCTTGTATCACGATTTCTCGCGAAGGACGTATCATTGCATGCAATGCTGCGTTTAGTTCCGTGGCACGCACGGATATGGCACAGCTTCAAGGTCAGCTCTTTAAGGCGATTCCCGATGTGGCGTTACAACAAAACATCGAGGGGCTTTTGGTAAAGACCCGCGAAAACCCTCGCGCGATTCATACGGATCAGCTCGAGTTCAGTGGGCATTTGTGTATTTTAAGCTGTCAGGCTTTTTCATCAGGACAAGAAGTGGATTATTTTATCGTGACAGTGTCGCCAGTTGAGGGAGGCTCGTAATGAGTGCGGCTCCGCAAGTGAAGGACGCTTTAAAGTTTGATATCGAAGTTGTGAAAGGACCGCATATAGGTCTGAAAGCGACTTTTTCAAAGGCTTCGGTCTCTATTGGCCGTGGTCCTGAGAATGATATCGTGCTTTCCGGTGATCCACGGGCGAGTCGTCAGCATGCGGAAATCAAACAGCGTGGTCCAACGGAATTTGTGATCGTCAATTTGAGTTCTAAGAACTTTATTTTGGTCAATGGCCAAAACGTTCAATCCGAAATTTTAAACAACGATTCGGTGATTCAAATTGGTGATACAGAAATGCGTATCCACGTCGAAGTGCCGGCTCCTGCAGTGACTCCTGTGTCTCCGCAGACGACGCCTTCCATGCCGTCGATGACTCCAGGTGGTTTGCAAGGGCTGGGTAATGCCATGCCAATGTCAACGCCGGCACCGACGCAGAATTCAAATCCAAATCCGACGCCAAATTTCCCAAAACCAATGCCATCGCAAGCACCGGCTTATCAACAACCTCGCCCGATGCCAGCGATGCCAAATCCATCCATGCCTCCGGCACAACCGATGAATTATGGTGGATATCAACCGCCTCCAGGTTCTCCTCCGGGAATGTCACCGATGGGAGCAGCTAGCGGTGGCGGGCTTTTGCAAAATCCAAAAGCGCGTTTTTATGGCATCGTCGCTATTGTCGGGTTGCTGGCGTGGTATGTTTTGTCTTCGCCATCTTCAAAAAACAACAAAGATCCGAATGCGATTCGTACTTCGGTGATTACAATGCAAGACGTGGCCGATGCGGAGAAGCGTTCGCAAGAGCTTTTGACGGTGAAAAAAGAAAAATATGACTCTATTCAGTATCGTCGTGCTCAAGAGAACTTTATTAAAGGTTTCCGCGACTTCCAGCAGGGCCAATATGCAAGAGCCCGTGAAGCTTTTCAAGTGGTGCTGAATCTGGACCCTGACAACGAGTTGGCAAAGCGCTATTATCATTTATCGAAGATTAAGTTTGATGAGCTTGTGAAATTCAACATGATTCAAGGCAACCGTTACAGAGAAAAGAAAAACTGGAGAATGTGTCAGTCGAATTATTCGAATGTGATGACCATGCTTCAAAATCGCAAAGATGACCCGAGTTATAAAGAAGCAAAACAATTCTATGAAGAGTGTACTTTGAATTTGGAGGGTAGATACTAATGGCCCGCCTCCGAGTCCGCCTTCGTGGTAAACCCGTCTATGACATCACTCTTTCTGAAGATCGTTCCTATGTGGCAGGTCGCAAAGAAGACTGTGATATCGTTTTGCAACCGGAAAAAGGAATTTCGCGTGAACACTTCAAGGTTTCATTCACCAACGGTGCCTGGAATGTGGAAGTGGTGTCCCGCTATGGTGAAGTGATCTATAACGGTGAGCAAGTGCAACAGTTTACGCTGGAGCATGGCAGCCAGTTTTCAATTCCACCGTATGAATTTGATTATTTAAATACTTCAGATGAAGTTCCTGTTTCAGCAGAAGCTCATGCAGGTTCATCAAATCTTCCGGCCGTTACAGGCATTCATGCCGGTGGTGGTGAAGAGTTTGACGGCAGCGAAGAAAAAACCGTGATTGGTGTAGCGCCGACAGCGGCTTACATCAAAATCGTTGATGCACAAAATGAAACGAAAGAGATGCTTCGTCTTGATGCCGGAGATTCTTGGGTCGCAGGCCGTGATCCTTCCTGCCATATTCAAATCCGCGATCAGCGCGTGAGCCGTCGTCAGTTTGAGGTTCGCAGGGCCGGTTCCCAATACATGATTATTGATTTGGGAAGTGTCAACGGAACTCTTTTGAATGGCAATCCGATTTCCTCCACAGACCCGACACCGCTAAAAAGTGGTGATGCGATCAGTGTGCTCACGAACTATTTATATTTTGAACTGCACGATGCGAGCTTCCAAAGCCGCCTTGAAATGGTGAATGTGCCGCCGCCAAACCCCTTGGTGCCTATGGGCTCTGATTCTGTGCCGATGGAATATCAGCAGCAATCACACGAGTTGATGGCTTATCAAGGTGGTATGGCGCCAATGCCATATCAACCTCAGCAAATGCAATACCCGATGCAAGGAGCTCCAGGCCAGATGCCAGCTCCTTCTGGAAAGTTTGATTTTCAAAAAAACCGTCCAAAGATCATTATCGGTGCTGTGGCCTTGTTGGTTGTGGCGTATCTCTTTAGCGGTGGAGAAAAAACAGCTCCTCCGGCGCCGAAGCCAGGGACTGCGGGACCAGGTTCTCCGCTGGAAGCCTTTAATAAATTAAAGCCAGAACAGCAGGCGTTAGTTCGTCAGCGTTATAAGGATGCTAAAAATCTTTATATGCAGGGAAAATATCAGTTAGCTCAAGACGAAATCGTCAAGATTCAGGAATTGGTTCCTGATTACGAAGACATTCGCGAAATCGAACGTCTTTCAAAAGAAGCGATCTTCATTCAAGAGCAGCAACGCCGCCAAGAGCAGATTGAAAAGGCGAAGTTAGAAACTGAAGAAAAAATTCAAAAACAAACGGCGGAATGCCAAAAGAAAATCAATCCCAACATCACGATGTCGGAGATGGAAGATTGTTTAAGTCCGGTCTTGCAATTCAATCCGGAGCATCCGCGCATTGTCGATTTGAAATCGCAAGTGGAAATCATTACGACTCAGCGTGAAGCCAAAGCTGTGGAAAAAGCCGCTTATCAATCGCAGGTCGCAAAAATGCGAGCCCTTTACGATAAGGCCCAGCAAGTGCATAAAAAGGGCAAACCTTTGGATGCGATTGCCGCTTATGAAAAAGTGATCGAGTCCAGACTGCCAGATCCAAATGGATTTAAAGGCCAGTCACAAAGAAACATTGCTTCGATTCGTCAGATGATGAATTCAAAAACGGCAAGCTTGCAAGCGGAAGCGGATAAGTTTTATCAAGCGCAAAACTTAAAAGGTGCCATTTTATCTTTAAGAAAAGCGCGCGTGATGGACCCAACGAATCCGGATCTGCCTGAAAAAATTGAACGCTACATGGTCGAACTTCGTAAGAGCATGATGACAATCTATCAAGAGGGCATCTTGGAAGAAAGTTTCGGTAACGTTGATGGTGGCGAATCTAAAGCGGGTGCCAAAGATAAGTGGAGAAAGATCCTTGAGCTCGACGTTCCAGATGGCGAATACTACAAAAAAGCCTACATCAAGTTGAAAAAATACGGGGCGCTCTAAGATGAAATTGCAAGAAAGATCCTACAGCACAAAAATCATTCGCCCGAAACCCTTGATTCATCAGGAAGATGACGGTTCATTGATCGTCATTGCGACATCTTGGGGACAACCTGAGCATGCACAAAGAGCTTTGGATGAAGTGGTGAAATATGTCAGTGCTGCGAAGTCTGATGTGGAAGTGACTTCTCCGTTTGAGTTTTTGACGTGTCTTTCAGATGAAGTAAATTATGTGAGAACAGGAATCCTGATCGCTAACGATATTCTTTATCGCGGTGAAAACAAGATGGAATATTTTTCGGGCGTCGAACTTTTGGCTCTCTTTAAAAGAGGCACGCAAGTCGCTTGGGCCCAAGTGGGAAGTCCTAGTTTATTTATCCAAAGACAAAATCAAAGCCTGCAACCTCTTTCCATAGGTTTAGATCTTTCCTCCGAATTGCGAGGCGATGAAACTTTACCGCCTTTGCCGTCTCAACTTTTAGGTTTAGATCCGACTTGTTACGTGCAATGCGGTCACACACATGTCGATGACAATGATCAACTGGTGCTTCTTGCTAGCACGGCGATCGCTTCTTCTCTTTGGGGAAAAGACCCGAAAGAAACGGAGCTTTCGAAAATCACAAATCGTATGATTCAGGATTCTCCCGAAGCTCCCTTTTGGTTGGGGCTTGTCGAAATCTCAGACTAATAATTCTAAAGCTCTTCGCTTTGAATTGATTTATAAACTTGAGCGCGAATTCTTGTGTATTCAGGAAGACTTAAAGCCAATTCTGTGCGCGAAGGGGCAAACACATTGTCGCGGGACGTATCCCAAATCAGGCCCGCCGCAATATTCGCTCTTTGGATCTGTTGATCGAGCATGTAGTTTTTAAAAGAACGCTCAAAGCGTTTCCTTTGCGCTTCTTTTGAAAGTCCACGTTCTTCAGCGCGAACCCAATCGACAAATTCTAAGAACAGTGGGTCGCCGCAGTTTTTTAATTGTTCTGTTTCAAGAACTCCAGAAAGCAAATAGAAGCAAGAATCACTGAGTTTTGCCACTTTACCATTGAGATTTTTTTCACCGACATACTGCCATACAGAAACTCTGTTTTTGGTTCCCAGTTGTTTCAGTGTCTCCCAGTCTTTTTGGTTTAATGCGATTTGCGCCGTCCAATTAAGAATATCCAAGCTGCGCGGTTGAGCAGTCATCAGACGTTTGAGGTCCTTTAAAAGGAAAGATTCTTGATCCGTTCTCATCCAACGAGCAAACGGAATGCTAAGTTTTGCGGTCCACTCAGGATCCAAAGGTGTAAAAGTTGGAAACTGATTTTTATGCATCAAGTTTTGCAACTTTTGAGTCGTCGGTAAAATGCTCTCTTGCAGAAGAGGCAGAGGGTTGACTTCAAAACGATCTACCAATGTGTTGTAAAGGAGAGGCTTTTCATCGTTGATATAAAGTACATGACTTGAAATCCCCGCCGTGCGCAGCGGGCCCGCTTTTCTCCACAAAGCCCAGCCGGATTCAAGAAGCATCGGGCGATCTTCCGGACTTGTGGAATTCGGATTTTTTAAAACATCCAACAAAGAGTGTGAGGGAAACGAGGAAGTCCCATTTTCCACAATGCTTTCCCCAAGAAGTTCATAAAGAGTGCGACCGACATCCACGAGACTGACATTTTGATCGACTTTCCAATGAATTGCTTCGTCGCGTTTTTTCTTTTGTGAAGGTTTGATAAACAAAGCCACTTGTGTGTTTTCACCGTGTAAGTTCAAAGGTGAAAGTTCGCGGTAGCGATCGTTGGAAGTATGGCCATTTAAACCGACTAAAATCACCGTGGTTTGGTCCCAGCGATTGGATTGTTTGAGGCTTTGAAAGAGTTCAAAAAAACTTTCATCAAGCTCATCCATTTGGCTTTCAAAACTGAGGTTGCGAGTTTCGCCCAGATCTGTTGTCGTTTCCGTCGTCGTAAAAAGAAGATCCGGAACGTAGATCACGCTAAAGAACGCATCATTTCCCACATCTTGTTTTAACCACTGTAAAAAAGCTTCTGAGTTCTTTTTGAAGGGACGAAACAAACTTGTGAAGCTGGGAATGATGTTGTCATCAAAGAGCTCAAACCCTTGATTGAGTCCTGAACGGCGAAATACCGGCGCTCCGCCAGAAAAAAAACTGGTACGATAGTCCTGCTTTAGCGCCACTTCAGAAACCAATTCCAGTTCCGCTGCGAGTCCAGGTCCAGAGTTGTGTCTTACTTTGTGTTGGTAAGGATAAAGACCCGTCATTAACGACGACAAGGCAGGTACGGCAAGCGTTGACGGCGTGAAAGCGTGAGTGAAACGCACGGACTCATTGCAAAGCAATTGAAAACCAGACCTCTCGGATTCCTCCTGGCTGCACGTCACATCTGTCATCGTCAGTTCATCAACTGCGATGACTAGCACGGACTTCCTGTCGTTTGTCTTACAGGAGATCTGGACTAAGCTCAGTGTTGTGAGAAGAAGAGTTAAAATGATTTTCTGCATACCTTGACCAGATGTAATGGTTTTAGAGATAATGGATCAATAATTTTGCCCAGTCAAAGATTTGGAGGAAATCACCCATGCTCGCAGAAAAAATATTTACGGTAGCTCATCTGGCGGATCAAGTTGTTCTTTGGATCCTGCTTCTTCTAAGCATCATGAGCATCGGGATGATTTTGGAGCGCTACTTTGCGCTGAAGAAAGTTTCTTCTGAATCACAAAGAGTGCGTGCGCGCATTAAGCTGGCTTTGCAAAGCAACAGCTTAGAAGACGTGGAAGATCTTGCAAAAGATCCAAACTCTATCGAAGGCCGCGCTGCGGGTTACGCTTTAAAACATATGAAAGATTCGGGCAGCAAAGGTTTGGAAGAGATCTTCAATACATTTGCGCTCACAGAGCGTCCTGAGTTAGAGAAATTCTTGGGCTTCTTGGCAACGGTGGGTTCGAACGCTCCGTACGTAGGGCTTTTCGGAACGGTGTTGGGTATCATGAAAGCCTTCAACGATTTAGCAACAGCACCAGAAGCGGGACAACAAACAGTGATGGCCGGTATCTCCATGGCCCTTGTTGCAACAGCGGCAGGTCTTTTTGTGGCGATCCCAGCCGTGGCGTTCTACAACTATTACAGCAAACAAGTAAAAAGTATTTTCCAAAACCTTGAGAGCGTTAAAGAACTTTGCCTAGCTTACGCGAAGAAAAAAGGTGTGTAAAACATGGCTGCATTTGACAGTGGCAATGACAACGAGGCCATAGCGGACATCAACGTCGTTCCGCTCGTGGATATTATTCTGGTGGTGTTGATCATCTTCATGGTGACGGCACCGATGTTTATGAAACCAACAATCAACGTGAATCTGCCCAAAGCCGCCAGCGGTGACCAAACAGCTCCAAGCAAACTCAACATCGCTTTGACTGCCGACGGCCGTATTAACCTGAACGGATCTTTCGTCAATGAGGAAGACGTTCGCGTGAAGGCGACGGAAGAGGCTGGCAAGAATGCCGAAGTTCAAGCGATCATCTCGGCGGATAAAGACGTTCCGCACGGAAAAGTGGTCGGTGTCCTCGACATCGTCAAGGGTTCCGGAGTTAAAAAATTCGCAATCAGTATCGATAAAAAATAAAAAAAGCCCCTGCAAAAGGGGCTTTTTCTTTTTAAGGGTTGTTATTCAACACTCTCGTTTAATTCAACACACATCCTATATTCGGGCTACATAGCACCTTACTTTAATATAGAGTAATGAGGTCAGGTTTTTTGAAAAGGCTCTTCAAAATTTGAATAAGCCCCGCAGGTATAGGCGTTTTTTTGAAAACTTCAAATTAGAAAAATGTAACTAACGAAATCGGTCAGTTGCATTAAGACGCGGCAATAAACCTGCATTTTGTTTACCAAGATTGCGCCAATGTTATTGCTCTTGCCGTCCTGTAACAGGAGGAAATCTTTGTGGCGAAGTTGGATACGAATTTTGAAGTTAAAACGAAATCGAAAAAAAATCCGAAGGCTCTGGCCTCAACCAAAACTTTTACTGAAGCGGAACGTAAGCAGGCATTAAAAAAACAGCGCAACCATCTTGAGGCAGAAGCAAATGCTTTCGGAAACAACTTCGATGCGGAAACCAAAGAGCAACTTCGTCAACTTCTCCTAACAGTCAAAGCTGTCCGCCGCGGGGATTTCTCTTCCAGAATGGCCGTCGGTCAAGAAGGTATCATTTCAGAAATCGGCGAAGTGTTGAATGACATCATCGAGCTCAATGAAAATATGGCCAATGAATTCGTCCGTGTGCGCAGCACTGTCGGTCAAGAAGGCCGTATGAATGAACGCGTGAATATGGGGACGGTTCGTGGAGCTTGGGCAGTAAGCGTAGATTCGGTTAATTTGCTTATCGGAGATCTGGTTCAACCGACTCAAGAAGTCGCACGTGTCATCACATCGGTTGCGAAAGGCGACTTGTCACAGAAAATGACGATGGAAATTGACGGTCGCATGGTGAAAGGGGAGTTCCTTCGCATCGGTACGACGGTTAATACGATGGTGGATCAATTAAATTCTTTCGCTTCGGAAGTCGCCCGCGTCGCCAAAGAGGTGGGTACTGAAGGAAAACTCGGTGGACAAGCCGACGTAAGAGGGGCTTTGGGAATTTGGCGCGACCTGACTGATAATGTGAATGGTCTTGCCGGAAACTTAACAGATCAAGTTCGTAACATCGCCAAAGTAACAACGGCGGTTGCGAAAGGTGACCTTTCACAAAAAATCACAGTCGATGCCAAAGGGGAAATCTTTGAATTGAAAAACACCATCAACGTCATGGTGGATCAGTTGTCATCATTCGCGGCCGAAGTGACTCGTGTGGCGAAAGAAGTGGGTACGGAAGGCCGTCTGGGCGGTCAGGCGGACGTAAAAGGGGTTTCTGGAACTTGGAAAGACTTAACAGACAACGTAAATGGTCTTGCAAACAATCTGACAGCGCAGGTTCGTAACATCGCGAAAGTAACAACCGCCGTTGCCAACGGGGACTTGTCACAAAAAATTACCGTTGATGCCAGAGGCGAAATCTTGGAACTCAAGAATACCATCAACGTCATGGTGGATCAGTTGTCATCATTCGCGGCCGAGGTGACTCGTGTTGCGAAAGACGTAGGTACCGAAGGGCGATTGGGCGGTCAGGCCGACGTAAAAGGAGTTTCCGGAACTTGGAAGGACTTAACAGATAACGTAAATGGTCTTGCAAATAATCTGACGGCACAGGTTCGTAACATCGCAAAAGTAACAACAGCGGTTGCCAACGGAGACTTGTCGCAAAAGATCACGGTTGATGCCAAAGGTGAGATCCAAGAACTTAAAGACACCATCAATACGATGGTGGATACGCTTCGTTCCTTCGCTGCCGAGGTAACCCGTGTCGCCAAAGAGGTGGGTACTGAAGGTAAACTGGGTGGACAAGCGGACGTAAAAGGTGTGTCGGGAACGTGGAAAGATTTAACAGATAACGTAAATGGTCTTGCAGGAAATTTGACAGCGCAGGTTCGTAACATCGCGAAAGTAACAACGGCGGTTGCGACAGGGGACTTGTCACAAAAGATCACGGTTGATGCCAAAGGCGAAATCTTAGAACTTAAAAATACAATCAACACGATGGTGGATCAGCTCAACTCGTTTGCGGCCGAGGTGACTCGTGTCGCGAAAGAGGTAGGTACAGAGGGAAAACTCGGTGGACAAGCCGAAGTGCGTGGGGTTTCTGGAACCTGGAAAGACTTAACAGATAACGTAAATAGTTTGGCCGGAAACTTAACGGACCAAGTTCGTAACATCGCGAAAGTAACAACGGCGGTTGCAAAAGGTGACTTGTCACAAAAAATCACCGTTGATGCTAGAGGTGAAATCTTAGAATTAAAAAATACGATCAACGTCATGGTGGATCAGTTGTCTTCCTTCGCGGCCGAGGTGACTCGTGTGGCGAAAGAAGTGGGAACCGAAGGACGTCTGGGCGGTCAAGCCGAAGTAAAGGGAGTTTCCGGAACTTGGAAGGATCTAACGGATAACGTAAACGGTTTCGCGAACAATCTGACAGCGCAGGTTCGTAACATCGCGAAGGTAACAACAGCGGTTGCCAATGGGGACTTGTCGCAAAAAATCACGGTTGATGCCAAAGGCGAAATCTTTGAATTAAAAAATACCATCAACGTCATGGTGGATCAGCTCAACTCGTTTGCGGCCGAGGTGACTCGTGTTGCGAAGGACGTTGGTACCGAGGGAAAACTCGGCGGACAAGCCGATGTAAAAGGTGTCTCAGGAACGTGGAAAGATTTAACAGATAACGTAAATGGTCTTGCAGGAAATCTAACAGCCCAGGTTCGTAACATCGCGAAAGTAACAACAGCGGTTGCGAAAGGTGACTTGTCACAAAAGATCACGGTTGACGCCAAAGGGGAAATCTTAGAACTCAAAAACACCATCAACGTCATGGTGGATCAGCTCAACTCGTTTGCGGCCGAGGTAACTCGTGTGGCGAAAGAGGTAGGTACCGAAGGTAAACTGGGTGGTCAGGCGGACGTAAAAGGTGTGTCGGGAACTTGGAAAGATTTGACCGACAACGTGAATGGTCTTGCTGCCAACTTGACAGCGCAGGTTCGTAATATCGCGAAAGTAACGACAGCGGTGGCGAATGGCGACTTATCACAAAAGATCACGGTTGATGCCAAGGGTGAGATCTTAGAACTTAAAAACACTATCAATACGATGGTGGATCAGCTCAACTCGTTTGCGGCCGAGGTGACTCGTGTCGCAAAAGAAGTAGGTACGGAAGGACGCCTCGGAGGACAAGCGGAAGTTCGAGGGGTTTCTGGAACATGGAAAGACTTAACAGATAACGTAAATATCATGGCCTCGAATCTGACCATGCAAGTGCGTGGTATCGTGAAAGTCGTGACGGCCGTCGCCAACGGTGACTTGAATCAAAAATTCGTTCTTGAAGCCAAAGGGGAAGTGGCCGCTCTTGCTGAGACAATCAATTCGATGACGGACACCCTGCGCACGTTTGCCGATCAGGTAACAACCGTCGCCCGCGAAGTGGGTATCGAAGGTAAACTTGGAGCGCAAGCGCGCGTACCGGGTGTTGCCGGAACCTGGAAAGACTTAACGGATAACGTGAACTTCATGGCGTCGAATTTGACAACGCAAGTTCGCGGTATCGTGAAAGTCGTAACGGCGGTTGCCAACGGTGACTTGAATCAAAAATTCGTTCTTGAAGCCAAAGGGGAAGTGGCCGCTCTTGCTGAAACAATCAACTCGATGACGGACACCCTGCGCACGTTTGCCGATCAGGTAACAACCGTTGCCCGTGAAGTAGGTATCGAAGGAAAGCTCGGCGGTCAGGCCAGCGTACCAGGAGCGTCTGGTACTTGGAAAGACTTAACAGACAACGTGAATCAGCTTGCCGGAAACTTAACGACCCAAGTGCGTGCGATTGCTGAAGTATCAACTGCCGTAACAAAAGGGGATTTAACTCGATCCATCACCGTTGAAGCGGAAGGTGAGGTTGCGGCCCTTTCAGAAAATATCAATCAGATGATCTCGAACTTGAAAGAGACAACTCAGAAAAATAATGAGCAAGACTGGTTGAAAACAAATCTCGCGAAGTTCTCTGGCATGATGCAAGGTCAAAGAAGTATCGCTTCGGTTGCTCAACTGATTATGTCGGAACTAACGCCTCTGGTAGATGCGCGCCAAGGCACGTTCTACATGCTTGAGATGGAAAACAATGAACCAAGTTTGAATTTAATTGCGAGCTACGCTTATTCGGAAAGAAAGCGCGTGAACAATAAATTCAAATTAAAAGAAGGTTTGGTCGGACAATGTGCGTTTGAGAAAAAACGCATCCTGCTGACCTGCCCTCCAGACGATGATAACGTGATGATCACATCCAGTATCGTCGATGAAAAACCACGCAATATCATTGTGCTACCGGTTCTTTTCGAAGGCGAGCTGAAAGCCGTGATTGAACTTGCGTCGGTGATTCCATTCTCACAAAACTACATCAACTTCTTGGACCAGTTGATGGACAGTGTCGGCGTTATCTTGAATATGATTTCGTCAAGTATGCGTACAGAAGAACTTCTTCAAGAACTCAAACGTTCCAATGCCGAACTGGAGGCGCAAGCCAAAGAGCTCGAAGAAAAAGCAAAACTTTTGGAAGTCAAAAACCAAGAGGTTGAATTGGCCAGCCGTTCTTTGGAGGAAAAAGCGGAACAGCTTTCCCTCATCTCCAAATACAAATCGGAATTCCTGGCGAATATGTCCCACGAATTGCGAACGCCGCTTAATAGCTTGCTGATCTTGTCGAAAACATTGGCGGAAAACCGTGATAAAAATCTCAGCAACGAGCAAGTGAAGTTTGCGAGCACCGTGCATTCGGCAGGTCAGGACTTATTGGCATTGATCAATGAAATTCTAGATCTTTCCAAAGTGGAAGCAGGAAAAATGCCTGTGACACCGAAGCTTGTTTCGATGATGGAAGTGAAAGAATATATTGAGCAAACATTCCGTCCTGTCGCGGAACACAAGGGACTTGAGTTCACAGTTGAAACAAGTCCGGATCTTCCGCCAGAAATCATTACGGATGAAAACCGTCTGCATCAGATTCTTAAAAATCTTTTGTCCAATGCCTTTAAGTTCACTGAAAAAGGCTATGTGAAATTGCAACTGATGCTCGATGATCGCAACAAAGAGTCCGTGAAAGATAAATCCAAATTGGATGTCATTTTCCGCGTGACTGACACAGGTATCGGTATCCCGGTAGACAAACAAAAACTGATCTTTGAAGCCTTCCAGCAAGCGGATGGAACAACCAGCAGAAAATACGGTGGAACGGGATTGGGTCTGACAATCAGTCGCGAGATCGCGCGTCTTTTGGGTGGCGTCATTGAGGTAGAAAGCCAGCCGGGAATTGGCAGCAGCTTTACTCTTTATCTTCCACAGAAGTATTCAAGTCCCGACGTTTCAGTTTTAGGAAGCACTGTGGAAGAACCTACTGAAGCAGCTCCTCTTCCGCTGGATGCTGACTTCACTGGACGAAAAATTCTGATCGTGGATGATGACGTCAGAAATGTCTTTGCCCTTTCCAGTGTTCTAAAAATGCGCGGTATGAATGTGATCTATGCCGAAAATGGAGAGCAGGGAATTCGTATGCTTAAAGAAAATCCCGACACCGATCTTGTCTTGATGGACACGATGATGCCTGAGATGGACGGCATTGAAGCGACAAGGGAAATTCGCAAGCTCGAAGAATTTGAACATCTTCCTATTATTTCCTTAACCGCAAAAGCGATGAAAGGAGACCGTGAAAAATGTTTGGAAGCGGGAGCCTCTGACTATGTCACGAAACCTGTGGATGAAGCCTACTTGTTGGCGGTGATGTATTCATGGCTTCCTAAGAAAAAGAGTTCCCCACAGGTAGATTAGGAATGGAAAAAACGTCAAACATCGTAGACATTCTCATTGTGGATGACAGGATTGACGGTCTGATTGCGCTTGAGGCCGTCTTGAATATGCCTGACATCAACTTAGTGAAAGCCCAGTCAGGTCAAGAAGCTTTGGACCTGTTGGGGCACTATGATTTCGGCTTGATCTTGCTCGACGTGCAGATGCCGGAAATGGACGGCTTTCAAACAGCGCAGCGTATTCGTCAGAATGAAAAATATAAATTAACACCGATTATTTTTGTTACGGCGATTAACAAAGACGACCGCTATATCTATCGCGGTTATGAATCCGGAGCAGTGGACTATATCTTTAAACCATTTGAGCCGCAGATTTTAAGAGCCAAAGCCAGCGTGTTTTTGGAATTATTTAGAAAATCGCGACAACTGCAACAACAAGCCGAAAGAATTCGTGAAAGTGAAAGACGAGAACGTTACTTTCGTTTGGCGGAGCTGGAAAATGAAAGTCTGAAACGGTATCGCAATTTAGCCGACGCCATTCCGCACATGGTGTGGCGTGCTCGTAGCGATGGAAATCTGGATTATGTAAATAAAGGCTGGACGGATTATACGGGCCTTACCTTAGAACAAAGTTCCGGTGATAAATGGCAGACCGCCATGCAGCCAGAGGACCTCAGACTGTTTTTAAAGACCTGGTTGGATTCGATGTCGGAAGGAAAACCCTTTGATGTCGAAATGAAAGTACGCAACCAGCAGGGAGAGTGGCACTGGTTCTGGGTGAAAGTCGTTGCCGAACTCACTCCCGGTGGACAAGTAGGAAGTTGGTTGGGAACTTGTACCGACATCAATGATCGCAAGATCGCAGAATTAAAACTCATTGAGGCTGAAAAACAAGCCAAAGCGGCCAGCCATTCAAAGACCAGCTTTTTGGCAAACATGAGCCACGAAATTCGCACACCGATGAATGCAATCCTTGGTTTTACAGAGCTGATGCTGGATCCGAATCAAACCCCCGAAGAACGTGTGAACTGTATTCACACCGTGCAAAGAAATGCCAGCCAGTTGCTTAAAATCATCGATGAAATTTTGGATATCTCCAAAGTGGAGTCCGGTCACATGCAAATGGAAAAAGTCGCTGTCGATGTGCCGATTCTTTTGGATGACCTCAAAAACCTGTTGCAGTTGCAGGCAATGGACAAGGGACTGGAGCTCCGTTTTGGCTTAGACACGGAAATTCCCCGGACAATCATTTCTGATCCAACAAGACTGCGCCAGATTCTTCTGAATCTTATTGGTAACGCTATTAAATTTACACAACGCGGATTCGTTGAAGTCAACGTGGCGTGGCATGCGAAGGAGCATCCGGGTGAAAAAGACAGAATGGAATTTCGAATCAATGATACAGGCGTTGGAATTTCCCGCGAACATGCCGAAAATCTTTTTCAACCTTTCGTTCAAGGGGACAGTTCTACCACACGCAAGTTTGGTGGGACCGGGTTGGGACTGGCTTTATCACGACAATTGGCGCGGGCCATGGACGGCGACATTTCTTTGGTAAGCAGTGAACAAGGGCGCGGTAGCAATTTCTTGGTTATTGTTGAAGCCCCGGCCTTACCGGACACAGCTTTTGTAAACAAATTGGCAACAGCGACAAATCGAAAATCCAAAAAATTTCCAAAGCGTGGCGATGGTCGCTTGAAATCCATGCGCATTCTTTTAGTGGAAGACGTTGTCGACAATCAGGCATTGATGGTGCATTTCTTAAATCTTGCAGGCGCTCAAGTCGAGGTCGCAGACAATGGACACGAAGGCGTAGAAAAGGCTTTGGCTGGAAATTTCGATGCTATCTTGATGGATATTCAAATGCCATTAATGGATGGCTATGAAGCCACCCGACAGTTGCGGGCTCAAGGCAATAAAACACCTATCATTGCTTTAACTGCCCACGCTTTAAACGAAGAAAAAGATAAAAGCATTGAAGCTGGTTGTGATGATCACCTTTCAAAGCCTGTTGAATTCAACACTCTGATAGAACATCTTATAAAGCTTGTACCTAAACGTGACAAAGAAGAAGGGGAGCGAAGTGTCGAGTGAAATCCCCTATGAAATCCGCGAATTCATAAGAAAATATATTTCTTCTGTGTCTCTCTTGGAATTGCTTTTATTGTTAAAACAAAATCCCTCTCGCTCTTGGACTGCCGCAGAGTTAAGTGGAGAAATGCGCACAAACAATTCTTATGCAGCGGCACAGCTCCATGAACTTGCCAGTGTGAAGTTGGTTGTTCCCGATGAAAGAACGGACAGCTTCCGTTTGACTGACGAACCAGATGTCGTACGGATCATCGGTGATCTTGAGGTCCTCTACGCTCATCGTCGCTCCAGCACAATTAGCAGTATTTACGCTCAACCCATGGATAGCATTCGAGACTTCGCGAATGCATTTAAAATTAAGAAGGATTAGCTATGGTTTATTTTGTCTACATGCTTTGTTCGTTGATGAGCCTTGGCGTGGCCATAGTTCTTTTGCGGGCCTACCGGCAAAACCGTACAAGATTGTTATTATGGAGCAGCATCTGTTTTGTCGGTATTGCTATTAATAATATTCTTCTTTCGATCGATTTCAGCCTGGGCCCCAACTATGACCTCACGACGGTGCGGGCGTTTTCGTCTTTAATAGCTATGGCGGTTCTGCTTTACGGTTTGATTTGGGATACGGTGTAGTATGGACAAGGTTGATTTAAATAATTTTATTTATGGCGCTGTGATGATGGCTTCGTTCGTCGCAGGCATTTTCTTTTTGAAGTTTTGGCGGAAAACCAAAGACCGCTTTTTTGCGATCTTTGCCGCCGCTTTCTTTTTGCTGGCCATTGAACGATGGTTTTTTCTGTTTATACAAATACAGAACGAGGTTCACACCTATATTTTTGTGATTCGGCTTCTGGCATTTTTATTAATCTTAGGAGCCGTGATAGACAAGAACAGGGCGTAACTAGCCGCCGCCGCCATTGTTGTAATTAGGATTTTGCACCCACTTACAAGTGTTTGAAATCAATTTCAATCGTTTGTTGTGACACTCGAAATTCACAGCACCTTGATACGTCCAATAACCGTTGTCATTAAAGCGATTGCCGTAACCCCAGTCGCCATCATAAGACGGATTGGGTGTTGGCGTGTGAATGCGCGGAATTTCTGTGCGACAACTGATATAAGTTTTCGCGACATAAGCGAGAGTGCTTGGCACATTGTAATCGTAAAGCTTCGTGTAACTGCGATACTGATAAAGGAAATTCATCGTATCGTAGCTTTGATGCAATAAATATTTTCCGCGCGGACTATCAAAGTAGTCAGCGAAATATCCATAGCCACTGTCATACGTGGCGTTGGTGAAAGTGAAATAAGAACCTGCAGGGCAGTTGCCCGCCTGTTCTTGCACCGTCACGCGCGCAATCGAGCTTTGAATGCTCTGGCCTTTGGCGTCCTTGACAACAATGTGATAGTTGCCTTCTTTGCTGTAGGAATAAGCGGTGTCGAAGTAAGAGCTGTACTCACCCATGCCGTTACCGATCGCTTGATTGTCTTTGTACCATTGATAAGTGTAAGGATAAGTTCCGCCAGACACAGTCGCATCAATAGTGAAGCTTGCACCTTCTATCACCGAAACGCTTTGCGGCTGTTTTGTGAAACGGAAACTTGTGTTTGTTGTGCTGCCACTGCCTCCAGCTGTGACACCGCCGCCACCAGAAGAAGTTCCCCCTGAAGAGCCACCACTTCCGACAGAAACTCCTCCGCCGCCCGTCGCTGAACCACCGCTTCCGCTGGAGCCGATGTTGACAGAGCCACTGCCGCCAGAGCCGCTACCCACGCCCACTCCCGAGGAATTGCCATTGCCGGGACGGCTGCCCCAGACGGAACCCTTATCTGTCGAAGGACTAGAACTTGCGCTTTCGGTACTGCAATCGGCACCGGAGCTGGTGCACATTTGGCTTTGTGGAGCACAGTTTTGGAAACTCAAAATAGTGAGGAAAGTGATCAATAGACCTGAGAGGACGCGGAAATTGCGGATCCTTTTGAGAATACGTTTGGTCATAGTAACTTTCCCCCGAAATTTACTAGACTAAAATACGGAAGAAATATGGAAACACTTGAGTCAAAAAGCGGATAAATCGCCGGTATTCTCATTTTGACACAGCTAAAGTCCTGCCTCGAAGCGCCGATGTAGGAGGATATGTTTAAACGTCAGCCAACAGACACGCAGTTTCTTTTTATCACTCTTGTTTTGGTTCTCTTAATGGGAATTCCGACGTTTCACACGCTGACGGCCAACGATGAATTTTCTAACGATGAACTTGCGCAAAATTCCGCGACAACAATCGGCGAGCGTCGTCCTGCCAGCATTCCTGCTGTGACAGCGGCGGCGGCGATGGCTCCGGCTATTTCGCACTTCACTCACTATGATGTGAGCTGTGCAAAGAAGGCTTTGAACAAGTTGGATGTCTCTGGTGGCTTTGTCCAATTTCAGGGAAAAAACTGTCTTAAAAACTTCAAAGATGGCGACATTGAAATCGTCAACAAGAGCAATGGTTACACGGCTTCCGTTTTCATCAGCGGGGCTGACAAATATCAAACCGACCTCATCCAGCTGCAAAAGGGCGACAATGAAATTGCGATTCGTTATCGCGAACGCTCCGGAAAAGCCGTGGAAGAGGTCATCCGCGTGCGTTCTTCACAAATTTAACATAAACAAATCAATATCTTAATGCGTGTCGCTAGAGTAGTATCAATTGAATTGATATTCCCTCCCTCTGCCTTTAAGTTAGCCGCGTTGTGCTCGTCTGCGTCCATTTGACAACACTGCTGCAGAGGCTAAAACGGTTGGAATAGATTGATGATGCTTGAAGGATTTTTACAACCAGTGGATTTAAAAAAACGTTCGGACATTCATTATGCTCGAAAGATTTGGCATATGTCGGGAGTCTTCACGATGTTCCTCGCTTATGTCTATCTGCCGCCAGCGGTGTCCATGACGATCCTGGTAATTGCATGGGCTCTTTTTGTTCCTTTCGATTTTTTGCGTCAAAAAAACGCAGCTTTGAATGATTGGGCTGTTCACGCGTTCAAACCAATCATGCGTCAAAGCGAAGTGAAAAAGCTCGCAGGGACAACTTTCCTTTTAACGGGCGTTTTGGCTGTTGATATTTTGTTCCCTCGTCAGATCGTGGCTTTGACTTTGTTGTTCTTGGCTTTCGCTGATCCGATCGCAAGTTATTTTGGAATCTTGTATGGTAAAGACAAAATCTTTGGCCACAAATCCATTCAAGGATTCATGGCTGCGTTCTTCGTGTGCGCGGGTGTGACATTCCTCTATTTGCTCTATCATAATTACTTAATGGATCGTCTTATTGTGGTGAGTCTTTTTGCGGGCCTCGTGGGAGCGTTTGCAGAGTTGATTCCAATCGGAAAACTCGATGACAATTTGACTCTTCCTCTGATGAGCGCCGTCGGCCTTACGATCTTGTTTTATTTCTTTGGATTTTTCACCATTGTCGGCTAGGCTGCTGTTGAAAAAGGCCCATCCGACTGCGTTGTCGGGTCTTATCCTACACTCCGACGTACATTGAGTACGCCTCCGTTGCGGATAAACCCCTCCGCCTTGCGGCTGAACCTTTTTGAACAGCAGCAAGTTGTCGGAGATTTATGGCTATTGAAACTCAATTAGATTCTGAAGATGTTAGAGCACAACGTTTGGCGATGTACATTTACATCCTTCCAAACTTGATGACGACGGGAAATTTGTTTTCCGGTTTCTTCGCAGTAATTCAATCCATCAAAGGAAATTATCTTTACGCAGCTTACGCGATTGTTGTCGCGGCGGTATTTGACCAGCTTGACGGTCGCTTGGCGCGTTTGACTCGTTCAACAAGTAAGTTCGGTGCTGAATACGATTCTTTGTGTGACCTTGTGAGCTTCGGTATGGCTCCGGGCGTTTTGTTGTTCTTATGGGCTTTGCAACCGTTCGGCCGTTTGGGTTGGGTGGCGTGCTTCTTGTTTGTCGCTTGTGGTGCTCTTCGTTTGGCGCGCTTTAACGTGCAAGCCAATGTGGTTGAGAAAAACTATTTCCAAGGTCTGCCAATTCCCATGGCCGCAGGTATCGTGGCGTCGTCTGTTTTGGCATTCCAAGATTTGGAACTAGAACCGCTTGGTAACTATGGTCTTTTGATCATGACGATTTTATTGGCCCTTGTGATGGTCAGCAATTTCCGCTTCCGCAGCTTTAAAGATTTGGATTTGAAAGAGCGCCTGCCATTCCGTTACCTCATCTTGGGTGTCGGTGTGTTGGTTGTCGTAGCACTTCGTCCTGAAGTGATGCTCTTTGTTCTTTTCATGGGCTATGCCGCATTGGGCGCAGTCTTTGGTATCTTCAGACTTGGTAAAAATATTCGTAAGATTAAGCCGAGTGTGTACGCTCCAGCACAAGTGCACGAGAGCGACTTAGTCCTCGAAGAAGAGGAAGAAGAGGCCAAGAAAGATGAAAAGAAAACTTAAAGTCGGAGTGGTCGGCGCGACCGGAATGGTCGGCCAAACGTTCATGAACATCTTAGCAGAGCGCGAGTTCCCAATCGAGGAACTGCGCCCTTTTGCTTCCGAAAACTCATTGGGAAAAAAGATCGAGCTGCAAGGCAAGGCTTGGCCCGTGCAAGTTTTAAAAGAAGGATGTTTCGACGGCCTCGATTTAGTTTTCTTTTCTTCCGGAGATGACATCTCTAAAGAATGGGCTCCAAAGGCAGTGAAAGCCGGAGCGTTTGCAGTGGATAACTCAGCCGCCTTCCGCATGGACCCGAACACAGTGTTGGTCGTTCCCGAAGTGAATGGCCACCTGGTCGATAAAAATTCAAAACCACAGATTATCGCAAATCCCAACTGTTCAACAATTCAGTTGGTAGTCGCGTTGAAACCTCTTCAAGAAAAATTCGGTTTGGAAGAAGTGCGAGTCAGTACATATCAAGCGGTGAGCGGCGCCGGTCAAGGTGGTTACGACGAACTTCTTGAACAAACAGCGAACCACGACAAACCTCAAGATCCAAAAACATTCCCGCACACGATCTTGTTCAACTGCATCCCACAAATCGGCTCGTTCGGTGATGATGGTTACTGCAGTGAAGAAGTCAAAATCATGAAAGAGACCAGAAAAATTTTAGGCCAGGAAAACCTAAAAGTTTCAGCATTCACAGTGCGTATCCCAGCATTGAATGCGCACAGTGAATCCGTATGGGTCACACTCAACAGAGCCGCAAATCGCGACGAAGTGATGACAGCTCTTTCAGGATTTGAAGGCATCGTCGTCCAAGACGAACCAAAGAAAAGCGTCTACCCATTAGCAAGAGACGTTTCCGGAAAAGACCCGGTTTACGTAGGCCGCGTCCACCGCGACCCAGAAAACCCAAAAATGTACCTAATGTGGGTCGTATCAGACAACATCCGCAAAGGTGCAGCCCTCAATGGAATTCAAATCGCGGAGAAGATCTTTTTTAGTTAGTTCCGGGTGCGGAATTTAACCAGCTAAATCCCTTACCTATCCGGTCACTGCTCAGACAGTCCTCGCGGACGCGATCCCTTTGGGATCTGCTGCTGCGGAACTCGCGATGCCCGAATAGGTAAGGGATTTAGCTGGTTAAATTCCGAACGCAACTATCTCCAAAAGCGTCTCGGCAATTTAAATCCATCTCGCTTGGGACATGTTGATGTGTCCTCAAATAGCGCGATTTTCAAGCTACAAAATAATGTTCTAGTTACTGAACTTCGTCGGCAGTGTGGGTGTAGGAGCCTTAGGCACTTCCGCGGAGTCAGACCTCCGCGCCGACACGATGTCGTATCAAAGCGCGGCGAGGCAGGATGCCGTGTCTGACGGAGAGGGAGTGCCTAAGGCTCCTACACCCACACTGACGTACCGAGAGCTCACGTATCTGGATCTTGTTTTGAACGTCTCTGAATGTTGCGACAAAAGTCTTGGAGGGTGGGTTTTTTTGACTTCCGGACTTTGGCATGGTTCGATTAAGTATGGCTCTATTTCCAAGGATTGGAATTCAGATGGGATCTGTTAAGGCTAAAGCTTTTATGGCTTTGGTTGGTGGTCTTTTTATTTCTTCTTCTAGCTTTGCCACGATGACTTTGGTGTCTATCAGTGGGGCTTCTAATCAAGATATTTCGGATGCTACTAAGCCTAAGATTTATGGTGGTTTTGCTGGAACTTGTGCTTCCGGAATGGATGGGACTAGTACTTGTGATAGTTGCACGGGTGCTGATATCGGTGGCTCGAAGCTTTGGCCTTGTAATAAGACAAACGCTTATGTGAATTTGAATCTTGTTATTCGTACGTCTTTTCAAGGCGCTGCGGGAACGAGCCCTTCTCCGTTTGTAAAGGTTGGAGAAGATAAAATAAACGCCGTTACACAAACTGTTGAGGATGGTGGAACCATTCTTAATACACAAATCCCTTGGGGAACATTGTGTGGGGCCGCGAATAACGACAGCAATTGTAAAGCAAGCTTCAGTAAGGACCTTACCGTTGGAATTGATACCACAAGCAACGGAACCACTACGACTGAGTCTTTAACATTTACAGTGACTGTTCGTTATGTTGATAGCACTACTCCGGGAACAGAGTGGTTCTACACAGATTGCAATACGACGGCGTCAGCGGATAACAGTGGCTTCTGTCATTTCAAAGCTTACCCTGGCGACGGAAAAATCTATGCTGATGAGCTTGTGATTTCTGCAACAAAACTGGCAACCCCTTTAGGGGGTCTTGAATATTCAAATCTAGTGTTCTTCACTGAGGCAGAACAAACGACGGGTGAAGCGGAAACGGCCATTCTCGCTCGTCTTTCCAACGCTTCAACTTACTACAGTGTTTCTGTAAATAAATCCGCAGATCCTCCGGTCGCGGATGATCGCATCACAGGCCTTGATAATGGCGTTCACTACTGCACGGTCATGGCGAATCAAGATACCACGGGAATTATTTCTTTCTTTACGCCCATTCCTGGAACACCGGGATCTCCAGTAACGGTGGCAGAGCTTTGCACGACGCCATCGGAAGTGATCGGTCTTCTTGATGATAAGCACTGTTTTATTGCGACAGCGGCTTTTGGCAGCGACATGGCTCCGGAAGTTCAAAGCTTTAGAGATTTCCGTAACAAATTCTTACTCACGCATTCTTGGGGCCGTTCGTTTGTAAAATTCTATTACAAGCACAGTCCTTATTACGCCAATCTCATTGCCGAAAGTGAAGTAAGCAAAGGCTTTGTACGCGTCGGACTTTGGCCTCTTTTATTTTTTGCACGCATGAGTGTGGCTTTTGGATTCTGGACGACTCTTGTTATCTTATCTTTGGCGACACTTTCAATTATCGAACTTTATCGCCGTCTGGTTCTGGGAAGAAGATTCCGAGGTGAGCTGTGAGATCCTGGCCAAAATACGTCGTTGCATTGCTTGCCGTCGTTTCCTTTCATACCGTTCGTGCTCA
Organism: Bdellovibrio sp. HCB-162; assembly: GCF_047344985.1. Lineage (GTDB taxonomy): Bacteria > Bdellovibrionota > Bdellovibrionia > Bdellovibrionales > Bdellovibrionaceae > Bdellovibrio. Next base: position 457,338 of record NZ_CP178861.1, read on the forward strand.
AGAAGAATCTGCTCCGCAAGAACCTCCTTTTGTGCAGGAAGAAAATGAATTTGATACTCTTCAGAATGCACCGACTTCTCCGGATGAAGCGGAAGCTCTGTCCATTGAAGACGAAATCAAAAGTTCTGAGCCTGAAGCTCCTGCAAAAAAAGAAACCGTGAATTTGAACGAGCAACCTAAGTCCGACAAAAAATTGGAAGAAGAGTTGCAACTTGAAGAAGAACCGCAAGCCCCTGTTGTGGAAGAAGCTCCAGCAGTGATTCCTGCTGAACCGGTTGTCGAAGTAAAACCTGTGCAACAAGCACAGCCTTCCAATGTGGTTCAACGCACTTCCAAAGGTGGTGTGGAATACATTCACCATCCGCAAGCCGCCAAAGGACTTATCGCCATCACCAAAGAAGGCGCTTACGTTTATAAAACAAAAGAGACTGGCAAGTACGATCAAACAGGTTCCTTCCGTTTTGGAATGATGGACCCGCCAAAAATCACAGCCGCCGATGGAACGACGTTTGAGATGATGTACTCTGACGGTCAACAGCCGGTGATGATGTTTGATTATGAGTGGCAACCTTTTTCCGGTTACGGAAAATTGGGTGTGCAAGCCGGTGTTGGATTCTTAGTCGCGCACGGAAACGGTCGCTTCGTGGATGCATCCATGGGCGGACTGACTCCGAAAGAAAAATACACTTTCGTAGCCATTCCTTTAAACGTAGGTATCGTCTATCGTTTGGAGTGGATGTCACGCCAATGGCTCGCTCCTTATGTCGCGGGTGGCGGAACTTACGTCGCTGTGGGTGAATTCCGCGACGACGGAAAAACACCGTCAGCGGTCGGAACTCCGGGAGCTTACGGAGCTGCGGGAATGTTGTTTAATATCTCTGCGATGAATAGAGACACGGCTTTCACTCTTCGCTCTGAATACGGCATTTCAAATTTATGGGTGTCTTTGGATTATCGTTATCTGAATACATTTAACGAAGACTTGGATTTCACATCGAGCATCGTTGGCGCCGGTGTGGTGGTCGATTACTAAATGATTTTTCTAAAATTTAAATACAAAAAAACCCGAGGTCGTCGTGACACTCGGGTTTTTCATTTTGCTCAATTAGAAAAGACTAGCGAGATTGATCAAGCGCGATTTCCATGCGGTTGATACCAAGATTCACACCAAGACCTTTTGCGAATTGCAAAGACACTTTCAATGCCATCTCAGGAAGGTCTACGCGAGTTGCCGTGATGATACCAACACCACCAAGAACCGCACCTTGAGCTTGTGCTACATAGTATGTGCCCAAGATTGATTCTGGATTGCTGTCAAACAATGCGATCTCTGCCGCTTGACCTGTCAATTCCATGCGACCGATGGCTACTTGCGGAGAAAGCGGAGCTGCTTTCATAGAGACTGTCACAGGGTAGTGAGCAGTTTGACCTGTGAGGCTCACGCAGTTCAAATCACCGCGGCCTTCGTAAGAGTATTTACCCAAGATCACTTTGAAGCCGTGAGCCGTTCCTTTGAAACCCAAGTTACATGCCCATGCTGGAGCCGTGTATGCTTGAGCTTGTGCTGCACCCAATACCAACGCGATTGCTACAAATAGTTTTTTCATTTTCATTTCTCCTTTAATAAGGTTGTTTTGTTTTTGTTTCGTATCTCGGAACACGACTAGAAGTATCCGACCTGAATTCCGGTGTCTAGACCCTGGTCGGGACATAGTGTCCCGACTTTTAAAAACGGGACAATCCGTCCCGAGAGCTTGCATTTAAACAGGGTTTGAGCTAGTAATGCGGCATGGAAATGACTGTAAAAAATCTATTAATCCAGGAATTAGCGAAAAGACAGATGCGCAATTCCGCTTATTCCATCCGTGCATTTGCCCGCGATTTAGATGTCGGCGTGACAAGTCTTTCAGATGTTCTCGCTGGAAAAAGATCTCTCTCTAAATCCAATGTGCAAAAAGTGATGGATAAACTTTTGATCTCTCCTCTGGAAAAAGAGCAGATTTGGGCGAGCTACAAAGAAACCGCGGCACGTACGGAAGTCGACGATCGCACCATGCTCGATGAAGACACGTTTCGTCTGATTGCGGATTGGCATTATATAGCGATTCTGAATCTCGCAAAGCTTAAGACAAACTCCGCAAAGCCGGAATGGATTGCTGAACGTCTTAATATAAAGATTGAAGAAGCCGAAGTCGCTTTAGAGCGCCTCTTTAGATTGGAGCTCATAAAAAAAGTGCGCGGGCGCATGGAGCGCACAGTAAAACCATTAACAACTTCTAATGAAATTCCTTCAGCGGCAATTAGAAAGCATCACAGTCAAAATCTGCGCCTGGCGGAAGAATCATTACACCGAGATCCCGTCAATACGCGGGAATTCGGCTCTGTGACAATGGCCGTGAACCCGGAAAAATTGCCACAGGCCAAGGAAATCCTACTAAAGACTCGTAAAAAAATAGCTAGTTTGCTAGAAGAGGGCGAAGTTTCTGAAGTCTATACGCTCTCTTTTCAACTGTTTCCTCTTACTAAACTTCAGAGGGAATCGGAGGACTAAATGACGAAGTTGAACGCTCTTATCCTGAGCCTGATTGTGAGTGCCTCAGCCGTGTCTGCCAACGCAAGAATTTTGCGCGGCGGAGATCTTGTAAATAACGGTGGCGGTATCGCCGAGAAAAACGTTTTCTATGCTTACGAGAAACTCGATAAGTACATTCAGATTTGCTTGAAATCAGATTCCTGCAAACTCAACGAACGCCAGCGCGGTCTTTTGCAAGAGATCTACGACCACATGTCTTTGGAAAAGGCGAACAAGCAACTGATCTTTGCCTCTGAGAAAAATGCTCCAGGTTCTTTTATTATCGATGGCCTTGTTCGTGTGGCAAAAACAGGAAGCACTGTCGGAAGCCCGATCTACATCAACTCGGATCTTCTTTACACTAAAAGCGAAGCCGAAGGTTACGATCCGGTCTCAATTCCCGAAGCTGTTGCGATCCTTGTTCACGAAATGGGTCACCACTATGGGAACTACACTCACGAGGAATTAGATCTATTAGGTGTGAGAGTGTCTTTGCTTCTTCAGCAAAAATTTATTTCCACGCCATTGATTCCTTGGAACTCTGAAATCTCTGCGACGGTGTTTAATCCAAACCTAACAACGTCGTTCCCGGAAGTTTTGTTGAACGTCGGCGATGACGTGATCGACATCAGCGAAGAATACAAAGAAGCCGTCGCTTGCGTCGGTATTACAGTTCCAATTCCGATCTTGCCGATTCCGGATTTAGAGCTTTTAAATAAAAAGCCTCAAGCTTCGATCTTGCACAACGTGCACTGGTCTAAGTTTAAAGAAAAAGATGATACATTGAGCGTGATGATCACAGGAAATGTGTCGAACAACTGCGTTTATAAGACAAACATCTTCATTCGCAACAACGATTCAAAAATCAACATCACATTCCGTATGGTGAAATCATCGACGGGAAAATGGATCTACATCAAAGACTCTTTGGGTGTGGATCAGTACAAAGATCCTTGGTGGAAAATCATCCGCCTGCCTCTGAACCATCTACAGACTTGGTAGAAATAAAAAAACCGCATGAAGAACTCATGCGGTTTTTTTTGTTTTTTAAACTTTGAAAGTTTAAATTATTTTTCTACGCAAGCTGCTGTGTAGATGGATCTGTTCATGCGGAAGATGTTGTATGTCTTGCAAGTCAAACCTTGAGTTGAGCAATCAGCGCGAAGTTCAACAGCGCCCGTTGAATAATTTTGACCCATAACTTTGTTGTCTTCACACCAGCTCAAAAATTCAACTTCGAAATCGTCTGGGCGAGAGCTGATAGTTTCGTCTTGTACATTGATTTGCGCCATTGCAGGACCAGCAACTAACATCATAGCTACGATAAATGCTTTCATGAGGTACTCCTTAAAAGGGTTAGGTTTTTAAAATGATGGCAAGAAGTACGATGAGCGCCGTATTTCGTCAAGGGACCCTGAAAAGAGGACAATGTCGTAAACGTCATTGTCCCTCGGAAGCTCGTGGAATGTGTCGACTCTTTTGACGGTCCTTTCCTTATTTCCCGTTCCGCGAGGGCCTTATTGTGGGAACCTTCGAAGACCTGTAAATTCTGCTCTCATGAAAACATTATTCTTTCTTCTCAGTTTTGTGGTGGCTTCTACGGCGTTGGCTGAAACTCGTTATTGCGATGATATCAAGCGCGTCGTCGACACTCTTCCTCACTTGAACTCGGATCAGTTCGGCCGCTTCATCAAAGACAAAAAGAAAGTCGATCGCATTTTGGTTTCTAAAGATCGTAAGGATCTTTACCTGATTCAAGACGACGTGGTTCTTAAGACTTACAAAGTGGCTTTCGGTCTTCAACCCAATGGTCACAAACAATTCGAAGGCGACCAAAAAACTCCTGAAGGCATTTACTATATCGACAGTAAAAATCCGCAAAGCGCTTACTACCTAAGCCTTCACGTTTCTTATCCAAACAAAGCCGATACGGAATACGCGCGCTCAAAGGGAAAATCTCCCGGCGGCAATATCATGGTTCACGGTTTTCCAAATCCTGACAGACCGGATTTCTTAAGATTCGTTCAGGGCTTCCATCCGTACAACTGGACAGCAGGCTGCATGGCTGTAACGAACGAAGAGATTCGTGAGATTTACTCCGTTGTTGACGTAGGTACGACAATCGAGATTTGTAAGTCATCGACTCAACCACCAGCACAAGCTCCAGCTCCAGAGGCTCCGGCACAACCGAAGACTCCGTAAAAGAAAAAGGTACCGGGTCCCTTGTGAAGACGAGGCGAAGCTGGTACTTTCCCGCCATGACTACAAAAGTGCGCTTTACCGTCGCCTATGACGGGACCGGGTTCTGCGGCTGGCAGAAGCAAAAACAAGAAGACCAAATTTCAGTGGCTCACGTGATCGAAAAGGCTTTAGAGAGAGTCTTTAACGAAAAGATCACGCTTTTTGCCTCGGGTCGCACGGATGCAGGCGTCCATGCTTTGAACCAAGTTTGCCACTTTTCTACGCATCGCAAGATTGATCCGGCTAAGAAATGGGACATTTGTTGGGCCCTGAATTCTCATTTGCCTCCTTCTATTGTCGTGAAAAAGGCGTGGATCGCTCCCGAAGAGTTTCATGCCACTTTATCAGCGACCCACAAGACTTACCGTTATTTGATTCTGAATCGTCCTCGCCCGAGTGCTCACATGAACCGTTACGCCGATTGGGTTCGGAAGGACGTGAGCCTTGAACATCTGCAGGCGAGTTCTAAATTTCTCTTGGGAAATCATGACTTTAAGAGCTTTCAATCGGTCGGAACACCTATTAAAGACACGGTCCGCGAGATCTTCCAGGCCGACTGGAAATGGCGCCGTCCCGATGTTTTGCAGTTCGATATCACGGGCGATGGCTTTTTAAAGCAAATGGTTCGCAATATCGTGGGAACCTCGCTAATGCTTGAGCGCAAAGGCGAAAACCCTAGTAAAATGGCGGAGATAATTAGTGCTATGGATCGCCGCCAGGCCGGTCCTCCGGCGCCAGCTCAGGGCCTTTATTTGATGAGAGTTTATTATCCTCAGGACCTTGACAACCGGTGTATAGAACTTTAAAACATCCCTTCCCGCAAAATAGTGTAAGAGCCCGTTGTTAAACTCAAACATATTTTTGCCGAATGCACAGACGGTAAAACTGATGCGTTCAAATGAAACTGGAGACCTTTATAATGAAAACTTTCAATGCAAAAGCAGATGAAGTTGAAAGAAAATGGTGGATCGTTGATGCCGCTGACCAAAAAGTGGGTCGTGTAGCTACAACTGTTGCTAACATTCTTCGTGGTAAAAACAAGCCTATCTATACTCCAAACGTTGATACTGGTGACTTTGTTGTCGTTATTAACACGGACAAAATGGAGCTTTCTGGAACTAAATGGGATGACAAGAAGTACTTCCGTCACTCTCGTTTCTTCGGTTCTTTGAAAGAGATGACTGCAGCTCAAGCAAAAGAGAAAGATTCTACTTTCATCATGCACGAAGCTGTGCGCGGAATGCTTCCTACAAACAAGCTTTCTCGTCACGTTATCATGAAATTGAAGGCGTACACTGGTGCTGAGCATCCTCATGCTGCTCAAAAGCCAGCTCTTTACACACTTCCTACTAAGAAGTAATCGGAGTAGACAATGGCAGCAGCAGATAAATTCTATTATGCAACTGGAAGAAGAAAAACGAGCTCAGCGCGCGTTTTCTTGAAGCCTGGTAAAGGCACAATCACAATCAACGGAAAAAAATCTGATGATTATTTGAGCCGTATGCAATCACGCATGGTGATCGTACAGCCTCTTGATCTATTGGGCCAACTTGGCAAGTTCGACGCTAAAATCACTGTTTCAGGTGGTGGTGAGTCTGGACAAGCTGGTGCAATCCGTTTGGGTATCACTCGTGCATTGATCGCATTCAACGCTGAATTCAAAGGTACTTTGAAGAAAGCTGGATTCGTTATGCGTGATCCTCGTATGGTTGAGCGTAAAAAATACGGTAAAGCCGGCGCTCGTCGTAGATTCCAATACTCTAAACGTTAATCGTTTCGAGTTTTCGGAGAAGAAAAGGGAGCTGTTTCAGCTCCCTTTTTTTTTTGGTTTTTTCTCTCTCGAAATTCTTTCCGAATTGTAATTTTCCTCTGATTGATTCGAACCTTTCAGGATGTTAATCCCGAAGATGAGGGGTTCATCGTGAAAGTTATTTTTGTTTTCACTTTCATTCTTAGCAGTATTTGCCTGGCGCAAGAGCCAGCGGTGATGACGTCGGTCGCGCCTGCGAAAAGTGTTGAGCAAAGACTTGCGGAACTCGAAGCCAATCAAACTTTGAACTACTTTTCTTTCAGTGGAACTCTGGTGAGTTCCTACAATGATATCGCCGTTAAAGAAACCTACCCCGTCGCTAAAGATCACAAGGGTTTGGACTATTGGCATTTGCGTTTTTCTTTGAACGCGGATGCAGAAGTCAGTCCGCAGATCAAAGTTTACTCGCGCACGACGGCGACAAAGTTTTTCAATCGCTGGAGAGAGCAAGGATCTGACGGTGTATTCAATGATGACTTGGATGTTGCCTACGGGAATACGGGGTCTACGATTTATCTTGAACGGGCGTATGTGGATTTATCTCCGGCGCAAAGTGCTTGGACGTTATCGGTAGGTCGTCTTCCGACGGTGCATGGCTCTCCGACAAATTATTGGGATATGCGACCGCGCCAGGGAACTTATCCTTTAATGAATTACAACTCTCCTTTGGATGGCGCGGCCTTGACCTATCGTCTGGATTCGCAATTGTCTGAGGGAAATCAATGGGCGCTGCGAGCCTTATACACACCTTTTAGTGATGTGAACGGCGGACGAGCAGGGGCGAATGATGAAAACCTCAGTCCTCCGAAGTCTGACACCAACGCGGGAGTTCCGACGGGAACTTCTTTAAATACCTTGATTGATTTGGTGGCGCTGCAGTCGGATTACTCTTCAAAAAATATATCTTTTACGGATGAGCTTGGATTTATTCTGCAGGCCTATCAGTTTTCCAATCTGCCGTTTTCATCAGGTGCGGGTACTTCCAATTTAAGTATTACTTCTCGTGCGGCTACCGCTTCTGTGGAAATGTTAGGAATTGATCGCGGAAATTTTGATGTCTCTTTAAACTACACTTTCAATCAAACAGAGAGCGATGGTTTTTTCAACGGACCGGGAACTGGCTTTGGAACGACGAAAAATTCCGACACGCTCAATGGACATGTTGCTCTGATTTCTTTGCGTTATAGAAAAGATCAGTGGGCAACGGGCTATGAGTGGTTGGAGGGTTCTAAGAATTCTCTCTATTTTTCTTCGGCTGACGAAGACCTCACGCGCTTTTATCGCACCAACGGGGTTGGTCATCACTTTTATTTCACGAAAAAATGGATGGACTTTGCAACGGTCCGTGCAGGATTTCGTTGGCAGCAGTTTTCAAATTTACCGACCTTCATTGGTCCGGTTGTATCTTCTGATCGCGAAGTGAAAACTTTGTACCTCAGTTTAAGGACGGATTTCTAATGATGAAAATCGTCCGATTTATTTTTCTTATTGTGGCTTTGCTGTCTTTAAAATCTCCGGCGTATGCTGGAAAGGTCGAGTCTGTTCAAGACGTCATGAAAAAACAATGTTCAAAACATGTGAGCCATCAACAGGCTTTGTCGTTGATACGTCCGCTTTATCTTACATGTATCCCGGGAACTCTTGTCAGCGTCGATGAGAAATGCAAAGTGCAGTGCTTGAAATCCAATGCCGGTGCGGTGATCGGAAGATAGAAATAAAAAAGGCTCCCTTGTGAGGAGCCTTTTTTGTTTTTCTTGTTAGCAAAAAATTATTTTGTTGTGCAAGAAAGTGGGTAGATGTTTCCGTTAGCTGCAAGGAAACCACCGAAAGAACCATCAGCTTCTTTACCCAAGCCCAAGAAACCTGTGTTTTTGATAACGCCATCTTCTTGAGAAGATTTGTCAGTCAAAGCCAAAAGATTCAAGAAACCATTTTGGATTTGCGCCGCTACAGTGCCTTTATCCATTTGAGAGAAGAACACAGATTGAGCGCTCTTTTCATTCAAAGAAACGATAACGAAATCTGCTGATTGATCGTCAGCAAGATCAATGTTCAAGCTCACAGAAGTACTTTCTGGAACTACACATTTCAAAACTGTTGTGTCTGCCATTGCAGAAGAACCGATAAGAACCAAAGCTGCTACGATAAGCTTTTTCATGAAAACCCTCCATTAGGTGTCAAACGGTAGGGAGGCTATTTCACGCTGGACTGTGAGGCAATGCAAATGCATCGCACTATCGGGCGATAGGGTGGAAATTCCTGGAAAAATGGACGCATATTCTTTGCTAGCACAAAGTCTGATTCATTGTGATTTAACGGACAGAGCTGCGTTTGGCGGTTATTCTGATTGTTAAGGATAAATAAAGAAGGACGTTACTGTGAAGATCGTTTTCGCAACTTTGATTTGCATCAGCTTCGGGATTTCTTTCGCTTTTGCTCAAACTCCGCCAGAGAAAAAATCTCCAGAGTATTCTAAGCCCTTGTTCTTTGCGGTGATGGATCAAGAATTGAAAATCAAAAATCCGCAGATTGATTACGATTTAAAAAAATCCAAAGGCAAATCGCTGGAAATCAACGGTCTTGTCTTTGATGGCGATTCTTTCTCTGCAAAATTGGAAAATGAATCTTTGAACTTCACATGGAATCCGGAGTTAGTTCCAGGTGGCGAAATCACCGTCATCAATCAGCAGGGAAAAGAACTGTGGAAACAGAAGGTCGAGGGCACAGGCGTTTGGTCGTTTAAAGATCTAAAAGGAGCAAAAGCTCCGCAATGGAAAGATGGCGAGCATTTTCGTTTCTGTCTACGTTCTGAAGTCGAAAAAGGTTATTCCAGTCTTTGTACTGCGTGGTACGGAATTGAAATCAAAGAATCTAGCATGCAAATGGGACCGGCTAAATCAGAAGCCACGGCTCGCGTGATTATTCAAAACGAAGAAAAGAAATTAAAAGGTGTCGAAGAGGTCGCAGTTGGTGCCCCGGTTCAGTTCCTGGCGACACTGAATAATAATGCTACTTATGAATTCGTTTCTGAACCAATTTCTCCTGTTATCAAAGACATGATTGAATCTGAAAAAGAAGGTCAGGTGACTCTCACGGGGGAACTTCCTGCTCCACTGAAAGCGGAAGCGCAGATTCTTCCTGGCAATGACTATAGCAAGGTCACAAAATTTTTGGGTTTTGAAAGCACCATTGGAGCTTCTCGTGATTTGTGGCAGGCCGACGTCGTTCAAAAAAATGCGCGTTTGATCCTGCCTGGAAAATCCGGCGGGGTTTTCAGTTATGCCTTGGAAATCACGGATCCTCCTCGACAGAAAGACCGCCGTTATATTTCTGATAAATCGTTGCTGGGAACTTATTCGGCGAAGGACAAAATGACGGTTAAAGATGTTGAAGATCATTTGCAGGTCTGGGAGTTTTCGGCTCCTGAAAAATTTGCGATGAACACGGCCTTCCTTGAAATTCCAGGCGAAAAAGTAACGCACAAGTCTTATTTGGACATTTATCGCGGTGGCGCGGGTGAGGCGAGTTTGCGTTTGACGGGGGTTCTTACCAGCGGCAGTGACTTTGTGATGTTGGGTGAAGGACACGTTTCTTGGTGGTTTAACGACATCTTTGGTTGGCAAAATTACTATCTTTCAAAACAAAGATGGGGTGTGAGCGCTCGTTATTTCACATCAATCACGAAGCTTCCGGCTTCCGACGACACGGGTTCAAGTGAAGACGTCGATCTAAAAGTAGCGCAAGCGGATCTGCGCTACCGTTTTAATCCGGGCCTATGGGAAAAAGATGAAGCGGTGGGTTTGATTTTAGCTTATGAATCCATGCAAGTCGGTGATTTGACCGTTCCAAAAACAGGTGTGGGTCTTTTCTGGGCCCGCTCAATGCCACGCGTGTTGGATTATTGGTTTAGCAAAATTCCATTTATGAATTATCCAAAGTGGGTGGATATGGAATTTATTAAATACGTTTCCTCCACAGACAGCGACATTTCTTTGGGTAACGATTACGTTATCAACTTTCATGGAAAGGTGATGTGGACGCCCCGATTTTTTGGTGAAGCCGGTTTTGGTTCGAAGAATTATTACTTTGAAAAAAAATCGGATGGCTCTGGCGCGAAGCTGACGACGTTCTTTGGAACTATCGGCGCAGGTATTAACTTCTAATTGCGGAATCGATGAAACAAAAGCTGACACTGGTCCACATTTTTTGGCTCAATCAGTTGGTGACAACTCTGATTCTCCTTTTGGTGATAGGAGTGTACGGGACGCATTTGTTTATTTCCGAACAAAGAGCTATCCGTGAACGCATGGAGCCCGCCCTTTCCCGCGAAGTCGACCGTCTTAATACGGATATTTTTATTCTTGAGGCGAACGTTCAAAAGTTAAAAAGCATGGTGGATCTTTTCGAAGCTATGCCCGCGTCCTCCCGTGTAGAAAAGTTCAGAAACTTCGCTGCTTCAACGATAGCACCTCACTCAACGCAGTTTAACGCGTACTTTGCTTTGGCTCCGCAACTGGCTAAAAAATATTTTGGCAAAAGTTCTTATGTCTATGTGGTGCACAGGGATTACTCTCTCTTTGCGAATCCGAAATACAATGATCCTCATTATTTTGTGTCTGAACAGTTTCCAGAGCCTGGTTATTACACGGATCCCGAGGCGCAATGGTGGGCTATGAACGATGGCCACCCGGGAGTGAATTTTTCGGATTTTTATTTCGACAAAGGCTACATGGAAAAAGTCATGTTTAGCACAACCATGGGGATCTATTCCGATGGAAAACTTGAAGGTGTTGTCGGAATTGATACCCTGGCCAGCGATATCGCGCACCGTCTGGGTTCGTTCCGTTTAGGAGAAACCGGTGGAGTCATTATCGTGGATAGTCACGGTCGTCCGGTGTTGCCGCTGATTGCTCGTGATCTTCCTTTGGTGGGATACAAATATCTTCGGGCATTCACGAAAGATGAATTCCGCCGTATGCCGACAATTGTGCAAAAAATATTTAATATTCAAGGGCAGAAGCTTCAGGACTTTCCCGGAGCCGATGGAAAGACGTATCTCACTTATTCTAAACCTCTTAAGGGACGTCCTTGGCATATGATTATCTACCAGGAAAAAACGGAAGCCTACTCCGGCTTGTATTTCCGTTTGGTGTTCTTTGGTTTTGTGGCTTTGACTGCGTATTTCTTTTTAACGCTGATGGTGTGGCTCACGGGCAAATATGTAGTGACTCAGGATAAATCGGTTCTAGAAGAACTTCGTGAGTCTCGCGATAAAGCTGAAGCGGCAACCAAAGCAAAGTCCTTGTTCTTATCGACAATGAGCCATGAGATCCGCACGCCGCTAAATGCGATGTTGGGATCGGCAGAACTGCTCGAAGAAACTCCACTCAACGGTGAACAAAAGGATCTTCTGGGCGCATTGAGAAGCGCCGGCGATACTTTGTTGAGCATGCTCAATAATATCTTGGATTTTTCAAAATTCGAGTACGGTCGAATGCAATTGGAAAGTCGTGAGTTTTTACTTAGTGATTTAATTCGTGAAGTAGAGGCGTTGGTTTCAACTGCAATTCTGCGCAAAGGTTTGCAATTTCATTTTAATGGACCAGAACAAGATCGTTGGATTGTTGGCGACTCTTTGCGCTTAAAACAAGTGCTGATGAATCTTTTGGGTAATGCCGTGAAGTTCACAGATCGCGGTACCATTGAACTTACAGTGAAGCCTTTTCCGGGGAACGATGCGGGTCATGAATATTTTCTTTTCGAGGTGAAAGATACGGGGATCGGTATCGCTCAAGAAAATATGCAAAAGATCTTTGATGAGTTTGGGCAAGAGGACTCTTCGGTGACTCGCCGATTTGGTGGCACGGGTTTAGGCTTAAGTATTTCCAAGAAAGTCGTGCAATTGATGGGCGGGGAGTTGCACTGTGAAAGTCAGCAATATCTAGGATCGAAGTTTTATTTTTCAATCCTTATGAAAAGCCGTAAAGCAGAGCCGTGGAATGTGCGTTGGACAACGCGAATTGCAGCACCTCCTGTCCTGCAGCCGACGCGTGAGGCCGGGGTGATGGTTCGTCGTGTTTTGATTGTCGATGATATGGATGAAAATCACATGCTTCTCAAGGCCTATATGAAAAAGCTTGAGTTCGTCACCGTGGATTCTGTGTATGGCGGTTATGAGTGCTTGGAAATGTGGGAACGCAATCACTATGATTTGATTTTCATGGATGTCCAAATGCCGCGCATTTCGGGTCTTGATACGATTCGCAAGCTTCGCGATTTGGAACGCATGCAGAATCGAACGCGAACACCGGTGATTGTGATCTCTGCGAATAGTTTTATGGAAGATATTGAGAAAAGTCTCAATGCGGGAGCCGATGAACACTGTGGCAAGCCCGTGCGCAAGCAAACGGTGGTGGAGCTTGTTCAAAAATACTGTCTTCCTCAAGGTGAGACAGCTCCTGCAAACTCTTAATACAGCGTTAAGTTTATAACAGGTTATCCCGATATTACGTAGGTCTGAGCCCGGAATGGATATTGCTTTTATTCATTACGAGACGTGAAATCAGGGGGGAATTGTGAAAAGAGTCTTGGCACTCGTAGCGACATTGTGTCTCGTTTTGGGATTCCAAAACTGTGCTCAGAACCAGATGCAGTCATTGGATCTTGCGGCGAGTGACGTTTCGGTCAATCTTCCTCCGCAAAGCTCCAATGGGGAGTCTTCGACACCGACAGCCGGTAAAGTGACTTACGTTGAAATTCCAAACATTTCTGAAGATGGTGCTGTGGCTCAAAAAGCATCGGAAGTCACACCTTATCGCCTGGTGATTTCTTTGCAGTCAGGTTCTATTCAATTGATGGATGATTCCAACGCTGTTTTGCAAAAGCGTTGTTTGGATTCTGGAAGCTTGCAAGAGCTTAAGACCATCTTAACCGGTGCAAATATTTGTGCGGCGTCGGTTCCAGCAGACGATCAAATCTGTGCGATGAAATATCAACCGGGCTATGCTTCGTTATTTGTGAATGAAAAGCGCGTGAACTTGGGTGAAGAGCAAGACTCGTGCGGTCGCGGCCGTAAAGATCTTTGTGGCGCTTTGACGGACGTTTTCCAGGCTTACGTGTCTCACGTCAAGCAGCACTGGACAGAGATGAATTGCGAGTAGTCTAAAATTCAAATTGGAAAATAAAAAAGGGAGTCTTTCGACTCCCTTTTTCTTTTTAAACACCAAGAAGTGTTTTTACTTTATCAAACGCCTGAGGCAGGCTGCCACGATTGGGGGCTGCGCCTTGAGCGAAGTCAGGGCGACCGCCGCCTTTTCCACCCATGACCGCTGCGACTTCTTTTAGAAGATCACCGGCTTTTGTTTCGCCTGTGATGTCTTTAGAGACGCTTACGATGATAGGATGAGAACCTTCACCTTGGCCGACAACAACGACAACACCATTTTGAATTTTGTTTTTCAAATGGTCTGTCACTTCGGCAAGAACTTGTCTGTCATCCAAAGCCACGTCGGCAAGAACCAATTTCGCTGCAGATCCTGATTTCGTTTTAAAGCTCAATGCTTTGGCTGCAAGATCGTCGACATTGATTTGTCCGCCTTGCAACTTCTTCATTTCTTTTTCCATTTGTTTGATCTGCTCTTTGAAAGCTTCCACACGGTTGGCCAATGTTGAAGTTTCACCTGTCGCCTCAAGATGTTTTAAGTAGTGAGGGCTTTTTTGAAGGCCCGCAGCTGTTAAAGCATCATCGAAATGATTGATGGAGCTCATTGCGTATTTCACGGCACCGTCGCCTGTGATCGCTTCCACACGGCGAACGCCAGAGCTGACACCCGCTTCAGAAACGATTTTGAACAAACGAATTTGTGACGTGTTCTTCACGTGCGTACCGCCGCAAAGTTCGCAAGAGAAATCGCCCATTGTTAAAACACGCACTTGGTCGCCGTATTTTTCACCGAACAAAGCCATCGCTCCTTTAGCTTGAGCTTCTTTCGGGCTCATGATTTCAACTTTCACGTCATGAGCTTGCGCGATTTGTTCGTTTACAAGATCTTCGATTTGTTTGATCTCTTCAGAACTCAACGGTTTGTTGTGAGTGAAGTCAAAACGAGTCTTTTGTGAATCCACCAAAGATCCCGCTTGCGTCACGTGTGCACCCAAAACTTTGCGAAGGGCTGAATGCAACAGGTGAGTCGCTGAGTGATTGCTCATTGTATTGCGACGTTCAAATGGATTTACAATCGTATCAACGCTTGCTCCCACTTTGAAGTCACCGTGTTCAATTTCCACATGATGAAGAATGATATCGTCAATCTTTGTTGTATTCACAACTTTCGCGCGAGAAGGGCCTTCCATGAGGTAGCCAATGTCACCGGCTTGACCGCCGCCTTCACCATAGAAAGACGTTTGATCAAGAATGATCACGCCATTTTCGCCTTGTTTTAAAGACGTAACGACTTCATGACCGTTAGAAAGAGCTGTGATCTTTCCGCCATCTGCAAAACCATTGTAACCTGTGAATTTCACAGTTTTACCGCTCGCCAAATAATCTTTTGCGAATTTGATCAAGTGCTGCTCATCCGCACCCAAAGCTTTCCCTTTCCAAGAGGCTTTGGATTTTGCACGATTCGCTTCCATTTCTTTTTCAAATGCCGCTTCATTCACTTCCACGCCGTTTTCATTGGCGATGACGCGAGTTAAGTCAGCAGGGAAACCATAAGTGTCGTACATTCTGAAAACAACTTCGCCAGAAAGTTCTTTAATACCTTTGGCTTTTGCTTTCGCAAGTTCATCCATCAAGATATTTGTTCCGTTATCCAAAGTGCTGATGAAACGGTCTTCTTCGTCACGGATTGTATTCAAGATATGATCACGACGCTCTTTGAGTTCCGGATAAACAGAGCCCATGCTTTCAATCAAAGCCTCTGCCATCCCAGGCAGGAACGATTGATCTGCCGACAGCTTACGACCGTAACGAATTGCACGTCTCATGATACGACGAAGAACGTAACCGCGTCCTTCGTTGGAAGGAAGCGCACCATCAGCAATCAAGAAGGAAGTCGAACGGCAGTGGTCCGCCAACACGCGAAGGGCTGCTGTTTTTTCAGCTTGCTCTTTGTCTTTCGCAAGAATTTCGCGATCTGTGATGTACTTCACGTTTCCGATTTTGCAAGCAAGCTCGATCATCGGTTGGAAAAGATCCGTGTCGTAGTTATTAAATTTTCCCTGCATCGCTGCCACAACACGCTCAAGACCTGAACCTGTATCCACCGAGGGCTTTGGAAGCGGAGTCAATGTGCCCGGAGGATTTTCAAAGTACTGCATGAAAACCAGATTCCAGATTTCAACGAAACGATCTTCTCCGGCTGCGATCCCTTTGTAAGGATCAGAAATAGTTCCTGCTTTAGGGCCGTGATCGTAGAAGATCTCTGTGCAAGGACCGCAAGGACCTGTGTCGCCCATTTTCCAGAAGTTGTCTGAATCAAAACGGAAGATGCGATCTTTAGGAATGCCTTCTTGGTTGTGCCAGATGTCAGCAGCTTCATCGTCAGACAAGTGCACAGTCACGTACAATTTTTCTTTTGGGATTTGCAGTTCTTTTGTCAAAAACTCCCACGCAAAGTGAATCGCGTCTTTTTTGAAGTAATCGCCGAAAGAAAAGTTCCCCAACATTTCAAAGAAAGTGTGATGGCGAGCCGTGAATCCGACATTTTCCAAGTCATTGTGTTTACCACCGGCACGCACGCACTTTTGTACAGTCACCGCACGAGTGTAGTCACGTTTCTCAAGACCCAAGAAAGTATTTTTAAACTGATTCATACCCGCATTGGCGAAAAGCAACGTCGGATCATTTTCAGGAATCAAAGAAGAAGAACCCACATGTGTGTGACCATTCTTTTTGAAATAGTTCACAAAGGCGTTGCGGATATCAGAGCTTTTCATAAATTACCTTTCTTACGGTCTCGGAATCAAAACCACGGGAAGCCAGGAGTCGTCCGACTCGGGCTTTATCCTCCCGCGAGAATTTATAATCTTCATCATACTTATTTTTGACAATCGAAAGAGCCTTTTCAAGCTCCAAGTCTCGGTCTGTTTCTACCGAAGGTAGACCTTTTTCGCGGAGGTAATTGTTGATGTAGTGTATGCCCTTGTTGCGACGGTGAAGCATATCAGCCAGTCGATGGGCGAGGTCCTTGGGATCTCCCAGCCAGTTGTTGTCCTTGGCAAAGTCGATAGCCTCATCAACAATGTCCCCCAGGTCCTCTTCGTCTGAGAACTTTTCTCGCAATTTCGTGCGCAGTTCTTTTTCGGAATGGTCCCGACGGGCAATAAGGTCCATGACCTTCTTTTTAGCTGCTTGTCGGGTTTTGAGGGGATCTTTCTCTCGAGACATCCCCAGATTATTACTCTGTTTTTTAGTTCTTGCGAAGAACAATTTCGGTCAGCTCACAATATGTTCCGAGGCGTAATTGCGGACCCCAATAACCTGTCCCTTGATTGACATAGAGCTGCATATTTCCTAGGCGGTAAAGACCCTTGGAATACTTCTCAAAAAAGACGATCAACCAGTTCCACGGGAAGAACTGACCGCCATGGGTGTGACCAGAAAGCTGCAAGTCATAACCGGCAATCTGTGCATGGGCCGCGAGCGAAGGTTGATGAGAAAGCAAAAGTTTAAAGCTGCCTTCACGTTGTTGGCTTTGCAAACGGGCAAAGTCCGGGCCTTCGTGTTTAAAATGTCCTGCGGCGGGATCGGGAACTCCGGCAACCTGCAAAAGAGCTGAACCCACCGGAACGTTGGCCGTTTCATTTACCAAAACTTCAAAACCCAACTCTCGGAACGCCTGAAGTCCCTTGTGTGCGTCCCAATAGTATTCATGATTTCCCGGAACGTAATAAATCCCATGTTTGGCTTTGAGGTTTTTAAGAGTTTTAAATTCCTCTGCGTGCTTTTCCACGAAGCTATCCAGAATGTCGCCGGTGAAAACAATCAAGTCGGGTTTGATTTCTAAAACCTTCGACACCAATTTTTTTACAAACGAAGACGGAAGGCTTGGGCTGATATGCAAGTCACTGATGTGAACGATGCACAGGCCCTCAAGTTCTTGCGGAAGATTCTTGAAAAACACCGGAACCTTTTTGCGACGAGGTCCGATTTGCACGACTGCATTTCCTAATACGATGAAAAGAACCGGAAGCCCTAACAAGGCCGCTGTGGCTTGGGAGCTGTATAGATGATCAAACGGTGTCGGCATGATTAAATTATCGGCGAAGGCAAAGAGATCGCGCAGGATCACAAAGCTCACTAAAAAATTAATATAAGCCATGACCGTTAAAGAGCCATTTAACAAACGATCTCTCCATGGTTTGTGGTCCAAATTTTTTTCTTTCCAGAAAAACAGGAAGGTCCCAATCACCATTGAAAAAAGCAGTGCCAAAAATGCCACCAATGAAGTCGTGCCCACCCACGTAAAATCCGTGAAGCGAGTCAACTGGTGAGAAACGTAGACGAAGATAACCAGAATAAGAGAGCTTGCGATGGTCCGAAATAAACCCATAGGCAAGGTCATAGCACGGTTTTCCTGTCTTTGCACAGCTCATTGTAAAAACACAGGTCGGCGTCCAGGGAATTCGGTGTTACCCTTAGTGAGTCCCTGGAGGTTTGTATGAGTTTTCGCAGTGAATTCGAACAGGCGAGGGATTTTTTAATTCTTCATCGTTCTGACTATAACTACACCTACAGTCACTTTCAATGGCCGCAGTTTGAGGAATTCAATTGGGCCTTGGATTATTTCGATCCAATGGCGGAGGGCAATAATAACT
This sequence comes from Bdellovibrio sp. HCB-162, assembly GCF_047344985.1. GTDB lineage: Bacteria > Bdellovibrionota > Bdellovibrionia > Bdellovibrionales > Bdellovibrionaceae > Bdellovibrio. The sequence goes on from NZ_CP178861.1 coordinate 475,781, forward strand.
TAGCTCTTTGGATTGTCAGTGAGTTAGGAGAGCAAAAGAAGTACACCTTTGAGGAACTCTCCAAGCGTTCCAATCAAGTTGCAAATTTCCTTAAAAATCAAGGCGTGCAAAAAGGCGACTCGGTTTTTCTTTTGATCGAAAACGAAGCGGCTCTCTGGGAGATCATGCTGGGCGCAATGAAAGTGGGAGCGGTTCTAGTTCCCAACAATCCTTTGCTTTCTCAGCAGGAATTGAAAGATCGTTTGGATCGAGAAAAAATCAAGCTCATTGCAACAACGAAGAAACATGCTGAAAAATTTGATGTTTCTAATTCCAGTGTGATCTCTCTGTTGGTCGATGGTGAGTTGCCTGGCTGGACTGCGTATGAAAAGTGCTATCAAGAAAGTAATTTCTTTGAACCTGCGGAAAAAACCAAGGCGACTGATCCGCTTCTGCGCTATTTCACTTCGGCAAATACGGTGAAGCCTAAAATCGTAGAGCACTCTTATGGAAGTTTTCCGATTGGTCATCTTTCAACGATGTACTGGATTGGCCTTCGTCCCGGCGACATTCACTTGGGAGTCAACTCAACGGGATGGGCGATGCATGACTGGAATAACTTCATTGTTCCGTGGAATGCGGTTGCGACGATTTTTATTTCGAAGCAGGAGCGCTTCAACGCGAAATTGATTCTTGATACTTTAAGCGAATACGAAATCACTACATTCTGTGCGCCCCCGACAGTGTGGCGTTTGCTGACTCAGGAAGATCTTTCCTCGTACAAAGTGCATTTGCGAGAAGCTGTGAGTACAGGAGAAGCCTTGAGTGCCGAGATTATTTCGAAGGTCTATAAAGCATGGGGAATTTTTGTACGTGATGGATACGGGCAAACGGAGACCTCAACCCTGATAGGAATCCCACCAGAAGAAAAAAACAGTTTTGGTACGATGGGAAGACCTTTGCCTGGATATCAAATTGCTCTTTTAGACTCTCAAGGTAACAAGGTCGATGCTGGTGAAGTGTGTGTCTCCTTGAAAAACCATCCATGGGGATTGATGTCAGGTATTGATGGTTCCACAGAATATTATCATACCGGAGATACGGCCTATGTGGACGATGCCGGGAATTATACTTTCTCTGAACGCGTCGATGGCATCTTTAAATCTTCGGACTATCGCATCAGTCCTTATGAATTAGAATTTGTTCTTAAAGAATTTTCCGCAATCAGTGAAGCGGTAGTGATTCCAAGTCCTGATCCGATCCGTGAAGCTGTTCCTAAAGCTCTTGTGTCTCTTGTTAAAGGGGTTGAACCTACAAGAGAGCTTGCATTGGATATTATGAACTTCGCACGAATGCGTCTGTCTCCATTTAAACGAATCCGTCGCGTAGAATTTATGGAAATTCCGAAAAACACCTCCGGAGAAATTCTTCGCAGCGAGCTTGTCGCACTAGAAAAAAACAAACGCATCGCTGGAGAAAAATCACCTTACGAGTTTTGGGAAGAAGACGCAAAAATCAATCTGGGTGAAACCTGGGCACAAGAGTTGCCCTAATTATTTTTTATATGTGAAAGGAGAATTTTATGGCATTGCAAACAACACAGCCTTCCGAAAAGAAATCAGGATCTCCTTCGACGGGTGAAGCGGAGATCACTCGCTTGATGGAGCAATATGCGGAAGCCGTCAGTAATAAAGATTTAGAAGAAATCATGTCCTTTTACGCTCCCGAAGTGATTGCTTTTGATTTAATGCCGCCACTGCAAATTCTTGGTAAAGATGCTTACAAGAAAAACTGGAGCAACATCACACAAATGGGAGAAAGTAATTTTTCAATCCGCGATCTGCATGTGACAGCGGGTGAAGACGTGGCTTTCAGTCACTGTCTTTGTCACATGACGGGTCAATCGAACTCCGGTGAAAAATTCGACAGCTGGGCTCGGCAAACAGCATGTTACAAAAAGGTCAACGGCCAGTGGTTGATTGTGCATGAAAATTACTCTGTCCCCGTGGATATGCAGGCCGATAAGCCACTTTGGAGTTTGGATCCAGATCAAAAAACGGAAGCGCATTGAAATTTGTTCGGGCGGGGAACTTATAGTTTTCCGCCATCTTGATCTGGCCTTGTGACGAGGCAAAGAAAACTCTAATCTTTGTTTATGTACAAAAGTGGCACGATTCTGACTTTCATTTTTATCATTGGCTGTTCAAGTCCGTCTGCTCGAAGGACGGCGAGTTCACAAGAGTCGACCTTCACTTACACTCCCTCTTATAATTGTGCTGGTTCTGAAGATCCCTCTGTATGGAGTGCCTTAGCCGGCTTTAAAGTAGGACCGTCTTTTCGTTCCATTTTCAAAAGTCCAGATGAAAAAATCCTGCGTCCTTTTAGCGCTGATGGTTGCAGCTTATCTCCGGATGGAGTTCCCCATGAAAAGGCCGAAGCAGCTTGGACCCAATGCTGTGTTTCTCATGACACTGTTTATTGGGTGGGCGGGACTTTAGAAGAAAAAAATCGCGCAGATCAGGATCTTGAAAAATGCATCGCTGAAAAAGGATATCCAAAAATTGCGCATTTATATAACTTATCCGTCGGCCAATTTGGCGGGCCTGAAAGTTCTCAAGATTTTCGCTGGGGTTATGGATGGAATTACCGGCGTCCTTATGCTCCTCTGACTGATGAGGAAAAGAAACAAGTTCAAATTCTTTATGGCGCTAATCTTGAGAAAACACAAAAAGATCTTAGAGAGAATTTTAAAAACCTCAAGGTTTCTTGCAGCACCGAAGACAAGGCGTTGAAAGGTTTTAACAAAGAAGAAAAGTGGATTTATTCCTATCTAAATAGAAAATTAAAAAAGGATGATACCGTCCAGTGGGCGCGCCGCTTTTCTCATGAAGAAATTCAGGAATATCTATTGAAGTTTGAAGGCTGTTCCACGCCGATCGCTTTTATGTTTTCGGCAAAAAGTAAAACACTGATTGGAGTTCGAAGCTCTTGCGAGGAGCTTTAAAGAGGTAGGAGCTAAATGCTCCCTACGCCCATAATCTTTTTCATCTCTGCAACGGTTTGTGCGACGACTTCGCGAGCTTGTTCGGAACCTTTGCGACAGATCTCTAAAACTTCACCTTTGTCTTTGGCAAATTCCTCGCGACGTTTGCGGATTGGTGAAATCATTTCTTCTAAAACTTGCGTCAGACGTTGTTTCACAGTGCCATCACCCAGTCCTCCGCGACGATAGTGATCTTTTAATTTTTCCACTTCTTCTTTGTTGGGATCAAAAGCGTCTAAGAACGTGAAAACAACGTTTCCTTCCACTTGTCCGGGATCTTCAATGTGCAAGTGGTTGGGATCAGTATACATCTTCTGTACTTTTTTCTTCAGTTGGTCGAAGGGTTCCGCCAGTGAAATGGAATTTCCCAGCGACTTGCTCATCTTCGCTTTACCGTCGATTCCGGGCAAACGCCCTTGGGTTCCTCCCAGAGCTTTGACCTTTTTGAATAGTTCCGTGTTGTAAAGATGATTGAATCTTTGGGCAATTTCGTTGGTTTGTTCAATCATTGGATTCTGGTCGTCTCCGACGGGAACAACGTCGGCCTTGAAGCAAAGAATGTCGGCAGCCTGGCTCACGGGATAAGTTAAAAATCCCACGGGCAGATTTCTTTCGAAATCTTTTTGCGCGATTTCTGTTTTCACTGTGGGGTTTCGTTCAAGGCGCGCGACTGTCACAAGATTCAGAAAATAAAATGTCGCTTCGAAAAGCTCCGGAATCATTGATTGAACAAAGATCGTACTTTTCGCAGGATCAATGCCCACGGCTAAATAATCTAAAGCCACTTCGACGATGTTCTCGCGAATCATCTGCGGGTTTTTAAAGTTATCCGTCATGGCTTGCGCATCGGCGATGATCAGATATTGCTTGTGAGTCTCTTGCAACTCCACACGATTTTTCAGTGAACCAATATAGTGCCCCAAATGCAGTGGACCCGTGGGGCGGTCTCCAGTCAAAATGACAGGTTTCATAAGTGATCTTTCAAACTAAAGAATTAACGAACGTAACATGGAACTGTTTTTAAATTATTTCCCATCATGATTTGCACAATACGTCCCTGGCCGTCGTGGGAAAATTTTAACCAATGCTCATAATAGTCACCCAGTTCGACCTTGATGTCTTCTCCAAGGCCGGACCACTGATTTGTGGATTGGCGAACTCCGTATTTAGCCGTGATGGGAATTTTAAAATTAATCTTCTGGCCGCTGTCGAATCCATTGGAGTTGAAATCGACATCTAAAACTTCGACCCATTGATCGCCGCCGGAAAACTTGCGCAACTCACGAGAACTGCGAGTCTTCAAAGTGCAGTTCATGTGAGGCGCCATTTTCCCGGCGCCTAAAGTTTTAGATATAAAATCGAACATTTCGGTATTCAGAGTTTTATTGACCTTGGGATCGTCGCTCGCCATAGGAACTTCCTGAGCGGAAACGATCGAGTCGGCCAAATAAACGAGGGTAGCAAGGATAACCATCCACTTAAGCATTAGAATCCTCCCCAGATCCCGAAGCTTTTGCAGTATCTGTAGTAGAGTTCATAAAGTCGAATCGCTAATTTTGATGGGTGCTATAAAATTTTATTGTAGGTGAATGCGGCCAGCGGCTTGTGTTTTGACGCCCATCATTTTGCTTTGCAATGCAAAAAGGTACGGCGTACCTCCTATCTATGCGCAATTTCTTAAAGCAATTAGCAACCTTGTTTGGCGTTGGTCTTTTTCCTAAAGGCCCGGGCACAGCCGCTACTGTCGCAACGATTCCGTTGGTGTTTCTTTTGTCGAAATTAGGACCCTTGGTGTACATGGGGGCGATTGTTTTGCTGCTCCCCGTCGGAATTGCTGCCTGCGAAGTTTATGAGCAGGATAAGGGTGGTCACGATCATAAAGAGATCGTAATTGATGAGGTTTTAGGTTTTCTTATTACTATGGTCTGGCTTCCTTTGACATGGCAGGCCATTTTAATCGGTTTTGCCCTGTTCAGATTGCTGGACATCACAAAGCCTTTATTCATAGGATATTTAGATAAGAAGATCCAAGGAGGTCTTGGGGTGATGGTGGACGATGTGGCCGCGGGGATAATTGCGAGTCTCATCATGCAAGTTCTCTACACTCAAACCAATTGGTTGGGCTCTCAGGTGTTGGTGCCGTAACAATGTCACTGGACAACGAGAAGCTTCAAGAACTCATTAGATCCCTTCGCGACCGAAAACTCACAGTGGGTTTTGCAGAAAGTTGTACTGGAGGTGCACTTTCCGCATTTTTGACAGAGCAGCCTGGCGTATCCGACATCTTTTTAGGCTCTGTGGTTTCTTACTCTAACGAGGCGAAGGTGGATCTTCTGGGGGTCCGTCGAGACACTCTCATGCAAGAGGGTGCGGTGAGCGAGAAAGTCGCTCGTCAAATGGCGCACGGAGTGCGTCGACAGCTAAAAACTGATTGGTCTGTGGCAATCACAGGCATCGCTGGTCCGACCGGTGGAACACCGACGAAGCCAGTGGGCACTGTATGCATTGCTATCGCTGGACCGGGGTTTGAAGACTCACGAAAGGAATTCTTTTCGGGAGATCGCAAAGCCATCCAGCAGAGGTCCGTCGACTATTCAGTTCGTTGGCTGTGTGAAGTTCTCGACAAGGTTTAAAAGATCGGCCCCGGCCGGCAAACATTAACAATAAAGTATCGTAGCGGGTGCTACGGAGAGGGAAACGCAGATGGCAACAACAACTGTGGATACAAAAGCAAACAACGAAAAAACAAAAGCATTGGAATTGGCTGTTTCAGCAATTGAAAAGCAATTCGGTAAAGGTTCAATCATGCGCTTGGGCGCAAATGAATCTTTGGTTAAAGACGTAGAAGCGATCAGCACAGGCGCATTGAGCTTGGATATCGCTTTGGGTATTGGTGGTCTTCCAAAAGGTCGTATCGTAGAAATCTACGGACCAGAGTCTTCTGGTAAAACAACTCTTTGCTTGTCTGTGATTGCTCAAGCTCAGAAAAAAGGTGGCGTTGTTGCTTTCGTCGATGCGGAACATGCATTGGACGTAAACTACGCTCGTAAATTGGGTGTGAACACAGAAGATCTTTTGATCTCTCAACCAGACACAGGTGAACAAGCTTTGGAAATCACTGAAACACTTGTTCGTTCTGGCGCGATTGACGTATTGGTTGTCGACTCCGTAGCAGCCTTGGTTCCTCGTGCAGAGATCGAAGGCGACATGGGTGATTCTCACGTAGGTCTTCAAGCTCGTTTGATGTCTCAAGCTCTTCGTAAGTTGACTGCGGCGATCAACCGTTCAAACACATTGGTTATTTTCATCAACCAAATCCGTATGAAGATCGGTGTGATGTTCGGTAACCCAGAGACAACTACGGGTGGTAACGCATTGAAATTCTACTCTTCAGTTCGTTTGGATGTACGCCGTGTTGGCGCGATCAAAAACGGTGAAGACGTAACTGGAAACCGTACTGCTGTTAAAGTTGTGAAAAACAAAATGGCTCCGCCGTTCACTAAAGTTGAATTCGATCTTATGTACGGTGAAGGTATTTCTGAAGAAGGCGATCTTCTTGATCTTGCAGTGACTGCAAACTTCGTAGAAAAATCAGGTGCATGGTTCTCTATGAATGGCGAGCGCATGGGCCAAGGCCGCGATGCTGCAAAAACATTCTTGAAAGAACACCCAGAATACATGACTGAACTTCGTGCAAAAATCTTGGCAGCAAATGGCATCGGCAAATTGTTGGTAGACGCTAACGGAAACAACGGCGAAGACCACGAAGGCACAGAGCCAGTTGAAGCTGAAGAAGCAGCACCAAAAAAAGCAAAAAAAGGTAAGCACTAGGGCCATCAGGCCGCAGTGCCGGAGCGACGGCGGTCGCGCAGGCTGAAGCAACCCACTCCTCGGAGTGGGTTTTCTTTTTCAAAGTCCGCAAGTCCTCACTGTCGGAGTGCCAAGAGTCTTCTTTGATTAATCTTTAACCGTATATTATAACGGGATATGATTTTAAAAAATCTCTTCCTGATTTCTCTCATTCTGCTTTCGTCAGTAAGAGTGCTTGCTGTTGAAAAGTTGTTATTTGCTTCCTCGGACAGCTTGCCGCCAAAGATTTATAAAGAAGACGGTGAACTTAAAGGCACCTACGTCGAAATCATTCGTGAAATCTGCAAGCGCATGAATGTGGAAGCCGAATTCGTCACATATCCATGGGCGCGAGTGATGGTGATGGCAAAAACTGGAAAGGTCGATGCGATCTTTCCGCCCTTTAAGACACCTGACCGCGAAGCTTTTTTGTATTTTACCAGTGAACCGATGAGCCACACTCGCAACGTGGTTTTTGCTCCGAAGAAGAAACACATCACCGTTAAAAATTTGAGCGACCTTCAGGGGCTTACTGTCGGAATTAACGACCAATATTCTTATGGCCCTAAGTTTGACGCTTATAAAAAGAATTTGAATCTTGATCTCAGTAACAATGAAGAGATGCTTGTGAACAAACTGGGTCGCAAAGGCACAACGAAACGAATTGATGTTGCTATTGCCTCGGAAGAAGTCTTTAAGTTTTTAAGTAAACGCCTGGGCTTTTTGGACGATTTCGAAGTGGTCTATGTTCTTTCCGCCAATCCTTCGTATGTGGCCTTTTCGAAAGCCAAAGGTGTGAAAGCAAAAGAGTTGGCAGAGCAATATAACAAAATTCTTCTACAGCTTAAGAAAGAGGGATTTGTGCAAAAGATCTTAAACAAATACATGGAAAACGAGAAATAAAAAAGCCCTCCGAAGAGGGCTTTTGATGGAAACTATTTCCAATCCTTAGGGATAAAACTCACGACAAGTTCTTCACCGCTCATTGCGGACCAATCAATCTTGTTACCAAGAATAACGGCATTTTTAACAGAGTCATAAACCCAACCGTAGTGCATATCTCCGGCAACCAGAGTCGTTGCTCCGAAAGTTACAACGATGCTGCTTACATCAGGCGCGGCTGTCAGAGGAATTTCCTGAGTGACTTGGCCAACAAGACCGGCACCGAGTTGACCTAACTGAATTCCATAATCTTGTGCGCAAAGGTTGATGATTTTTCCATTCAGAAGTTTAACAGCAGTTTCGATACGGTCATTTTGATCTTCTGAAGTCATGCAGGACCTATCATTCGTCGGAACTTGAATTGCAGCGACAGTGACTTGGTTTGGATTTGGTTTCAAAGCTTTAAGAAAATTTGAGAAGATTTCCGGAGTGACCTGAGGTGAACTCTGGTCGCCGGCATCGGTCAACATCACGACAGCCAAATGGGCTTGAGGTCTTAAAAAACCAGGATGGTCTTGAGACAATGCGGGTTCAGATAAAGCTGCGATCGTGGTATCGAAAGGTCTTTCGGTCGCGCTTCCGTTTGTATTAACGTTCAAATTCGCCGCTAGAGTTGTTAAGAAGTCAGAACGGTTGCTATCAGCAATTTTATTTGTACCATTGAACTTGCCAGCACAAATACCTGCATAACTGCAGTCCATTGTCGTCGTTGTAACACCTGCGTGAACATGCACACCGTTTTTAAGAGCCGCTTTCGTTAAAGCAGGAATATTTGTGATCAGATTTTTTTGATGCTCACTCATGCTGCCAGAGTCATCGATAACAAAGAGAACATCGAGTTCACTGACTTGTGGTTGAACATGAATTTCAACTCGGCCAGGAAATGCAAAAGTTGTTTTAGTGATTTGAGCAGCTTGCGCCACCGAAAAGCCCGTCAAGAATAATGCAAAAATAAGCAAACGCATTCGTCCTCCCATATTTTTGGTGGCAGGCTAGGGGGAGGAGTTGACAGATTCAAGGTTATTCCGTGCAGGTGTTCCATAAAATTCTGCAAACGAATTTACGCATCTTGAGAGCGGCGAAATGCGTCGAAAAATAGAAGTTGGCCGCATCGCTGCGGCCAACTTGTATAGTAAAGTTTTAAGTCTTTTTTAGCGGTTGAATTTTCTTTTCAAAGGACTGTCGTATTTTTTTAGCAAGGAAGTCAGTCGAAACTTCACTTCTTCTTCGTGAAGGCCGCATTTTTGCGCCACCAATCCGTAAATGGATTTGATGCTTCCGTGAGTGAGTTCCAGTTCATCCGCTGAAATATCCTCCCACGTTTTTTGAATTTCCATTTTCAGTGCAGGCCAATTTTCTTTAGAGATTTGCGTGTTCATCATAATCACTCTCCCGTCTCTGGCTAGGAAGAGAAGCAGGGGGAGTGCCAAGATGCAAAGGGCTTTAATTCGTTCTAAAGGAACACCTTGGGGCAAAAATCCCTGAAGGCGGGGATTGTCACCCCTGACAGGGATTCGGGAATTATTTTCTCTTAAGCACTTTCCTAATACCGTAAATTGGACCCTACAGCGGCAGGTTTATTGAACAGTGGGTTCGCTGATGAGGTGAACATGCGAAAACAATATCTCCTGGCGGCTCTGTCGTTCGCAATTTCTATGGGAACAGTGGCGCCCCGAGCTTACGCCGAGCCTATGACAGCGATGAACTCGTTGGCGAGTTCTCAAGAGTATCTCAATGCTCTGAATGCGCTGGATATGTCATCAGTGCGTGAAGCGCTGGTGAATATCTGGTCTCACGGTATGAACCCGAATGCTTATTGGACGCCGGAGATGGAGCAAGCCTTCATTTCAGGGCAGATCGAGCAAGCTCCTTTGCGCCGTCAAGTTTTGCAAGTGTATTTGCAAGCTTTAAAAGATGTGGCGATCGGAAGCACAGATCCTCAAAGTCTTGCATCTGATATCAAAATCAAACGCAAAGATTTTTTCACCGTTGAGCAACTCAATTCATTGGTTCTTGCAAATGGCGGAAGAGCGGATCTTGTGCTGGAGCAGGTTTCCCCGCAATCACCAGCGTATCTTTCTTTGCGAGAAGCCTTGCGCCGCTTGTATCCGCTTTTGTTAAAAGGTGGTTGGGATCGTATCAGTCCCGTGAATAAGGAACTCTCTTTAGGCGTACGTCACCCTGTGATTGTGAAGCTGAAAGAGCGTTTGCAGGTTTTGGGTTACAAGATTTCAAGCATTGACGATGTCTTCGATCAAGAGATGCTTCAAGCGATCAATGATGTACAAACAAATCTGCGCATGAAACCCGACGGAAAAATTTCTCCGGGCGGTCGCACGTGGGGATTTTTCTGGGTGTTCTGTGGAGAACGCGTTCGTCAAATCCAAGCCGACATGGAAAAACTGCGCTGGTTGCCACAACGTCTTGAGGACCGTCATATTTTCGTGAATACGGCATTCTCGCATTTTGTTTTGACCGACAAGACACAAAACAAAGTGATGAGTTTTAAAACCATCAACGGAACTGCCGAAAGAAAAACGCCCACGATGCGAGACAAGGTGACCTATCTTGTTTTGAATCCGACGTGGACAGTGCCGCCGACGGTGTTCCTCAATGATAAAGTTGAGATTATTAAGAACCTCGATAAGAACGGTATTCGCAAATACTTTACGGATAACAACTTTGAAGTCTATACGTCCGATTTTTCACGCACGATTGATCCGACAACGATCAACTGGAGAGGTATTAGCTCGGCCAACGTGAATTTCTACATCCGTCAAAAACCAAACTATATGAATGCTTTGGGTGTTGTGAAGTTCATGATGACAAATCCTTACGCGATTTATCTGCATGACACGAACCAAAGAGAGCTTTTCGCTGAAGCTCAGCGTTTGCGCAGCTCTGGCTGTGTGCGTTTGGAAAAACCTTTGGATTTAGCAGAATATCTTTTGGCCGGAACGGAGTGGTCACGTCCTCAGATTGAAAACTTTGTCGTGAAACCAGGACAAGTTCTTCCAGACGAAACACGCGTGAATTTGAAGAATCCCATTTATGTATATTTAATTCCTGTAACTTCGCAAATGAACTCGGATGGTGTAATCCGTTTCGTAGAAGATGCTTACGGCCATAATCAATTGATTTTAAATAAAGTTCGAGGAATCGGAAGGTAGTTATGACAAAATTTATTTTAACTCTGGCATTGTCTTTTTCTTTCACAGCCTGGACTCAGCATGCAAATGCAGCTCCGATTGCGGCGGCTTCACAAGTTCTAGTAACAGGTATTGTTGAGCACGTTGAAGCTATGGAAAACGAAGCAATGGTGAAAATCATGGGCATGCAGCAGCTTTTGATTATTAAAAACTTAATGAGTTTTCCAGAAGCCAAAATTCAAGCGTTGGTTGATAGTCAAGAACACAGAACCACCGTTCGTATTAAAGTGAACGAAAAAAATCAGATCATTGACGTGATTCTTTAAATGAAAAAGGCCCCTCTCTAGGGGCCTTTTAGTTATTACTGAACTTTTTTATCTTTTTTTTGAGCGCGTTCTTCCTTACGAGCCTCTTTTTTTTCCTCTCGTTTTTGCTTTCGCTCCTCTTTACGGGCTTCGCGCGCTTCTTTTCTTTCTTTTTTCATTTCAGTGTCATCTTGTCTATGCATCGAAGATACGGATTGTCCGAGAACTTTAGGATCAACACCCAATTCTTTGGCTATTTTTCCCCAGCCCATCTTTTGTTCTGTGCGCATTTTTAGAATTTCATCAACAGATTTGCCGGACTCTTTTGCAAGAGCACCGACCATATTGTACTGCGACTCAGAAATTTTAGAGTCTTGCATCGCTTTGATTTGTTCATCCGTGAAGCCGTATTTTTCCTTCAGCTTCGCCAGATTGTCAGAAGTCGAAGCTTCCTGGGTGGCTGCGGGTTCCGTACTTGTGGCTTCGTCTTCGGCATAAGCGGCCAGTGGGTTGATTAAGGCGCCTGCCAAGAGAAGCACGAGAAGTTTTTTGTTCATACAACACTCCTTTGTTAGTAGTTGACGAGAAACTTTCCTAAAAGAACCGTTTCGTTATAATCCTGGTAACCACTGCGGGATTTTTGCGAATAATTCTGCAATGAGAATCCCGCAGACATATCAGAAGACAGAGTCCGGTTGGCCTCGACGGTCAAAAATACGGTTGAATATCTCTCCTTCGCCGTGTCGACTTTGCTGACGACTTGGCCATTCTTGCGCGTGATCTGTGTCTCTGTCGTCAAGTCCCTTGAAAGAAAATTTGTTTGTTTGAAACCGAGTTCGCCCGTGAGATCCCATTGTGATGTCAGCTGATATTCGATAAGCCCCGACGCCAAAATGTAGTAAGAACTAAAGGCACTTTCCGAAGAAAGATTAAGACCTATTTCACCAGTGGCTTCAAGGTACGTCGCCGGGTTCAGCTCATAACCATAAACCGCATTTTCACTTAAAATGTGATCTAAGCGATTTAAAGAATAATAATCGCGAGCTTCATAGGCCGTAGTGAGATCTAAAGTGGTTCTCGCTGAGAAAGCGTAATTTTTTTCTACGGAAAAAGCGGCACCATAATTACTAAAAGAATTATCCGTGGTCATCGGTTCGCCATAGACGTATTCTTGGCCTCTTAATTCGACCTGACATGTTTTATCAGACCAGCATTTTAAACGGTCTGAAAGACCCCATGATAAAACGTCGTTGGAGTTTTCTTTGCTGTAGTCTTTATAACCTAAGCGCAAGCCAAAGACGTTATCGTCGGTCTTAAGAGAGTTTCTTGTTCCCAATGAAAGAAAGAAGTCACTTTCTTTATGGGTGTTTGTCAAAAGAGCGTTGTCTGTCATTCCAAGTTCCAACCTATTTCTCGAAGTCCAGTCTGCGAGTGCCGATGAAGTCAAGACGAGGAGGAGTGTATGTAAAGCGACGAGGTGTCGTAAGTATTGCATAGGATCTAATTATAGAAAGCTTTGGACGCTTGAAAAGAGGAAAGCTGATTTGAAATATACGAATGCCAGGCTGAGACTGGCCATGATTGATTCTGATAAGATTGATTTTGTGAAGATCTTTTTGACAATAAAAAAGCCCCAGATCACGAAGAGCCGAGGCTTTTTTGGTTCTCTATTTTAAGAGTTTTTTTACGGCTGTGGTTGAGGCTGTGGTGGTTGTTCTGGTTTTTGGTTCACCAACCAAGTCGCCACGTGATCTAGCATCGTTGTGATTTGAGAAATGCTGTCGTAAGTTTCTTTGTCGTCGCTAAGAAGTTTTTCGATGATCTCCTTAAGTCCTGGTTGATTGGCATCAAAACCTTTGTAAGCAGGATTGATCACAGCTTGGATTTTGCCGTTCACACCACCCGTGCTTGCCGATAAAACAGCTTGAACAGATTTAAGTTCAACGTCTTCAAGTTTCAAGTTTGCAGGAAGTTTCGTCATATCGATTGTCGCGTTGATGCGCAATCTTGCAGACTGTACGTTTCCTTGAGCATCTTTTTGCAAATCTTCCATCGCGATATCTAGGATAGCCGCTTCGCCGTATTTTTTTGTGTATTCAGAAGCAAGATCTTTTGCCAACTGATCCAGGTCTGTACCGAATTGGTTGATTGTCTCTTGGCCAAAAGCTTTTTGAAGATCTAATTGCAATGACAAGTCTGCCGTTGCCGTTGGCGCAGAACCATCACCGTAGTGGTAGCTTGCATTTTGAAGTTTCAAAGCCAGTTCGTTCTCAGGTCCTTTTTTAGTCACAGTCGCAGCAATACCAAAATCCAAAGCGCGAACAGCATCGACATTCAAGTCAGTGAAGCTGATGTCCATTGTTGTTGTTTCGTTATTGAACGGAGCCACAATTGCAGCGACTTTTTTATTCACTTCTTCTTTAGTGATAAGAGTAGCGGCAACAGCGAGTGAAGAAAACACGAACACGAAAGGCGTTGCCTTTTTAAGCAATGATTTCATTTAAAACTCCCTTATGGTTTGTTGATGTGAAGGCTTGTATCAGAAGACAGTGCGCAATGGGAAGAAAATGCGAGCGTTGAAATCATTTCTTTTTGTTCATTGCACACGGGCAAGGATCAGTTCAGTGCGGAAAGCTTTTGGCAAAAGAACTTCAAAGCTTCGCTGTATTCACCCAAATCTTTGATCACAGTTTCAGCGAAATTTTTTGAAGGTTCGACGAACTGATTGTGCATAGGTCGGACGTGCAGCTCGAACTGTCTCTGAACGCCTTCAGGAGTGCGGCCGCGCTCATTCACGTCGCGGTGAAGACGTCTTTGGTAGCGAAGTTCTTCAGGAGTGTCAAAGAAGACCGCCTCATCAAGTTCCGCGCGCACTTCGTTAGAATGAAGAATCAAAATACCATCGACTAATACGATTTTTTTCGGAGAGCTTTTGATCGTTTCAGGACGGCGGGTGTGAGTCACGAAATCATAAATTGGAATTTCGATGTCGTGACCTTTTTTGAGTTTTCTTAAGCCCGCCGCAAGAAGAGAAAAATCCAGACTGTCAGGGTGGTCAAAGTTGACGGAGCCGCAGCCTTCAAAGCGGTGTGATTGATCGATGTAGTAGTTGTCTTGGTAAAGGATCATGCAATTGTCGTCGCCCAATTGCTCTTGCAATTGTTTTGCGAAATGTGTTTTGCCTGACCCGCTACCACCTGCTACACCGATAATGTACACGCTCATGCTTTGATCCTACTTTGTTTGAAACAAACGGTCCCCGGCATCGCCAAGGCCCGGAACGAGGTAACCCAGTTCGTTGATTTCAGTCTCAACGTTCACTGTGTAGATCTCGACATCGGGATGGAAGTGCAGGATGCGCTCAAGACCTGTTTGGCTCGCTAAGATGCTCAACACCTTAATGGAACCTACTCCGTAGTTTTTTAATCTGTCTATAGCTGCCACAATAGTGTCGGCAGTGGCAATCAAAGGATCACAGAGTATAATTTCTTTATTCTGCACGTCCTGAGGCATTTTAAAGTAATACTCCACCGTATTGTGAATGAATTTATCGCGGTAAATGCCAATAAAACCGGTGCTGGCCCTTGGAATCATGGATAAGACGGCATCTAGCATTCCGTTCCCGGCGCGCATGATAGAGACCACCACAGGCGGTTTTACAATGCGCTCAGCGACCGTTTTAGCGATCGGGGTCTCAATAGCCACGGTTTCCAGGTGCTTCCAGTCGCGCATGGCCTCGTAAACGAGGATTTTTGAGACTTCCTTCACGATTTCGCGAAATTCGTGAGAGTAGGTGTCCTTATCGCGAAGGTAACCAAGTTTATGTCTTAAAAGCGGGTGATCAATAACTTTTACTTTATTCACGGGAGACTCCTTAAAAAACGGTTCCATCGCTCTCGATTTTTAATGGCGGGGAGCTATCCGCGCGCAAGGCTTTGGCAGCTTTGCGACCAGCCCACCACGTGCCACCTTCAAGAACTTTGGCAAGAGGGAATTCTGAATCTGATTTGTTTAGTTTATGGCGAACCTTTTCGCCGATACGATCTAAAAGCGAAACCGTGAGGCCGCGCCACTCGATAATCAATTCGGAATCAGGACGGTGAGATTTTTCTAACAGAGCTTGGTCCTTCAAAGTGATGAGTCCCAAATCCAAAAGAAGTCCACCATTGCGATATTCAGCTAGGCCCGTGAGCTTTTCAACTTCGACAAGCTCAAAGCCTGCTTCCATGAGAGGCTCCATCAAAGAGTAACTCATCCATTGGGAAAGCTTATGGAATGCCGCTAAACCGCCTGGAACTTTGGAGTAAGACCAGATATCGCCAAGATTCACACCACCGACTTTCACGCGGCCCGGCCAGATTTCTCCAAGGCCATCAAGCACCGCACGCAAAACTTGCGGTCCCGTGATTTTCTTTCCGTAGCGATTGTGAAGATAATCCACCAAACCACCCGGACGAGCGCCAGGGAAAAGATCTTTTTTAGAACTCACAACTTTTCCAAGATTGTGCAGCAAAGACAAACGACCTTCGACACCCACCAATGGATTTTCCTTCGAAACTTGGAAAGCTTTTTCTAAAGTTTCTTGGGAAAGATGTTGCAAGCCTTCGCCTGTAGCACGGAATGGATGAGCTTTGTCGCTAGAAAGCTTTCCTTCCATAAAAAGATAGAAACTTGCGACGCCTAAACCTTCAGATCTGTTAAAAGTTTTTCCTGAAGAACCTTCGCGGTAAGACCACGTGGCTCCGGCACCTGCATCTAAAAGAACAGACGTGATAACTAAATCAAACTTCGTGCGCGCTTTTTCCATGGGATCAAAGCCCGCCATTTTTTCTTCCAACGTTTTTACGCGATCAATACCGCCGACACGGAAGTGTCCCCAGCGTGAGTGAAAAGGGATTTCCAGACTTGGATAATTGGCTTGAATCACTTCGACCACGTAGTCGACAACGTGATTGAATTTTTCAGGATGGTATTGAAAATGCGTTTGTCCTGCTTGTGTCAGTTCTAAAATTTTCTCGGCACTTTGGCGGATCGCCAAAGGAGACAGCAAAAAGTCCAAATCTTTTTCAGTATAAGTGTGATTATTCATCGATCGGTCTTCCTTTGACGTTTTTAAGTTCTTCTCCTGATTTTGCGTCACCGGCGTTGAAATAGCCTTTGGCTTTCTTTGCTTCGATTTCCACTTTCGCGTCAGCAGGGATCAAGTTTTCAGGAATGGAGATGCGATTCACGACCTCAATGCCGCTTTTAATGATTGCATCGTATTTCATATTGCTCATGGAGTGCAGATTGTGAATTTTTGTGATTCCAAAGAAGTGCAAGATGTCCGGCATCAACTCTTGGAAGCGCGCATCTTCGACACCCGCGACACATTCTGTGCGGTGGAAGTAAGTTGCTGCAGAATCACCACCAGCTTGACGTTTACGAGCGTTGTAAACGAGGAACTTCGTCACTTCGCCCAAAGCGCGACCTTCTTTACGGTAGTAAGCGATAATACCTACGCCACCGCGTTGCGCGGTTCTTGCTGCATCTTCAATTCCGTAAATCAAATACGGACGGCATGTGCAGATATCAGAACCGAACACGTCAGAGCCGTTGCACTCATCATGCACACGGCACGTGAGTTCCACATTTGGATTTGCAAGATCTTGCGGGTTTCCGAAAATATAAACTGTCGTATTGCCGATGGGCGGCAGCATGACTTTCAAATCCGGTCTTGTCACAAGTTCTGGGAACATGCCGCCGGTTTCTTGGAAAAGAATTTTTCTTAATTCACCTTCGTCAACACCCAAGCGTTGAGCTATGCCCGGCAAATACCACACAGGTTCAAAAGCGACTTTTGTGATTTTGATATCTTTGTGTTCGTTGATAATTTTCCCGTCGATTTTTAGACGGCCTTTATCAATGGCTTCATAGATTTCAGGAATTTGTAGATGCGCCTGAGTGACGGCCACTGTCGGACGAACATCGTAACCTTCATCAAAGTATTTTTTAAAATGAATAGGAACGTCAAAACCCCAAGGATCAATGGAAACCATTTTTTGCGGATCAAACCAAGAAGCAAAAGGGCCGATTTTCACAGGGCTTTCGGTGTTGTGAAGATCCGGTTTGTGAAGTGTTGAGTATTTTCCTTGAGCGATCGAAAGTGCGCGATACACGGTATAACTTCCGCTATGTGTGCCGATGGCATTTCTTTTTTTCGTGTCGGTCAAAGAAGCAATGACAGGGCCACGCACAGCAGGGTCTTTTGCGCCCCAGTTGATCGGTAAGCTGTCTTTGAAAACCTGACTTGAATGTGACGTTAAAATAACATGCGATGATCTTTTCATAAGAACCTCTGTTACGACATCCAGTTGTTGTCGTCTTGTTTTTCCCATTTCACTGTGACTTTTTTTACGTTCGACCAAAAATCCAAGGAGTGATGGCCTGTGATATCTCCATGACCGAATTTGGAAGCATTCACGCCGCCAAAAGAGAACGGTTCACGAGGAACTGGAACGCCGACGTTCACGCCGACCATTCCTGTCGAAGCCATGCGCACCACTTTTTCTGCTAAGTTTCCGCTGGAAGTGAAAACAGAGCACGCATTGCCGTACTCAATGCTGTTTTCAATCTTCATTGCTTGAGAAATGTCCTGACAGCGGATGATGCTGAGAATCGGCCCAAAGAGTTCCACCTTTGCGACTTCGCTGTTAGGGGAAACGTTGTCTAGAATTGTAGGACCAATCCAGTGTCCGCCTTCCATTCCGGCAGGGGCTTTGGCTTTACGACCATCTAACAGAACTTTCGCACCTTCTTGTTCAGCTTTAGCAATCGCAGTGTTTAAGAAATCCACTTGGGATTTTGTGATAATCGCTCCCATGTCTTTTCCTAAAACCAAAGAGCGGGCGCGCTCTGTGATTTTTTCGATGTGCTTATCGACGTTACCAACAGCTAACAACACAGCAGCCGCCATGCAGCGTTGGCCTGCGCATCCCGTGAAGGAATCGCTGATACCGATGCCAGAAAGTTCTGGATTCGCATCTGGTAAAAGAACGATGTGATTTTTTGCGCCACCAAGGGCAAGAACACGTTTACCCAATTGAGTTCCACGTTCATAAACTGTTTTTGCAACTTTTGTTGAGCCAACGAAACCAACAGCTTTGACGTTTTTATTGTCGATAATCGCTTCGACAGTTTCTTTCCCACCTTGCAGAACTTGGAAAAGTCCGTCAGGAAGTCCGGCTTCTTTGAGAGCGGCTGCAATTTTTAAAGAAGTCAGCGGCGTTTTTTCAGAAGGCTTCCAGATATAAGCATTTCCCAAAGTCAGAGCGATAGGAATCGTCCACATCGGAACCATTGCAGGAAAGTTGAACGGGGTGATATTCGCAACAACACCCAAAGGCTCGCGACGGTATTCACAAGAAACTCCGCGGGACACTTCGCTTTTTCCACCGAGATCCATGTTTTGAAGAGCGATCGCGAATTCCAGAACTTCAATGCCTTTTAAAAGACCCGCCTTTCCTTCAGCGAAACTTTTTCCAGATTCAGAACTTTTCAGGTGAGCGATTTCATCAAGGTCGCGCATCAAGATTTGACGGAAGTTGAACATCACTTTCGTGCGCTCTTTCATCGGAACTTCAGCCCACTCTTTTTGCGCGGTCACTGCATCGGAAATCGCGGCGTTCACGTCATCCGGCGTGGAGTTACAAAATTCACCAATTTTTTTTCCAGTGTAGGGGCTGATAACTTCGGTTTTTGTACCGGAGCCTTTTTTAAATTTTCCAGAGACAAAGTTCTGGCATTCGATCGGTTGAACAGGGATCTGAACAGTCATAGTTTTCCTCTTGCCGAAGCAATAAAAACTAGAATGATTGCTCAGCCCCTTTGCTTTGCCAAACGAAAATGAGTTGCTGTCAGTTTCGTAATGTTGGGGACTTTTTTGTTTTTACGCGTTTGGACGCAAACTAAAACTGCGTATTAAGCGACTCTAATCTTGCTTCGAAATAGTCCGTCACAAGTTCAGAGCTGCCAGCGGCTTTAAGATTCTCGATATCTTCTTGCACAGCTTTAATGACCTTATCGAAATCTAGTGAAATGATCTGTCCATAGAGCAGTTTTGCTTGCATGTTTTTTTCGAGGTTCGAAATTTTGAAAAGAACATCTCTTTCAAAAACGTTCAAGCCGCCTTTTTTAGACATGTACGTTTCAAAGTCCGTGCAGCGATAAGCGACTTCTTTAAGGTTGCAGTGCTCGCGATCAATGCCGTTCATTTTGCAATTTTTAGATTCGCTGCTTTTGTAAAAATTAAAAATCTCCGCCGCAGTTTGGATTTGGTAAGGAGCTGTCTCCGTGACACCATTTTTCGTAAACCCTTTGCCGTCTCCTAAGTAAGTGTAGCCGTGCACTTCAGAAAACATCGCGGCCGGAAGAAGTTTTCCACTTTTATTGAAGCGACGAAGGGCCACGATGTCGCCCTTTTTCATTTCTTCTTTTGAAATCTGTTTGCACAAAGGAGAATCAATCACAAAAGCAAACTCGCTTCCCAAAGTGTGATGGACGGCTTCAGAGATATTGGCAAGATAAGTGGCGGAGTTCCAGCAATTAGGTCCTCCTTTTTTTGCGTAGTTGCCAAGGAGGTGATCGATCTTTCCTTGTAAAAGAGCCGCGTTTAAATCTGCATAGCCTTTTGAGAGAATCGGTGCCGGAGTTGGAAGAACTTGAGCGGTTTTAATGAACAACTCACGCACTTCGGAAGCTTTAAGGTGAGGCAACTCGCTCCAAAGACGGGCAACAAGGTTCACCATATAAGGTGTTGCCATCGAAGTTCCGGAGTGAGCAATCAGTCCTCCACCAAGACTTGCAGCACTTACTTTAACTCCCGGAGCAAGAATATCCACGCTGGTTTTTCCATAGTTCGAGAAATAAGCCATTTTGGCATTTTGCGGAGTCACTTCGCTATAATCTGAGGCGTCTAATGCGCCCACCTTAAGAACATTGGGCTGAGTAAAACTTGCGGGATACTGACGGTTTTTATAGTCATCAAGATCTTGCTCGGCATTTCCAGAAGCCACAACAAACAAAGTGTCAGGGTTGTTGTCGATCATTCGGCTATAGGCCTTGATCGCATCACGCAGACCCAAGAGGTCTTTGTTGTCACTGGGAAGTCCGATGCTCATATTCACGACTTTGACTTGATGTTGTTTTAAGAATGCAGAAATGCGGTTGACGTAAGCGGCTTGCGTATAGTCACCCGCAAAGCCGATGAGAGCCGCATTATCGAGGCCACGAATCGCGATGTGAGCCACATGCGTTCCGTGAGAAAGTGGACGGTTGTCTTTTTGAAAACCTGTGGAAGATTCTGTTGGAAGACCGATATTACGGACTTGTTCCCATCCGAAATTATCGTCAACCCATCCATTTTTATCGTTGTCGATACCGTCCATTGGATCATTGGGATTGTTCCACCATTTAGTGACTAAAGCTTCGTGGTTGTAATCAAAACCTGAATCAATGATGGCGATGAGAAACTTATTTGGGTTTTCTCTTTGACGTTTTAGAATCTCTATTTCTTTTTCTGATCTGCCTTGGGCACGCAGTGTTTTCACAAGATCGTAAGGCTCGTACATTGAAAACTGAGAAATGATTTTTCCTTCGGCATTTTTTTCGACGAAGGCATAAGGTTTTTCTTCGTCGCCCTTATAGGAAAAGAAAATCGAAGAAAGAAACTGATTCTTGTCGTTCAAATAGTCTTTCTTAAGAATACGGAAAGGTTTTTTGGTTTCGTAGTTTTCGATGTATTCAAATTTATGTGGAACTTCGTCCGTATAAACCCAGCGGCGCAAGCGCACTGAATTTTCGGTCGTGTCGTTCTTCTCGTTAAGACCGGTCCACTCTTCCTGCCATTGGGTTTGTCCAAAAGATTCCTTTTCAACGGAAATGCTGGCTTTGATTACATGACCTGGTTCTGGATACTGATAGCGTTGCCATGAAGTGAAATTGCCATCTGTGCTGTAGAAGCGTTGTTCAACAAGCAGATTGCCTTGATAGTAAGATTCATTGGCGGTGTTGCCGTTAGCGAATTTTTCTTTTTTTACTTCAACAGCGGCGTAAAGATGTTCCTGTCCCAAAATGAGAAAACTTAGAAGAACTTGGAAAAAGATTTTCAAAGTCACAGGACACCTCTTTCGTTATCAAAAAAAACGATTGCAATCGAGGTGCCCTCACAGAGGGAAATACGAGTATTTGAAGGTCGGTTCCTGTCTAAGGTTCAGACAGGGGACCAAGGCCGACACTTTGTTCTTGGAAAGAACCTAGGCCAAAGCTTTTTGAATATCGTCAGCGATATTTTTTGGTTCTTCTTGAGGAGCATAGCGTTTCAAAACTTTGCCGTTACGTCCCACCAAAAATTTCGTGAAGTTCCACTTGATCATCTCAGTGCCTAGAAGGCCCGGAGCGGATTCTTTCAACCATTGATAAAGAGGATCCGCATTGTCGCCATTCACATCCACTTTTGCCATCACGGGGAATTTTACGCCATAGTTGAGTTGGCAAAATTCTTGGATCTCGGCGTTGTTGCCGGGCTCTTGCGCTCCGAATTGATTGCAAGGAAATCCAAGCACAGTGAAGCCCTGGTCTTTGAATTTTTCGTAGAGTTCTTCAAGGCCTTTGTACTGCGGAGTAAAACCGCATTTGCTCGCAACGTTCACGATAAGAACCGCTTGGTCTTTGTACTTACCAAGAGAAACTTGTGAACCGTCGGCACCTTGAACCGAAAATGACTGAAGAGTTTTTTCCATGAGGGCTCCTTTACGTAAGAACTTTTCAAATAGACTCTAGGTGATTCGACATCAACCCATAAAAAATGAAAAGAGAAAACGCCGGGAAGTCATCGAAATATTGCGAGGTGGTTTGCGGTACAAATTACTATTTTTAAGAGAACGCAGTTTCAGAATGAGACGCTGAGCTCAAAGAGAAGTCGTGAATACGGGATTGTCCTCACTAAATCATGAGAAAGATTTGCGAGTCTATTTAGCAAACTAGCCTTAATACCGATAAGTTTACCATGGGGAAAAAGGTATTTTTGGTATTCACCCTCCTTAGCGTATCGCTTTGGTCCTTGCAGAAAGTGCAGGCGGCAGATCCCTTTTTAGGCTGCAAATACTTTTGCGAAAGCCAGTATAATCCCGCTCTGAATCCAAAAGGTTATGACAACTGTCTGGTGCAAACTCAGATGGAAGGTTATTGCGGAAGCAAACCGAGCACGGGACGGACGACGATGCCGGCGGCGGATGCACGCAATGTTTCTCCGACTCCGCAGCAGCAACAACAACAGACACAAAATCAAAATAACAATTCTCAAGCAGCCCAATGTCAGGCACAGTTTGCGCAGCTGTATCAACAATGCGAAACGAAGCTTTCTGAAACAGACAGCACTTGTGATGAAAAAAACGATGCGGGGATGAACTCTGTTTCGGCAACGGCCTCACAAGTGGCGTTAATGATGGGTCAACAAACTTCGGCCAGCATTCAAGCGGCTTGTTCTAAGATGGCGGACATTTCTCAGGCGGCGAATGGTGCGGTGGCCGCTTATCGTTTGATGTGCAGCGGAGCAATCAAAGATTGTCGTTCAGCTTGTGCGGATCTAGTGAACTTTTCGAAATCCAACTCGAATTGTTTTGTGAATTCTCCGTCGGGTAATATTGATTTACCAAATGTTTCTGAGAGTGCTCGTCAAATCACTCTGCAGCTTCGCAATCAAAACAGTCTTGCGATGGTGTCGTCTGCGGAAGCGATCGCGGGTCGTTGCAATAACTACGATGCAAAAATGAACGAAGCGCAACAAGCCATTCAAAACTATGGCATGACTGCCGCCAATGCCAGCCAGTGTGCGCAACTTTCGAAGGGAACAACAGCGGCCGTTCCTGAATATTGCAAAGCAAATCCAACGGCGGTCGGCTGTAATCCTGCGGCACCAGTGGATTGCACAAATCCTACCGAGGCTACGAGCAATAAAGTTTGTGTGTGTTCGGTGAATCCTCACGATCCGATGTGTTCAAGTTCACAAAAGGCCATTTCAGATGGTGGTAACACAAGCTTGATTGATTCTTCTTCGCGTGTTGCCAGCGGTGGTGCGGAAGACTTCTCTGGAGATTTGCCAAATCTTCCACCTGTGATGCCGGGAAAACCTTCTTCCGGCGGACCTGGTCAAGCTGTGGATGGCAGTCAGGGAGGCGGCACACTTTCAGCAACGGGTACAGGTTCTGGCGCGGGTGCTGGAGCAAAGAACGGAAATTCAGCGGAAGATGCCAGTGGCGCAACAAATCCTCGTGACGTGTTAAGTGGATACTATGGCGGTGGCGGCAGTGGTTACAAAGGTGGATACGGAAGTGGCGACGGTGGATCAGGCGGAGCGCGCGGAGTCGCTGCCCAAAATGCCGGAGCAGTCAAAGGTTCTGGTGGCCCCGATCTTCGCCAATTTTTACCGGGAGGAAAATATGATCCTCGGGCGCGAGGACTGGCCGGAGCTGCAGGGCCTGATGGAATCACGGGACCACATTCAAATATTTGGCAGAAAATTCAGAACAGATATCAAGTGGTAAGGCCTTCATTGGTGCCATAGCGTCTCACCTTGAGACACGGTTATACTTTTGTAAAGTTGCGGACGGATCGATCCGATATGTACAAACATGGGAATGATTCGTTCGCTAGCGATCCACTTCGTCTTCTTTTTCACTCTGATAATCAGTTTCGGAATGCAAGCGCATGCGCAGGAAACCTGCGGTTCGCAGACCTGTGGCGAAGGTTATCAGTGTAATGCTCAGAACAATCGGTTTTCACCAACAGTTTATAGATGCGTGCCTATTCCCGGTTTTGATTTTCAAGCCAGTCGCGCGCAAAGAGACTGTCAAATGAGCTGTACTCAAGAAGGTTATTCTTGCCAAGCCGACAACTCTGAAAGAACCAGTTATTCATGCAGACCCCAATCGGGCTCCGAGAACCGTTGTTCAGGACCTTGTCGCGGTGGTGGCTCGCAACGTTTGGTCAATGGTAAATGCGAATGCCCAGGAGATGACAACAATCGTTGTCCTGGAGGATGTCAATCGGGTTGGGAATGTGCTGCCGATGATAACACCCAATCGGGATACGCATGTCGTCCAAGTCAAAATCAAAATTCAGGATCCTGCGTTCAACAGTATCAACAGTTGAAACAAAAATGTGACAGTGAATACAGTGACGCTTCTTATACGTGTGATGAAAAAAATGATTCTGGTATGTCGGACGTAACGAATACCGGAGCGCAATTGGCTTTGATGATGGGCCAACAAACGTCGGCAAGTATTCAGGCGGCGTGTTCAAGAATGGCGGACTTCACTCAAGCAGCTAATGGTGCGCTTGCGGCTTACCGCATGACTTGCAATGCCTCTATTAACAGTTGTAAGTCAGCTTGTTCCGATGCGAAATCTTATCTGACTCAAAACCTTCAGTGTGTTTCTGAAAACAATCAGGCAACGGCATCTAACTTGTTGTCTGCTGCCGATGATTCCGTGAAAAAATGCGGTAACTTTGATTCGAAAATGAATCAGGCACAACAAGCGATTCAAAACTATGGCGCGACTTCAGCGAATGCTTCTCAATGTGCTTCATTGACGTCGGGGACAACAGGTCAAGTCACAGAATTCTGTAAAGCAAATCCCACACACGTTAGTTGTAAAACGGCGGGACCTGTAGATTGTACGGACCCTACGCAAGCAACGACGAACAAAGTCTGTGTGTGTATAAAAAATCCGAACGATCCAATGTGTGGCACTGCTCAAAAAGCGGGTGGCGACGCTGTGGGAACTCCGGGCACTATCGATTCGTCTTCGCGTTTAGCAAGTAACAATAATGGCAGTGCCGATTTCGGTGGCGACATTCCCGGACTTCCTTCTATCACCCCAGGAAAACCTTCTTCGGGAAGTGATCAAGGTGTTGATGGCAGCCAAGGTGGAGGCACCTTGAGTGGCGGCGGTTCTGGTGGCGGTTCCGGCGGAGGTCCTTCTTCCGGTGGCGGTGGTGCTGCGGGTTCCGAAGATAAATCTGTTTTAGGTGGATTTTATGGCGGCGGAGGCGGCGGCCGATTTGGTAGCGGCTCCTACGGCGGAGGAAACGGTGGCGGTGGTCGCGGTGTTGCTGCGGGCGGTGCCAATGGTGCAGCAGGAACTCCAGGTGGACCTGATCTTAGAAAGTTTTTGCCGGGCGGGCAGTTTGATCCGAAGCGTGGCATCTCTGGAATGGGTGGCCCTGATGGAATCACAGGACCGCATTCAAATATTTGGCAGAAGATTCAAAACCGTTATCAGGTGATGAGTCCGACTCTGCTTCCTTAATTTATAATTATTAAATCAACTGGTGCAGGCTTTCGATCACTTGTTTGCGGATCGGAGCCTCAACCAACACAGTCACACTCATCGCACTCATCATCAGTTTGTGACTGTGAAGTTGGCGGTCAGCTAATACATTTAAAACTTGCTGAGTGATTTCTGGAGACGTCGCCCCTGTGCAAGTCACTGTCACTGTGGAGAAATCTGTGGGCAATAAAGAGAACTGCGGATGATTCTGCAATTCTTTTTTAATCGCTTGAACAATTTCTTGAGGACCCGTGAGAAGCATTTCCAATTTATCCGCATTCATTTCACAGTGAAGAAGCTGCGGGAAAGCGATTTGTTTTTGATCAAACAAAGTTTGCAGTTCTTTAAGCGCCTTCGCCGGATTTTTTTCCTTCGAAAGAATTCCTAAAACCATTTCATGAGAATTTAAAGAAAGTGCTTTGCAGGATTCAAACATATTCAATCCTTTTTTAACGAGAGTTCCGTCGGAAGTTTTATTAGAAGCCGGGCCAATGTACAAAGTGACATTGCGAAGTTTTGCGAGTTCCACGGAGCGGTAGTGCAAAACTTTGGCGCCCCAGAAAGTCATTTCCATCAATTGATCGTAATTCAGTTCTTGCAGAGGTCGTGCTGATTTCACGATATTCGGATCAGCGGTAAACACCGCAGGAACGTCTTTTAAGATTTCACAACGATCGGCATTAAATGAAGCCGCCATTGCGACAGCCGAAGTATCCGAACCTCCGCGACCCAGTGTCGTGATTTCTTTTGTCGCAGGCGACACGCCTTGAAAACCCGCAAGGATCACAACTTTGTCCGTTTTCAAAGATTCTTCGACACGGAAAGGTTTTACATCTTTGATGAAGGCATTGACGTGAGAATCATCAGTAAAAATTCCTGCCTGGCTTCCTGTGAAGCTGATTGCGGGACAGCCAAGATCGTTCAACGCCATACTCATGAGCGACATACTGATTCGTTCACCGACTGTAAGAAGCATATCCATTTCACGACGTTGAGGATGGGAAGAAACTTGATTGGCCAAATCAATGAGTGAGTTTGTGGTTTTACCCATCGCACTCACAACAACGATCAAAGAATTTTCTTTTGATTGATTCGCGACTCTGGCGGCAACAGATCTGATTTTTTCAGGATCTGCAAGAGTAGCGCCGCCATATTTTTGCACGATCAAGGGTTTCATTCCAAAGCAACTTTCCTGTGATTCTGGTAGACGTAGGAAGAAACAAGTCGGGCCGCTCCTTTTGGAACGCGGATGAAGTGTTTTTCCACCTGACGAGGAATGTAACCTAAATAGAGTTCTGCATTCAAATCTTTTAATGACTTTCTTGTGACGCCCAAGTGATCAGCAAGAGGTCCCAAATCCGTACCGCCGGGGACAATGACGACTTCATATTCAAGCGGATCCATTTTTTCTAAGTCGCGGAATCCATAAAGGTTCGGCGCTTTCGCAATGAGCATCGCGGCCAAGATTTTAGGAACGTACTCTTGCGTTTCTTGTGGAAGCGCATTGAGTTTTATGAGCGTCCAGTAATCTTTCGTGCCGTATTTCTTAATCTGACGACGCAATCCGTTTTCGCCCATGTTGTAACTCGCAGCGACCAAGTACCAAGAACCGAACTCACTATAGAGGTCACGCAAGTAACGAGTTGCAGCGAGTGTGCTCTTCTTAAGATCACGGCGCTCATCGAGCCACCAAGTTTTACTTAGACCATAACGGCTGCCGGTTGCTTCGATAAACTGCCAAGGTCCGACAGCATCGGCATGGCTGATCGCATTGGGTGCAAAGCCACTTTCAATCATCACCATATAAGCAAGATCCAAAGGAAGGTTTGCGCCTTTGAGTTCTTCTTGAATGAACGGCATGTACTTGTAAGAACGCTGCAACCATTCGCGGAACCATTTGTTGCCGCGAGGTCCTTGGTAGTAAGCAATCCACTTGCTCACTTTTTTATTGTAAGTCACAGGCAAATCAAAAATCAGATTGTCGGAGTGAACATTGGTTGAACGCGCCGTTAATGATTTTAGTTTTTCTTTTAAAGTCTGCGCTTGATTGACCGGCGTAACAGGAACTGCAGGAGCCGTTTTGGGAGTTTCAGCGTGCGCTGAAAAAGACGTCATCAAAATTGGAAAAAGCAATGCGGCCCACGTTCTCATAAAGATCATTATGAAGCCGATTCTTTGACACTGTCGACAAAGAACTGACAATTCATTGGCTGCATCGACAAAGGTCAATGCCTCGGTCAAATGCAAAAAAACTGGAGGCCAGAAATTTTCTCCACGTCAAAGGTCGAGGTTGGAAGCTTTTTCCCAGACGAAGATCCGTCCTGTCAAAACGTGGCACATGCTTTGCTGCTACACAAATTGTGGAGGAGTATACATGTCAGTAAAAGGCGTCTACACAGCTCTTAGCGGAGCGATGGCTCAAAGTACGAAGTTAGATACCATCGCCAATAACTTGGCCAACGTAAATACTCCTGCGTTCAAACGCGACCAGCAACTTTTCCAAGAATATTTGACGGCCAATGAAAAGCCACCAACGACAACGCAAATTCCTCGCGACGTCGCTTCGATTGAAAGTTTCTATAATATGCAAGGTGGCGACAAAAGTTATGTCGACACCAAAGGAACATTCACTGATTTCTCACAAGGTGGTTTGAAACCCACTGGGAATGCTTTAGATGTTGCCATTGACGGTAAAGGCTTCTTTGAAGTGGCAACTCCAGGGGGAGTGAAACTCACTCGCGCTGGAAACTTTACTTTGGATGGCAACGGTCAACTTGTGACGAAAGAAGGTCATCCTGTTTTGCGTGCCGGTGAGCCGGGTGCAGATCCTGCTTCACGTGTGATTCGTTTGCAAGGATCTGGTGCCATCACTATTGCCGATAATGGCGATGTGTTTGAAGGCACGGAAAACATCGGCAAACTTTCACTTGTGAACGTGAACAATCCCGACACTTTACAAAAAGTGGGCGGCTCTCTTTATACATTTAAAGCAAACAGCACTCCCGATATGACAAACATCAACAATCCCAGCTTGAAGCAAGGATTCCTTGAGACTTCCAATGTCAATATCGTGCAAGAGATGACAGACATGATCTCCACGAATCGTGTTTTTGAGAGTACGCAAAAAGCCATCAGCGCCTACGACCAAATGGCGGATAAGATGGTTAACGTGGTTGGAAAAACTAATTAAGGGAAGGATTCCTAGATGCTAAAAAGTTTGAATACAGCAGCGACAGGTATGGCGGCTCAACAGACGAACATGGATGTGATCGCCAATAATATCGCCAACGTTTCAACAAACGGATTTAAGAGATCTCGCGCAGAGTTTGAAGATCTCATGTATCAAACACAAAAAGAGCCAGGCACGGCAACGGGAATGAATTCGTATTCTCCGAATGGTGTGCAAACAGGTCTGGGTGTTCGTACCGCTGCGATTCAAAAAGATTTCGCCGGTGGAAATGCACAAGTCACAAAAAATCCTTTGGATATTCAAATTGAAGGCGCAGGATTTTTCCAAGTTCTGACTCCGGATGGTCAAGTGGCTTACACGCGTGATGGCGCTTTCAAAAAAGATCCTCAAGGTCGTATCGTCGATAAAAATGGAAATGCCTTGCAACCCGAGATTACAGTTCCACCAGATGTTTCTGGAATTGAAGTGGCTCCAAACGGCGAAGTGCGCGTGATCCAAGGTTTGAGTGACGCTCCAACAACAATTGGACAGATTGATATTACAAATTTCGTGAACCCAGCAGGTCTTAAAGCTTTGGGTAAAAACTTGTTTGCACAAACTCCTTCGAGCGGTCAGGCCATTGCGTCTCGTCCAGGTTTGAATGGCACAGGCTATTTGGCGCAAGGACAACTGGAAGCAAGTAACGTGAATATTGTTGATGAGATGGTGAACATGATCACGTCTCAACGCGCTTACGAAACAAATTCAAAAGTGATTCAAGCGTCAGACCAGATGCTTCAGTCTATTAATAACATGAGATAATTGATGAAGAAGATTTTCGCGGTTCTTTTCTTATTCACTCTTCAGGCGCAGGCCAGACCTGAGATTTCTATTCCCGGTAGCGTGGAAATTTCTCAGCGTCCACTTTTGCGTTTAGGGGATATTGCGACAGTGACAAACGGAAACGAAGAATTGCTTTCGTTGATGGACACTGTTGTGATCCGCGAAGATGCCCGCGAGCTTTTGCTTTCTCAGCACTTGGATTCCAAAGAGATTTTAGAAAAAGTGCGCACGGCGATGAAGGACCAAGAGAATCTGAAAAAACTCAATCCGTCTTTCAAAATTCCATCCAAAGTAAAAGTGAGTTTTGCTTCCACTCCGATTTCTCGTGAAGAAGTGCAAAGAAAAATCGTGAACACTTTGCAAGCGCGCTGCAACGAATGTGAATACAAAGTCACAATTCAAAGCACGCCGATTCCTGCGCAAAAACAGTGGGAACTCGATTTTACGCAGCTTTCAGCGAAAGGTGGCTTCCTTTTGCCACTGCGTGATGGCGATCAGCGCCAATTAAAATGGATCTCAGGAACAATTCGTGTGTCCCAATTAACCCCGGTGACGACTCGATTGATCTTACAAGGAGAGAGGGTTCAATCCCAGGATGTCCGTATGGTGATGACGGATGTGACGTACGCTAAGGATGGCGCACTTCGCATTGAAGACATCCAAGGGCAATTGGCCGCTCGCTCTCTTCCCGTTGGAGGCCCGATTTGGACTTCTGATCTCAAACGTGAACCGGCAGCTAAGAGGGGACAGATTGTTAAGGCATTACTTGGCGACGAAGATTTCGAAATCTCCGTCAACATGGTGGCCGAGGACAACGGCTTTGTCGGAGACATGATTAAAGTTAAAAATACAGAAACTCAAAAAGTACTCTCTGGCGTCGTGATTGAAAAAGGTGTGGTGAAGTTGCAATGAGAAATGACAGCATGAAGTCGTTGGTAATCCAGTTTATTTCTTTGGCGGCCTTGGTTTTTGCCACGGCTGGCTGTGCGACTATGAAAGATCTCTGGGCTTCTTTGGATGGAAAAAACTCTGAGGCTCCGACTCTCGAGAATATCAAGTCGGCACCTCGTTATTCAGACAATCAAAACATGGGTGTACCGACAGATCGTCAGTACAAACGCATGACGAGAAATCGCATGGAAGAAGAATCTGATCTTGGTGCGACGGCGGGTTCGACTTGGGTGATGGAAGGCCAAGGCGCTTACCTTTTCGCACAAAACAAAATGCGCAAAGAGGGCGATCTTCTTAACGTGAAATTGGATGCTCCAGCAATGAAACAAGTGGAAACAAAAGTTTCCGTTATCAAAAAATTACTAAAACAGTTGGAAGAGCAACAACAGCAGCAACAGCAACCTGAGTTGAACAACTCATTGGCTGCGAATGCTGAGGGCGCTCGTGCTCCTGCTTCTGAAGCAAAAAAAACAGAACCTGCTAAAGAAGAAAAAGAAGAGGGCGGGTTGGCAGAAGTGCAAAACATTCCAACTCGTTTGATCGAAAAATTGGCCGATGGAAATTACCGCGTGAAAGGGCAGCAACCTTTCATGATTGGAAAACGTGAATACAAAGTGATCGTCACAGGACTTATTCGCCCCGAAGATTTCAACGATCAGGGGATTACTTCAGACAAACTTCTTGATCCCCAATATGATGTCGTGAGCATCAGAAAGACACGCAATGAATAGAATTTTTCAAATCCTTGCTATCATCGCTTTGTTCATTCTTGGTTACTATGAGGGTGCCAACGCGGCTCGCTTGAAAGACATCGCAAGTATTCGTGGCGTGCGTGAAAATCAATTGATTGGTTACGGTATCGTTGTCGGTCTTAAGGGTACTGGCGACGGAAAAAATGAATTCATGAGTAAAAGTGTCGTGCGCATGTTCGACAAATTGGGAATGAAATTGGATTCTCCAGAATTTGCCAGCAAAAATGCGGCGGCAGTTATTATCACAGCGACAATGCCTGCATTTGGTAAAGCGGGAAATCCGATTGACATCACAGTGAGTGCTATTGGTGACGCCTCTTCATTGCAAGGTGGTACTTTGTTGCAAGCTCCTCTGCGTGCGGCGAATGAACAAGTGTACGCTGTCGCTCAAGGAAGCATCGTGATTGGTGGCGACGGAAAAGATTCGCACACAACATCAGGTCGTATTCCGAATGGCGCGATCATTGAGCGTGATATGACGGCGGATTTTTCTTCTCGCAAAATGTATCGTCTTACTTTGATCAATCCTGATTTCACAACAGCAGCTCGCTCTGTTCTTACAATCAACAAAGAACTGGGCGGTCACTACGCCACAGCGAAAGACGCGGGAACGATTGATATCATCACTCCGTTTGCCTATGAAAATCGCGGTGTGGAGTTGCTGGCGACGATTGAATCTATCGAGATCAATCCCGACATGAAAGCACGCGTGGTTGTGAATGAAAAAACAGGGACTATCGTAATTGGAGATAAAGTCAAAATTTCGAAAGTTGCTATTTCACACGGATCTATCGCAGTGAAAGTCGGCGACGGTAAAAAGGGCAGCGAAGAAAAAGTCGCTGTTCTCGACACAGGTGTCAGTGTTGGGGAACTCGTGCAGGCACTAAACAAACTTGGTGTCTCGCCGAAGGACCTGATTACTATACTTCAGTCCATCAAGTCAGCTGGAGCTTTGCACGGGGAACTCGAAGTATTATGAAATTTGTGTTTCGAAATGACACAGTATTTAATAGAATTGAAGTATTAGTGTCTGACACATGGATGTGCCAGATACGCGGGGAGGGTGAGGAAGAGATCGCGAACCATGGAAGGTCAAGAGTCAAAAGTTTCTCGCAGGAAACAGGAGCAATAGGTCAGCAGGCACCAAGGATTGGTGAACATGAGCCGAAGCTACACTCTCAGAGTCAAGCACAGGATGTGCATGATTCTCCGACTCAACTCCCCTTTTTTTCTCTTCTTTCGACAGCGGACATTGCTACGTGTGAGGTAAGTGAAGGGTTGCAGCAGCCCTTCGCTTCGGACAGTCCTCGCGCTTCTTTGTCTTTCTTGGCATTGTTGGATTTTCGTTTTTTGTTTTCTGAGTACTGCTGCACTTCTTTCTTGGCGCTGCGGAACTTGCGCAGGGCTGCTGCAACCCTTCACTTACCTCTCACGACAAAGTTCGTTGTAGAAGCGCAAAAGGGGTTGAGGGGGATTCAGGCGCTTGGTTTGACTCTGAAAGTGTCTGCTTCAGAGCGCTTTGATGTCTGGCCTTCGGCTGAAAGGTACCAGGTACCTTTTTCTTTTTCCCTAATTTCTAATTTTCGATTTTTTATTTCTCAATTTTTTCTTGGGAGCCTTGCATGAGCGACATTAATGGCGCGTCTGGTGGCTCTGGAAATTTCAAAGCTTTTGATTCTAAGTTTATGGGGACGCCTCATCAGCAGAAGACTCCTGATCAGAAGCTTCGTGAAGTTTCTGATATGTATGAGAAGCATTTTCTTCGCGAGATGATGAAGGCTATGCGGTCTACTGTGCATGAAGGTGGCTTTGTGCAATCTAATCAGGCTGAGAAAATTTTTAAAGAGCAGCTTGATGATCATTATGTTGAAAAATGGGGCGAGCGTGGGGGCATTGGGCTTTCTGATGTTATCTACAAACAGCTTGTTGATAAATTTGGTGTGGCTATGGGGATTAAAGCTCCTGTTGCTAAACCTCAAGGGCCGCTTCCTTTGGATAATAAAAGTGAGTATCGTGCTCAGCCTTTTCAGCATCCTGGTAAAAAACAATCTGTGTCGTACAGAATTGATAGAAATTTGAATGGCGCGGACGCGCGCAGTGCTGGAGCGCCGGATGGCGCGCAGGCTGAAGCAGCTCCTGTGAAAGCCCCATGGGATGGGGTTCTCCTGGGGAAGCGCTCTCTTGTGGACAATCAAACTCTCGTTGAAATTGGGCACGACAATGGTCTTAAAAGTCAGATGGTTTTTAAGGGGGCTGTGTCGAATGTTTCTACAGGGCAAAAGCTGCAAGCTGGCGACACCCTTGGGTTTTTGAGTCCAGAGGCAAAATCACTCTACTGGACTGTAGAACCTGGACCAGAAACTGTCTCAGAATGATTTGGTGTAACTGTCTCAATGTGGTACTATGAAAAGAACAAAAGAGTGTCTTTTAGCACTCGAAAGCATGGAGGATCGCAATGAAGATCACGCACAATAAAGTCGGACAAAATTTGAATCTCACTGATTCCACTCGTTCCGACAAAGCCGACGGCGTAAAAAATAAAGCCACGGGTGCGGCGACGAACAAAGCAGATTTGTTGTCTTCGTCTTCACTCGGCGAATCTTCTCGTGTTGAACTTTCTCCTCGTGCACAAGAAGCAAAACGCATCAAAGAACTTGCGATGTCTGCTCCTGACGTTGACGAAGCGAAAGTCGCTAAATTCAGAAAATTGATCGACGAAGGAAAATACCAAGTCGACGCCAAAGCCATCGCCGACAAAATGGTCGACGAGCATTTGGAGTTTTAGGCCGACGGCAGTCGGGCAGAGCCGCAGCGCCGGGGCGCGCAGGCTGAAGCAGCTTCAAGTTCGAAGTTGAAAAATTAAATCTCAACCGCAATAAGCGGCATCAAGGATGATGAAGATGGACGCAACAGTAGAAAGAGCGTTTCACAAGTTAGAAGCCAATCTCGAAGAACTTACAAAGATCTATCGTTCTCTTCTCGATATCGTACGCAAAGAAAAAGAAATCCTTCTCAAAGCAGATCGCGACGCTTTGGATGAAAGCAACAAACTCAAAGAAGAGTTGCTATTCAAACTGCGCGCTCAAGATTCTTTGCGCTCACGCTATGCCATGGATCTTGCCACAATGGTCGGAGCCGACGTTGAAAATCCACGCTTGTTGGAACTTGCACAAAAACTTGCAGGCACACCAGCCGCAGATCGTTTGCGCACACAACACGCCGCTCTCGATATCCTGATCAAAAGAATCACAGAAATTAATAAAGAAAACGAAGAATTCACAAAGTCCGCTCTGAATACATTGAACGGCGCTTTGAACGATATCAAAGACACTCTCTCCGGCAAAAAAACTTACGGAGGCAAAGGCCAATACAAACAAGGCCCCCAAGTGTCCGGTAACTTCGTTAGTAAAGAAGCTTAAAAAAACGGCGCAGAATGCGCCCAGAAAAAAGCGCCCCAAGAAGTCCATCTTCCGAAAGGCGCCAACGAGTGGAAGGATGTACGCCAGAAGTTTCTTAGGTTTTAAATTTAGTCCCCGTGCGAGTTCCGCAGCAGCGGCCCCGCAGGGAAGCGTCCGCGAGGACTGTCTGAGCAAAGGGAACTAAATTTAAAACCTAAGAAACTTCGGGTCGCACCACCGAGCAGGAGACAGGATGTCTAAAATCTCGGCTATGATGGATACGGGTAAACGCTCTCTGATGAACTCTCAGACAGCGTTGCAAACGGTCGGTCATAACATCGCCAATAAGTCGACAGAGGGCTTCTCTCGCCAGAGAGTCGAACTCATGACGAACCAACCGATCACTGAGGGAAATCTTCAGATCGGGATGGGTGCGCGTGCGGGAGTTGTCACTCGTGTTAACAATCCTTGGTTAGAAAAACAAATCCAAAAAGAAGGCACAAGCATGGGATATCAAGATTCCCGTACAAATGCTTTGAGCCGCGTTGAACAGATCTACAACGAACAAGCGAACAAAGGGTTGAATCAGTACATGACTGATTTCTTCAACTCCTTCCGTGAACTTTCCAACAATCCAGAAAGCTTGGCTTCCCGTACAATGGTGCGTGAGTCGGCAGCGGCGTTGACCAAAGATTTCAGTCGCGTGGTTGGACAGTTGAAAGATGTTCAGGATGATATCGACGGTCAAATCAAAACGACGGTCGATGAAATCAATCAGATCACAAAAGAAATTGCGTCTCTGAATGAAAAAGTTCAGATGGTGGAAATTCAAAATACTCCGGCCAACGATGAAAGAGACCGTCGTGATCTATTGCTTAAAAAATTAGGCGAAAAAATCGATATCTCGTGGGCGGAAGGTAAAGACGGCATGGTCACGGTGACAGCCGGTCGTACAGGAATCTTGGTTTCGGGAAGTGGTTCTTCAGAATTGAAAGCGCAAGAAACAGAAGAGCGTGATCGCGTGGAAATTTTCTTCGTGGGCACAGGAGCTCCTGCAAATATCACAAAGCAAATCACAGGTGGTCGCATCGGTGGTGCTTTGGATGTGCGCGATCACGTCATCGAGGACATGCTCGCTCACGTTGACAATATGGCTTACACTTTGGCGAAAGAAGTCAATGCCGCTCACATCGAGGGTTTTGATAAAGCGGGTCGCCCGGGTGTTTTATTCTTCGAAATGCCAGAAAGCGTAAAGGGCGCGGCTTCTTCCATTGAGCTTAATAAAACAATCTTTAACGACGTCGGCAGAATTGCAGCAGGAGCACAAGCCGGAGCTGCAGGTGATAACACTGTTGCCAATGTGATTTCTTCTTTGCAAAACCGCCAGGTGATGGACGGTGGTTCTTCCACTTTGGATGACTACTACAACACGCAAGTCGGTCAAATTGGTGCGATTGCGCAACGAGCGGCGAAAGCTCAAGAGTCGCAAAAAAATGTTCTGAGCCAATTGACGAATATTCGTGAAAGCATCAGCGGTGTTTCTCTGGATGAAGAAACAACAAAGATGATTGAGTTTCAAAAAACTTACGACGCTTCCGCAAGACTGATTAAAACAGCGGACGAAATGTTTGATACGGTACTAAACCTTAAGCGCCTCTAATTAGGATAGGGAATACAACGTAGATGAGAATCGCAGATAAAATGGCTTTCAATCAGGTGAATCAGAATCTGTCGAAGAATCGATCAGATATGGCTGATTTGCAGAATCAAGCTGCGACTCAAAAGCGTATTACAAAACCTTCCGATGATCCTTTGGCATCAGCCCGCGTTCTTGCCGCTCGCACGGAAGAGCGAGGCAACACGCAGTTTATTAAAAACATCAACAATGCGCGCTCTTTCTTAGAGTTCTCTGACCAATCTCTCGGGGAGCTTTCAGAAATTCTTGTGCGTGCTAAAGAACTTGCGATCAGCCAATCCAATGATGCCAGCGGAAATGCAGAAAGCCGCATGGTCACAGCGTCTGAGGTTGAACAAATCTACAATCAAGCCGTGCAAATCGGAAACCGCAAGCTCGGTGAAAGATATATTTTCGGCGGATATAAAACTCAGACAATGCCATTCAGTCAGGCGGGGGAATACTTCGGTGACGATGGCGATATGAAGATCCAAACTCACAAAGACTCTTTTGTTGCGATGAACATTCCTGGCAACAAAGTGTTTTTGGGAAAAGGTTTGGGTGGCGACGGCATTGTGCGCGCTCGTTATGAAGCGCCGACAAATGTTGAGCAGTTGAAAGAGTTCCAACAAGAAGAAGTCCAGCGTAAAGAACAAAACCAAGAGCTCGAACAGAACTATCTGGAGACTCGTGGACCTGCTTCTGAGCGCCGCACCAGCCGCATGGATAAGCAAGATCCAGTGACGGGTGGAGCAGGGATCAACTTGTTTACGACTTTGCGCAATTTGGAAGTTTCTTTGCGCACCAATGATAAAGACGGCATTCAGGAGACCTTGGATACTTTGGATCAGGCCATCTCTCAGGTGGTTCTGGCTCGTTCTGAGGTTGGGTCCAGAATCATGTCCGTCAATAACACCATGGATTCCCTGCAAAAGGCCGTGGTAGACAATAAGGTGACGGCGTCGGAGCTTGAAGATGCCGATGCATTCCAAGTGATTTCGGATATTAATAAGACCGATAGCACCCTAAAAGCGACCCTCGAAACGTCTGGAAAGCTTATTCAGCCAAGCCTTCTTGACTTTCTCAGATAAAAATAATACCTACAGTTCCGCTTAAAACTACCGATAACGACTGCAGCAAAAGGAGTTGTCATGCTGGTTCTCACACGGAAGTTGGGTGAAAGCATCGCTATCGATGACCACATCAAAATTAGAGTAGTTCAAATCAAGGGTAAACAGGTCCGCCTAGGTATCGAAGCGCCCAAAGACACCAAAATCCACCGTGAAGAAGTTTACGTTGCGATCCAAGAACAGAACCAACAGTCTGCAAGTGTCCCAGCTGACAAAACGCGTAGCGTTGCAAAGCTATTGAAGCCTTAATTCCAATTTTTGACATCTAATTTCTAAAGGGGTCCCATCGGCCCCTTTTCCGCTTCCAGAGCCTGAAGCATCTTGTCATGCCATCTAGATTTTAATTGTGTCTCCCTAGATTTAGGTCCAGATTTATAGATGTATTCACCATCAGAGTGCCTTCGTGTGTCTAAACTATGGGTGAATCCTGAATCTTTGGGAGGATGAATGATCATTTCGACATCGCGCTTCGGCCAAGTTGAGCTGAAACAAGAAGATGTTTTGACGTTTTCGGAAGGCCTTCTAGGCTTTGCGGATTTGCGCAAGTTCGTTCTTCTCGATGATCCAAATGACGAGATCTTTGCATGGTTGCAAAGCTGTGAAGCGCCTCAAATCGCGTTTCCAGTTTTAGAACCGGAACTCTTTGCTCCTCAATACAAAGCAACTCTCACAAAAAGCGATCTTGAAGCGTTGAAACTAACGGCTCAAGACAAAGCTCGTTACTTCTCTATCGTGACAATTCCTGATGATCCGACTTTGATGACGGCGAACTTGAAAGCTCCGGTTGTTGTGAACGTGGCGGCGAGAATGGCTCGTCAGTGCGTTCTTCAAGACAATAACTTGGCGATCCGTGAACCGATCTTCACGAAGTTGCAACAACGTGTGGTGCAAAATCCTGCGGTGGCAATCAAGAACCAATCTTCTGGTATCGACGTTGCGACAAAGTTGAACGTTGTGAAAGACGCTGAACTTTAAAAATATACGAATTCAAAATGAAGAAAAGGCTCGGTAAACCCGGGCCTTTTTATTTTCTATGATCGCTCAGAGTCTTGGCCTATGCGGAGGTACGGTTTCGTACTTTCGCGGCTGCAGAAATTTGCGCCACCATTCTGGTTAACATAAAATTATAAACATGAGACTTGTCTGGAGCGTTCTAGTTTTATTCTTAAGTTATTCCGCACATGTTGCCACGGCAGAGTCGTGCACAACCGTGGATCTTCGTAAAGATTTAGGACCTGTTCGCAATCAAGACGGTGTCGGATGGTGCTACGCCTTTTCGGCTGCCGACATGATCACTTTTAAAAACAAAGGCCGCGCTTACGTTTCTGCTTCTGACGTGGCTACACAGTATATCAGTCAGCAACAAAATATCTCTATCACAAGCGGTCCCATTGTTACATTCGGTGGCGGAGTTCCGGTCGAAGCAATGAAGATCGCAGCAAAAAAAGGTGTATGCACGGAGGCTTCCGTGCCCTCTGAAGTGAATCGCGGAAGTGACATCTATGAAGCTTATTACAATCTTTTTCGCATTTCGAAATCTCTTCAGACAACGGGACAAGGAAAAGAATATTGCGCCGGTGCCGCGCAAGCATATCAAAAGTTTTTTCCCAGCAGTTCTCCGCAAGAGATTGCAAGAACAATCGCGACAGAACCTCCGTGGCGAGTCGTCGCAAAATTGCAGAGTAAAAACTGTCCGACTCGCTACAGTGCGGGCTTTGGCGAAAACGATGTGACGGCCGAGACGAACAAAACCAAAATACCCCAGGTTATTAAAAATCAGTTTGATCTCAAAAAGCCCGTGATGATTTCTTATCCCATTAAGCTCATCATGAAAAAACATCCGACGGCTGATGGCATGCACGCGAGTGTTTTGGTGGGAAGAAAATTTAACGCCAAAACCAAGAAGTGCGAGTATCTGATTCGCAACTCTTTCGGACGTAGCTGTGATGGTTATAACAAATCTTTAAAGTGTGAATCAGGAAATATTTGGGTTGCAGAAAATGACTTATTTGAATCTGTTGCTGATATTACTTATTTTAAGTAGTTTTTTAAACTTCGCCCAAGCTGAGGAGCCCGTCTTCACTTGCATGCCCAGTGAAATCAAAATTCCCTATGCCGATGGCAAAACAAAAACAGAGAAAGTCGACATCTGCACAAACAAAGATCGAAATTCCTTACGCTCTAAGGGCTGCTTAAAACTGGAATGTCTTCCCAAAGAAAAACTAAAAAGAATCAAATTTTCAGATGTGGTTTCCGACTCGGGCTCGCCTGGATTTAAAATCTGCCACGAAATCGGCGGAAAAGCAGAGCTGATTGAATTTAAGGCCGACGATCAGTGGTACAATTTAGACCGCTGCAAGCTGGGTAAAGAGTTTGTAAATCCCGGAGTGCTTATTGACGAAGTGAGCGAGTAGCCTTTTTGTTTTCCACTTTGGTCAGCATATGAATCACATAAGACAATGTTAACAACATTCCGATAGAGAAATGCACAACGCTGGCGTAAGTGGAAAGTTTCTCATCGCCTAAATAAAGAATTCCCATCCCGGTCATTCCTAAGCCCACGATAAAGCTCATCAGTGCCACACCGCTCACGCGTTTCGCTTTTTTACGAAAGCCTAAGCGCACGTGCACACTCGATAAAGCACCTAGAACAGTGAAGACTGTGAATCCCAAAACCACGTGCAGAATCACGATCCAATCACGCTGCTCGGTAGGAAGTCTCCACGGGAAGTTCCACTCTAATTTCAAAACTAGGATTGTCGGAAAAAGCAAAGCGCCAGTCACAAACGACAGGAAAAAAATCGAATGAATCAGATTTTTAGAAAACCACTTTGGATAACCGATCATAAACAGCGTCCACCTAAACGAGCCATAATCTCTGCTCTTTCTTCAGGAAAAGCAAGACTTGCGACCTTTGTTAAAGCATCTGCGCGCCAGGCATTTTTAGCGAGAACCGTCCACACCCCCAAAGCGGGCTTACGGTCTTCTGAAACCACCCAGCCGGGGAAGCTTTGATCATAGCGGTCTTTCACCCATGTTGTGGCGACAGACATATTTTGCAAGCCGCCCAGGGTTTCGCCAGGGCCCTCCGGTCCGCGGATTTGCAGTGGTAAGACCACATCTCCGTAAACGCGAATGTCGCCTCCGGCATTGATCCAACCATTGGCAAGACCGGCTTGCTTTAACGCTCTGATCGCGAGATCCACGGCATACCCTTTGGCGATGCCATCTAAGACGACGCGCACAGGGCGAGCGAGAAATACTTTTTTTCCGCGCATCTGAATATCGGAAGCATCCCCGATCGGCAAAGGAATCTCGGAGCTTTGAAAATAAGAAGAATGATCTGGTAAATACCCCGAAGACTGAAGCTTTCCGCCCACAGTGGGATTAAAAAGGCCACTGCTTGCACAAGACATGGCTTTGGCCAAGCGAAGAACCCGCCGACTGTGAGGATGTAATTCCACTTCTTTTCCGAAAGAATAATTCAAACGGCTCAGATCACTTTGAGGATTGTGAAAA
The DNA here is from genome assembly GCF_047344985.1 of Bdellovibrio sp. HCB-162. Lineage (GTDB taxonomy): Bacteria > Bdellovibrionota > Bdellovibrionia > Bdellovibrionales > Bdellovibrionaceae > Bdellovibrio. The sequence continues at coordinate 516,854 of NZ_CP178861.1, forward strand.
CTTAAAAGATTGTGAATTTCTTCAATCGCCGCAAACGCAGCTTCAAAAGCCGGAGAATCTTGAGCCGAAGGGCAGGCGGAGCCCACCTCAACAAATGTTCCCAAGAGAGGCTTCATTCTGCGCGTGGCGTGTTTCATTTTTGCAGAGCGATTTTATAGATGGAAAGAAGTCGTTTCACGCCGTCTGTGATATTGCGGCTGGAAAGGGTTGCTCCGCTGATATTTGGAATATCGACGTCGAGCTTAAATGGATCTGACAAGGTTTTTCCGACAAAATGTTTTCTCCAGCTGGAGTCACGAACCTGGCCGCCTTTGGTTTCGCGGTAGCTCATGATTTCAAGACCTAAAACTTTTCCTTCTGGAGAGATAGCGACACTGTAAGTGATGAACTCATGTTTTCCGATCACTTCATCAATGATGAACCAACCTAAGAGCTTTCCTTTTTTTTCGGCACGCCAAGCTTGAACTTCCTTTTTGCGCTGACGAACTTTAGCAATCTCTTCGATTTTTTCTTTTTGATCATCCGTCAAAGTCACAGGATTCGCGACAAAGGTGTCGGCTTCAGGGAAAAGAACTTTTTGAGCCTGCTCCGTCGTGAAGTAATCCGTGGCATACGCCATAGACGTGATCATCGTGACGGGAAGAAGAGTAAGATATTCTTTTCTAAACAGGCTCATGCAAGTCCTTACGAGCTTAGAAGTTAAAGCCCACTTTTAAACGAGTTTCGTATTTTGTTTTTTCGATGAGGTGAAGGTTGTTGTCGTCTTGCGCATCAAACTTTTCACCGCCACCGCTGACTTGTTGAATCCAAGTCAAAGTCGCCCACCATTTTTCACTTCCGTAGTGCACGCTTGGGCCTGTGAAAACAGTCCAGCGCTCTGTGCCCACTTCAGTTTCATATTCACTCTCAAAAAGAGCTTCTGCTCCGACAAACCAGTTCGGCATGAAACGGTATGCAACACCTGTGTCCGCTGTGAAGCCGATTTCAACTTCCGGTTCTACAGGCCAGTCAAATCCAGGAGGAAGATCGTTCAAATCTCCGCGACGCGCATAAGTCGTTTCAAAGCCCAAGTTTGAAGACCAAACAACTTCACCTTCAAGGAAGTATTTTTGAGCGATGAAAAGAAGTTCCATCGAGTAGCTGTCTTTGTTTTGACCCGAATGTCTATCTAACCAATTGTAAGAGAAAGAAAGGTAAGAAGAAAGACCGATGTCGTCTTTTGCTGGACTTAAAAAATTGTATTTAAGACCGGCCTCAACACCTGAAGGACGAAGTGAAAGGTTGTTGTCTTTCGGCAAGTAACCATCGACAGACAAACCAGACATTTCAACTTGCAACATCTGCAAGCTGCCAGAAAGTGACAAGCTGTCAGTAGCGCCGTACTCAACTTCTGTTTTTGAATCCAAAGCGTGGTATTTACCCGCACCTTTGTTATCACGAGAAGTCAGGATCTGATAAAGCTCCCAACTTCCTTTTGGAAGAGTTTCAGCGCCCTTAACGTAACCAAGAAGATTTTCATCAGCGCGTGCAAAAGACGCCTGCACCAGAACTGTTACTAGTAAACAAAATCCTAATTTTTTCATGTATTTCGCGTATCCTTAAGTAGGCTTAATGTTGAACGCTAGCAAGTACGCTAACGCTTTCGCGATGTCATGAAGACTTTTGATATTGATAATCAGTTGAAAACGCACTTTGATGCATCAGATCATAACGTCTATTCAAAGACCTTAGGCGTTTTCCAGTTGAGGCAGGGATTTTTCCGTTTTTGCTCCCAAACGCTTTAAATCTTCCACTTGATCAATCAAGTTTCCACGGCCTTCCGAAACCTTCTTGATGACCTCTTCGTGAGCTTTTTGAGCGGCTCCCAGTTTTTCACCTAAGTTTTGGAGATCTTTAAGAAGACCCGCGAATTTTTCGTAAAGAAGGCCGCCACGTTTAGCGATCTCAAGCGCATTTTTTTCCTGACGATCTTGTTTCCACAAAGCCGCCACTGTTCGCAAGGTCGCCAAAAGCGTTGTCGGGCTCACAATCGCCACGTTTCTTTCCCAAGCGTATTGGAAAAGTTCAGGTTTTAATTTAAACGCCAACGCAAACGCGGGCTCCAAAGGCATAAAAAGAATCACGAAGTCAGGAGAGATCAACTTGTCAGCCGCGTGATATTTTTTCTCGGATAAACCATCGATGTGTTTTTTCAAAGACTCCACGTGAAGTTTTCCCGCGCGCTCCTGATCTTCCGGAGTTTCCGCTGACGTGTATTGTTCGTAAGCGATCAAGGTCATTTTCGAGTCGACGATCAAATGCTTTTCGTCAGGCAAATTCACGATGACATCTGGACGAAGAATCTGTCCGTCCTCACCGCGTAAATCCATGTCTGTGCCCTGAATGATGTACTCATCACCTTTGCGCAGACCAGAGCGCTCAAGAATGTTTTCAAGAATCAACTCGCCCCAATTTCCTTGGGTTTTCACTTCGCCCTTTAAAGCTTTCGTAAGATTTTGAGTTTCCGCTGACATAACTTTGTTCAATTCCATCAGTTTCGTCAGCTCACCGCGAAGAACACCGCGCTCGGAACGCTCTGTGGAGTAAGTCTCTTCCACTTTTTTCTCGAAGTCTTTGATGCGTTCTTTGAGAGGTTCCAAAACAGAGGCGATGTTTTTGTGATTTTGATCCGTGAACTTCGCTGATTTTTCTTCAAAGATTTTTTGCGCAACGACTTCAAACTGCACGTTCATGCGGTTTGCCAGTTCTTCTTGGTGCTTGCGTGCTTCGGCCATCAAAGATTTTTGCTCTTGAATGCTTTGTGAGAGGAGGTCGTTTTTCATCTGCAAAGCTTGAACTTCGGCCTGCAATTGCGCTTTTTCTGCGGCGGCTTGGGCTTTATTTTTAAAATAAACCACGAGACCCGAAATGATGGCTCCTGCAATAAAAGCGGCAATGGCGATGAAATTCATAAAGGCCTCCTCTGACTTCCTCTTTCTGCCCTCAGAATTTCCTTTGGTCACGGAAAAAAGAATCTGATACAACAGCCTTTTACTGAACTCTTAACAATGCGATGCAAAAATGACTTCTGCGACTCAAATTAAAAGTATTATTCTCGCTTTTCGCCCTAAAACTTTAACAGCCGCTCTGGTTCCTTGCTTGGCAGGAACAGCGTTGGTCAAAGCCATCGGTCTTTCTTGGGACGGATGGGTTTTGTTTTACGCTTTGATGGCGTCGTTCCTTATTCAAATCGGCACAAACCTTGTGAATGATGCCGTGGATTTCAAAAAAGGTGCGGATACAGAAAAACGCATCGGTCCTCAGCGCATCACGCAAGCGGGAATTCTAACTGCAAATCAAGTGATGGCTTTGGGATCTTTGTGTTTCCTTTTGGCGGTTTTGTGTGGAGTGCCTCTGGTAATGAAAGGCGGCTGGGTCATTGTCGCTATCGGTGTTGCTTCAGTTTTGATGGGATACTCTTACACAGCAGGACCTTTCCCTTTGGCTTACCTGGGATTGGGTGATCTTTTTGTGATCTTGTTCTTTGGTCTTCTTGCGGTGACGGGAATTGTTTTCCTGAATACAGGTAAGTGGCTCACAGAAGCTTTGGTTCTTGGATTGCAGATCGGTTTCCACGCAACAGTGCTTATTGCCATCAACAATCTTCGCGATCACAGCGGAGACGCTTTGGTGAATAAGAAAACTTTGGCCGTGCGTTTTGGTGTGCAGTTTTCTCGTTGGGAGATTGCGACCCTGTGCTTTTTGCCATTTGTACTCAATATCTACTGGTGGACAGAAGGGTATAAGATCCCTGCGATCTTCTCTTTGTTTGCTTTGCCTTTGGCGGTGAAAATCACAAAAAATGTTTTCTCTACCGAACCAAGTCCGGCCTATAATCGTTTCTTAGGACAAGCAGCAGGATTGCATCTTGTCTTTGGATTACTTCTCGCGATTGGATTTGCATTTTGATTAAAATCTCCTACAGCCCTTACACTCTCAAGCCTGTTCAATCTTTGAATGCTGTTTCGTCAGCGGCGCCTCGCGAGGGTGTGCTTCTCAAAGTAGAATGGTCTGACGGTCTGACGGGCTATGCTGATCTTCATCCGTGGCCTGAGTTGGGTGATTTGTCTTTGGAGGATCAACTTTCAGAACTTCGCCGCGGTCGCATGTCTGTGCAAATCGAACAAAGCATTTGGCTGGCTCGCAGAGACGCGCAACTTCGCAAAGATAAAAAAAGCGTTTTTGAAAGTGGCGAAAAAATCAAAAACAATTATCTGCTGTCGGATTTTAAACTCATTAAGCCCGGCTTTTTAGATGAATTAAAGACAGAAGGTTTTACGACTCTAAAAATGAAAGTCGGCAGAGATCTGCAGGAAGAAGCCGATATCCTCACGCATATTGCAGCTGCGGGACTTAAGATTCGTTTGGATTTCAATGCGGTTGGAAGCTGGCAAACTTTTGAAAGATTCATTGGCAATCTACCTCCGACCGTACGTCCTTTGATTGAGTATGTGGAAGATCCGTTTCCTTTTGACGTGAATGCGTGGAAGGAAGCAAAAAAACTTGTGAAAATTGCCATCGACAATCAATACGACCGCGTTCCTTGGGATCGCTTGGTTGCTGCGCCTTTTGATGTGATCGTGATGAAGCCTGCAAAAACGGACATCGATAAAGCCATCGAACGTTGTAAGAAGTGGAATTTAAAAGCCACAGTGACAAGTTACATGGATCATCCCGTCGGTGTCGCACACGCCATTGGTGTTGCGATGGAGCTTAAGAAAAAATACGGTGAGATGATTTTGGAAGCTGGATGTTTGACTCACAGACTTTATCAAATGGACCCATTTGCGGCAGAGATTTCAACACAAGGCCCGTATTTATTGAAAGTGAAAGGCACAGGAGTTGGTTTTGACCGACTTCTTGAAGCAACGTCGTGGTTTCAAATCAAAATGAATTAGATCTTTATTCTGAGAAGAACGAAATTCTTCTTAATCCACGATGGCCCAAGGAGGACTATGAAAAACTTTGGGCTTTGGCGTCTCACGTTCAAGAAAAAAGAAAACTGCAAGGACATGTTTGGATTGCGACTTCGGGTTCCACGGCAGATTCAGTCGCGGGAACGAAACTTGTCGCTCTTTCAAAAAAAGCTCTCTTAAATTCAGCCCACTCTGTAAATAAACATTTAAACAGCACTTCGCAAGATGTGTGGACTCAAGTCCTTCCTCATTTCCATGTGGGCGGTCTCGGTATTGAAGTGCGTGCTTCCCTTGTTGGTGCGCGAGTGGTTCCCTCTTTGAAGGAACAAAAGTGGGATGTACACCACTTTTATGAAACTCTAAACGCAGAAAAGTGCACCCTGTCAGCCTTAGTTCCAACGCAAGTCTATGACCTCGTCACACATTCGTACAAAGCGCCTTCTTCGATGCGCGCGATTGTTGTGGGCGGCGGTGTCTTTGAAGTCGAGCTTTATAAAAAAGCCCGCGCTTTAGGATGGCCGGTTCTTCCAAGTTACGGAATGACAGAGACAGCTTCACAGATTGCCACGGCGACTTTGCAATCGTTGGAACAATCTGAATACCCATCAGTAGGTTTGCTGTCGCACGCAAAAGTGCAAAGAAACGCTGACGGTTTTTTACAGATTCATGCGACCTCGCTATTTACCTGTTATGCCCAAAACACGACAGAAGGAATGAAGTCGTGGGATCCCAAAACCGACGGCTGGTTTACAACGGAAGACCGTGGAGAAATCATCGACGGGGCTTTGCATATTCAGGGACGCAGTAAGGACTATATTAAAATTGGCGGTGAAGGTACCAACGTCGCTCGTTTGCGATCGCTTTTGGAAACCACGGCCTTGCAAATGAATCCGAGCTGGCCTGCGAAGTTGGCTCTGCTGGATATGCCTTCTGACAGATTGGGGAGTGAGATCCATTTAGTGAGTTTGCTCTCAGCGGACGACACGGAAAAAGTGGTACAGGTCTACTCAGAAAAAGTGCTTCCCTTCGAAAAAGTTCGTAAAATTTATTATATCAATGAAATTCCCCGTAGTGATCTTGGTAAAGTGTTGTGGGGAGAGTTAAGGAAACGGTTATGAAGCAAGAAGAAAATCCGTGGTCAAAAGGTGTTGTTTTGGTTTGCACAAAGTGTGGGAAGTCGATCAGTCCTAAATCTTTGCATGAAGAAGGCAATGCCGGAGAAAATCTTAAAACATTTTTAAAAAAATCATTTAAAGAGAGCGGCGACCTTTCAAAAATCCGCATCGTGACTTCAAGCTGTCTTGACGTGTGTATTGATGAATATCAAGCAGTGACGTATGCACCTGTGCAAGGTCCTACAGAAACTTTCATCGTTCATCCTGAAGAAGATCGTGAAAAGCTTCTGCAGCACCTGCGTGAAAAAATTAAATAGATCTTATTGGCAATGCCTAAGGTTGCACATTGAGTTCACGGGCTTTCGATGAAAGACCGGATGAACTTAAGTTGAAATGATAAATGCCGCTAGCGGTGCTAGATGACTTAAAATAGACGGTCATCGAAGTCGACTGGGCGGCAATCGACACATTGGAAATTGTTGTGCCTGCGCACGTCGAATCAGAATAGAAACTTCCTACGTTAGACTCTTGTGTGCCCAGAATAATATTTGTCGGCACACTCACAGGAATTAACGTTCCGTTGTCATTGACTGAAACTACACGGAAAGCAAAACAGGTATTTCGAGTCACGTCGCGAGGTCCCCAGATATCCACAGAGCTTACTGTTGCTTTCGATGTCAGATCCGCTCGCATAGCAATCGGACTTGCATCATAGACTAGAGAACCCGCCGTGCCTGTGCCAACCATGGTGATTGCAAAGTCTGTCATAGTTCCAGAGTCCGTTGGTGACGGATTGTATTTTACATAGGCCGTGATTTCGGAACTGTAAGACGCAAACGCAAAGTTGGAAACTTCCGTTACACACGAAGAGCTTCCGTAAAACTTCACCTGAGTATCGGCGGAAGTCAAAGTCACGCTTCCCGGAAATTGATCATAAGCCGGAGCGCGATTGTAGTTATATGCACGTATTTTGATTGGATAACAGAGACCTTTATAAATTTGGTGAATGTACTCTTCCGCCGCAAGCCAACGGTAGGATGATGCAGCCGAAGAGTCGCGCAGGATAACATCGGTATAGTTGGCATCGGGAGTTAACGCTGATGACTGAACCACGCGGAATTCAAAGATTTGATTCAAAGGTGTTTCTGGGAATTTGTAAATGACATCTGTTCCGTCGGTGTTAGCAGGAATAGTAAACGTGCTTTGAGTCGCCGGAGTTCCACTGGCGCAATCTTGCCAACTCGTATAAGCTTGCACCTTGCTTGTGGCAGAGCCACTGATGCGTCCTTCCAAACTAAAACTAATCGCTGTGGGAGTGGTCACTCGATAGCCGCCGGCACTGAGCACAGACACGCGGAAAGAATCGCACGTACTCGCGCCTGCGAAACCTCGAGGCCATGTTTTTTCTAAAGTAATTCTCGTAGGGGAATTGTTGGAGCCCGGTGAAGTCCCTGAATTATTATCAACCAAAGTCAAAGTCTCGGTATCACCAATTAAAGACTCACCCTTGATGTAGAGATAATCAACGTGGCTGCCGTTGGAACCAGTTTGAATGCCCCAGATATTTTGTAAATCGTTTTTCGTCAGATAAATATCAAATGTTCCGTCCGAACAATCGCGGTCATTTGTCGTTCCCACGGGCAATGCTGTGCCTGTGATGTCAGGGTTTACAGGAGGTTGGTGCCAAAGTTGTTTGTTAAAACTAATAAAGACATTGCCGACGCGACTGTCGCAACTTCCTTGCACGCGAGCATAACCTTGCAACTCGAAATCTTGATTAAACGGGCTTGTCCCTTTAAGCGAAGGCGCTGGAAGTTTTTTACCTAACGAGGATACGTCCAAGTCAGGATCTTTGCAGCCCGCTAAAAAGACAGCAGATAAAATAAGAGCAATAAGATATCGGCCAGATACGTTCAACATGCTCTACTCATCGACAAAGAACGAGAGCATCTAAAGATTCAGAATGAGATTATTAATAGAACTAAGGGATTGTAAGAGTTCTGTGTCAAATAGAAGCAAATAAAAAATGTATTAAGAGTGAGTAAACATATTCATATTTTCGCCTGAAATTGCCGAATAATTAAGCATGAAGTTCGGAGCGTTTCTTGTTTTCATGAGCTCGCTGTTTCTTTTTGAGACGGCAGCGACCGGGGCGCCTGCGACCTTAACTTATCAAGGCAGGATCGTTCGGTCGGACGGGACTCCTTTGGAGTACTCGAACGTCAGTTTTATTTTTCAACTCACAGATCCGTCCGGTCAGTGCGTGATCTATCAGGAAAAAGTCACCGGGATTAATATGACAAACTCCAAAGGCGTTTTTGATGTGCCTCTTGGAAACGGTGTCGTTAATTATCCTTTGAGCGGAACTTTTTCTATTCTGGATGCTTTCAATAATTCGGCCAGTTTCACGTGCGGCGCGTGCGTGGGCTACAACTGTGTCGACAGCACGAGCACGTATTCCTCTTTAAGTGCGGATGGCCGCGTGTTGCGCGTGCAGTTTCATGACGGTGCGGGATGGAAGACGATTTCTCCTGACAGTTTGATTCGCACGGTTCCTTACGCGGGTTACGCTTTGTCGGCGCAAAAAATCGGAACCAATGTCGCGTCAGACTTTTTGTTAAAAGCAGGTCTTCCTACTTGTGGAGCCAATCAATTTCTTTCTTGGAATGGATCAGCGTTGGCGTGTTCTTCGGCGATGACGTCGTTGCCGAACACGACGGTGAATGCGGGATCTTATGGTTCTAGTACGCAGGTTCCGACCTTCACGGTCGATGCGCAGGGACGTATGACCGCCGCCGCAAATGTTGCCATTCCCACAGCGAGTGGATCCTCCACAGGTCTTCTTACGGCGACAGATTGGAATGCGTTTAATAGTAAACTTGATGCTTCCGCCATCACAGGATTCTTTTCTAAGGATGGAAATAGTTTTGGAGCGGCTGCCACCTTAGGAACGAACGATGCCTTTGCTTTGAATTTAGAAACCAATGGAGCTAACAGAGTGACGGTCACAAGTGGAGGCAGCGTCGGTGTCGGCACGACTTCACCGGGGGCGAAATTTCACGTTGCACAAGCCGCTTCAGAAAATCCCTTCCGCATTTCGCATTCCAATGGGTCCGCGATCATTGATGTCGATTGGGCAGGGCGAGTGAGCATGGATACCAATATCAATTCGACTGTGCCTCTTTTGAAAGTGGGAAATGGAAATTTCGGTGGAACTCTTTTAGAGGTGAATGGAAAAAGTTCGACAAGCGGTGTCCTTCTTTCCGTCAATCAGGCAAGTTCTCCGCTTTTCGCAGTGACAACTTCGGGTGTTGGTGTGGGAACGACATCGCCGTCTTCGACATTCACGGTGCAGGGAACAATTGAGTCAAAAACAGGAGGAATTAAATTTCCAGATGGCACTGTGCAAACGACAGCAGCGACGGCTTCCACCTTACCGAGTGTCGTGACTTTCTCTACATCAAATACAAGTGTGACAACGTCTTCAGCTCCTTCTTTTGTGACTCTGTATAGTGCGACGTGGACGGCGCCTGAGAGCGGAAAAGTGCTTATGACGATGTATAAAATTGCTCCTTACTTATTTGGTTGTGCTGGAGGAAATTTTGGTTTCAGATTCACTGTCAATGGGTCAACAGGAGCTATAAATAATCATAACTTCATTTCAAATATTGCCCGTTACCAAAACGGCGAAGCTGTTTTTGCTCCGACGGTTGACACTTTTAACGTGATAGCGGGAACAACGTACACACTCGCGATTCAATATTTTTCTCAGAGTTTTAGTTCGTGCACGATCAATACGCGCGGAAACTCCAGCGGCAGTGATACCATTGTCATTCAGTATATAAACTAGAGCGAATTATTTGCCCCAGCCTTTTTCGCTTTCAAGTTGTTCACGCAATTGCGCTTCGATTTTTTCAGCCGGGATTACGGGGCCGCGACCAACTCCGGGACAAAATGCTTTCACATCTTTTGCCCATGATTTTGCGTTCATCACTTCAGGCCAGAACGGCCAAGTACGACATTGTGTTGGGCGAGCTTCGTAGACGCCGCAAGCTTTTCCTTTAAGGAACATGCAATCCGGATTTTTTGGGTCTTCTTTCAGATGCCAGATGCCGCCGGTTTTTTCGCAATAACGGCGCGTGAAAGTGGAGGTGCTGATTTTCAAATATTTCGCAAAACGTTGGCGGTCTTCCAGGCTCAAATAAACAAAACCGTATTCGCCGTGAGACGTACAGCATTTGCCTGAACCCGTGCATTCAAAACGAACGCCTTCTCGCCACCATTCTTTTCCCGTGAATTTGAACTCTTCCATTATTTTCCTTGCACTGAGAGCTCAAAATAAGGCCGAAGAGCCTTGACAGCAAGCAGATAAATCGCGAAGTTAGGACCTCTCCAGGAGACGAAATTGCAGCGAAGTGTCATTGATCTTAAAGTCTATGATCCAAAGGATTTTCCGGCCTATTTGCCCAAGCTGAATAAGCTTTATGACGACCTCTTTGCGGGCGGCAAAGGCTTTCGCGCAAAATTGATCCGCATGATGGGAGCAAACCTCTCATTAGATCCCAAAGCAGAACTTCTTTTGGGGCAGACAATTGAGTTTATTCACAATGCTTCTTTGCTTCACGACGATTTGATCGATCGTTCGCACCTTCGTCGTGGAAAAACAGCGGCTTGGCTAAAGTACACTCCGGAGTACGCGGTTTTGGCGGGTGATTACTTGCTTGCGCGCGTGATGGTGAATCTTTCCGGTCACGGCAATATCAAACTTGTTCAGTACACAGCCGAAGTGATTTCCGATTTGCTTGAAGGGGAGTGGTTGCAGGACTCTGTGGTCGGCGACTTCTTTGTGACTTTGGAGCAGCTAGATCGCATTCACAATTTGAAAACAGCAAGCTTGTTTAAGTGGTGCATTCGCGCACCATTTATCGCGCAAGAAAGATACGACGAAGAACTTCATCGCATCTTGGAAGAGATGGGTACATTGTTGGGACAACTTTTCCAACGCAGTGATGATCTTCTTGATTACGATATTCGTAACGACGAAGGAAAAGCGATCTTGGGCGACTTGAAATCCGGCTATTTGAATTCTTTCGGTGCTTACGTTTGTAAAAACCGTTCTCGTCAAGAGATCGACAGCATCGTGAAAAGCAAAAACTTGGAAGAGTACTACGCCAACATCGGTGGCAAAGCACAATTCGATCAGAAGCTTCTTGAGTTTGATGAAATGAACAAAGGCCTGATCCAAATGTACAATCATCATTTGGATCGTCTAAAAACATTCCTGAAGCCCGGCGAAGAAAAACTGATCGATCAGCTTCGTCCTTTGACAGAGATTCTTTACTGGAGAAGGAAGCCTTCGTGAGTGAATTGATCACGCTTTCTAAAAACTCTCCGGAGTTTGAATCCTACTTGATGGGAACTTTTGCTAAAGACAAAAGAGCTTTGCCATTGCAAACGCTCAATGTGAATTCGGCATCAGAGACTGTCACGTTTCGCGTGGTTCCTGTCGACAGTATTTCTCGTCCTTCCTCACTAATTGTCTTTTTAAGAACTTTTAAAGCGCGCAGTTTTTTACTAATTCTTGTGCCGCTTTTTTTAATCCTCACTAAAAATATTGTCGATCAAACGATCCTTGATCCGATCACAACAGGCATTGCGACTTTGGGAGTTCTTTTGGCATTTGCCGCTGTGAACTTGCGCAATGATTATATGGATCACCTTAAGGGTGTCGATCGTGTGTTGGAAAAAAGCGGAAGTCGCGCTATTCAAAATGGCTGGGTGACAGCGGCGCAAGTGAAGTCATCATCGACGATTCTTTTGGCTCTCGCGATTCTTTGTGCGCTTCCGATCGTTTTTGCTTTTCCTGTGGTTGCCGTGGTGATTGCTTTGGGATTGGCTGTGGGACTTTGGGCGCAGTTTAAAAAACAAAACTCATTTAAGTATCAAATCGGTGGCGAGTTTGCGCTGTTTTTAATGTTAGGCCCTTTGCTCACAGTAGGTTACCAACTTTCTATGGGCGCTCGCTTTGATCAGGAAAGTTTCTGGTTGGGGTGTGTGTGGGGTTGGTTGGTTCTTTTCATCGTGCACTTAAGAAACTTCATCAGCATTCTTCCCAGTGTTCAGGCGGGTTTCACAAACACAGTGAACTGGTTGGGCTTTGATAAATCGCGCCGCTTGCTTGCGGCGTGGTGGGGCCTCTTTGTTGGTTTCAATCTGATTTATCATTTATTGTTTGCTGGCGTTTACTGGGGAGTTTATCTTTCCATCGTCTTGTTCTTCTTGTCGGTGACTTTCGTTTACAAACTTAAGAATCTTTCAAGTCCGATCGGAAGTGAGCTTCGTGGCGTTTTCCGTTCAGGCTTTCAACTTTTCTTACTCACCATAGGCCTTTGGGTATTTGAATGTCTGTGGTATCTGCTTCACTAAATTCTAAGATTTGTGTTGTCGCTTCTTCGGAGGCTCTTTCTAAAGCGCAGGCATGGGCTGATTTTTTCAAGTGTCCTCTCAATCCCGTAAACCTTTCCGATTTCTTTTTTCATTTTCATGTCGAAAATGATCGCGTTTATGTTCGTGATTTAGAAAACCGCCTGCTTGAAATTGATTTTGATAAAAATCATCTCGATTACGAACGCAAAGGTCATCGCGGAAAAAATGAATTGATCGCAAAAGCTTTGGGTGTAGCCAAAGGCTATCGCAAAGTTTTGGATCTTTCCGTGGGACTTGCCGTGGACAGCGTTTTTCTGACTCAGTTGGGATTTGAAGTTACGGGGGTTGAGAGATCTCCGGTTCTGTATGCGCTTCTTAAAGAGGCCTTTGCAAAAACTGAAAAAGAATATCTGAAATCGTATCAATTGCATTTCTCCGACAGTCTTCAGTTTTTGAAAGAAAACAAAGGTAAACTCGATATTGAATGCATTTATTTTGATCCGATGTATCCGCACAAGAAAAAGTCAGCACTTCCCAAACAAGAGATGGTGGTCTTCCGTGATCTTGTTGGACACGACGACGATGCTGCGGAAGTTTTAAAAGAGGCTCTGACATGGCCGGTGCAACGAGTGGTGGTGAAGCGTCCGATGCATGCGGAAGAACTCTTGCCAGGGGTTCGTCACTCTTACGAAGGAAAGGTGGTTCGCTATGATACTTATGTGGTTGGGTAGTTTTGTCCTGATGATGTTTGGTCTGACTGAATCACAGAAGCACGCAGCGGCTTTCTTTGCAAAACTTCAAAAGTCTTTCTTTGAAAAAGGCTTTGAAACAACGACAGCGAAAATCTTTGTGCGCGCTTTGGATGTTGTGGTTTTAGAGGCGTCACCGCAAAAATCTCTTTATTCGGGACTGGCATTATATAACTTGCGCATTCTAAATCTGCGCGCGAGCAACTTAATCATGTGCTTAAGCATTCTCGGTGCGTGGTGGGTTTTGATTCTGGGTTTGTTATTTTTAAGCTTTAACGGATTTTTTCTTTTGGGTCTTTGTGCCTTAGGGCTTATCGGTGTGTGGCAAGCTCCGAAAGCTAAATTACTTTTAAAGTGGATTTTCGCGGTTGGTGTTTTCCTTGTTGGCGGTGAAACGATGCTTAGAAATTCGAGCGTTGTACAAACGGTTCTTGGTCAAAGTGATTTGGCCTTTTTCCTTGCCGATGGTCGCTTTGGCGCCGTGATTGGAATTTTATTAGCGAGTGTTCTGATCAGCTTTATCATCCAAGTAGAGTTTTGGTCCTTGGCCATGGCGCTGTCTTTACTTTTGACGAATACGATTTCTTTTAATGGCGCTTTGGCCCTTGTTGCCGGTGAAAGAATCGGGCGCATGATTTTATTCTGGTGGCGCAGTCGCGGCCTGAATCAAGATTGCCGTCGTATCGGATGGCAGCTTTCTGCGGTTTCTATTGTAGGTGTAATCATTGGATTTCTTGTCGCAGGGGAAGCACGCAGTTATTTTGATTTGGGGTTTGGCTCGGATCTTTCGGCATTCCAAGATAAAAGCCTGCAATTTGTTTTATTGTTCGGCGTGATTTTATTTGTTCAGTTTTTCGCGCAAATGATCTGGGGTCATTTCGGAAGTCTTGCCAAGGTCGATGAACTTCAAGACGCCAAATATTTCCCTCCCAAATGGGGAGAGTTTGAACTTCTGTCTCCCACCGCAATGAGTTGGGCGAAAGAAAAGGTACACAAAAGGCTGAGTGAAATTCGCTATCACTTGCAGGGACTTGGAACTTTAAAGGAAGGTCAAGTGCCGGAGCACATTCAAGCTCGTCTTAAACTGGAAGAGCAGCAGTTGTCCTTGCTAGACCAAAGTCTCAAGATCTGAAAAGGGTGACACGTTTTCGGGAGGCCTCTACAATAGAAAGCCATGGCAAACGAAAATGATTTGAAAGAACGTATTTCAGAACTTGAACACGAACTTGCGGTGAAAGAAGCAGAACTTCATCGCTATCGTTTGGAACTTTCAAAAGCCAATACGGCTTTGGAAAAAATGATCTCTCAAGTCAGCCAAGAATTGAAACTTGCCCAAACTCTGCAAAAGTTTTTATCTCCGACAGAGCTTCCCAATGTTCAGGGTTTTGAATTTAGCACCAAGTTTTTGCCGGGCACGCGTTCGGGCGGTGACTACTTCGATATCTTTGAGCACGAAGATAAACTGAAATTCGGAATTCTAATTTCCAGTGCCAGCGGTTATTCGCTTTCGTCGATGCTTCTTTCCGTGATTATTAAAATCTCTTCGCAAATGGAAGCGCGCCGCGGGCTTGAGGCTCACAAAGTTGTTGCTCTCTTAGCGAAAGAAGTTGTTCCGAGCATTCAGAACGATGACAAGGCCAGCGTTTTTTATGGCGTTGTCGATCGCCGCAGTTACGAAATGCAATACTGCTCGGTCGGAACCATTGATGGGTTCTTGCAGGTCTATGGACAGGACTCCTTGGTGGAGCTGCTCCCAACAGGCCCAAGTCTTGGGAAAGATTATAACACGGAGCCTCAAAGTCGCACGATCCAGCTCAATCCGCGAGACCGCGTGGTGTTAACAACCGAGGGAGTGAAAAACTCGCAGAATTCCCTAGGTGTTAACTGGGGAGGCCACGGTCTTTCCGAAGCCATCTCGCGAGCAGCGAAACAAGGCGTGCACGAACTTCGTAACGAAATCCTTTTTGCTAATGAAAAATACTCCGGCAAATCCGATCCCGTTCGTGATCAAACCGTGATCGTCACGGAAGTAAAAGATAGAGTCATTAAACTAGCTAAAAACTAAGACTGCCGAACAAGTTACTCTTTTGAGGATCGATCGGGTTTCTCATTTACCTTGCGGCTTTTGTAGGGTTTGAGGGTGACTTGTTGTTCAAAATGTTGATATGAGTACAATGTTATATTGAAAGTCAGAAAGGACACTACAATGGCTGAAGTAAATATTTACGAAGGCGCCTTGGACAAGGGTTTGGAAGGCGTTGTTGCGTGTACGACGAAAGTTTCTTTTATCGTCGGTGATTCTCTTAATTTCCGTGGTTACACAATTGAAGATCTAGCTGCGAATTCAACTTTTGAAGAGGTGACTTACCTTCTTTGGAACGACAAGCTTCCAACAGCGGCAGAGTTGCAAACTTTCTCTGCGGAACTTCATAAAGAAATGGCGTTGAGCCCTGAATTCATCAAAGTTCTTAAAGGAATTCCTACAAACGTTCACCCAATGGGTTGGTTGCGCACGGCTGTTTCTTTGATGGCGCACTGGGATTCTGATGCAAATGATAATTCTCCTGCAGCGAACTTGAAAAAATCTGTTCGTTTGACGGCGAAAATGGGAACTCTTCTTTGCGCATTCGATGCGATCCGCAAAGGCCAAGAGCCCGTAGCTCCAAAAACTGATAAATCTATCGCTTGGAACATGATGTACATGTTGGGCGGTGGTAAAGAGCCTAATGCTGAACACGTAAAAGTGATGGACACTTGCTTGATCCTTCACGCGGACCATGAGTTGAACTGCTCTGCATTCGCAACTCGCGTGACAGCTTCTTCTTTGTCTGATCTTCACTCTGCCATCGTTTCTGCGATCGGTGCTTTGAAAGGCCCTCTTCACGGTGGTGCGAATGAGCAAGTGATCTTGATGCTGCAAAAAATCGGCACAATGGAAAAAGCTCAGCAATTCGTGAAAGACGCTTTGGCTGCAAAAGAAAAAGTAATGGGTATCGGTCACCGCGTTTACAAAAACGGCGATCCTCGTGCTCGTATCTTGCGTAGCATGTCTGACAAGTTGACTAAAGCTGCTGGTATCCACCACATGTACGAAATGTCGACTTTGATTGACGATACAATGTTCAACGAAAAAGGTTTGATGCCGAACGTGGACTTCTACTCTGCAACGGTATACTTCTCTATGGGTATCCCAACAGATTTGTTCACTCCAATCTTCGCAGCATCTCGTATCTCTGGATGGTGTGCACATGCGTTTGAGCAATACGCTAACAACCGCATCTACCGTCCTCGCGGAAAATGGGCTGGCAAAGAAGGCCTCAAATGGGTTCCCGCTAACCAAAGATAAAAAGTGCCAGGGGATTTTTTACGTCTACGGCGCATAAAAGGCTGACTGAAAAGTCAGCCTTTTTCATTTGAGTCACTCCGGTTTATTAAGTTTGAATCAGATTTTAGAGGCAACCTCTTATTGAACTCAATACTAAGTCCAGTATCTCAATTTGAAGCGAAAAACTTTAAAGAGAGTCTGTTAAAAAGCCGATAAAGAGGCATGTCTAATCTTGTACGTAGCTGGACATTCTTTCTTTCATTTTTCTTTGCGATTGCAGGCTTTGCAGCTCCAAGCTCGCTGACTTATCAAGGTCGTATTCTGAAGTCGGATGGATCTCCTCTGGAATACAACAACGTCAGTTTTCAATTTGAGATCACAAGTCCTGATGGTCTTTGCGTTCTTTATCGTGAACAAGTTAACGGCATTAACATGGTGAACTCCGGCGGTGTGTTTGATGTGCCGATTGGTGCACTTGGAACACAAAGTTATCCAGGCAATGGAACGTTCACGTTGTTAGATGCATTTAAGAATACAGGTTCGCTTACTTGTGATGGAAATTTTCCCTACAATCCGCAAGTCGATGATGTTCGCAAATTGCGCGTGAAGTTTCACGATGGCAGCGGATGGAAAACAATTTCTCCAGACTCGACAGTGCGTTCTGTTCCCTACGCAGGATTTTCTTATTCAGCGGCAAAGCTAGGTACCAACACCGCGTCTGACTTTATTCTAAAAACCGGAATTCCCACGTGTGCGCCGAGCACATTCTTAAGCTGGGATGGATCGGCTTTGACTTGTGCGTCTGTAGCGGGCGCCAGTGGAGGAACAGTCACAAATGTGACTTCCGCAAATTCATATCTTACGATCGTCAACAACACTTCGACTCCCACATTGACGTTGAACGTGGGAACAACGCCCAACACAGTGGCGGCGGGAAATGATCCGCGTTTAGTGAACGCCTTGCAAACAGGTTCCACAGCGAGTGGTGATTTAAGTGGAACTTACCCTGGACCTACAGTTGTAGCTCTGCGAGGAGTAGGTGTTAGCACAACGACTCCAACGAGTGGTCAATTTTTAAAATTTGGTGGAGCAACGTGGGCCCCTGCGACGGTGGGCATCCCGGATGTGAATGGTCTAAGTGCTGCGCTCAGTACTTATCTGACTCAGTCTGCGTTCAATGGTTATGTGTCTTCTGCAGGATGTACTGTGAGCCAAACAATGTATTGGAATTCCGTTTCCGGAAACTTCCAGTGTCAGGCCATCAATGTGGGACTTGCGGGAGATGTCACCGGATCTATTGGAGCGGCGAAAGTTGTTGCTCTACAAAACAATCCTGTCGACACGACAGCTCCAACAGCGAATCAAGTTTTACAATGGAATGGAACGAAGTGGGCTCCGACTACTTTGCCGCCGTTAGCTGCTTCAGATATTCCGAATTTAGATTGGTCTAAAATCACGACAGGAAAACCAACGACACTGTCAGGATATGGTATCACGGATGCTCTTGTAAAAAATGGCGGTGGAGTTGGAGTTATTTCCTCCGGCGCTGATGCCAGCAAACCTGGAACTCCTGCGACGGGAGATCTCTTTGTCGCAACGGATACGCAAAAAATTTATCGCTACAATGGCTCCGCGTGGGATGTTGTGAGTTCTGCAACAGGAACGGGTGGCACGATTACAGGTGTGACGGCAGGAACGGGATTAACCGGTGGAGGAGCTTCGGGAACCGTCACTTTGAATGTGAACGTGGGCACGGGTGCCAATCAAATTGTTCGCTTAGACGGTTCTGCAAAACTTCCTGCTATTGACGGAAGCCAATTGACGAACTTGCCAGGCGCCACGGGAGCGGCGGGCGGAGATCTCAGTGGAACATATCCAAATCCGACGGTTGCCAAACTCAGCGGAACGGCTCTTTCGATTTCTTCTTTAACGGGATCTCAGTATTTAAAATATGACGGTACAAATTGGGTGAACAGTGCGATTGCCGTCGCAGATGTCACAGGCCTTTCAACATCTCTCAGTGGAAAACCGGATTATACTCAATTTCCGATTTGTACGGCCGCACAGACTTTAACTTTTGTTTCTCCCGCAGGAGGATTTGTTTGTACATCGATTGCTATCGGTGATGCGGCAATCACTTATGCTTCAAAATCAGCAAATACTTTCTTAGCGGCTCCAAGTGGAGGAGCGGGCGCACCTTCATTCCGTACGTTGGTGGCTGCAGATTTGCCGGCAGCTCCTTACGATACGACTTATTTTAAACAAGGCGGAAACTCATTCGGCGCTGTTGCAACTTTAGGAACGAACGACAGCCGTAACCTAGTTTTAAAAACTAACAATACGACGCGCATGACGATTCTTAGCGGCGGAAGCGTTGGTTTCGGTACACAAGCTCTTTCTTGGTATGACATGAGTTTGTATAAGGCTGATGCCGATGCGAATATGTCCGTCGTCTCTGAAAATACATCGACAACAGCAGCTCGGTATCCTGCTCTCAATGTTGTGAATTATGCGGGTTCGCCAGCCGTGGGCGCTGTAGGAAACCCTTCCATCAATCTAGTTAACATGCGCGGCACAACAGGCACCAGTGCCGTCATGAAATCAGGTGAGTCTCTTGGTGCGATCGCGTTTAACGGAAGTTCCAATGCGGCGGGTGGATATAAAATGGGCGCCTCTATCTGGGCGCAAGCGGCACAAGATTTTTCGGGATCCGCTGCGGGAACGGATTTGTATTTCCAAACTACGCCGTTGAACTCAACAAGCAACTTAGAACGCATGCGTTTGACGGCTGCGGGAAATTTAGGAATTGGAACAGCTTCGCCGATTTCTTTATTGCAAATCGGTGGCAGCGCCTACTCAGCTCCTTCCTGGACAACTCAAGGATCGCATCTTTATATCCCTGGAGTGACGTCAACAGACACGACGGGATCTGGTACTATTGCCGCAAGAACCGTGGCTTCGATTGGCACGCATACTTTTGCGGCATCAAGTGCGCAGACGATCACGAATGCTTCGGCACTTTATCTCGCGGGCAGCCCTAGTGCAGGCAGTAATGTGACAATTACGAATCCGCTCGCGTTGCACGTAGGTTCGGGTAACAGTGCATTTATGGGCAATGTCGGCCTCGGTACATTGGCACCATCTTATCGTATCGACGTGCAAGGCAATAACTACGCGACAAGTTCCATCAAATTGCGCCGCACGGAAGTTTCCGGCATTGGTCCCGGAGTTGATTTTTATACCTCGGCAGACAGTACAGATACGGCAACATCACAAACAGTCAGCGCCAAAGGTTTAGGACAGATTAATTTCTACGGTACGAATGAAACTGGAGCAGCAGCTCCGAATCCAACGGCACGTATTTCAGTTGTGACCTCCGAAAACACAACGACAACGGCGACGGGTGGTTATATGCGCTTTCAAACCACGACAACCGGAGCCAATACTTTGACAGAAGTCATGCGTTTAAGTGATGGTAAAGTAGGTATTGGTACTGCGTCTCCAGGACAAAAACTCACTGTTGCCGGAACTATCGAATCTACTTCAGGCGGTGTGAAATATCCTGATACGACAACGCAAACGACCGCTTATCCCGGAGCTGCGAAGAGAGCGCTCTTAGCGTTAAATGCAGGAACATCTGCAACAGCCGTCAGTCCTGTGTCTTGGAATGTTGCCACGTATGATACCGGTGGATTCTGGAGTGCGGGATCTCCTACACGACTTACAATCCCTGCGGGAGTTACGTTGGTCCGTTTATGTGGAAATGCCTATGGATATTTTGCTGCCGGAAGCAGTGGAATGATTGGTTCAGGTATTCATAAGAATGGAGCTTTCGCTGCAGGGCTTCCGCATACGCTCACAGAAGGACACACAGCTACGACTCCTTATATTACGAATTTCTGTTCGAGCCCCGTGGTGGTTACAACGGGCGACTACTTCGAAATGACCTTTGGGCCTAATGGCGTCGGCACTGTCACAATTCCAAATGATGTCAGAACTTGGTTTTCTATCGAAGAAGTGAGATAGAACATCTTACTGTCTGCAAAAATACAGGTGGATCATTTTCTTTTCGAAATATACAAGTCTGCGGACCAGACAGGCCTCCTCAATAATTCGTCGCAGGGACAAAATTTAAATAGCGACAAAACATGAGGAGGAGCCATGAATACGTTTCGAATCATTGTTGTGGGTGTGACTTTATTTTTTTCAAGTTTGGGAAACACTCAATCAAAACAAGCTGATTATCTAGAAGTCATTGATGCTTTAAGCTTGCCGGACATTCGCGCGGCCATGCTTTCCTCCGCAAGCCATGGATTGAATTACAAATCTTATTGGACAGACGCCATGGAGCTTTCGTTTCAGCAAGGCGGGAATCCTCTTCTGAAAACTCAAGCCAACGAAAATTTTCTGAACCTGCTTAAAGATATTTCTTTAGGTGTCGTAAATCCAGAATCAATGGGCGTCGATGTAAAGTTAAAACAAAAAGTGTTCCTGACAGCTCCACAACTCAAAGTACTGCTTTTAGCGAGCGGTACAAGTGCGAATCCTTTAATGGAAGGTCTGGCGCCAAAAACGGCCCAATATATTACACTGAAAGAAGCACTTCATAAGCTGATTTCTTATTGCTCACAAGGACAGTGGCCGGAATTGCCGCCATTGAAAAAAGATTTAAAGCCAGGTGTGTACAGCCCGGCGATTCCCGCTCTTAAAGAACGCATGCGCCAACTTGGCTATAATATTCCTTCAAATGACGACATCTTTGATGAAGACACGGTTGATGCTGCGATCGACATTCAATGGATGTCACGAGTAAAACCCGACGGTGTTATTTCTGCGAATGGAAGGACATTTAAATATCTCAATACGCCTTGTGAGACTCGCATCCAGCAAGTGCGACTTGATATGGAAAAATTGCGATGGTTTCCGCAAACTTTTGAAGATCGATATATTTTTATTAATCTTGCGATGTCACAGTTTACTTTGATTGATAAGACAGGTCCGTCTCTTTTTTCAATGAACTTTAGAACCATCAATGGACGTGTTGCCCGCAAGTCGCCCACTTTGAAAGACAAAATAGTTTATGTTGTGATCAACCCTTTCTGGGTGGTGCCTCCGACCATTTTTAAAGAGGATAAGGTTGAGGAAATTCGCAAGCTGCAACCTTGGGAAATTGCGGCTTATTTCCAAACACGAAACTATGAAGTGTGGAACCGTGACTTCACACAGCGAATTGATCCGACAACGATTGATTGGAACGCGCAGGACCCAAATCTCGATTCAGAAATATTTATTCGTCAGAAACCTAATTATATGAACGCTTTGGGAGTGTTGAAATTTATGTTAACCAATTCCTTTGCCATTTACCTGCATGACACAAATCAAAGAGAGATCTTTTCGGATCCTTTCCGCTTGATCAGTTCGGGTTGTGTGCGTTTAGAACGTCCTATGGATTTGGCAGAATATCTTTTGCGGGGAACTCCGTGGACTCGTGAACTTATCGAACGATATGCAGCTAAGCCCGGTGAGGTTCTTGATATGGATACGCGCGTAGCCTTAAAAAAAGCCATGCCGGTCTATATGGCTTTCTTAACGTCGCAACTAAGTTCCGATGGTGTCATTCGATTTGCGGAAGACACTTACGATCAAGGATCTCGTTTGTTGAAACTCGGAGCCTGGTAAACTCCAGGCTTTACAAGACACGTCATCGCTTGCTCGCCTTTAGACACCTTTGGATAATACCAAAGGATTAAAGGAGTTAAGAAATGGCCTCTATTTTTACAAAGATCATCAACGGTGAACTTCCTAGCTATAAAATTTATGAAGATGATCGTGTCTTATCATTCTTAGCTTTGGATCAAGTGAACTTGGGACATACCTTGGTTATCTGCAAAGAAGAGATCAATCATTGGACGGAAGTACCTTCTGAAACTTATGCTCATTTGCACAAGATCTCTCAAAAAATCGGCAAGGCGATTTTAAAAGCATCGGGTTCGCCACGTGTTGGACAAATGGTTGCCGGTTTTGAAGTGCCTCACTATCACTTGCACTTGATTCCAGCGTGGTCGATTCCTGATTTGGATTTCAAGAGAGCGAAACGCCGTTCCGACGAAGAGATGAAACAAATCCAAGCGGAAATCATCAAACACTTGGATGCTTTGAAGTAAGGTTGTTATGGCAAAAAATCCGGAAAACGAAATCATTCCTGGAGCCATCTATCAGCACTACAAGGGAAAACAGTACCGCGTGATCGGTCTTGGCAAACACAGTGAAACTTTGGAAGACGTCGTTTTGTATGAAGCGCTTTATCCAAATTCACTAGGAAGACTTTGGTGCCGTCCGGCTTATATGTGGTCTGAGCTTGTGGATGTTCAAGGCGAGAGGATTCCTCGCTTTAAATTTTTATTCAAATGAAAAACCTAATCCGAGAGCGCTTTCAACTTCCAACGTTTCCCATCATTCAAGCTCCGATGGCGGGAACTTTCACTCCTCCTTCGTTTATTGCGACCGTTTGTGAAGAAGGAGCTTTGGGCACTCTTGGGGCTGGTTACTTGAATCCTGAAGACTTACGCACGCAAATTCAGGAAATTAAAAAACTCACACAGAAACCTTTTGCTGTGAATTTATTTATTCCAACTCCCGTGCATATAGATCAGAAAAAAATTGAAAAGAGTAAAAAAATTCTTGCGCGATATCATGCCGAACTCAGTATCACGGCGGAGCCCAGCCTCAATTGGGACGAAAAACTTTTTGAAAAACAATTCAGGGTGGTCTTAGAAGAAAAAGTTCCCGTTTTTAGTTTCGCATTTGGACATCTTCCTGCGGATAAAATGCAGGCTCTCAAATCTCAGGATGTCTTTGTCATGGGAACGGCCACAAGCTTGGAGGAAGGATTATTCCTCGAAAACATCGGTTGCGATGCCATTGCCGCCCAAGGATCTGAGGCAGGCGGGCACCGTGGCTCTTTTCTTAATGGAAAATTTCCTCTGATCCCGGTGCAGGAGCTTGTCGAGCAAATCGTTGCCAATGTGCAGATCCCCGTCGTTGCCGCTGGTGGAATTGTCGACGGCAACGATGTTCATGAGGCGAAAAAATGGGGCGCACTGGGTGTGCAAGTGGGAACCGCTTTTTTAGTGTGTAAAGAAAGCACGGCGGCTCCCGAATTTAAGAAAAGACTTCTTACGAGCACTTCAGGCTCCACCGTTTTAACAAAAGCTTTCTCGGGTCGCTGGGCGCGCGGAGTTTCCAATCGCTTTATGCAAGAGATGAAATCGTGTGAAGAAGATCTTCCTGATTACCCTTTGCAAAATTCTCTAACGCAGGTTTTGCGCAAGCATGCCACAGAAAAAGGTCTTTCCGATTTTATGTCTTTGTGGGCAGGTACTGGCGTGGGGCGTTTGAAAGAGCTCTCGATTCGTGAGTTGATAAAACAACTGACAGCGTAGTTTTTTCACAAAACTTGTGGTGTTCCACAAAGGTCTCTGAATTTTATCAACTCACTTTCAATTGGCATTCAGGTCTTTATCACTTGATTAAAAAAGAGGCGGTGATTTTGACCTTTACATAGTGCTTCTCTAAAAGGGCCCTCACGGAGAAGCATGTTCAATGAAATCGGTATTTCTAGTCCTCATCTTTTTTTCCACTTTGGCTCACGCTCAAGAAAGCGCAACCACAACGATTACGACAACCACGACCACAACAACGGTTCAATCCGCTCCAACGGAAGAATCTAAGACCACAGTTGAAGACCCCGACGATGATGACGATGATGAAAAACCGATAGCGACTTCCACGGCATCGGTAGAAAAACCTCGCGGAGAATTCCCGAAATTTGAATTTAAATCCTATGGTTATATTTCATTCAGCCAACACGAAACTTTTAAAACAGTTCAAAATCTAGAACCGATTGTACGTCGTCAAATGGACTTGGCAGAGTTCGCCTTCGAAGGCGAGTACATCCTTACCGAAAATTCTAAAATCGAATTCGAAGTGGAAATCGAACACGGTGGCGTGGGAACAGCCGTTGAGTTTGATCCTTTTGAAGAGTTCGGTGAGTTCGAACAGGAAATTGAGAAGGGCGGGGAAGTTGTCCTTCACGAAGTTTACTATAAAAAATCTTTCAAATACGATACGACTTTGAAAGTCGGAAAATTTCCTCTCTTTATTTCATTGGGTTCCGTTCTTACAAAACCGCACCGCTATCCTTCGATTCTTCCCTCTGATGTTGAAGCGCGTATGATTCCTCTGGGATGGACAGAGACTGGTGTGCAAATAGAGCAAAAATACGGTCCTTTCACAGGCCGCTTGGGAGTTGTCACAGGTTTAAACTCTGAATTCTTTAGAACATACAACTGGGTCGGTGGAGGCTACCAACGTCACTTCGAAACAATGAATGCCGATGATTTAGCAACAGTGGGCAGTCTTGAGTTTGGTAACGTTGCTAAAGGCTATGGTATTGCTATCGCCGCTTACAAAGGTGATACAACAAAAAACAGATATAAAGTCGACAAGCTTAAAGATACGGCGACTGTAACGATTTGGTCTTTGCTTGGATCTTACAAACTTGGCAAATTTGGCGTTCAAGGACAGATGATTCTGGGTGAACTTGATAACGCCGATAAAGTTTCTCAAGCCAACGCCACGTTGGGTGGACTTGCGAAACCCAAAGCCTTTGCTCCATTGGGAAGCAAAGCTCGTCTTGAAAGCGTGCAGGTTTCTTACGACGCTTTGGAAGATTTAACATTCTATCTAAAACAAGAACACGTCGACACGTTTGCTGACGTTGCTGGGAACATCAATAAAAACCCTCGTTACAACATGACAAAAAAGTCGGCCGGCTTAATGTGGATGTGGGACACAGCCGCCTTTATGAAAGTTCAATACTCGCGTGAAAAAACAGAACTGGAAGGTCTGCCAGAAACTTACCAAGCCAATATTGCATTTGGATTTGATTTAGATCGTTTTAATTAATCTTTTAAAGGAGACAAAAATGAAAGCTCTTAAAATGATGTTCGCAGCTTTCGCATTTGCGGGGGCAACGGCTCAAGCGGCGACGAACCAAGAGATTATCAATCACGTTTCTTACAATGTGATTCTTGCAACTTACAATGACCTTGCATCTCAGACAGCAAATTTGAAAACGGCAGTCGATGCGTTGGCTGCAAATCCAACGCAAGAAAATTTGAATAACGCCCAAGCTGCATGGCGCGCAGCTCGCGTTCCTTGGGAAAGTTCGGAGTCTTTCTTGTTTGGACCCGTCGATTCATTGGGTATTGATCCGATGTTAGACACCTGGCCCTTGAACAAGTTGGATCTTGATAACGTTCTTAAATCAAACCGCGCGATCACAACAGATTTCGTGCGCGCTTTGGGAACAAATCTTCAAGGTTTTCACACGATCGAATATCTTTTGTTCGGTGATGGAACTTCGGCAAATACAAAACCAGTTTCCGCATTGACGGGTAAACAGTTTGAATATTTGAAAGCAACGTCCGCGTTGCTGGCGGAACACGCAGCGACTTTGGCTTACACATGGTCCACAAATTATGACCCTGAAAATCCATCAGCTCCTGGCTATGTAAAAGTGATTAGCAAACCCGGTTTTGATAACCAATTTTACACGTCTGACAGAGCCGTGATGGAAGAATTTGTCCAAGGTATGATGGGCATCGTTGACGAAGTAGCCAACGGTAAAATGTCTGATCCAATGGGTGCTGACATCGGTTCTGCAAACATGGCTCTCGTTGAGTCACCATTTGCATGGAACTCTTTGAACGACTTCACAAACAACATCCGTTCTGTTTACAGCATCTACACAGGTCACTACAGAACAACAAAAGGTCCTGGCGTGAAGGCTCTTGTTGAAAGAGTCAACCCTGCCTTAGCGGCACAAGTTGAACAAGACATTTTGAACTGCATGCAATTGATCCAAGCCATCCGCCCTGCCAATGGCGGTGACTTCGGCCAAGCGATCTTCACACCAGATGGTCGTGCACGCACACAAAAAGCCATCGACGCTTTGAATGCTCTTCACGGTGTTCTTGAGTCTGAAGTTCTTCCGACTTTGGATATGTAATAGGGGATGATGTGAAAGCTTGGATTGTTCTAACTGCTTTGAGTGGAATGATGATGGGAGCAGCGGTAAACGCGGCTCCTTCCATCGATATGGACTACGTGCGCGCCATTAAATCAGGCGGCGACACGACAGTTTTTTTTAGAGGTGAATCGGTTCAAGCTTTCAGGAATCCCGCCGCAAATTTAACGGAGGAACAAATTCGCCAGCATCTAACTGGCGATGCTCTTTTTGAAAGAAATTTTTCTGATGATGCCAGTCGTTTTGATTATGGTTTGGGACCCGTTTTCAACAATACAAGCTGCAATGCTTGTCACTCGAAAGACGGTCGGGGCGCTTTGCCGGTAATTCCATTTGGTCAAGAGTGGGTTCCCCTCAGACAAAACGAAGCGGTCTTTTTGCGTATCAGTATTGAAGACGGCGTCCAACATCCAAAGAGCGCTCAAAATAATTGGGGTGCTCCTGTTGCTGTTCCTGGTTTTTCAGATCAACTTTTCCATTTGGGTTCCATGGGAGTTCGCGAAGATCTTCCTGGCGTAGGCCAAGCTCAAGTTTGGATGAAATACGAAAAAAGCACCTTCACATATCCTGACGGGGAAGTGGTGCAATTGCGTAAACCAGTCTTCAAGATCACAGATGCCTACGACGAATATTTTGATTCCGTCACGGGGCAAACACGCAGTCGTCTTTACGAAAAAGATGTGAAGATGGGCGCACGTATCGGAACTCCAATGATTGGTCTTGGACTTCTTGAGGCGATCAAAGAATCCGATATTCTTGCATTGGCCGCTCGCGATCTTTCAAGCGAAGGTGTCAGCGGAAAACCGAACTACGTTTTTGATATTCAAAAAAGCATGGCTCACGATCCTTATCCTGTTTCGATGGGACGATTTGGATTAAAAAACAACACGCCCTCTGTTTTCCATCAATCACTCGGAGCCCTTCGCGGTGATATCGGTGTGACAAACTATGCGTTCCCTCAAGAGAGCATTGTCGGTACGGCTCTCTATGATCTTTTCATGCAGGGAAAAAATCGTCCTACAATGGTCGAAGCTTCACGCGAAGTTTCTGACGATCTTGTATTTTACTCGCAAACTCTCGCAGTTCCTGCTCGTCGCAATGTTGACGAAGCTGAAATCGTTCGCGGCGCCAATTTATTTCATCAGGTAAGTTGCACAAGCTGCCATCAACCAAGTTTTGTAACAGGTGATCACGCAAATCCCGCTTTCCGTAATCAAAAAATTTATCCTTTCACGGATATGCTTTTGCATGACATGGGAGAGGGACTTGCCGACGGACGCCAAGATTTCGATGCTACAGGATACGAGTGGAAAACGCGTCCACTGTGGGGATTGGGGCATACTCAAACGATCAATCCACGCGCAGGTTTCCTGCACGACGGTCGAGCTCGCACCATTGAAGAAGCGATTTTGTGGCACGGTGGGGAAGCGGAATTTTCAAAATCTAATTTTGCGAAACTTCCCAGGGCAGACCGTACTGCTTTGATCCAGTTCATCAGGTCTTTGTAGTTTGACTGTTTCAATCTGAATGGTTCAAAAAAAAACTGGACCATGAAACTATGGCGCATTTTGTTAAGACCATTGTACTATCATCTAAAGCTTCTATTGGGGCTGGAGAGGAGGTGGTGCTTATGGTTAAAACATCTGACATAACCAAGGCGGAGGTGACGGCTTCTTAGCCGGCTAGTCCTTCGCCTGGATTCTAAAAGAATCATAATCAAGAGCGACCGCAAGGTCGCTCTTCCATTTTGTAACCAAAATCTGGTCCCGTAAGCCTCCGAAGTACCTAACCTAAATCCCTGAAAATGCCGATAAATTCTTGGAACTTTACACTGATTGAAAGCGGGATCTTCCAAGAGTTATGTCTGACGAAAAATCTGAACTTGAAAATGCACAACAGGAAGCCGCCGTTTTCATCGACTTCGAACAAGTCGAAGAAGTCTCACGCGTTTTTTTTGAAGAATCCAAAGAGATTCTTGAAGATCTCGACGGTCTGATTCTTAAACTTGAAGCCGATCCTACAAACGCGGACCAAATCAATTTACTTTTCCGTAAAGTTCATACCATCAAAGGCAGTGTCGGTTCCGTTCCTGGTGGACAGTTGATGGGTTCTCTTGCTCACGAGTTTGAGGCGCTTCTTACACGTATTAAGCGCGAATCGCGTCCGGTTCCCAAAGAGTGCATCGATTTGTTTTTAAAGAGTTCCCGCATTCTCAAAGTTCTTGCTCAAAGTTTGCGTGATAAGCGCGAACTTTTTCCTGAAGAACTTAGCGAAGCCATCGAGCTAATTTCTGCATATGGCGGTTTTGAGTTTTCTGATGAAGGCCACGTCGTCCAACGTTCTATCGCAAGAACAGTGCAAGCTTCTTCTGCAGAAGACGAAGGTGTTTGGCTTTCGGTGAAGCAGCTTAATGAGTTCCTTAGAATTTCCGGCGAGCTTCTGGTATTAAAAAATTTCTTTCAAATGATAAACCAGACAGTGAACTTTCGTTCACAACCAGAACTTTTTGAAAGACGCCAGACGGATTTTTCACAAAATCTTTCTAAGATTTGCGATCAGTTTCAGAATCAGGTTCAATCTGTTCGTAAAGAAAAAGCCAGTGACAGTTTCCAAGGTTTGCATGTTCTTGTTCGCCAAGCTTCAACGGAGCTGAACAAAAACGTCCACTTTGAAATTCACGGTGGAGAGCTTCTTATTGATAAAGGCTTAGGAAAAGATCTCTATGAAGCGTTGGTGCATGTTGCGCGCAACTCTATTGACCACGGTATCGAAGATCAATTTGAAAGAGCCCTCCAGGGCAAATCCCCTATTGGTTCTTTGTCTCTCGAAGTTTCTGAAAAGCACAACACCGTTCACGTGGTTTTTAAAGACGACGGAAAAGGTTTGGACAAAGAACGTATCTTGCAACGGGCTTTAAAGCTGGCACTGGTAACAGAAGAGACCGCGGCAAAACTTTCTGACGATGAAGTCTATCGCTTTATTTTCAACGCGGGTTTTTCAACGAAAGAAAAAGTCACGACGATTTCCGGTCGGGGCGTGGGTATGGACATCGTTCTTGCGACAGTTGAAAAGTATCAAGGAAAAATATTTATCGAAAACAACCCGGGGCAAGGTGCTTGTTTTATACTCGAGATGCCTATCCCTCAGCACATTATGGTGGAAAGCGCTTTGCTCTGTGCATGGCAGGATTTCCAATTTGCTGTGCCGTTAACATCCGTGGCTCATATCAGTTCTTGCGCCGAAATGCAGATCACGACAGTCGATCACCTTCGTTATTGTCAGTTCAGTGGATTCACGGTTCCTTTAATGAATTACGGTGAAATGCTCTGCTTAAGAACTACCGCAAGCGAGGAACAAGTTCGTTCTTCATCTGCTGTCTTTGTTAAGATCAAAGATGCTATCTTTGCGCTCTTGGTGGATAAAATCGAAGCTCAGACGGATCTTGTAGTGAAATCATTTGGAAAGATCGTTGGTGAACAAAAAGGCTTCAAGGGTATTTCAATCCTGGCAGACGAAAAAGTAACGTACATCGTAGATCCTGAAAAGTTGATTGCTTTAATGGTCAGACAAGCCGGCTCAGTGGAGGAAGCAGCATGAGTGACTTCTTTGGTGATGACTTTACAGCCGAGTTAAAAACCTACTTCCTCGATAGCTTGGTGAAAGAAGCAGACAAGTTTATAGATCTTGTGGACGATTCTTTGTGGAAGCGTATCCGGAATGAAGTTTCTGAGCAAACAAGAGCCTGGGCTGTCGACGCGAAAACTAACGAATTTAGTTTCTTCGCAGAATGGTTAGACGGCTTTGAAAAAAGAACGGAAGGCCAAAAAGAAGCGGCTGAGTTCGTAAAATCTCTAAAAGCTATTAAAGCCTATGCGGAAGCTTTGATCGTTGAAAAAACAGATTCCGCAGAGCTTGCCGCAAAATTTTCTTTGGTGGCCGAGAGCCGCCATGAAACTTTGTTCTTGCACTGTCGTTGGGGCGCGCAAGATTTTGCGATTCCCTTGCTCAACGTCGTGGAAATCAGCAGCCATTTGCCTCTTTACTCATTACCTCAAAAAAAGCCGGGACTTCTTGGTGTGATTCCCTTTCGAGGCGAAGCCGTTCCTGTCGTGAATTTTCAAGATCATGGCTTTGCAACAGTGGATGCTAAAAATTCTTACTACATTATCTGCGAACATGAAGGAGTGCGTTTTTCTTTGCAGGTCACTGAAACCGACGACCTCTTAAGCCTACGCGATTCAGAACTTCAAAATATAGAAAACCATTCAGCTATGATCCAAGCTTCCTTTGTGAAGCAATTCTTTATTAGAGAAAATAAAAGTATCATGGTGCTGGATTTAGAAAAACTGGTGGCATAATGAACACACACTATTTATTTCCCGGAAAAGTAGCGGCCTTTAAAGAAGAAACGATCATTTCGACTCTCTTGGGGTCTTGTGTGGCGGTAGCCATTTATGATCCGACAACAAAAATCGGCGGTTTGAACCATTATCTTTTATCAGACGGTCTTCCTGAAGAAAGAGCTAATACCCGTTATGGAAGTCATGCGATTCCCATTCTTATTGAAGAGTGTGTGCGCTTAGGAGCGAATCGCAATAAGTTGCAAGCCAAGATTTACGGCGGTGCTAACGTTATCAGTGTGGCACAATTAGGTGATGGCATTGGAAAGCGCAACATTGATCTGGCCGAAAAAATGCTTAAGGAACTGGGTATTCCCATTTTAGAAAAAAACGTTGCAGGCGAATCTGCGAGAACCATTAAGTTGAACACGGCGACATTTGACGTGCTTCACAATTCTTCAAAAGACAGTGGTACTGTGGAAAGACCTGTGGATGTCTCGGGCTTCAAACCCTTGTCTGTAGCGAAAAACGTGAAAGTTCTAGTTGTCGATGACTCGGCAACAGTAAGAACTCTTTTCACAAATATTTTTACCAAGAACGGTTTGGAAGTAGTTGGAGCGGCGGCAGATGCCTATCAAGCTCGTGAACTTATTCTAAATAAAAAACCAGACGTGATCACCTTGGACATCGAGATGCCGAAAATGTCTGGTGTGATGTTCCTGGAAAAAATCATGAAACATCATCCGATTCCCGTTGTGATGGTGTCTTCACTCGCAAGCACCGGGGAAGCCGCTCTGAAGTCCTTGGAATTAGGCGCCATAGAATTTGTCCATAAACCTTCGCAGTTTGATCCGGCAGTTTTAAAGGACCTTGCAGGAATGCTCGTCGATAAAGTTCGTGCGGCGGCTTCAGTCAATGTTCTTAAAAAACTAAAAGAGGCTCCGCCAGTGATGGAAATGAAAAGCGCAAGCAACGCGACCTCTACACTTAGAAAAGCTGCGGAGCTAAAAGTCGTTGTTCTGGGGGGGAATGCCGGAAGTGCCGACGCTTTGGAAAAATTCGTAAAGGGATTGGCTGCGGATACGCCACCTGTGGTGGTGTCATGCAGTACGGTAGCGAATTTTATCACAGCCTTTATCAGTAAGCTGAAGGTCGGTTCAAAAGTGACATCCGTTGTTGCAAAGGATGGAGATTTCTTAAGAATGGGACATGTATATTTTATCCCTTCTGAACATCACGGAAAAATTCAAGCAGGTCCGCATGGTCCTATGCTGAACATCGTAAAAGGAGCTCCTGTTTGTTCGCAGCTGCCATCAAGCAACGTTTTGTTTCAGTCAGCAGCCCAAAGTTATTCCAAAGGCGTCTACGCTGTCTTGTTAGGTGGATTCGGAACCGATGGTGTCGACGGTCTTATTGAAGTGCAGAAAAAGGGTGGCGCTAGCGTCGTGCAGCACCCTGAAGAAGCGCAATTTCCCTATGCTCCACAGAAAGCCATTGAACTTGGAGTCGCGGATGAGGTACTTAAATCAGATATGTTGGCGCATCATCTGATGCAGTATCGAAACCAAAACTTGTACTAGGATGTTCTTTGGACCTCTCAAATTTTATAGGCGGGGAATTTGTCCCTGCCGAAAGCAAAGCAACCTTCACAAAATATTCTCCTTTTGATGGAAGCGTTTTAGCGCAAGTGGCGTCAAGCGACGCTATGGACGTCATTAAAACTTTGCAGATCGCAAAAAAAGCGGCACCTCTTTTTAAAGAGCTTTCAAAAGAAAATAGATCCGAGTTGTTAGCTAAAATGGCCGCTTACCTAGAACAAAATGCCGAGGCTATTGCCTATGAAGAAGCCCTTCATCAGGGTCTTTCGTATTCCTTTGTTTTAGAAAACAGTGTGAGACCTGCCGTTCAAATTTTGAAAAACAATGCGCAAAGTCTTTTGCTAGGAAGTTCGATAAATATTTTACAACAACCTAACGGTGTGATGGGTCTTATCACATCATGGTGCTTGTCCTTAAAACTCGTGATCGAAAGGTTGGCTCCGGCCTTGGCTGCTGGAAATGTTGTGATCATTAAAATTTCCGAGCAGTCTCCGATCACGGCAAAAATTCTGGGTGAGGCGGCAAAAGCGGCGCACGTCCCAACCGGCGTCATCAATATTTTGCAAGGTGGAAGTGATATTGCTCAAGTGATTGCAGGTCACCCCAGCATTCACGCGGTCACGGCCGTTGGCAAAACTTCAACCATGGAAAGCATAGCAAAGGCGGGTCTTTCGCAATTTAAAAAAATGCAACTCAATGGGAGTGCAAAGAATCCCGCGATTGTATTAGCGGATACAGATTATAAAAATTTGATGCCCGAAATCCTTCGTCCATTTTTGATGGGACAGGGTCAGCTCTGTTGGAATATTTCGCGTATCTTTGTTCTTGAGTCCTTTGCTCAAGATTTTTTGACTGTCGCCAAAGAATATCTCTCGGCATTAACACCTCTTAAAGATCCGCGTGGCTCTGAAGTGTGGACACCTTTAATTTCAGAGGAAGCGATTCAAAGCATTGATGCAAAAATTCGCGGCGGTGTAGAAGAGCATGGAAAAGTATTTGTCGGCGGAACTCGTCACGACGGTCCTGGCTATTTTTATAAACCCACTGTGATGCTCGATCTCCCAAACTGTAGCGTTCTTCAACAAGACGAGCTGCAAGGACCTTTATTGTTGATAACTCCAGTTAAATATCAACACGAGGCTTTGAAGTGGGCGAATACAAGTTACCTTGCTCATTCGGGTGTTGTGTGGGGACCTTCGGAAAAAGTGATGAAGGTGATTTCGCAATTAGAGTGCGCTCATGTGTGGGTGAACTCTTGGACAAAAGGCGAGACAGAAACGATCTTTGGACATAAGCAATCCAGTTTTGGAAATCCTGAGATGTCTTGGTCTGGAAGCTTTTATTCGGATGTAAAAAAATTGGCGGGGACCTTATAACGTCAACCTTCTGACGAAATCCCCTGTCGAATTCTTGACGAAGCTCAATTCAAATTATGCGTTTTCGCCCGAGTTTTGACTTCACAATGAGGGCAGAATGCTTCTTCTTTGATTTCAGAAATTCCGCGATCAGCAATGTGTTTTAGCTCCAGCACTGTGCCGCAAAGTATGCAATTGTTTTGAGAAATTATAAACTCGCGGTGCTTTTTCGAGTCGGCTTTTTCAAAGTAGTTGATCTTGCTGTATTCCATTTTGTCTCGTTCCTTCGAGTTCATCGACCTTTACGGCCAAGGCTCCATCCTGGAGCATTAAGGAGCCACTGCAAAAGCTGTTCACAGGCCAACGTCCGGTGTCCGGAACCCTGGCGTCGTCTCTTTGATTCCTCTGAAGGTGCCTCTTTTGGATAGGCCTCAATGCGATGAAAAGGAGATAATAATGAAAACAATCTTAAAGCTAACAACCGGATTCGCTGCTTTGGTAATGCTCGCGGGCTGCGTAGAATTTAAGGACGCTGACGATGAAACACCGCAGGCGCCAGAACCTATGGTCGAAGTTCAAAGCATGGGAAATCTTGTGGTCGATAAAAACCTCTACATTTGGAACGGTAAAATCGTCACTGAAGAAGAAATGCTTTCTGTGGAATCTGGCAAAAACAAAGATTTCGAATTTCAGTTTGATGAACTCCGCCTTGAGGAAAACGGCGTTCTTTATACCATGGGAAACAATGTTCGAATCCATGCCAATCGTTTTGTTTCTGCTAAAGGAAGAATTGCGACCTTTCCCAAAAATATGAAAGCGCAATTAGGTGAAGAAGGAAGATCTGGAGGACATATTCTTTTAGATCTTGGTGTCGCGGTTGGAGGTCTTACTATCGAAATGCGTGGCGAATCAGGCGGAGATGGAATCCCGGCGAAATATCCTGATTTTGCACTTAAAGGACCGAAAGGCAAAGACGGACGTAGTGAAAGGTTCTGCCAACGCCGTCGTCCTGAAGCTCTTTTGCCATTTGACTATAGCGGTGCTGAAGGCCTTAAAGGTCTTCCGGGATATCCCGGTGGAGACGGCAAAAAAGGCGGGGCCACGGGTACTTTAGAAATCTCTATCGAAGACTCAAGTCGTTTTGTTCACAATGTCGAAAAAGTTCCAGGCGTGGGAGGAATGGGCAAACCTGGAGGTGTCGGTGGCGACGGCGGCGACGGAGGCAATCCCACGGTCGATAGCAGAGGGCAAAATTGTGGAGGAATCCGGGGATTGATGGGACCACGAGGCGACAAAGGACCCGATGGGAAAAATGGTGCAAATGGTGAAGTACAAACTTCCTGCATCACAAAGAATAAAATAATGAATTGTTCAAACTAAGTCATTTCTTCCATCGAATGCGTTAATATCGTTTGAATCAATGCTTCGACTTGCACGGGTTTGGTTAAATAATCCGTGCAACCGGCTTCTATGCAACGTTCCCGATCATCCTTCATAGCGTGAGCAGTCAGGGCAATGATCGGTTTTTTATATCCGGCTTGACGTAATTTTCGTGTGGCCGTGTAGCCATCCATCACCGGCATTTGAATATCCATTAAAATAATATCGTAATTATTTTCCAAAGCTTTGTTGAGACCCTCTTCGCCATTTGTCGCTAAGGTCAGTTTGGCGCCCCTTTTACTTAGCATTCGCTGAATCAAAAGACGGTTGTCTTCGACATCATCGACCAAAAGTATATTTGTGCTGGCGAGTTGTTTTCCAAGATGAATTTCTCCGCGGTGAGTGGAAGCTCTGGCTATGGTTGGAGCCACCGTTTGCAAGGCAATTCGCACGGTGAATGTGCAACCTTTACCGATTTGGCTGTCATCCAAAGTCACATCTCCACCCATCATTTGCGCTAACTTTTTAGAGAGTACTAGACCCAATCCTGTGCCTTCATATTTTCTTGAAACCGAATTGTCGATCTGACTGAATGCCTGAAACAGCAGGGTGCGTTTGTCTTGCGCTATACCGACACCGGTGTCTTTAATCGTAAAAACAAGACTGTCGCCTGAAACCTCATAGGTCATGCGCACGTAGCCTTTTTCCGTGAACTTGATCGCATTGCCTAAAACATTTGTCAGAACCTGGCGCAAACGAAGAGGGTCGGTGTAAATCATATCAGGAACAATACCGCGACGGTTGAATTCAATATGAATAGGCTTGTCTTGGCTCTTTGCCACCATCACGACGTGAATGTCATCCAGAAGTGAAGACAAAGAGAACTGACTTTTTTCAATCTCTAAGTGACCGGCTTCGACTTTAGATAAATCTAGAATGTCATTGATAATGCGAGTGAGATTTTCTCCTGTGCGATGGATGACATTCAAATATTGCAGGCGTTCTTCTTCGGGTAGATTTTTATCTTTAAGCAAGTCCGAGAATCCGATAATCGCAGCCAAAGGTGTGCGGATCTCGTGACTCATATTTGCAAGAAATAAACTTTTTAACTGGCTTGCTTGTTCGGCTTGCTGTCGTTCTCCGATACTGTGGCGTAAGTCGAAAGCCATTTTGTTTAAAGACTCTGCGAGCTGTCCCAACTCATCACCTGAGCGTACGGGGACATGAACATCGAACTCGCCGTGGCCTACTTTGTGAGCGGCGACATTGAGCTCTTTAAGTCCTTTTGAAAGATTGCGGCTGAAGGTAACGGTAAGAAACAAGCCTGTGCCTTCTACAATCAACACTGCTAGAAGAAGAGTGATCATTAAAAGACCTTCAAGCCAGCGTGAACCTTCACCCAAGGTGTAAGAAAAACTTCCTTCTAAAATTGTTAAACGATCATTGAGTTCGTCGATTTTATCCAGTGTCGTGATGATTTCTTTTTCCGGGGCCCGAGTGGAAATCAAATGGTGAAGATTTTCTCCGTAAGAGATCATCTCGTTGGTCAGATCGTCACCTTCTTGCCAGATGCTGATGGCTCTGGCGACGTAAGAGACATTATTGAATTTCAAAATCAAATGCACAACGCCGGGAACGTCATCGGGATGAATTCGTCCTTGTGCAAAACCTTCGTGAGCCTCGTGAATATTGGGCGGCGTTTTTTCTAAAGCTCGACGTGCCTTACTATCGCCCAAAGGAATTTCCAGATTTTCACGGAAAGAGCGATAGAATTCTGGATCACGAGTGCGCGCATATTTGTGCAAGCTGATCACGGCATCTTTTTGCGCTTTCGACCACAAGCTTTCACCTGTGACGAAACCGCGTAAGGAAGAAAGCGTATTCATCGCGAAGTAGAGAGAGAAAAGCTCTAAAGCAATAAGAAAGGCCATCACGCCGATAACAGCGTAAAGTTTGTTTGAAACTGAAAGGTGTCGCCAAAATCGTCGTGGTCCCATACTCTCTTTATCGGACAGATGTGGGATTATTATAAACAAATTCCATTTTGTAAATATCCAGACGTAGGACAGAAAAAAAGCCTTCACCAGGAAGGCCTTTTGATGACTTTCATTGCAGATCGTTAATCTAAGTAGCTGGTTTTGAGCTTCTGCTCTTCTTGATATTTCTCAAGACCGAAATGAATCAGCTTCGTGATTAAGTCCTTATAGGAAACGCCAGCGGCTTCCCACATTTTTGGATACATCGAGATTTTTGTAAAACCTGGGATCGTGTTGATTTCATTTACGAAAATGTCACCGTTCGCCTTCATGAAAAAATCCACACGGGTCAATCCGTCACAGCCCATCACTTGATACGTTTTTTTCGCCAAGGATTGCAGTTTTTGAACTTGTTCCGCTGTCATTTCTGCCGGGATTTTTAGAAGAGCGCCATTGTCATCAATGTACTTAGCTTCATAAGAATAAAATTCATGCTGCGGGATGATTTCGCCAGGTAAAGACGCTTGCGGAGCATGATTATGTCCCATTACGGAGCATTCAATCTCGCGACCTTGAACAAATTCTTCCGCTAAAACTTTGTTATCGAATTGGAAAGAGTCCTTCAATTTCGTCGCAAACTCTTCCGCATTTTTGATTTTGTGAACGCCGACAGAAGACCCCGCATTGGCAGGTTTAATAAAGAACGGGGAGCCCAATTGTGCCGTGATTTCTGCATAAGAAATGTTTTTAAACGGAGTCAAAAGCATGTAACGCGCATTTGGGATTTTCGCTTCAACAAGAAGACGTTTCATCACTTCTTTATCCATGCCGGCAGCGGAAGACCAAACTCCACAACCGACAAAAGGCAATTGCACCATTTTGAAAAGACCTTGAATGGTTCCATCTTCTCCCATAGTTCCATGCAGAATGGGAAACGCTACATCCACAGATGCTTTTGATTGGTCTTTCAAAGAGTAAAGCACTGGTTTTCCTTGAAGAGAAATCAAGGCCACTGGTTCCGCATTCGGTGGTAAAGCAGAATCAACAACTTTCGTTGCTTGAAAGACATTTGTATCCGGAAAGCGATACCAGCTGCCTTCTTTACTAATTCCGATAAGCACGGGAACAAAACTTTCTTTATCCAAAGCATCGGCGATGTTTTTAGCAGAGCGTAAGGAAACCTCGTGCTCTGCTGACTTTCCACCGAAAATAAGTGCGACAACTGTTTTCATCTTACGCCCACTCTACAAGTTCATGCGCCAAACCAAAGATGCCTTTAAAGACCTCGTTCGGTTTTGCATTGTCATACATATATGCTGGAGTTGTGACGATTTTTCCCTCGCGATCGGTGATGTAATCATCCACAGGACAATCTTCATGTTGTGCGCCTGTCTTTTTGATTTCGGCCGCTGTTTCAGGATCTTCACCAATTGTCACAGTGACTTTTTTGTCGCCCAGAACACGCGCTAACAAAACAGGAGCAATACAGCATGCGCCAATCGGTTTGCTCGCGCTGTGGAATTCTAAAATCACGCGTTTGACGTCAGGATTCACATCGCATTTGGCACCTTTTTCGGCCCAGTTTGAAAGATTTTTTGCAGCTCCGTAGCCGCCAGGGAATGCCAAGGCATCAAAGTCTTTCACTTGAAGCTGATCAAGACTTTGAATATTTCCACGAGCAATGCGCGCAGCTTCGACAAGCAGACGGCGCTTTTCTGTTTGAGGTTTTCCCTCGATATGATTCATCACTGGAATTTCGATGTCGGGAGCAAAACAAGAAACGTCTGCTCCGGCTTGGTGAAGAGCAATCAGCAAACTGACGGACTCTGTGATCTCACTGCCATCAAGATGCCCGCAACCAGATAAAACAACGGCAATCTTTTTCATAAAACCTCCCGAAAGAGGTTTTAGATTACTCTAGGTTCCGCCCTTTTTAAAGTTCTTTAACTTAGTGCACGTCGTGACGAGAACTTTCTGATCTTGCACTGTGTACAGTTGACGATAGCAATATTCGTTCATGCGCGAGAAGAACGGCATGTCAGGACTCAAAGCAATAGAGTAATTCACTTTTTGTGTTTCTACCGATTCACCTTTTTTTAGAGAAATCGTCCAATTGAATTGAACCGTTTTCACATGATAAGTGCAGTCGGCAAAACCACCGCAATTGGGTTGCGCTTTGATCATATCGGGCAGGGGACGCACTTCATCCGCTGTCTTAAGATTCGAGCATTGAATTTCGCAGCTATCCATTCCCAAATCTTCTTTGCAGTATTTATCAAGAGCGTCGGTCTTAACACAAGAACCTGCTAAACCGTAAATGCGCTCAAAACCCAAAGACATTTGATTGTCTTCAGCTAAAGTTTTTAACGAAGCGTAAGGTTTGACTGCCCGTAAAGCATTTTGCGCCATCGTCACAGCCGCGTTGGCTTTTCCGACCGTGCGATGATCTTCGCGAGTGGACTGCGCGCCTTCTTGATCCTGCTTATAGACTTTTGTTTGATAAAGAAAAGTATAAAGCCAAGAGTCTGTCTGCTCTTCTTTTTTAGAAATCGTAATGCCTTCTTGCAGAACATAGAAAGGCTTTGGATTGTTTTCTATTGTTTGTTCTGTTTCCTGAAAAAGAAAATCATTCGGCGCCATCGTGAGGGGATCGGTATCGCCCCAACCTTGAGCCACGGCGGAATAAACTTCTTGAGCTGTCGCGGGCGCTTCCGTTTCCTCAACGGGCTCTTTAATACAAGAAACCATACTGGCTGTGAGCGCCAGTAATATGATGATTTTATTTAAACTCATATAGAGTCCCATCCCCAGATCCACAGATTCAGTGGCAATACTTTTTCAAGTTTTTGAATGGTCTCTTCTTTGAACATTCCTAAAGCGCGGTAATCCACCGGGCCAAAAAGAAGACGAACCATGTCGGTTTCATTATTGATAGTGAAAAGATCCTGGCCCACGCCGAACACAAAATGTTGCGGGTGTTTTTCCAAGACGATATCCGCGACACCTTCGGCACGGAAAGCGCGTTTGATTTTCGCAGACAGTTGATCAAAGTTCACAAGTTTGATCATGCCCAAGAAACCTTGATTCATCGTCACAGGTTTTTGCTGCAACTGTTGAATCAAATTCTGCGCATGGCGAGGACAAATAATCGTATAAGGTTGATTTTTATGAGCACGAATGAAACTGAAAAGCGCCATCAATTTCGATACGGAGCCGCCCCACTCGTGGATGTAACCACCAAGATCCACTCCTTTGCCTTCAATAGCATAAGCAGCAAGTTGGCCATTGGACTCCCAAGCCGTGTAAACTTTCGTTTGCGGAATCGAGAGAAACTTTCGAGTTTCCTCAATCGTGCGAACTGAATTTACAGAATGGGCAGAATAAAGACGATAAATAGCATCCGGAGAAACCTTGGTGTCCGTTGAAAAACGAAGATTGATAGGTGGAATGTCATAATTTTCTTCGACTACAAAACTGATTTCACTGCCAGCCAGTTCAAATCCCATCCGACGATAGAAATCAAAAAGATCCGTCCACAAGATAGCAATGTCACAAGACTGTTCCGTCGCCAGCTTCAAACAATCCGAAATCACTTTTGTGCTTAATCCCTGACCACGATGCTGATCATCAGTCACCACAGACCCAATCGCACCCACTTTAAAAATCACATGCGGTGACTTAATAATTAGAGGCTTCAACACAGCATGAGAAAGAACATGCCCCTCATCCGCAATAATACGCATATTATGCAAGTTGTTAGAAGAAAACGCCGTCGGATACTCCGCCGCAATCGACCAAGAAGCCTCATTGCGCAACTTTTTATTCAAAAACTCCAACACGCCTGGCAATTCATTCTCAGACGGTGAACGGGGTCCTTCCATAGAGCCCTCTCCTTTTTAAAGATAAACTGTGTGGGGTAGGGAGGTTCTCTCACAATTAAATGCGAGTTCCGCAGCAGCAGGTTCCAAAGGAACCGCGTCAGCGAGGACTGTCTGAAGTATTTAATTGTGAGAGAACCTTCCTACCCCTTACATAGTCTAGCGTTAAACGGCAGAGGTCCCTAGTGTGGCAAAGTCCGAGGTGTGAAAAATGCGACCCAAGTCTGGAACTGGATTTGACATAGAGGTCAAAAGTTTTATATTAAGGTCGCATATTTAGGAGACCTCATGGCCGATAAGAGTCAGCAATGGAAAGAGAATAAACCGGGTAAAATGTTCGTGGATCAATCATGTATTGCCTGCGATGCCTGCGTTCTGACGGCTCCTAAGAACTTTTCTATGCATGAAGAAGACGGCCATGCTTTCGTGGCTAAACAACCGGAAACTCCTGAAGAAGAAGCTCTATGCAAAGAGGCGATGGAAGGTTGTCCAGTTGAAGCCATCGGAAACGATGGCGATCAGTAAAAAGAAATCCCCAGCCAAGAAAACAACCCCTAAAAAGGTCGTCAAAAAAGCAGCTCCTATCCTTGAGACCATTGAGCTTTTTAAGCGCTATTACCCCGACGCCCACTGCGCTCTTAATTTCACAAATCCTTATGAGCTTTTAGTTGCCACCGTTCTCTCTGCGCAATGCACGGATGAACGCGTGAACATGGTGACCCCAAACCTTTTTAAAAAGTATCCGACCCCGCAAAAGATGGCGAAAGCTCCGGTAGAGGATATTGAAAATATCATTCGTTCCACGGGCTTTTTTAAGAACAAAGCCAAGAGTCTTAAAGGTGCTGCGATTGAGCTTGTTGAGAAATACAAAAGCGAAATCCCGCAAAATCTCGAGGCTTTGGTCGAGTTGCCGGGAGTGGGGCGCAAGACGGCGAACGTCGTTTTAGGAAACGCATTTGGTATCGCGAGTGGGATTGTCGTGGACACGCACGTGACTCGTTTGTCCAACCGCCTTGGTTGGGTAAAGACTGAAAATGCCGTGCTAATTGAAAAGGAACTTTGCAAGCATGTGCCTCAGGAAGACTGGGTCATGCTGTCGCATTATTTGATCTCTCACGGCCGAGCTATCTGTAAGGCGAGAAAACCTGATTGCAGTCATTGTTTCCTAGAGGAGACTTGCCCTAAGAAGGGTGTCTAGTTCACAATGGTTTCATGTTTGTTGCATTCTTTGAGAGCGTTAAATACGTAGGCCATCTTTTACCGATTTCTTTCTTAAGAATTTTCTTAGGCTATTACTATTTGGAACAAGCAATGATGAAGTTTCGCGGAGATTTTTTAACTCGTCCGCGCATTGCTGATCAAATGGCGGAGTGGTTGCCCGCAAGTCATGCGCCGAATTGGTTTAAGATTTTTGCCAGCAGTCAGATGATTCCCAATTGGCAAACAGTGGCGTTCATTATTCTGGGCCTTGAATTCGCGATCGCGATTTCCTACATCATCGGTTACGTTGTAAGACCCGTGGCACTTCTGGGTGTTCTTCTGTGCGTGACGATGTTGTTTGTCTCAGGCCCGGCGTCGGAAGATCTTTATAAAACATTTTTAGCGATCCACCTGATTTTGGCTTGGGTGGGCGCAGGACGCTGCTTGGGCTTTGATTATTATTTCTTCAAACGTCGTCGCGGTTTGTGGTGGTAAGACGTGAAACATTTTATCTTCTTCATGGCAGTTATCTTCTTGGGTTTGTTTCTGGCGGTTCTCAATAAAACCGAGCAGGGAGCGGCTTCAAATTCACTGCCGACAATTCGGGTGTTTGGTTATGCGTCTTTCACCGGACGTTGGGGGCCGGGGCCTCTTTTAAAAGAACAGTTTGAGAAAACTTGTAAGTGCAAAGTGGAATTCATCGAAGGCAGTGACTCAGGAATTCTTTTGCAGCGTCTGAAAATCGAAGGTGAAAGCTTAGGCGCTGACGTCGTTATCGGTCTTGATCAATTTGATTTATCAAAAGCAATTGCCGAGCAGTCTTGGCGCAAGCTCAGCTTGGGACAACTCAATGTTTACGATTCAGTAAAACCTGCATTGTCCAATAGCTTCTTTGTTCCCTATGACTGGGGAGCCTTGACGTTTGTGACGAGAAAAGGGGATCTTCCTCGCTTTCCGGCTTCTTTAGACGATTTATTAGCGCCCGAACTTGCAAAAAAAATTGCCCTTCAAGATCCTCGCACGAGTTCTCCGGGCATGCAGTTCTTGTATTGGGTGATCCGTTCTAAAGGTGAAGACGAAGGTTTCAAATATTTGCAAAAATTGATGGGACAGGTTCACAGTTTCTCACCAACTTGGTCCACGGCTTACGGTCTTTTCACGAATAAGCAGGCGAAGCTGGTTTATTCCTACGTGACATCGCCGCTCTATCACGAGATCGAAGAAAAAAATAAGGACTATATTGCATTGCCCTTTAACGAACCACTTCCAGTGCAATTTGAATTCGTGGGAATCCCGGAGTTTTGTCGTCACTGTGAATTGGGAGAGCAGTTTATCAACCTGATGCTTTCTCCTGAAGGCCAAAAAATCATCATGGAAAAGAACTATATGTTCCCGGTGATGAAAGGTGTGATGGAAAATACTCCTTTTGCGCCGTTGATGAATGTAAAAACGATGGGCCAAGTAGAAATTCTTTCTGCTGCTGAGGTCGATCGTCTTTTGCGCCGTTGGACAGAGGTCCGCCGAGGCGAACTCAATTGAATCTAAGACAGTGTCTACGTCTCAGTTTTGTTTTGTTTCTTTTGTTCCCCTTTCTCTTCTTATTCACACAATTTCGTGTGACCGAGATGCCGGATTGGGGAGAATTATTTTGGGCATTTAAAAACAGTTTCATTCAAGCATTTTTCTCGGCGTTTTTTTCTCTGCTGGTGGGTTTTTGGGTGTCCTTGGGACTTCTCAGTCTGAATGAAGGTCCCCGCAAACAAGGCCGCTTTGTTCTTGAGATCTTGTGTTTGCTGCCGAATTTTCTTCCGCCGATATTTATTTTGCTTTCCACATTGAACATCATTGAGCCTTTCCCTATGGGAGTGGCTGGTATTGTGATCGTTCACACTCTGATGAATTTTGGTCTGGTCGCCGTTTTGCTTGCTGGCATTATTGAAAACAAAATGGGCGGCATGGTGGAGCTCGCCTATGTTGAAGGCGCCAGTCGCAGATACTTTTTGTGGAAAGGACTTTTTCCGACACTTCGAAAAGATTTCTGGCTCTTAGGTTTGTTCATTTTCGTCGTGTGCTTTGGAAGCTTCGCGGTTCCGCTGATTGTGGGCGGCGGCAAGGGGACGACCGTCGAAGTTTTGATCTATGAAAAAATCCGTCTTTCCAGTGATTGGGGAGACGCGGTCTTATTGGCGTTTCTGCAATCCACTTTTATTTTTGCATTATCTTTCATTGCCAGCCGCGGGAAAGGTTCGCACTCTACGCGCGTTGCAAATTTAAGTCTTATTAAAAGCCGTTCGGGAGTTGTCGTCGTCGCGGGACTTTCGTTTTTGTATCTCTTTGGATATGTGCAGGGTTTTGTCTCTGGCCTTTCAATGATCTCAACATTTTACGAAGTTCAATCCGCTCTTTTCTGGAATTTTCTGGGCAGCATGGCGCTCGGCTTGAGTGTGGGATTGCTTTGTTATCTGGGGCTTCTGGCTATTGCATATTGTTGGCCTAAAGCGTGGTTTGAAAA
This sequence comes from Bdellovibrio sp. HCB-162, assembly GCF_047344985.1. GTDB lineage: Bacteria > Bdellovibrionota > Bdellovibrionia > Bdellovibrionales > Bdellovibrionaceae > Bdellovibrio. The sequence goes on from NZ_CP178861.1 coordinate 561,753, forward strand.
GTTCTTAAATGGTTATGTCGCTCCTTCGACTTCTTTGGCCTGTTTTAGTTTGTTAATTCTAACGCCGAATGAAAGTTTTTATCCGTTCATAAAAATTCCCGTGGCTTTAACACTTCTAAGTCTGAACAGTCTTTTTCGCATGGGTTGGGACAGTGAGCTTCATGCTTTGCAATCGCAGATGACGGTGGCTTATGCGATGGGGGCTTCTCACAAACAAATTTTTAAAGAGATTCTATTTCCACAGATTTCAACACGTGCGGGGCTTCTTGCCGGAATTGCCTCTGTTTGGGCCTGTGGGGATTTTGCGGTTTCCAGAATTCTAGCGCACAGGGACCTCAGCATTGCGATGATGACGGAGACCTTGATGTCAGGGTATCGTCTGAACCAAGCAATCGTTTTAAGCAGTTTGATTATTCTGTCAGGACTTTTGTGTTTCACTGCATGTGTGGGAGGAAGTCGTGTCCTACGTCGAAAATTTGCACCGTGATTATGGCGACTTTAAGTTGGATATTGATGCCTGGGATATTCTTGATGAAGGGGTCACAGTTTTAATGGGGCCTTCGGGCTCTGGGAAAACTTCAGTGTTTCGTATTCTCTTGGGACTTGAAGCGTGTCCGGGAATGAAGTGGACTTTTCAAGGTGTTGATCTTGCGAAATTAAAAACGCCGCAAAGACGTTTGGGTGTTGTGTTTCAAACCTTGGATCTTTTTCCTCATATGACCGCGGAAGAAAATATTCTTTTTGCAGCCAAAGCTCGCAATGTGAATGAAAAGAAAGTTTCTGAGCGTATGAAAGAACTCACCGAAGTCATGCAGATGGAAGGCTTTTTAAAACGCAAAGCCGCTGTGTTGTCTGGTGGAGAAAAGCAGCGCGTGGCGATTGCCCGTGCAATTATGGGTGAACCTAGATTGTTGTTATTAGATGAGCCCTTTTCTGCGTTGGACCAAGAATTGCGCGAGGAAAGTCGTAAGCTCGTGCAAAGAGTGATCGAAACCGAAAAAATTCCGACGTTATTGGTGACTCACGATCAGCGTGATGTGGATGTTCTTGCCAACAAAGTCACACAAATTCGTCACGGGCGGTTGGTTTAAATAGTGTAGCGTTGAATCATTTCTAACAAAGCCGATTTCTTAATCGGTTTTGTGACGTGTTCTGTGCAACCAGCATCCAAAGATTTTTGCACATCTTCTGCCATGGCATTCGCACTGACGGCAATAATTGGAATTGGTTTTCTATTTTGTTCAATCTCCCATTGACGGATTTTTTGAGTGGCCGCATAGCCATCCATCACAGGCATTTGAATGTCCATCAAGATCAAATCAAAAGGCTCGCGGAAAACTTTTTCAATCGCCTCAAGCCCGTTTTCAGCTTGGACAACATCAAACGGAAGTTTTTTAAGATAAGTCAGTAAAAGGAAGCGGTTGTCCTCGGTATCGTCGACTATCAAAATGCGTGCATTGCGAGTGATGCTGGATTCTATGGGCTGGGTCGGTTGAGAAGGACGAACGGTCTCCGCCGTTTTAACAGGTTCGTGAGACGCATCTGCCGGCAAGAAAGGAATTGTAAAGAAAAAGGAGCTGCCCTTGCCTTCGGCACTTTGGAACCAGATACGACCGCCCATAAGCTCCACAAGGTTTTTGGAGATCGTAAGTCCAAGACCGCTGCCACCGAATTTTCTAGTGATAGAACTGTCCGCCTGAACGAAATTTTGGAATAACAAGTGCTGCTTATCGCGCGGAATCCCCGTTCCTGTATCCTGAATGGCAAAACGTACGAATTTTTTGTCGCTGCTTTCAAAATCCACTGCGACAGAGATTTCACCTGTTTGTGTAAACTTAATGGCATTCCCAATCAGATTAAAAAGAATCTGACGAAGACGGGTCGGGTCTCCGATAACAAGATGGGATTCATCTTGGTCCAAGTTCATGCGTAAATGGAACTGCAGATTTTTTTCCGCTGCTTTTTGTTTTAAAATGTCGCAGATATTTGTGGTCGTGGCTTCTAGGTCGAAAGCAATTCTTTCAAGACGAACTTCGCGGGCTTCGATTTTAGAAATATCCAAAATATCATTGATCAAAGAAAGAAGATTTTCCCCGGCATTAGCACAGATTCTCACCAACTGTGCTTGCTCTGGTTTAAGATCAGACTCGGCAAGAATGTCGGTGATACCAATAATTGCATTGAGTGGAGTTCTGATTTCGTGACTCATACGAGCCAAGAATTCTGATTTCGCCTGGGAGGCTTTCACGGCTTGCTCACGCGCTTCAATCAAGGCTGTTTCCGCGGTGATACGGTCCGTGATATCGGTGCAGACGAAAACGAAAGTGAGATCCTTGCTTGTACGGTTTGGAAGAGCGGCCCAATTCATCAGCATTGGAACTCGTCGACCCTCATGATTGACGATTTCAGCTTCAATGCTGTGACGGGTTTGCAGGAGCCACATGTAGTTATTAAATTCAGGTTGCGCATGGATCACTGTTTTCAAATCAATCTGGGACATTTGATTTGGTGACAGACCTAAAAGTTTTAAAGCCGATTCATTGGCTTGTGAAATCACGTAAGAACATTGGCGCCAATCCTCGTGATGAGAGACTTTCACGATGAACAAAAAAGCTTTAATAGATTGGATAACGCTGTCTAAGAATTCCTTGGAAACGGTGGTGGTCTCAAGACGGTCCGCAAGCTGATTGTATTTGCTGACCAGAAGGCCGATTTCATCTTTGGAATTATAGTTGATCTTTTGCGTGAGGTTGCTAGTTCCCAGCTTTTCCAGTCGATCGGTCAAAAGCTGAATAGGCTCGACAACTTTTCCAGTCGCGGCAAACGTCGCAAAGAAGAAAAGAATAAAGATCAATACAGCGGCGGCACTGGAGGCGATGGCGATACGATCAAGAACAGCAAAGGCTTCGCTTTCGTCAATCTTTGTTTGGATGTACCAAAGTTCGCCATTGGGTAAATAAATTTTCCCGATCGAACGAATGACTTTCTGACCACGATAATCCGTGCCGAGTTCGCGCACCTCACTGAGATTTTCGATTTTTTTAATGTCTTCATCGCCGCGGTTGGAGGAAAGAACCTCTGCTTCATTGACAGCTTTGCTGGTTTGAATGCCTTCGACACGGAAACGTCCCGTGTTGCGCAAGCTCCAGTCTTCGCCGTAAATCAAGGTCTCTCCGGTTTGTCCCATTCCATGGGTTGCCCAGGCGAAGTTATCACTGGTGATGCGATCAATTTCTGAAATAGAAATTTTAAGCATCAAAACGCCGACGATATTGTTATTGCGATAGACGGGAGCCGCTACGTACCCTGTCGCCGAGTTGGGGCTGAGGGTGTCTTTGTCAAAGTCCAAAAACAGAGTCGATCCCTCTTGAGCTTTCATTCCCCAAGTAAAAAGATCTTTCAGTTTGCTGATCGAGGGGCCGTTCTTTAAAAGTGAAGTGCCGTCTTCGATATCTTTACGGGTCGTGTAGATCACAGTCCCTTTGGGATTGACCAAGGCCATGTCGTAGATATTGAAATCCAAAACGTAGTTATCCAAAAGCCGACGAAACTCTGGATGACTGTCCAGTCGAGATTCCATCATCAGATTGTCTGTGAGTTCATGTGAAGAAATAAGATTGATAGCCGTCTGCAAATCGCGGAAATAATTTTCGATGGCGGTGGTTTTGCTGATGCGTATCTGTGTCAGTCTTTCGTAGGTGCTATCGATGACAGTGGATTCAACAATCTTGAGGCCAATTAGTGCAACGACAAATGTCGCAAGAAAGACCGAGATAAGATTGAATAAAAAGATCCTTAATCGTAGTGTCATGTCCCCTGAAAGCCTGTTGTAAATTTAGTGATATCGTATCGGTCTTAGAGGGGCAATGAGTACTTACATACGACCTCTAAATCAGGCCCTTTAAAACACATCTGAGGCACGGATTTCATTACAAAATTTGAATCGTCAGTGAAGGCAAGCTGATCAAGGTTTAGACAGCCATGAAGCCTTTGCAAGGGAGCCTTGTTTTTTGTCGCTGCCTCCGGAAAAAGCCACTAACTTTTGGTATAAAGAAAGCAAAGAAAGGAGCGAGAAATGAAGACATCCAAGTCGTTCGTCGTAGTGGCGTTATTCGCTCTATTCTTTGCCGGTTGTGCAGTTTCTAAAAACTCTGATGGCATGTCGTTAAATCCAACAATTTATTATAAGCCCACGATTCATCAAAATAAAACCAAGTGCTCAGCGAACGCTTTGCGTGATTTGCTTTCTCCGGATGGGCAGGTTCTCGTGACTTTGTGTGAGTCTGACTACAAACAATGTCTTTTGCAGGGATCTTGCTTTATTGAGGACGATGGTAAAATCACTTCCTACAATTACTATTCAACAAAAGAAAAGATACCGCGTTTTATTGAGGTCGATTTGAACTCCTGCCCTTATGGTTACGGTGTTCGCAACAGCTGTCTTGATCCTTACTTTTCAGCTGCCGCTGATCTTAAATATTATAATGCAGGCGACGTCATTTTTATTCCGCGTTTAGTTGGAGCCGTGATGCCTAATGGAGAAGTGCATGATGGTTATATCGTCATCCGTGATTCCGGCGGCGGGGTTCTTGGTGCGAACCGATTTGATTTCTTCACTGGATTTTTCAATCATCTTGCGAAACAAAATACTCTGGCACGTTTGGGATTTGGCGATCCTAAAAATCGTTTTGAATTTCGCTTAGCAAGTAAAGCGGAAGCTCAAGCCGCAAGAGCGCGTCGCAATTATCCACGCCTCAAACAGTCTGTGTTTGAAGAGGGTCGCCTTTAGAGCATTCATTCTATTTATATTTTTTGCCTTCCGCAGAGGGTTTTGCTAACTCTCGTTCACCAATACGCGGAAAAGGACACCTATATGATTAAAAAATCGGTTCTGTTTTTCTCTCTGCTTTTTGTTTCGTCTCTTTCATTTGCTGACGTTGAGTATCTTCGCTTATCTCCGGGTAAAGTGATCGCTTATGAGCACATCGTAAAAAATCAAAATGGTGACACACTGATTTTACTTCCTGGTGTGAACCGCGCGCTCAATCCTTCGGACCGTGCCGTGCGTGCTTTGGCGCAACAGGGCTGGAATATTCTGATGCCTTCTTTGCCAGCCCATCCTCTTTCGGTGAAAGGCTTAAAAAGCTCAGAGGTGCCCTATTTCAAATACGATTCAAGTGTGCGTGTAAAAGATTTTGCAGGCGACGTGGAAGCTCTGACGGCACATCTGGGAATTAAGAAAGCCATTCCTGTGACGTTGTCTTACAGCTCCTCTATTGGCGCTTATTTGAATGAAAAACTTTTCCCTCACGTGATTGAAACTGTTCCTTTGGGAATCGCAACAGAGGGCGACCCTGAATCCGCAAAGAACGCGGAGCTTTGGGAAAACTGGCTTCGTTTAAATCCATTTATGGCGCCTTTCTGGATTCGTCAGTTCCGCGACACCGCTTATGCGACTCATTGGGGTCAGACGGTGGATGCCAATTTGAAAGCCGACGCTGATTTCTACGGTGAAAATCCACGTGTTGCAGATATCAAGTCCGGTTATGTGACCATCGCCCGTGCCGTGGAAGATTTTAATTTTCCAGAGTGGGATTTTAGAAATGAAAAACGCACGCGTGATTTTGTTTTTGCGGGCCAAGAAAATCCGGAGCGTCTTAAAAATCAAATTGAAGTTTTAAAGCATTACTTAACAAGCGGAAAACCAGTACGTGTGCTTGTGGTGGCGAATGCAGGGCACATTCTTCCGACGGATGATCCTACAGTGTATGCAGGTGTTTTGACTTTACTCGCAACCCAATCTCGACAAAGTTCAGTGCAGTTTGCAATTGTGAACTCTGCCGAGAGTTTAAAATCTTTGCGTTGGCAGGATGGTTCCGCTTTAGAGAACTGGATTAAAGCGAACCAACGTTAAGCATAAAGGTCATTCCATCTAGGGGCTTTTCCATGTCTTTTAGGATTTCGCCCCAAGTGGGATTGTCGTTCACTTTAAAAAGTCGCTTCATGAATTGAATATGAATCGGTGCTTCGTAAGCGAAATAGCTTGAAAGACCGTTTGTCAGAATATCAATTTTGCCTTTGCTTTTTTGAGATTCAAACATCGAAAGATAATACGAATAACTAGAACATCCATCGAAGAAAAAGATCTGATGCTTGCGATTGTTGAATTCCAAAGGCCCGGCTTTCTCTTCTAATGAGCCTATATCCAGATTTCCGCCCAGACCCGAGTGTCCTGCATAGATAATGACATCGGACTGTTTTACGGCCTCTTTAAAGAATTTAGCAAAGGTCACGTTCTTACTCATGACGCCTGTTTCGGCGAGCAAGCGAGTGACACGGATTTGCACGGTGGTGCCGTCCTTCTTGCGAACCGCTTTATCAAATTGGTGAACGGGACGGTTTTTGAATTTGGCAATCACAGTTTCGGCAAAGCCTGCTTCGCGCAGCCATTGATTGACTTCTTCAAAGCTTAAGCGGCCATCGTCGCCAGGGTTTTTGGCATCTTCAGAAAAACCATTGATCGTAGTGATTTGGAAAAGGTCTCCGTTGCCGTTGTCGCCGCGGACTTTCTCTAATTGCGCATCTGCATCGTCCATTTGTTTTAAAGCAGAGATCTTCACAACCACAGGCGAAGCCAGAGGAGCTTCACGCAATTGTTCACAGCCAAAGCGGAAAGGGTCATAGAAATACCAGAAGTCACCGAAGCTATTGTAGTGCTCATCCGTGCATTTCTCGTCATAGAAATTATCTAGATCTGAAGGTAAAGTAATCTGCCAAGCGCCTTGCGCTAAAAGATCTTGCGCCACTTTTTTATTTAAAAGCAAAACGCCGGAAGTTTTATAGGCGATGGTGCGAACGCCCGCGCGTTTCTTGTTTTTTAGAATGTCATAACTTAACGGTAAACGGGGAGCTCCGACTCCGGGAGTTTCTGAGTTGATATTATACTTCATGACCATGGAGTGGGATTGCAGGTATCCAAAAAGATGCTGCATGTGAGAGTCCGCGAGAGTCGCGGCATCAGAAGTGTCGGTTGTATGAAATTCTGCGGAATAAGAAAATTTAACTTCGATTGAGCTAGGAGACAGAACAGCCGCATGTGCAGACAGCGCACCAAAGAGCAGGAAAAAAGCCAGAGATTTCATAACAAAATCCTCCCGTTTTTTAGACTGAAGGCATTTTGTAAAGGGGACCCTATTTTCTGTCAATAGAGCCCCCGATGGGGTGTTAATCTTTCACTGTTAGAAGCTACCAGTGACGGACGCTGAGACCCAATAAGGCATATCTAAGCGAATATCGTCCTTGTTGATGGCATCTCTCCAGAAGGACACGCCTCCTTCAAAAGCGCCATTAACGCCATAATAGGCAGGGCTTGTCAGCTTTGCCACAAACTCGGTATCCCAATTGATTTGCGGAGCATGGTAGTACTGATGGCCGTCGCCTTTGGCTGTGCCATTCCAGTTGTTATTGAGTTCGTATTTTGCATCACGACCTTGAGCGGCATCGCGCGCTTTGTAGTTTCCTGCCACACCGAATTCAAAATATTTTGCGACTTGGTATTTGCTTGAAAGAGTCGTGACAAATTCATTTCCCAAAGCCCAACCGCTTGAGTTTCTTCCGCCACGAACTGTGACTTGCCCGCGTGCTGAGTTCACCCATTTTGCTACAGGTGTGTAAGTGTATGTTGAACCCAAGATAAGATCCGGAGTTCCTGAACCCAATTGCATATTGTAAGCGGCGTTTTGTGAAGGATTGGAAGTGAAAGTTTCATCAATGCTTCCTGTTGGCAAAGTCACGCTGATATCTCCTAAGAAAAGATGTCTGTCGGCGGCGTGCAAAGCCGTCATCGCCATCAGGCGCACATCGCCAAGGCCTTCGGTATAGTCACGAGTTTTGAAATTCAAACCACCAGGAATCGGTTCGTATTTTGTTTCGACCATGTTTTTGATATGCGGAACAAAAGCTAACAACGTCCATTGTGGACTGTAAAGCCATGTCGCCGTGATCATGTTCAAATCAACTGTCGAAGCATCAAATCCATAGATGCGTGTGTTGGCGTTGTTCGTTCCTTGCAAATCGTATTTATAGTAACTGTAAGTGAGAAAATAACTTGGCGCTTTGACCGTTGTTGAAATCTGTTGAGTCGCTTGTTCTTCTTGTGCGAAGGCTGCGGGCATTGCGAGTGTGGCAAGCAAAGCACTCAAAACCAAAACCGTTTTTTTCATACGAAAGTTCTCCTGAATATTTTTCTTCAAGGTTCGATTTGAATTCTTCTATAAATTCAGTCAATCAAAATGCAGCTACAAATGTTAGAGTAAATACACTAATCCTCGAGGAGAAAATGCACTTTCCACTGTGATTCGAAGAGGTTCTCTGTGTTTTGCATTGTCTGATTTTGAAACATTAAAAATTGGATATGGGGCGGCAAGAGAAATATCCAGTTCGAAAAAAAATAGAAACACTTTGTTTGTCGAGGACTGTCTTAAATTGAGTATTTGTTAAAGAAAATCACCCAGACGTTCGATCTAATTCCTAATCGTTCATGTACTTGGGGAAAAGAGAAATCAATGTCATTGGGATCAAATAAGAAATCCACTTTTGCTATTTTCTTTTTAGGTCTTGCTTGTTCATCGGCCAGCGCGCTCACGCAGGCGGAACCTCTCCTTTTAAAATACGTAAAACCCAGCGGCAATATTACGAGTTCTCGTACAGCCACTTTCTATTTGCAAACGCTGAGAAGTGCGAGCTGCAAATACTCGACGGTGAAACAAGATTTTGCGAAGATGCCTTTTGCTTTTAAATCGACGGGCGGAACGATTCATGGTCACGGTCTTTCCGGCTTAACGCCGAAAAAGTCCTACACATATTATATCGCTTGCCAGGGCGTGAAAGACAAAGTGGTGAGTGCTGTTGAAACTGTGCAGTTCACGACAGCTGCAGAGCAGATCGTGGGAGACAAGGTTGCTGTGCCTACTCCAGATCCCGCACCGACACAAACGCCGATACCGGCGTCCATTCCTTCATTTGATCTTACAGGTTTAAGTGAACTGGGGCCGGAAGCATTTTTACCAAGCCCTGCCGGTCAATATTCAGCCGAAAGATCTTGCGCCATTTACAAATTTTACGATTCTTCACCGGCCTACAATATGTATGTCACGGAGAATTTTTCTAAGGAAGCCACAGCCAGTGCGGCGACCTGCAAAAAGTTTATTGAAAAGTATTATCTTTCGCACGAAGGCTGCGGTGTTGGCGGCATTGACAATAAATACTGGTCTGTCGTCGGTGTCTTAAAAAACACTGCCGATGGCGTTTTGAAATTCAGTACGACCGGCGGCCTCAGAAATATTTCTTTGCAACAGGGAAGCAGTGTCGTTGCTATGAGTGCAGCGAAATGCGTGACTTCCGAAGCGTATCAGAAAAGTAAAGGAACTCTTTGGAGTCAGGTCAACTCTTGTGATTATGCGAAGACGAAATTTTGCGTGAACCCTTACGTTCCATTGTTGTCGCAGTCTTCTCCGCAATTGGCGAGCTATATTGCGAAGGCGACGGGTGACAGCACAATTAAAAAAGATATGGGGTGGTGTGGGGCTGTGTCTTTAACCATGTCCACGCTGGGAGCTATTTACTCTTCTCCTGGTGAAATTTTGCAAGATCCATTTTTTTGGAAAAACAATCTGCCGTCCCCAGAAAAAGGATTGGCGATCACGGACTTGTTTGAACGAACGGCTCATTACGCAGACTTCGTTTATCAGATTGGCAATATCGCCGGAACGAATTGGGCGAAGGGCGGCACGCTGACGGATAGAGGTTTAGAGACGATCTTAAGTCGCCAAGATCCTTCTATTGGAAATTTGAACAAGGTTTCTTATGAAGGCGAGGTCCTAACTAAAAGATTTAAAGTTCTCACGGATGAATGGAGTAATGAAGCTCTGGTGAAGGGGTTGACGGTAGGCCAAAACAATAACTTTGCACGCGGCTCCGGCATTATCAGAGATTGTTACGCTCAAACAGTGAAGAAGGTAAATTCGGATGACAAGCGTGACTACTGGGAGCTTTCAAACTTTCAGTGTGAATGGAAAAGATCCGGCATGACCCACGCCTTAAGCGTGAATGGTTTAGAGGATGGCTATGTGAAGATCTATGATCCGTGGGGAAAAGTTTATAACTTACAGATTATTGAAAACGCGCAGGTGCCGACGCTGAACATGAAGGTGGCTCTAGCAATTCCGGTCGGCGGCTCCGGGTATTTCAGGGACAGCGGTATGATGGATGAGTCTTTGGAAGGATATGTTCAAAAAATGGTTACGGCCAAAGGCGCGCCCGCTCCCGTTGGCAGAAGAGCGATTAACTATTTTTACATCGCGATTTACGGATATCAAACCGGCATCGTCGGCAAGGCGAAAGACAGGTAAGAGCGAATGACAGCAATGAAAAAAGCGATGATAGTTTTGGTGTTGGTTCTTGGTATGGCTTATTTGGCTTTCAGCAAAATGAACTCCAGCGTTGATTTGGCGTCGAATGAAGAAGAAACATCTTATGCCCCGCGCACATTTGCAAATTCATCTCCGGCGAAAAATCTTCCACCTGCGGACGCAGCAAATGTGGCTAAGGTGGAGGAGTTTCACGAGATGACGGTCACAGATTCTTATTACACTCACAATGCTTATCTAAAACCATTTATGAGTGATGAAGGCGTAGCGAAATCTTTTTACAAAGCCAAAGAATTTTTTAAAGAAAGTCCCAATGCCGAACACATCGCCGTGTGGATTGCCATGGGAAATATTCTGGATTCCAATCCCGAGTACGGGGAACTTTTGGAATACTCGATAGGCAAGATCAACGAAAACTCGCGAGTGAATTTGTCTGTTTTTGAGAACGCGACGAAAACTCTGACCCCAGACGATAGTTTTATTCGGAGCCAGCTTCTTAATATCGTCAATCAAATGAATGTCACATCAGAAGACAAGGTCCGCTTTTTTGGAAAGGAAATATCCCGCCCTGCCGCGCTCGATGCGGAAGGACGGTGGAGTCCTGACTCTCTGAATATCACAACGGCGCTCGTGCTATTGAAAAATAACAACGCTGCGAAAGCGGATGTCGTCGAGTACATGAAGGAAAGCCTTCGGGTCAATCAGAGCCAAAAGATTAAAGGAAAGCTTCTCACCCGTTTTGCCACTTACTTTCCCGAAGCGATGGACGATCTCAGATAAGTCTAAAAACTGTCGCAATGTCAAAATGATACACAGTATAGGGGCCTCTTTGGCCCCTATATATGTTTTGGGCGAGCCTTCTTTTTGCTCTGGGAGTTTGTGTTGAGGTGTCTATGAAACAAACTCTTTTAGCGATGCTGATGGCCGTGAGCCTTTTGCCCGTATCAGCGCTTTCTTCCGTAGGGAGTGATGCTCCTAAGGAAGGTTTGTTTGTTCGTTCTGATGAAACCTTAGACTCTATTTACGCAAATTCCACAGCAGCCCGTATTATGTCGGCTTCAGTCACGGCGCGTGTGAAGTATTATGCGAATATCTTTTTAGCGAAAAAATCTCCTTACGTGGTTGAACCTTTGGGTGAAGGGGAGAATGGCGAGTTCAATAAAGGGCCTTTGTATCGTTTTGACGGTTTTGATTGCACGACATTCGTTGAAACCGTTTTGGCGTTGTCTCTCTCATCAACTCCCGAGCAGTTTAAGCAGACCATCAATAAAATTCGATATAAGAACGGTGAAGTTTCATATCAGACACGCAATCACTTTCCGAGTGTCGATTGGATTCCCAACAACACTCAAGCAGGATTCGTGGAAGACATCACTGGCAAAGTGGGCGGTGAAAAAACCAGGTGGTCACAAACGTGGATCGAAAAAGACAACTGGTTTCGCATGAAGGGTCCGGACTTTTTTCAACTCAGTACGGAGTTCGGTAAAGAGCTTGGGAAAATTCCTTATCTTTCCAAAGAAGATCTTCTTAACAATCGCGCCCTGGAAAATCGTATTCCCAGCGGAGCAATCTTTCATGTGGTTCGTCCTAACTGGGATCTGAAAAAAGCCATTGGCACTGAGCTCGATGTTTCGCATGAAGGTTTTCTTATCCGGGAAAATGGAGTACTTTACATGGTTCACGCCAGCAACGGTCTTCGTGATGGTGGAGAAGACTATAAAGGTGTGAAAAAAGAAGCTCTTCGTGAGTACATTTCCCGCGTGATGATGAAGTCACCGTCGATGGCGGGATTCAATATTCTCCGCATTCAAGCGCACTAACCTGTGTAACATAACCCTTTGATAAAACATCGCTTTCACGGCCTTGGTCGAGGTCGTCCTGGACCTTTGTCGTAATATTTTTTGGTCCTTAATTTCCAGTAAAATCAAGCACTAGGAAAGTTGTAATAAAAATTCCTGGACCAAGGGCCTAAAGTTTTCTGGACCATGGTCCGAAGAGTTTGCTGTTACTTGTTGGGAAATAATGTTGCGGTTCACTCCTCCAGAAAAACTCTCCCAGAGAGAGTTCCTCAAAGAAGAGACCTCCGTGGCAAAGGGTTCCTCGACGATCGAGACTTCAGTCACCTTGATCCCGAGGAGCTTTTTCCAACCTTAAATAAAAAATTAATTTGTTAGTGAGTTAGTACAAAAAAATAAATCGGATCATAGTACGTTGACGGGATTACAGAGTGTTCTGAAGGTAAGTGGTGCGACCTAGGTTCATGTCTCAATTCCATACAAAATCAGCGGAAGTGATCTCTCAATCCCTTAGGAGGTTCTCATGGGCTTAAGAATCGCTACCAATACTGCATCTATCGCAGCACAACGTGTGCTTTCGAAACAGCAAAAACGTGCGGAGCATTCAGCGCAAGCATTAGCGTCTGGTTCTCGCATCGTTAACGCCGCCGACGACGCTGCCGGTTTGGCGATCTCAGAAAACTTTAAAGGACAGTTAAAAGGTATCGCGCAAGCGCGTAACAACGCGAACAATGCGATTTCATTCTCGCAAGTGGGTGAGGGTGGTCTCAGCGAGGTATCAAATATCTTGATTCGTCTCCGCGAGCTCGGAGTACAAGCAGCCTCTGATACTGTCAGTGATACGGAGCGCGGGTTCCTCAACAACGAGGCCCAACAACTCATCCAAGAAGCGGATCGTATTGCAAAAACCACTACGTTCGGTAACACTAAACTTCTTGATGGTTCCGGTGGTAAATTAGAATTCCACGTCGGCGCCTACGGTGGAGAAGAAAATATCATCTCATTCGACTTCGATGCCGATGCGACAACAAGCTCGCTGGGTATCAGTGGAATTGCGGTGGACGACAAGGGAAGTGCTCGTGACACTCTTGAGTCGGTGGACCAAGCCATTCAAAAAGTCGGTGCGTTGCGCGCGAACTTCGGTGCGATGCAATCGCGACTTGAATCTACAGTAAGCAACCTCGACGTTTCTTACGAAAACTTGTCAGCTGCGAACTCTCGCATTCGTGATACAGACGTTGCGAAAGAAACAGCAGAGATGGCATCAGCAAGTATCTTGCAAAACACAGCGGTATCGGTTCTCGCACAAGCGAACCAATTACCAAACGTTGCAATGAAACTAGTTTAATCAAAGACATAATTTAAGAATCACCATTCGTACAAACTACGGATATCGGGTGGGGCCTGTTCTGGGATATGGCCTCATTCGAGAATGAGGGGTCGCCCACATAAACCTCTCGTGTCTTAAGCCCACCCTGGGAGCACCCGCTCCCAGGGATTTTAAAAGGTGCCTGCTTCTTTTTTCTGGCTACAGTGCGGTATCTTCAAGGGGCGAAATGCGGCTGTCTTTCTTTCGTAACTTAAAGACAGGTTTTTTCAAGGCGATACGAACTTCTTCCCAGCTTTCCTTTGGTGGCTTGTCGTTGAGCCAATTCAACGTTTCTTCCCTCACCAATAAATTTCCCCAATTCCAATCATCAAGAACCGGAATTTCAACTCGCGAATTTCCTAAAAGCGCCTGCATTGTCGAGTAGGGATATTCCTCCACCTTTTCGCAAATTCCGGCTTCAACTGGATTCCGATAAACGTATTTATAAGCGTGCAAATAATATCTCGGAGAACTTAAAAGACTTCGATGAAATCTCGATCCGTAAGTTTGATTGATACGAGAACTCAGTTGAGTGATATCGCGGCTTGTTTCACGCATGAAAAACTGCATGGCGTGACTTAAATTTCCCTCAGGAGTTTTTACAATCATGTGAAAGTGATTACTCATCAGCACAAATGAATGCACGCGGATATTGAAGGCGAGATGAGTGAAGTGCAAATGAAGACACATGATTTTCCAAACGAGTGGCATTTCAAGTGAAAACCAATCTCTATTAATACATCGAGCGGTGACGTGATACGGAAGTTCGGTGTGATTTTCAAAAATTTTTCTAGGCATATTCATCGGTGAAGCAAGACAAGGACCTTGCTCCACTAGCATTTCCATTTTCTCCACGAAACTTCGTGTCCGACTGTCGACTTTCTTTTGTTGCAGTGTAGCCAGAAAAAAGAAGCAGGCACCTTTTGTCCCTTTTGTCGGGGTGGACCTTGTTCTGGGCTGGACCTTTGTCTTGAAATTTGCTGTGCGATGGACCTGATTTCACAACCTTAGTCTAGCTTTTGCTGGATGATGGTCTAGTTTTGCAGGACGCGACTAAAGCCTTCCAAGACCTCGCCGAAAGGTATGTCACAAGCAACGACGAAACTAAGTCGAACGCTCTTGAGAAGCTCAAATGGAGTGACTGCCAGATGAGATTTCGCTTGCAGGGAGCCAAGACAAAAGTGGAGTCACCAACAAGTAACAAGTGGCATGACCTAAGTAGGTATAAGGCGTGCCCATAAATGGAGGTCCCAAATGGGAATGAGAATTTCTACTAACGTATCGGCGATCAATGCACAGAGAACTCTTGTGAATTCTCAACGTCAGATCGGTAAATCCATGGAGCAATTGTCTTCTGGATCACGTATCAACAAAGCGGCGGATGACGCTGCGGGATTGGCGATCAGTGAAAATTTGAAATCGCAAATCAGATCATTGAGCCAAGCGGGCCGCAACGCCAACGATGGTATCTCAATGGTACAAACAGCAGAGGGTGGCTTGAGTGAAATCTCTAACATCTTGACTCGTATGAGAGAATTAGGTGTTCAAGCTTCTTCTGATACTGTAGGTGATACAGAGCGCGGCTTCCTCGATAAAGAGGTTCAGCAATTGAAATCAGAAGCGCAACGTATTACGCAAACAACTAAATTCGGTACATCAAAACTTCTAGATGGTTCCGGTGATAAATTCGACTTCCAAGTCGGTATCGGAAACTCTGAAGATGCAGACAGAATTTCTTTCAACGCAGGTGAAACAAATGCGACGATCGACAGCCTTGGAATTGCAAGTTTCGACTTCACTTCTAAAGCCGGTGCGCAAGAAGCGTTGGAGATGGTGGATAAAGCGCAAACTCAAGTGAACGGTTTCCGTGCGAATCTCGGTGCCCTTCAAAACAGATTGCAATCCACAGTGGACAACTTGGGTGTGCAACATGAGAACATCTCTGCTGCGAACTCTCGTATCCGCGACACAGACGTAGCTTTGGCAAGTGCTGAATCTACACGTAACCAAGTTCTACTTGCGGCGAATACAAGCGTGTTGGCTCAAGCGAACTCAATGCCAAACTCAGCGTTGAAATTGATTGGTTAATTTGAATTTGAAATAAGAGTTTGATCTGAGAGGGCACCTCCGTTCCCTCTCGGTACCAACCTACCCAGGGGGATTCCGGTCTTCCTGGGGTACTAAGTGTGCCAACTTGCATGTAACAAGGCAGACGAAGTTTGATAAAATAATCGGTGTAAAACAACTCGCAAGAGAGGTTTATATGCCGGAGAAGATTCCGCAAAAGCAGAATTTTTTTAAAAAGATCGTTTCAAATTTAACTCACGCCACAGTCCCGCGAAAACCTCAAGTCGAGCATCCTCCCGAGAGAAATGAAGTGGAGGAGCCGAAGCGCGAAGAGGAAGAAGAACCTCAAATCACTGAGATTCTTGATAGCGAAGGACATCGTGTGCATCTCAATCGCCATCCTCGCAATCCTTGGCAGCAATAGCCCGACCAACATCCCGAAATTCAAGTTCCATTTCGAGAATTCCGATAAGTTCCTCGTATGAATATCAAAGGACTTATCTCCAACATTCTTCCGGAAACGAAGGTGCGCTCGGTAGAGAACATCGGGAAGACTATTAAGTCTGATGAGACACATGATCGCGATGCGAATGGACAGGAAACTTACAATGGCAATCAAGGTGAACACCGTGAGCCGATGTCCGATGAGCAACTCGAAAAAGCGATGGAACATCTGCGCAATTTACCCGCGATGAAGGAGCACAAGTGGACGGTGCATCTTGAAGTTGAAGAGAGCGGAAAGTTCGTGATCGTGAAAGACAATCTTGGCGCAGTCATTCGCCGCATTCCTGAATTGGAATTGTGGACTCTTCCCTCTGACAACTCTCCAAGAGGACAGTTGCTCAAGCGTTCTGCTTAAATTTATTAGTAATCCAAGCATTTGCTTCCTAGATCGACGTCTAGAGAAATGCCCTTCTGTCAAAATCCCTGTGGCTTAAAATGTATTTGAGACCTGAAAGCCGCTCTCCTGGCCCTTCTGAGAGACATTTAATTGACTCACGATTGGTGAATCATTTTGACACAATGAATTCATGGCAGGATTTCGTATCACAGGCATGGCCTCTGGGCTCCCACCGAATATCGTCGATCAGCTGATGGATGCTGAGCGTATTCCTGTGAAACAAATGGAAGCCAAGAAGACTCAGCAAGAAGACAAGCTGAAACTTGTGGGTGAGTTAGAGACTAAGGTGAATGACATCACCAAAAATCTCTCAGAGCTGACTTCGACAAAAGGATTCATCGATAAGAAATTCTTAAGCGGTGATCCGAACGTGATTGATGGACAAGTGGACCCGCAAACGGCGGTGCCTGGAGATTACTCTTTGGAAGTTGTGCAATTGGCGCAAAAACCCGGAGCGATCTCGAATGGATTTCCGGATAAGAACGAAACGCAAATTGGTGTGGGTTACATCAAGTTTGATACTCCCGAGGGCGTAAAGGAAGTTTACATCAACGGTTCGAACTCAACATTGGAGGGCGTTGCGAAACAAATCAATGCTGCCAATGTCGGGTTGACGGCTCAGGTATTGGAAGACCGTAAGGATGCAGAAAATCCTTTTAAGATTATGATCTCGGGTCTTTCAACAGGAAATGACAACCAGGTCACGTTTCCAAAGATTTATCTTTTGGACGGGGATCAGGACATGTACTTCGAACAATCGCGTGAAGCTAAGAACGCGAAAGTGAAAGTGAACGGATTTGAAATTGAGCTTCCGGATAATAAAGCGACGGACATCATTCCGGGAGTGACGCTGGATTTAAAAGCGGCGGCACCGGGTCGCGAGATCCGTATGAGCGTGAAAGAAAATCTGGAAGTGATCAGCGGCAAAGTGAAAAGCTTTGTCGATGCCTACAACGCGGCTTTGGAATTCATTCAAAAGCAGAGCAAGTTGCAGGGCAGTGACGGAAAGAATCCGCGCTTGGGTCCTTTGGGCGGCGACGGAATGCTTCGCTCAGTGGAGAACAGTCTTCGTCGCGTGATTTTAAATCCGCAGATGGGTGTGGAAACTCCGATCCGTCGTATTGGTGAATTGGGAATTGAGTTTAACAGAAACGGTACTTTGAACTTTAGCCAAGACAAGTTCAACAAAGTATTGAACACAAATCCCGCAGGTGTAGCGGCCTTCTTCCGTGGAGACGGTTTTAACACAGGGTTTGTTTCTACTTTGAAAAGAGAGATTGGCAACTTGGTGAACGGACAATTCGGAACGATCTCGAATCGTAAGAAAGGTCTGCAAGACAGAATCAATCAGGCGAACACGCGGATTGAGACGAAAGAGCGCCAACTCGAAAGAAAAGAAGACAGCTTGCGCAAGAAATTCGCGGACCTTGAACAGAAGATGTCCGACATGAATGCGCAGCAGGCGCGTGTGGCGGCGATGGCCTCCAAAGCGGGATAAGTGATTTGATTTTTTTAAGGATGTAGTGAGGGACTATGAACAAAAATGCTTATCAGAAATATAAGACCACCTCGGTGCAGAGTGCGAGCCGGGAAAAGATTCTTTTGATGCTCTATGAAGGAGCCATCAAGTTCACGAAGCTGGCGATTAAAGCGGCTGAGGAAAAAAAGATCGCGGATCGCGGTATGAATATCGGTCGCGCTTTCGACATCATCATGGAGTTGAACAATACTCTCGATCACAAAGTGGGCGGGGACGTGGCGGTTCAGCTTGAACAGCTTTATATGTTCATGATGGAGCAATACACGAAAGCGAATATTTCTGGAGACCCGGAACCATTGAAGGCCAATCTGAAGCTGCTTCAGACGCTTTATGATGGATGGGTTCAAGCGGTTGAAAAGTTAAAAAAAGAAACAGACGGTTCTGGGCAAAAAGCAGGCTGATTTACCACGGAGGGGAACATGACGAGAATTATCACCTTGTTGAACGAAAAAAATCATTACCTCGAAAAATTCTACTCTCTGAATGAAGTAGAATTGGCGAATTTTGCCCAAGGGCAATTCGACAACCTCGAGCATTTTTATCAAACGCGCGAAAGAATTTTGGACGTGTTGAAGTACGTCGACGCGCAAATTGAAAAAGCTCATGGGGAAATCGCGCAAGGGGGCACGATTCAGGAGTCTGAACGCCGTGAAGTGAAAGAAGCTTTGGCGATCAAGGATGAATACGTGGCGCGCATTATTGAGCAAGACATTCAAGTGTTGTCCTGCATTGAGATGGCGAAAAATTCCATCATCAAGGAATTGCAGGAAGTGCGTCGCGGTCGTCAAGCGGTTGGTGGTTACAAAAGCAAGACCTTCAATCAACGCTTGAACGAAGAGGTCTAGGAAAAATTTTCCTGACAAAATCATGACGGCGAGTTCGGCAAAAGAGTCAAACTGACGGGCTGAACTTGCCTCAGATTCAATAAAACACAAAAAGACCCATTGGCATCTGTGTTGCTCCTACAGAAAATTCGAGGGAGACAAATTCAGATGTTGGAAAATCAGATCGTTCAAAAGTCCAGTGATATTTCTGGAATCAATTCAAATGCCGAAGCTCATAGTATTGAAGCTCAAAATGAAGTGAGCGGCAGAATTTATTTTGATCCGCAACAAGCTATCGCCGAATTCGAGGCGGAATCTCAACCCGAAAAAGAAGTCTCTGTTACTGATGCTCGTGTAGCTACATTCATTAAGAATGCCCGCGTGCTTATGAAGCACAAAGAAATTCCATTGGCGATGAATCTTCTTCGTCAAGCGAGCAACTTTGATTCGCGCAATCCTGTGACATTGGATTTATTGGCAACGTGCTTAGAGCGCTCTTCTCGCGTTCAAGAAGCATTGATCGCGCGCAAAACTTTGATTGAAGTCGATTATGGTTTTGAAAGTCTTTATAAATACGCAACGTCTTTATATAAGCTCGGCCGCGACCAAGAAGCTTTGGACAAATACTATGAAGCTTTGGCTGTGATCACGGAAGAAAATGACCAGCTTTTCGAAGTTTATAAGAACATGGGAAATATCTTTGTTCGGCAGGGTGATTTTGATGGCGCTGAAGAGTACTACAATAAAGCTTACACAATGAATTCGCAATCCGACGTGCTTCTCGTGAACTTCGGCACTTTGGAGGTTCAACGCAATGATTTCGACAAGTCTCTTTTCTGTTTCCGTAAAGCTGTTGAGATCAATTCGAATAATGACAAAGCATGGGTAGGACTTGCCATGGTTCACAATCAGTTTGGTGATAATGAACTAGCGTGGGCGAATATCGAAACGGCAATTGATATCAATCCGCAAAATAGAACAGCGGTGCACTTGGCGGCAAACTGGGGATTGCGTGATGGAAAAATTCAAAAAGCCATCGAGGCATTGCAAGCTTATCTGGCGTCAGTTGAAGAAGACGAAGATATGTCTTTGGTGTTAATCAATCTGTTCTGTACGGCGGGACAAGTCGATAAAGCTCTTCTTGAAATGGAAAGAGTTCTTTTGTGGAATCCAAATCACACTGAAGTTCGTAATCTCAAAAAGAAAATCCTTCAATCACAAAAGGCTGCTTAATTTATGTCGATGATCACTTTTTCTGAAAATCATGAATCGTCTTTAATTGCTTTTGAAGCAGGGCAATCTTTGGCTTCTTTGCGTGATCCGCGCGGAGAAGGATTGAAATGGGTTTACTCTTTGGGAGTCGTTCCGACTTCCAACGTTGTTGTGGTGGGATTAGGTTCTGGATTTCATATTGCCGCTTTGGCTGATGTAGATCCAAATCTTAAAATCACAGTCGTGGAGTCCAGAGAATCCTTGCTTCCTGTTTTCCGTTCGCAATTTCCGGAACTTTCCGACCGTGTTGAAGTCGTCATTGTGCAACAAGGACAAGATATCTTTAAAACAGATCTTTTCCAGGAAGTATTAGAACAAAGATCTTACGTTCTTTCATTCCGTGAATGCTGGGGAGAGCAAGTGAACTTCTTCTCGGAAATTTTCGCTCACCTTACGGGACGTACGACAGAGTCGGTCAAATACCACTTTGAAGAGTTCGGTATCAATATGAAGGCTTTGTATCTTCAGCAGAACAAAATGCTTTCTATTAAAGATGTTTTGCCTGTCGTAGAAGCGTCGGTGATGCCAGAAAATAAAAAACAAATTTTCCGCGTTCTCGGGGAATTGGTGAAATAATGAAAATTCTTGCCGTCTCATTGCTAAGATTGGGTGATATTATTCAGCAGGTTCCTTTACTAAAGGGCCTTCGTGAAAAAAATCCGCAAGCGGAAATTCATCTATTGCTCAATCGTCAATTTGCCAATGTCGAGCGTATCTTGGAAGGCGTCGTAGATAAGTACATCTTCTTTGACCGTGAGGCTTTGCAAAAAGGAATGGGAGAGGCTTCTTACAATATTCTGTGGTCTTACACGCAAGTGGAAAACTTGGTGCAGGGACTGAATCAAGAAGCTTACGACACGGCGATCAACCTCACTCACAATAAGCTGAGTGCTTATCTGATCGGTGCTTTGAATATCGCCGATAAACGCGGCCTTTACCAAGAGGACGGACGCTTTAAAGGACTTTCAAATCGTTGGATTCGTTATTTCAACGATCGTTTTTCGGGAAATCAAAAGTCTTTATTTCATTACGTTGAACTTTTAGGAAATGCTTTTGATATTCCGGTGGGTCCTGCTTCAGCCTTAATTTCTCAAGGCTCCGGCACTGCAACCCGCCGATCCAAATTGGTTCTTCTGCAATGCCTTACCAGTGACAAGAAAAAGAACTGGGGCTTAGAAAAGTTTTTCCAGCTCAAACGCACAATCGAAATTTCATTGGTGGATTATGAGGTTCTGGTTTTAGGAGCTTCATTTGAAAGAGATTCTTTGCTGAAAGTTTTCTCTGAAAAAGATCTTTTGATCTGTGATCTTTTTGAAGCACGCAAACATTTGCAAAATGCGGCGTTGCTTGTCACCGGCGACACAAGCATCAAACACATGGCGGCGCAAGCGGGGACTCCGATTGTAGAAATCGCTATTGGTAGCAGTGATCCAACAAAAACGGCGGCCTATTCAACACAGTCTGTTGTTCTAAAGACAGCGGCGCCATGCGCTCCTTGCAATCACTCACAGGATTGTTCACAAAGCAGTCATATCTGTGCTGATGACGTCACTGTTGAACAAGTCTTCGGGGCTGTTTGGGATCAGTTGAGCGGTGAAAAAATCGCTGAACGCAATTTGCATCATCAAATGGAAAGAGCAGTATGGAGTCTTTTCTTAGATAAAAACAACAGCGCGGTGGAGCCGTTTTACGGCGGAGCTGCAGCAAATCTTCTAGAAAAAGTGTCAATCAACTCTTTGCGGGAAAACTCGGCAGTTTGGAACGCAAAGACGTCGTTGTACCGTTCATGGTTAGCAAAAGCCACAGCGGCTTTGCCAGCTCGTGAAGTTTTGGCAACACACAGGACCTTTCAGTCCTCAGACATTGCCGAAATGATTCTTTGTGCCCAAGATATTCTCAAATCTAAAATGGACGACGCTGGTTACTTCCAAGCTTTTGTGGAAGCCTTGCTCTCTCGTTTTAGTCAACCGGTGCAAATCTATGACCGTGTTCATGCAGCTTTGCAAGAGGTTGAAGAGTTACTAACGATTCGTGAAAATTTCACTCATCATTTGCAAACACTCTCCACGGAAGGAGCTTACTATGCAAAAGGAATTGGACAATTACCTATCAGTGGCTTTGAAGAGGCTGGAAAAAGCGTACAACGAAATCTTGAAGACGCAGAGCTATAATCAAGAAGCCGAGAGAGTGCAGCTTTTAAAAGAACTCGTAAAGGAACAAGTGAAGAATGAAAATTCTAGTAATACAACTCGCTAGACTTGGCGATATTTACATGACTTGGCCTGCGTTGCGCGCTCTTCGCCGCACGCATCCGAATGCAGAGATTCATTTCCTGACACGTCCTCGTTTTGAAGGCGCTGTCGAAGGGTTGACGGCTATTGACTGTCATAAGTCGTTGCCGGTGAGCACGATCTTAGCGCCTCTTGTGCAAGAAGACGCTGATATCGATACGTCTTTAGAAAGATTAAATGGTGTTATCGAAGATCTGCGTGCAGAAAACTATGATCACATCATTAATTTTACTTTTTCTCCGGTATCAAGTTATCTGACTCACGCGATCAGTCACCTTCACACGACAGTGACAGGATATTCTCGCTACAACGACGGCACTTTGTGTTTGTCCGATGAAGTGAGTTCTTATTTTTATGCTCAAGTCGGAATTGGTAAAGCCAACCGCGTGCATTTGTCGGATGTCTTTGCTTCGATGTTAGATCTGCAATACACCGAAGAAGATTGGGCGGCGCCTCAGCTTGGCAATACGGCGATCTCTTTGCCGGATTGTTATATGGCGGTGCATGTCGGTGCCAGTGAAAAGCACAAGTCTTTAACTCCGCAAGCCTGGGGACGTGCGCTTAATTATTTTGCAAAACGCTATCAAGGTTTGCCGGTAGTTTTGATTGGTGCTCCTAACGAAATCGCATTGGCAAATGAAATTCAAAATGCAGCTCCGGATGCACACTTCGTCAATCTTGTGGGGCAAACGAAAATTTCTGAACTCTTCTCTGTGATCCAAGAGGCAGAAATTCTAGTTGGTTGTGATAGTGCTCCGATTCACATGGCTTCATTGACGGATACTCCGACGTTCAATTTGAGTATCGGAAATGTGAATTTCTGGGAAACGGGACCGAAAGCCACGCTCGGTTTTATCTATCGTATTGAAGACGAAGCCACGTTGGTTCCTGAGCGTCTGGGCGAAATCTTGGCGATGTTGCTAGAAGGCCAAGTGGCTCCCGAACTTATCAATCGTAAAGGGGGTCTTGTCAGCTATGAAAGACCAGACACGGTTCTTGAGCGTTTTCAGTGGGATTTGGTGCAGGCTCTTTATTTGGGCGGTGCTTATCCCATGGCAGAAAGAATGGAAATTATTCAAGGAGCAATCCAGCTTCAGGACATCAATGCCTTTGCGATGGAGCAAATAGCGCTGGTTCCTGAGAAAGGTTTGCAAATTATTGGGCCTTTATTGGATCGTGCGGAAGAAGTTATTCAAAATATTAGCCAGATGGTGCCTGAATTGAGTCCTCTTATTAGCTGGTATCAAGCGGAGAAGGTCCGCATTGGCCCAGGAACTTTAGAGGAAATCTGTACCGCTGCTTTGAATGTTCATGATCGTTGGGCTCGCCACTTGGAAGCCTACATTCCTCACGAAGCTCTTATGCAGGAAGAAGAGGGTGTCGATGGAACGCTTTAAAGTTTCAGGTCAGGAACTTCGCAATTTTTATAAAGAGAACGTAGCATTGGGCCGTGTGTTCAGTGATATCGAACAGGATTTGCGTTCAACAAACCAAGTGGTGTGTCGTTACGTCATCAATGGTTTGGAAATCGCCGAATCCGACGAAGCTCGTTTTTCGACCGTGACTTTGGCGGAAATTGAAACGCTGGAATACCTTACGGAAAACAGCCGTGACATCACAGCCATTGTTTTAAAAGGTTGGATCGAAGCATTGCCGGAGCTGATTGAAAGCACCGAACATTTGGCGCAAAGAATGCGTGCTCAAGGCTTGAGCGGTCTTTTAAAACCGATTCACGATCTTGTACAAAACTGTGAGTTCCTTATCGACAGCACAATGACGATCAAGGCCACCATGGGCGATCAATTCTTGGTCGCTAGTCCAGTGAACTGGTTCAAGGCCGAAGAAGAGAGTAAGAAAACTGTGACTGAGGCTTTGCGCGCCTTGGAAAATAAGGATTTTGTTCTTTTAGCGGATGTCCTAGAGTATGATTTGAACAATGTTCTGCAAATGTGGTTAGATCATTTGCGGGTGTTGGAGAAGTCACTTCATGGGGAATACGCAGGGTCTCATATCGATTCCGAACAAACTGGATCCCATTCTATGGGTCGGAAACGTATCGCCAATTAGACTTCCGCATTTCTTCCCGTTTCAAAAGCGGGAAGTGGAGATTATTTTTAGGGCCTCGTGCGAAGAGGCCCTTTTGCTTTTAAAAACCAAAAAGTTTTCCTCGATCTTAGTCCAGGATATTGGTGCTGGTGAAGGTCTGGAGTTTTTAGTCCAAGCTCGTTTGTATCAACCTATGGCTCCTCGAATTTTAATTGCCGCCGATCTCACCGAACAAGAAGTGCGTGAAGGCATCAATAAAGCGCAAGTATTTCGATTTATGCGCTGGCCTCTGAGCGAAAGAGAAGTATGGACACAGCTTGAAAATGCTTTGCAAAAGCATTCCACGTACTTGTCTCGTTCATTGCTCTTAAGAGAATCTTCTTATCAAAACAAACAGCTCGAAGCTTTGACCAACTCTCTTGAGGGCATGGTGGAAGAGCGCACTCAGTACATCGAAATGTCTCACCGTGAAGAAAGTGAAAAGCTCAATCGCGAAAGACAGCTCATTCGTTTTATTAAAGATCTTGCAACACAGACGTCCTTTGAAGACATCTTAGGAATTTTAAGAAAAGAGCTGCGCAAATTTCATAAAATGGGTGATCCGATCCTGGCGTACCGCTTGGGTGGTGGAAAAACTTTCTTTTTGAGTTTTCAGTTGGGTCATTTTACGCAAACCGAAACGATGACTCATTTCGAGTTTCCGAAAACAGCGCAGGTTCCCAGTGCGGAACTTGTTAGATATTTTGCCAATCACTTTGGTCGTCCGTTTATCAAAGCGTATGTTGTTCCGATGGAGCTTCGTCTGACCAGTCACTTTGTGGGTGGTGAAGGTGAAGCCATTTTGTGTGTTGAAAACTCTCTTTCAGATAAAGAGATGGGGCCATTTGTTGATTTTATGGCAGACCGTATGCGTCCGCTCAGCATGGCTTTGGACCGCGTGCTTTTAGAAAATCAGCTTTCAAGTTTCTCTTATCGTTGGGAAAAAACCTTCGATGGGATGCGCGATCCTATTGCGATCGTCGACGTGGAATACAACGTCGTGCGCGCGAACCGCAAATTCACGGATAAGTTTTTGCAACATAAGTGTTACGAAAGTTTTGCGCATAAAAAATCAGCTTGCGAGGGATGCCCGGTGCCGCAAGCATTGAAAGACGGTCGCCCGCAGGCAGGGCAAATTCAAGTCGACGGACGGGTATATCAAGTGCACAGCTATCCGGTTTTGCTGGATCACGGCAGTCGTCCGACAAATGTTGTGAATCAGTATGTGGATATCACGCAGTCTCGCGAGCTTTATCTGCAAATGCTTCAAAGTGAAAAAATGGGCGCCATCGGTATGCTTGCGGGAAATATCGCCCACGAATTGAATAATCCTCTGACGGGCCTTCGCTCTTTGACACAAGTTCTTTTGCAGGAGTCTCCGAAAGAGGGAAATCTGCACGCCGATCTTTTAGAGATTGAAAAAGCCACGGCACGTTCGCAGAGAATTATTAAAAATCTCCTCGATTTTTCGAAAGGCGAAGATCAGCCGTCAGAATATATCAGCGTTGATGAAGTCATCGAAAGAACTTTGCCGATGTTGAAGTCGGCTTTGCGTCTGCATCGTTTGGAAGTCGATTTAGAAACTTTAGGCAGCAGTGTCTTCGTTGAGCCGCATCTATTACAACAGGTTGTATTTAATCTGATTAACAACGCTTGTCAGGCAATGAAAGACCCAGGTCGTTTGCGTGTCGTGACAAAAGCGGAATCAGGAAAAGTTTTGATTGAGATTGAAGACACAGGGCCGGGCATTCCGCTTGAGATTCAACGACGCATCTTTGAACCTTTCTTTACGACAAAAAAAGAAGGACACGGGACAGGTCTTGGGTTAAGTATGTCTAAGTCCATCATTGAAAAATTCGGGGGCACCATCCAGTTTCGTAACGTGGAACCTCATGGCAGTTGTTTCACCATCGTGCTCCCACAAAAGCGTCCGGAGTAAGTTTTGAAAATTCTGATCGTTGATGATGAAGCTCTAGTTCGTCGCTCTTTAAGTCGTGCTTTAAAAAGCAAAGGCTATGATGTGATGGAAGCTGTGAATGGCACGGAAGGTTTGCAGTCCTGGAAAACATGGCATCCGGATTTGGTTTTTCTTGATGTTTTGATGCCGGGTCTAACGGGACCTGAAGTGCTCAAAGAAATCGGTGCTACAGGAAACGCGAAAGTGATTTTGATGTCAGCGTTTTCTGGAGAGCACAATATGCAAACGGCTCAGCAGATGGGAGCCAACCTTTTTGTGCCGAAACCTTTTGAAGATATATTCGCCATCGTAAAAATGGCTGAGGAATTGTTAACATGAGAATTATCGCGGGCAAGTATCGTGGACATCAGTTGGTGGCGTTTAAGGCGGATCACATTCGCCCGACCACAGACCGCGTGAAAGAAACGTTGTTTAATAAAATTCAGTTTCATATCGAAGGAGCCAAAGTCGTCGATCTT
This sequence comes from Bdellovibrio sp. HCB-162, assembly GCF_047344985.1. Taxonomy (GTDB): domain Bacteria; phylum Bdellovibrionota; class Bdellovibrionia; order Bdellovibrionales; family Bdellovibrionaceae; genus Bdellovibrio. Next base: position 588,761 of record NZ_CP178861.1, read on the forward strand.
TTTTGTGGCACAGGCAACTTAGGGATCGAAGCCCTTTCCAGGGATGCCACTTTTTGCACTTTCGTGGAAAAAAATCCGAAGTCGTTGACGATCACTCGTCAGAATTTGGAGAAGCTCAAGGTTCCCGGTGATCAGTATAAAATTATTAATATGGATGTGATTGCGTATTTGAAATCCTACAAGGGAGAACCCTTTGACGTGATTTTAGCGGATCCTCCATTCACTGAAAAAATGGCTCACGCCGTAATGGAAACTGCTAGTCAAAGCGAAGGTTTTGGTGCGCATACAATTATGGCAATTGAGTCAGAAAAAAAAGAACGCATGGAAGAGCGTTATGGTGCTTTGGTTCGTTATAGCCAAAAGGACTACGGGGACAAGTATTTGAATTTGTTCTGCCATGAAAGCGCTTTAGAGGAAGGCGAAAGCAATGAGTAAAATCGCGGTTTATCCTGGAAGTTTTGATCCGATCACGATGGGACACGTTGATATCATCAACCGCATTGCTCGTCAGTACGATCAAGTGATTGTTCTTGTGGCGCAGTCTTCGCAAAAGCAATCCATGTTCACGGCCGAAGAACGCAAAGCTTTGATTGAAAAATCTTTATCGCATTTAAAGAATGTAAAGGTCGATATTTTTGGTGGACTCACTGTAGAGTATATGAAAAAAGCGAACTCACAGGTCATCGTCAGAGGCCTTCGTGCCGTGGTTGATTTTGAATACGAAATGACGATGGCGAACATGAACAGAAAAATCGCGCCGGAAATTGAAACGCTGTTGGTTTTTGCAAGCCCCGAGTACTACTACATTTCATCTCGTGGGGTGAAAGAGCTGGCGATTAACGGCGGTGCTTTAAAAGATTTGGTTCCTGAATGTGTGATCGAGGCATTAGAAAAGAAGATTAAAAAATAAAGGAGTGAGAGTTGATTCAGCTTTCAAAAAGAGCCCAAAATTTGAAGACCTCTCCAACATTGTTCCTGGTCGCCAAAGCTCGTGAGCTGGCTTCACAAGGACATGACGTGATCTCCCTCACAGTCGGCGAGCCTGACTGGCCGACATTCAAAGCTCCTTCGGATGCGGGTATTGAAGCGATTCAAAAAGGGATCACAAAATACACTCCTGCCAATGGCACGATCGAACTTCGCAAAGCCATTTCTGAAAAAATTAAAACTGAGTTGGGATTTGATTATACTCCCAAAGAAATCACGGTCGCGTCAGGTGCGAAGTATATTATCTTCGCTGCTTTGCAGATGCTTTGCTCGCCTGGGGATGAAGTGATTGTCGCGACTCCTTACTGGGTGAGTTACCCGACAATGATTGAGCTTGCTGATGGAGTGCCTCACATTGTGGAGTGTGGTGAAGAGGAAAATTTCAAAATCACCCCGGCCTTACTGGAAAAAGCCATCAACTCAAAAACAAAAGCATTTTTATTCTGCTCCCCAAGCAATCCAACGGGACTTCAATATTCCGCTGAAGAATTAAAAGCTCTGGCGGAAGTTTTAAGAAGACATCCGCAGGTTGCAATTATTTCTGATGATATTTACAACCGTTTGGTTTTTGATGGTACTAAAGTAGCTCCGCATATTTTGCAGGTGGCACCTGACTTGCGTGATCGCACCGTTTTGGTGAACGGCGGATCTAAAGCCTACTCGATGACAGGATGGCGCATTGGTTGGGCTGCGGGACCTGAAAGATTGATTACGGCGATGGCTGATTATCAAAGTCAGTCAACAGGATCTCCTTCAAGCATTTCGCAACATGCTTTATTGGCAGGTCTTAAAGTCAGTGAATCGGACATTTCCGAAGTCGTGCATAAATTGATCGCGCGAAAAGAATCTGGAATGAAAGAACTTTCTTCGGTGTCGCACTTCAAAGTCGCGGAACCGCAAGGGGCTTTTTATTTTTGGGTGGATATTCGCTCTTGCCTGGGCAAAACATACAAAGACCGTTTGATCCGCACTTCGAAAGACTTCTGCGATATCTTGCTTGAAACTTTCTATGTGGCGACAGTTCCAGGTGCAGAGTGTGGCACCGAAGGATTTATGCGTTTAAGTTTCGCCGTTTCAGAAGAAACAATGAAACGGGCCATTGTGAGAATGAAAGACTTTGTCGGGCAGCTAGTTTAGATGAAAAAAAAGAACCTTTATTTTTTACTGATTGTGATCGCTGTAGGAATTTTATTTCTGATTTTGGGCGATGATGATTTTCAAGAAAAATGGGTTCCTCAATCCTTTCGCAAAAGTGTTTCAAAAAATATTGCGATCACCGAAGGCACAGTTTCCCAAGTTCAAGGTGGATCTTCTGAGGGAAATGAAGTCGCGAATATTTCTAAAGTCAGCGCTGCCTTCATTCAGTGGTTTGAAAACGAAGCTCGCGACATGGAAAAGTCTTCTGCAGATCCGAGGGGCAAAGAGGCACAGCTTAAAGAGGCCGTTCAAAAGATGGAACCTTTTGAGGTGCAGTATCTGAAAGAAAAATCCTTAAATATGAACCAATCCGCGAATAATCGTATTCTCGCGGTGTATTTAATGACTTTGGCTCCTGAAGTGACGTCGGGGGCTTTGAGCGAAATCGCGCAAGCTCCCTTGGCAATGCAAGGGGAACACCCGGTGCATTCTCCGGAAGAGACTTTGGCGGCTCAAGAGAAGTCTTTGCGTCGTATGGCGATCGATTCTTTGATTGAGCAGGCCCGCAAGGATGAAGTCCGCCGTGAGCAAGTAAAGAACGTCATCAGTCAAATTACAGACCGCTCTTTGCGCGAATATGCCGAAAGAAGCTTTGCCAAGCTCAAATAAGTAATAGCTGAGATTAAGAAGATTTATAATAATTTTGTACTGCTGCATTATTAGTCTTTTTTCGTGATCTTTTGAATCTTTTGAATAAGATCCCCTGCAAGTTTTCATAACAGAGGGGAAATTATGAAAAGACTTGTTTTGCTATTAAGCTTTATCGTGGGCTTTACAGGTTCCACGGCTCTTGCAGCGGACTGCGTTTCTAAAGCAGAAATGACAGAGATCGCTTCTCACTTCACACAATTCAGAGACCTTGCAAGAAAAGATTTCTGTTTTGACGGTTCACAAACTTCGAACTTGATTGCCACAATCATGTTCATGAGAAAAACGGCTTTCGAAGCCGACATGCCAAAAAGTTCGGATGAACTTTTCTCAGGCCGTTTCTCACAAAGCTGGTACAACTACTTCATCGGTCGCATCGATGATCTTGATGTGCAAAGCAGCTGTCCAAAAGGTGTAGGCGCTTACGTTTACGGTTTTGGTAACACAATGTACATCTGTCCAATGATGTTGACGGATGCATTCTCGGCTTTGGATCGCGCAAGTGTGTTCATGCATGAGGCTCGTCACATTGACGGTTATCCTCATACAACATGCTCTCGCGGCGCTCGCAAAGGTTTGCAAGGCGCTTGTGACGTGCGTATTTCTGACGGTGGCTCTTATGCCGTGACTGTGGAAACTTACGCTCAGCTTGCAAAATACGCGACAGATCTTCATCCGGCGTTGAAAGCTTACTCTTTGGCTTCTGCTGTGACTTATGCGGATGAAGCGTTTGAAACTCCGGCACGTGTAGATCGTCAAGATGAACTTCTTTTGATGAGCAATACAAAAGGTTTCTTCTCTTTGGATGTAACAAAGAGCAACCGTGTAGAAACTTTGGGTGACACTCCAGCTTTGGGTCACATTGTTTCTCGTGCTCAGCACTTGATCTTGTTCCCTGAAGATAAAAATCTTCCGGCGGAATACCTCTTCACGAAAAATGAAGGCAAGATTTCTCAAGCGGCAGGGGAAGCTGCGATTGAGTACAACTCACAAACTCCGGCACAAAGAGCAGAGCTTGTGGACTTGCATATTGGTGCTCAATGGATGGCGAAGGTTTACGCTGATAAAGTGAAGTTCACATGCGATCCGCGCGCGGCGACTGTGAATGAGCTTCCAATGAACGGTGCAAAGGCCGTTGGTATTTTGTACGTGAATGGTTACGACCGTACGTCTCGTTTGAATTACTTGATGGCGGATGATGGCAACGTGTACGAATTCGGTTGCACAGAGTCTTTCAGACCGTTCTTACGCGCTTCTTCTATGAAGCTTGATAAGAACTTCAAACGCATCCACAAAGTGGGCAATATCGTTGTGGGTTTGACTTACGACGGTCACTTGTTCCAAATCGATGGAACTAAAACAATTGCGATCCAAACGGCGATCGACGGCCAAATCTATGAAATTGCGCCTCGTCAGTCTTACGGATTCTTTAATTCTGCGAACTAATTAAGTTTGCACGGCCCACACAAGGCTGAGGGCTTAAGGCCCGGAACAATAAAAAAAGGCGAACTCAGTGTTCGCCTTTTTTATTTTTAAATTGGATCTTCTGCTTAGAACAGATTTCTGAAGAACGCGAAGATGCGGGCGAAGAAGCCTTCCTCTTTAAGCGGAGTGGCTTTTTCCACCGAGCTTGGCGAACGGTCATCAGCACATTGATATTGAATATCGATCGTGCGACCTGCTGGAACTGGTGTATCGAATACCAAGTTCATACCTTCAATACGAGATTGCACAGGACCGATCGTCGGTGTGATCGTCACAGTGAGGTTTCCGTTATAAGGAGCACACTCCAACGGAACGGAACTCAAAGAATCTTGGATACGGTCAAAGAACAAATTCATATTCGCAGAATAGTCGGAGTCACAGATACTTCCGATACCACCGCCTGTCAGGTTTGAAAGTTCGGCGTACTTAAATCCGTAATGGCTCTTGTAGCCGCCACTGTCCTGAGCCGCCTTACAAGAAGTATCGCCCGGTTTCACAATGATAGAATTTACAGTGAAGCGGCGAGTGGCCCCGAAGGTGTCTTTCACGTAGTTCGCAAATACATCCGGTTTGTCTTCGTTTTCAAGAGATTTAAGTTCGCCTGAATAAACCTGTTGAGAAGCATCACCACCGATACTTCTTTCGTCTTCGTCCGAGATAATAATGTAGGCAATTGCAGAGTCTGGACGATAGCAACCGCTGTTGGGATTGTAGCGAAGGTCGCCATTGTAAACGTGACGGTAAGCTGCTTTGATCGCGCGTTCATCATCAGAACCGATCCAGCCTGCGTTGATGTAGTTGATCGTGTTTGTAAAGATCGTTGAAAGATTCGCAGTCCCTTTTTTAAGAACAATTCCTAAACTTGAAGACGGGGTAGAGGATTGTTGCCAATAAATCGATGCACCCCACGCGGAGGTCGTTGTGGTAATGGGAAGTTCACGAGTCACCGTCGCACACATTTGCCAATCAATATTTGAATTCTGAAGCTTCGTCACAAACCCGGCAAGGTTCGCTGCTAATTTCTGGTTATCAGGCAACATCGAGTTGGAGTCATCAACCACAAGAACGATATCAAGCTTGTTGTTTGTCGCCGTCACCGTATTGTTGTAGTGAACATCGCGCAAACTTGTCGGTGGAGTAGTTGTGGGTGTCGGAGTGGGGCTTGAGTTCGGATCGACTTTGACGTCTTCTTCTGATGATGCTGAAAACTTCACAGGCCCGCAAGCAGACAACAACAACACCATCGCCAATACTGATGCACGGAACATACACACTCCCCTTTCATGCAGGATAGCACACCGTTTTTTGTGTACCAAAGCGGTCCGGGGTCTAGTCCTGTTTTGAAACACCTGTAAATACAGGCATTCCCGGCATTTTAAGACCTAGGTCTCATTGTTAGACGGACCTTCGGCAGTTTAGAATTAAATCATATTAGGCGAGGAGGCCGGGTGAGCTTTTGGTTCTTACTACAAGTTCTAGTGAATTTGATTCTTTTAGCAGGCGTTGTAGGGATGTGGGTTCGCCTTAATCGTCCTCCCAAAGATGATCCTCGTTTGAGCAAAGGCTTGCAGCTTTTGCAAAGTAAAATCGCCGTTCTTGAAGACTTATCTGATCGCACAGAAACTCAAGTGAATCAGCTGACGGCGTTGCTTGAATCCAAGGTCAAAGACATTCAAACAAAAATCCAAGCGTCGGATAAACAACTCGCTAAAATCGAACAGAGCATGCAAAAGAGTTTGGAAGTCGCGAAGATTTTCCAAGATCGCATTCCGCACACTGAAATTCTTGAGCGCCAGAATACAATTAAGTATGTGAAGGCCGCGCGCTTAGCCCATCAAGGTTTGAGTGCCGAAGAGATCGCACAACAAGTGGATCTTTCTATGGGCGAAATCGAATTCATCGCCAAAGTGAATCGCGATCAGTTGATGTTCTGTGAAGAAAGTCTTCCAGAATGGGTGCAAGAAGAAGCACAAGTAGAACCCGCGTCTGATTTAAGCGATGTCGATAACATCAGCTTTATGACTCCACTGCAAAGAGAAGCTCCGCAAGATATGAGCAATGTCTTTGAGGTTCCCAAAGCAGATCAAGATGCGCTGAAAAAATTAGGCGAAGCTTTCAAGGCTGCTTGCCAGGAAGTAAAACAACAAGAGGACGCTGCTCAACAAACGGCAAATAATGTTTCTGCATTGTTTAACGTGACTCAAAATATTGCGCAAAATTTCTTGGGTGAAAAACCCATGCCGGCAGCTCCAACAGCCGCTCCGGTCGTGACTGCAAAACCAATCAATACAAATAAAGAAGCTGTGATTCGTCCGGTGGAATTCCGCCGCATCGACATGGCGAAAGATTTGGGATAGACCTTGGCTTCAAGAGCATTTTTAAAATCTCTTGAGAAAGGTCAAATTCTTCCTGCGGTGGTGGAAGAAGCCGCCTCGTCCTCGGAAGCTCTCTGCAATTTTCAAGGAGAGCTTTTGTTAGTTGCCAATCATACCGGGCACGTTTTCAAAAAAGGCGACCCGATTCGCCTGCAAGTCAAGAGCGTCAATCCACTGCAGTTTCACATTTTCGATCCCCGTAATTTGAAATTTGAACGGGTTGTCTAAATTATCTATTCCCTTTAAGCACATTCTCTTATTCTGAAGACAACCTCATCAAGGCGGTGGCGTATGAGTGAAGTCATTCAGAAATCCATAACTTTGCATGCAGAACCTTCTAAAATCTGGGAAGCTCTGACCCGTCCTGAAGAATTGTCAGAGTGGTGGAATGACGGTGTCGTTATCGAACCTGAAATCGGCGGACTTTTTAAAGAACCTTGGGTTGATAGCGAAGGCGTCGCACAAGTGGCTACGGGAAAAATTCTGCAAGCCCGCGAAAAAGAAGAACTTAAATTCACCTGGCATGAGAAAGACTGGCCCATTGAGTGGGAAACGGAATGCTCTTTCAAGATTGATGATAATGGTGAAGAGCGCGTACTTACTGTTACGCATGATGGTTGGGAGCATCTTCCCGAAGACAAACGCGAAAACGTAATCAAAGATTTTGAGACAGCGTGGGCGATTCACTTAAAAGAACTAAAATCTTTTGTTGATCTCAGTCCTTAAAAACATTTGTAGGCTTTATCGAAGAGACGACCAATATTTAAAAGACGTCCTTCAAAAACGTTGATGTCTTTCGAGTGGCAAGTCTTTGTGATCAGCATTTTCTTAAGGTCGGCGCCTTGTGCTTTCGGATATTTTTCTTTCAGTAAAGCGGCGGCTCCGGAAACGACGGGAGCGGCTCCGGAAGTTCCATTGAAAGGATGCAAAGAAGTTGAAAAAGGACTGTAGGTGGCAATGCCATCTTCAGCGTCTCCCGAGGGAGCGGCGATATCGACATCAGGGCCGTAAACGGAGTACGAAGTAGAATGAATAGGAAGATCAAGGCCGATAGTGCCGACAACAATCACGTTGGGCCATTTTTCTTGCAAACTCGGGTAACGTTCCCCGGAGTTTCCGGAAGCTAAAACTAAAAGACTTTTCTTAAAACGTTCATCACCAACAGTATCACGCACACGTCTTAACATCTCTTCCGTGAACGTCACAGACAGATTGATGACAGGAACATTGCGCTTGATCGCATATACCGTGGCGTTGACGATATCGTCTTGAGATCCATACTCTTTTATCACTAACAAAGGCATGATCTTAACGGAGGGAGCAATCAACGTCACAATGCCCGCAACCGGAGTGCCGTGACCGTCGAAATCCATTGTAGAAGCGTTATTGTCGATAAAGTTCCAACCGGGAACCAGGTGTTTGGCTAAAGGCTCCGTCGCAGCGGAAGCCCCCGTATCGATCACGGCCACAACCACGTCTTTCCCGGAAACAGGCAGGCTTTTGTGATCTAACGAAATAAGTTTTTTAAGACGGAGATTTTCGGGGTCTTTGACAGGCCATGAGAGATTCTCGCTCGAAGCAAAAGACACACTGGTAAACGCTAAGAATGTAAAAACAAATAACAATCCACGCATAAGACACTGTTTATAGCTCTGATGTTTTCTTCGCAGGGGAAAAATGAAGCCTCTTGAAATAAAGACACGACTGTCAATACTCTTGCCACCGGACCCCGAATCAAACCACATCTGATTTTAGGCAGGAACTTGTTTTTTCCTTCCGGAAAATTACTTTCGCATTTGAGAATTCAGACAAATCTTAAAAATGATTTTTAGGAGAATGCCATGATCAGAGTTGTACGTTTTATGGTTCTTGTGTCTCTTGTGTCTCAGCTTTACGTCGTGAACGGTTGGGCTCAGATGAGAACAAACGCTTCGTCGGGAAATAGGGCCGATTATTCCAACGTGTTATCGCAAATCGATATTTTGGATATGAGAAGTGCCATGCTCAATATTTGGCGTCACGGTTTAAATCCTCAAGCGTACTGGACTGAACGCTTAGAGAACGCCTACGTTACAGGAGGAAACCTTTCGCGCACGTTGAAACCGCTTGCTGATCAGGCGTATTTAAAAATGCTCAATGACTTGCATCGAGGCAGTGTAGATCCGCAAAGCGTTGGAAGAGACGTCAAATTCATTCGCAAAGATTTTTTATCACCGCAACAGTTGATGACTTTGTTTGTCGCTGCGGGAAGAAGAAGTGCCGTCTTGGCAGACATGGTGGCTCCGCAAAATGCTCCGTATCTGGCGGTGAAGGAAGCTTTTGAAAAAATCTATTCTGCTTGTCAGGACGGTTCGTGGCGCCCCATCACCCCATTAACGACGCCGATCCGTCTTTACTCGCATCACAAAACCGTGATCGATATCAAACAGCGCCTGGTTGTGCTAGGTTATCGGATTAGCAAAATGGATGATACCTTCGATGGAGACATGTTGAGTGCCATCAGCGATATTCAATGGAATATGCGTATCAATCCTGACGGAGAAATTTCTCCGAATGGAAAAGTGTGGGCGTTTCTCAACGTCTCCTGTATGGATCGCGTGCGTCAGTTGCAGGTCGATATGGAGAAGATGCGCTGGTTCCCACAATATTTTGAAAATCGCTATATCTTCGTAAACTTGGCGATGTCTTATTTTATGCTTGTCGACCGCACCAATGAATGGCCGCGTATGATGAGTTTCAGAACGGTGAATGGGCGTCCGGCACGTAAGTCACCGACGATGCGAGACGAAGTTGTGCGCGTGATTATCAACCCGTTCTGGGTTGTACCACCGACGATCTTCAGTGAAGACAAGGTGAATGATCTGAAAAAACTCTCCAGAGCGCAAATCGCAGAATATTTCTCATCACACAACTATGAAGTATGGGATGGAGGCTTCCGTCGTAAAATTGATCCGACGACTGTGGATTGGATGGGTATTAGTGAAGGACGCGTTTCTCCTGATATTCAAATTCGACAATTGCCACATTTGGGGAATGCGTTAGGAGTTTTGAAGTTTGATTTAACAAATTCTTTCGCGATTTATCTGCATGATACAAATCAACGCGAACTTTTTGATACACCGATGCGTCAGGTAAGCTCCGGATGTATTCGTCTCGAAAAACCCTTGGATCTGGCGGAGTTTCTTCTTGAAGACACGCCTTGGGATCGCGCGACTATTCAAGCAGTGATGGCGCGTCCTGGTGAAGTTCTTGCGAAGTCTACGGAGCTGCCAATTCCCAAAGCCAAGATCACACCAGTCTACACAGCCTATTTGACGTCGACGATCAGTTCAGATGGAGTTGTTCGCTTCGTTGACGATATTTACGGACAGAATGCGGCGGTCCGACGCAATTTAACAAACTCCTTCTAGGTGACGAATTCGTAAATTGCGAAAGCTCAGCGGGTCCAATACAAATTTCAACACGAGTTCGAATGATTAAACTAAGAAAGGGGTTCACAAAATGTCTCTTCATTTTTTTCAGAAAGTTCTCATTGCAGTCCTCATGGGTGCACAAATAGCGTTTGCTGCTGAGTTGCCGAAACCACCAGCGCCTCCGGTACAACCGTCTCCTCCGCCGGGACAAGTGCAGTATGAAGGTGTCGGTCGTATTGACCAAGTCACTCGCCAAGCCGGTGGAGAAATTTATCGTCTGGATTTGTCACGCGCGCTGCCTCTGGTGCGCCTTGAAGCAAAATCGAAAATGGGTCGCCTTAAAATTTATTCGACAACGGTAGTTACCGATAAAGGTGACAAGATTCCGGTGCGTCAATTGGCGGGAATTCTTGTCGATGAGCCAAGTCCCGCTGTCAGTTCAGAGATTTTAAATATTCCAACGGGCATCGCGGCGATTGAAGTTCTCGCGGAAGCTATGGGCGGAGAAGCCACTTTGGAAATCAAAGCGTTCTCGACCAAAGAAGCACCAAAACTTTCTTTGGGCTCACGCGTGCCAGAGTTTTCTTGCAAAAAGAATATCGACGCTCTTCTTAAAGATAAGTTAGAGCCTGTTCAACTTTGGGTGTCCCGTGCGGAAGCGGCGGCTCCAGGTTCTGTGCAAGAAAAATTTGCGGGCAATCAGCTTAAAGATCAAGTGAATGACTATATTGCGACATTGCGTATGGGCGGCGCTTACACGTCTACAACATATCTTTTAACATTGTTGAACTTCTTTGCTGACCAATACAATGCGGTGAGATCCGGCGGAGTTTCTGAACCTGCTTATAAAACATTGTTGAATGCGACTTACGATGTTTTGCAGTTGGCCATCCAAAACGAATTGCCATGCCGTCGTTTTCCAAGTGATTCGTTGATCCAAATTGCTTTGGATTTAAATAAAAAGCAGCTTTCTATGACAGACAGCAGCCGTGCACGTCCTCTTTATGTCTCTATCATGACAAAGGTGCGTGACATGATTCCTGGTCAATATCGCAAAGAAATTTCTGCAGCGAACTGGAACTTCCGCCAAGCTGACACGGAAGGCACAAACTATTACAAATTATATGTTGGTGCTAAAGATGATGCGTTCTTGAAAACCACCCATCGTGATATGAGCGCTTACGCTTTTGTGGTGGCTGAGCAAGCTCTGCAAAAAGAAGTGAAACTCATGGATATCGAGCAAAGATATCAGCTGATCGTAGAGTATCAAGCTAAGTACAATGCCAACGCCGACTTCCCACAAGCCGTGGCCGGTCGTTACTTGGCGATCTTATCAGATCAAAACCTGTATCTACCGATTTATAGATAGATGCAAAAGCAAAAAGGCTCTCGCAAGAGAGCCTTTTTTATTTCATCAGTTTGCGAACGACTTCCGGCATCCACGTTTTTGCGCCAATAAGAATATTAATATTTGAATCCAGCGCACCATGGATATTGAGATCCATTTCTGACATGTGCTCAATCTCGCGTCCCAGTTCTCGAAGTTTACGCAAAACGATTTCCTGTGAATCCGCCGATAACGGGCAATTAAAAAAGAATTTAAAGGACTCCGGGGTTTGGTAAACGTCAGTGGCAAAGTCAACGGCCATTGGCACCATATACTTTTTATGAAGGGGGCCGTTCATATTCCAACGAACTTTTCGATATACGGTCATCTTTAATTTGTTTTTTGGGTGAAGTTCCAGGATTCCAAAAGATTCCAATTCAAGGGCGATTTTTAGAATCTTGTCGTGGCCGAATTTGAATTTTCGAGAAATTTCCTCAAAAGAAAATCCCATCACGGCCAAATAAAAAACCGCAAAGAGTTCGTCGTCCGAAGCCAGGGCTTTTTCCTGCTCCAGAGTTAGAAATGTCGTCGGTCCCTTGCTTCCAAATTTTGAAAGGCGGGCAAGTTCGTACAAGTCGATCTCTAAGATATCACATATTTCAGAAATTCTTTGCAGAGTGATGGGAATGCGACCATTTAAGAGACGCTTGATCGTATCGGGACTGAGCCCCATTTTCTTTCCAAGATCTTCATATGTGATGTCGGAACTTTTCACAAGCCCCCGAAGAGCGTGAAGCATCGGAGACGCTTGGCTTTTTTCTTTTTCATTCATGCGGAAAATCTCCAGCCGTTTCTTTATATTAAAGACCCAGCTTGGCTTTGATGGCTACCAATTCTTTCTCTTGCTGATCGAGTCGTTGGCGAAGTTCTTGATTCTCCGTATTCAGACGCGTGATTTCTTTATTTAAATCTTGCACAGCATTGACGACTGCCCAATGAATAGGGTCTACATTGAGCTCAAGGTATCCATCTTCTCTTACGGTGACTGCATCAGGAATGACTTTTTGAACCTCTTGGGCAATGAAACCTGTTTTTGAGTAGTCCGAAGGAAGTCCCAATGGATTTCCTTTTTTATAGTTATATCTCACGGTATGAAGCTGCAATACTTCTTTAAGTCCGTATTCATAGTCACCTTGAATGTCTTTTAAGCGAACGTCTGAAGCATTCGTCCAAGATGTTCCCGTGCTTAATCCGGCATTTCCAATGACGTGCAAATTGTAGTTCGGAGACGTTGTGCCTATGCCGACCTTTCCATTCGTTGAGATATAAAAATAATTGGAGTTGCCACCAATGCCCGTAATATCCGAAGTCGAATTAGAGTGAGACGACGTCGATTTGTAGTTGATCGCATAACCATCGCCACCATACGGAATTCCCGCAAACCATTCATGGGCCATGTTGAAAGCAAAGTATCCATTGGCTCTTGGCATCCCTTGCGCTAAAAATCCGCCGCCGACGTAATCGCCGCCATAGCCGCCTGTCGATGTGATCAACGGAACTTTTGCCGAAGAACTGACTTCAAGAATCTGTGTGGGACTCGATATTCCAATTCCGATATCTCCATTGGCTCCATAAATCCAATTTCCAATGTTCAGTTGATTGCTTGCGGTCGCTGAAGCAAAAGAAGTGTGATGGCCGATGGCTACATTATTTGAGCCCGTCGTCGCATTGTCACCGGCGTGTTCACCAATACCAATATTCTGTGTGCCGGAAGTCACGTTATCCAGAGTATTAATACCGATGGCAATATTGCGATAACCCGTTGTGAGTGAATTTAAACTGCTGTCTCCATAAGCTTCATTGGACGTGCCTGTCGCTGTGCCATTGCTGTGGCCGACGCCGACAAAGACATTGCGACTGTAGCCATCAAAAGGGCCGACGGTGACGTAAGAACTTGTGCTTGCTGTTGTTTGTACGGTGCCATCAGGGAATTTAAATCCACCCGTTGTTGAATAGACGGTTCCTGCGACTTCCAGTTTGACAGTCGGGGAGTTTGTACCAATACCAACACTGCCACCGTTATAATAAATATTTGGTGAAGAGGTCGTCCATTGTGTGGCAACTCCGGCAGGTAGGTCGGCTGCGGCAATCGTTCTAAAGGAAGCATTTCCCGCGGAGCCATTAGGTGCTGCTAAAAAAGTATTTGCGGACTGAGATCCAAAGTTTGCCGCCGTGACAGTGATGTTATCGCAAGTCCAACTTCCGGTCGGTGAAGAAAACGTCAGTGTTTGATTCGCAGAGCAGTTCGCTGGCATTTGTGAAGCTTTTAGTAAACTTGAACCGTCAGAAAGACTGGAGGAGGACAAACTTCCATTCACCCAAGCACTGCCATTGTATTTAAGAATTTCGCCAGAGTTCAAAGAACTAAAATTAACACTCACGCCTTTAATTTTATCCACGGTGTTGGCGGATAAAGTGCCACTGACGTCTCCAGAAAGATTTGTTGAGGGAGGAGCCGCTGGAGTCGCGCAAGTTAAAGCGCTGCCGTCCCAAGTAAGATAGCTTCCTGACGCACATGTCGGAAGACCCGCTTTAACCAAAAAATCATTCGCAGCATAAGTTCCCAGTTTTTGCGCAGAAAGAGCATAGCCTGAAAAAGGCACAGTACGAATGACATTGTCAGGAGAAATCGTTTTCCAACCTACGCCATCAAAAAACTGCACACGCAAATTTCTTCCGTCGTCCGCTTTCGCTGCATAATTTGAATTGCCACTACAAATAAAAGAACGGGAATTGTTGAAGGCTTCCAGAAGACTTAAAGATCCATCGGTTGGATAAGTCACAGTTCCGTTACCAATGGGAACGTCAAAGACACCATTGGAATTTGTCATGTCATATCCGTTCACTTGCTCTTGATAAATAATGCAGGCGCCGGAAGGGTCCGTGATCTTAAAAATAAAACTGACGCTTCCGAACTCCAGCGGAGATCCGTCATCTTTGACGATACGGCCTTGATACGTGAGCGTGGAAGGTGATGCGTGGGCCATGGAATGTTGAAGGGTCAAGGCGAGACTCAACGCTGAAAGTAGATAATACTTAATCATGAATCGATTCATCGCTTTAACCTCATCGTTAGACGTTCCATTTTTTTAATCGGTCCGAAAAGGCGACGGCATAAGTTCTTTAGAGCACTTTGTCGGACTCATAAAATTTTGAACAAGAGTTCTGCTCCAAAGAAGAAATGCACTTTGGAACACTCTGGACAAACGGACTTAATCTGCCTCGCAGGAGGCTTGAGATGCCTTCTTTGAACTAGTGCTTGAGAAAATTTCGGGAAATGATTCTGCTACTTAAGCAGATGAAGAGATTCAACAGGGCTGTCGACATTTTAAAACACGACTATGAGGCGCGAAGGCAACGCAATCCGCGTTTTTCAAAAAGGTCCTACGCCAAATTTTTGGGAATCTCCAGCGGCAGGCTGGCGGATCTAATGAATGAACGCATTCCCCTCAGTGAAAGAATGGCCTTGCAGGTTTATAAAAAGCTTGATGTCACCGGCGAAGATCAAGAGCACTTTTTAAATCTCGTGCGCAATGAACAAGTTCATAAAATAGACCGCCGTCGCAAAATCAATTTTGATAAACAGGTGATCTTTCTTAAAGACACGAAAAAATCTTTGGAAGAAGCACTGAAGATTTTAGAGTCCGGTGACACCGACTTGTGTGACTTTACTTCCGTCACGGTCCCGGTGAGTGCAAAGAAGTTGGATCAGATTCGAGTTCTTGTGAGACAGTTTCAATTCAACCTGGCGGCACTCGCGCACGAAGAAAATATCGATGACACTTATTGTTTAAGCATTCAGCTTGTTCCGACTTCCAGAATCGAAAAATAAAAAAGGCTCCTTGTCGGAGCCTGTTCTTTTCCATCGCTGGATTATTTTGAACTCTCTTTAATGAAAAGAGTCAGATAGTGGCGAACCATGTATTCCAGCTTCACTGGAAGTCCCTGGTACGTCCACACAAGTTCTCCAAATGCGCCCCATTTTGCTTCGACGATGTGTTCGTCCATGACATTGGTCGCTGTTTGCTGAGCGTCTGTGGAGCCCGGAGTTGGAATGTAGTTTGTTCCGATAAAATTAAAACGGATGCTGATTTGTCCCGGAGCTTTCAATGAGAAGATCATTTTAAAGCCGTTACGGAAAAGCATGAAGTCCGCGTGAGTTTTTGCGATACCGTAGATTTTAATACGGCCAAGTGCGGAAGGTTTTAATTCATTGAACGAAGTGGAAGCATCGACGAATTCTGTTTTCAGCTCCAAAAGAAACTGAATCGTCTCATTGATCAGAATTTTCTCTGAATCAAATCCGAAACTCATGTCCACGAGTCCCGACTCTTCCATCTGTTGTTCAGCCTTCACAAGTTCTTTAATCCAGCTGATTTTTTCCATGAACCCCTCCAGGTCTACAACGCAACGTCCTCGCCGCTAGTTGTCGATATCTTCAATAATTTCGAGGGCCTCGCTCTTTGTCAAGATTGGTAAGTTTGGCTCGGCGCGAAAGGGGGACTCCCATCGCCCTCAGGAGGGGGATCCTTGGGGCGGGCGATGGGCCGCAACCGTCATTTTTAAGACTTGCGGCCTCACAAAAAAGGTTAAAACCCGATGATTTGTAAGGTCGTTCCGAAAGTGCCTTCGTTTCCGTTTGGGGTGTTGAAAGCGACATAATAACCAAGGACGACGCTGACCGGAATGACGTAACCGATCGTGGTTTCAAGTTTCAACTCGGCTCCGGCGCTCCAGAAAGAGCGCTTCATATTGACGACTTCGTAAACGAGATCTTTGTCGTTCACAAAAAGCCCGTCTGCGGCAGCTCCATCGGCAACAAGTGCGCCCGAAACTCGACGCAAGAAAAGCGGATCGGTTCCTGAACCAGCATAAATATTTTTAATCGGAAAGCGGTATTCAGCATTCATGGCCACGAGGTTTCGCCCAAAAAGCTGCCCGCGTTTGTAGCCACGCAAAATATACTGAGGCAAGGGACTGTCAGGAATAAAAACCAAAGGCTCTGTGGAAACGCCATAGATAGATGCGATTTTTTCCGGAGTATAAACGCCGTTCACGCGCAACATAAAGGCGTTGTGTTTCGGAAGGAGTGAAGAAAAATAAACTTCTCCACCTGCCAAAAATTGCGAATGGCTCAAGTATCCATCTGTTTGAATGTAATTGTAGGCACCAAGATAAGCTCCCAGGCCGGATTCGGGAGAAATCTGCGCTCCGGATTTTGAGTAATTGACGTAGTTAAACATTGTGAATGGACCGGTGCGCTTTGTTTCTAAACTCGTGGTCGAACGCTCTAGATACTGCCAACCGATTTGTAAACTTGCGTAGCGAGAAAGCCAGAACATATCTGGAAGAGCCGCCGCAGCCGCACCATAGTCATTGAGTTCATTGGATGTTGTGCCCAGATAAGAACTTCTCTTGTATGCAATGGCGGCAAAAGGCAACGATGTCACTTGATTCAAGTATGTGCCTTCAAGACTTCCGCGATTCAAACCTGTGTCCCAAGATCCCAGCAAAGTGTAAAAGTGTTTTTTAAGCGGATCAAATCCCGATGTTTGCGCGGTCAGCACAACACCTGTTTCACTCGAAGAACCCGAAACAAATGGCATCCAGTACTGAGGCCACAAATATCCATACGGAGAGTAATCTTCGATCTTGGATTGATTCATAGCCGCGCGGGCTGCTTCTTGGGCCTCTTCGTTCTTGCTGGGCTTTTGATAACGATCGGCCATCAAAGGCGAAATCACGGGAAGTTCTGCGGGAGTATTTTGCCAATCCTGGGGCAAGATCGCAGCGACTTTAAGACCCTGTGACGTCATATGAGTGGCAAAAATTTCTTTGCGAACAGGATCAATATCGCCTGTGAAAAAAGCGGTGAGCGTGTGCGAGACAGGACGAGCCGTTTTTAGTTCACGATCCGCCAAATAAAGATTTAAGACGCCATTTTTACTGGAAGTAAAAAGCAGTCCCTCGGAAGTTTTTTTGGCAAAGCGAACATTCGGGTAGTCCGTAAAAATCGACTCAAGATTTTTTGAAGAAATCGTGAAGCGTTGAAGCTGTTCGCTGCCATCCACTTTTCTTAAAGAAAATAAAATCGTATCTTGGTCCCAGAAAAGCGGATAGGAAATGCGCTGCTGAATTTCTCCAGAGAAAAGAATTTCTGAAGTTTTATCTGACATCTTTAAAAGGCCAAGATGTGTTTTGCCGCCTTCAAGTTTCACAAAAGTGATCATGTCTCCTTGCGGGGAAACGGAAGGTTCACGAGCGCGAAGTCCTTTTGTTAAAGACTCCGTTTTCTTTGTTGTGAGATTGTAAACGTGCAGGTCCGCATAGCGCTCAATGCGATTGGTGTAATCAATTTTATCATAAACGATTTTTTGGGAATCCGGAAACCAACTGATACGCTGAATGCTTCCTGTCGGGGGACCGTCCTTCGGTGTTGAAGGCTCAAAGTTTTGATTAAATTTTTCCACGGTGTCTGCGGCTTTAGCATCTAAGAAACTCTGTTGAGCATTTTCTTTGCTGATCAGTTTCACCGAGCGGGAATTCGAATCATCTTCAGTCACCACGGCCAGATGTTTTCCGTCAGGTGAAATCGCGGGGGCTGTTACCGATGTAAACGCATTTTTCGGAATCGTCGCGTTTGTGATATTTGCTTCCCGTAAAGTTTTCATCTGCTCTTGGGCGCGCAGGGTGGTTTCTTCAAGCATGCGATCGTATTCACTGGGATAACTTTTTCCGATATGTTCTCGCGCAGGTGTTTCAATAAAATAAGGCACTCGTCCGCCGTGTCTCTCATTGAGTGTCCCTGCCAGAGCAGAACCCTTGTCGGCCAGCATCTGACTCCACATCAAAGAACCAAAAAGGTAGGGACGCATGCCTTCAGGCCATGTCGGGATTACTTCATTGGCTTCAGCGATGTCATAAGAATTAAGCGTGCCGTCTTCAACCATCGCGCGGATTGTAGCGTCTTGGTAAAAGGAACGCAGGCGACCGTGATTTCCCAAACGTGTTTCCATCTCCACCGCCAGGCCTTCCTTCCACCAATTTGGCAAAAGAATATTTGGTGCAATGATGTTTCCAAAAATGGAACGCAAGGGCTTCATAATGCCATTTGCGGGTTCAAAATTGAGAATGTGAGTGTATTCATGCGCCAGCAACTCAAAGGCCCAATCTCCGGTGTCGGCAAGACTCTCTTCGGGACCCGGCAAAACCGGGTACGCCATAATGTGAGGATACGGAATGCGAGTGGCATAACCATTTGTGACATCCGTTTTATCATTTATAATCACCACTGTTGTTTCGGGAAGTGTGTGAAAGTAAGAGCGAAGTTCGTAGTAGGCTTTCTCTAACTTTTCAGCGTAAAGCAGACCTAGGTCCTGCTGCCGGGCATTAAAGATAATTTGAAAATGGGGAGTGGTGAGAGTTTTCCATTCAAGTTCGGGAGGCACTTCGAGTTGTGCTTTTACCGAGAGAGAAAAAAGAAAAATGGCGCTCCAAAGAAGATAAACAAGATGTTTTTTCATAAGTCGTCTTAGCCCGTACAGCAACGCAACATCAATTAGGAAATCTAAGGTTTGACAATGAGCCGCTATAAATTAAAGTTTTTATTTGTTAATGATAACTATAGGAACTTCATAGGAGGACATCATGGTTCGTAAATTAGCTCTAGGTCTTGTTGCCTGCGCTCTTGTTGCTGGTTGCAAAGGAAAACAAACTCAATCAGATCAATCAATTGAAACAATGCCAACAGGTGGACAATCTACAGCGATTGATTCTGCACCTCTTAGTTTTGATCCAATGGGTTCTGACTCTGGTAAAATCGATGGTCTTGTGACTGTTCACTTTGGCTACGATAAATCAAACCTAGATGCTGCAGCTAAAAAAGACGTTGGAACAAACATCCAATGGATGAAAGCTCACCCAGGTGTGAAAGTTCAAATTGAAGGTCACTGTGATTCTCGTGGTACAATTGAGTACAACGTAGCTTTGGGCGAAAGACGCGCAAACGCCGTGAAAGCTTACATGATCAGCTCTGGTATCCCAGCAGATCGTTTGAGCGTGATCAGCTACGGTAAAGAAAAACCAATTGAGATGGGTGACTCTGAAGCTGCTTGGGCGAAAAACCGCCGCGCAAACTTCGTTCCTGCTCAGTAATCTCTAAATTAAAGAAAGGTGCGGATGAGACTACAAAGACTTTTCATCGGAATTTTACTTTTCACGGTGATCGTTGGTTGTCAGACAGTTCCCGCACCCATTGAGGATTATTCCCTCGCACGAGCTGCACTAGATGCGGCTCGTTCTGTTCAAGCGGCCCGTCACTCTCCCGGATACTGGCATCAGGCGGAAGAGGCTTATCGTAAGGGCCGCATCTATTTCGAAGATCGTGATTTTGGAAAAGCCAAAGAACAGTTTATTCGTGCCCGAGCTGCCGCTGAAAAAGCAGAAAACTCGGCTCGTTTGATTCGCCAAAGAACTGGAGATGTTCTATGAAGTTCGCTATTGCTCTTGTTGCAACGACATTATTTCTAACAGGTTGTTTGAAAACTCGTAACGATGTTCGTGAAAATGAACAGCGCCAAGTGATGCAACAACAAGTCGTTACTTTGCAAAGAACCAATGCGGATGCGGCGGGAAAAGTTTCTGATCTTGAGGAATCCATCCGTGAACTCAACGGTCGCGTGGATGTGGTTGAAAACCGTATCGGCCAGGGAAACTCCGGTGTTGAGAATGCTTTGAAATCTTCCCAAGAGCAAAACCGTGACTTGAATCAAAAAGTGATGATTTTGCAAGAAGCCCTCACAAAAATGGAAAAAGACATCCTGGCTTTGAATGCGGAACTTCAGGCCGTGAAAGCGCAGAAGGCCGCCCATGCCGAAGTTCCTGTAAAGCTTACGAAAAAAGATATTTACGAAGCGGCTCAAGGTTATTTTGAAAAGAAGGATTGGAAACAGGCGATCCTAAATTATCAAAAATACCGCGATGAAAACCCTAAAGGCGGGAAATTTGCGGATGCGACCTACAAAATCGGAGTCTCCTTCCAAGAATTGGGTATGAAAGACGAAGCAAAAACCTTTTATGACGAAGTCGTGAGCAAATTTCCGAAGTCAGAAGAGGCTCGTCGTGCTAAGATCCGTTTGAAGGGTTTAAAAAAGTAAGACTGTGATTGATCGAGTATTAGCCATTGAAACCAGTTGTGATGACACCTCTGTTGCGATCGTAGATCGTGGCGGATGGGTTCACTCTGTGGTGGCAGCCTCTCAAGATCTTGAACACGAAATGTATGGCGGTATCGTTCCTGAAATCGCCGCCCGCAATCACTCCATCGCTTTAATTCCATTGATTGAAGAAGCTCTGAAAAAGGCCAATATGAAATGGTCCGATATTCAGGGCATTGCTGTGACAAACCGTCCGGGTTTGATCGGAGCTTTGATTGTCGGACTGGTGACGGCGAAATCCTTAGCCCAAGCTAAAAAAATTCCTTTCCTAGGTGTGAATCATCTGGAAGGTCATTTGCTTGCGCCTTTTTTAAAAGACTCTCAATACGCACCTCCTGAAGATTTTGATTATCCTTATGTGGGCCTTGCCATCAGCGGGGGACATACAAGTCTTTATCAAATCAAAGGACTGGGTGATTACCGCGTGCTCGGTGCTACCAAAGACGATGCGGCGGGAGAGTGTTTTGATAAATTCGCAAAGATGGCAGGCCTCGGTTTTCCAGGGGGCGTGCGCATTGATCAAATGGCAAAAACGGGAAATCCCCAAGCTTTCGAATTTCCTCGCAGCATGATCCACGATGAAACTTTTGATATGAGTTTTTCAGGTTTAAAATCATCGGGTCAAAGAATGCTGGAGCAATTGGGACCTGAATTAGTTCAAGAACAATTGCCAGACTTGTGTGCTTCCTTCCAAGAAGCCATTGTCGACGTGTTGATTGCAAAACTAGATCGTGCCGCAAAAGTTTATAGAGCCAAACGTGTGATCCTCACAGGAGGCGTGAGTGCGAACTCTCGCTTGCGTGCGCGTGCTGAAGAGTGGGCGCAGAAAAAAGGTTTAAGCCTTGTGGTTCCTCCAATTCGCTATTGCACAGATAATGCGGCGATGATTGGTTATGCGGGTATTTTAAGAATGAACGCCGGTGAATTTTCTTCTTTGGATTTGGGGCCTTCTCCACAACCATTAGTTACGGATTTTAGATGAGTTCTCAATCCCGTGAACGTTTAGAGCAGACCCTTCAAGAACTAGGGATTCTTGCTAAAAAATCTTTAGGTCAAAACTTTCTTGTCAGTGATTTGGTCATTGAGCGCATCATCAACAAGGTCAAAGAATTTACTCCCGAAGCTTTAGTGGAAGTGGGCCCAGGCCCTGGCGCTTTGACGTATTTCTTGCGCCAAATGAATGTGCCGCTAACACTTATTGAACTAGATCGTGTGATCGCTGCTTACTGGAGAGAGCAAAACATCCCCGTGATTGAAGAAGATGCTTTGCGCTTGGATTGGTCCCAGTTTTACTCCGATAAAAAATTAGTTTTCGTCAGCAATCTTCCTTACCAAATTTCTTCAAGCATCGTGATCGATCGCTCTTTGGAAGACAAAGGTGTCGAGCACATGGTGCTCATGTTCCAAAAGGAAGTCGCGCAAAGAATCAGAGCGCCAGCACAGTCGGAGCATTACGGTCTTTTAAGCGTGATTGCTCAGACCTTCTGGAAGCCTGAAATGGTGACGGAAGCGGGACCTCGGGATTTTTCTCCGCCTCCGCGCGTAGCAAGCCGTGTTTTGGCGTTTTCACGTATCGAATCACCAGTGAAAAACCGCAAAGCTTTCTTAAACTTTGTTAAGGCGGCCTTTGCTCAGCGCCGTAAGCTTCTCAAGAAAAATTTAGCTGGTCTTTTAAGTCAAAAGAAGCTAACTGAAGAGCAATTAGTGGGTTGGATGGCCGAGATGGGGTTTAAAGAAACCGCTCGCGCTGAAGAATTAAGCCCCGCACAGTTTGTCCGTCTTTATAAGAATTTTGGATTTGAACCATGAGCATTTTAATTGTTCAAGAGAACAAAAAAGCCCGCTTTGATTATACGATCGTAGAAACCTACGAAGCGGGACTTCAGCTTATGGGAAGCGAAGTGAAGTCTTTGCGTAACAAAGATGTTCAACTCAAAGACTCTTATATCAGTTTTCGTGGTGATGAAGCCTTTTTGCAAAATGCGCACATCGCGGAATACAAAGCTTCTAGTTATAACAATCACGCGCCCGAGCGTCTTCGTAAGCTCTTACTAAATCGCAAAGAGCTGGATGAAATTTTCGGAGCTTTGAAAGAAAAAGGTTACTCTTGCGTGCCACTCAAAATTTATTTTAAGAATGGCCGTGCAAAATTAGAGATCGCTTTAGTGAAGGGTAAGAAAACTCACGACAAGCGTGAAGCGATTAAGAAACGCGACGTTTCTGATCAAATTCGTTCAAGCTTAAGACGTTCTCGTTAGTAATAAATTCTTCTTTAATACCCAGACGAGCGCGCTTTTCCGCCAAAAGATGTTTCCAAGCCGCATAGGCCTCACGGTTTTGTGGGTCGATGCTTAGTTTTTCTAAAAGTTTGAGTTCGGTTTCCGTGTTGGCTTTTAGAGCGCGATAGAAATAATCATAAGTCATCGCAAGATCTCTGAAGTCATCTTCTTCCGGCAAATGATAATCAGGAATATGCCACTGACCCAACATCAATTGGTGCATGTGTCTTTCCATGGTCACAAGGGGAGCTAAAAGATTTTTTGTCATGCGAACACTGAGGAACAAAGTCACGCCTGTGAGGAACACGAAGCTTGCGCCTAAGAAAATTCTTAACCATGTGACTTCACGCTCAAGGTGCTCGACTAAATGAGGGTGAGTATCGTAAGCCAGGTTCTTAAAGAGATCATAGTTTTGATTGATAAAATAAAACGCAGGCAAAAGAAATAAAATCGCGCCACCGGCCACCGCCGTGATCATGTACCAGCAGTATTTATACTGAAAACTTTTGTTCAGAATAAATCGGCGGGAGCCTTCTCCCTGGGGTACTCGTTGTGGTTCGATCACTCTTCGTCCATATAACATATAGTCTCTTATCGGCCGGTTGTGTTTTCGTAAGAGTCCAATTATTCTCAAAAGTAGACTTTTTCCAGACAGCTAAGGAGAACTTCATGAGCTTAACACGCCTAAATTCCCACGAAGGGTCCAAACCGCAAGAAACATACAGACTAAAGTCTTTGTTGTTCTTTATGGGAAGTTTGGTTTTGGTGACAAGCTTTGCAACTCCGATTTTTGCCGCGGATGACGACACGACCTTGGTCGATGATAAGTATTCACTGAAAGCCGACCGTGAAGCTTTGGAAGCCCTTCGTAAAAACATTCCCCCTGAAAGACAAAAAGAAAACGACGAAAAAGCCTTCATGGATCAAATGATGTCAGATCTTTCACGCAATCCTTCCGAGGTGCGCAGTAAGTTTTCAAGCATCATGAACAAAAAGCGAGAGCTTTTTAATAAAGACATGAATAAAGCGCGCGAACAGTTCTCAAAAGTGCAAAAGAAAGAACGCGAAGACTTTACCAAAGCGCAGGCCGAAATCCGCAAAGATTTTGCCAAGAAAAAATCAAGCTCGGATGAGCGCAAAGAGTTCTTTGATGATATCGAAGCGAAAAGAAAAGATTTCTACGTTGATCAAAAAGAAAAGCGCGATGAATTTGAAGCCGACGCCCGTGATAAACGCAAAAACTTTGAAGACTACACACGCGCAAAAACGGATGAATTCAACCAGCTTCATCGCGATTACACAAAGCGCTTTGAAGAAAATAAAAAAGCCCAAGCCGATCTAAAAAAACAAGCCGAAGAAAAACGCAAACAAGTGCAAAAAAATCTGGATCAAGAATATGAATCCATCCGCAAAAAAGACCCGACGGTTTTAGAGCCAAATACTATCGAGGAGTAATTTAGTTAGAAACGATATTTCCCTGAACGGAAATAAAGACTTTATAACCGCCATTGGTTTTTGCTGAAAGTTTGTTGGTGTAATTTCCGGTCGCACTTTCCACGGTGTAGCCGTTAGACGTCGGCGTAGCTTGCGAAGAACCAGACACGAATCCCGTAAGTTGACCTTTTTGCAGTTTCACTTCGGGTGGTTTGACCTCTCCCGCCAGTTGCTCCAAAGAGGCCTCCATGGAGCAACCCGTAAGGCTGCTGCCAATTAAAGCTATCATCAGTGCTTTGGAAAGTCCCATAACGTCTCCGGTATGAAGAACTTATCGGAATATCATGAACGACTCTAAAGTCTCGGAATGAGACAGAGCTTAGCTTGGACGCTTAAAAACTTCTTTATGAATTTCCATCGTGATTGCAAAAAGTTTATTTTCCACAATCGGAATCAAAGGCGTGAACTCTATACCGAAAGTCTGAATGACTTTATTGCCATCATCGACCTTGATATGACGGACAATGCCTTGAATCTCAATGGGAGGACGTTTCGCAATAATCAAGTGACCCGTGACTTGGTCGCCCACTTTCATCAAGGGATTGTCCATGCGATACACCACACGACATCCTTGACTGCTTAAATCGGCAAGCTGTCCTGTGATTTTTTGAGCCTGCCCATTCACTAAAATAATATTGTAAAACGCGTGATAGCCGTCAGGAATGCGCACACGATAATTTTGACGACGTTGCAAATGGTATAATTCTTTTGGAATGGGAATGGCAACGCGACCTTGATGAATTTGCGCTTTTGTTTGAAAGTAATATTTTTCTCCGCCTAAAAAGAAATGACCTAAGTATTCTTCTTGGGATTTTAAAGTGGTTGAAGATTCAAAAACGCACTCTAGGCTTTGTGATTTTGAGTTGTAAGAAGAGACACGCAGTTTACAAACAGCATCTTCCTGGCCTTTGCAAAGAAGTTCGCCTTTGGCTTGTGCCAAATCCTGCCACAGCTTGATTTTTTCTTCGTCTCGGCTAATCAGGGCGAAGATGTCTTTATCCATACCGTGACCTCGTGCTTGTTGTGGTGCAGATGTTGTATGCGAGCATTTTCCATCGACTGAAACTTTTTAAGTGTCGCAAAGTCCGTCTTACCTTGGAATTTTATCGTGCAAACGAAGTTTGAGCAAAGTCCTGAACTCTGCCACATCTGAACCAGCTCAAAAAGTTTTTCTGGATAACAGATGATATCGGAATAAAACCAATCAATGGCCCCAATGTCCTCGGGCTTCACCGTGAAGGCATTGGTTTTCATAAAATGAATGCGGGGGAGTTTGGCAATATGCGGTTCTAGGGGAGCACGATCAATGCTCACGACCTCACATCCCATTTTTTGCAGAACCCACGTCCATCCTCCCGGACAGCTTCCAAAGTCGACGACTCTTTGCCCGGCTTCAGGACGAATCCCATAAACGGTGAAAAGCTCCCAAAGTTTCAGGTAAGCGCGCGAAGGCGGATTTTTTTTATCTTCATGGAACTGCACTTCTCCCAAAGGAAAAGGCGAGTTGGTTTTGCTTGAAGCGATCAAAGTATTTTTATCAATCAAAGTCCAAGCGCCCAGATTGTCTTCAGGAAGAGGTCCCAGAAATTCCATTACTCGGGGTTTGAGCTTGGGAAGTTGATCTTGAATCAACTGCGCACGACGATGATTTTCAAAAGTGTAGGGCGCCCAGAGTTTTCCAAGACCCTTCAGAGCTTTCGCCGCCTGACTTATTGATTCAAAGGAAATGATTTCGGGGTTGAGCCAAATATTTTGGGCCCATACAGTGTTCTGCAAGGGCCCATCAGTAAGAACCAGGCTTCCATGAACGGACTTCACATTTTTAAGTTCTTCAAGAAGCTCTGGTAGAAATTGTTCTGCTGCTAAATAACCAATCACGCTGCTTTAGTTGCCACAGCTGGCGTAAGAAGTCCACGGTTGTTCCAGGTTGTCATGCAATCGGCCCAGAACTTTTCTTTCAACTTCACCTCTGCCGGTCCCATTTTTACTTTCGGGAAGTCTTGCTTATCGAAGTGCTCAGTAAATTGAGTTTCGTTGCAAGCACGCACGACCTTCAACATCAAGTTGAAGTGAGCTTCAGTGAAAGGTTTGTTATCTACGAGCATTTTTCTGAGCCCGCCCTCTGGTGTGTGAAGCAAGAAGTTATAGAGGTTCGGTACATCATATTGTTGACTCATTTTGATACTCCCTTTTTTGGTGACATAAACATTATCGGTTAGACCCAAAGAGTTCTTAAACTGAGTTTTCCGACCAACGTCCTAAGTGTGGCTGAACAATAATTTTTCAGTTTTTTCGACTTTACCTTCTTCCAGAAAAAGTCGGGGAAAAATGGTCCAGGTAAAGTCCAGTTGATCTTAAGTCTTAGGACCTACCTCCGATCTAGGAGGTATGAAAACACAAACAAACAAAACTAACATCCTGATGGCCTTCGTAGCAGCAACACTTTTTTCAAGCGCGACTTTGGCAATGTCCAAACGCCCGGTGAATGACGGAGGCAGCACGACTCCAGCACCGAAACCTCCAACAACACAGCCACCGACAACGACTCCTCCGGTAACAACGCCACCAGCACCGCGTGAACCGGCGGCGATTTCTGATTCCATCACACCAGTGGGTTTTGATACTTTTAATGAAGTGGCTTATCCAGTAGGAAATATCGTGGATACGACTTACAAACAGTACCGCGAACTTTTACCACAAAGAAATGCGCAAGAGTCTTACCGTACTGACAACTGTGATGCGAACCTCGATAAGAACGACCGCTTCGCAGATCGCATTGCCTACGCTGTTGAATTAAAAATGCAGCCTTCGAAAGCGCAACTAGGCTACGTCGCTTCATATTTTGCTTTGAATAAAGACGTGAACACGTATTTACCAAACAGTTTGATCTCGCATCCTCTTTGTAACGTCACAAGCGATACGTTGAATACAACTCTCAACGGTAAAAACGTTCCTTCGGCAGCGACAATCAAAAAAGCCAATGAGTTTGCAAACAAAATGAATGCTTATCGTCGTGAAGCGCTTTCTGGCAGCAGAGAAGGTTACGTGAAAGCTTCAAAGCTTTGGTCAAAATACATGATGTGCTTGTCGTATATGGAATCACTGACGACAGCAGACTCAGCAAAGGCTCAACGTGTGGCTGAAAAGTATGCTCCGTCAGGCTATCGTCGTCCCGCTGGTGTTAACTTCTATGAAGATCCAGCGCAACCGCCAGAGTCTCGTTTGAATATCGGTCTTTTCCAATTCACTCCGGATGCCGGTGGAAATATCCAAGCATGTATTCGTGAATGGAATGTCCTTTATCCAAAATGCGGTATCTCACAAACTGCAAGTCAGTCAGAAATGATTCGCGTGTTGGGAAGTTCCTTGCAAACGTTCAATGCTTTCTGTGCAGCTGCAAAAGTCACGGGCATGTTTGCTGTGCAAGTGAATGCGCAAAAAGCGTATAACACGCATCCTTACAACGTAAACTCCAACGGTACGTTGAAAGCGCCAGCAGAGCGTTGCGTGAGCCCGCACATGGCTGTCGGCCGCTCTTACAATCACTTTGCGCCTTTCCAAAACGGATCTGGTTTTACTTTGGATAATATCTTGAGCTGCACGCTTAACGGTGAGTACTAAGATTTAGATTAAGAAACAAAAAGAAAAAGGCCCTTCTGTGAAGGGCCTTTTTTTATTCACCGATTTTGTGAATGCTTTTAATAATTCTTTCCATGAAATCGTTCAGTTTATGTTTTTCATCTTCGCTAAACGGAGACCAGAAGTGACTGATGCGTTCATGGTAAAGAGGCACGATCTCGTTGCAAAGACGCTCGCCTTTTTCTGTTAAACGAATCACGAAAGAACGACCGTCCTTTTCGTGAGTCATTCTTTTTACCAACTCTGCTTTTTCCAGACTGTTGATCAATCCAGAAATCGTCGCTTGCGTGACGCCTACTTTTTGCGCCAGTTCTGACGGCATCAAGCCACTTTGGGTTCTTTGCAACAGCATCATCAAAGTGAAGCGTCCTGACGATAAACTAAAACGCGAAAAAAAACTGTCGAGATTGATTTCCAGATCCGTTGTGACTTTTCTCAGCAAGATGTGTGAATACAATGTGAGGTGATCTAACTCAGGATACAGAAGGGCTGCATTCTCTTGGAGTTCTTCACGAGTTGGAATCTCGGTAAAGAAGAGCTTCGCCATACTTACTCCAATCTTAATTAGGGTTCCAGACTGAAGTAGTTTATGTGAGGGGCCTAATGGAGAGCAAGAAAAAGGACGCAGCTTTACAGACAAAAAACTGTGAATGAGAGAATATCACAAATTGTGGAACGATTGTGTTATCAAGATTCAGTTAAAGAATGGATTTCAGAGCAAAAAAAAAGACCTCTTTCAGCAAATTGAAAATCAATCGAAAGAGGTCTTTAAAAATTTCAGTCGCAATTACTCAAGAGTGTACAAAACAACTTTCACAGAATCTTTTGGCATCACTGCTTTTTCCAAGCAAGCGCGAGACGCTTCGAAAGTTGAAGGATTTTGTGCGCCAGAGAAAGTGATCAAAAGAACGCCGTTCATTGTCTCACCAACAACAGAGCATTTCTCGTCGATCAATTTGATCACGCGACCTTTGCTCACTGGAAGTTCTCCGTCAGTTGTGTATTTGATACCGCAAGAGAAAAAGCTTTTTGGCTTTGTTGTATCTTCCACTTTGCCAAGGCAAGTGTTGTAAAGGTCTGTGATTTCTCTTTCAACAGCGATCACGTTACCCACTTTGCGATCCGCAGCGTGAACAGTGAAAGCCATCAACATTGTAGCTAGAACAAAAAATAGTTTCATAAATCCTCCGTTATTAGACCCGTTTAGCCTTTCACCTTTTCGGCGAAGCTCAAGCCTTTAGGCAGCGTGTCTACAAAGAAAGTTAGGCCAGCCTGTTACACCATTTTCCGGAAACACTAAGGGTTTAATTTGTCTTTAATTTTATCAATGCCTGCTTGTGCACAGACTTCATCAAGAGGACCGCCCGGTGCGCCACCGACGCCAATAGCCCCAATAACTGCAGTTCCAGAGCGAATAGGAAGTCCACCGCCCAAAAGCAAGAAACCATCAATCTGTCCTAGGTTTTGTGCCGTCGGATTTGTTTGCGAAGTCGTAAGCATCGCTGACGTCGCATTTTTTGCGGAGGCCGAAGTATAAGCTTTGCGTCGGCTGGCATCGATGGTGTGAGGGCCAGCACCGTCCGCGCGAACTGAAACCTTCACATCACCTGCAAAATCAACAACGGTGGCTGTGACTTGGTAACCTGAATGCAAACAGTTTTCCACCGCAGCGTCGGCGGCCATCTGCGCAAGTTCCAAAGAAATATTTTTTTGGGTAAGAACTCCTGCTGCAAAAGAGTTCAATGCGAAAAGGGAGGAAACAGCGAAAACAGATAAAGATACGTGCTTCATAAGATCTCCTTCATAAAGTGGAGAAAGAATAAAGCGAAGCGCTTCGTTGAAGCAAGCGCTCGTGCAGTTAAACAGGATCAGGAATTGTCATAATCAGCGCACGGTCTTTTAAAACAACCATCGTATGCTCAAACTGAGCAGTTCTATGATTTTTTCCGGCAACTAATGTCCAATTGTCAGGCTCCTCATCGACAAAGCGGGCGCCTGTCGAAACAAAAGGCTCAATTGTGATGACTTGTCCTTCTTTGAGTTTGCGGTTGTCATTTTTATCGTAATAACCGGCAATAAATTTTGGTTCTTCGTGAAGTCCGCGACCCACACCGTGACTTCCTAAGTTCTCAATCACAGTGTAACCATTTGCATGAGCCACTTTTTCGATGTTGTAACCAATGACGTTGATAAGTTCCTTGGCTTTCACTGCCGCAATCGCCGCATCCAATGCTTGTCGAGTGACGTCGAGCAAGCGTTGATAGTCTTTGTTCACCGGAGGAACAATAAAAGACCCTCCGTTATCAGCATAATAACCGCCAAGTTCTGCCGACACATCGATATTGATCAAGTCACCTTTTTGAATGACTTTGTCTGACGGCACACCGTGCGCGACTTCGTGATTAAGACTGATGCAATTATAACCTGGAAAATTGTATGTGAGTTTCGGTCCGGAACGTGCGCCGTGCATTTCTAAAAACTTACCGCCCAGTTCATCCAGTTCGCGCGTGGTCATGCCGGGCTCCATTTTTCGAGCCATGTACTGCAAACAGTTCGCGACAACTTTGCCAATCTTTTTTAGACCTTCTAAGTCTG
This sequence comes from Bdellovibrio sp. HCB-162, assembly GCF_047344985.1. GTDB lineage: Bacteria > Bdellovibrionota > Bdellovibrionia > Bdellovibrionales > Bdellovibrionaceae > Bdellovibrio. The sequence goes on from NZ_CP178861.1 coordinate 619,475, forward strand.
CTTCCGTCTTTACGATCATAGACGCTGGTTATACACTTAAAAGCATGCAAAAATCCACTGCTCCCACATTTATCTTTAAGAAACAGAGCGCTCGGAAACTTTTACCAGCCGTTTCGTCTTCGGATAACAAAGCATCACGCGGAAGAAGTCTGCTTTTAGCGGGGAGTGCGGAGTATCCGGGCGCAGGTATTCTTGCCGCCAAAGCTGCGCAACGCATGGGGAGTGGTTACGTGACCTTGGCGCAGAAAAATATTCCGGCGGCGTTATTAGAAAATCCTGATTTTTTATTGTGTGATCTCAACAAAAAATCTTGGAATGACGTGCAAAGCGATGCTGTTTTGATTGGTCCCGGTTTTGGCGTGAATGAATTTACGGCCTCTGTGATTGAAGAACTGAAAGAGAAAAAAATCGAGCGCGTGGTTTTAGATGCTGATGCTCTGACAGTGTGTGCAAAGAAAAATCTTTTTCCCCTTTTACCGACGTGGATTGTGACACCTCATTCAGGAGAATTAGCTCGTTGCTTAAAAATCTCTTCAGAAGAAATTCAAAAAGACCGTGTGGCGGCTATTGAAAAAGCGCAGGCTCTTTTTCAGTGCGTGGTTTTGTTGAAAGGTCATGGCACTTTGATCGCTAATCAAAAAAGAATTTATAAAATCGCCTCGGGAAATTCAGCTCTGGCAAAAGCAGGAACCGGGGATGTTTTGGCGGGGGTCATCACGGCTTTAAGGGCTCAAGGCTTATCCCCAACGCGGGCCGCTCTTTTGGGAGCCTATGTGCACGGCGCGACGGCCAATCTGTGGAAAGCAAATAAACGCGATCTCCTGTCGATGACGGCCTCGGATGTCCTGGATTATCTCCCTAAGGTGCTCTTTATTCTTCGACGCGGGGCTTGAAAAAACTACTAAGTAGGCCTACTGACCCAACCTTGACTTTCTTTTTTGTAAGGGGACAGGTACAAACTCCCGAAACCAGGGAGATATTCATGAAGCTTTTGATCGCGGCTCTTGTATGTGTGACTTCTTCAGCCTACGCACAGACATCTTCAACCACTCTTTCCACAACAACATCAACAACGTCGGATGTAGCAACTCAACAATCGACAACGACGGTGGGTGATGTTCTTAAAAATAAAAAGTTCGAAGAGGATAAAGAAATCACAGATTCAAAATTGAAAGCGGATTCCGGTTCTCTTTCTCGTTACTCTTTGAAATTCTCTCTTTCTTACTTCGGTCCTCCGGTAGGCGATCTTTCTAACGAAATGCAACCAAACCCAGATGGTTCTGTTGGAACTTATGAGACGGCTTTGGGTGGTTCGATCGGTTTCCGTTACCGTTTCGATGCAAAAAGTGCGTTGTCTTTGGGAACAGGCGTGAATGCCGTAACACCGATTCAAGGTGTGAAACGTTATGACGTAAAAAATCCGTTTCTTTCTTACGATCGCAATGCTCGCCTTGGTAACGTGCAAATGCGCAACAGCTTCGGTGTGACAGCAGTTACAAATCCAGCTTATCGCGATATCGGTGAGTACGCGGGTCTGAACTACGACAACTCTTTGGTTTACAACATCGGCGCTTCTGGTTTTGCAGTCGGTTTGGATTCTTCATTGAGCTACTACTTGTTTGAGCGCGGTATTAAGCCAAAAAGCAGAAAAGAAGCGGCAGCAGGTCGTTATAGCTTGGGTTTCTACCCACAAGTGAAATACAACTTCACCGACAAGTTCAATGCTTACACGTCACTAGCTATCAACTTCAACAATCCACGTGGCACTGAAGATCACACCGTTTTGTGGAACAGAACTTTAAGCCAACGCCTGGGCTTTGGATACGCTTTCAGCCGCGATATTTACTTCGCACCTTACTTCAATTTCTATCCGAAGAGCTTCACCGCAGATTCAACAACTGTGAATCTTTCTACGACGTTCTCGATCTTGTAGAGCGTGTACTACAGTGGTCCCAAATTTTAGGCAGCAGTGTTTAAGATTTGGGACGTTTCAACTCGGCTATTTCTTCTAAAGATCTACAATAACAATTGAATCAAAGCCGCCAACCAAACGTTGGCCATCTTGGCGTATCCTTGAGTATTAGGATGGGCTTGATCGGCGCAGAAATCCTGCGAGTTCACCGCGTTCGACAAGGCACTGTTCATATCCACAACATAAACAGCCCGTCCCAGCGCTTGCTTTTGTGCGACGACAAGACCAATTGAATTATTATAGTCGGCCACGTAGGCGTTGTACTGCTGATAGACGGGCATCGGGACAATCTTCGCCACCACAATTTTAGCTTGAGGTGCATCGGCGTGAAGTTGATCTAACAGTGAACTTAAGCGTCCAGGAGTGTTTTGTAAATCGTAGTTCTGGAAAAAATCATTCGTTCCGATATGCAGAAGGATCACGTCGGGTTGAGTGGTGCGCACCCATCCGTATTGCTGAACGCCGGCCAAGATGTCACTGATCTTCCATCCTGAATGTCCTTCATGGGACTTTTGAAGAAGATCTGACGGCCCTGCTGATCCGCTACCCACAAAATTGAATTTGAAACCACGATTGGTGAGGTGGTGATAAAGAAAATATCTGTACCCACCATTTGCACCCAACCTTGTAGCTTCGCTGGTATCTTCGTAACCAAGAGTGATGGAGTCACCTAGTGCCATAATTTTGTGAATGCGCCCTAACTGAGTCGTGCCGGTCACTACTGCGGATGAAGGATTAAGAATCACTCCGAAGATTGTGTCTGCGGAGTGATCCAATCCGGCCTTGGCTTGACCAGAGTTCACACTTTGATTCACGGTCGCTGCCAAGTGAATTCTGTGTATACCCGCAGGCAAATTGAGCGAAGCTGCGGGATAAAGAGCGATGTGGGTTTCGCCGCCCGAGACGGGCCATGCTCCGAATGAAGCACTTTGATAAGTTCCATTGAAACCGATGACGGAAGACGCAGTTTCATACTGACTGCCACAACGGTTTGTCGTGGTAGGCAGAGAGGCTTCCATTTGACCGTACACGAGGGCATTCTTCGTTTCTGTCGTCGTGATATTAGCGGCGACGACATCTTGAGCGGTTGTTGTCAGAGCAAAAGGCGTTTCAACGCCGAACTTGGATCGCACATCACGAAAGTAACTTGCCGTGATAAGACTCGACCCTGGACAGTCAGGATCTTCCACCCATACTTCAAGTTGAGCTCCGGGTTGAATAATCAATGAGCCATGAGTGCAATTCAAGCTTGTATATTGATGAACCTGCATGCGCACGGTTTTGGAGTTCGCATTAAGCAGTCCATAAGAAAGAATTTGCTGTGACTGCAATGACTGCCCAGGACAAATCGTTTGTCCTGCGCCTCCTCCGATTCGCTGTGAAAACGATGTATCTCCCGTTGAGCCAAAACCCGCCCACGAATGCACACCCAATAAAGGATCACCCGCAGAAGCAAAGTTGAAGATATTAAATGTAGCTCTGGCAAAGGCACGTCCGTTGGTGGGAACCTGCACATCGAAAAGGACTACGTCATTGCTGCCGTTAGAGCATTGAAGCGGAATAGCGTTGGTCTGTGTATAGATAAATTTTTTAAGTGGGTTGCAAGTTTTATTATTTGTTGGAGGAACCTGGGAAAGATCATCGGAGTTTCCAGAATCTCCTGAGGCATCATCCTTGGGAGATAGGGTCTTCACTTCCAAGGGCTGTAGACCACCGCAGTTCTGGAATGATAGAATTACAAGGAAAATGAAAATAAACGCGACTGAGCGTCTGAAATACCTCAACATCCCCTCCGCCAGAATACGGTGTCTTAACACTTTTCGGAGATATTTAAGGCGAGCTAAAGAGGTGTGGTGGTGCGCTTCGTGCGCACCCGTTAAATTTCATTTGGATGCGCAGATTCTTGCTTATGATCTCTATGTGAACAGACGTCTACTCGCAAGAGTTCACAGCCTTTGGATTTTCCACTTGAACCGCCGTTTTGCAGCTCTCCGGCAAGCTTTCCTTGCGCATCAAAGCGACTTGGATCGCACGATAAAGAGTGGCGGAGTGCACGTCTGTAGGATCCTGGTTTTTAAGGCTTGGCAGGGCGTCGGTCGAAGCAAGAAGACAACCAAAGTTCCCTTGTTTTTTGCCTAGTGTATTTTGCAAACCTACGCTGACTTTCGAAGCGATGACGTCCGCGAAGTCTTCTTCAATATATTTTGTCGTACCTTGCTTATCAGCCAGACATGCTTTTTGTGATCCATAAGCATTGCTGTATTTAGAAATCAAATGTCCGAATTCATGAGCAAGAATGGAAGCTCCATAAGTGGGCGCTTTAACGGAGATCCAACTCACTTTAATACCTTTATCAAGAGTGTTGGTTGCATCGGAAATACCAAGATCTACGATTTCGTCACAGGTCTTATCATCCGCAGTGTAGATCAATGAAAAGATCGTTCCCAAAACCATCAGAGATGGACTGTCCAACTTTTTAAAGTTCTCTTGTTCTTGACGAGCATCTTCTGCACTGTCCTTAACCGCTTTCGACCAACGAGCAGCGATCGCTTTCGCATCTTGAGGCATGTACAGCGGAGCTTTTTGCACGACTTGGTAAGCTGGATCTTGCTGACTTAGAACTTGCAATACCTGAGCGCGCACTTTTTCTGACGTTTCTTTAAAGGCACCGATCTCGCTAGTTTGCGGATAAAGATTGATAGCTCTATAGAAATTTTTTTCGCAGACGCCAGAAAGATCTTTGGATTTTTCAACGCGAGCTAAAAGAGTGTCGCGAATTTTTGATTGAAAGAAGATCGTTTTGATACTTTCCTGACTTAATGGAAGAGAATCCGCTAAGGCCGTGTCTCTAATAACCAAAAGATCAAGCATACGAAGAGCCAAAGCGTTATTGATCATGCGTGAGAGATCATCGTTATCGACTCCTTCGCCATTTTGAATTCGAGTCAATGACGCCTTCTCAAGATCAATAATACGGGCCTTCATGACATCATTGATCTTGTTTTCCAGATCCAAAACTTTTTGAACTTCAAGAGCCGCCGCCTGAAGCGTGGAAACACCAGGATAAAGTGTATCGAAATACCCTTGAGGACCTTTCACACGACTTAACGAATAAGCCTTCATAAAGTCGTAAGAAGAAATTTTGTTGCGGAAATTTTCATGGATCTGAGTGTTGAGGTGATTGGAAGTGACTACCAAAAGCATGGCCTTAACCATGCGTTGTTGAGCTTCTGAAAGATTTGCGTTTTTAAACTCACCTTCGTGCTGAGATAAAAGATCCGCAAAAAGTTGAGTAGAAGCTTTCTTTTTTTCGATCATTTGCAAAGTAGGCCCAGAAATATAATCAGCGTAGTATTTCTTTTGTTCTTCCGTGGCTGTTGTCGCCAGTTGAATCATTGTGGGATACGAAAGCTCGCTATTTGCAACACAAAGATCGGCATAGCAAAGCTGGTTTGGCGAATAAGAGGCACGGCGGGCTTGTTCCTCAGGTGACAAAGGCTTCCCTGGCGACGGAGCCGTCTGCTGCACCTTCTTAGGAGCCTGCACAGAGCTTTTATCGGAGCTGTCCGTCTTACAGGCAACAAGGCTCAAAACCGAAGCACAAATTCCAAGTGTCATAACCGCGCGAGACCATCTCATTTTGAGACCTCCGATAAAAGTTCAACAGGCGCTCATCTTTTAGTCGATGAGCTGCAATGGAGCGATCGCTGAGGATCAGTTCCTCTGTTGATTTGATAAAAAGCAAAGCGCACACCAAGGGAATTAACGAAATCGTTTATTTTGCGGCTGAGCGGCTTGGTTTGCGAGGAGGGCCTCATTCGAAATAAATCCTTCTGCACGGGTTCCCATAACAACAATCCTTAGGAGGGATTTATGAAAACAGTAGCTCTGGTTTTGGCTTTATTGGGTGTCGCAGGGGTGGCTTCGGCGGCTTGTAAAGAAGGGCGCAGAAGTATCATCACCGTTCGTGATAGCAATGATCATTCACGCACCGAAGTTCGTACCTGCGTAAATGGTTCGTACATGACTCCTGAAGAAAGAGCGAAGTACATCCACAATCCGCGCACGACCTGTGTGGAAGGATCAAAAGGTTGGGTGACGTTGTATGACGATAACGATCATTCTTATACTGAAATGCGTATTTGTAGAAACGGCTCTTACATGACGGATGAAGAAAGAGCCGCCTATGTTCGTGTTCCAAAGAATCGTTGTAAAGAAGGGTCTCGCCGTATAGAGGCTGTTCATGACACTGTAAATGATCACACAGTGAACGTTTCTAAAGTTTGCCGCAACGGCAAATGGGTGGATGCGGGAAATTAATTCTCGAAATCTCCACCATGCGAGAAGGTTCTTGTGGCGGACCTTCTCGCTTCTTTATTTCCTCTTCATTACGTCCTTTAAATTTGTATTCGTAAAGTTCTCTCATTAGAAAAACCGCATGTCACAGACAACGACGGATCTAAGACTTGAGCGCAGTGAAATCTTAATGTCACGAGTTCGTGAAGTCTGTTTGCTTATGGGAATTCGTCAAAAAGATCTTGCCCAGAGTCTGCAGCTGAAGCCAAGTCAGATGAATTTATATTTTAACGGTAAAGTAGAAATGAGAGTCGAACGTCTGCTCCCGCTGCTTGAAATTCTCGGCGTCGATGTTGAGCGCCAGCTTGAAGAAAAAATCAAAGAACTGGGAGGAGAACTTCGATCTTTTCAGGAAACCGAAAACAAAGTGCTCGCGAAAATAGGACGCTTGGATGACTACAAAAGACAGTCTTTACTCAGAATCATCCATATTCTGGGATCAAAATAAAACGGCGACCACTGACAGAGATCTCAGTGCCGAAGACTTTCTGGAGAAAGTAAAGGCCGACATTCGCCAAAATTATCAATTTGCTCTTTTTAGCATTCTGCCAGGATTGGCTTCTGATCCGAATACTTTAAAAAAGCTTTCAAAAAAGTTGGGAATTGATCCGGTGACCGCTAATGATTTTTCGTATCGTCTTTTGCGTGCGGGATTATGGACCGTAACCGAAGATCGCATTGAAACAAATTTTGAATTTTTAAACCTGGGTGATATTTCCGTGAAAGACTATCTGGCGATGACAGTGAGTATTATCTCTCATCTTTCAGATTCAAAGTCTTATGAATATGACACCTTGTCCGTGGTGACCAACAGAGGACTGATTCGCAATTTTATTGTGAAGGTCAATCAGTCTTTAAAAGAGCTTCATGAAAAATCTCACGAGGCGGGCGTCGTCAAAGACTGTCTTTTTTCATGGAGCCACACAGGTGTCATCGAACTTGAACACAATTCTCAAAAGGACAATGAACAATGAAGCTGTTGATTTTATTTCTTATACTTATTTCCCTAAACACTTACGCACAAAGTGTGGGAGGCGGAGGCTCTGGTGGCGGCGGTCTTCGTGGAGATCGCAATGCCGAATATATTTACAATCCCCACATCCGCTGCAAGGAAGGTCGTCGTGAAATATGGACGATGGAAGATCCGAGTGGCGATAGATCTAGAGCTGTCACGGTTGTTTGTAAGAACGGGAAGTGGATTCCATTTAAGCCGAAGCCGATAAAAATTCGCTGGCCCTGGTGGTGAGCGTTTTCAAAAAAGAAAAAACCAGAATCCCTTGTGATTCTGGTTTTTATTAATCACCAATATTTAAATTGATATCTGGGTTATGGTGGCCCCGTCTCCCTGTGTAGATCCAATTCACGAATCTCCGTTGATAAAACAAGTTCGTGACGTACTACTTTTGAATTCGCCATTCAAGGCTCCTTTCATTCAAGGTAGTAAGCTTATCGGCTGGACCTTGGGATAGTTGAGGGTGTTTTTGCAAATATTTCGAAAAAAGTGGCGTCGTCCAAGATTGGAACGAGCGCAGTCAAATTACATTCACAGCTTTTTGTTCCCTCTTAGAGGAGCCATAAATTGTTCTTCTACCTGTGACATCTTTCTATCTTACCGAAATAACTTTGCTCTTCTTTAAATGCTTAAAAAATGACATTTGGTGTTGAGACAAAATAGGTCTCTGCTTTTGAGACATTCAGGAACAATTGTTGTCACAGTTCCCCGCGAGGCCAAGCCTGGCGCGGGAAAAAAGCGAAGTGATCTTGGGAGTTTGAATTTTTTCCCCGCTCGCGCCGAGACCTTTTGGCATCTTCCTTGGAATAACCCCAATCGCTGCCGCATTCACAATAAAGGGGAAAGAGTGCGGTAACAATTAACCAATACAAGGGGGAAAATCATGAAAGTACAATTAACCACAGCCGTTCTAGCAGCATTGTTTTGCGCACAAACAGTGAGAGCAGAGGGCGCACCTTGGCTTAAAGTGGATGGCCAAGCAAATTTCGACGTTACTGGTAGCTCTTCAGAAGATTATGAAAGAACTCTTCGCGTGCAAGACGCGGAAATCAAGTTCGAACTCTTGGTTCGTGAAGGTATCAAGCTTGTTGTAAAAACAGAGCTTGAGCAAAAATTAAACAAAGCCACGATGGATGATAAATTTGATATCGGCAAATTCTTAGAAGAAGCCTATATCCAAATCGAGACAGACAAGATTTCAGGTCTGCCTCGCGCGATCATCACGGCCGGTAAACACCAAATGGCATTTGGTCAAAACTACCATGAATTGCCAATGTTCAAAGATTCTCTTTTATACAATCTTTCTAAGCAAGACGAAGTGATCGGCTTCACGGTCGAGCTTCCAATGAACTTCTTTAAGATCGTAGACTCTGTGGCGATCTCTATGTTTGAAGCCGGTGCCGGAGATCTTAAGATCTCTGACGAAAAAGGAGCTTCCATCCGTCTTAGCAAAGAATTGACAAGCCAGCTATCTGCACAAATTTCTGGAATGATGAAAGAAAACCAAGGCACTGACGTGAAAGAAAAACGCGGCAGCATTGGTTTCGTTTTCAAATCTCAAGATGGCTCTTGGAAAGTGTGGGCTGAGGGACTCGTGATCGTTGATAATCCAGTTTACACAGACACGACTGTAGGTGGACAAATCGGTGGATCTTACAAAGTAGGTCCGGGTGCTATCGTGGTTGAATATCAATATCTTGATAAACAAGCTCACGAAGTGGCTGTCGCTTACAACCTTCCTGTCGGAAGATGGTTGGTGTTAAGCCCAGAGATCCGTCACCGCATGGATCGCACTGGCTCTGGCACTGACGACACTGTTGTGGGAATCCGTGCACGTCTTCAAGCTCATCAGGAAGTTCGTCACAATTTGCTCACTGGTAAGAAGAATTAATTTTGTTTGATCTCGGGGCGCTTTTCGGAGGGGGAAGCGCCCTTCTTATTTTGAGGGGAAATTTTATGAAAAAGGTTTTTTTGATTCTTGCAATGATCCTGGTTTCTCAAGCAGCGTCCGCCCGCACATCCACTTTGCAGCGTATTCTTTTCGAACTTGGATTTATCGAAGATCCTTACATTCAGATTTGCCCTGAGGATACAAAGATCGATTACAAAGCGACAGAAGCGGAATTGTGGGCCAGCGCTCGTAAAGCGGAAGCAGGTTATAACAAGTGCAAACCCGCTGAATACTACAGAAGTCTTTATGTGAACTATCCCAACAGTTATCGCGAAGCTTTTCGTCGCTACATTGAAACATTCTTGAACGCTCAAGATTTCATTATGGCGATGAATGAAGCCAATATGTACATCACAAATTGGAAAGGCCTGAACGACTCTGAATACATTCATTTGCTTTTGTTGCGCGCCGTGGATGGAGAAATCAAGCAGTCTTGGCGTGATAAAAATCGTCAAATGGAATTTGTGGCGTTCAGTTTAGGGGCGGCTCTGGCGCAAACCGAAGACTCTCCGTTTCTCATGAATCTTCAGTACCGTGCTTTTTTAGATAAATATCCGCAGTCACCCTGGAAAAATGAAGTTTTGGGAATGCTCAATGATTCGCGCCAGATGTACGGGAAAAATGTTTTAAATGAAGCGCGCATGTTTATCTTAAAGCGCGATTACCCAACAGCCTTTCAAAAGTACAACGTGATTTTAAAATGGGGTCCCGCTGTGGGCGTTTTTGAAGAAGCTCTTTATGAAATGATTCAATATCACTTCGAGCTTTCTTGGCTTCTGACAAATAAATCTCTTTTGAGCGATTTCAGTTTAAATCAGTTTTTAAAAAGAGATTTTGCAACAGTGAGTACCATGGAAGAACGCAAAGAGCTTTCAGAACAAACTCGTCAGCAAGCTCGTAATTACGTGGAACAAATGAAAGCCAATCTGCCGAACAGTCCTTGGACGGCCAAAGCGCTCAAACTTGAAAGTGCTTATCCTATTTTATGACTCCGCGAAATCTCTCTAAGAGATTCAGCACCATCAAATACGTGAGTCCCCAAAGTGGGGGCTCACGATCCAAATAAACGGCTGGCAGTTGCGCGATACCTGAATCGCGTTTCACTTCATATTGAGTTTGTCTTTGTGGATCTTTGATGTGTTTGATAGGAATCCAAAAAAAATCCGCGACCTCAGAGGCATCCAGTGTGATGCCGAAATCCCTGGTCACATGAAAAACAAAAGGACGAATGTAGAAATCCAGAAGTGTACCCGCTTTCCGCGCTTGAATGTCATCAAGGCGGCCTAACAATTCTGTGCGACTTAATTCAACGCCAACTTCCTCTTTGGTTTCGCGAATGGCGGCATCCAAATCAGTTTCGTCAAATTCTTCTCTTTTACCGCCAGGAAACGCAATCTGGCCGGACCAGCGGTCTTCAGGGTTGAAAGCGCGTTGTATAAAGGCAATTTCTAAGTTGTCTAAATCAGGACCCTTTAAAATTACGGAAACGCAGGCATGCCGCTCCAGGCGCGGCTGTAAATCCAAGGGCGACGGCGTTTCTAAGAGAGAGGAAAGCAGATTTTTCAAGCGATAGTCCCTTCTTTTCTCAGGATAACATGACTTTCAAGAGGAAACTAATTTTCATCTTGTTTTCAGTGACACATAAGAGGACGCTAGACCCTGGACAAGGGACAAAGATTTAGGGAAAAGAGGGAACCACTTAGGAGGTCTATAATGAAAGCTCTTTTTGCTATGTTCATTCTTTTGGCTGGATCTGTTTCTTTCGCAGGCCCGGACTGCACAAAAGAAGCGAAAGATAAATGGATGCCAGAAGCCAAAATGAAAGAAATGATTTTGTCACAAGGATACAAGATCAAAAAATTCAAGATCGATGGCAACTGCTACGAAATCTACGGTTGGGATAAAGAAGGCAAGAAAGTTGAAATCTATTACAATCCCGTAGACGGATCGGTTGTAAAAGAGAACAAAAAATAGTTCTCTCTAAGGGGACCAGACAAATGAAAGTCGAAACAAGAATCTACGTTTGGGATGTTTTTGTTCGCCTATTTCATTGGGTGTTGGTCCTTTGTATTTTCCTTAATTATTTTCTTACCGAAGAAGGTGAGAAACCGCATGCTGTCATCGGTTATATTGCAGCGGGCTTTGTGACAGTGCGATTTATCTGGGGATTTTTCGGCAGTTACTACGCACGTTTTAGCACATGGCTTGCGAGTCCCGGCACCGTCTTTCGCTATCTGCGCAACTTCAAATCACGGCGCGTGTATATGTCTCACAATCCTATCGCAGGATGGATGATGATCTTTCTTATGCTTTGTGTGATTGGCTTAGGCCTCACAGGTTTCATGATGGGAACTGATCGCTTCTTCGGCGAAGAATGGGTTGAAAGACTTCACGACATCATCGCAGACGTTATGATGGCTGCAGTCGTTATACATGTCTTAGGCGCTTTATACGAAAGCTACCACGAGAAGCAAAATCTCGTGGCAGGTATGATTCATGGGTATAAAAAAGATCGTACAAATTAACGGCAAGAACGACGAGACACTGTCTCTGAATTTTCGCTGCAGCTCACGATGCGGCAGTTGTCGTAACGGTATTGGCAACGGTCGATCGCTTCGCGTTCTGTGTAGTAGCGAGACTCTCCGCGAGCTTCCATTGTCATTTTGTATCCGCGGTAATCAACACCTTCTGCTTGGCATGTGAAGTATTTTGATTCGCAAGTTTCGATACAGTTTCCGTGTTTTGCTAAACACTCACGACAGTCTCTGTGCGCACCCCAGTGTTCTTCCCAACCAGTATCGCGTGCTGTGCACGTAACTTGAGGACGACCGCCACCGCGACCATCTCCTGGACGAGGATCAGGGCGAATCCAATCAAGAATTCCTGCGTATGTGTTGAAAGAAAAAAGTGTGATCAAAAGAATGGTGGTTAGTGATTTCATTGTTTCCCTCCTAATTGGTAACAAGAAGGAACAATACAAAGACGATGCCAATGCATGAGGAGTCAAAATGACTCCGACTCAAAAAAAATTATCACGCTGAGTTAGACAAGATAAAAGAGAATGCAGAAGTACTGACAGATACTTCCACCCATCACGAACAAATGCCAAATGCCATGAAAGTGTCGGACCTTTTCGTCATACAAAAAGAAACCAATGCCACCTGTGTACAACACTCCACCCAAGGCCAACCAAGCAACTCCTGCTGTTGGTAGAGCCGCCGTCAGAGGTTTCATCGCGACAACAACAAGCCATCCCATCAAGACATAAATAATCATCGAAGGAATGCGCGTGCGATGAGCCATTGTTAGTTCATAAATAATTCCGATCAAAGCCAGCGACCAATTAATTCCAAAGAGCCACCAACCCCACGGTCCTCGCAATGTGATTAACGTGAACGGTGTGTACGTTCCTGCGATCAAAAGATAAATCGCGATGTGATCTAATTTTTGCAGAACTTTTTTCGCGCGCCCTTGCAGGCTGTGATACAAAGTCGAGATCGTATAAAGCAGAACGAGCATCCCACCATAGACGCTGGTGCCGACGATTTTCCAAACATCACCCTGAATCGTAGCCATTGTCACGAGCACCGAAGTGCCAGCAACAGAAAGAGCTGCGCCGATCAAATGAGTAATGCTATTAAAACGTTCTCCGTGATAGATAACGACCCCCTCGCGCCTTGCAGCTGACTTTTTAATATTATCACAAAGCTGTGAAGGTACGAGAGGCTAGAAACAAGATTTTAAGAATTTAAAGTAGAGTGAAAGCTCATTGAGAAAAATGAGCTTTCAAATTATTGAGCGGTCTCGAATTAAGCCGTCTTTTGTTTTGCGATAATGATCCACGAGATGACGCAGATCAAGGCCCCGAAATAATAAGGAGCGCCCGGGATATAAACCCCCTGTGGATTCGCGGTAAAAACAGAGAACAACTTTGTCGCCACAAGAGGATTGATGATTGCTGCGAGCGAAGCCAAACTTACGAGCGTTCCTTGCAGTTCACCTTGCTCTTGCGACGGGGTCTTGTGAGTTATCATGGATTGCAACGCCGGTTGAGACACCCAGAAAATGGAAGAGACAATCAAAATCGCATACATCATCCAACCTTGCGTTGCGGCTCCGAAAAGAAAGAACGTCACTCCATATCCGAAAGCTCCGTAAACAACGGCCCGGCGTTCACCGATTTTTGGAATCACAATGCGTGTGAGCCAACCTTGTGCGATTGCAGAAAGAACTCCGACAAGCGCCAAAGAAATCCCAACCTCCGCCGTCGTCCAACCAAAGCGAGTCTCTGTGTAGAGAGTCCAAATGGAAGGATGTGTTTGCCCTGCCAATTGAAAAAAGAAATACACAACAAGAAGACCCAGAATGTGTTTGGCTTGAAAAATCTTTTTCAAGGAACTGAGTGGATTTGTTTTTTTCAAATCCACTTTGCGACGCATTTCTTTGGGTAAAGATTCAGGAAGAATGAAAAGACCAAAAAGGAAGTTGAGCAAATTCATTCCAGCAGCAACGAGGAATGGATACTGCGGTCCCATGTGTCCTAGCAAACCGCCGATCGCGGGACCGATGATGAATCCCAAGCCAAACGCGGCACCAATCATCCCGAAATTCGCTGAACGATTTTTATCATCACTCACGTCAGCGATGTAGGCCATGGCCACTGTGATGTTAGCTCCGGTAAGGCCTGAGATCACTCGGCCAATAAAAAGAATTTCAATTGTCGGAGCATAAGCCATCAGGATGTAATCAAATCCCGCGATAAAGAGCGACACCAATAAAATTGCGCGTCGACCGAAACGATCTGAAAGGGCTCCCAATAAAGGCGAGGCAATAAACTGCATCAGTGCATAGAGCGCAATAAAGTATCCGAAGTACTCCGATACGCTGGCTTCTGACGTTACAAAGCGTCTCATGATGTCAGGAAGGGAAGGAATAACTAGACCAATCCCGATCATGTCCAGAGTCACTGTAATAAAAATAAAGAGGATTCCAGCTTTTAAATTCTTCATGAAATCAAAATTAAGTGAGGACATAAAAAAAGTCAGCTTGAGATTGCTTTAAGCTGCAAATTATTAACCGACGGACCTTTCCCAGGACTCCTATAGATAGGAACTTAAACAGGAGGGCAAGGATGCGCTTCTTTATCGTTTTAATCAGTTTTGTTAGCAGTTCGATTTCAATGGCGGCCGTAAGTGACTTTAACGGACTTGTGAAGGAGGCGACTCAACAGGAAAAACGACTTCATCGCAAACTTTTACACGCGATTCAAGGAACTCAAGTGTCGATCGCTTACAACGATCGTGTTGAACAAATTCAAGCCAAGGATGTTTTAGAAAATAACAAGATGTCAGTGCGTTTAGTTCAAGCCGAAGAAAAATAAAAAAGGGGATCTTCAACAGATCCCCTTTTAGCATTCTTAATTTCTAAGAAAAATCTTAGTAACGAGGGCGTCCGCCGCCTGCGCCACCGCGAGAGTTTCCTCTGCCGCCGCCGAAGCCGCCACGGTTTTCACGTGGAGCCATTGGTTTCGCTTCAGAAACGTTCATGTTACGGCCCAATTGCTCAGTGCCGTTCAATTTTGTGATCGCTGTTTGAGCTTCGTCATCAGAAGACATTTCAACGAAACCGAAACCTTTGCTACGACCAGTTTCACGATCAGTTACGATGCGTGCAGATTCAACTGTGCCGAATTCAGCAAAGATATCACCAAGAGATTGATCGTCCATTTGGTAAGAAAGGTTTCCAACGTATAATTTTTTGCCCATGTATTCCTCCTTAGGATGGGGGTACTACTAAAGAGAAATGAGCCCTACGCTATTAACTCAAGAGAGACCGATATTGGAGCCCTGGTTGTAGCCTAAATAAAAGGCGATATAAAGAGGAAAAAACTCAATTGTGTAGAAACTCGTTGAGAACGCTTATAATGGCTTTCAAATCCGTTATAAACGATCTGGCCCCTGGTCGGGCCCCTGACTGTCTGCAGACCCCCTGTAAAAATCTTGAAAAGATGACCTAAGCCGCTCGAAATACCCTCTTAGAAAGAGGTGATTTATGAAGACACGGATTGTTTTTATAGCTCTGTTAATGGCCAGTTCTTTAAGTTTGGCCGCCGAAAAACAGCAGACCATGGACAATAGTAAAACCATGACTGAAATACGCGGTATGTTTGGAATGGTGCCGACGTTTCTAAGAGAATTCCCACCGGAAGCGCTGCCGGGAGCATGGGAAGATTTTAAGTCGATTCAATTAAGTCCCAACACGGCGCTTGAGCCTAAGATAAAGGAACTCATCGGGCTTGCCGTCGCCTCGCAAATTCCTTGCCGCTATTGCGTTTACTTCCACAGAAAAGCGGCGACATTTCATGGCGCAAAAACGGCCGAGTTGAATTTTGCAATTGCTGTTTCTGCAAGTGTGCGCCGATGGAGTAATTATCTGTACGGAACTCAACAAGATATGACCGGATTCAAGATGGACGTGGATCGATTTGTGAAATCCATGAAGAATCCGCCGCAGGGTAAAGAAAACGTCGTGGTGACTGATGCGGCATCGGCTTATAAGGACATGGAAAACTCAATAGGTTTTGTTCCTAACTTTATGAAAGCCTATCCCGAATCCGGTATTGCTGGTGCCTGGAATGAGTTTAAGGCTGTCGAGATGAATCCAAATACTGTCTTAAATGCAAAAACCAAAGATCTGATCGGTCTTGCAGTTTCAAGTCAGATCCCTTGTCAATACTGTGTCTACGCGGGAACTGAGTTCGCAAAAGCAGACGGAGCGACTGCTCAGGAAATTAAAGAGGCCGTCGCAATGGCGGGAATCGTTCGTCATTGGAGTACAGTTTTAAATGGTCTTCATCAAGACGAAAAAGCGTTTGAGAAAGAGGTCGATCAGATATTCAAACATCTGGAACGCGGAAAAAATTTAGCCCCGAAAAAGGTTTCTTACAAAGAAGAATGAGGTTTTTATCTATGCAGCTTTGTCTTCAAGACGGCGCAAGTAAGTTTGCAGATTTTTAAGGGCTTTATCCGTGCTGCCTCCCGAAAGGACGTAAAGATCCAAGCCCATAGCATAGATAAATACATCCTCCGCGAACTTCTTCAATCGGGAGGGGAGAAGTTCGCGGAGGGAGCCGATAACACGTTCGTTGTCCTTTTGATTCTGTGACTTGCGCGGACTCTGAAGATTTGAAATCAAACTCAGTCTGCGGTCGTCCCTGTGAGAATCTTGCAAAGAGCTTTCCCACGCAGAGCAAACAAGACCTTTCCAGTTTTTGTGGGGAGGGGCGCTGGAAAGGTTCTTGTGCAGACGGGTTTCTAAATTCTTTTTACATTCATTGATTAAATTTTCTTTTGTACCGAAGTGATGGACCAGCATGCGCGTGGAGGTATGAAGCTGTCGCGCGATTTCGTTTAAGGATAAATCCCAGCCGCCGTGTTTTCTTAACACCTTCAATGTGTTCTTTAAAATTTTATCCCGGCGTTCGAGATCTTTGGGTCTGGCCATTGCATCTCCGTTTATGTACTAATTAGTTCATGAATTATTTTTGAAAGCAAGTTTTTTGACAAAAAAATCTCATGACGATGCAGGAATTCCTTTGCTAGTCTAGTTTTGATGGAATTTCCAAAAGAATTTACAAAAAATATTCTTGAAGTTTATGGAGCCGAAGGAAAGGCGTGGCTAGCGGAGCTGCCACTGCTTTTGCAAAAGGTTTCGCAAAAGTGGAAACTGCAGTCGCTCACGCCTGTTCATAATCTCAGTTTTAACTTTGTCGCGCGAGTGACGATGGAAAATGGCACCAAAGCTATTTTGAAAATGGGACCTTCAGGCGCTGATTATTCCAAGGAGACGCTGTGGCTTTCCTCTTATCAAGGTTTGTCGCCACAGGTAGTAGCGTTTGATCGCGATTTCAATGTGTTTTTCATGGAAGAGCTAAATCCAGGACAAACTTTGCAAGGGCTTACTATTTCGGGGCATGATAATGAAGCCACGCGAACGGTAGCTCGTTTGATAAAGTCCTTGTACGTGGCTCATCAAGTGAATGTTCCTCCACATATTCCGCATTTGGCCGAATTGATTTCTTCTTTCCGTTTTCTTGACGGAGTCCTAGAGAAAAAACTTTTAGACAAGGGTGTCGCCATTTACCGCGAACTTTCACAGCCGTCCTCTGGCGATGTGTTTTTGCACGGTGATCTTCACCACGACAATATTCTGCTTTCGGGAACAGAGTGGAAGATTATTGATCCGCACGGTTACGTCGGCGACAAAGTGTCTGAAGTGGGGTCGATGATATACAATCCCTTAGATTGGTCTCCATCGGGATCTTTAAAGGCCTTCATTTTGCGTCGATTGGATGTGCTTTGTGAAGAACTCCCATTTGATCCGCAAAGAATTCGCGCTTGGGCTTTTGCGAAAACGATGCTGTCGATTGCTTGGGATTTTGAAGGAGGACAAAGAATTCCTCCTCAGGAATTGGCGATTGCGCGGATCCTTGATGAAGTGATTGATTAATGTTTTGCCAGAAAAGAATCAAAGAACTGCACTGTTTTTTCGTGCATGTCATTGGCCACTTCCGGAATTTCATTGTCGATTTCGTGAAGAGCTCCGTTGTAGACGATAACTTTGAAATGCGAAGCCTTTTTCTTCAAAGTTTTTTCTGTGGCAAGGCGATCCACGTAAGTGTCTTCAACTCCCGAGAGGAAAACCAATCCTGCGGTTTTTTTAGGGATCTCCCAGCCTTGCGAAAATTCTGACGATAACAACAGGTTCGTGGCAAAAAGTGGAACGACAGCCGGAGAAATCGGTTTGATCGGATCGACGTGAGGGTTAAAACTTTTCTCAAACTTATTACGCGTAAGAGTTCTTTCGGAAATCACCTGATCTAATGTGAACATCAGTTTCGGTGAGGCCGCAGCTTCACCAACAAATTTCTTAGGATGAATTCCCGGAGCGACCAAGACCACGGCATCAGCCCAGCCTTCGTGAGCAAGGCCGTAGGTCGCAAGTCCTCCTGTTGACCAACCCACAACCATTTTTTTACTTTGTGAACAATCGCGGCCGAAGTATTCATCTTTGCGGTTAGAGTATCGATCCCAAATAAATTTCGCTTGCGTAGAAATTTGTAAGGAAGATGAAAGAGGTGCCACGATACGCGTGTTGTTCATGGAGCCCTGCGATCCGCCTTGTCCCATATAATCAAAAAAGATCACGCGATATCCGGCTTTGCTGAGTTTATTGAATAAAGCACTGTGGTTTGCAACGGAGTCTGCAAGACCTTCGAGATAAAGCACGCAGCCTTTAAAGTTTGTAGGTTCAGCTTCTAAGTAATATCCCGTTCGCAGGTAAACGCTTTGAACGAAAGGATCTTGGGTTTCATAAAAGGTTTGCTCAAAAA
The DNA here is from genome assembly GCF_047344985.1 of Bdellovibrio sp. HCB-162. GTDB lineage: Bacteria > Bdellovibrionota > Bdellovibrionia > Bdellovibrionales > Bdellovibrionaceae > Bdellovibrio. The sequence goes on from NZ_CP178861.1 coordinate 638,157, forward strand.
ACCACGGAGAACGCGAAAGCTCCGATTGAGGCGCGCGTTTTTGAAAACTTGAACATCCAGCTAACAGAACGATCCAGAGAAGGACATTTATTTTTTTCATATTTTGATTTTACTACGAGGCTTCCGTAAGCAAATCAAAATTCCGAGGGCAGGACTATTTTTCGATAAAGTCTGGATTGAGAATCCCGTAGACCACCATATCAATCCAACGTCCATTTTTATGGAAATGCTTTTTGAGATAACCTTCCTGTTCCATACCTGCCTTCTGCATTACCTTTCCCGAGGCTGGGTTGATGGCCATGTGGGAGGATGTGATTTTTTTGAGGCGAAGTCTTGTAAAGGCAAAGTCAATGGCTGCAATCGCAGCTTCCGAGCAAAAACCTCGACTCCAAAACTCTTCACCGATCCAATAGCCGACTTCCGCGCGTTGGTGGTTTTGAGAAATACCCAGACTGATGCAACCTACAAGAGTGTTTGTATCTTTCAGTGTGATCGCCCAATTTACGGCTTGGCCTTTGCAAAAATGATCTGCGTGAGTAGCAATCCAACTTTCCGCCATGCCATCAAGGTAAGGATGTGGAATCAAAGCGGTCATCTCAGCAACTTTGATATTTCCAGCCATGCGTTGAACTTCTTTGGCATCACTAAGAGTAAAGGGGCGCAACACAAGTCGATCCGTTTCGATTCTTGGAATAGGATTCTCAGGTTTATTTTTATAAACCACTTCATCGCCTTCTGACCTAGAACGAATAACCAGAACGTGTGCCTCTTGAGCAGTTTTATTTTCAAGATGATGATGGAATGGATCTTGGGGCTTGAGGCCCACGAAGTCCCCCGGGGATAGTTCGTAAGATTTTTCTCCGTGGTGAAGTGTGGGATGTCCTTCAAGAACCAAAAACATTTCTTCATCGTGACTGTGCGAATGAGGTGAAGAAGCTTTTCGCCCTGGAGGAATGATCTCGTGAGACGTAAAGAATTTTGAAAAATCCACGAGTTCACTTAAAACAGAGGAGTGAGAAAGTTTTTCGCCGGTTCTTTTGATTTCTAATTCTTTGTGATTAAGCTCGCGCAAATTTAAAATCTTCATACTGAAAAGAATTCTTTCAACTGGAAGATCATTTGGCTATAAGAATGCATATGGACACAAAATTAATCAAAAGTTCCGAATACCAGATTATGCCGTGGAAAAATGGTTTGGGCTCGACCGCCCAGATTGATATTTCTCCGGAAGGTTCGGCATTTCCCGGTGATGATTTTTTGTGGCGCGTGAGTTCGGCGACGGTGGGAACTTCTTCCCCATTTTCAAACTTTTCAGGTTGCGATCGCCTGCTTGTGGTGTGGAAAGGTGCGGGACTTTTTTTAAATGATGAAAAGTTAGAGCCTCTAAAGTCTTTGCGTTTTTCTGGAGAAACTCCCATGGATTGTCGCTTGGTGAGTGGCGAAGTGAGTGATCTTGGCGTGATTTATCGTCGCGATCAGATCTCTGCGAATTTAACTGTAAACCAAATTGAGGCGGGGAAGTCCTCGAAACTACTTCTGGATTCCGGGACTCATTATTTATTTTGCGCCGCGGGAATATTTTCTGCTCTGGGAAACTCTGTGGAAACCGGTTCTACATTGAAAATCCAGGGGACGGGTTCGTTGGAACTTTATTCTTCCTCTGGCGCGCAATATTTTTTCATCACTCTTCGTAAGAAGACGTAAAAGATACGTTGCAGCATGAAAGCGCTGTGCGGCTCCGGCGCTCTTTTCTTCCCAAGTTTTAGAATGTGTGCTCTATTTCCTCCATTATAAAAGTGAGGGAATCCATGAAAAAGAAGTCATCTAAATCGCCGCGAACGCAAGCCATTCACGGTGAATTCTTATCGCAATCTTGGGAGTTCTCTCATCACTTGATTCCGCCAATGACTGCTTCCACAACATTCCGTTTGGGATCGCTGGAGCGCGGAGCGGAAGGTTTTAGTACCTTCGGTGCACAAAAGACGGATTCGCCGATTTGGATTTATGATCGTTTGGAAGAGCCAACGACAAAAATGTTGGAAGACCAGTTGGCTCTTTTAGAAAAAGGCGAGTGTGCCGTGACATTCGGAAGTGGCATGGGCGCGATTGCTTCCACTTTGATGTCGCTCTTAAAAGCGGGCGATAAAGTGGTGGCTCACAAAACTTTGTACGGATGCACTTACAGTCTTTTGACGAATTGGCTTCCTCGTTTACAAATTAAAAATTCTTTGATTGATGTAAATGATTTTAAAGTTTTAGAAAAAGAACTCGCAGATCCTGCCACTCGCGTTGTTTACTTTGAATCTGTTTCCAATCCAATTCTGGAAATTGCGGATCTAGAAAAAATCGCAAGCCTTGTGAAAGCAGCCAATAAGAAACGTAAAAAAGAAAATCAAATCTACACTGTTGTGGATAATACGTTTGCGACTCCGTGGGCGTTAAGACCTATTGAATGGGGTATTGATTTTGTTATTCAAAGTTTGACGAAAAATATTTCAGGCTTTGGAACGGAAATGGGCGGCGCTGTGATTGCTCCGAAAGAACACGAAAGCATGTTACGTGTGGCCCGTAAAGATTTCGGTGCGATCATTCATCCGTATTCGGCATGGCATATTCTTGTGTATGGAATTTCAACTCAAGCCATTCGTTTTGAGCAGCAGCAGAGTACGGCTTTAAAAGTATCTCAATTCCTGGAAAAGCATCCAAAAGTTCAAAGTGTGACTTATCCAGGTTTGAAAACTCATCCGCAGTTTAAGCTTGCGAAAAAATATTTGAAGTCTCCAGAGAACACATTTGCTCCAGGCACGATGATTTCTTTCCAGCTTAAAGGCGACATGAAAAAGTGTCAGAAGTTCGTCGATGATATCGCAAAAAATTCTTACGCAATCACGTTGGCAGTGAGCTTAGGCCTGACAAAAACTTTGATCGAGGTTCCGGGCTTCATGACTCATTCAGCGATTCCAACGGAAAAGCGCGGAGAAAGTGGTATCGATCCGCGCGCGATTCGTTTGTCGATCGGTTTGGAAAATGCCCAAGACATTATCGCCGATTTGGAAGAAGCCCTTAAGAAAATCTAATTAGTGAAGTCTTGCATTGACGTTGCCGCGGGGTTGGCGGTGTTGCACTAAGCTGCACTCGCGAACTCCCGTTTGTCCTGTTTTTTCATCGACGACGTTAAGCTTTGTACGCGCATACATAATGCCCATTTTGGCTTCTTGCCATACATAATAAACTTTCCCAGGTTCTGTTTTTAATTCGATATCGTGAGAGTTTTCTGCTCGACTTGAAATAACATGAACGCCGGGTTGCATGTTGATCCACAAGTAGTGGCCTGTTCTTGTTTCGCCAAGAAGTTCATTGTCGACCACGACATCCATTTTAACGGCGCCGCCCATAGCTTCATTACGATAGACATAGAGAATGGACTTCTCTGGATGTGCTTTGAATAACTTGGCTTCAGCATCAAGTTTTTTATCTGCCTGAGGAATCGATGCACAACCAATAAAGAAAAATGAAAATGTCAGCAACGTCAGTGAAAATATTTTGTTCATAGTAGGCTCCCAAAGGTTATTTGCTATTGTGAATTTAATCAAAAACGGGAGTCAATAAAACCGCGTTTATAAGCATAAAGACTCAGCCTTAGTCTTGAGAACGGTGACAATTTAGAGCGCTGCCTAAGTCATAAACATGTTTTAAGGGAGCAGTTTCTCTATATTTGAGGGGAAAATGGTGCCCTTATTGCTAACAAATGGAACGAATTCATTTATTTGGGAGTGTTTATGAAAAGCCTTTTGGTGTGGTTCCTGTTGGCTCTTTCGTTTTCTGCGCAAGCCATGACAGACATTCAGTCCCTGCCTATGAACCTTTCAAGCGAGTTTAAAGGGGATGTTGTTATTTTTAAAAGTGATGTGGGTGTGAACTCCTTGTCTTTAGGAGCGGTGGATATTTCCGTCATTCCAAGTGATCGAAATTCTGAGATGGAGCAGTATCTTATAAAGGGACCTATGATCACAAATCCTTATCTAAAATCTTTGATGGCGGATTCTAAAAGCGGCACTCGTCAGCGCTTATTTTTCGGCGTAGGTGGAAGCCAGGCGGTTGATTCAGTAGCCATGGGTGTTGCAGATGCAGTTTGCATGCAGATGAGTTCATCAAAGGATTTTTCTGCTGTTGATTTCAAGATGGCGAAGGTAGATCTTGCTAAAGAAGCGCGCTCAAGAATTTCTTTTGCTGAAAACACGTATCTGAACAACATCTATTTCACTTTTGATGTGAAAGGTGTTCCTCAAGCCAATCACTTGGAAAAAACTATCCAAGTGAAGATGTTTAAAGATCTTCGCGGTGAAGAACTCTATAGCCTCACGCACATTACGTGCGGAAGAAAATAATCTAATAAATCGTTTTATAAAATGTGCGCTCGGGATTGATCTCGGGCGTTTTTGTTACGGTGAAATAGATGCGACCAATTTCGCGGCCATCGGTCGTCTCAACACTGATGCGCCATTTGCCTTCAGAATAATTTTGTTTTGACGCAAATCCGCGATAACCGTTCTTACGTCCTCCAGAAATATTCATCGGAATTCGATCTGTAGTCTGCCATCCCATTTTGGGGTCTTTAAAGTACCAATGCAAAATCACCGAATCACTAAAACGCGCCGGAGAAAAGATCTGTGCAAAGAAATAGATTTTGTCGTCAGGCTCTGCAAGAAATTCCTGATCTCCCGTGTGCCAGAACATCCATCCTGAATTTTCTGAAGAGACAATATAGTTTCCATCCGCTTTTTCAATCATGTGGTAAATGCCCATGTTTTGAATTGAAAGAGGAACCGGCGGAATCCAACCGATAAAATAAAAAGCAAAGAACAAAACAAGAACAATGGCTCCTGGAGCCGCGAGCCCTCGAAGCAAAGCTTTATTGTCTAAAATCTTTCTTTTAAGAAGCCCATACACTCCGTAAAGAGTGAAGCCCGTGAGCAAAATCGAAAGCAGAAAAGGAACAATACCAACAAAACCCAAAAGCACGGGAACTAGAATCGAGAAGAACGAAAACACACAAATGACATACAGACCGATCTTGATGTTGATTTCGCTTTCGCGCACGCGTTTAAACTCATTGGCCACCATCAAGCCCATAAGAAGTGCAATAAAGACAATCGATGACCAAAGCGAAGCGCTTTTAAGAAAGAACAAAGAATAGAGACTGAGAAGACTTCCTAAAAGAAAATGCAAAGCCAGTTGTCGATATTCCCAGATTTTTTCCAAGCGCTTCGGAATTTGAAAAGCCTCGTGGCGACCCAAGAAATCAAAATAAAGAATCGCACCCAAGATCAAAAGATACGCAACTTGTTGGGTCACTCCCAAAATATCATCGACGTCAGACAAAGTTAAAACATCAAAAAAGAAGCCGCCCAAAAAGAATAAAATATCCAATTTGGTTTCATTGGCTTCATAAAATTTCAATAGCTGACTTTTGATCTTTTCCATCCCGCCAATGTAGCACTAGCGGGCGAGGGTGTGAAGAGTCATTAAATTCAATTCGACGTCAAAGAGACAAGGAACGGACTGATCAATGTTCCCGCGAGTAATAAAAAAGGCTGTGGGCATTTTTTCCCAGTGTCTTAAGTCTGGTGCCATGACGTATTCGACCATGTTACCTGTTTTTTTAATAATGTAGCCTGCAGCATTCAATGAGTCTGCGCATAATGAGGATGAGTTTGCATAGGCACCAATGGCGCAACCCGTGGCGCCGGCCGCGACTCCTGTAGTGACACCCAGAACACCATAGGTAAATCCAAAGGGAACTCGCACAACACTTTTTGTATAGAGCAGGGGATGATAGTCAGCCTCATATCGCTTAGATAATTTTTGAACCCATGACGATGTCGGCATTAGAATGGTTGAGTTCGTGGAGCATGTTTTGGGAAAGTTTCTTGTTGGCATAATTTTATAAGGACCATTTTCTCGTTTTATGAAATCGGTCTTCCAGGTCAAGCGCGGCATATATCCCAATCCAAAGATTCGCCACGTGCCTTCGAATTTTTTATTGCCATCTATTTCTTGAACACGCTCCTGGCTGAAGCTTTGGACTTCGCTGGATACATTTTTATCTTCACTTAATTTTTTCCAAAATGGACGAGCGACATTTAAATCGAAATTACTCCAGATTGCAGCATGCAGAAGAGTAATTACTGGATCGTTGCCATGATTATAAATGTGCGCATTTTCATCCATCATGCTTTGTCGGAGTTCGACCAAGGCTTCTTCTTTTTTATCAAGATTGAAGTAACTTAGAGCAATGAGAATGCTTAAATAGGAGCGTTCATAAGACTCCATCACGTATTCCGTAAGAACACCTTCGGGTAACGCCACCTCTATAACTTCAGCAGTTAATTGATAAAATTTATCACGGTGAAAAGCACGGACATAGGAGCCTAAAGTGATCACTTCCTGGTAACAACCCGCTAAAAACAAATCACTCACTTTGTTAAGTTGGTCAGGAGCCTTTTCAAAAGCGGCTTCCTGAAAAAGTCTTTGGCATTTCGAAGAAGTAAATTTTTGTGGTTGCGGCAAAGGTGATTTACTTGCGCACGACGCCAATAAAAGAATGAAAACCCCAAGAAGTCTTTTCATAAACTTAGAAAAACACAGAAAAATATTTAAGGCAAAGATTGGCTACTTTTGATAACCCAAAGCGTAGACCAAGAAATATCCCTCGCGGATTTCGTATTTTACGTCATTACCGATGACATCAAAACCATACTTTGTGCCCCAAGTTTTTTCATCTTCTACGGGCAACTGACGTTTTTGATACGCTGGACGAGGATCAAGTTCTAAAATGTCGATAATCAACGCGCGCAGTTTCTTTTCTCCACGAGGATCGCGTTTTGCAATTTCTGCTTCTGCGTCCTCTGTAAATTGCACAGGATAGCGAGGAATATCTCCAGAAGCCCATCCCGCGTTCGCTTCAGGAATCGCATCTGCGTAAGGAATATAGGGTTTAATATCCAAAATCGGAGTGCCATCAATCAAATCAACGCCGCCGACATAGATTTCTGCTCCACCTTCGGCATCAAGATCGATTTTTTCAATCGACACAGCAGAAATCCCAATAGGATTCGGACGGTGAGGAGAGCGCGAAGCCAAAACTCCCACCTTGCGATTGCCGCCCAGTCTTGGGGGACGAATGCTCGGCTTCCAGTTTTTTCCGCCGTGCTCATGGAAAACAAAAACAATCCACAAGTGGCTGAACTCTTCGAGGCTTTTAAGTGCGGTTTTTAAATCAGGATCGGGGTTTAGTTTAATAACCCCTTTGGCTTCAGCCGCAAGGCCGGGCTGGCGAGGAACTCCGAACTTGTCTTTGAACGGAGTCCTGACGATGCCTATTGCTGAGAATGAGAATTCTTCCCCGAGCTTTTTCACGCGCGAGGAAGAGCGGTTACACCGACTTTAATAACTTCGCCGTCGATATCTGAAGCTTCTGTGTGTGTGCCTTTTGGATCAGCCGCCACATCCATGATATTCAAATTCATCGTCAAAGTTTCAGAAACAACCATGTCTTTGTGAGCTTCAAGAGCTTCACGCAAAGCCGCCGTACAAGCGATCTCAAGCGTGATCTTGTCATCCAACTTAAAGTCAGCAGACTTACGAGCCACTTGAACCTTACGCATGATCTCACGAGCCAAACCTTCACGCTCTTGCTCTGGAGTCACTGTCGGATCGACTTCGATAGAAACGATCTGGTGCACAGACAAGTTCGCGTTGTCACCTTTTGGTGCACGACGGATTTCCACGTCAGTCAATTGGATGTCTTCGCCTTCCACTTGAATTGTTTCACCGTTTTCAAGTTTCAAGATCGCAGCTAAATCCAATTTTTGAATCGCGCCACCGACGGCCTTCATCTTAGGTCCCAAACGTTTACCCAAAACAGGGAAATTTGCTTTCGCAGTCACCTGCACGTATTGGTCTTCATGAGAATCGTAAGTCACTTTACGGAAATTCAACTCATCAATGAAAAGATGTTCAAACATCTTAAGCGTTTTCAAAAGCTCCGGATTTCTGTGGATGATCTTGATTTCGTTCAGAGGGATCTTCGCCTTCACTGCGATCTTCTCACGGTGATTACGTCCCAACGTCACAAGAGTATCCATTGCTTTTACGGCTTCTTCCAATTCAGGACGAAGCATAGAAAGATCTTCTTTCGGGAAGCTTTCCAAGTGCACAGAGTCCTTCTTATTCGGAAGAACTTGCGCCAAGTTTTTATAAGTCACTTCAGACAAGAACGGAGCAAACGGAGCCATCAAGCGGGACAAAGTCACAAGAACTTCATGCAAAGTCTCGTAAGCGTAACGTTTTGTCTCAGGCATGCCATCTTGCCAAAACAATGAACGGTTGAAGCGGATGTACGTGTTCGTCAGGTCTTCAATGAATTGAAGCAGGTGAGGAACGACGTTGTACAAACGATAAGCGTCCATCTCTTTGTGAGTGTTTGCAATCAAACCATTCAAACGAGAAAGAACCCATTGATCCAAAATATTTGGAGATTTCTTCGCATCACCTTTCGGAACAAAACCGTCGATGTTGGCGTAGTTCGCAAAGAATGAATAAGAGTTCCACCATCTGAGCAAGATTTTACGAACGATATCGTAAACACCTTTTTCAGAGAACTTAAGCTCTTGCGCTTTCACCACTGGAGAATCAATCAAATACAGGCGCAAAGCATCGGCACCATGCTGATTCAAAACTTCCATTGGGTCAGGATAGTTTTTCAAGCTCTTCGACATCTTGCGACCATCTTCAGCCAAAACAAGACCGTTCACGACAACATTCTTAAACGGCGCTTGATTAAACAATGCCGTTCCAATGATTGAAAGTGTGTAGAACCAACCGCGCGTTTGATCCAAACCTTCCGCGATAAAATCAGCAGGGAAAGCCTTTTTGAAGTCTTCAACAGAAGTTTCAGGATAACCCCATTGAGCGTAAGGCATAGAACCCGATTCAAACCAGCAGTCCAAAACGCCATCAACACGTTTTAGTGGTGATTTACCTGTCGGAGAAGGAATCGTGATTTTATCTACAAACTCAATATGAAGATCATCAATTTTTTGACCAGAAAGTTTTTCAAGCTCCGCGCGTGAACCCACACAGATCACTTCGCCTTCAGGATTTCTCCAAATAGGCAGCGGAGTTCCCCAGAAACGGTTACGAGAAATCGCCCAATCACGAGCGCCTTCAAGCCAGTTACCGAAGCGACCATCACGAAGATGATCCGGAACCCACGTTGTGTTTTGGTTGTTCGCGATCAATTGTTCTTTAATTTTCTCAACCGCCACGAACCAAGAAGACACTGCACGATAGATCAACGGAGTATCTGAACGATAGCAGAATGGGTAACTATGTTGGATTGTATCTTGTTTGAAAAGATTCCCGCGTTTTTTAAGATCTGCGATGATATCTTTATCTGCGTCTTTTACGCGTTTACCAGCGTAATCAGGAACTTCACTCGTGAACATACCGTCATCATCCACAGGATTCACCAATGGGATGCCAGCTTTCGCACACGCATAGTAGTCTTCTTCACCAAACGCTGGCGCCATGTGAACGACACCTGTACCACTGTCAGTCGTCACGTGATCAGAAGAGATAATACGGAAAGCCCCTTTATCGGCACGGTCACCGAAGTATGGGAAAAGAGGTTCGTAAGTCAGACCAACAAGCTCTTGACCCTTCATCATTTGCAAAACTTCAACTTCTTCATCTGGTTTTTTGAACACAGAAGGAAGCAAAGCTTGCGCAAGAATAAGTTTGCGACCCGTCGCTTTTTCCTGAACTTTCACGTAATCAATTTCAAGACCCACTGCCAACGCCAAGTTCGAAGGAAGAGTCCAAGGAGTCGTCGTCCATGCAAGAACAGATGTGTCTGGTTGATTGATCAACTTAAACATCACTGTGATCGCAGGGTCTTGAACCATTTTGTAGTTTTGATTGGCTTCAAAGTTTGAAAGAGACGTCGAGATCCCTACAGAGTAAGGAACGACTTTGTAGCCTTCATAGATCAAACCTTTTTTGAAAAGCTCTTGGAACACCCACCACACAGACTGCATGAAAGAAACGTCCATCGTGAAGTATGGATTTTCCATATCAACCCAACGGCCGACTCTGCGAACAGTTGTTTTCCACTCTGTCGAATAACGTTTCACAATCGAGCGGCAAGCGTCGTTGTAATTCGCCACGCCCATTTTGAAAACGTCTTTGCGACTTTCGATTTTATGAGTTTTGTTGATTTCATACTCGACAGGAAGACCATGGCAGTCCCAACCAAAACGGCGCGGAACTGTGTAGCCCTTCATCGTCCAGTAACGAGGAACAACGTCTTTCAAAACTCCGGCAAGCAAATGTCCGTAGTGAGGAAGACCTGTTGCAAACGGAGGTCCGTCATAAAAGCTGTAAGTCTTTTTGCCTTTTGGATCTAAAGACTGCGCAAAAATTTTCTCTTGATCCCAGAAATCTAAAATCGTCTCTTCTTGCTTTGCAAGTTGGACATCGGGTTTTACGGGATTGTAGGGATTTGAACGGGTGTTGTTTGCATTTGTCATAGGTCCCCAATATCTATCAGGTTTTCCCTAAACATGCACCCTTTTCAGGCCCTCCGGAGAGGAGGAATTTAGCGATAATGCAAGGCAACATCCGAGAGGGGACTTAAAGCTATTAAAAGAAGGAGACCGCTTGGCCTCCTTCTACGAATAAAACTTATTTAAATAAGAACTACGGTTCCGTGAAAGTAATGTCAGACGTCGTCGGATAAGAACTAGGCTGTCCTGCGCTCCAGATAGTGCTTGTCTGACGGAATGATGTAACGGATGTCTTTGTTGAAGACGTATCCAGAGTAACTGCGTTGTAAAGAACATCGCCGGTGGTTGGAAATGTTGGAAGTGAGAAATCTGGAGCAGTGACCTTGAGGGCCTGCCATCCAGATACGGTTTTAGTATCATTCGCAGATGTACTAAATCCCGGACTTCCAGGCGCACCATTGAAATAACCTGCCCATGTTTGCGATGCGCCCGCAGTTCCACCGTATGTTGTCATTTGGGAAACACCCACCGTCATAACAACTTTCGTGGCTCCTGCTGGCGTATCCATAATTTCACCGACTTGGAAGACTCCTGCTTGAGAGTAAGTTAAAATTGGTGAGCCACCCATTTGGCAATTTGCACCCGTAAACCAAAATGTAGAAAGCGCATAACTTCCATCCGCATTAAAGGTCAGGCCTTGCATGTAGGATGTCCCATTAAAAGCGGCACCAAAAGTGGCATCGCTTGAGACGGCGACGCAAGAACTGTAGCGAGTACCTGCCAGTTGAGCCGCAGTCAGTCCACCGCTACCAAGACTAGGTTCTTCTTCCTCTTTTTTCGCGCAACCAAATGCCATTGAAGCCACCATCACGGTTACAACTAGTTTCGCAAACGTACTACTTCCGAATTTCATGTTCTCTCCATTTAATTTTTTCTGCGCTTTCTAAACGCGGGGTTGAGAACTTTTCGGTGAAAAATTTAGGAAGCATAACTAAGTAAATGCTGAATGGTTGATTATTTTGTTCTGAGTGTATCGGTTCGAGAAAAGGTCGCCACACGTTCGGGGGAGGCAATTACTCGAGTGAAATAGTTCAAATCACATTGTTGTTTATCGTGACTTTTGCGCTACTAAAAAAACAACGTCGCCGTCGCGGAAGCTTCTCGCAACAAATAATAATTGTAGAGCACACCCAGCATAAAATTTTTGGTGAGTGAATATTGAACTCCGCCAAAATATTCTTCTTTGATTTTTTGCGGTTCCAGTTGGTCCGTCTCATAGTTGAATGCCGGAGCATCCGAATCTTCCAAACGCTTTGACGCCGTCAGAATAAATTTTCCAAGTGTGAGGCTGGCAGTATAGAGGTGAACCGTTGCCACGTATTCGCCATAGAGGGGATCTTCAGCCGTTTTCAAACGCAAATTTGCATAGTTTAAAATCAATGAGTTAAGGTACAGACCGATATTGTAAGTCTGAACTTGATATTTAATTGTGTTCGTAGTTCCGCCGCCCAGATCAACTTGAGTTTCATCACCGTAGATAGAATAGCCAATGGAAAAAGGACCCCACACTCCGTTAAGACCCGCACCGGGTGTCACGTTTTTCGTGAGAGTATTGTACTTTGCCATCGCTCCAAGTTTAAGACTGTATCGATTAAAGCCGCTGCCTTTTCTGTCGACAATATCGAACGCCGCAGCCAGAGTGTACTTTTGATTCGGAAATTTCTTTTTATTTATTTTTCGATCTAAAAGTTCTTCGTTGGTTTCAAAGCCCGGAGCCCCAAAAAAGGTTTCTTCACTATTGGACGGGGAAAGCGCTGCTCCCATTCGGCCGTTTCCTCGCACCAAAGAAAAATCTCCTCCGTCACTAAAATAAATAACTTCAACACCAAATCCCTTGTCTGTCGGTACTGCAGAAGGATTGATTTTAACCTGTGTGCCCGGGGAAGGGCTTGAAGGATCTCTGCGAAAATGACTGCATTCGTTTATCAGATAACAATTTGTCTCCGCAAAAGCTTGTTGAGGTGCTTGAACACACAATACGAATAACAAGCCCAAGCAAAAATAAAAGCTGCGAAACAAAAAAGGTCCTTTGGAAGAGTTCCTTCTAGATTAATGGAATTAGATGTTTTTGTTAAGGGCCATTTTCAATCGAAAAAAGATGCGCTTGCGGTTTACATTGATAAGCTTGCGCCATGAATGCAAAACCGCTCCTGCGTAAAATTCCTATTGCGATCTGGGTCCTGATTTTAGTTTTGATCCTCGTCCGTATTTTTCTTCCGGTGGGAGTGAAGTATGGAATTAATTGGTACCTTGGTCAGAAGCTTCAGAACTATGAGGGGCATCTTGACGACTTCGGTCTGGCTTTATATCGAGGGGCCTATCAGTTTGAAGGTCTGCGTCTGTGGAAAAAAGGAAAAAGTGCGAAAGATCCATTGATTGAAATCAAACACACGGACCTGTCCTTGGCCTGGCGGGCGTTGTTCAAAGGAAAGTTGCTCGGAGATCTTAAAGTGGATGGCGTGTTACTTAATCTCGTCGACAGCCAGGAAAAAAAGAAACAGCAGTTCGGCGGTGGGGAAGACTGGAAGACCGTTGTTGGTAAGTTAATTCCTATTGAGCTTGAATCATTTAAACTGACCCACGGTGAAGTCTTATTCGTTAACAAAGAATTTAAAGTGCCGGTGAAAATCGTGATGGATGAAATCAACGCGGAAGCCACTAACATTAAAAACACTGATGACCGAAAAGAACTTCTGCCCAGCACGGTGCAGGCTTCAGCGAGATTGCAAAAAAGTGCAAAGCTTCATGCCGAGGCTAAAATCAACTTGCTCTCTCGTCTTCCGGCTTTTGAATCCAAGTTTAAACTTGATAAGTTAGATGTCACAAAGCTGAATGATTTTTTCTTAGCTTACGGTTCTTTCACAGTGCACTCCGGGAAATTCAGTCTTTATGGAGAAGTCAGTACCAAAGAAAATATGGTGAAAGGTTATGTAAAACCTTTTTTTGAAAATCTCGACGTTATGTCTCCGAAAGAAAAGTTCGAAAGCCCCAAAAGATTTTTTAATGAAGTCGCTATCGCCTGGGCCAATGTTTTTTTAAGAAATAGCAAAGATCACACTGTCGCTACCAAGATTGAATTTGAAGGAGCTTCCAAGGCGCCGAATATCAACAAATGGGGCGCTTTCTGGGAGTCTTTAAGAAATGGATTTGTCGAGGCTTTGAAAAAACAGCTTGATGAGAAAATCACCATTAAGGACGTGCCGAAGAAAAAATAATCAAAGTTCGTTTCGTTGTGCAAGAATCAAAGACTGTGGATCGAAAACTTTTTGAGCCCGAACACTGTTGCCACAACCAGAAATGGGAAAATTTGAGAGCGTTTTACGATTGAAATAACTTTGCGCAATTTCAAGATCCTGAATCTTCTCGGTGTACGCTCCGGCGTAAACGCCTTCCCCCTTGGGAGAAGTCACGAGAAAATAAGGGCTCTGCAAAGTAGGCAGCGCTTGGGCCAATAACTGTCGGCTTCCCAGCGTCACGATATATCCTTTTTTGCGTAACTGAGTTTGAAGATTTTCGTCCGGCTCAAGAAGAATCACAAGTTCATCAAAAACTTTGACCGATTTTCTATGAAGAAGATAATCAAGAATTCTTTGGTCCTCGGCGGTGGCTGAGTCAATAACGTGAGTAAGCACCCATCGACCCGGAGGAGGAGCATTTAAAATAGGGACGCCATTCAGTAGCGAGACCAATAAAATACTGACCGTGGCCCACAGGAAAACTAAGAAGAAACGTACCGCTTTTAGCATACTTATCTTTTCGGCATCAAACATTCTTTTGTATAGTTAAAAATTGGAAAATTCGTTTCATATTGGAGCAATTCGACCGTGAAACTTAAAATGTAATGCGGTTGAATGCTCAGTCCTAACATGTTAACTAAGAGTCATGGCAAAAGAACCTGGCGAGCTTAAGTGGATTGAAGAACTGTTACCCGAGGAGGGGTATCGGCGCAAATCCATGTTCGGTGGATTTGCTTACTATATCGATGACAAAATCGTACTCTTGATTTTTGAATCCGATGACAAACGCTGGAACGGAACTATGTTTCCTGTCGAGCGTGAGTTTCAACCACAAGCTCTCAAAAAATTTCCAGAATTATCTCCGCATGTGATTTTGCCAAAGTGGCTTTATCTGCCGTTGCATACCGAAGGTTTCGAAGAAATCGTTCCCGATATTCTCCGCGAAGTTTTAAGACCTAGCAGTTTTTGGGGAAGTATCCCAAAGCCTAAAGGAAAAAAAGGAAACTCCAAAAAAAGAAAGAATGTCGAAGACGAAATTTCAACGAAGATCGACACACGAAAGCCGCGACTTTTTTCAGATGAACCTGCTGAAGACGTATTGAAGAAAGCCAAAAAAATTTCTGACCTAAAAAATCTTGGTGAAGTCACGGAAAAGCAATTCGCGAAAATCGGCATCACGACAGCTCAGCAGTTTATTAAGCTTGGCTGGAAAAAGACGATGAAAAAGTTGATCGAGTATAATCCCAAATATCGCCATTCTCTTTATGCATACGCTCTCATTGGGGCATTGACCAACACTGAATTCACACATATTTCCGATGAAGAAAAAGCAGAGGCCAAAGCCTTTATCAAATCCATTCCCAAACCAGAAGCAAAGAAGAAGAAATCCAAGTGAGTCTGTTGGTAACTCGGCTCCTGCTGGAAATCCGGCGCGAGGTTGTGCCGAGATTTCGGCAAGAGGTGAAAAAGAACGATTAGGTTTATTTTTGGGGTCCGTTTTGGCTGGCACCGCTCTTGCCTTAGTGAATGATAACAACAGCAAAACACTAAGGAGAAAAATATGAAAAACGCAAAATATCTAATGGCGGCTTTGGTAGCTTTGGCGGGCTTGACGTTGTCATCAGTTTCGAAAGCAGACATCTCGCCGATTACGACGGTGAACGACACGGACTATGGAATGTGGATCACTATCTACGACCCCTTCGACAGTGGACATGCAGACTATGGCTGTGTGCCGCCACGACAAACTAAAACCTGGAGTTCAGGAAATTACATCTCTATTATGGCGCCTTACACTGTTCGGGCTGAAATGATGAGCACACCAGACTGTCGCGGTAAAAAACTAGATGACTTATCAGTGGGTGCTTCTCCGAACCGAACATACATGGTGAGTTTAATCAGTGGAGGTTTCACTTGGTCCAGAGTTCTGGGAAGTCCCGCACAAACTCCTAACGAGAACTAAGTGTAAAAAATAAAAAAGCCGACTTTTCAGTCAGCTTTTTAGATTTGGTGCGCAAGTCGCCGGAGTAGACGAACCACTTTTGCCTAACCCTCAAACTTTGATAGAAATAGAGTTTGATGAGGTCGTGGAGCCTAAAGCTCTTTTGTCCTCAGACCTGCAGCGACTCGTTAGTTTGTATGGATCTTATCTCAAGGCTGCGGCAGCCATCGAGGCTTCTGAAGCATTTGTACGCCAAAACTGTTTTAATCGGGACTCCTCCGGATTTTAGTAAAAATCAGGAGGTCTTTTGGGATCAGGAAGCCAGTGCGAACCTATTCGTTTTAAGTATTAGAGCCATTTGATTTTGTTCAGAGGTTTTAAAGATAAAATTTACTGTCGAAAATAATAACATCTAGTCGTGCCTTTGTTTTTATCTTATTTTTCTTAAAACTTAAGCCCTGCGAAATTTTGGAGTTCCTGTGAAAAAACTATTAGTCCCTTTCATGTTATTAAGTGTTCTGTCCTCAATGGCTCATGCTTCTAGTGGACAAGAGTATTACTACTCGAAGCTAGAGAAACTTATAAACTCTGCGGAGTCTCAAAACAAAAGTAAAGCAGTTAACCTCATTCTCCAAGGCCAAGTAACTTCGCCTGAGGTAATCATCGCAGAAAGAAATTGTAGCTTGGTAATTACCATTCAGGATGGTTTTGTCGAGACTGTAGCGCGATCTTATATGAGCGATCCGGTGTGGAATACTCTCGAATATTCCAGCCAAGAAAAAATTGTTACTAAAATTACTGACTGGGGTGTTAAACATTCCGAGGACATCGAAAAAACTGGAGAAAATGAAATTTCCTTGAGCAATGACTACTACAAGCCGCTACAGTTGCTTAAGATTAATTTTAGCAACTCAGGTCAAATCGTATCTTATACCAGTAC
Organism: Bdellovibrio sp. HCB-162; assembly: GCF_047344985.1. GTDB lineage: Bacteria > Bdellovibrionota > Bdellovibrionia > Bdellovibrionales > Bdellovibrionaceae > Bdellovibrio. The sequence goes on from NZ_CP178861.1 coordinate 654,903, forward strand.
AGTCCTTAACAAAACAGTTACTTGCTCCTTTAAATAAGCTGGTAGATCTTCCAGCCAATAAAAAATGCCTTTCGATCCAGAAATCGGAAGGCATTTCTATTCAAATTTTTGATTGCAATATAAATACCTGCACGAATAGAGCCGGCGTACAAAATTACTTGTGAACTTGCCAAAGTAATTATCGAAACCCGCTGACTTTAAGAAAATCAGCGGGTTTTTTCTTTTCAGAATCCTATAGCTAAAACCTTTCAAAAAATTTGAATCTTTTTTTACACAATAAATTCCTAATTCGCCGCGACAGAAATGAAAAATATTTGAACCAAAAGTTCCTTCGATCGCGGATTTTAGGCGACACGGCGTCCGCGCAATTCATTGGCACACTTAAGCGAGTTCCAAATACTGCGGAAAATAAACGGAAAGCTTCCGCGGTTATTTAATTCGATCTGAAGAAGAAAAAGCCCCTATAAATATTCAAAATATTTGAAGAACTCGGAGTCCTGTCCATTCCATTTTCCCTCGCAAGCGTTCGTGACCACTCCCCCTCTACGAGAGGAAGTGGTCACGAAACGGGAAAATGGAATGGACAGGATAAGAAAAATTAATAGGAAAATATAAATGAAATAGAGTATGAGAGAGGGGAACAAAAGACAGGAGGAAAAGGCAAAAAAAACAATCAATCAAAAAACGGAGGTACAGATATGAATAAGGAAAATAGTAATTGATGCGAGTTGTAGGAGTACAAAACTACGAACTTGAAATGATCGAGGTGCAATTAAAACGAACTGACTACGAAAACCAAGTTGTGCAACTGGTAAAAGCCTTGCTCGAAATTGACCGTGCTATGAAAACGCATAAGGATCAAGCGAGTGATCAAAGCACAGCTTCAGAAATGAAGGAGGCTAGCTAATGAAAAGAATCGGAATCTACATCCGTGTGTCCACGGAAGAACAAGCCAGAATCCAAGATGGCTCACTTGTCTCTCAAAAAAATCGCTTACTAGAATACATAGAATTTCAAAATAAAAGAGAACCCAACTGGGGAACTTTGGTCGACATTTATTGCGACGAAGGTAAATCCGCCAAGAACATGAAGGGTCGTCCTGAGTTCCTGCATTTACTTAACGACATCAAACTTGGAAAAATTGATCTCATCATAGCAACGGAACTCTCACGCCTGAATCGCAACATCAAAGACTTCTGTGAGGTTTGGGATCTTTTAAAAAAGCATAAAGCAAGCTTCGTCACTTTACGCGAGCAGTTTGACACAACAACTGCCAGTGGCGAAATGATGGTCTTTAATCTTATCAACTATGCCCAGTACGAACGCATGCAAACGTCTGAACGAATCGCAGCCAACTGGCTGTCACGATCTAAGCGTGGACTTTTCAATGGTGGGACAATTCCATTGGGCTATGATCGCAATCCCAAAAACAAAGGTGAACTTGTCATCAATCAAGATGAAGCAAGTGCTGTTCAGAAAATATTTGTGACCTTTCTTGAAAAAGAATCGCTCCGTAAAACCCAAGTCGCATTGATTCAGCAAGGGATCTTCAACAAGAAGTTTACTAACAAGCATGGCATTGAAAGAGGCGGCAAAATCTTTACCGTCGGTACTCTACAATCCCTTTTAACCAACAAAACGTATTTGGGACTTAAAGATGTAAAACACAAAGGCGGTGCTATAGAGACGATAAAAGCCGTTTGGCCCGCAATTGTTAGCGAAGAAATATTCAATAAGACCCAAGAACGCCTAAGTAAGAATAAGAACAGATACAAGCCTGAGTCTTGGAAGAAATATCCATTCCCACTCACTGAACTTGTTCAATGTGGCGAATGCGGGAAGTCCCTCGGTGGTAAGTCCGGCACTGGCAGAACTGAAAAGCACTTTTACTATGGTCATCCTCAACTTAAGAATCCTTTAGCAAAGGATCATGCGCATCAGTGCCAGGTAAAGAACGTCAGAGCTCCGAGACTTGAAGAGATCGTCATTAAGTCTTTAAAGACCCTGTTAAGCGATCCAAGCCTCATTGCAAAGTGGATCGAGATCTACAAATCAAAGACCACAAGCGACTTGCCAGAGATTCATGCGCAAACCAAAAAGCTAGATCAAGAAATCCTGACAACTTCAAAACGCATCAGCAACTTAGTACAAAGAATTGCGGACTTACTAGCGGAAGTTCCCGCTGACGCTTTTTATGAGCAAATCAAGCAGATGACTCAAAAGTTGAACGACTTGAAACTTGCAAAGGAAAATCTAAAAACAAAAGAACTGGATTTGCGCGCTCAAGAAATCAACCACGAGGGTTTCAAGGCCAAGATCCAACAAGTGTTAGCGAATTTAGAGCAAGCCCCTAAAGAGCTTCAACGGCCAGTCTTTACAAATCTGGTGAAATTCATCGAAATCCATCCAACCAAGATCAAAATGGGCCTCTACGCGCCCGTAAAAGAATCATTGAAAGCCACAGGAACCGATGGAATCCCAGATTCCGGGCATAAAAAAAGCCGACTCGAAAGTCAGCTTTTCTGTCTCAACAGCTCAACCCGTGTGGGTTCGAGTACTGTTGGAATTGGTGCCCCGCGAGGGACTTGAACCCCCACGCTTGCGCACTAGATCCTAAGTCTAGCGTGTCTGCCAATTTCACCAGCGGGGCAACACCTTAAATTTGAAACACAGTGATAGCGCAGTTCTGCGCTATCTTGCAAGAAAAAACTATTTCTCGCTGATCAATTTTTTGTAGTCCGGAGCTCTCATAAGATTTGCGAGTTCCTTTTCGGTATCCATTTCGATACGAACCAACCAGCCTTCATTAACTGGATCGTCGTTCAATACAGATGGATCGTCGCCCAAAGCTGTATTTACTTCGATCACAGTGCCTGAAACTGGGGCATAAAGGTCGCTCACGGCTTTAACGGACTCAATAACGCCGAAAGTTTGGCCTTGAGTGATTTTTTGACCTTCTTCTGGAAGCTCAACGTACACGACTTCGCCCAATTGATCTTGAGCAAATTCAGTGATTCCAACAGTTACGATGTTCTCGTCAACTTGAGCCCACTCGTGTTCTTTTGTGTAGTAATAGTCTTCAGGGATGTGAAATGCCATGTTCGGCTCCTTATTTCGTTACAAATGGGGTCTTGCACACAACGGCTTTTACTTTGCGGCCGCGAATATCAAGAAGGAATTCTGTTCCCTCTTTCGCATAAGCCACGTCGATAAAAGCGATCCCAATAGGTTCATCCAAAGTCGGAGAATGTGTACCACTTGTTACCTTGCCGATTTCTTTGTTGTCAAAAGAAAATAGGCTGTAACCTTGGCGAGGGATGCCCTTCTCAAGCATCTTAAATCCCACAAGATTTTGCTTTAGACCGGCTTCTTTTTTGCCTACAATTTGGGCTTTTCCCATGAAGTCTTTTTTAGCGGGTTTAATCACCCAGCCAAGACCGGCTTCATATGGATTCGTCGTGTCATCAATTTCATGGCCGTACAAAGAGTATTTCATCTCTGTGCGCAAAGTATCGCGGGCACCCAAGCCGATGCCCATGACTCCCAAATCTTTACCTTGCTCCAAAAGTGCATTCCAAAGAGCCACTGTTCCTGCGGCCTCAACGAAAACTTCACAGCCTTTTTCGCCTGTGTAGCCTGTTGTTGCGACCATGATTTTATGGTTTTGGAATTGGCCGGTTTTTACAGTGAAAGATTTCATCTCGCTCACTTTGAATCCGAAAACGCGATCACAAAGTTCCAAAGCTTTCGGTCCTTGAATGGCGATCTGACCCCAACGATCACTCTCGTCAGTCATGTCAGCACCCTTGTTGTGTTTCGTCATCCACGCAAAGTCTTTGTCTTTGTTCGAGGCATTCACGCACACAAGGTAGTCTTCGTTTTTCTTAAGGCAGTAAACGATGATGTCATCGACCAAACCGCCTTGGTCATTCGGAAGAAGAGAGTATTGAGCTTCACCGTCGTTCAATTTGGCAACGTCGTTTGTTGTCAGCCACTCTAGGGTCTCCAGAGCTTTCGGGCCTTTCACGCGAACTTCTCCCATGTGAGAGACGTCGAAAAGTCCCACGTTCGTGCGCACGTTGTTGTGCTCTTCACGAAGGCCGATGTATTGAACAGGCATGTACCAGCCGGCGAAGTCGACCATGCGGGCACCCATTTTTTCATGTGTTTCTGCGAGAGGTGTCTTTTTCATGGGCCCGAGTGTCCTTTCCTCTGGACAGACAGTCAACGAGGATTCTATTTTGACTCGCTCCATGTTTAAACTTTCTCGCCGAATGCAGCTTATTTACGATCTTCTTTTGCCCGGAAAACCGGTCTGGGATTTCTGTTGCGACCATGGCTATATGGGACTGAACGCCTATGAAAGCGGTCTTTTTCCCGAAGTGTATTTTGTCGACAAGGTAGAGCACATCATCGCACAGCTAAAAACACGCTTTGAAAACGAATATCATCGTGTGGATTCACCTGCGCAGGCGCACTTTCTTGCTCAACAGGGGGAGGAGATTGCGCGTCCTTTGCGGGGCTCTGTTGTTGTTGCCGGAGTGGGGGCGTTTACCATCTTTAAAATTATCCAAAGTCTTCATGAAAAAGGTCACTTAGAAGCCGAAAGATTGATCTTGTGTCCTCAAAGAGATGAAGAAAAACTGCTTCAGTTTTTCGCCGGGAGAGCGAATTTTGGATATGAATTGAGCAACGAACATTACGAAGTTGTCGAACGGGGACGCACTCGTAAGTTATTGATTTTTGATAAAAATTAAGTAATGTTCGGCCTTTTCATGACGCACCCGGAATGGCAGTATTAAATGTCTGTAAGGCTGTGAACAAAATATTGATTATTAGGGTACCTGCAAATAATTGTGTCCTCATGCAGGATGTAAATAAAAACTCAGATTTTAGACAGTTTCTTGAAGATGAATTGGCTCGTCGTAGCCAAAACTATCCCCGTTATTCATTGCGTGCGTTCGCTCGTCATTTGGAAGTGGACTCGTCTTTCTTGTCCAAGATTCTAAACGGCAAAAGAACTGTCACAATGAGAACAATCCGTATGTTCGGGGAGCGTTTGAACCTGACTCCGGAAGAGCTTTCTCGTTTTGGCGAAATCAGCCGCGAGAAAAAGATGAAGCGCAAGCTTGAGCGTCTTTTGGAGAAAATGCCAACGGAAGAGCGTGAGCAATCAACGATTTCAATCACAGTTGATGAAAACCGTCTTCCTGAAGCTAAAGAGAAAATCAAAGCTTTCCGCAAGGAATTGGCTCAGTTTCTTGATACAGGCGTTTCACAAGGAAAGACATATCAAATTTCTGTGTCTCTTTTCCCTGTGTCAGGCTTCGGCGTTCACGACTAAACGTTGAAGTATCATTTAAAATAAAACTCGATCAACCGAGTGGTCTTCGCGGATCACTCGGTTTTTTTATTTAAAATCCGAGAAGTTTTGAAGTTCTCTTTGTACTTTAGCACGGTTTTCTTGTTTCAAAAAATCTCGTGATAGAATGCAATTATGAAGACATTGTTTTCACGAATTCTTTTTTCTCTATTTTGCTTTCAGCGTTTTCGGGATAACTCGAGGGTATTCTGCTGAAGTCGTTTCTCTACTTTCGCCATACACGACACCGCCATTCATTGTTGATCAAAATAAAGAGGTCGGACTTATTTACGATCTTGCTAAATATTTAAATGCCAAAGCTCAGGGGAAATATATTTTCAAAGTGGAAGTGGTTCCGCGGGCACGATTGGTAAAATACCTGGAAGAAGAAAAAACGTATGTGGTGCCTTTGGTCGCACCTCAGTGGTTTAAAGATCCTCATGAAGAAAAGTTTTTGTGGACGTCCTCGCTGTATGAAGATGAAAACCTTTTGATCTCTCCCGCGCAAAAGCCCGTGGAATTTTTAAATCGTAATTCTTTGGTTGGTAAAAAAACGTCCAATGTTATTGGGCACCGAAACGCGATGGTTGAAGATTTGATCACTCACAAGCAGGTGCAAAGAATTGAGGCGGGTTCTTACGAAAATATTCTCAAGATGCTGGCTTCCGAAAGAATCGATTTCGCGATTTTTGGGCGTATGCTTTACGGATCTTTGATTGGCGAGTTGGGCTTGCAAAAGCAGTTGTATGTTTCTGCCAGACCCATTGAAAAGTTCTCACGCAAAGTCCTTATCAATCCGAAAAAACGCACGGATTTGCAGAAGTGGTTAGAAAAAGCCGTTCTTGATCTTCGAGGCAGCAAAGAATGGAAACGCATGCTGAGTTTTTATCTCGAAGTGAAAACTCAAAGGAATTTTTCGTCAGGCCTTCTTGTCTGCTCTTATTGAACGTCAAAAATTGGATTTGGAACCATGAGCTTAGGATAAGGCACGACGCTGTTAAGTCGCGTATCGTATTTAAATACCAAGTTCCCGATCGCAAAGATCGCATAAGGAGAAATCACAGATCCACGGAATTCTCCATAATAACGGCTGTGCACATTTTGAGCGTTCACACGCAAGTGATCGAAGATGGTTGAAATACGAAGAGCGTTGATGGATGCTGCTCCCACTTTCGTTGGTTGTTCACCCCAATAACCGGCCCATGTCCAACCGTAATTCGCGTAATTCGTCATTTGATAAGCGCCGTTATAGCGGCACATCGTTTCGTAAGCTGTGACCATATTGATAAGTGAATTCGTAGACTGACGATAAATGAGAGGTGTTGTTGTTAAGTGATCATAGTTTGTCACTGTGCCAGTCCAAGTGTTGAAAAGCTCTTTCGCCCAGGCGCACTTCACGCTGTCCGCCGACGGATCGCAAGACGTGTAGTTGCCGTTAGAGACATAGTGAGACTCAAGATATGTAACGTGTTCCGGACGAAGAGGGCATTTCATAAACTCGAAAGCTCCGGCATCGTCATTACTTTTAATTGTTAACGCGGCATCAGAGGCGTCGCGAAGGCCTCCAGGATTTGCGGCATTGGCAATTTTCAAAGCATCGTTATAAGCGTTATTCGAATTGCGAATCGAATAAAGATCATAAAGTCCGATACCCATATGAAGATTGCGAGAAGACGTGATCTGCAAAGTCGGAGAAGAGGCCCCGCCCACGTAATTTATCGCGGGATTTCGAGTTGTTTCGATAAAAACGTTTCCGGCAACGTAGATAGAGCAGCCCACGTCGTCAGTCTGTATATCTGGATTTACAAGATGAAGAGTTCCGCTAATGATAACACTTCCATAACACACAATCGTTCCGTTATTTCTCACGAAGCTGCCGTAACCATAATCATGAATTTCCAAACCACTTAATCCTGGTTTCGAATTTGGACCTTTATAGACGAAAGCTGTAGTACCTGCACTCAATGAAGCATCCAGCGCCAGAACTTCCGCATCAGAAGGGGCTCTGATTTTAACAGCGGATTTAAGAGTGATTCCGCCTTGAATATTTGCCATCGGCCAAGCAGGCATCGCTGTCGGCGCTGGATTGACTTGGACAAAACCATCTCCATCCATTTGGATTGTGCCCTGAGCATCCGTAATAGGAGCATAGTAGTTCCAAGGATTGGTGAAGAAATTTTTTAAGTTGATAGGGGCCGAGTTGGGATTTGCTGTTGCCTGTTTGATAAAGTTTTTATCGGTGATGGTGATGTCAGGCATATACATCGAACCTGTGATTGAAAACGGCACGGTGTTGTTGTCGACATGGAACATGTGAGAGGCATTGATCGGAGCTGCGCCAAGAATATTATTAGCGTTTCCATAGTTGGCTTGCGCAATTCCAAAATCAGTTACGAGATCGGCCTGAATATTCGCATGACACCAAATACAAGAAAGCGGTTTGCTGACGGCCAAAGCTGGGTACATGCTCATCACATAGTTATCAACATGTACGCCGAAAGTTTTTGTGTCCGTTGTAACACCGTCACTGACTGTTAACGTGATCAGAGTTGTATCAGAAGCCGAAGCGTGAGCTGCACCCATCTGCAAAGACAGAGTTCCCGTTGTTCCAGAGACACTGCAGCTTGCGATATCCACATAGTAACCATCCGCTGTTGTCGCAGAACATGTGAGAGTCTGTGGATCTGGAAATGTCGCTCCACCGGGATTTGTTGTAAAGTTCAAGTCAAAGATCGCATTGGCAAAACATTTGTTACCGCATTTTTCTGCGACGGTGCCATTGGTTCCAGGCCATGCTGTGATTTGGGGGGCTTCATTCACAAAATTCACAGTAATAGCAACTTCCGAAGACACTGAGTGCGGTGTTGGCACAACGTTGTCAGAAAATTGCACTTTCACCTTACAAGGACCGCCATTGTAATCGGCACTGTTGTAGCGATTAAAATAATGAGCGGCCGGTTGAAATGTCAAAGCGCCCGTCGTGGCATCGATACTCACAGTTCCATAATCAGAACATTTTGGGGACGAAGCTGCTGGCAAAGAATAAGTGCCGCGAGTTTCTTCATTAGAATTCACTTGAGCGTCTACAAATAAGACTGTCGCGCCCACGTTGCGGTTTAAAGACGCCGTCGTTGGAACCGTCAGCGTCGGAACAGATGTATCTAAAGTGAATGTCACTTGATTGCTTTGTGAAATATTGCCAGCTTCGTCACGCACCCACATCGTCAGAGTGTGTGAGCCATCTGGTCCCGCCACTGCAACGTAGTTTGTACCTGTCGCGCAGTTCATCCAGTCGGCATCAGTCAAAGCAGGTGCAGGAGCTCCGTCTTGTCTAAAAATAACTTTGTAAAACGAATCCGAATTTTGATTCAGATCATCGCAAGACGCGATGTCAACCCCTACGGGACTGTCCTGAATAGAACCGAACGCCAAACTGATTGAAGGTGTCGAAGGGTTTGTTTGATCGAGCGTATAGGGGAGAGGATAAGGATAACAAAATGTATTTCCTGCGGCGTCTTCAGAAAGAACACTCCACGAGTAAGAACCTTCTGCTGTCAGTGCATTGCCAATGGGGAAATGAAATTCTCCGGAATCTTTGTCGGCTGTTGTGTTTGCTAATATCTGTCCGGAACAAGTGATGGAATTATAAAGTGTGACGATCGCTTTAGGCTCCGTCATCCCGTCAATAATAGGACGTGGATCAGGACTGACGGCTGCGGGAAGAATTGTTGCCGTGCCAATCGTAGGCAGAATGTCGTCGAAAATCACCTCGAAGGTGTCGGAGCTTTCGGATTTTTCTCCGTACTGACCCAAAGCAGCTCCTTGAGGAAGATTTAAAGAGACAAGTCCTTGTCCTTTGGGTGTCAGGTGAACGATGTAGGTTGTTTCATCTACTTTCGTGATATTCGTGATGTCGGCGTTCACTAATTGAAATTCACTTTCAACCAACGTTTGAGGTGCACGATTGAATTTCAGGGTTACTTTGATATCTGAATTGTTTGTGTAATAAGCAAGGGAGTCTGCGGCTTTAAGATTAGGAATAAGAGAGGTCGCACTGATATCGCCTCTCAGTGTACATCCTCCTAAAATAAATAGGAGCATAAGTATGAATGTTACAGATACGTCCCGGGTATTCATCTTTGTGGTTCCTAAACATGTAATTATATATCGGCATAAATGTTCGCTCAGTTGAGCAAAATGTTCCCATTTCGAATAAACAGGAATGGGGGTCGTTTACCGTGACTCATTTCGAGTCACGGTAAATGGGATATAGCACATGTGTATGATTAGGAGACGGCGTTTACTTTTTCTTCTGCATTCTTTGCCACTCTGTTTTTGTGACAATACCTACAGTTTCTGTATTTGGATCGAAAACGATTTTGACGTCACCGTTATCTAACTGCTTTTTGATTTGTTTGAATTTCGTTTCGAACGCAGCTTCTTCGCGACCGTAATCGGTTCCTTCTCTAAGAATGAAACTTTCAATAATCCCATGCAGAGCTTCGGGACTGATGTCGCTTGCAGAAACTTCAATGGGTGGTTGTTGGTTGTCGTCGTCAAAACTCATAGGGCTTCTCCGGTTCCCTTTGTTGTCGGACCAATTGCACGATTAATAAGATCCACTATTCGTTGATGTTTAGGGTCGATCATCAAGCTGTATTCAATGGCAATAGTGCCCGAAGCTCCAGGAATCCCTGTAAGAGGATCGGCTTGTGGTTGTTCATTTTCGATAATGTCTTCAAGGAGAATTCCTATATTTGCCAGTTTACCAACGAATGAGCCAAGTTTCTTTTTGGCTAGATTGATATTCGGACGAAAAAAGGATCTGCCTACGGTTTGTTCTAAATTCTCTCTGTAGAATGGAACTGGAATCCCGTCATTAAAATCATCGGAATGTAGTTGTTTGGTTTTTTCGAAATGCTTAGTAAAACCCAGAAGCTCGGTATCCGTCAGCTCTTCTGCAACAGAAAATATTAGATCCTCGTCTTCTGTGGATATGCGTTCTTCTTTTAAGATCGGTGCTAAAAGTATTCCGATCATTCGTGGACCTATATTTTTTGAAGCTCCAAATGCTACTTTTCGATACGTCTCGAAAATCATGTCTGGGCCATTTTTGCTTTTTACAATTTTGTCCAAGAGCAAGTTCACTTGCTCTGTTTCTTTGCCAGTCGTTTTTTCAGTTTGAAGTTCGTTCCAAAGGCTTTCGAAGTATATGTTTGTTCGATAACTGAAGATTTGGTTAAGTATCTTGTCTTTTAATTGATCTTTAAAGAGGTCAGTAAGCGGATTATCTAAATAAGGAATTAGGGGAGACGTCATCACAAATACTCCTCAATTTTTTTAGCCAGGCGAAGTTCGTTGGAAACTTTTTGGATATCGTCAGGGATTTCAACAAGTACACCGCGAGGGATTTCCTGTTCGATTTTGGATTTATGCATCCATGCAAGGAATTCTCTTTCAGAACCTCGGCAGATCATTTGACGGTCTTTGCCTTTTTCCTTGAGTTGGTCTCCGACGACACGGGCGGCATTGATTTTCTGTGCTGGAGTTTTTCGCATGAGCAAGTAACTCATCGTGAGCGTGCGGTTTTTCATTGGAAGCTGTTCTTCCATTTTATTGAACCATTCAGGAGCGGCGAAATGAACACGGTCATGACACCAGTCCGTTTTAGACTGCGTGAGCAAAGGGCAAGGTCCTTCATGCGTGCACGGCGCCCACACATGATAGCCATTCTCCAAAAGTTTTTGGCGAAGCTGCAAAAGTTTTCTGCCATCCTGCTGGGTAGAAGGTTCTACCAACATCAAAGCTTCACATTGATAAGCCCAATCAGGGATGTCACTCAATTCGGTCAGTGAGTAAGAAAAAACCGCCAGCGTTTTTCCGGGATCTTTAAGCTTAGGAGCACTGAAGGTGCGCTGCCATTCCTCTGCTTGAAACTGCGGGAAGAATTTTTCAATAATCTTTTGCGGCTCTGACGCTCGTTCAATGAGTTGAAACTTGAAAGAGCGTTTTTCTGAAAGTGTCAAAGACGCCGTAGCCAATCCCGCACCAAAATCAATCACACGCTCAAGGCCGGCAAAGAAATTTCTTTTCTCCGCTTCTTCAATGATGGCGCCAAGGCGAGTGGCATTCAAAGGAAGATAATAACAAAGATAAGCCACTTGAGCCCACGTCTCGTGCCACGGTGTCGCGTCGTCAGGCTTATGAATAAAAAAATCCGATAAGGCCTGCACACATTTTGCGAGAGCTTTGGAATCTTTCAACGTGAGCTGATAACTGGCCAGCGCTTTCGTTAAAGAATCCTCAAAAGAAGGCGGGTATGTGAATTGTCTTTGCATTGTTAAAATACTAACGGATCCATGCGATTCAGGCAAAGATTTCGGCACATCGGTGGTGTATTCCCGCAGAAAATCCAAGTAAAAATGGCGAAGGTTAGAAGCTCTTTCTATATCTAAACAGGAAAAAACAAAGGAAAGAACATGAATTCTCAAGACCGCCGCGAGACAACGTCAATTTGGATGGACACTCAAATTATGCCAAATTTTTCTCCGCTCTCTGACAATCTCAATGTGGATGTTTGTATTGTCGGAGGCGGAATGGCGGGATTGACCACGGCTTACTTGCTGATGAAGGAAGGGAAGAAAGTCTGTGTGGTTGAAGCCTATGGACTGGCCAGTGGCCAAACAGGACGGACGACAGCTCATTTCGTAACGGCTTTAGACGATCGCTTTTTTGATATTGAAAAATACCACGGAGAAAAAGGAGCCGTCACTGCGGCACAAAGCCACCGTGCCGCCATTGATAAAGTAGAACAGATCGTCGCTTCAGAACAAATTGATTGTGAGTTGGAAAATTTAGATGGCTTTTTGTTTGCGCAAGACGACCCACGTCCAAATGTCTTACGTCGTGAACTCGAAGCGGCTCAACGTGCGGGACTTAAAGATGTGGCACTTCTTGAGAGAGCTCCTTTCCTTTCGTTTGATACGGGGCCTTGTTTGAAGTTTGCAAATCAGATGCAGCTTCATCCTTTAAAATATTTAGCGGCTCTTGCCGAACGGATTACAAAAGGTGGCGGACTGATTTTTACGGGAACTCATGTCACCGAAGTTCAGGGTGGTGATGAAGCTTTTGTAAAAACAGAATACGGTCATCGCGTTTATTGTAAATCCGTCGTTGTTGCTACGAATTCTCCTGTGAATGATCTTGTCGCTATTCATACGAAGCAAGCTCCTTACAGAACTTACGTTTTGGGATTTCAAATTCCTGCGGGATCTGTTCCTAAAGCTCTTTACTGGGACACTCTTGATCCTTATCACTACATCCGCTTAGAAAAGGGACCTTCCGCAGAAACTGAAGTTCTCATTGCCGGCGGAGAGGACCATAAAACCGGGCAAGAGAATCATCCCGAAGAACGTTTTAAAAAAATTGAATCCTGGACACGAGCGCGATTTCCAATGATCGAGGATATTCTTTATCAGTGGTCTGGTCAGGTCATGGAACCTGTCGATGGAATGGCTTTTATCGGCCGTAACCCCATGGACAAAGAAAATGTTTACATCATTACGGGAGACTCTGGGAATGGTATGACTCATTCAACATTGGGAGCAATGTTAATTACAGATCTTATCATGGGAAGAGAAAACCCTTGGGAGGAACTTTACAATCCATCGCGAATTTCCTTAAAAGCTTCTGCGGAATTTATCAAAGAGAACAGCAATGTGGCGGCTCAGTACGGCGATTGGGTGACGACAAAACCCAAAACGCCATTGGCAGATCTGCAAGAAGGAGAAGGCACCGTTTTTCGAGCGGGTGCGAAAATGGTGGCAGCTTACAAAGATGACTCTGGTGATATGCATTTCATGTCAGCGGCGTGCACGCACTTAGGTTGTATTGTGGGTTGGAATAATGTTGAAAAATCTTGGGACTGTCCTTGTCACGGATCGCGTTTTGACTGTGCAGGAAAAGTGATCGAAGGACCTGCCATTGCAGATCTAAAAAAATTAGATCTGCTTACTGAAGAGCCAAGACCTTCAAAAGATCTTCGACTTTGATTTGCTCCATACACTGTGGATCGACGTTATCGATGTCAGGAACTTCTGGCATAAAGATATGAACGTCTTTTCCGCGAGCAGCCCATCTGCGAGGATGTTGTACGCGCACGGGAGAATAAATTCCTAGGACGGTAGCGCCTAAAGAGGCAGCCATATGCGCAACACCCGTGCTTGGCACAACAACAGCCTTGGCATCTTTAAGTATCGTGAAAAGCTCTGCCGGTTTTAATTGGTTCTGCAAAGAAAGAACATGGCGGTTGCTTTTAAAATGTTCTTTGATGTCTTTAAGCCAAGGCTCATCGGCCGGAGTTCCTGTCAGCACAACTTGTGTTGTCTTAGAAACTTCTTCGATCAATTCGATGTACTTTGGAATCGGCCAGTTTAGAGCTGATCCCGCCATTCCCGGATGCACCACGATATATTTTTTAATCGCCAGTCTGTGCTTATCTAGGAGCGCGATGTTTTCAGGAGCCGTGAGTTGTAGAACTGGCGTCTTTTCCTGCAAAAGATCTTCTTCAATATCAAACGCGTGAAGCAAAAGATCTAAGTTGTAGTCCGCTTCATGTTGAGTGGCAAGACTGCGGCGCTGGCGAAGACCTCGGTTCAGAAACAGAAAACTGTGCCACTGGGATTTCACTCCCGCGCGCGTAGGAACATTCTCGGCCCACAGTGCGTAGCTCACCCACCATGGAGCTTGAAAGCTCACGGCGACGTCGGGCTTGTATTCACGAAGAAATTTACGAAGGACGTGAAGGGAGTCTTTCCAATTGTCTTTAGAAAGTTCAATGTACTTGCGTTGGGGATCGGCATTGTCAGGAACAAATCCCAAGCCTTTAGAGATCACCCACTGAACATCGCAGTCTTTCAAAAAAGAAACCTGATCAACACACATGGTGCAGATCAGGTCGCCTATTTTGTCTAGTCTAATTAAGAGAACCTTTTTCACTTACTGATAAGTATCCATCGGAGGGCAAGAGCAGACAAGATTTCTGTCGCCATAGGCGTTATCAACACGTCCTACTGCTGGCCAGAATTTGTTAGCGCGCAACCATTCCAATGGGTAAACCGCTTCTTCACGAGAGTATGGATGATTCCATTCAGGCTTCATCAACATTTGCGCCGTGTGAGGAGCATTTTTAAGTGCATTATTCTCTTTGTCCATTTTTCCAGATTCAATCGCCGTGATTTCTTTGCGGATTGTGATCATAGAATCAATGAAACGATCCAATTCTTTTTTAGATTCAGATTCTGTTGGCTCAATCATCAAAGTTCCCGCAACAGGGAAGCTCATTGTTGGAGCGTGGAATCCAAAGTCCATCAAACGTTTTGCAACATCTGTCACGTCAATGCCGGATGTTTTCTTAATCTCGCGAACGTCCACGATGCATTCATGGGCCACAAGACCGTTTTTACCTTTGTAAAGAACTGGGAAGTGCGGTTCTAGTTTTTTAGCGATGTAGTTTGCACTCAAGATACTTACTAGAGTCGCTTTTCTCAAACCTTCAGCACCCATCATTGTGATGTAAGCCCAAGAGATCGGCAAAATGCTTGCGCTTCCCCAAGGAGCTGACGTCACAGCAGAAATTCCTTTGGCAGGACCTGCTTCAGGAACCAAAGAGTGTGTCGGTAAGAACTCTTTCAAGTGAGCTGCAACACCGATCGGACCTACGCCCGGTCCGCCACCACCGTGAGGGATCGAGAATGTTTTGTGCAAATTCATGTGAGAAACGTCAGGACCAAACACACCTGGACGGCACATGCCCACAAGAGCATTCATGTTTGCACCATCCATGTAAACTTGTCCGCCGTTGTCGTGCACGATTTTGCAGATTTCAACGATGCCTTCTTCAAACACACCGTGTGTAGAAGGGTAAGTGATCATCAACGCCGCCAAATTGTTGCGATGTTGTTCTGCTTTCGCTTTAAGATCTGTGACATCCACGTTTCCTTGGTCGTCACACGCCACAACCACGACTTGCATGTTCACAAGAGCTGCCGACGCAGGATTTGTTCCGTGCGCTGAAGAAGGAATCAAGCAGATGTTTCTGTGACCTTCACCACGAGATTTGTGGTACTTACGAATCACAAGAAGACCTGCGTACTCACCTTGAGAACCCGCATTTGGTTGCAAGCTCACGCCCGCAAAGCCCGTGATGTCAGACAATTTCTTTTCAAGGTCATGAATCATCTCAATCAAACCTACCGCTTGAGATGTCGGAGCAAACGGATGAAGTTTGCTGATCTCTGGCCATGAAACCGGAACAAGCTCTGTTGTCGCGTTCAGTTTCATTGTGCAAGAGCCAAGTGGGATCATGGAGTGAGTCAAAGTTAAATCTTTGTTTTGCAAAGCGTGGATGTAACGAAGCATCTCTGTTTCGCTGTGGTGAGAGTTAAACACCACGTGAGTCAAATACGGAGACGTGCGAGTGAGCTTCGTTGGAAGCTCGATGTCTTTCAGCGCCTCATCCACAGACAAAGCCGTGAACCCTGCCATGTTACCAAGATTGAACGCTGCCCAAATCATCTCAACATCTTCAAGAGTTGTTGTCTCATTCAAAGAGATTCCCAACTTGTTGTTACCATAGTTGCGGAAGTTGATTTGCATTTTATCTGCTTGAGCCACGATCGCTGCCGCTTTGTCTGTCGTCACTGTGACAGTATCAAAGAACGGAGTTTTAGCGACGTTCATTCCAAGCTTCGTCAAACCCTCAGCCAAGATTCCCGTCAAACGTTGCACACGCAACGCGATTTTCTTAAGGCCTTGAGGACCATGATAAACCGCATACATCGAAGCCATATTCGCCAAAAGAACTTGTGCTGTACAAATGTTCGAAGTCGCTTTTTCGCGACGGATGTGTTGCTCACGAGTTTGCAAAGCCAAACGCAAAGCAGACTTTCCTTGAGAATCCACACTCACGCCTACAAGACGGCCTGGCATCAAACGCTTGAAAGCGTCTTTCGTTGCCAAGAATCCTGCATGAGGACCACCGAAACCGAGTGGCACACCGAAACGCTGAGAGTTGCCTACGGCCATGTCAGCGCCCCATTCCCCCGGAGGAGTGAGAAGTGTCATCGCAAGCAAATCCACAGACGCAGTTACAAGAGCGCCGTGATCTTTATATTTTTTTGCAAGATCGGCGTAATCTTCAACTGCGCCATTTGTGTTTGGATATTGGAAGAACACACCGAAGACAGGTTTTGCGAAATCATATTTCGCTGGATCCATCACGATCATTTCAAAACCCAAAGGCTCTGCACGTGTGCCAAGCACTTCGATCACATGAGGATGCATTTCAGGAGAAACAACGAAAGCATTCGCTTTGTTTTTGCAAAGGGAGTGCGCCATGAACATCGCCTCTGCCGCGGCCGTTCCTTCATCAAGCAAAGAAGCGTTTGAAATCTCCATGCCTGTGAGATCAGAAACCATTGTTTGGAAATTCAAAAGAGCTTCCAAACGGCCTTGAGAAATTTCAGGCTGATAAGGAGTGTAGGCTGTGTACCACACTGGATTTTCAAAGATGTTTCTTTGAATCACAGTCGGAGTGATTGTGTCGTGGTAACCCATGCCGATATAAGTTTTATAAACTTTGTTCTTTGAAACCATGGATTTCAAGTGATTCAAAAGTCCGTACTCAGAAATTCCTGGGCCCACATCTTCGTACTTGTGTTGTGTACGAATTTGTTGAGGGATGACTTTATCAGCCATCTGATCCAAAGAATTAAAACCCAAAGTCTTCAACATCTCGTGGATATCTGAATCTGTGGGACCAATGTGACGGGGAGTGAATTCGTTACGGGGAGATAAATCGGCAATTTTCATGTGCACCTCAATGACGCCCCCGAGACTAGCACACGCCCCCTAGTGTATGAAAGTTTTGTAAGGGGAGCGGGTAGGCTAATGCGAGGCGAAATGAGGCTATTTTACGCTATTTTGCTAGTTAGCGTGCGTATTTTTTGACCACGTCTGAAAAGGAGGCTGGCGCCGAGGCAGAAAACAAGTCCCCCAAGGCTAACGGCAGGCCATTTTCCCCAACTCCAAAGCTGGGAACCGATATAGGAACCGAGACTTCCTCCGATAAAGTAGAAGAAGACATAAATGGAACTAAGGCGAGATCGAGCTTCAGCCGAGATCTCAAACATGCGCGTTTGATTTGAAATATGCGCGACTTGAATTCCCAAATCCAAGATCAAAACGCCCAAAACAATTCCAACGACGAATGTTGATGAAAGAGCAAGAATCGCAAACGCCGCCATCGAACAATAAAGTCCTAAACGAATTGTCGCGGCCGTTCCTTTTTTATCGGCATATCGTCCAGCCAGTGGAGCTGCGAGAGCGCCGATCATTCCCAAGGCTCCGAAGAGTCCAATTGTTTGCGGAGAATAATTAAACGGTTCAGCTTCTAACAAAAATGTCAGTGTTGTCCAAAATGCAGAGAAAGAACCAAAAAGAATTGCACCCATCATCGCGGCTTCACGCACGAGTTGGAAATCGCGAATCAGTTCGAGTGTTGATCTTAGAAGCGCTTTATAGCTGCCATAAAACTGTGGCTCTGAAGCAGGCAAAGCCCATTGAGTCACCAAGGCCAAAATCAAATTTACAGCACCCGCAAAAATAAAAATACTCTGCCAGCCCAAATGTTGCGCCATAAATCCCGAGAGAGTTCGCGCCATCAAAGAACCTAAGAGAATTCCCGAAAGCACAGTTCCGACGACTTTGCCACGCTCTTCAGGGCGAGCGAGATTTGCAGAGAACGGAATAAGAACTGTGGCAGAGACGTTGAAGAAGCCCATCACAAAACTCAACGCACAAAGAACAGCGAAGTTCGGACTAAACGCGATCGCCAAAGCCAAAGATCCCGCCGCTGTCATACTCACTTGCAAAAGTTTACGGCGCTCCATCATGTCGCCGAGCGGAACTAATAACAAAATGCCAATGGCATAACCAATCAAAGTCAGAGCGGGAATAAGAGAAACTGTTTTTTCAGCAACACCGAATTCACGAGCTAAAATGCCAAGAAGAGGTTGGTTGTAGTAGAGGTTGCCGATCACCAGGATGCAAGTGACAACCATGAATAAAACTTGAGAGCGAGAGACACCTTTACCCATAAGCTTTAGGGGTAAACGATGTAAAAATGAATATCAATTCAGTTTACAATTTGAGACTGACAGTCAGCGAGAATTTTCTTGCGAGGAGTTCCTCTTTCGCAGGAATGCACGAGTTCACGAAGAACTTTCAACTTTTCGGTGTCTTGCTTCATCGAATCGAAGCGAGCACTCATGCTCGAAATTTCTTTAAGAACGGCAAACTCTAAATGCACAGCAAGGCCGAATTTATCGACTTCTTTGTGTTGCTTTTGCGCGAGTTCAATTTGTTTTAACACGAACCTCAATGAAGCCGGGAAGAGGCGAGACAGGAAACCGATTTCTTCCAGCTTTATTCGGAAAGCAGGATCTTGCAAAGCACGCAGGCCTTCTTGTTTGTAGTACGACGCGAGATAAGCACTGCGTTCGGTCTTTACGCGTTCACGATCTAAATTAGAGGGATTGCAAAGTGTTGAACAAATTTCCGGCAAAGATCTTTTTGAAATATCTTCCGCGAGATGATCAAAGATCGCAAACTCCGCAGCGTAGTTGTATCCAATGCGCGTGACTTCTTTCAAATTCGGATTCACGGCTTCGGGATCTTTCGCCGTTTCTTCAAGACTTGGCAACATCGAGGCTTTCGCGACAGGCATTTTCTTTGCTGGTTTCACTTCTGGAGCCTGTGCCTTTACAAGCTGATCGATGGCGTAATAAGAAACACCTGTCATTCCGACGACGGCACAAACGAACATGCCGAGAATAAAAAAGCCAAGATACTTAAGAACACTTTTTACGAACTTCATAGGAAGCTTCAATGTATCAACCTGGCTCTAAAAATGCAAAAGCGAGTTCTGCTCTCGCAGGACTCGCTTTTAGAAGATCTCTTATCCGTTTGTCCGAAAGGAGATCCGAAAATGACCAACCGCTATAGGTCTTTTCGGACAGTCTTAAGAATACTTAAACAGATTCTTTTGATCGTCCTAACTATTGTTAGAATTATTAAAGAGTTGAAATAGGTTTCAAGGGGTTGCGCAACAGCGTCTCCAACAAGTAACGTGACTGAAGTCCAATGGACAGGACTATAAATCCTCGGATGGAATTTTCACGGAGGCTAGACCTGCGGGAGCATCTAGACCAGACTTAAAATAAAAAAGGAAGGTGAGTGACACCTTCCTTTTTTATTTCAAACTACAAAGAAGTTTTAAGCTTTTTTAGTCGCTTTCTTTGTTGTCTTACGCGCTACTTTTTTCGTAGCTGCTTTTTTAGTCGTCGCCGTTTTTGCTTTGGCAGATGCTTTCTTCGCAGAAGTCTTCTTCATCGTTTTCTTGAAAAGAGTTTTTTCAAGTTTCGCCTTTTGCGCGATCGCTTTCTTTTTGTAAGCCGCGATGTTTTTTTCCAAACCATCAGCAGATTTTTTGATTTTAGCGATCGTGCTGTTCACTTCTTTTTCAAGTTTCGCTTCAGAAGTGCCAAGAACTTTCACGATCTCTTGGTATTTCTTCCAAGCAAGTTCGATCTTTTCATCTTTTTGCTGATCGAAACGGTCTTTCAACTCAGACTCTTTTTTCTTAATTTCATCGTTGAGTTTTTGGAAGCTTTCAAGAAGGTTTTGAACACCTTTTGCTCCAGAGATATTTTCCAAAATTTTTTGAAATGCTGCTGTAGCCATCACAGCCTCCTTTGTTTACAGAGATACCATACACTGAAAGGGCCCCTAAATGAAGCCCCTGTCTTTATTTTGACTCAAACTTAATAGTTTCAAGCCAAACTTCGCGTTGAGCCGAGAACTGGCCCGGGAATTTCTCAAGGCCTTTTTCGCGCAATTTCATCGCGTATTCAGTCATGTAGAGCTTCATGTGCTCTTCATCTTTGAGTTTATAGATGATTTTAACGTCTTTACTCGAGGCCTCGAGGCTCCCACCCTTACGCAAGCACAACTCCGCACCTAAGAATCCCGGGCAAGCGAGCATTTCTTTGATGTGTTCAGTTTTAAGCCATTCGACGTACTCAGCATAAGCCTCGTGTCGAACCATCAAGTGGACCATATACGTAACCATGGGACTCCCTAAAGCGTGAATTTGAAGTCCTTGATTAGCATACCGGGAACCTTTTTTCCACCGAAAGCGCGGCTTTCATAGGTAGAAACCATCGGGTCGACCTCTTGAAAGTCCGTTACCGCCAAAAGATTTTCGCCAAGGCAGTCGTAAAGGCTCTCATCGAAACGCAAATCCGCGATGGGAGCGACAATTTCGCCGTTTTCCACCCAGAAACACGCATAACGAGTCATCCCGGTAATACGAGCATTCATACGGTCTGACCAGTTCAGATAGTGAAGATTTGACAGGTAAAGACCCGTGCCGAGTTCCTTCAAAATGTCTTCGCGCTTAAGGCCGCCCGGCAAAATCTCCATCGCACGAGGATATTCACCGACATCCGCTGCATTTCCTTGAACGCCGTATTCTTTGGCAGAGCGGGAACTCGTCAGGAAATTCTTAAGCTCGCCGTGAGAAATCAAATCCATTGTCTCAGGAGCCAATTCGCCCAAAGAATTAAAACGGTGAGTAAGGCCCATGCCGTAGTTTTCACGCAAAGAAAACTTCTGCGACAAAGTTTTTTCTTTATCGGCGAGTTTCTGCATAGAGCTTCCACCTTGCTTGTAACCATTAAAGCTCAAAGAACCCCAAGAAAACATCGAAGCCATTTCAGCAACAGCTCCCGGAGCCAAGTAAGTGCGATAAGCACCCGGCTTCAAGGTCATCTTTGGACGCTCCATCAAGCGCAATTGATTTTTACTTTGTGCCAAGTTTGCATCGAAATCTTTTTGATTCCAAGCTGTGCCCGCATAGATCGACTTCACGGCTTTTTCACCCAAATAAAGTGAATAATCCATAAAGAAGTTTTCTGTCGCAAACCAGTGACTTTGACCTTTGGAGTTTTTATTTCCCGTCAAAAGAGGACCACCACAATAAAGTCCCGCAAGGTCGGTTCCTTGTGCTGGAACCGTGATTGCAGCAATGACTTTTTCATCTGCCAGCAAGTCACCTTTGAAAGTGTTATCGCTTGTGCCGTTGTTTGTAAGTGCCACTTGATAAGGATCTTCCGGCAAAAGATCACACTCTTTACGAGCCTGCTCAAGCCAATGATCGGCACGTTTTTTATCTTCGTCGGCTTGGCCGGTGATAGAAAAACTTAGGTTCGCGGTCTTGCCATTTTTTTGTAAAGTCAGACCCAAAGTTCTTTGTTCAACATGCGTGTTCTGACGAACTTTGTTGCCGTTAAAGCGCACGAACAAAGATTCTTCGGCATTCAAATTAATATTAGCATCTTCGCCGTTTTTTAAATTTCCCAGCAAGTGATCGGCGACAGCGTTAAAAGCTGTTTTCATATTCTCAGTAAAATTCATACTACGCTCCAAAAACTTCGACGTTGCCGAAGAGACAGTAAGGAGTTGTGTGACCCACACGGATCACTTGGTTCGGTTCACCTTTTCCGCAGAATGGAGAGCCGTACGTTTCACGATTTGCACTCACAGCTTTCAAACTATTCCAGAACTTCACAGTCGTGCCGCGATAGTTTGGATTTTTCAAAGTCTTCGTAAGTTTTCCATTTTCGATTAATTTTGCGTATTCACAACCAAATTGGAATTTGTTGCGATAATCATCGATCGACCAAGATTTGTTCGCCATCATGAAAACACCGCGCTCAACAGAAGCGATCATGTCTTCGAATTTTGTAGAACCCGCTTCCAAGTTGATATTCGCCATGCGATCAATCGGAGCACGATTCCAAGAAGCTGAACGGAAGTTCGCCACCCCTGGAAGATTCAAACGAGATTGAGATTCCAAACCGCCAAGACCGCGCACCAAAACGCCGTCTTTGATCAAAAATTCCTTTGTGGCTTTGTATCCGGAATCATCAAAGGCGTAAGAGGCCATCGCATCAGAGATCGTTGGATCAAACGTCACGTTCATGAGTTTGGAGCCGTATTGCAATTTTCCAAAATCATCAGGTTTTACGAAACTCCAACCTGCGTAATTGCGCTCATCACCCAAAATACGATCGTACTCAAGCGGATGACCAATGGACTCATGCACTTGCAAAGTCATTTGGTCAGGGGCCAGCAATAAATCCATCGCCGTGTCAGGGCAGTTTTCAGCGCCCAACAATTCAACGGCTTCCTCTGCGATTCTTTTAGCACGTTCTAAAATGGAAGCACGGTTGAAAACCTCAGCTCCGATTTGCAAACAGCGAGCAAGACCACCATTGTCAGAACGAGTTTGTGTTTCTCCACCTGCTCCGGCTGTTGCAGAAAAGTCCGTGCTCACGATCGAAAAGTTTTGATGAACCTCAGAACCCGAAGAACTCGCAGATTGGAATTCTGTTTCCACGATCATCGTGTTTGCGGCACGATTCATAATTTTATCGGAAACTTTCATGGCGCGAGTGGCGTCCACGAAAATATCGGTAATTTCTTTTGCCGAAAAAGAATCCAGCGGTTTCACCACAGGAGATTTGTAAGAACCCTTCGCCGTTGGACGTTGAGCCAGAGAAAACTCGTGGACTTTTTGAGAGGACGCAGCTTTCGCCATCGTCACCGCTTTGCCTAGAGCTCTTTTGATACCGCCTTCACTCAAATCCGTTGTTCCAGCAAATCCGAAATGGCCGTTTACCAAAACTTCAACCATGATTCCTTGATCGAAAGAGACGTGATTGCGATCCGTTTTTTCATCGCGAACCATGCGCCAAGTTGTTTTTTCAGTGACGAGACGTAAATTGACCCAGTCTGCGTCGTTCCTTACCGAATTGAGGGTGCGTTGCAAATCGAGCATCTAAGGCTCCTTTCCCTAATGTAATTCAACACTTCCAATAAAGGATGCTACCTAAAAATACAACCCGGAAACGTCCAGTTGTGAAAAGTCGCATCGAGTAATACTTCGCAGGACCTCCGAGAGAGCTGGTAGCAAAACTTCTTGGCAAGCCCTTTGCTTTATATGGGATGCAGGGAGGTTCTGGTGTCATAAAGACCCAGAGTAAAAAGAGGCAGATTATGAGAATCCTTTACGCTCTACTAACAACAATGATGACCGCAATGTTAACTCACCTCGCGTCGGCTCAGGCAGCCATTCCGTCCGTGCCGTCTTGCACGATGGCGAGTGAGGGAATTTATAACGGAGCGTGGGTGAAGCACCGTATCGTTGTGAACGAAGACGTTTTGGGTGGTGCTAATGACATGGATTCGATCATCTCCCAGCTTGAAAACTTGCGCACTCAGGGACTTTGCCGCTAAAGTGGCAGAGCTTTGACTAGACAAGAATACTTATCCCAGATTTGGAAGTCCTATCCCGCGATGCCTGCTCACTCCAAGGCAGCAGGCCGCATCTATCAAATCGAAAGAGATGGGGAATCTTTAAAACTGATTCTCCAGCGCGATCAAAAAACTCACAAAATCCAATTTGAAAAAGCCCCACCGTATTCGGAATTCTTGATCGAAGGGGATTTAGTCGCCGTTGTTTCTTCAGAAGAAATTCTTTTGCTGGCTCCGCAAAAAAGATCTTTGCCTCGTCGTCAGTTTGATCCTGAGTTGTTAAAGACTTGGAATGTGTACGTACAAGGTCTTCGCGATTTCTTTACTTCTCAAGATTTTATCGAGTTAAAAACGCCGTCTTTGGTTGTCTGTCCTGGAACGGAGCCTAGTCTCGATGTCTTTTCAACAACCTTAAAAGTGGGCTCACGCACACAAAAACTTTATTTGCCGACGAGCCCCGAGCTTCACCTCAAAAAAGCTTTAGCCCTGGGAGCAGAAAAGATTTTTGAAATAGCTCCTTGTTACCGCAATGGCGAAGTCACCGAAAGACATCAGCCCGAGTTTTTGATGCTCGAATGGTACAGAGCTTTTGATAATCTTACGAGTATCAAAAAAGATGTGGAAAACCTCGTGCACACTTTGACCAAACTTCTAAAAGTACCGGGCCCACGCAGTGTGAAAAGTTATTCAATCGCGGAACTCTTTAAGTCTTACTGCGATTTTGATCTTCGCCCCGATACAACGAAAGAAGAACTCAAAAAATTAGCAGAGAAGTTGCAAGTCGATGTGCGCAGTGCCGACAGCATTGATGATTTTTTCTTTTTGATCTTCATGGAAAAAATCGAATCAAAGCTTCCGCCGGAAGATTTGATCTTTGTAGAAAAATACCCGCCTTATCAAGCGGCTTTGGCGCGTTTAACAGAGGATGGATGGGGAGACCGCTTTGAAGTCTATTGGAAGGGGCTTGAGCTTGCGAATGCTTTCCATGAACTCAATCACCCGGAAATCCAACGTCTGCGCTCAGCGGAAGACTTAGAGAAAAAGAAAGACCTTCACAAAGAAGTCGTCAGTCTTGATGAAGAATTTTTTGAGTGCTTAGAAGCAGGAATGCCACCTTCAGGCGGCATCGCTCTTGGAGTTGAGCGTCTGTTTATGGCGATGCTCGGAAAAGAGCGCATTTCAGACCTTCGTCTTTTCCCTCTGTAGCTATTTAGTGCCTCTTATTTTTTCTTTTTAAAGTTAATCCAATACAGCCAGCCTTTGCCAGTTTTTTGCCCGTGTTCCTCAATAAGCTTCATTTGATCTTCATGAACACGATCTGCGGCTTCGGGGGTAACGTAATCTCTCCAGTCGAAATAAATTTCGGGCCATTTTTTTCCACTGATAACTTCATAAAGATCGCCGTTTGTCAGATGTTCTTCCAAAAACTTAAACTTCAAAGACCAGTTTTCTTTCCAAGTTTGTTCCTCAGTTAGTTTTTTAAGCATTTCTGATTCGTATTTGGCCTTAAGATATTTCTTTAAATATTCTTCGAAGAAAAAGTTCGACGGCCTAATCCCTTGCTTCTCGCGTTCAAGATGAACAAAAGAAATAGTATAAATATAAGATGGATATAGAAATGAAATATTTAATTGTACAGGGCTGCCTGATTTTTGCAGAGTCCACTTCCAATCATCGTTTCCGGTGGACCGCAATAGCTCGTCTTTCACTTCAGTGTTCGGAATGTGTTTAATAGACACTATTTCTAGAGCGTATTTTTGAGAAAAATCCTCGATGTATTTCGAAATACTGGTGTCTGGAAACTTCATGGTGTTCATTGCTAATAATGTAGTCCCATTTTTCGATTGCAATCAACCTACATAATCTCTATTTACTCATGGTCTTTATATAGAGAAAAATACCGCTCATACCTCCTCTAGGAAGGCAAACTAAGAGAATTTCGAGAAAGACCCGCGAAATTTCTTGGCTTTATCCAGTAAAAATAACAAACAACACGATCCTAACTTTGATTCTGGGAGTTTCTTTATTAGAACCTCTGCATCTTCAATCACATATAAAGAGGTTTTCGATGAAAAAGCTTATCGTTGTATTATTGGTTCTATCAGCGGCTCCCGCTTCTTACGCTGGCAAAATGAAAGAAATTTGGTCGATGACAAACGAAAGCGTTCTAGAAACTTTGGGTTTTGATGAAGGTGTTGTCGCGATTGAAAACCACAAATTCGTACAAGTCGAAGGCGCAGATCTTGCGATTCAAACAACAGTGCGCGGTTTTTATCGTGTGAAGGGTGCAGTTCCGACTTATCAATGTGTCACTGCATTCGTTAAAACGAATGATTTTTATGACGTCATAAAAACAGAGTGCAGATAAATCGAAATTCTGGAAATAAAAAAGGGCTGTGAAAGCCCCTTCGTTTTTTAGCCTTTTTTCTCTGGCCCGTTGTTGATGTCTTCTTTGAGTTCTTTTCCGACTTTGAAGAACGGAAGTTTTTTCTCGTCGACGTTGATGATTTCACCTGTGCGAGGATTGCGTCCTTTATAAGCACCATACTGACGATTTACAAATGAACCGAAACCACGGATCTCAATACGGTCATCGCGCATCAATGCTTCCACCATAGAATCAAAAATAGTGTTCACAACGGTTTCAGCTTTTACGCGTGTGATGCCCGCTTTTTCAGAGATTAAATTAATCAAATCCGCTTTTGTCATTTCGGCAGTCCTCAAATCAAGAACATAAGCTTAAAGTATTGATAACACTCCCGATTATACAGAAGTGCGGTGGCCTGACCACCACTTTTCAATAGTTTAACTCAATGCTTCTTATACAAACCTGTGTTCAGAAGGATTTTACGGTAGGCATCAAGAGTCGCCTGGACCATTTTAGGCGTGTCAAAGAGGTCGACCACTTTTTGGCGTGCTCGGTCGCCGATCTCGTCAGCAGGCATGGTTCCTGAGAAAATTTCGACCAAAAGATTACTCATGGAGTCCACATCGGCAGGTCTTAGTAAAAACCCATCGCGACCGTCTTCAATAATATTAGCAATTGGGGACACTTCCGACCCTAAAACAACTTTCTTTTGGGCCATGGCTTCCAAAGTCGAAGGCTCAAAACCCGTACTTCTAGACCCCATGTTCACGAAGACATCACCAAGAACGATATAATCCTCAATCTCGGTGGAGGGAACAGCCCCAGTCATCACCACGCGATTTCCCAAAGCCAGATTCAATACTTGATATTCGATGTCTTTAAACTTCGGTCCATTTCCGACAACGATCAAATAACTATTCGGTTTTTTGATCGCGACTTTTTCAAAAGCCCGCAGCAAAGGCATGATCTCTTGAACTTCTGTCATATCGGTGATCGTCACCGCCACGTGGGCATTCTCGGGAATGCTTAATTTTTTACGAAGCTCTAAAGACTTTTCTTTCGGAGTTAAATCTCCCAGCTCAATTCCGTAAGGCACAGTATAAGTGTGATAATCCGGATAGAGGTAATATCTTTCAAGAATGATTCTTTGTTGAGGATTCGTAACGAAAATTCCGTCGGCTGTTGAAAGCAACTGACGATCGCCACCGTAATAAGTTGTTAAAAACTTATAAGTCGTTGCAAGAGCCGTCGTAAGCATACTTCCCAAAGTGTCTTGCTTCATCGCGAGGATCGCAAAAAGTTGCGACATTTGAGTGGCCTCAACGTCATAAGCCATGGCGACTCTCAAATCATCTTTGCGGCTGCCAATGCGATAGCCTGATTTATCGATACTGTGAACAAGATGAAAGGGATCTTCTTTATGAAGCTGGGCAAAACGCTGGCGCACGGCCATTTGAAAATTCATGTGAGCCAAGTTTTTTGCACCTTCGTGCAAATAAAAAACTCGCACGCCATCGCGAATAACTTCTGGTTTTTTTAACGGAGAAGTCGCCGCCAAAACCGTGACTTTATGTCCTTCTTTGGCAAGTCCTCGAGCGATCGGCCACAAAAAACCATGATCTGTCGCGCGACTTAAAATCGGAAAGCGATGCGAAGTCAGACAGATGTTTAAAGTCTCAGGAAGACGGGATCTTTTGGCCATTTACACCTCTGGGTGCAGTCCAGTTCCACATCCTGCGCCCAGCGCTTATCTTAGATGATTCAAAGCCTTGTTGTACAGACGATTGAGTTCATTCAAAGACGAATCAATCAAATGGCGGTCTTGAGCCAGTTGCTCAGATAAAGACTCGGGAAGTTTCAAATGAGGTTTGGCCAAAAGTTTAACCAAGTCTTTTTGCAAATGATGGTGATTAAGCACCCAGCAATTCACGGTGTTTTTCCAAAGATCCGAGTGCACGCTGGTTTGTTTTGAATCCAAAATCAAAACAGCCTGGCATTGGATGGCACGCATATAGTATTCGGTCATCTCCACCGGGCTTAAATTTTGGCCCGCGAGCATGAAAGCAGTACTTTTCTCTAGGAGGACTTTGCTTAAATGCGACGGCAAATCGCCAGTGACAGTCCAGTGATGACCGCATTGGAACTCTTCCATCCAGGCGGCAAATCTTTTACGGTCTCGCAATGACCAGTGAGAATAAGATCCCCACAAAACCACCTTGTACTTTTGCGCCATCGTGCGAATGCGGATAAAGCTGTCAGATTCCGGATTGAATTTATTTTCTCTAAATGGAATGACGACGTAAGGACCCTCCGTCAGAAGATTCATCAACTGATCTTCTTCTTGGTCGCTATAGGCACTGACTTTTTTATTTTCGTTTTTAAGATCCAAAACCGGCGGTAAAATTCCGCGGCCTTGGCGAGTGGATCTGACATCCAAACCGCGAAGCTGTCCTAAAGCTTCCACTGTCGGACAAGTGATGATGTCACTTTCTTCAATCAAATAACGAACCGGATTACGACGAGTCAGTCCATGACGGATATCTAAAAGAGATGTCGTGAGCACACACGTCGGATGAGATTTCGCAAATGTCGATAGAAGCATTTGTGCGGCATTCATTCTGTCTTCATCTAAAACAAGATGCAGAATTTGCGGTTGCAGACCAAAAAGACCGGGAATAATGCGCAGACCTTCAAGAAGACTCCAGCGCTTGAAATATCCCATGAACTCAATGCCATTCGTATCGTGTTCGGGATTTTCGCCGTGACTGGTAAGGAGAACTACTTCGTGCTGCTGGGACTTTAAAGCTTGCGCCAGCTGCCACGAGGTTGCGTTCACATGTTTACTCACCAGGATTATTTTCGCCATTCAAGTCCTAAGGCTTTATAAATCTTATGCAGAATTTTGCGATTGGCCTCAGGGATGTTTCGGTGCTTCAACTCTTCGGGGTGAATCCACTCAAGCATCATGTGGTGCTTGGCCCGAGGCTCGCCCTTCCAGTATAGGATTTCATAAAATAATATGAGAATCCCTACATCTCCGTAAGAATGTGTACAAGCAAGTTTGAGTTCGCCCACTTCCGCTTCAATGCCCAATTCTTCGTTGAGCTCGCGCGCTAAGGCTTCTTCAGGTGTTTCACCTGTCTCAATTTTGCCTCCAGGAAATTCCCATTGGCCCGCAAGAGAATTGTTTTCAGGGCGTTGACCGACTAGGATTTTACCATCTTTGCGCAAAAAGCCAGCGACCACAGGAATCCAATGTCCTTTGCGGATTTTAGATTTTTTAGGTTTTGTCGCCACTGCGCTATCGTCCGTCATTATACCTTCTTGCCACGTCATGGAAAAAACTCGGTCCATGGAACACAAGTGCAGAATAAATTTGAACAAGATCTGCGCCCATTTGCAATCTTTCAAAGACATCTTCTGGAGTTAGTACGCCACCAACGCTGACCAAAAGCAGACCCTCGCGTTTTTTGCCTAAGCTTTCGACAGCCACCTTCAATGCGCGCTGCGAAAGTTCCTTTAAAGGAGCTCCAGAAAGACCACCTTCCGAAGGGAAATGACAGCCCGGCGGACGAGACAATGTTGTGTTTGTTAGCACGAAGCCATCAACACCCAACTCTTGGCAGTGCAAAACAGTTTCTGCCAAAGCTTCATCTCCCATATCTGGAGAGAGTTTCACAAGAACAGGAGTCGGTTCGTAATGGGAAACACGGTCCACAATCGGAGCAATCAAATCACGCAGATTTTCTTTGTTCTGAAGATCTCTGAGGCCTTTTGTATTCGGGCTAGAGATGTTCACAACAAAAGCATCAGCAAACGGACGGAATTTATCCACCAATGTTAGATAATCCTGAACCGCTTGATTGTTGGGAGTGTAACGATTTTTTCCGATGTTCACGAAAATCGGTGTGCGGTAGTTCGGAGCATAGAACGCCAGATTGTAAAACGTCTCATCCGCTCCATGGCTTGGAAATCCCATCTTATTCCACATCGCCTGAAGTTTCAGATCACGGTCCATGATCTTTCCAGGATTCGGAGCTTGCGGAAGAGGAGTCACAGTTCCGACTTCAACAAAGCCGCAACCTAGAGCCCACCAGTCTTTTAAATTTTCAGCGTTTTTATCAACTCCACCGGCAATTCCCAATGGATTCGCAAAATACAGATCGCGCCAGGTAAAACTTTTCCAATGCGGAGTTTTTCTGCCGTGAAGAAGAGAGTAGATCGGTAAGGCCAGTGAGCTCAGATCGTGAGCCCACTGGGGTGGTAAAGCTAACCAAGGACGCATTATCTTGGATACAATCCTCTGAGAAGCATCGCTTTCTCAAGGCGTTGAACAGAAACCGCCATCGCAGCAGATCTCATGTCGACGTTTTTCTCTTTAGAAAGAGCGTAACCTTTATCGAAGGCTTTGGTGATAATACCTTTCAAACGGTTGTTCACTTCATCTTCGTCCCAGAAGAACGATGTGATGTCTTGAACCCATTCAAAGTAAGACACGATCACACCGCCGCCATTCGCAATAACGTCTGGAGCGATGAACACGCCGCGCTTTGAAAGAATTTTTGTCGCTGCATTTGTCACAGGACCATTTGCACCTTCAACGATGATTTTTGCTTGGATCTTTTCAGCGTTGTGCGTGTCGATTTGGTTTTCAAGAGCACAAGGGAAAAGAGCATCACATTTAACTTCAAGCAAATCTTCATTGCTGATTGGAGTTGCTTTTGGATAGCCCTTCAAGAATTTGTGAGCTTTCACGTATTCCATCACTTCAGGAATATCAAGTCCGTCACCATTGAAGATACCGCCAGAAACGTCAGACACCGCCACGATGCGAGCGCCACGGTCGTGAGCGAATTTCGCTGCGAAAGAACCCACGTTACCGAAACCTTGAATCGCGATCGATGAACCTTTCATGCTCATCTTGCAAACTTCAAAAGCTTTTTCAGCTACGTAAACAACGCCCAAACCTGTTGCGTGGTTACGACCCAAAGATCCACCGATCTCAACCGGTTTACCAGTTACAACACCCGGTTGTGCATAGCCGCCTTGCTCTTGAGAGTAAGTGTCCATGAACCAAGCCATTGTTTGTGGATCTGTGCCCACGTCCGGAGCTGGAATGTCTTTAGTTGGTCCTACGAAAGGAGCAATTTCAGAAGCATAACGACGAGTCAGATTTTGTTTTTCAGTGCGAGAAAGTTTTGTGGGATCAACAGTGATACCACCTTTTGCGCCACCCAAAGGAAGACCAAGAACAGAGTTTTTGAAAGTCATCAAAGCCGCAAGGCCGACAACTTCAGAAAGGTCTACGTTTTGGTGATAACGGATACCGCCCTTGTAAGGGCCGAGAGTTGGAGAGTACTGAACGCGATAGCCAGTGAAAACTTTGACGCTGTAGTCATCCATACGAACAGGGACAGATACAGTGATCGCGCGACGAGGTCTTTTTAGACGCTCAAGTACGTTAGGGTCACAGTTGATAATCTTTGCCGCTTCTTCGAGAGTTTGAATAGCGTTTCTGAACAGAGGCCCGTCATACAAGGGCTCAATCTTGTGTTCCATGATATGTGTCTCCTTAAAAATACACTGAGCAAGTCTATTGAAGTAAATACTCAATGTCACTCTGGAAAAAGGTGATGACTCAGTGGTTCTTATTGGCCACAATGGGCCTATGCTTCAGTCTTGTTTTATCACCCTTGGTCTTATTCTTGGGGGCTTTTCAGCCCTGGCAGCGACCCCTCAACGAGCTTTTATAGAGCAATTTCAAAGCTCGCGGATCAGTTTTCCCTCCGAAGAGTCTGCCATTCTGGCCGACAGCCCGGGGCGTTATCCTGAGCCTCTGAACTTCATCTTGGAAAGTGTCTTGAGTTGGATTCCTCGTGGAGAGCCTAAACTGATGAGTGCGGCCTGTTCGCCAGACACATGGCAAGAGCGCATGAAAGATCCGCGTCTCGCAGGTTCATTGCAGTTGCAAGGAGCCCTCGTTCAAAAATACTTCCAAGAGTGTCGAAGCGAATTAGAGACGGGCGACAACGGTTACTTCACAAATTTAAAAACGATGATGACGATGAAGTATGCGCCGCAAACGCATCCCTTTTTACGTCGTGTTGTTGTGAATCTTCCAGGCAATGTAAAACTCAAAGGTCTTTTGGGTTTGAAAGGCGATTTGAAGCGTCGTCCTTTGGTGATTGTTCGCTTGGGAATTTTTTCGAATGTTGAAGATTTTAAGCCTGAGCGCGCGTGGCTGATGATGCTCTTTGAACAATCGCCATTCAATGTGCTTTTGCTTGAAAACATGTCGAGTTCTGATTTTGTCGCGAACAACAATCAATTTTCATTCGGCGGTTACGACGAAGGTATTCAAAATATTTTAGTCGCACGTTTGCTAAGTGATCCGGTGGAGCCGCTATCTCAGCTCGTGGACAGTGTGCACGTTTTTGGTATCAGCTTAGGCGGTCACGGCGTTTTGTTCTCTTCGCTTTTAAATAAATACAATTCGCCAAAAAATGGAGCATTGATCAACAGCTTTACGGCTTTATGTCCCGTTGTGGATTTGAGAAAGACGATGGTGGCTTTGACTGAAGGCGGAGTGAAATCAGCTTTTGTCGATTTGTGGAGTCGTCAGCGTCTGACGGGGCTTGATAAAAAACTTCCGGCTCTTGTGACCTATGACAGTTTTGCTTTTCTTTCGAAAGCTATTTCCGAAATTGCCCGCACTTATCATGGCGGACTTTCTTATATTTCAAGTGTGCGTTTGCCGCCTGAAATGAAAGACAGCTCGGACTTCTGGGCGCTGAATGACTTTTGGAAGTACTACAAACAAGTCGAGCAGCCTGTTTTGATTTACGCAACAGAACAAGATCCAGCGGTGCCTTTCAATCTCAATTCCGAACTTATTCAGAATAAAGATTTAAAGATTGATAGCAAAAATCTGCGTGTGATTGAGCTTCCCCAAGGGGTGCATTGCACGCTGCCGGTTCCGTACGACTGGCATGCTATCACGTCTCTTTTTCAGTCTTACATTCTTTCGCACTCTCCAGGATTTAAAATGGTGGAGAGAACTTTGGACGTGGATTTAAGCGATGAAGAATGGGCCGGATTCTTTGATGCGGGTTCGCGCGTGAAGTTTGAAGTGCAAGAGCCCAGCAAGAAGTCAGGCTTTGTGACAATTGAGATGGAAGTAGAAAATGCCAAAGGCAAAGAAAAGTCGATGAACTTAAGTCTGCCGCTATCGCAATTCGATTTCCGTTTTTTAAATCCTGAATTGAGCGCGTCTGAGCAAGAAATGATCGTGCGTTGGCTGAATCAAAATCTCAAACTGCGCATTCAACCTAAAAATGGCAAGTACGCTCTTAGAGCCACATGGTCTGTCGCTCAGTAGTTAAAACTTTTCTCTTTGTGTTTTTAGTGTGTGCGGTCTCTGTTTCAGAGGCTGCCGAAGAAAGCAAGCCTTTGTGGGAGTACGGTTTCGGAGCAGGCTACGCACAGTATGCCCACTATCCGGCGGCGGATCAGTACGCTCAGCTTTTTTTACCTTTTCCGACATTCCAGTATCGCGGTGAAATTTTACGTGCGGATGACCGTGAAGGCGGTCGAGCCTATCTTTTAAAGAATGAAAAATGGTCTTTAGAGTTTTCAGGAAGTGGTTCGTTGCCTCTGGATTCTTCCGACAATCGTGCCCGTGAGGGAATGGATAATCTTCCGTTGGTTCTAGAGGCGGGTCCTCAGCTGGTTTACTCGCAAGATCATGATTGGGAATTTAAAATAGCCGTCTTTCCATCTGTTGTGATTGATGGAGCTTACGTTCGCCAAAACGGTGGAAGTCTTAATCTGCAAGCCGCCTATCGTTGGGAAAAAGAAGTGATAGGTCCTTTTGCTACCCCGCTGGGACTGAGTGGTATTTTGACTTTGAATGCGAAGGCCGCCTCTCAAGAATTTCATAAAACTTATTTTGAAGTTTCATCTAAAGACGCCACAAGCACACGCTCGCAATACGATGCCGTTGCGGGATTCCTAGACACGCAAGCAACGTATTTCCAAAGGATTTCTAAAGGCCGTTTCACTCTTTATGCGGCTGTTTCATACACGGATTATTCGCAGTCGGTGAATCGCACAAGTCCCTTACACCGTGCGGATTCTAATTTCGAATATGGCGTGGGTCTTACCTATGTTCTTGGCGAATCCAAACGCCAGTCTGTTCCTCTTGAAAACACAGAAGGTCTAATCAATAAAGCGATTCAGCATCGTAAAGAACGTCTTGAGCAGTTTCAGTAAGAGGAAAAAGGTACCAGGTACCTTTTTCCTTAAAGTTGGCTTTTAAAGAATTCTGAATGTCCCGCAAGTTTTTCCATGTAACCGCGCACGTCTTCCTGGGCTTCGGCGGGTAAATGTTTAAAAGGTACGATATGTTCATCAGGAACATAGCGGAATGTGAAGTTGATACGACGAGTTTCAAAGTTTGTGATCTCGTTCAGAGGAAAAGTATGACCTTCTTTTTTATCCACACGTTGCACGCGATGGAAAAGGTGCTTTTTAAATTTCTCTCCGCCGAAAATTTGCAAAGAACGGTCGTCGAGCCACTGTTGCAAAATCACGTTAGATCTGGATTCTGTTCCTTTGCTTGAAACGAATTGGAAAAGAGCGCGTTCACCGAAAGAAATCGAAGCCACAGGACCCGGTTCAAAATCTTTGTGTTCACCGACGCGAGCGCAATCCAGGCGTTTGCCGTCTTCCTGAATTTGATTTCCGTAATAGTTAATAAGGCACGTGTTCAAATGCCAGCCACGAGGGATGTCGCGCGGTTCAAAAGACTCGTGAACAAGGGTTTCAATTTTTTGCACAAGGTATTCTAAAATCGGTGGATAGCCTTCAGCCTTTACGCAGCGATTATAAATTCCTTTTGGCGGATGATAATAATTCAAACAAGCAAACTGCCAGTTCCCCAACCAATAAACAGGACGCAACAGGGGACGTTGCTTTTGGTTCTCGGGCGGCGGATTGTTTTTGGAGTAGCGCATCTCCCAGATAGGGTAGAGCGTGTTTAAATACTGAAGGATTTCTTCTTTTTCCCGAGGTGAAATGTAACCCTGTTTATAAACCAGACCGCGCGCGCGACCGGAAGAATTTTCCGCTCCTTTAGGAGGGAATTTGGGTTTGTAGGGTCCTTTAGGCTTAAACATAGGTGAAATGGTCTATCATAACTAAGGGCTTCTGCAAAGGTACCTGCTTCCCATCGTGTTGATTTGGTACCTTGCTTCTATCTTAGACTCGAATTCTGCGTTATCGGTATCCAAATCAACACGATGGGAAGCAGGTACCTGGTGACAGGCATGGCTGCTTCGGCTACAAATGACCCGTGGGAGGATGAAAAAATGACAACCCCTGTGAAGGCGACCGTAGGTCCTCAAGAAAAAGAACTTCTTTTAAATCAGATTCCTTTCCTTAAAGGTAAAAAAATCCTCATTATCGGAGACGTCGGTCTTGATGAATACGTCTTGGGCCAAGTTCGCCGTATCAGTCCCGAAGCTCCTGTTCCTGTTTTGGAAGTGGAAGAAGAAGACATGCGTTTGGGTCTTTCTGCCAACGTCGCGCAAAACGTGGCGAGCCTTGGTGGCGAAGCGATGCTTGTTTCTGTTGTCGGCGATGATACTGGAGCCAATCTTTTAAAAGATCTTTTTGCAAAAAATGGTGTGAGCTGGGATTACATGATCGTTGATAAGGCTCGTCCGACAACACGTAAAACACGTGTGATGGCAAAACACCATCACCTGGTTCGCGTTGACTATGAACTTCGTAAATATTTATCCGCGGAAGCTGAAGCGCGTTTGATCGAAACTGTTGAAAAGAATGTGGCTAAAGCAGACTGCGTGATTATTGAAGACTACGCAAAAGGCGTGATCTCTCGCAATGTCGTGGAAAAAGTCTCTGCGATTTGCAAAAAGCACGGAAAAAAATTAATGGTCGATCCACATCGCAATAACCCGGGTTCATTCTATGCGGGTGTTGATTTGATCAAACCGAATTATGACGAAGCGGTTGTTTTAACGGGGCTTGATTTCGATGATCTTCGCGACAATCCAAATAAAGTTGTTGAAGTAGGTCGTGCTCTGCAAAAAATCACGGGTGCTAAAGAAGTGGTTTTGACTCGCGGAAAAGACGGCATGACGATTTTCTCCGGCGATGAAATCATGGAAGTTCCAACATACGCGCGTAAAGTGTTTGATGTGACGGGCGCGGGGGACACTGTGATCGCGACCTTATCTTTGGGACTGGTTTCTGGTTTGTCTCTTGTTCACTCTTGCATGCTAGCAAACTATGCCGCGGGTGTGGTGGTTGGCAAAGTTGGATGCGTGCCTTGTGAAATTCCAGAGCTTAAAGAATACATCCAAACAGCTCATTAGAAGCTTTCAAATAACATCTGGCTCCTCACAACGCGATTGTCATAGCCTAAAGGGCATGAGCTTTTTGTTGTGGGGAGTTTTCATTTCTTTTTATTCTCTTGTTTCCTGTCAAACTGTTCCTGCAAATTTTAAAGCATCCGAAAGTCATGCGCTGACCGCGACGTCAGAGACTTTCTTTGGCCGTCTTTTAGCGCCCAGTATTGAAGCCAATCCAGGAAAATCCGGATTTTATCCTTTACAGGCGGGAACCGACGCTTTTGTGGCAAGACTTGAATCAGTTCGACGGGCCGAAAAGAGCCTCGACGTGCAATACTACATTTGGCACGACGATCTTGTTGGAAAAATTCTTTTCTATGAAATTTTAGCAGCGGCCGATCGCGGTGTTCGCGTGCGCTTGCTCTTGGATGACTTGCACATTGGACAATACGAAGAATTGCTTTTGGTTTTAGATTCGCATCCTTTCATCGAAGTTCGAATGTTCAATCCTTTTGCCAATCGCAGTTTAAGATTTTTAGACGTGTTTCGATTTAGCCAGATCAATCGTCGCATGCATAATAAAGTTTTGATTGCCGACAACCAAACCGCAATCATCGGCGGGCGTAATATTGGCAATGAGTATTTCACCGCCAGTCCTGATGAAAACTTCGGGGATTTTGATGTGTGGTGTTTTGGTCCCGTCGTGAAAGAAAGTTCGCAGTCATTTGATCTTTATTGGAATCACCGTCTGTCCGTTCCCATCAAGGAATTGAACAAACGCGAAGTGCAGGGAACGGAGTTAGCAAATCTGCAGAATGATCTAAAGGCTGTGGAACAAAGTGAAGAAGCAAAACCGTATCTGAAGGAACTTGCTGAGTCGTCATTAGCAAAGAGCATTGAAAATAGAAAAATGCATTCTTTCTGGGGAAAGGCTCAAGTCTTTTCCGACTCTCCAGAAAAGGTGGCGGGGGAAAGCTATAAAAAAACTTCGATGCTCAATCAAGTGACGGCCTTGCCGATTAAATCCTCGAAAGAGATTTTTATTGTCTCGCCTTATTTCATTCCTGGCAAAAACGGTGTTGAGTATTTTAAGAAAAAATCCAAGGAGGGAGTGAAAGTCACTGTTTTCACAAACTCGCTGGCTTCCAACGACGTGCCGCTTGTCTTTGCGGGATATAAAAAGTATCGCAAAGGATTGCTGAAGGCTGGCGTTGAAATTTACGAAATGCGCCCGCGCATCTCGGCACAGAAAAAGAAATTCTCCAGTAGTATTTCCGCCGGTGCCCGCTTGGGATTGCACGGCAAAGCTTATGTTTTTGATCGTCGCGTGATGTTTGTGGGCTCCATGAACTTGGACCCGCGTTCTGTGGAGCTTAATTCTGAAATGGGTGTTTTGTTTGAAAGCCCGGAGCTTGCTCAAAGGTTTGTGGAAATGACATTGAATGAACTTCCTGATGTTGCGTATAAAGTGACTTTAAGTGAGGGAAAATTACAATGGACAACTCAAGAAGGTGAAAACGAAGTGACAGTGGATTCCGAACCTGAAGCTTCTGTATGGAAGAGTTTTAAGGCGGGCTTCCTTTCCTTGTTTGTTCCTGAGAGTATGTTATAAGGCCTTCATGAAGACACGCACCTACAAAGTCAATTCTCAGTTATTACCCTCAGGCTTTCCCAGAGAATTCGATGCTCATATTTATTTCTCGGAAACTTCTTTTGAGAAAGCCCATCGGTTGCGCGAAGAGGCCGTCACGCAATTTGCAGGTCAGCGTGTGTTCGTAGGAGAAATGATTCCTGAAGCCATCGGCCCGCATCCTATTCCGATGTTTGAAATCAATTTTCCGAAAGAGCTCTTCACCGACGTAGTCTTGTGGCTTATGAAAGCCCGTGGAGATTTATCAGTCCTCGTACATGAATTGACAGGAAACGATCTCTACGATCACACCCAAGCCGCCATGTGGCTCGGCGACGCGGTTCCTCTGGATTATTCCAAGTTTAAATCTTAAGACATTTCTACAATATGATCCTGAGAACGGAGCTTGTTGAGTTCCGTGTAAAGAACGGTCATGCGGTCGTAGGTGTCGACGGAGTGATCTTTCCAAGGGCACTTGTTAATGGTCTTAGGAAGTTCTTCCTTGACGATGTGACCATTGTGAATTCTGAGATCAATCTTCTGTTCGCCAGAAACTTGAATATGGGCATTCATCAAAGCTGTTAGCTTTTTCGTGCGCAGGTAAGTCGCTGCCGAGCGAATGAAGTGTCGTTCAAACTTATCGGCGATATCTTCCGCCGTCAGCTCGACTTCCACGTCATCGTCTTCTTCGATGGTTTCTGTTTCTTCTAAAAGCTCTTCGGCTTCTTCTTCATCTTCGTCTTTAAGCTTGCGATACCAGTTCAGTCCCACGGCCAAAATCGCACGAACAGACGTGAATTCATACATCTCAAAACCGTGACGTTCACAAAAAAGCTGAAAGCCCTCTTTAAGAAGTTCTGCATCCAACGGCTCATAGAACATATTTTCATCAAAGCTCTCTGCCGCTAAAGAGGCACTCAATCTTAAAATTGAATCCAAGGCCATCGCATTAGAAAAAGGCCCAATGAAGTGTTCATCGTCGGCTTCCGTGCGTGAAGAAGTAAAATCACGATTAAAGAAGGCAAGCTCGCGACGACCCACTTTCAAACTCACGTTGTAAGGAGGATTGAGTCGTTTGATTTCATCCGTTTCTAGTAAAGCCGCTTCTAAAGGACTTCCGACTGTCGTGACATGCAGGTCCCAAACTTGAGTTAGCATTTCAAGCTTGCGTGTGTCGCGATTTTTCTGACCACGGAAATAACTGTTCACGCGATCGTGCAAAGAAGTTGCTTTTCCAACATAAAGAACTTCACCCCAGCGGCTCATCATGCGATAGATGCCAGGCTCCTTAGGAAGGCTCAGGCGCTTTTCTTTAGGCAGAGGGTATTCATACTTGCTGCGTGCCGTTTTTGGAGTTTCTTGGAGCCACTGATGAAGTTCTTCAACAGTGTGAATGCCTTTTTCCTCAAGAGCTGTTGTCAATCCTTGCCAAATCACTTGAGTTGCTTGCACGTGATTGGCAGCGCGCTTAAGTTCCCCTGAAGGGCAGCCAAAGTATCCAGCAAGTCCTTTAATTCCGCGAGTGGGAAGATTCGGAAAAAGTCTTTTTGCAATTTCATGAGTGCAAAGAATAGAAAAAGGCATCGTCTCTTGCAATTTTTCGTAGGCGTCTATTAAGAACGGCTTTTCAAATTGCGCAAAGTGAATAACGGCCAAGGTCTCTTCGCCGACCTGAGTTTTTATATATTCTTTTAAAGAAGAAAACACTTCAGGCAAAGGACGAGCGTCCACCATGTGTTTGTCATAGATGCCAGTGATAAACTGAATACGGCGAGGCACCGGTTGATCTTCCGGCTGTTGCACCAAAAAACTTTCGACAGTCTCTGATTGCAAAGAGCCCCAGGCAAT
The DNA here is from genome assembly GCF_047344985.1 of Bdellovibrio sp. HCB-162. GTDB lineage: Bacteria > Bdellovibrionota > Bdellovibrionia > Bdellovibrionales > Bdellovibrionaceae > Bdellovibrio. The sequence continues at coordinate 694,922 of NZ_CP178861.1, forward strand.
TTCCAGAATATTGGCCGAATCAGGCTTGGCCCCTGTTGTCTGCAAATCTAAAAAGAGAACGGATTTCTTTTTAAGACTCATAAGAACTCCAAAACTCTTGGACGTCTTTTAAAATCTGCCTTGATACTAATTCCTGCGGAGATTCTTGGAACCAACCTTCCGGCATTGTTTCAGCGTAACTGTTTTGCAAAAAGCGCGAGTCGAGCATTACAATCACACCGCGATCTGTCTCTGAGCGAATCACGCGGCCAGCCGACTGGATGGCTTTTGCCATAGCCGGATACACATAAGCGTAGTTAAAGGCATTGTCTTTGCCGTAACGGTTTTCATAGTAAGTGCGGATTTGCTCGCGCTCAAAATCAAAGTTCGGAAGAGCAGGGCCTACAACAAAAGCACCAATAAGCATATCACCAGGGAAGTCGACGCCTTCAGAGAAGACACCGCCCTGTACGCCCATCAACAAAGTCGGACGCTGGGCTGCTTTCATTTCTTCGAGATAGTTTTGAATCAGTTGCTGCTTCATTTCTCGTTCTTGCGTAAGAATTTGAAACTGTGGAAGCTGCAACTTTTGTAAAACCATTCCCATAAATTCAAAGCTAGGGAAAAGCGCAATGTAGTTTCCAGATTTCACTTGCGTGATTCGTTGAATGGCATCAGCAATTTTGCCGGCGTTCATATGACGATCTGAAAACTTCGTCGAAATCTGCGGAATGATTAAAAGCTTGCGATTGTCTTTTGTGAACGGTGAAGAAAACTCAATTTGTTTCGTTGTCTCTTTTGGAAAACCCAAAAGCTCTTGATAGTAATTAAACGGCTTCAGCGTTGCCGAAAAGGCCACGACATTTTTAAATTCCTTGTAAGCCAAAGACAAATGGTCAGCGGCATCACAGCAGGTGATCTTCAGCATTTCGGAATAATTGCTCTTCTGATAGGTCTGAAAGAACTCTTCGCCACTTAAAGCGAGCGAATTCACAAAATCCGACCACATGTTCATAAAGCGTAACATGGGATCTTGATTTTGAATCTCTTCGTCAGATTCCAAATACTGAACCGTTAGATCGCGAATATCCGCATCAAGATCTTCGAACGGCTCCATCACGATTTCAATTTTCTTCGAAACGCCATCGAGACCATAAGACTGAATCAGCTTGCGAGCTTGTTGCAACAACACCTGAGCTCGCAACGAAAACGACGGCGAAAGTTTCACCAAGTCACGCTCTAAGGTATTGAGCTGTTGGGTCGAAATACTCGGAGAAAAATAATCCTGCGCTCGCGAAGGAAGGTTGTGAGCTTCATCAATAACCAAATTGGCTTTTTCTTTTTGTTCAAGTAAAGGTTCTGCCAAGCGGCCAATCAAACTGCGGGGAGCAAAAACGTAATTGTAATCCCCAATCACGACATCAGCACGCTCAATGGCTTCAATAGAAAGCTCAAAAGGACAAACTTGATATTCTTCCGCCATGGCTTTGAGCTTATGACTATCAAGACTGCGAAGCCTCGCAAGTTTATTCACCAAATCGTTTTCATGGACCTTTTTGTAGTAATCTTTCGCAAACTCACAGTATTTGGGATTGCAAAGAGGTTCAGCCTTCATGCACATCTTGCTTTTTGCTGTGATCGTTAAAGAGCGCACCTTACAGCCTTGCTCTTGCATGCGCTCAACAGCTTCTTCGGCAACCTGATGCTGGGAGTTTTTAGGTGTGACGTAGACCACTTTCTGGCCACGAGCCATCGCTTCTTTTAAAGAGGGATATAAAATCCCCACAGTTTTTCCAAGACCTGTCGGCGCTTGAATCAACAGAGGATTTTCGGTTGCAAAGTTTTCTGTGATCGAATCGACAAGTTCCCGTTGTCCTCTGCGCGGAGCAGGAAACGGAAATGCCATTTCTTCAGAAATCTGCTGACGTTTTTTAAATAATTTTTCTTTGATTTTCGTTTCAACAACAAGTTCTTCCAAACGAAGCGCAAGCCAAGCTTCATATTCTTCAATATCTAACAAAACCGGCAAATCGCGGAATTTATAATAATTACGAGCCGACACCAAACAAAGATTCAAACGTGGAACGACACCAGTGTGTTTGTAGTGCATATATCCATAAGTGCGCACCTGCCACACATAAGGATGGTTAGGCTCTAAGGTCAACTTGTCATAAAGCTCATCAATATCGAAACTGGTTTTGATCTCTTCAATCATCGCCGGATATTCAACAAAACCATCGGCGCGTCCTGAGATCTCAAACTCATAAGGAGATTTCGTAAAAGTAAAAGAGATTTTTTTCTCAGGCGTATAATCTGAATTTTCACGCACACGAATTCTTTGCACCGCCTGGTGAATCTCCTGGCCACTCAGTGGAGGCGCTCCATAACCGGAATGCGTCTCGATGTGTCCCACACGAGGAGTCGGAATCGCAAATTGTCGAACATCGAGATGAACTTTACGCATATCAATCTAGTTTAAATTGCAGTTGATCCCCGGGCCTTTGAAAGTGTGCTGCCGAGAGTTCAAACTCTTTCACATTTAAATTATATTTGCGAGTATAAAGAGCAAACATTTGCGCCATTTGGTCGGCTCTAGCGCCTTCTCCGCGCATACGCGATCCAAAGTTAGGATCATTGAGTTTGCCGCCCCGAATATCACGCACCGAGTTTAAAACTTTTTGCTTTTTTAGGGGGCGATGCACTTCCAGCCATTCCTCAAAAATCGGTAAAACCGAAGAGGGGAGACGCAAGGGAACGTATCCCGCAAAGCTGGCACCCGCTTCACTGGCCGCTTTTAAAATCATCGGCATTTCATGATCGGTGAGGCCGGGAATACAAGGTGCCACATTCACACCCACTGGAATTCCTTCCTTCGCTAAAGTTTCAATCGCTTTAAGGCGAGCCATCGGATGAGACGTGCGCGGTTCTAAAGTGCGAGCAAGATCGGCATCCAGTGATGTCACGGAAAGAAAAATCAAAATGCCGTCATACTTTGCCATCTCTTTAAAAATATCTAAGTCTCTCAGGATCAACGCATTTTTTGTGATCATCGACACAGGATTTTTAAAGTCCAACAAAACTTGCAAGCAACCGCGAGTCAGTTCTTTTTGTCTTTCAAGCGGTTGATAGCAATCGGTGATGCCGCTCATATTGATCACTTCCGGTTGCCATGATTTTTTCATCAAAGCTTCACGCAAAAGTTTCGGCGCTTCTTCTTTCACAAAAATTTTAGATTCGAAATCAAGTCCCGGAGAATAACCTAAATACTCATGCGTGGGGCGCGCATAACAATACGCACAGCCGTGTTCACAGCCGCGATAGGCATTCACTGAAAAGCGAAAACCGACATCAGGAGATTTGTTTTCCGTGATAATGGTGCGTGAAGAGTCTTTGAGGACTTCCGTTTTGAGAAGAGGCTTCTCGTCAGCATCAATGTAATTATCAAATTCTTCTTCGGTAGCTTCGTATTTAAGAGAGTCGTAACGATTGGTGACGTTGCTACTGGCTCCACGACCACGGATATCTTTTCGAAATTCACGAGTCATAGACGGCCAGTATATGCTCAAAAAATAAGAAACCGCAAAGCAGAATGCCGTTTGGCTAGACTGCTAAGGCTTGTTTACTCAATATGAGTTCAGTTTAAATTCGTAAAAGGCAGCTCTAAACCGTTAAAGATATAAATCGGTCGCGGTGCCTGGCCGGAAGACTCTCCGGGAACAAAAATGCGCACATTAAAAATCAAGGCTGCATTTTCAAGAACAGGTCGTTGTGTTTGCAGCCAGTTTTGTACAGCCGAATCCAACTGCGTCGTTAATTCAGAAGTGAAGGAAGTTGGAGTCATCAACAGAACCGGACTCATCGCTCCCGTGTTTGTGTAAAGAAAGCTGATTTCAAGAGAGATCAAAGCGTCGCTGGGAGCTTGTGCAATAGTTTCCTTAAACGCTAAATCCAACCATGTCTTCAATGACGTCACTTGATTCTTTTGTCCAAGTAATTCAGGCAAACTCGCAGGACCCGTCGCCCCCGCCAATGGATATAGAGGAGAAGCAAAAGCCACCCAAGGACTGTGTTCTGCTGAATCAAAAGATTGAGCTTTGATTCGTGCAAGTGGATGCACCAACGCATTCCATGACTTGATTGAAACAACAAGAACGCCATCAGAGTTTTCTGTGGCGTCAATTGATTTTAAGTCTGCAGGAAAGCCATTATCAAAACTGATCAACAAGGCGCCGGAAATAGAACGCGTGATATGAAAAAAGGGTTGTTGATCTTCGAGTCTCAGATTAACGCCTGCGCCAGGAAGTTTCGCTGGAGCCGTCAACTGAATTGTCACTGTACCTAAAGCTGATTGTTGAAGCCGTGAAATATTTGAATCCGACAAAAAGCTTTGTCCCAGTAGGGCCGGTGGGGAGATGGCGAGAGCAGATGTGCTGAAACCCAAAAACAAACCTAAGAGCAAAGATAAAGAAAGTGTTTTCATGGAAGCTTCATAACGAAGTTCCTTCGTAAACTCAAATTATATAAACGTAGGAACGGGGAATTCTATTTCGCGGGAATTTCTTGCAAGGGATGATGATGGCGTTCGCGTTTAAACAAGAACGCGAAACTGTTCACCATCAGGAACGACAGAATTACAAATCCCAAACCCCATAAGAGCGCTTGTTTAATGCTAAACAAGTCCGTCAGTTTTCCAATCGTCAAGTGCATTAGAATCAACATAATGGAGTCCGTCGCCATCATATACGAAACGGCGGAATCCAAGTCCTCAGGAAACTCCGTGGAGATCCAGGAAATCGAGAGAGGATAAAACGGCGCAATCATAAAACCTGTTCCTGCCAAGAACAGAGGATGAATAAATACGCCCGCTAAAATAAAAACACCGGTCATCACTAAGGATGTCGACAACAAAAACTGCGGCGAACGTTTGAAGTGCACCACCGCGAAAAGAAAACGTCCTAGCATCATGCAGATGAAGAAATAGGTGACGTAAAGACTTGACGCCTCCATGTCATAATTCCAAGTGCGTTGCATGTACAGAGCTAAACGCGAAGAAACCATAATTTCAGCAGCGACGGCAAGACTCAGCATGATAGCCAAAAACAACTGTGGTTTAAAATTTTTCTGCTTATTGGCTTTGTGCTTTTCAGGAGAAAACTCTGCCTTCGTGTGCAAAGACTTGTGACTGCCGTGGAAAGTGTAAATCAAAAGACTCAAAGGTCCCAGAGAGCCCGCCGCAAAAGTCCAACGCCAGCTTCCAGTTAAATACTCCATCGACGCTGCTAAAAGAGGAGCTAGCAAACTCGCCATACCATACATGGTGTGAAGACCCGAAAGCATTTGTTGCTTGCGATGAGGACTTGAACCCATCGGCACTAAGATATTAGGTACTAAACCCAACACGCCAAGACTCAAACCAAAAAAGAAACTGAAAAATAAAAACAAAGGAAATACAGGGGAGGCCGCCATACCCCACATCGAAATCATCAAGCCGATTGCTCCGCTGCGTAGAACCGTCAGGCGATCATAGCGTCGTAAAAGATAGCGGCAACCATAGCTCGCAAAAAAGCCTGAAATATTACTCAAGGCAAACATCAAAGACCCCATGGAGTCACTGATTGCAAAATGCTTCATGATTTCAGGAAACAAAGGCCCACGGATATTGTCAGAAAGTCCGAAGACAAAGAGGCTCGCGTAAGAAAGAAAAATAAAGGGCCAAATCATGACTTCAATATAAAGACCTGAGAGGGTGAACTCAAGGACGAGAGGGTTAATATGAGGAGTCTTATGTAGAATTTGCGCAAAGTTGCTTAAAGTCAGGCAGCCTGGCTCGGCCAAAGGGACAATTCCATGAAATTCCTAGGAAAAAAGGGGGGCTTGTGCTACAAAATCGCCCACATAATCCTTTAACCAAAGAGACTGCTTAAGGTCTCAGCTGTAATAAGCATGGCTGTGATAAGCCCGAGGAGCCCGAAGATGGAATTAAACAACGGCGGCGTTGAAAACGCTATGTCTGCCCCTGTGAACTACGCTGACGACAACGTCGCAAAACCTCTCGAAAATAAACCCGTCAATTTTTACTCAATGACTCTTGAAGATTTGAAAGCCTACCTTAAAGGGAAGGGCAAAGAGCAATTCCGCGCTCAACAAATTTTCAAATGGGTTTATGAACAAAGAATCACAGATCCTGAACAAATGACGAATCTTTCAAAAGAATTCCGCGCCTCTTTGCCGCAACTTTTGAGCTTTGAACTTCCGAAAGTTTTAACTCACTTAAAATCTGTTGATGGCACGCAGAAGCTTCTTTTTGATATGGGCAATGGCCAGAGTGTTGAAGCTGTTTTGATTCCCTCTGAAGACCGCCTGACTTTGTGTATTTCCTCTGAAGTTGGTTGCAACATTGGTTGTAAGTTCTGCTTCACAGGAAAACAAAAACTAAAACGTCGTTTGCGCACGGAAGAAATCGTCGGCCAATTCATGCAATGTCATGATCGCATGGGCGATGGTCAACGCATTACAAATATCGTTTTCATGGGCATGGGCGAGCCGCTGGACAATCCAGAAGCGGTCTTTAAAACTATCGACGTTATTCATTCTCCGTGGGGTATCAATCTTTCTCGCAAAAAAATCACTGTCTCGACTTCGGGCATCGTTCCAGAAATGTGGCGTGTGGCTGACGCGAAAGTGCGTTTGGCCGTGAGCTTAAACGGTCCAACAGATGAGATCCGTACGCAAGTAATGCCGATCAATAAAAAATGGAATACGACAGAGCTTCTGAACGCATGTAAAGAGTACTGCCGCATTACGAAAGACAAAGTTACTTTCGAGTACGTTTTGCTAAAAGGTGTGACAGATCAAATCGAACACGCTCGCCAGTTGGTGAAATTGGTGAAAGACGTTCCTTGTAAAATCAATATCATTCCATTCAATGAACACCCAGGTTCTGGTTACGAGCGTCCTTCGGATGAAGCTGTCGAGGCTTTCCACTCGGAGCTTATGCGCCTCGGTGCTCATGTTCTTCTTCGCCGCTCAATGGGTCGCGACATCTTTGCGGCTTGCGGTCAATTAACAAGTCAGGTGCCGAACAAACCTGAAACTATGGATATTTCTAACTCTAAACTTGCGGGTCTTCCAAAGTACAAGCGTGAGATGCTTGCTGCTGCTGCCGAAGCCGCGACGAATAACAACAATCAATAAGGAACCGACACCATGTCTGAAATTCTCGTTGTAGGAAGTCTTGCTTACGATTCAATCCAAACGCCATCAGGAAAAGTCGATCGCGCGTTGGGTGGGTCTGCGAATTATTTTTCTTTGGCAGCCTCTTTGTTTTCTAAAGTGCGCGTGGTCGGCGTTGTCGGTGAAGACTACGACCAAAACGATTATGAGTTGCTCAACTCTCGCGGTGTGGATTTGACCGGCCTTTCAAAAGTTCCAGGAAAAACATTTCACTGGGCGGGTTCTTATGAAGGCGACATGAACGAAGCGAAAACTTTGAAAACGGATTTGAACGTGTTTGAACATTTCAATCCACAATTGCCAGAGCATTTCAAAGATTCTTCTTTCGTGTTCTTGGCTAACATTGCTCCGGAACTTCAATTGCAAGTTTTGGAACAAGTGAAAGCTCCGAAGTTCGTAGGGATGGACTCTATGAACTTGTGGATTAATATCAAAAAAGAAAAAGTGATCGAAGTTCTTAAGAAGGTCGATCTTGTTTTGATCAACGAAGGTGAAGCAAAAATGCTTACGGGCGCTGCGAACGCTATTTCAGCGGCTCCGATGATCACAGATCTTGGACCAAAAACGGTTGTGATCAAGCGCGGTGAGTACGGTTTTGCGATGTATTCTAAAACAGATGGTTATTTCATTCTGCCAGCGATGCCAATTCCAACGGTGGTAGATCCAACAGGTGCGGGTGATACATTCGCTGGTGGTTTCTTCGGATACTTGGCGGCACAAAAAGAAGTTCCAACGGTAGGTAACTTGAAACAGGCTTGTATCATGGGTTCTATGATGGCGAGTCACACGATTCAGGATTTCTCTGTAAGAGCTCTTGCGAAAGTCACACTTAGTGACCTGGAAAAACGTCTCACTGAATATAAAAAAGTGATTACAGTTTAGTTAATTTAAAAGAATCTCAAAATGAAAAGCCTCGCAAATGCGGGGCTTTTTTATTTTATCCCAAGTCGAATCCAGCAGTTAGATCAAAACCCGAGGCACAGCATTTAAAAATTATTTAATCCCGTTTTCATAAGTTCTTAAGAACGCTTTGCTAATCTGATTTCAGCAAGAGAAGAGATGATTCTCACAAACCAAAATGGAGGTTTTTATGAAATCAGCAATCGTTCTAATGTCAATCGTACTTGCAGGTGTTTTCGCTCAAGCACAAGGCACAGGCGCGGCTCCTCAGCAATCAAACACTGCTAACTCTGAAGTTTCTCAACAACAAAAAGCAGACTCTGCTGTTGTGAAAAAAGAGAAAAAACATAAAAAACACGGCAAAAAAGAGAAATCAGAAAAAGAAAAATCAGAAAGCATGACTAAATAGTTTTCTGATGAGTGCCCTCGATCTTAGCCGAGGGCACTTCGTTATCGCAAATTTTTCTCTAGAATCATATTCGCGTTTGAAGCATTTTCCGTTTCGGGTTGAAGCGAATTTCAAAAAATATACGCTAATCATGACGGCCATCATCACACTCCACGATTTCGCAACACTACCCTGAGATAAGGAAGTGCAAAGGAATTGCAGGAGGACGTATGAAGCTGGTAACAAAAATAGTATGTATTGTGGCGTTAGCGGCTGCTTTGGCATCAATTACATCAACTCAGATCGCAAGAAAAGAAGTTGAAGAGCAAGGGCAAGAAGATCTTGTTCAAAAAAGTCAGGCGATTTTAGATCAGCTCGAAGGCATCCGAGACTATGTCGCCGATCAAGGCGGTTTGCAAGAGTATATCAATCAGATTGTTGCACGGTATCCCGATGGCAATATTCCCCAGGATATAAAAACAAGTATTTTAAAACGCGTTCCCATTTTTGCTTCCATGAAAGTGGGGCAGGATCAATCGGAGCGCGCTGGATATAAATTTCGGGTCTTTGCTAAAGAACCCCGTCGCAAAGGCAACTTAGCCGCGGCCGATGAAGCGCAAATTTTTGACAAATTCGAACGGGATCCAAATTTGAAAGAATTCGTGGCGACAACGGACAATCATATTGTCGTTTACAGACCAGTGCGGCTTTCTGAAAAGCAAGGCTGCTTACTTTGTCATGGCGAGCCTTCACAAAGTCCTTTCAAAAATGGAAAAGATATTCTTGGTCATACGATGGAAAATTGGGCGGACGGAAGACTTCACGGTGTCTTCAGTATCACATCTGATATGGCACCCACTCATGAAGCTGCGAAAGCGTCCGTGCAAAATATTTTACTCTTTGCTTTGGCAGGTTTGATTTTCAGTGTGATCCTTGCCTGGTTTATTTTAAGAAAACCTTTGGAAAAATTGCGTGATGCCGTTGATTCAATTAAAAATTCAAGCGCGCGTCTTGCGTCGACAAGTCACGAGATATCAAGCGCTTCACAAAACTTAAGCAGCTCTTCCACCCAAGCTGCGGCAGCTCTTGAAGAAACATCGGCGTCTTTGGAAGAATTGACAAGCATGGTGAAACTTAACACCGAAAATGCCAACAGTGCCAAAGATATTTCTGTGAGCGCCATGAATTCAGCGAAAGTCGGTGAAGAACAAATCCGTACTTTAATTGAATCTATGAAGGAAGTTTCTACATCCTCTAAAAAGGTCGCTGAAATTACCACAGTGATTGACGATATTGCCTTTCAAACGAATCTTCTGGCCCTCAATGCTTCGGTGGAAGCCGCTCGTGCTGGGGAACACGGAAAAGGTTTTGCTGTTGTCGCGGACGCCGTTCGTTCCTTAGCTCAGAAATCCGCTGTCTCAGCGAAAGAAATTTCAGATCTCATTTCGCAAAGCTCCACTTTAATTAGTTCAAGTTATAATTATGCGGTTAAAAGCGGAGAAACATTGCAGGCAATCGTGAAAGAGGCAGAAAAAGTATCTGTGCTGAACAACGAAATCGCACATGCTAGCGTCGAGCAAACCACTGGGATTGAACAAATCAGCAAAGCGGTTCATGAACTTGATAAAGTCACACAGAACAACGCCGCTTCCTCCGAAGAGGCCGCAGCGGCTTCCGTTGAATTATCGCGACAATCTGAGCAGTTAGATGAATTGGTTGGCGGCGTGGGAGACGTCATCAATGGAGCGAAGAAAGTCAGTTAACCTGGCTTTCTTCCGTTTTCTGTTGGGCGTTTTTTTTCTGCGGAATTCGAGACGCTATATACTCAGCCATAGCGGCAATCGTTAACGAGGGATTTGCTCCTGTAGAGGTAGGAAGAATACTTCCATCAATAACATGCAAGCCCTCGTAGCCGAAAACTTCTCCCATAGTATTGACGAAGCCATCTTCTGCGGAATTCCCCATCGGACAACCGCCAAGAGGATGAACGGAAATCACCTTGTTTAAGTGAGTCAGCGGGTTTTCAACATAAACGCCATCCACCATGTCGGCGATCTTTCGCATCTCTTCACGCAGACGATCAAAGTGCGGCTGGCTTTTATCGATCTTCCAACGAATGATAGCTTGGTTGTCGTCGCGAAGTTGGATTTCTCCATCGGGCTTATCGCGCCCCATCCCTAAAAGAATCAGACAGCGTTTTGTAAATTCGGCGCGGTCGATAGTTCTCGCGAATTCATCACCCATATTGATTTGATCGCGACCGTTGATTTTGAGAATTTTAAAAAAATGTTTTTTAAGCTGATGGCTCGCTAATTTTAAAAGACCTAAAATACCGCTGAGCTGTGGAATGCGTCCCGAAAGAAACCAGGCAAATCCCAAGGGATATCCGGCTTCCTGTAAATACATGCCGTGAGGGTATCCGTCGTCATAATTGCGAAATGAATATTCGATAGAGCCTGTGATCACCGGGCCATTTGTGGCATCCACATTCTGTTTTGTATTAAAGATCCACGAGATGAGATCCCCATTACCGCTCCACTTTTTTCCTAACCAATGATTGAGTTTAGGAAGATACCCCTGTTTTTTCATTCTTAGTAATAAAGACGTAGAACCTAGTGAGCCAGCAGCAAGGATGACCTTCTTGGCAGTAAAAACATTTTCCTGCATGGGAAATTCAGGAATGACATAAGTCACAGCGTAATGATCTTCGCGTTTTTCAATACGAATCACTTCAGCGTGAGTTCGCACGTCAGCTGGGTGAGGATTGTTTTTTAAATTTCTAGCGCGATAAAGATAATTTAAATCCAAAGAATTCTTTGCGTGAATATTGCAACCGATGTCGCAATCGCCGCACTTATTGCATCTAGATTGCAAAGCTCCATGACTATTGAGTGTTTGATGACCCGGAAAATCTCCTTCAAAGCGAACTGCCAAAGGAGGTAAAGTGAACTTGTGACGTTCCCTCGCCTCGGGATGCATCGGCATTTCTTCAGAAAGTTTTTTAAACAAAGCCGTCTTCGGCGTGTTTTTATAATAGGAATGCGTTTCAAACGGATAGGGTTGAGCCTCCATCATTTTTAATACTTTTTCGTAATAAGGATCCAAGAGCTCCCGCGAAATGCCTCCGGGCCAATTCACGAAGAACTCAGGAGGCATTTTATAAAGAACATTGGCATAGATAAGACTTCCTCCGCCAAGGCCGCTTGCGGTTAAAGTCATCGCATCACTGTCGGGAGTGTCGCGAATTTCCATCAAACCGAATTTGCGATCTTGCGGGTCCCAGAACATGTTTTTGCGGACTTCATGAGGACGACGGGGAAACTCGTGCATCTTCCACTGCCGACCCCGTTCTAACAAACAAACTTTGTAACCTTTTTCGACTAAACGGCAAGTCATGACCGAGCCCCCGAATCCGGACCCGATCACGATGTAATCGTAATCTACTTTCATGATTTCTTCCTATGCAATACGCAGCTTTCTGACTTCAGTGACACTCACTTGTTGTTTTAAGAATTCTACCAATTGCGGAAAGACTTCCGTGTGACTGTATTGTCCCATGAAGACGTCTTGATGTCCGTAATTGGCGAATTCTTTGTACTGAATACGGGCGGCGTTCTTCGTGTTTTTTAAAATTTCATAAGTCATTTTATTCGATTCTGGAAAAATATGATTTTCCGAGCCAGAAACCAGCAGTGTGGGAGGAAGATCCCGCTTCTTCATTTCCTCAAGATAGTTCATCTTGCCGTCCCACGAAACCGAAGCTTTTGCCAGAAGCATTTTGCGAATATGTTTATAGTAATGAAAGCTGGTTCCGCCAAAAAGATCCATCAAACGACGATGAGTCACAGGATGGATATTGCGGTGATTGAAAGCGGCAGGGAAGCCCCAACCCCACATAAAGCTCACCATATGACAAGCAGGCTCTTTGCATTCACTTCGAATCGAACGCTCCATCCAGTAAAGCCATTTTCCGAAAACACGTCCTGGTGAATAAGGAATTTTGGGAGACACGTAAGGATATCCAAATGCTTGTTCTAAAATTTCAGGCCCCACCATCATCTTTGCAAAGGCCTGCCAGGGCACTTGCGGCGTCAGGGACACACTGTTAGCAACAATGCTCGCGATGTTTTTTACGTATCCTGCCGCATAAGAAGCCATAAAGGCAAGTGAACCCACACAGTGAGCGATCACGTGAATTTTCACATCATTCCCGCAAGTCTCACGAATGAAATCGACGGCTCGCGGAATGTCATATTTAGCGACATCATCAACGGTGTAACGGTGTGGGTGAAGGTTGTAATTAAATCTTCCGCTTCCCCGCCAATCCAAAGACCACACATCAGAAAAACCTTGCGTGTGCAGATGGTTCACAAGGTTTTCATGCTCTGGCATAATGTACATGTCTGTCGACGTGGTCAGTCCGTGCAGAAGCAAAATCACATCTTTGGATTCTTGGAATTTAAAACGCTGCACCGAAATAGTCAGGCCGTCGCGCGTGTCGAGAGGATGAAGAATTTTTTCACCTAAAGCCACACCTTGAGTGGTGTGCAGAGGGTACTGATGTTCATTCCAGCGGGCTGAAGTTGTAGTGAAAATAAAAGGAGCGTAACTTTCCCAGAGCGTATCGGTGAAAGCTTTAAAGTAGCGCAACAAGGATTCTTTTTCTTCAAGATAAGAAGTCGCATTTGTTTTAAAGCTGCGCATTTGGCGCAAGAAATCACTTAAGGAAATACGCAAGACACCTACGGCATGGACATTCTTTTCACCAAATTTTTCGAAATTAGAATGGCCTTCCCAGAGATAATAGTAAAGCGTTGTCGTCTGCTTCCAAAGCTCACTGGCATTTTCTTTTAAAATTTCTTTAAAACCAAAAAATGTCCATTTTTTTCCTTCACGGTCCGTGAGAAAAAATGTGTAGTGCATTTCTTTTACCGTGTCGTAGTGAGGACTTGCGGCGGGCTGAGTGAAAAGTTGGAAAAAACCGTCATCCAGGCGCATGTCATCACGAAACCGGAAGTCAGTGATCTTACCAAAAACTTTGGAAGTCGTGCTGTGGTCCGCTAAAAAACGTTCAAGATCGGGGACCTTGATGGTAACCGTAAATTCAAATGGCAGCTTATCGGAGCGCTCATTTTCAATTTGAAAATCATTGTGAGAAAGAGGCTGGGCTGGAGACAAAACAAATTTTTTAGGAACAACGTAGCCCGCCATCTTCTCGGTAAATTCGAGAGATACTGTGTTCTTCTTCATCTCATTGTCCTTTCCTTTCTAAACAATAAGACGTTTTTTGGGCACTTGAAAGTCCCGCAACGGACCAAGGCTCGGTGGCCATCAACAAATAATTGTGTACGCAAAAAACTGTCTCAAAATGAGAACGGCTCGACCTTAATCCTGATATTGGCCTGACTTTGCATTACTCTTAAAGAGAAGAAGGAAAAATTCCGATATTTCCCAATAGATATGAGCAAAAAGAAAAAGAAATCTTCAGCCGCAGAGAATCTGATTGAGTCCTTGATGGATGACCTCAAGGATATTCAGTCCGAATCTTCTTACCGTGCCGCCACGGATGAAGATGATTTTTCTGGTTTGCCGACTCTGGATGACGAAGCCCACCGCGTGGAAAACACAAATGCCGGTGGCGGCAACCTCTGGGAAAATTTAGAAAAAGGAATCGAAAAGGACTTGGTCTCTTCTGAGTTTACGGGTGGGTCCGAGACTTCTGATTCTTCTGACGATCTTGATGAAGAAGCCTCTTCAGATTCTGACTTTGATATGCCAGAAGGTTTTGGCAACTTGCCACCTTCAGAGCGTTTTATGATGGGAAGTCCTTCTGCAGAAGAAGAGCATTACGATGGTCCTTCTGCCGATGGCGGTTATCAATCCCCTGATGATATTTTCGCGGCTCCTTCAACAGAAGATATCTATAAAGGCCCTTCCGTTGATAATCTTCCGTCTGTAGAGTCTGACGATGAGGCCACTCGCCCTGTATTCAGTCCATCTGCAATGGGCGGTGGAGAAGATAAAACCGTTTCTATTCAACAAGACATGAACGTCACCTCTTCGGTGGCGGCCGGGACAGACGCGGATAAAACTGTGGCTGTGGAAGGTTTTGCCAATGCTCGTTTGGGCGCGCGCAAAGCTCCGGATGTCGATGTGAAGGTGAGTGTTGGGAATTACCGTGGAAGCCGTGGCTCTGCCAACGTGATGACTTCCGTGGATGCAAGTTTGGCGCAAGCTGAAAACTTGAAATTGGCCCAACAACGTATTTTGGAATTGGAAAAAGAAGTTGAACATCTGCGCGGCGAAAATGAAGAACTGGCTTCGGCTGGTGAGATCATTCGCACTCGCACGGATGAACTGACAGTGCGCATTTCTTCTTTGGAAAAAGAAAAACAAGAAGTGCAAGAATCCGCACAAAGCGAGATTTTGATTTTAAAAGGCAATCTTCAGTACAAAGAAAACGAAGTTGCCAAAGCGCGTATAAAAGTCGACGAACTGGAAACTCGACTTAAATCGGACTTTAAAAAGATCCGCGTCCGCGAAAGAGAGCTGGAAAATCGTCTAGAGCTTCTGCGTGCAGAGAAGTCAGCCCTCGTTCGGTCTAAAGATGAGTATATCTTAGAACAGAAAAGAAAGATTGATCAGCTATCTCAGGAACTCGATAATTATCGTAAGAAGTGTCTTGAACTTTACAAGACTATCGAGGCCAATCAGGATCAAGTTAAACGCACCGAGCGTGCTTTGCGCTTGGCTTTAACGAATCTAGAGGCTAAAGAGGAGAACCTCGTTCCGTTGAAGAAAGCTGAGTAGTCATGGATTCTGCTTCCCCAGTTGAGAGCAACGAAGGCGTTACAGTCGCCAAACCAGCTCCTGTCAAAAAGATCAAAATCATTGTGAGTGATCTCCATTTGGGGAAGGGTCGTCTTTTGGAAAAAGGCGGCATTAACTCTTTAGAAGAATTTTACTACGGTGAAAAGCTTGTTGAGTTCATTCATTTCTATTCCACGGGTGTTTACCGTGATTATGAAGTGGAGCTGATCATCAACGGCGACTTCCTCAATTTCTTGCAATGTGATTACAAAGGACATTTTCTTTCGGTCATTACCGAGTCCGTGACTTTGGAAATTTTAAAAGAGATTGTGAAGGGGCACGCCAATGTTTTTAAAGCTTTGGCTGAATTTGCTGCAAAGCCCGGCAATACGATTACATATATTGTCGGCAATCACGATCAGGGTATGTTGTGGCCTGCGTGTCGCGCGTTTTTAAATCAAGTGATTGGCACTCCGATTCGTTTTAAAAACATTGTGTACTTCTTTGATGGTGTGCACATCGAACACGGTCATATGCACGAAGCTGCCAATCGCATGGACCCGAAAAAGTTCTTTCTTAAAAAAGATCTTGTCGAGCCTATTTTAAATCTGCCATTTGGCTCCCATTTTTTCCTCGAAGTGGTGTTAAAGATCAAACAACATTATCCCCACGTCGATAAAATTCGCCCGTTCGGAAAAATGGTGCGATGGTCTTTCATGAATGAAACAAAGATCATGATTAAGGCGTTCTTTATGGCGCTCGGATATTTTCTTAAGAGTGCCGTGGTGAAAGATCCTCGTCGTCACTGGCCTCTGAAACGCATTATCCAAGTCATTGCTGAAAGTGCGATCTTTCCTGATTTAAGTGAGTCAGCGCGTAAAATTTTAGGCGATGAACGTGTTCACACGGTCGTCTTTGGCCACACGCACGTGTACCAATACCGTCAGTGGTCAGAGAATAAAGAATATTTTAATACAGGGACGTGGACTGAGATCACATCTTTGGATATTGTGTCTTTGGGAAAAATCACGAAGCTGACTTACGTGCTGATCGAATACCCTGAAGACGGAGGCCGCCCTCGCGGTCGTCTGAAAGAGTGGAAGGGTTATCATCGAATCGAAGAAGACGTGGCTATTTCCTAACGGCCCAATCAGGTTAGAAGGCGGAACGTATGTTGGAAATTGCTCAAGCGGCACATAAAATTGATTCTTCTGTTCATGAAAAATGCCAAGAAGCTTTGAAAATCTTTTTGCACAGAAAAGATATCGGATTTCCACAACTCATGGAGCGCGTTTCCTTGTGGCAGCAATCCTACAAAGTGGGCCAAGAGTTTTCTCATCGCTTCAAGCGTCTCGTCGTTGTCGGTGTGGGCGGAAGTTCTTTGGGAACCCGTGTGATCGCCGAAGTTTTCAGAGCTAAAAAATTATTCTTCGTTGATAACGTCGACGCTTTGGAATTTGAAACCTTAATCGAGGAATTAGGCGATTTGCGCGAAGTGGGTTGGGTTTTCATTTCTAAAAGTGGAACGACGATTGAAACACTGTGTGCTTTGGAATTCCTCGATCAAATTTTTAAGGAAGAAAATCTTCATTTGGCAGCTCAAAGTGTCGTGATTTCGGAAAACAAAGAAAACACACTGACAAAATGGGCTAAGAAAAACGAAGTGCCCATGTGTGAAATTCCTGTGGATGTCGGAGGACGTTTTTCTGTTCTTTCTCCAGTGGGAATGATGCCTGCGGCCTTTCTTGGTTTGGATTTAGAAAAATTCCGCGTTGGAGCGATGCGCGCTCTTAACGACACTTCTCTTGTGACACAAACTATGGCGCAAGTCGCACAAAGTTTTGATCGCAACGAGTGGATCACGCTTCTTTGGTCTTACAATTCGCGTTTAAAAGATTTTGGTTCTTGGTTTCAACAACTGTGGGCGGAGTCTTTAGCGAAGGGGCAAGGACGTGGCGGCGGTGAAGCTCCGCGTGCAAGTACACCGATGTCAGCTGTGGGCGCTTGTGATCAACACTCCATTTTGCAACAAGTGATGGAAGGCGCTCGCGATAAGTTTGTGATATTTGTGCGAGTTGAAGAATCTGAAGCGGGTTCTCAGCGCCTTCATAAAACTCAATTCTCTGAGACAGCAGATCTTGAAGGTCGCACCATGGGTGAACTTTTGAGGGCAGAAGCTGTGGCCACACAAGAAGCACTGACGCAGAATGGAGTTTCTACTCTCACGCTTAAGACAAAAGTCTTAGATGAGCACACTCTGGGATATATGTTCATGTACTGGCAGCTTGTTGTCGCGGGCCTCGGCGAGTACATGCAAATTGATGCTTTTAATCAACCTGGTGTTGAGCTAGGCAAGAGACTAGCGAAAGCAAAATTGAAGAAAGCATGATTGTCATTCGTCGGTGGGAAGCCGTATACTTTTTTGTATGGCTCACAACGATGACAACTCCGACAATTTAGAAAAAACCAGTATAGTCGCTAGTGATACGTTCAAAGGACGTCTGAAAGAGGCTGATGAAGTTCCTCCGGCAATCGTTGTTTTGATCGGTCCTCCAGGTTATGTGGGTAAACAGTATCCTATTACGGCCAACGACATCGTGATTGGTCGCTCTGTGGAAAGCCAAGTTTATATCGATGATAAAAGTTTGAGCCGCTCGCATGCAAAATTCGCAGTGAATGGCAGTGAAGTGTCTGTGATCGATTTGGGTTCAACGAATAAGACGATCGTGAATGGCCAAGTCATCCCGCCACTCGCTTCTTGCTTATTAAAAAACAACGATCAAATCAAAACGGGCAACGTTATTTTCAAATTCCTTGAAAAAGGAAGTATTGAAGCGATGACGAACGCGGCGATGTACGAACGCGCGCAGAAAGACGCTTTGACAGGTGCTCACTCCAAAGGAGCCTTGATCGAAAAAGGCCCTGAGGCGATAAAGCGTGCCGAAGTTTTGAACGAACCTCTGAGTCTTGTGACTTTCGATATCGATCATTTTAAAAAGATCAACGACAACTACGGCCATCCGGGCGGTGACCATGTGTTGAAAGAACTTTGCCGAATCGTGATCACAAAACTCATCCGCTCTAACGACTTCTTTGCTCGTTACGGTGGGGAAGAGTTTGTTCTTCTTCTTTCTGGTTCGTCTTTAAAAACAGCCGGCGAAGTGGGTGAGCGTATTCGTCAAACAATCGAAGCGCATGAGTTTGTATTTGAAGGTAAAAAAATTCCTGTGACGATTTCCGTGGGAGTAGCGACAAAACTTCCGAATGAAACGGAATGGAATCAAATCTATGACCGTGCCGATAAAGCTTTGTATCAATCCAAACAAGGCGGCCGCAACCGCGTGACGGTGGCTCAGTAAGATAGAAGCATTTAATTGAAAATTAAAAAAGGCCGTGAAAAACGGCCTTTTTTATTTGTCTAAGGTTTTAGAATTAAGGTCTTTTTCTTAAGACAAATATTCCCGATCTCAATTTTAACTCAGTTTAAAAGCAAAATATCTCGGCCTTTTCTTTGAATATCCTCCCAGCAACCAAATGGAGGTGAATCATGAATCAAACCGTTATCAAATCAATCCTTGCTCTTTCCGCGCTTTACATGCTTTCTGGTTGTGCGGCGACACAAGTGGCCTTGTCAAAAAAGAACTTAGATGTTCAGACGAAAATGAGCGCAACGCTCTTTCTTGATCCGATCGATGAAGAAAAAAGAAAAACTATTTATGTTGTGGTGAAAAATACCTCTGATAAGTCTGAGTTCCAAATCTCAGATGAAATGCGCAATGCTTTGCAGTCTAAAGGCTTTAAAGTGGTTTCAAAAATGAATCAAGCGGCTTTTGTTCTACAAGTAAACGTCTTGCAGGTAGGTAAAGCCGATCCTAACGCGGCCGAAGCAGCGATGTATAAAGGTTATGGCGCGGACGGTGTCGCTTTGGGGGCGGGAGCGGCCTACGTTGCTGGTGGAAGTGACAAAGCAATGGTCGGTGCCGGCATCTTAGGAGGTATTGCTTCCGTAGTCGCAGATTCTCTTGTTAAAGACGTTCACTTTAGCGTCATTACAGATGTGCAAATCAAAGAACGTCTGTCAGGAAAAGGCAAAGCGCAGAATACAACTCTGCACTACAATGAATCAGGTACTAGCGGAGGTACGTTTTCGAGTTATTCTGAAAAATCCGAGTGGAAGATTTATCAAACACGGATCTTGAGTTCAGCTAATAAAGTGAATCTAGAATTTGCGCAGGCGGCGCCGGAATTAAAACGAGCGTTGGTGCAAAGTATCTCTGGAATTTTCTAAGAAAATTTCAACTCAAGCCCAAGAATTCAATCTTGGGCTTTTATTTTTCCTCAACGATAGAAATTAGACTCCAAGACAGAGGCACACCAAAAGCAAACGCAGAAAGATCCTGCCGTGTTGCGGGCTTTAATTGAATCACTGGTGTTGTATCCGTGAGGGATGTCACGAAGTTCACGCGCACCAAAGAAAAACGATTTGGATTTTCAGGATCAATCACTCCTAAAAGTTTATTGTCGCGATCCGCAAAGACTTTCAAAACAAAATGATTTCCGCGCACCAAAGGACGATCCATCAAATCATCCGGCAGTGGAATATTTCTTCCCGGTCTTCCAGGACGCAATCCTGGCTCTGGCGGCCTTGGAATTTCGCGGAAGTTCAACATCAGGATTTGCACGGCAGGACTCCAGATGTCGTCTTCTTGAATTGTAACACCGGAACCATAGCGGCCTTTAATGACATAATCCTGTTTGATTCCCAGCTTGCCGTTCAGAGTTTTTAAAAATGCCACAAGATCCGGTTCGACAAGGCCTTGATTGATATCGATGTGCTTTGCGCGAAGATCGTCGCCCACCTCACGCACTAACTCCACCAGATGCTCTTTGCTGTAGGGCTGTTGAAGCGATTTAAGCTGCAACCAATTCACAGCACTGGTAGGCCCGCACAAGGAACTGTCAGATTTTCCGGGAGCCACACCTCGTTCAAAGAAAAGGCTGTCGTTTTGATTGAGCATTAAAGCGGGGAGGTCGTTCTCTGCCGGAAGAACAACGGCGAAAGAAAGAACTCCATATAATAAGACGGAAAAGAAAAGGCCCCAGGTTTTTGTCATGCGGTGGTTTTAGCAGATTACATATATAGACAAAATATTCGGGCGCGGTTTTCGTAATCTTTCTAGGCCCACAATGCTCCAGGACCTTCATCCGGGGTCATAAGAAATGCTAATACGTGTCATAACAAAATGCGTAATTCCTAAGATATTTCATATATTTAGGGCCACTTTGACTATGCTTCCATCGGCATCATCGTTGCATTAATGAAACACTGTAGGCACCGCGGGTTTGGGGGCGAATTTACCGGGGGCTGAGGGGGGCGAAATGGCCTTTCTGGGAAAAAAATTCAGAACGTTAACCGAATTTAGACAGAAACGAGTCATATTATGGAGAGAGATCTAGTAGTGACGGATCTTGAACTGGTTGAAAAAGTAAAGTCTGGTGACAGGCGTTCTTTTTCCGAACTCGTGAAACGACATCAAAGAAGTGTGCTGCGGTTGAGTTTGAGGTTTGTGAAGGACATGGACACAGCGGAAGATGTGACGCAAGAAGCGTTCATCAAAGCTTACGAGAAGCTGAACTCTTTTGAGGGCAGAGCTTCTTTCAAAAGCTGGTTGTTCCAAATTGCAGTGAATACTGCGAGGAACAAAATCCGCGAGTCAAAGCGTGACACCGTCGATATCGACGATGTGCAGTTAGCGGTGGATGCCGAAGCTGAGAACACATTAGTTCATACGGCGGTGGCAGATATCCTTCACAGTGAAGTGGAGAAATTGCCGTTTAAACAAAAAACAGCGTTGGTACTTCGTGTTTACGAAGACCTCAGCTTTAACGAAATTGCCGATATCATGCAGTGTCCATACGACACAGCGAAGGCGAACTACCGCCACGCTCTCATGAAGCTTCGTCAAACTTTTGAGCAAAGTTCCGAGCTCAAAAACTGGACGGAGGAAGTTGGTGGTTTCTTTATGGAAGTAAACCAAAGATTTGCGGAAGCAGAGGGATAAATCAATGGACCGTATCGAACCGATGGATCGTATGGATAAAGTGCGCAAAGGGCTGAAAGCCAGCGATGATCTTGAACTCCCGATGAGCGAAGATTTCTTCGATCGTCTGCACGACAAGATCATGGCCGAGGTTGAGCAAACCGAAATTGCTCCGGCTCCCATCCTCATGACCCCCAGAAATGTTTTGCGCGCTCACTGGCGAGGATGGCTTTATCCGGCAGGCGGTGTGATGTCTTTGTTTCTGTTCTCAGCCTTGTTGTTGAGTCAGGTGTCAAAAGTAAACCAGTCTATGCAACGCGTGGGTTTATTGAGTGACGGTCACGAGCGTATTGTGGCGCAAGCACTTCTGTCCCCAGAGGACCTATCCCAGACTTTAATCAGCACGCAGAGCGAATCTGACTTTTTTATGGACGTAGCTAGCGAATCATTCGAAAATTTATCTGTAGCAAAATTCAATAAAATCATGGGTGAAAGCGGACGCTAATTCACCCTTTTCGGGTGAGTTGACGTGCGCGGATTATTTTTAAGTCTAATTTTAATCGTCCTTGCGGGGACGTTCTCTTTCGTGGCTTCCGCTGCGGAAAAACGCAATCAGTTGGAAGAACTTCTTATCTGGAAAATGAGTGATGAGTTAAAGCTCACACCTGTGGAAGAAAAGAAGTTCACCGACATCGTGCAGGGGCTGAACAAGAAAAAGTCTGAACTGAATCAATCCCTTCAGGCGTCTATCGAAAAAATGAGCAAAGCTGACACGGCCAAAGCTAAAGAAGAAGAGTTGGGTCACTACCGCAAAGCTTTGCAAAACTATGGACGCTTGAGTGAGGAAGAGTTTGATAAGTTGAAGCCTCTTTTAGGTGCACAGCGAATGGTTCAGTACCTGCAGATCAAGCAAGACCTCACTAACAGAATCAAAACAATGCTGGCGAATCCAGAAACACAAAAAGGACCGAAGCCCTCATTGCCACAACCGAAGTTGATTGAAGAAAAATAGTTTCGTTAGCGCGTCTTATTTCTGAATCACTTTTTTAAGAGTGTCCAAGGTTCTAGTTGTAATTGATTTTCCGAATGTCTTTTCGAGTAGAACCATGAAGGCCGGTCCCTTTGGATGCGGCAGATAAGTTGAGCAGACCATAGTGCCTTCAATTTTAAGGATCGCGGCGCCATCTTTTTTGATAGGAAGATTTGGTTTCACCGTGGGATTTTCTTTTAGAAAAGTCACCACACGCTTTGCTTTCGAGTTAGATTTTTCTTCTCGAAAAGGATCTGAATCCAACCAATCGCGCAGATCTTCTTGCGCCCTTACAATTGTCGGGAAGGAACGCTTTGAATATTTCGCAAGCCCATCTTCGATTTGTTTTTCTAAAATTTTTTGAGATGTTTTCTTTGCATCAAAAACGACATTTCCACTTGAGAGCACGGTCACCACGTTAGTGAAACCCATCTTTTCAAAACAGAGCTTCACTTCGGGCATCTTGGCATTGAGTGGGCTGACACCGCGAAGAAAAGCGATATATCTGGGCATTGTCTCGTTGTCTCCTAGCTGCGCAGCTTTTATTTTTTGGTGATACCGGTTCCGACCATAATCAAGTCAGCAGATTTTTTAGCAAGGGAAACGATTTGATCTTTATAGAGACTTGCCAATTTATCGGGAGTCATCTTCGCGGCTTCCGCACAAGTTTTTCCCGTTTTAACAGTAACAAGTTGCGGAGTCACCGTCGCTTGGGCTTCAATTTTTTTCGTTTGCACGTTCCATAGCTCAGCGCCAATCAGGAAGTAAGCTTCAAGCTCTCCTTTGGTTCCGACGGGAGCTTGGCATAAAAATCCATAGCCGGCTTTGTGCACAGGGAAGTTTTCATTCAAAGTCGGGTGCACAACAAAAACATACTTGGCACCTTGTTTCGCGGCTTCATCAAGAACGTACTGTTGAATGCCTTGGTAGCGATTTCCCAAGTAGATGTTTTTAAGGCTCATAGCTTCTTTTTTACCCTGATTGATTTTTTGTGTATCAAGGTTCACATCCAAAGAAGTTTTGTTCTGGCTTTTTAGTTCTGCACGGATTTCATCGACAATAATTTTGTTCAAAGACCAAGCTGCCGTGTTTGCAGCGTACTCTTTATTTGAAAATGTTGTTGTGCCTGTGTATTTGACCACGGCTTGATCATCTAAGACAGAAACTACACCGACGTTATTGAGCTGTTGCAATTTACTTTGCTCGATAGGTTTTGTTGCGCAGCTGATAAGTAGAGATGGAAGAAGGAAGAGCGAAATGTTCTTAATCATGATGAACTCCTCGAAAGAGGATACGAATTTTTGATTAAGATGTCTAGAGAGTTGGACCAAGCCGTCTCTTCGACTTGGTCCTTAGATTCCTAATTAACATTCACCACTTTGTGAAAGATAGATTTGGTAAACTGTGCCAGTTGTCGTGTCGATAACTAGCAAAGTTGCAAACGTAACACCACAATATCCAGGGCCGTTCCCAGTGTAGCCAAACTGTGCGCCGGCTTTGGCAAGAATGCGGATCACTCCAGGCCATTCTTTTTTAACCTTTTGGATTTGCGCTTTGATTTTTGCGGCTTCCGGATCTGTATCATCGTAATTCTCGAGACTTTCTTCGGATTGAGAAATCATGAATTCCGACATGGCATTTGCAGAATTCGCGGATGTTGTTCCCATGTCCACTTCATCACCCCAAGCGATGTCTTGAACTTCTTTGTGCACAAGCTTCGATACCTCACCGTATTCATGCATAGAAAAGTTTTGCAAAATTTCTTCCGCTGTTTTGCCGCCGACATGAAACACGTCATAGCCATAGGCAAGATCACCAAGCTTTGCAACCTGAGCTTCGATCTCAGATGTTTTGGCGAAAGCGTTTAAAGAAAAAGTCAAAAGCAAGGCGCTGAATAAAGATACAGTCTTCATGGTTCTCTCCGTTTTGAATGGGCTCTTTATAGGAAGCCCTTTTAAAAAAGAGAAGTGCGCTTCTTATTACTTATTATTCTTTTTTTGCATGAGTGCTTAATGAGACGATCAAATCTTTTAAGCCCTGAGAGGGATCTTTAACCTTTTCCAAAGTCTTACATTGCTCAATAAAGCGCGAATAGTCTTTTCCCAAAAGCTCATAAAGGCGTTCAAAGTCCCCAAGATCCTGCATATAGGTTTTATAAAGAAGCAGGCGAGCGTTGTTGAGCTTGGCTTCGGGAAACTTTTTGTAACTGTCAGTCTTAAGCTGCGGTTGAAGTTCCTTTGTAAACTTTTCCTGAATCAGATGAATGCGCTCTTGGCGTTTGGATTCAGATCTTTCGGCCGCCGGTAGATCTTTGTACCATTTTTCTAGATCCTTCAGCTCGCCCGAAATAAACAGCGAAAAGAGTTTGTTATCCGCGTTTTCGTTCTGAATCTGCTTCAAAGTGGGAGAGTCCGTGCCTTCTTTTTTATGGTAGAATTGTTCAGCTCCTTTGTTTCCCAAAAACGTAGCCAGGCGTTCATTAAAGTCCGCGGAGTTTTTAATATACAAAGTCGTGTGCACCGTTTCGTGAATAATCGTGTTCACAAGATCGTAGTCGTCATAACGAAGCATGGAACTTAGGATGGGATCGTTAAACCATCCGAGGGTGCTGTAAGCAGAAACGCCGCGCATGTAAGTATCGAGATCTTCTTGTTGCAGTTCTTTTTCTTCTTCAAGAGCATCGGGTTCGTTGAAGTATCCTTTGTAGGGCATTTTCCCCATAAAAGGATAAGACCACTGATAGTGTTTGAGTTCCCAACGGTAAGCCGCACTCACCACATACGTAACGTAAGGTCTTCCCAGTTCAACATACGATGTGTAGTTTTTTGTGGATTTAAGATGCAGTTCTTTTTCCGCGAACTCGCGGGCTTCTTGAGCTAAGCGCAGTTTTTGTTTTTTGGATTCATCAAGCTTTGGATCTTGCAGAGCTTCTTCAATGGGAACGCGACTGCCAAGCAGTTTCATCTGCCCATAGCCGGACTTCATCAAATAACCCATTTGGCATCCGCACAAAAGCGAAAGACCTAAGGGAAAGATCGCTACTTTAAGAAAACGTTTTATAAGACCCAAGTGATTCCGGCACGAATAGAAGAGTCATCCGTTTGCATTCCTCCGCCGATCGGAGTTTTCCAAACATCGTAACTGAGTTTAATACCAAATGTTTCTGTGAGTTGAATTTTTAAGCCCGCACCATAACTTGGAACTGTTGCCGTTTCCGGTTGAAGTTTGAAAGTGTTTTGTCCTTCAATTTTCACTTCTTGATAGCGGCTGATTTGGGCTCCGCCGCCTTTGATGTAGGGTTGGAACAAAGCTTTTTTGTCGGCAAATACCAAAATCAAATCCGCACCCATGATTTGGGATTTTTGAGTTGTGGTACGTTGGGCATCCGAGGGACTCGCTTTTTCTTCACGAACACCGCGTGCATCTGTGTAGCTCAGTTCCAGTGCCAAGCGTTCCAAGAAGTACAGGGATAACGATCCTGTGATGGATTCTGAATCGAATTTATTGTTTTCATCAAAGGTCGTTGTTTTTCGTCCGTAAGAAAGACCGAGTTCAGTGTACATAGCTTGTGCGGAAAGAGACGTTGAAACTAAAACGGCCAAAACTAAAACAGAAAATATCTTTTTCATATTCTTTCATTCTAGCAAGGCTCCTTGGCGAGTGACATGAATTCCGCCATTCTCTGGACTAAAGGAGCTGGACCATGTACAACCAAAGTATGGCTGACAAAGTTTTAAAATGCGGGCTTCCCGACGATGAGAATGAATTAAAAAAAATCCTGACGCCAGAGCAGTACAGAATCATGCTGGAAAACGGGACGGAACGACCTTTTCAGAATGCCTATTGGAATCACCATGAAGCAGGCATTTATGTCGATGCGATTTCCGGAGTGCCGCTGTTTTCAAGCGAAGATAAATTTGATTCCGGGTCGGGATGGCCTAGTTTTACAAAACCGATTTCTTCCGATGCGGTGGTGGAGCTTCCTGATCACTCGCACGGTATGACTCGTATCGAAGTGCGCGCGAAGGGTTCAAATTCTCACTTGGGACACGTGTTTGACGATGGCCCGGCACCGACGGGACTTCGCTATTGTATCAACTCAGCGTCGCTGAAGTTTATTCCGAAAAAATCTTAATTACGGTTCACAAGAGCTGGCGGATTGTAATTCACCGTGAATGAAAATTTCACGTGAATAAATCCGTCGTCTTGAATCATCTCTTGCGGAGGATTTGGGAAAACCTTGGCATCACGAAACGCGTTCACTGCAGCAGCATCAAAGGCCATGATCCCAGACTCCTTCATAATCAGTGCCTGACGAAGCTGTCCGGTTTTATCCAGCAAAAATTCCACGTGCGTTGTCCAATTGCGATTTCCTGCCTGCGATAAAGTAGGGCGATCAAAATTATTAATCGCTTGTTGCACACGTGTTTCCCAGCGGTAGCGAATCAGTTCTTCCATGCGGGCGTAGAATGTATAGAAGAGATAGCGATCCGTATTGAGAGCGGTGAAAGAACCGACTTTCATATCACGCGGCATTGATTCGCCGATCGTCGACATGCCATCGTTAAAGCGATTCATCTCTTGCAACTCTTTGCTGATATCGACGTTTTGAAATCCGTCTTTATCTTTTTCTTCAGGAGCTTTCACTCCCGAATGAGTTGGTGGTTGCGGAGGCGTGTTTTGCTGAGAAGTCCCACGATTGCTGCGATTGGCAGTCATGCCGTTCTGCGCGGCACGAGTTTCTTCACGCACGCGTTTTTTTTGTTCAGAAAGAAAACGCGCCAATGTTTCGTCATCAGGCGCCTTCATTTTTTCAGGAACCAAAGCCTGGCGAACAACGGATTGTTTTTTTGGCGTGAGTGCCTCTAAAATTTGTCCCTCAGGATAAAGAGCGATCTCAATAGTCTCTTTGGGTGGCGTTTCAAAAAAAGGAGCCAACCACACCACTCCTCCAAAGAAGATCAAATGCAGTAAAAGACTGCAAAGAAGGGCTATAGCTAAAAGAACTCGTCGCGTGGTTATCATCGTCGTCCCATTTTAAGACATATCTAGACCTTAGTACAAGACGGCTAAAGTTGAAACATTTTCTGCCGATAAGAATGTGTCACAGGGGGAAATAATGGGGAAAGTGCTCGATATCACGCCACGCCTAAGATCTCAAAATTCTTTAGAAAATACGAAAAAAGAAGTGGGTGCGGAAGTCCTTGATATCACTGAGGCTCGTCAAGAGATTTTGAGCCGTGATCGCCGCGATGTAAAAAGAACTATTCTCACGGAATTCGTGGGTGCCTTTGTGGTTTTGCCTGAAAAAGGCCTTTTAAAGGCAGCTCTTTATGACATCTCTGAAAACGGGATGGCCTTTGATTTGGAACTGACAGAGGGCGGTTTTACGACGGGTGAAGAAGTCGCGATGCGCGTTTATTTGAATCACTCGACTTATTTTCCGTTCACAATCCGTGTGACGAACAGTCGCTCGATTGAAGATGAAGGTGTGATCCGTCATGGTGCTAATTTCGTCAGAGGCACAATGAATGATGTCGCGCTCCATCATTTCGTTAAATTCATTGAAAACGTCAGCGCGAGTCTGAAAACGGATTCCGGCGACGTTCTTGTTTCGCACATCTCGTAAATTCAATTCACGCGGCCCTTTTCCGTGGACTTTAGTCCTGCAATTTGTTGCAATTTAGCTGTGGTATATTCTGCAGCGGATGCAGAATTGCACGGACTATAAACACGGAGGGCTGTCCTTGAGTAAAGCTAAGCGCAGAAAAATTGTTGTCGATACAAACGTGATTCTTTTCGATTCTCAGGCGATTCTGCGTTTTGGGGAGGCAGATGTTCACATCCCCATTTCAGTTATCGAAGAAGTAGATAAATTCAAAAGAGACCAAGGCGAAAACGGACGTAACGCCCGTCAATTCAGCCGCTTTATCGACGTGCTTCGTGCGAAGGGTTCTCTCGCAAGTGGCGTGCAAATCGATAACTCCGAAACAATGGTTTACATCAACACAGATTTGATGCTGGCGGGGATGCCATCAGAGTTGGATCACCAAAAAGCAGACAACCGTATCTTGAACACGGCGCTGGCTTTGCAAAAACAACATCCACGTTACAAGGTGGAGTTGATTTCTAAAGACATCAATCTTCGTATCAAAGCCGACGTTTACGGCGTTGTTGCAAAAGACTATGAATCGAATGATATCAATCGTGATGACCTTTACGAAGGTTATCAAGAGATCATGGTGACTCCGGAACAAATCGACATGTTCTACAAAGAGAAACGCTTTTTGACGGACATGAAACTTTATGCGAACCAATACGTGATCATGAAGGATTCCGCGAATCCTAATCATTCGGCAATTGGTCGTTTTAGTTTTGCTGAAAAAGCCATCGTTCCCTTGATGCAGGCAGCAGATTCTATTTGGGGTATTCACGCACGAAATGTCGAACAGGCGTTCGCTTTGGATTGTTTGATGAACGACGAAGTGATGTTTGTTTCTCTTGTTGGTAAAGCTGGAACAGGTAAGACGTTGCTGGCGATCGCAGCAGGTCTTCACAAAACTTTGGATCAAGGCCAATTCCAGAGATTACTTGTATCTCGTCCGATTTTCCCAATGGGACGTGATATAGGTTATTTGCCAGGTGACATTGAACAGAAATTAAATCCCTGGATGCAACCGATTTTTGATAACGTAGAGTTCTTGATGGGTGCGGACAAAAAAGCAGCGGGTCGCGCGCAAGAATTGATCAATCAGGGAATGCTTAACATTGAGCCTCTGACATACATTCGCGGTCGCAGCATTCCGAAGCAATACCTCATTGTGGATGAAGCACAAAACTTGACTCCGCATGAAATCAAGACAATTGTTACACGCGCAGGACGCGGGACAAAAGTTGTTTTGACTGGAGACGTTTATCAGATCGACAACCCGTATGTGGATTCTGCGAACAGCGGTCTCACTTACGCTGTAGAGAGATTTAAAGGGCATCCGATTGCAGCCCACGTGACTCTCACAAAAGGTGAAAGATCTGAGCTTGCCGAATTGGCAGCGAATATTTTGTAGGAGTTTAAAAATGGTTACGGCAGAAATTGATGTAGGATACACGGCTTCGATCACAGTGAAGGTGACTGACAAAATGGTTCACCAATTTGCTGATTTGTCTGGGGACCGCAATCCTATTCATCTCGATGACGAATACGCGGGTAAGAGCCGCTTTAAACGTCGTATTGCCCACGGGATGATCGTTGGAGCTCTGATTTCCAGAGCTCTTGTCGACGGAATCGGTTTGGGTGGAATTTATTTGGGACAATCTTTGAAATTCGTGAATCCGGTTTTCATCGATGACACGATCACGATCACAATCAAGATCACAGGTCTTCGTAAGGAAAAAGGAATCGCGACGGTTGAAACCAACGCGTACAAAGAAAATGGTGATATCGTGGTGAAGGGTGAAGCTGTCATCATGATGAATGCACCGGCATAAGAGGAAAATGAATCCAATTTTTCATCTTGTCTATATCAGTGAGGCGGCCGAGGATATCAGTTATACAGATATTCATGATATTCTCGAAGTTTCACGACGAAATAATTCTCAAGAGGCCATCACTGGCCTTTTGATTTTTCGTGATGGACACTTCCTGCAATTGTTGGAAGGCGATGAAAAAAGTGTTCGCAAAGTTCTTGGTAAAATCCTGTTAGATGATCGCAATTACTCTTTGCGGGTTCTTATTGAAGCCGAAGGCGATCAACGTCTGTTCCCGAATTGGACAATGGCTTTTTATGATGGGGATGTCAGTCCGAATTCTACTGAAGACCTTATCAATTTATTTGATGCATGCTTAGATGGTGGTGCGAGTCGCCGCTCGTTAATCATGCCGATGCTGCATCAGTTCCGTGCTTCTGCTCCTGAATTAAAATAATTAACAGCTTTGTTGGAGGTTCTCTCTATGCCTGGTTTTCTATCCAAGATTTTATCTGCAAGAAATTTTAATACGAAATACGACGATGCCGCTTTGACTTTGTTGCGTGTGTTTATCGGACTGACGATGGCTTTCTCTCACGGTTTGGGTAAATTGCCTCCGCCGCAAATGTTGGTGGATGGTATTTCTTCTCTGGGATTTCCGGCGCCTGAGTTCTTCGCATGGTGCGCAGGGCTTGCGGAATTTGCAGGAGGAGTTTTGTTAGCAATAGGTCTTCTGACTCGTCCTGCCGCCGCCTTTGTTGTGTTCACTATGGCAGTTGCAGTTCTGGGAGTGCACAGAGCGGATCCTTTCGGACAAAAAGAAATGGCGTTGTTATATCTCTTTGCCTCTTTGTTCTTTGTCCTTCACGGGGCAGGTCGCTGGTCCGTGGATCACATGATTTCAAAGAAGAAGTAATAAAAAAAGCCCTCGGAAGAGGGTTTTTTTATAGAACTTGAATCAGGCGCATTTTTAATTTTTCACTGAACTGTTTAAGATCCACAGGGGATTGTAAAACCTGTTCAAGGCTCACCATTGTCTCTGTCGTAAATCCACAAGGATTCATGCCCACAAAAGCTTTCGGATCGTAATTCAAATTGATTGCAGCTCCATGGAAGGTCACCCATTTGCGTACGCCGACCCCTAGAGAGGCGATTTTGTGATTTCCCACCCACACGCCTGTTTCATCAGCTTCAGAATCCGTTTGAGGATTTTTGTGCAAAGATTTTCCCTGCGCTTGAACATCGTAAGATTTTAAAACATCGACGATCGCATCTTCAAGGGCACGCAGGTAGCCTACGATCTCGCGATCTTTACGGCCTTTGCGTGCGAAAGTGAGGTTGAGAATTGGGTAGACAATCAATTGGCTTGGGCCATGATAAGTCGCGCGACCGCCACGAGAGACTTCCACAACTCGTCCATTCCAAGCAAAAACGTCACCTTCTTTAGTGGCGCGACCTAAAGTGACAACCGGTGGATGAGAACAAAAAACAAGATAGCCCGGAAGATTTTCCGAGTGAACTTTCTCGACAAGTTCGAGTTGTTTTTTCAGAGCTACATCGTAATCGATGAGTCCCCAATCTTGAAAAGTAAGGTCTGCCATAAATATTATTTTTGCCACCGAAAGTCGGGGATGTCATTGCATTATTAAAAGACTGACAAATCTTTTTACATCAGTGTTTCTGCGAGTGTTGATGCTTTAGTCACAAAAATTTCAAAATGAGATTCATTTGAAATGCCCCTGAAACTCGCTACAGAATGGAATCACAGGACAGGGAAAATAGACGGAGGGTCCATGAAGAATCTGGGTGTAACAGTTCTACTGCTCGCAGGGATGGCGTTAACAGGGTGTCTAGAAAGTGGCGGGGGCAAAGAAGTTCCTTCTAACTTGAACAACGGCGACTTCGTGACCGAACCCGGCGGTGACGACAATGCGAGCCAAGGAAATGGTGGAACAACAACTCCGACAAACCCTGATGATGACGGAACGAAGACACCCCCACAGCCTTCAGCTCCAGATGGATTTGATATCAATAAAGGTGAAGTCCTTACGGCTTCCACAAATCTATCTTTGGATTTTTATCCTCCGTTTCAATCAGCTTATTTGAAAGTTTCTGAGAACGAGACCTGTGCCAATGGAGACTGGGTCCGTTATGCCAACAGCATGTCCTTCGTCAGCGCAAAAACAAATCAAGCCGTTCCTTTGAGTGTGCAGTTTCGCGACTATGACGGTCGTATGAGTTCTTGCTACACCAGAAAGATTTTTATCGATCAGGCAGGTCCTGAGATTGTGTTTGCCAAATATCCATCGGCTCCAGTTGAAGAGGGTTTGGATGTTGAAATCGTTTTCTCTGTGACTGACGCCGGTGCCGGTGTTGACACGGTCACATGTGAATTTGCCGGAGTTTCGAAAGCCTGCTTGGCAGGACAAAATAAAGTGACGTTCCCAAAGATGGCGGGTGGCGATTACACGTTTAAAGTTTCAGCGAAAGATAAACTAGGATTTGCTTCTGAGAAATCCGTGTCATTTAAAGTGTCTTCTTTATATAAACAAATGGTGCAAAACGTGAAAGTGAATGCCTACCAAAAAGTAGACATTCTTTTTGTCATCGATAACTCGGGTTCGATGGAGTATGAACAAAAGAGCATGGCCAATCGCGTGCGCAACTTCTTGGATGTGGTGAAAGGCTTAGACTGGCAAATTGCTGTGACGACAACAGATCCTGTGCATAGCACATTGGGTGACGGTCGTTTGGTTCCTCTTTATGGGAAGACAAATTCTTATATTTTAAATTCGTCCATGGCAGACGCCGATGCTCGTTACACCTTGGGTATGACTTTGCAAAGACCGGAAACGGGCAGTGGTGATGAGCAAGGTATTTATGCCGCTTACAGGGCGATCGAAAGATCTTTGGGCGCTATAGGCAGTAATAAAAACTTCATTCGTCAGGATTCCCAATTGGCCGTTGTGGTGATTTCGGATGAAGACGAGTCAGCGAATGGTCCAAAGAATGATCCAGCGAATTTTGTTAAATATGTTCAAGACAGTTTCGCGGGACAAAAAGCGATGAGCTTTCACTCCATCATTGCACGTCCTGGCGATAAGGCGTGTTTAAGTGGTGAAGGCTATTCTGCGGGCTTCCGCTATGAGCAGATTTCAAAACTCACAGGTGGTGTGATCGGTGACGTCTGTGCGACGGACTATGCGGCGCAAGTTCAAGGGATCGCAGAAGGTGTTAGAAAAACTTTGAAGTCTTTCACTTTGACGTGTGCTCCGGTGATCGACTCAATGAGATCTTTGTTGGTTCTTAAAGACGGCCAAGTTTACAACGGCACGCGCTCCATTCAAGGATTGAACGTGGTCTTTGATGAAATGCTTCCTGCCGGAAACTACGAAGTTTACTATTCTTGCTTGAAGTAAGAGACGTCGCTTTGACTGACCTTGCTGTCGTCAGGGCGAGTGTCTTTGGTTAAAAGACTTTTTAAAACCAAACGCGCTGGGGTGTCGACCATTAACGTGAATCCCGAAGGGATCGAAGCGTTGCGCTCCAGAGCCTTCTTAAGATCCGGATTGTAAAGAACGAAATCTTCTTTTGCAAGACCACTGCGACGCAGAAGTTCTTTGGCAGAAATAGCGCGCGCCAATTTCACCGTATGCAGATCCAAAGTCTTTTCATACTCAAGATCCGTAAAAATCTGATCGTGGTATTTTTCAGCATAAAGAGCGGCCAAAAACTCACAATAAAAATTAGAAGAAGCAAAATCAAAAGTGCGTGATTGATAGCCTGCGATGATTTCGGAAAGTTCTTCGCTCTCTGCGGCTTTCATGGCGCGACGAAGTCCTGAAGGACCATGGTTCCACGCCGTCACCGCCAAAGGCCACGAGCGACGTAAGATCATGTGATTTTCCTTAAGGAGTCTTGCGGCAGCATCCGTCGCTTTGAAAGGAGAATTGCGTTCATCAATGTGATCATTCACGGTTAAAAAGCTTTTCCCGGTGTAATCCATGAATTGCCAAATGCCCGAAGCCCCAACTTTGCTGACAGCGTGACGGTTGAAACTGCTTTCAACAAATGGAATGCGTGTCAGTTCTACAGGAAGTTTGTGATTGCGGAAGATTTCTTCCATGCCGCTAAGATAAAGAGGGCTCACCTCAAGACCTTCGGCAAAAAAGTTCTTCTGACCTGTTTGCACGCGCACGTTTTTTAAAGCTTCCTTAGCTTTGTTTTGCAGAGTGCCTGGCAAAGCTTCCAGAGCCTTAGCAACGCTAACTTGAGCGGCGTCGTCTTCGTCAAACTCACCACGAGCCAATTCTTTGAGAGCCTCGCGGATATTTTGGGTTTCTTCAGAAACAAATTCATCAGCTTTCAAATTGCGCATCCAGCGCGCTTTGGGAGTGTCGCTGTTAATGATATCTGTGACATCCACGACTTTATACACCACCCATGGATACAACGTGTGGTGAATCACCTTACGGTTGGAATCGTAACGAGTGTAAATATCAAACCAAAATCCTACGCGGTCGCGCAGGCCCGCTGGAATATCGAAGTCCTCTGCAATACGACCTTCGTAATCGTTAAGGATTTCTTCACGATGATAGACGACATCAGGATCTTTTGAAAAGACCACGCCATCTAAGATGATTCGTTGGATTTTTTTAATGTGCTCAACGACAACAGGAAAGCTTGCAGAGTTAAAAAGCGCGACAAGAAGGCTCAAAGCCACGAGAGAACCCACGACATTGCGGGTGCTTCGTTTTGAGATAAAATTCTTAGATAAATTCACGTTTTCATCACTCTTCATCCCTACTTACAGAGCAAGAGTGATGCTAGAGTTTGGGGTCTCTAGCTCTCATAAAACGTGTTTGAACATAATGAACTGTCTAAAAGAACGTCACTGGCAACAAAATTAGCACTGTGTTTCGGAGCACTCACCAAAAGATGTTCAAAATGATGCACATTGTGCTGAGGGGCTCCGAATTCCTTTAGTCGTTATCACCTTGATGAGTCGGTGGCGCACGCAGGGCCAAGGCCGCTAGAACTTCTGTTTTCAGAAGGAAAGCCACTTCACGAACATCAGCGTGAACAGCGCAAATCTCTTCTTTACGATCGGTCATCGTCGTTGATTTGCAAAGAGTTGGATTCATCGCTTCGATTTGTTCTAACAAAGATCCTTTTTCTTGCGCGGCTTGAAGTGAAGCAATCGCTTTATCTAACGCGAGAAGAACTCTCTCAGAAACATCCGCGCGTCCTGATTGTGCCAGCAGGTCATCAAAACCAAATCCTGGCTGTGCAGAATAGCTGCCAGTAAAGATCGCTTTAAAACCTTTTAGTTGAGCTTCAGCGGCCGCTAAAGAAAGGCCCGAATAGATATGCTCGACATCACGGGGACACTTGTCTTCTGTGCAATCTTTGTGGCGAGCCAAAGGACGACCGAGTTTCAAATCTTTGATTTTTTCAATATTGGCCAAAGCATCCGTCACAGCGTTGATAGATTCTTTTAGTCCCGCATAACGAGAACCATCAATCAAAGCTTTGGTAAAGTTACCACCTTGCAAAGACCAAGCGTTGTTCAAAGATTTAGCTTTTGTTTCTACGTCTTTTGCCAACTCTTGCGCCCACAAGCAGCGATCCAGTTTCTTTTGCTGTTCCTCGCGAGCATTCCATTCTGCCATGGCAGGATTTGCTCTAGGATTGCATGTGGATTTCAACGACTTCTCAAAAAGGAGATATTCAATAGCCGCCAAACCGCGAACGTTGAAAATCAAGCTGTCACTGCCGATAGGAGATTTTGAGTTTTCGTAAGCTTTTTTATCGATGTCGCAAGTGTTGAGGTAAGGCCAAGAATAAAGGTAATCATTTAAAAAGCGTCCATTGTCCATCAAGGGACCAAAAGGAGCTGCCTGAACCGTGTGGAAGGAAAGCATTGCACGTTCCCAATCCAATTGCACTTGAGTTTCTTCACGGCGAGCCAGAGAGCCTGTCGCCAAAGCTTCGCAGTACTGACGAAGGGAACCACGCAATACAGGAACTTGCGTGTTAAAATCTTCTACCGCACGAGCAATTATGTTTGTACCGATATTGATCAGCATTTTTTGTTCTGAAAACGCACCTTCATTCGGTTTTTGAAATTCACCGGGAAGAGATTCACCTTGGTTTTGTTGAGGCGTGTTGTTGCCGCCGTTGCGAGCTGTTTTTTCGTTCTTAAAAAAGTCCGAACAAGAAGCAGTTAATAAACACGTCGCTAAAGCCAAAGACACCTTCAAAATCAGATTTTTCGCGTGCATAAGCCCTCACTTTCAGAACGGTCTTTGTGCCTGAAAGACCCTCCCTGTGACAAGTTTTCATGGCCTCAGGGGCATAGTTGAAAACTCATTGAGGATTGTTGAGAAAAAAGTGTGAAAATCGTTCCTGTGTGCTAACAAAAGGTATGCTTGAGCAACCCGAAAATTGGACTCGTTTGCAAAAATTACTCTTTCAATTTGATGAGCCCACATCAAGGCTTTATCACGTCAATATTATTTCCAGCTTGCTCTTGGTTATCGTGGTTCTGTGGATCGTGGCCCGTCAGAAGAAAATGCCGCTAAAAATGCTTTTAAGCCGTTGGGTTTTGCGCAAAAAGTATTGGTGGAATCACTCAACGAAACAGGATTATTTGATTTATTTCCTAAATGCGCTCTTTAAAAGCTTCCTCTTCGTCCCTTTGTTTGAAGGAAGTTTTCATATCTCTCAAGCTGTCATCCGTTTTTTAGTGAAATTTAATGGCGGTGATCTTTTAAATATCCCGATAAGCAATGCGGATCTGGTGCTTTTCACATTGGCTGTTTTCGTATGGGATGATTTTTTGCGTTTCTTTCACCATTGGTTGATGCACAAGATCCCTTGGCTGTGGGAGTTTCATAAACTGCATCACAGTGCTCGGGTTTTAACTCCTGTGACTTTGTATCGCGCGCATCCCGTTGAGTCCGTTCTCGCCATTTTGCGAAATAGTTTAAGCTTAGGTGTTGCCATTGGTGTCTTTATTTTCTTATTTGGTTCAAGCTTCTCGCTTTGGACATTGTTAGGTATCAATGGCTTTGGTTTTATTTTTAATTTGGTCGGAGCAAACCTTCGCCACAGTCATATTCCCTTGAGCTTTGGTCCATTTGAGAGATTTTTGATCAGTCCTATTCAACACCAAGTGCATCACTCCAAAGACGTTCATCATTACGATAAAAACTTTGGGGTCAGTCTCGCGGTTTGGGATGGTTTGTTTGGATCTTTGGTTTTTTCTAAAGAGGTTTCAAAACTTCGTTTTGGTTTGAACGAAAGATTCCGAAAATCTTTGTGGGAGCATTACAAAGCTCCGTTTGTCACTTTAGGAAAGAAACTTTTAAGAAAGTCTTAAAATAACGGAGGAAGTTGAGATCTTCCTCCGCAGATTTTTAGAAATAATGTTTGAGGCCTACAAGAACACTGCGAGCCTTGCCGGGACGAGCACCGTAAGGTTTCATCGAAACCAAGTACTCACGATCCAAGATGTTATCCAGACGAGCATAGACGGAGCCTGCTTTGTCGTATTGGTATTTTAAACTCCAATCGACAATCCCGTAAGCCGCGACCTCTTGTCTGTTGGCAGCCACAGATTCGTTGTACATCTTGCCAGTCCAAGAAAGAACAACTTCTTGCGTGAATTTCTTGTATTGAGCACCGACACTTAAGCTGTATTGAGTTTCGGGGACATAAGGCAGCGGGTCTCCGGAATGAATTGTTCCGTTGCCCCAGACTTCATTATTAGAACTGAAATCATTTTTAAATTCCGCTTTCGTGAAGGTCGCATTCAGTCCCACAGGAATATAGACGGTCTTATACTGAAATCCTTTTTGCACTCGGGCCTCAAGGCCTGTGATCAATGCTTTACCACCGTCAAAGGTTTGATCTAAATCTCCGGTTGTGCAACCTGATGAGAAAGAACATGTGTCTTTGATGTTTTGATAGTCGTTCCAAAACCCGATGCCCTCGACGAAAAATTCCTGATCGGCATTAGAGTAGCGAACGCCAGCTTCGTAGTTCACACTTTCTTCAGGCTTGCTGCTTTGAGTTTGTCCAGGACCTACAATGGAGTATCCACGGTTGATGCCAGCAAAAGCCGACCAGCGATCTGTGAATTGTTGAAGAACGCCAAGACCCGGCACAAAGAAATTCTCAGAACCGTTGGTTGTCGTGTTCGTCAAATCATTCTGGGCAGAATAATTGACAGTTTCAAAGCGACCCGTCGTCGTGATTTTTAATCCAGGAACAGCTTCAACCAGCATCTCGTCACTTGCTGTGATAGCAACCGATTGAGTTGTGTCACGATTCAAATCTTTTTGAGAAGCGGCTTCGCCCGTGCTCACCAAATGACTGTTCGTCATCGAGTAATAACGTTTAGTATGGTCGCGGCGAATCTGATCATCGTGCAGGCGAAGACCTAAACTCACCTGATGAGTCCACGTTCCCGCGGTGTGCGCGGAAAAGGAGCCAAATTGAATGCCCTGACTGTAAAAATATCTATTGTTATTTAAAACAGCGATGTCTGTCGCATTACTTCCTGAAGAAGCAGAGTCCGCATTTCCAGTCAGAATATCGTGATAAAGCTGATCTTGGGGGCCGGAAGGATTTAACAGAACAGAATTGATTTTGATACTTCCGTCTCTAAATCCGTCAAAGCGACGCCAGTCACGATGGAATTTGTTGTGATAGACCGTCGCCCAAACGCCCCAATTTTCCTGAACCTGGGCTTTGTACGTCAGCTGATATTGCTCATGCTGCCAATCCATCAAATCTTTTTCAGAAGCGTTGTAACGACGGAACGGAGACGCATCGAAATCATCCAATGAAAGTCCCAAATAGGTTTCATCAGAAAGTTCATTGGCGTAGCCGACTTTCATTTGCAAAGAATGACGTTTATCACCATCAAGATGGTATTCACCCTTCAGCAAGAAATCATTTTTGGAAAATCCAGTTTTATCGCCGGAATCCAGTTTTTTAAAACCATCCGTTTGCATGTGCGTGCCTTCGAGCATCACACCACCACGGTCAAAAACTCGGGCAATATTGCCGCGATATTTTTGCGTATTAAAAGTTCCCGCCGCCAATTCGACTTCATTTGCGTCGTTTTTAGGAATACTGCGAGTGATGTAATTGATCGCACCACCAATGGAGTTCGGGCCATAGGGAACAGAGGCCACACCTTTAAAAACTTCGAGCGATTCGATCTTACTCATAAAAGGAGTGTAATAGGCCGCCGGAGCCGAGTAGGGTGCGGGACCAATTAAAATCCCATCTTCCAAGATGACGATTTTTTTACTGCGATCGGGATGAGTGCCGCGAAGACCGATGTTGGGGCGTAAACCAAAACCATCTTCCTCGCGAACATAAACACCGGGAACTTGTTTAAGCACACGGTTCACGTCGGATTGCTGTTGAAGTTCGAGCTTTTCTTTACTGATAAAATGCGCGGAACTGGGTTGAGTCAGTTCTTCTTCAGAACTGCCGATCACCCTCACGGGGCCGAGCTCAGACATTTTTGCTGAGACCTCAGAAACGTCTTCGGCCTGAGAGTTCAGGCCGAAGAAAGAAATTAAAATAAGAGTTTGAAAGAACTTATTCATGATTACTTATAGTCAAGTTCCTTGATGATACGTTGAGCAGCTGGAACTTGCTCACCGATCACAGACCAGTTTGTCGCGTCCGCTTTGAAAGTACCCCAGTCTTTGATCAACGTGTTCGGAGTCACACCCAAAGCTGCTGGATATTCCAAGTGGCTAGAAGACAAGTGAAGTTGCGCAGGTTCTTGCAACATCAAAGAGATGAACTCTTGCGCAAGAGCCGCTTTTTGTGAGTACTTCACGATACCGATACCAGAACCATTGACGTGAACGCCTGTGGTGTCTTGGTTTGCAAAAAGAGGTTTGATCGGGAAGTTCGGATTTTGTTGAACCATGCCCGCAAGATAGTAAGTGTTTGCAATACCTACATCACAGATGCCGTTTGCCATCGCCGTCATCATCGCTGTGTCATTCGGGAAAACATCAACGGCCAAATTATCAAGGATGCCAGACATGATGTTTTTTGCTTGCGCTTCACCTTTGTGGTGAACAAGGCTCGCAATCAATGCCACGTTGTAAGTGCCTTTAGAAGTTCTCATGCACACGCGACCCGCCCATTTAGCGTCAGCCAAGTCTTCGTAGTTAGAAAGCTCAGACGCTTTTACGCGAGAAGAATCGTAAACCAAAGTGCGTGCTCTGTAAGTCACAGCCACCCAGTGGTCATTTTGATCTTTCATCGCAGGAGCCACGCTTGATTTAACAGAGGCATTTGTCAACGGTTGCAAAAGACCTTTGTTTGTAAGATCAGACAAGAAAACGAGGTCTTTAGTGAAAATAAGATCCGCAGGAGTTGCTGCGCCTTCTGTCTGAAGTTGTGCAAGAACGTCCGCATAAGCTTTTTCAACGATAACAACGTCAACGCCTTTTTCAGCTTTGAATTGATCTGCGAGAGGTTGAAGACGCGCCGTCGGGCGGTCTGTGTAGATAGTCAATGTTTCCGCTTGAGCGGCCACTGTA
Source organism: Bdellovibrio sp. HCB-162 (assembly GCF_047344985.1). GTDB lineage: Bacteria > Bdellovibrionota > Bdellovibrionia > Bdellovibrionales > Bdellovibrionaceae > Bdellovibrio. The sequence goes on from NZ_CP178861.1 coordinate 735,350, forward strand.
GAAACAGTCAAGAGAAGAGCTGCTACTAGCAATTTCATCTAAAACTCCTTGTTTGTGAGCTGCTGAGATATCCAATGTGAGAAGCGAGCACAATCTTTCTATGGTTTATCCGCGTAAATGAAAAAGCATTGAAGATGAAAGTGAATTGAGAATATGATGCGGAGAGGAGTTTTTATGAAGTCTCTAATAATAATGTCTCTCTTTCTATCCTTAGGCGCCTATGCACGTTTGTCTGACGGAAAAGCCACACTTCAAGTCGAAAAAACGAAATTAGTCGGCCACGTAGCTGCAGGTTTTCACTTTAATAAAGAGGCTCCGGCAAGTCTGATGGTCGCAGGCCAAGAAAGCACCCCTGTTAAGAAAGAAGAAAAAGAATTGATCTTTGATCTTAGCAAAGCCGAAGGTAAATCTTTCCAAGTGAGTTTTTATGTCTGTGATGACAAAAAAACTGTCTGTGAAGAACATAAATACGATTACATGTTAAAATCCGGTAAATTGTTGGCAGGCGCAGGCAGTGCGGTAGCGTCGGCTAGTGTTCAGGCTTCTCAAGAAAAATCCGTGAAATCAGATAAAGTGCATATGAATTCTCATGGCTTTATCGAGAACAATATCGAAGCAGCCCTCAAGAAAGCCGACAAAGAGAAAAAACTGGTTTTGGTAGATTACGGTGCTCCTTGGTGCCCAGCGTGCGTTCGCCTCGAAACAGAAGTGTTCGGCACAAAAGAGTTTAAAGGTGCGACAAAAAAGCTAGTGAAGGTGGCGCTCAATTCAGACCTCGCTGCGAATAAGGCTTTCGGTGATAAATATCAAATCAAAGCCCTCCCGACACTTTTGATTTTGAACGCGCAAGGTGAGGAACTTTATCGCAGCCTGGATTTCAAACCGGCGAAGAGTCTTTCTCAAGAACTGACGGTGGCTTTAAAGAAAACAACATCCTTGGTAGAACTCGAAAAGCAAGCGGAAGCCGGAGATCGCACAGCACAAATGAAAATGGCCGAGAATGCTTTCAATAAGCTCGATATGGCAGCGGCTGTGAAATGGTATGAGAAGCTTCAAGATAAATCGGCTTTTTATGCTTATGCTGAAATGGGCTTGTGGGCTGAAAAAAATGAAAAAGATAAAAAAGACCGCGACGGTTACATTCAAGTTTTGAAGAAATGGATTGCGCAAGATCCGAATTCTTACACAGCAGCCTCCGCACGTAATGACCTGGCGGCACTTTATGCTGAAGACAAAAAAGGTCTGCCTGAAGACGTTAAGGCAGAGCTAAATAAAAACATGGAGCTTCTTCCAGCAATCGCGGGCTCAGCACAAAAGTCTCACGAGTTTTTTACCGCTTGGAGTGTTTCAGATTTAAAGCCTTTTGAACAAGAAGAAGTGATGTCCGTATGGCTTTCCTCTGCAAAATCTTTAAAAAAGGATGACATTGCAAAACAAATCGTCACGCAGTTAAAAGATCTTCTGACGAAAAAAGATTTAAGTGCAAAACGTCCCGGCGAAATCATGACGGGCCAATCGTATTTCAGAACTGCGGGCATGAAAGCGGAAGAAGAAGCGTGGCTTGTGAAATTGGTGGAAGCGTATCCAGATACTTACGTTTATCACATGAGACTGGCGCGTTTTTACTCTCGTAACAAGGAACATGCGAAGGCTCTTCCAGAAGCAGTCAAAGCTGTCGAATTGGGGCCCGAGTGGCGCTTGCAAAACTTGCAACTTTTGGCGCAAACCCAAAAAGAGTTGAATCAAAAAGAAGAAGCTAAAAAATCCATTGAACGCGCATTGGCTTTGCCGGAAGCAAAGTTAGAAAGATATAAAAAGATCGCGCAATCGCTGGAAGAGCTTAAGAAAACTCTTTAAGACGGATTCACAACAGGCTCTGGCGGCGGAGCCTCTTTGTTAAGACAAGCTTCAAGAAAGCTTTTCACAAGAGGTTCCGACGAAAGAAAGTGCTCTTCAAAGTCTTTATGAAATTCCGGATGCCATTGCACGCCGACGAAAAAACGATCCTTGCTGCTGCTAAACGCTTCAATCAATCCATCCGACGACGTCGCTTCCACTTGCAAACCGTCACCCAGTTTTTTAATTCCCTGATGATGAATAGAAACTATTTCTCCGCCGTGGGAATACATCTTAGAAAGTTTTCCGCCGGGCTCAATTTCCACGCTGTGCGTGAGGTGATCGTAAAGTTCCGCCTTATAATGCGCGACTTTGTCAGGCCTTTGCGTGGGGAGATCTTGAAAAAGAGTTCCACCCTTAAAAACATTCATCAGTTGAAAACCACGGCAAATTCCCAGGACGGGTTTATTTCTTTTCGCAAATGCTTTTAAAAGTTTCATTTCATAGCGATCGCGCACAGGATCCAGCCGTTGCTTCTCCATCGCAGGAATAGGTTCTTCACCATACAAAGACGGCGAAATATCTACACCACCTTGCAGGACCAAACCATCTAAAACTTCCGCATATTGATCGACGTTGAGATCTTCTTTGTTTAAAAGAGATTCGGACTCCAGAGAAGGAACCATAAATACCAAGGCGCCGTGTTTAGAAATCAAGTGCGCAAGGTTTTGCTCAAGGTATTGAATAGTTTTTCCGCGGGCTTCAAAGCCCTCAGGAGCTTCATGCAAAATACGTGGAGAAAGGCCAATCAGAAGAGGTTTGCTTGTTTCCATATTAAAATCTTGAACCTCAAAAAAAGCACTGTCAAATTTCTTGGGTTTTTTTGACTTTAAGAAGCTTCATCAGCGTTTGAGCGTCCTCTGGCGCCCGGACTTTGATATCGTTGTCGAAATAGACATAGACGTCTCTTTGTCGTTTCTCGACGGGGAGATCGACAACATTCAAAGCATCTTTTGGAAGTTTTCCTTTGGACCAGATTTTAATTCGGTCGGCCCACCAATTCAGGGTTTCAATATCGTAACCGCTTTTGTAAATCTCCTCATCGCCGTGCAGACGTAAGTATAAAAAATCAGCGGTGACATCTTCGATATAGGGCCATTTCCCGGCCGTATCGGCGAAAACAATTGCGATGTTGTATTTGCGAACAAGCTCAATAAAAAACGGATTTTCAAAACTGTGATGGCGGATTTCAATCGCGTGCCGCAATTCACGGGATTGTTTGCGAAGAGCCGCGGGATATTCAGGTGAAAAGCGGTCAGATTTGTCAGAAAGTTTTGCAGCTTCTGAAAACGTGCGTGGTAAAAGTTTAAAAAATGTTTCTAATCGTTCTTCATTGTAAAGAAAGCTCGGCGGGAACTGCCAAAGAAAACATCCCAGTTTGTGATCGAGATACAGAACGCCTGACGCAAAGAAATTTGCCAAAGGCATTTCGATCTCACGCAAACGGCGAATGTGCGTAATGTACTGGGGACCTTTGACGGAAAAAACAAAATCCTTCGGCGTTTCTGAATACCAGCGTTGATATGATTCCGGTTTTTGATAGTGATAGAATGAGCCATTGATTTCAATGGAAGAAACCTGTCTGCTGGCATAGGCGAGTTCTTTTTTCTGCGGAAGATCTGCGGGATAAAAGATCTTTCTCCACGGAGGATAAAGCCAACCTGAAATGCCGATTCTGATTTCCATTTTTTAAAAGTAACTGATTTGAAAATAAAAAACCCGCAGAATGCTGCGGGTTTTCGATTTGTAAGAATGTATTCACCAATTAGTACTGATGAACAATTTCAAACGTGGCGCTGCAACCACGGTCAACCCAAATGCGATTGCCGTAAACGCCTGTTGTGCGTCCCCAGATGCAAGCATCGTAAGAATGCTGAGCCCAGATGCGGATTTCAACAAGTCTGTAGTCGTTGAAGTAGCACTCGTTATAACGGTAGTTATAAGACGTGCATGTCACATGCTCATACGAATAATTTGGTGGTGGTGGATACGGAGGATAGCCTGGATTTGGACGTGGCTCTGGGCGAGGATCAGGGCGCACAGGTCCCGGACCTGGATAAGGATCAGGACGACCTGGAGGACGAGGTCCCGGTCTTACATAAGAGGTATCCGCGTTATTCATGTTGTCATTGATATCGGCATGCGCCAATGGTGCCAAACCGCACACGATTAGCAAAGCCAAGAACATATTTTTCATTTTTCCCCCAAGAAAAGTGTCAATGTGGCTCTTTTTTTATTTGTACCAAATATTGTGCACAAATGATGCCGAAAAAATCGGTGTCGTGAAGGGACCTGTCAAAAAACGAAAAAAAAGCTCAGAGGATTTCTCCACTGAGCTTTTGCAAAGAACATTTTATTTCAAGAACTACTTATTAAGTGGCTTTTGAATGATGTGGATCGCGTGACCCAAAGTCGCTTCAGCTGCTTCCATCATTGTTTCACCCAATGTTGGGTGAGGGTGGATAGAAAGAGCAAGATCTTCAATGCGTGCACCCATTTCGATGGCAAGCACAGCTTCAGAGATCAAATTCGAAGCTTCAGGACCCACGATGTGAACGCCCAACAAAACATGTGTTTTCTTGTCAGCGATCATTTTCACGAAGCCATCTGTTTCCATCATGCTCACGGCACGACCGTTCGCTGCGAATGGGAAACGAGACACCAAAAGATCTGTGTGACCTTTCGCTTTTGCTTCAGCTTCTGTCATACCTGCAGATGCGATTTCTGGATCTGTGAAGACAACAGCTGGAACTGTTTTCGCATCGTAAACGCGGTTGTGACCTGCGATCACTTCAGCCACAAGAACACCTTCGTGAGACGCTTTGTGTGCCAACATTGGTTGTCCTGCGATATCGCCGATAGCAAAAATGTTTTGAACATTTGTTCTGCGTTGAGCGTCTACTTTGATAAATCCACGCTCATCCACAGCGATGCCAGCCGCTTTCAAGTTTGCTTGGTCTCCGTTAGGACGACGACCGACAGTCACAAGAATCTTGTCGCACTTAACGACTTCATCTTTACCGTTGATTTCAACAGTGACTTCGTAGCCGTCTTTCACTTTTTTCTGACCTTTGGCTTTTGCACCGTACATGATGTTCACGCCAGCTTTGTTCAACTTACGAACAACGATCTGTGCGCAATCTGGATCAACAACGCCTGCAAGCAAGGAAGCTTGAGCTTCGATCACAGTCACTTCTGTGCCCAATTTTCTGAGGTAAGAAGAAATCTCAAGCCCAATATAACCACCGCCGATAACAGCGATGCGTTTTGGAATCGTATCAAATGCCAAAGCGCCTGTAGATGAACAGATATCTTTTTCATCAAATTTGAAACCAGGGATTTCAATCGGACGAGAACCTGTTGCCACGATGAAGTACTTCGCTTGAACAGACTCAGTCCCCGCAGAGGATTTCACTGTGATTTCTTTAGAAGTTTTAAATTCAGCATCACCTTTTAGAACAGTAACGCCATAACCTTTAAGAAGTTGGCTCACTCCGCCTGACATTTTGTCAGACACAGATTGTTTCCACTTCACAAGCTGTTTCATATCAACGTCGATGCCGCCTTTGATATTCAAGCCCATTTCTTTGAAATTATGTTGAGCTTTGTGCAAAAGGTGAGTCGCCGTGATCATGGCTTTAGAAGGAATACATCCTACGTTTAAGCACACGCCACCCAAGAATTCTCTTTCAACGACAGCTGTTTTAAATCCAAGTTGTGCAGAGCGGATGGCAGCAACATAACCGCCAGGACCCGCACCAATTACTACTACGTCAAAATTTTGCGCTGCCATTAGATTAGCTCCACCAACATTTTACCTGGGTTTTCAATACGAGCGATAAATGCTGCCAAGAAACGAGCCGCAACCGCGCCGTCGATCAAACGGTGGTCCGCTGTCATTGTGTAGTTCATCACTTTGATCGCTTTCAACTGGCCATCTTTGATAACCGGTTTTTCATCGATCTTGTACATACCAAGAATCGCCACTTCAGGATGGTTGATCACTGGAGTTGCATAAGTGCCGCCGATAGAACCGATGTTTGTCACAGTGATAGTTGCACCCTTCATTTCATCTGGTTTCAATTTACCGTCACGCGCACGCTTAGAAAGATCCAAGATCTCTTTAGAAATTTCCAAGATGGATTTTTGGTCTGCATTCTTGATTACAGGAACAACAAGTCCGTTTGGAGTGTCCGCTGCAAAACCAAGATTGAAGTATTTTTTGTAAACGATTTCACCAGCCGCATCGTCGATAGACGCATTGAACATTGGGAATTCGCGGATTGTCGCGATCAAAGCCTTCATCACGATTGGAAGATAAGTGATCTTCGTTCCGTGTTTCTCTGCATGCTCTTTCAAAGATTCACGCATCGCCACCATCGCATCCACTTTCGCTTCATCCATAATAGTGAAGTGAGGGATCACGTGTTTAGAACGTTGCATGTTTTCAGCAATCTTCTTACGGATACCAACAAGAGGGACGCGCTCTTCAGCCGCACCCGCAGGTCCTTGGTAAGAAGGTTTAAGAATCGACATACCCGGAGCCGCAGGAGCTTTTGCTGATACTGGAGCCGCGCCGCCACCTTTAGCAGACAATACATCTTCACGAGTCACGCGACCCGCAAGACCTGATCCACCCAAAGAGTTGATATCAACACCCATTTCACGCGCCAAACGACGAGTCGCTGGAGTTGCCAAAACTTTTGAATCAGCGACAGGCGGGAATATCGCGCCGGGCGCAGGATGTGCAGCAGCGACAGCTGCGGAACTGGACTGAATCGGAGCATGAGCCGCCGCAAAGTTTGCGTGTGCAGAAGCAGGAACTTCACGTTGTGCACCCGCTGGAGCTTGAGGAGCTGGAGCCGCAGCACCTGCGCCACCTTCAAGCGTGATCATTGTTGAACCAACTTTAACCACATCACCAGATTTGAATTTTAAATCTTTAACCACACCAGCTACTGGAGTTGGAACCTCAACAGTTGCTTTGTCAGTCAAAACTTCTGCAATCGCTTGATCTGCTTTGACAGAGTCGCCTGGTTTTACCAACCATTTTACCAATTCACCTTCAGTAACACCTTCTCCCAATTCTGGAAGTTTAATATCTTGAACTTTGCCGTCACCCGCTGCAGGAGCTGCCGCTTGAGGAGCCGATGCCGTTGGTGCTGCAGGTTTAGAAGCTGCTGCCGCTGGAGCAGAAGCTGTTGCGCCTGCGCCATCTAGAGTGATCATCGTTGCTCCGACTTTCACAACATCGCCTGATTTAAATTTCAAATCTTTAACCACGCCAGCGACTGGAGATGGAACCTCAACAGTTGCTTTGTCAGTCAATACTTCAGCGATAGGTTGATCTGCTTTTACAGAGTCACCTGGTTTTACCAACCATTTTACCAATTCACCTTCTGTAACACCTTCGCCAAGTTCGGGCAGTTTTACGTCAGTTGCCATGTTGAGAAAGTCCTTTCTGCATTTAGATATCTAAAAAACGTTATTTAATTCTTTATTCAATTCCGCAGCTTTCTTTTTTTCGATGATTCCCTTCATAAAGAATTCACCGGCACGGTATGAGCTGCGCACCAACGGACCTGAAGCTACGTACAAGTAACCCATGCCCTCGGCCACCTTTTGCCACTCTTGGAATTTTTCCGGAGTGACGTAATCCACTACTTTGAGATGTCTTGGCGTGGGTTGCAAGTACTGACCAAAAGTCACCACATCGCAGCCAACTCCACGAAGATCCTTCAGTGTTTGAAGAATTTCTTCGTCGCTTTCTCCAAGACCCAGCATGATCGAAGATTTCGTGTAGCGAGTCGCATCGCGCTCTTTCACCATCTCCAAAACACGCAGGCTTTGACGGTAGCCCGCTCGCGGGTCCCGCACCTTTGGTGTTAAGCGTTCAACAGTTTCTACGTTGTGCGCATACACATCAGGTTTTGCGTCCGTCAATTGGTTCACAAGGTTTTGATCGCCGCGGAAATCTCCCGCCAAAATTTCTACGATCAAATTCGGTGCGAGTTTTTTCAACGTCGTCACCGTGCGCGAAAAATGCTCAGCCCCTTGGTCTGGCAAATCGTCTCTGTCGACCGTCGTAATGACGATGTACTCAAGACTCATTTGCGAAACCGAGTAGGCGACCTTTTCAGGTTCAAAAGGATCTAAAACTCCTTTTGGATTTCCGGTCTTCACGTTGCAGAAGCGACAACCGCGAGTGCAAACCTCGCCCATGATCATGATTGTTGCCGTTCCGCCAGACCAACATTCGCCAATGTTTGGGCAGCGCGCTTCCTGGCAAACTGTGGCCAGTTTCAAATCGCTCATCATCTCCTTGATGCGTGTGTAATTTTCGCCGGAAGGCGCACGCACTTTCAGCCACGAAGGCTTTGGAGTAATTGGCTTTTTGACCGTCATAGTTTGTCCTTTATGAACACTCCCTTCTAGTCCCGTCATAGAGCATTTGCACTTAATTACGCCATGCATTAACGCGAAGAAATGCACGGGGTTTTTGCATTATTCGGAGTTCCAAGGAAAGCCATCGACAAATTCGCCGGAAAACGACTAATTTGAGAGTGAAATTAAGGCCTTCGAAGGGACTCCTATGAAATTTACTCGCAAGTTACAAGAAGGAATCTTCCTGCAACGCTATAAACGTTTTTTTGCCGACATCGAGTGGCAAGGGCAAAAAATCACGGCCCATTTGCCGAACACGGGGAGTTTGAAGAGCGTCAACAACCCTGGTCAGCACTGCCTGTTCTCTGAAAGCGACAATCCGGAACGTAAGCTCAAGTTCACATTGGAGATGATCAAGTCTCCGGCAGGGGCGTGGGTCGGAGTCAACACGGCGACACCGAATATTATTATGCGCGAAACCTTAGAGCGCGTCGTTGGTCATCCAGAAATTGTCGGTACTTTTGCTCATTGGGCTCATTATGATGAAGCCAAGGCGGAATACAAAATCAATGGCGAGACTCGTTTGGATTTCGTTTTAAAAAAGAAGGATAGCGACAAACATCACCATATCGAGGTCAAGAACGTCACTTTGAATGAAGATGGCATTGCGAAATTCCCCGATGCGGTTTCAGAGCGTGGGCAAAAACACTTGCGCGAGTTGATGTCCTTGATCGATCAGGGACACACTGCAGAGCTTGTGTTCACGGTTCAGCGTCATGACTGTGGAAGTTTTGCTCCGGCAGATCATATCGATCCCGAGTATGGAAAATTGCTGAGAGAGGCCTACCATAAAGGAGTTCGAATTTCTCCTTTGCTCGTGGATTTGAGTCCCGATTCGGTGGAATTGTCAGAGACTCTTTTACCGCTGAAATTTTAATAGAAGGGCTGCAGCGGCAGCCCTTATTTTTTTAGTGATGAGCGATATTTGAAAGAGTGTCGTGAGTGATGTTAGCGTCATGTCCTTTGTTGGCCAAGTCGCCTAAACTCACCATGCCAACCAGGCGTTTATTTCTATCAACGACAGGCAAGCGGCGATGCTGACGTCCTGACATTTTTTTGCTGACCTCTGCAATATCATCGTCGTCGTAACAGTAGTTAATTCCTTCACTCATCACTTCTTGGACTTTTGTTTTCTTAGGATCTTTACCTTTTGCCACCACACGAATCGCGATGTCGCGGTCTGTGAGCATGCCGATCATTTTATCGTCTTTCTCAACGGGAATAGAGCCGCAATCTTCCTGCTCCATCAACCGCGCAGCTTCGTCGACGGTGTGAGAAAAGTTAATCACCTTTGCTTTAGGATGCATGATTTCTCGAACGATCATAGGGAATCTCCTTTTTGAAAAAAGAATAAGTCCGTTTCCCTCTGAAAGATTCGTTTATTTGAGGTCTTTGTTAAGTGTCTAAAAACCTCACACTTTCCCTCTGAAAACGTGTCGAGAATTCAGTCGTTTCTAAAAAGTTTTAAGTTTTAAAAATGAACAGCCGATTTGCTCTGTGTAACCACATGGAGGATTGGCACGATGTCTTTCTCACCTACAAAAGTCTTGTTCGCAACAGCAATGATGCTCGCTCTTTCTGCCTGCGGTCCTGGCATTCCTGTTTTACCGGATGATCCAAACAACGAGCCGGCTGCTTCAGCTCCGAGTGACACTAACAACGCGGAAGGTTCCACGGATATACCATCCACGACTCCGGAGGTTCCGGTTGTGAGCCCTCCGGCAACGGCGGATACGCGGGAAGAAATTTTGAAAATGTACGACTACGTCGATCCGACACATATCGTGCCGACTCAGAAGCTGGAAGATGCCATCGTTTATTTTCATAAAAATAAATCTTCATTTAAAAATCAGTCAGTGATTTCCGTGATTGATTTTAGTCAGAAGTCGACACAGAAGCGTTGGTACTTCATCAATATGAGTACGGGGAGTGTGTGGAATATTCACGTCGCTCACGGCAAGGGCTCTGACAGCAATCACGATGGGTTTGCAGAGAAGTTCAGCAACGTCTCTGGTTCCAATGCGAGTTCTTTGGGTTTTTATAAAACGGCCGAGACTTATCAGGGAAGCAATGGCTATTCTCTAAGACTCGATGGTCTTTCAACAACGAATTCCAATGCGCGCCCTCGTGCGATTGTCGTGCACGGTGCTTCGTATGTTCAGGATTCAGCAGTGATTCAAGGTCGCAGCTGGGGATGTCCTGCAGTTTCAACAACGAATCGTGATAAAGTGATCAATATGATCAAAGGCGGAAGCCTTATTTACGCCGCAAACTAGTCTGCCGGGTTTTCGGCGGCTCCCGAAATACCAACAAGACGCTTGCCGGGATCTCGGCAGGCGTCGTCTCATCTCAAAATAAAGCTGTTTTCAGAGGGAAAAATCTTGGCACCGCCTGTGCTTTTAAGACTGTCATCACGTTGATCTGCAACGATCAGCAAAAACTAGGAGACAGTTATGAGAGCATATTATCAAGGTTACGTAGGTCGTCACAACAGTCGCATTTCCAACAATCCAAACACTGTGAAAGAGACTTTGAAAAACATTCTGCCACTCGGCGGATTGATGGAACGTGACTGTGTTGATTACTTACCATCGGTTGTAAATGGATTTTTCCCGCATCCCGTCGGCATGAAAGCTTTGGATTTGGGCTCTGGTCACGGAGTCGCAGCAATGGCTTTGGCGGAACTGGGTTTTCAAGTGGCGGCTTTTGATATGCACCGCAGTTCGATTTCCATCGTGCAAAAATTTGCATTGAAACAAGAGCTGAATATTTCTTTCGGCATGGGCGGCATTCTGCAAGTGGAACAACTCAATCAAAAGTTTGATTTGATTCATGACTATGATTGTTTGACACAAATCACTTGTTCAGCAAAACGTGCTCACTTCCTCAATGCTGTCAGAAATTCTTTGGCGACAAATGGAAAGTTCGTTTTAAAGACAGCGGCTTTGAGTCCCGGTTTCAGTCCGGAAGACAGCTTCGAATCTATTTTCTTAGATGAGAATTACACTTTGTGGAGACAAACTCCCGAGTGTGATGTGGAGGGTGTTGTAGAAAAAGGTGGAAAATTCTGGACGGCACAAAAACGTGTGGCTCCTGTAGAAATGATTCGCCAAGAACTCAAAAACGCAGGCCTTGAAATCGTGATGGAAGAAATCGAAACTCCTCGCGGCAATCATCCTGCGATTCTAAGACTTGTTTTGACTAGCGCCCAAGGGCGCTAGTTTTTCTTTGCGAGATATTTATGAAACATCTTCTTTTTCTTTTATCACTTCTAGGTTTGGTTGGTTGTGGTTCTTCTTCTCGCCATGCGCCTCTCCCGAAAAAAGCGCAGTTTGCGTATATCTTAAACAGTGGTGACGATACGATCAGCCAATACAAAGTGTCTTCATCAGGGGAGCTGATTCCTCTCGCCACTGCGACGGTGGCAACAGGTGTTTTTCCGGCTTCGATGGTGATGGACGTAAATCAAAAATATCTCTATGTTGCAAATGCAAACGACGATACGATTTCTCAGTTTGTTATTGGCAGTGATGGCGCTTTGACGGCTTTAGGATCTCCAATCGCAACAGGTTCAACGCCGCAAGGATTGAGTGTTTCGTTAGATGGTCGTTTTCTTTATGCGATGAATTTATCAGGTGAAAGTATCACTCAGTACGCGATTGGTGCGAGCGGCGAACTCACTCTTGTCGCAACCAAGGCGCATACGGAAGGTCCGATGAATTTAACTTTTTCTCCTTCAGGAAAATTTGCTTATGTTGTGAACGGTGACACCAGCATTTCGCAATTTTCTGTGGCGTTAAATGGGACACTTGCGCCTTTGACTCCGGCAACGATCGCCTCGTCGGGATGTCCTTCAGGCCCCTTGGGTACGACACAGACAACGGCCGGTGAATTTATTTATGTTTTAAGCTGCTTCACGGAAGAAGTAGAGGTTTTTTCAGTTAGAGCGAACGGCGGTCTCACGTCTCAGGAAATCGTAAAGACGGGACTAAGCCCTCAAGGAATGATTGTCGCTGGAAAAAACCTTTATATCGCAAACTCTGGCGAAGGCACGCTTTCAATGTTTGCGATCCAGACGAATGGAAAATTGGCGGCACTTTCGCAACCAACAGTGAGTGCCTCGTATACGCCAGAAACTTTAGCCGCCGATGACGTGTCCGCTTATGTGATCGATTTTATGGACGGCAAGGTTCAGCAATACACCGTAAAAACAAACGGAGAGCTGACGATTTCATCTCACTCTCCGGTGGCAACGGGAACAAGCCCGATTCGAATCTTACTGAAGTATTAAACTAGAGCAGACGAAGCTGTTCGCCGACGAGTTTTTTAAGATTCTCAACGTAACCCATGTATTCTTCCATATCCAAACGCTCATCATCATGAATGTGGGCGTTTGTTGCGTTGTACGGAGTCAATTCAATCACGTCGGCATGCGAAGAAATCGCAGAGAAGTTGTGCTCTTCAAGAGTCGACATCAAAGCATCTAAATCATGATCGTCTTCCGGATATTGAAGACCGCGCATATCACAAAGAGCTTTCAAATATTTCTCACAAGCTTGCGCTAAGTTGTAGCCGACAAGTTCATGCTGCTTTTCATCGTGAAGATGTTTCTTTGCGAGATCGAGATCGTCTTGAGCTTTGAGGATAAGTGATTTTGCATGTGCGCTCATAGGTGATCTCCTTGATGAGAAGGTTATGAACCCACTTTATGCGGACTTGGTCTAGTTGGCAAAAATAAATATCGTTTAAACATAAAAAAAGCCCCCGGGTTTGCCGAGGGCTTCGTAAGTTATTTTCTTTTAAGAAAACTTCTTATTTTCCACCTTTAAGGTGACGTTCGATGATTTCTTTGAATTCAGAGAACGGATAAGCACCACGAAGAGAAACACCGTTGATCAAGAAACCAGGTGTTCCAGAGAAGTCGAATTTACGAGCTTCAGCCATGTCTGCTTCGATACGCTTAGTGATCGCTTCGCTGTTCAAGTCTTTTTCAACTTTTTTAACGTCCGCGCCTACTTTTTTAGCAGTCTCTTTCAAGAAAGCTTCTTTTTTGCTGCGAAGTTCGCCTTGGTTTTCGAATACCATGTTGTAGAACTTTTCAGCTTTTGCATGATCTTGCATTGCAATAGCTTCGAAGTATCTAGCTGCAGGCATTGCCATTGGATGGAAATCCAAAGGAAGGTGTTTGTAAACAACACGAACGTCTTTTGGATAAGCTTTCATAACTTCATCAACTGTCGCATGACCTTTAGCGCAGTATGGGCACTCGAAGTCAGAGTATTCAATGATAGTGATTTTAGCGTCTTTAGGTCCGAAGATAACGCGGCCTTCTTCAACAACAGCTTGCAATGGTTTTGCGAACTCTTCGTCACGCTTTTTGCCTTCTTCTGCAACGGCTTTCTCTTGAGCTTTACGTTGAGCATTTTGAGCAGCTTTGTTCACCACTTCAATGAATTGCTCTGGATCTTTTTCGATAGCTACGAAAACGATGCTTGGATCTTTTTCAACGGCTTCTTTGAGTTGTTTTGCTGATGGAGCACAATTCACTAAAGAAAGTGATGTGACAACCGCGAGTGCGCTAATTCCAAAAAACTTAAGTGCTTTCAATGTTTCCTCCGAGATGGATGATTAAAGTTTTAAGCCCTTTTATTTGACATTATTTTTAGTTTAGAGGGAAGGAAAAAATCCCAGTCCAAAGTCCGGCTCATTCTGGCCTTGAATCACTCTGCCAGGTCTTTAAACTTATGTTTATGAAAAAAGCAAATTTCCTTTTAACAATGTTCACCTTTGTATTTTGCATGCAAGCCCACGCCGGCTTGCTTTTTAACTACTCACAACTGGCACTGAAAGATTTGGATCAAATGAATAAATTGGTCAGTGACAAAGTGAAAGAATCGAAAAAGACGGGGAGCGGTAAAGCGGTGCCATTGAAAGAAGCACTGCAGGCTGTCTATTCTCGTCCTAACGATGATGACATGATTGAAAAAATTGTCGCTCCGTTGCGCAGCAATTTAGATGAATTGGAGTCCTGGGAAAAAACTGTCAGTCAATTAACTGACGAAGCGATCAACGCTTTGAAAAATCCTCGGGCTTTTAAACCGGTCGTGCAAGTGACCTATGTCATCTTCTTGGAAAATTTGATGGCGGAGGTCAAACCGTATCTGAAACAAGAAGGCTTCGAGAAGAAGATTGTCGAACGCATTCGTGATGCGAAGATCGAAGTTTCTAAAGAAGCGACCAACGAAAGAAAGCTGCGCATGATGAAGGACACGGGTTCTCCGTCGCAAATCGCTGAAAAAATCTTGAATCAAAGTAATGAAAAGCCCGCAACTGACGCTTCGGCCGCTGCGGCTTCGTCTGAAAGTTCGTCAGAAATCGAAAAATAATTGCCGCTTTCGGCAGTTTTTTCCCTCGACCGGACTGGTCGTGAGTCCTTTTCGACTCTCGACCAGCGTCAAACGATAGATCTCCTCAACTCTCGAAAAATCGCCTCAAATTGACTCAAGTTCTAGTGAACTCCTACCGATAAAAACAACATGGAGAGGGCTGGATGCCCCGAGCAATTAGGAGGATTCGATGTTTCTTCAAGGCGATTTGCAAATAGTGTTTGATGCACTCTACTCAGTGGGCGCTATCGACCCTGTTTTGAAATTGGATTGGGCCGAAGTGACTAAAGAGATGATGTCCCAGCCACAAATCGTCAGCGATGCGTTTCAAATGATCAACGCGTGCAAAGGAAACAAAGATCTTCTTATTCAAAAGCTCCACATGATGGATCCAAGATCCGTGAATTATATCGCTATGGAGGTTGCGCGTGAGTTCTGCGAATTTCAAGATCGTACAGAGTTGCACTAAGATTGCGTTGTTGCTTCTTCTTGCGGCTCCGTCGGCTCAAGCCCTCGAGGTCGATTTCTCTCGTCGCCAAGTGGATTTCAGCCGTGTGAAAAACGAAGATCGACTTCCTGCGAGCATTAAAGAAGATCAATCCGATATTATTTTAAGCAAGGTGTTTGAGGCGGTCGAGCCGACTCAAGACATCGTGATCATGAACACTGACAAGGGCTTTGTCCCGGATACGGTTCGCCTTAAAAAAGGCAGCAACTACCGTATTCACGTCGTGAATGTGAACGGCAAAGAAAAGAACGTGAGCTTCGTGCTCGATGCTTTTTCTGAGCATCACAACACGGTTTTCGGTGAGCAAAAAACTTTTTATGTGACTCCTAAAACAGACGGAATTTTCTCTTACCAATGCCCTGAAACAGCGGTGCAAGGAAAATTCATTATTTATTCTGATGTAGGAAGCTCTGACAGAAAACCTGCTTCCAACTAATTATGGAGAAGTGCGCCCATGTCGAACTCGGATGTTTTCAAACAGACCATTCAGCAGAATCTAGGTCCTGTTTTGAAGTACCTCGATGACAAGGGTGTTTCGGAAATCCTCGTTAACGGACACAAAGAAATTTTCGTCGAAAGAAAAGGGAAGCTCGAAAGAGTTCCTGAATCTTTCCCTTCTGAAGATGACTTGCGTGCAGCGGTCAACAGTATCGCCCAAAGTGTCGGCCGTCGTATCGACGATGAATCGCCACGTTTGGATGCGCGTCTTCCCGACGGTTCCCGTATTGCAGCGGTGATTCCACCGATGTCACGCAAAGGGACGACATTATCTATTCGTAAATTTACAAATAATAAAATCACTTTCGCTGATTACATCAAATTCGGCGCGATCACCGAAGACGGTGCAAGGTTCCTGGACATCTGCATGTTCCTGGGAAAAAACATCATCGTGTCGGGTGGTACGGGTTCCGGTAAGACAACTCTCTTATCTCTTCTTTGCACGCGCATTCCGAAGGGTCAGCGTGTGATGGTGATCGAGGACTCTTCAGAGTTGCAAGTCGATTACGAACACGTCGTGATGTTTGAAACTCGCCAAGCCGATCAAATGGGTAAAGGCGAAGTGTCGATCAAAGATCTTTTAAAAAGTGCTCTTCGTCTTCGTCCAGACCGCATCATCGTCGGTGAGGTTCGTTCAAGTGAAGCCATGGAACTTTTGAATGCCATGAACACGGGTCACAAAGGTTGTATGGGTACGGTGCATGCGAACACACCTGAAGATGCGATCGTGCGTTTGGAAGCCTTGGCTCAAGGTGGTGATGCAAAAATCAGCGAGAAGGCCTTGCGCTCGCAAGTCGTCTCCGCGATTGAAATCATCATTCAGGTCTCTCGTTTCTCTGATGGTTCCAGAAAAATTTCCCATATCAGCGAAATCCGCGGATTCAACCCGGATGGCTCCTACAACGTCGTTCCAATTTTCGAAATGTCACGCATGACTCGCCGTCCCGACGGAACATTGGAAGGTCGACTTCAAGCCACAGGCAACATCCCGTTGTTTATGGACGAAATCATCGACAACAACCTCCCATTCCCCAAAAGCAAATTTAACAAGCCCCAAGCCGCTTAAAAGGTGCCAGGGGATTTTTTACGTCTATACTGCGTCATCGCTGTGACGCGCTGTGGACGCAAAAAATCCCCTGGCACCTTTTAAGGTGTTTATTGCAGAGGGAAATTACGCTAAGACTTCTTCGTGCACTTTAGTTGTAAAATATCAAACGCAGTCTTGAATATTTTGGAGGAGCAGGGTGAAGACCTGACGCCTCTTTATGAGCAGACTCACCTTCCGGTGGAGTTGCTCCGTGACCCGTCGTATTGGATCAGTGCTCCGGATATGGAGGACTTCTTACAACTCACTTTGCGTCTTCCGCTCAAGCGCGATGGAAATATTTTGCAACGAGCAGGTCATGATGGACCGACGCTGCGTTCGTGGGGTGTGCTTGATAGCGTTCTGCGCATGATGCCTCGCCCGCAAGAGATCTTCAATCAGCCGGAGCAATTTCTTTCGTACTTCATTTCGCCAAAACCGCCGATTGAAAATCTTCGTCGTGATGAAGTGAGCATTTCATTTGATCTGCCATTGCCGGCGGAGCAGTACCCACTTGTGACGACGTATCTCAAAGCCGCGTTTGAATCTTTGCCTGTGTACGTGGGGCAGCCTCCTGCGATTTGTGATTGGCAAGGTATTACGATCAAACTCAATTGGTCGACTCAGCAAAATACGATCTTCAGTGAAAACGTCGGTCACCAAGTCAGTCCGGCACTTTTCCAAAGCCTGATTGAAGACCTGCAAAGAACTCAGCGTGAGCGTGAAGACTTGCAAAAGTACGTGGGTGATCTTGAAGAAAGAATCCGCGATTTTGAAAAATTAAAACTCAAAGAGACGGCTCAGGTTGAAGTCGAAATTGAATCCAGCAAAAAACCATCGTTGCTTCCGCAAGAAGGTTCCTTGGCGCATTTGAGTTTTGATAGTGAGTCACCTGCCTATGTGCTCAATCAAAACTTGGCTCGCATGCACGACTACATGGTGCGCGCACAGCAGCTCATCACAATGCTCGTTGCTCAAGGAAAGATGACTCCGGCGGTGAAAGAAGCCATGAGACGCGTGGATTGGGAACATGTGAAGACTCAATACCCGCGCACCGTTTTTGAGAGTATGGAATTAGTTAAAAAAGTAAATAAACAGAACTCCGAGAAGGAAGGAAATCATCATGTCTGAAATCGTCAGCGTCGTATCTCGTGAAATCTTGGACAGTCGTGGAAATCCGACGGTTGAAGTTGAAGTGACAACTGCCGACGGCAATATGGGTCGCGCTGCAGTTCCATCAGGTGCTTCAACAGGTGCCCATGAAGCTTGCGAACTTCGTGATGGAGATAAAAATCGTTTCTTGGGTAAAGGCGTTTACAAAGCCGTTGATAACGTTCGTGAAAAAATCGCTCCAGAGATCTTGGGCCTTCAAGTGACTGAGCAAGTTTACATCGACAAAGTTCTTCGCGAAATCGATGGCACTGAAAACAAATCAAACTTGGGCGCGAATGCGATCTTGGGTGTGTCATTGGCTGTAGCAAAAGCGGCAGCTGCGGATTCAAAACTTCCTCTTTATCGTTACGTCGGTGGTTCACAAGCTTGCCGCTTGCCAGTTCCATTGATGAACGTTTTGAATGGTGGAGCGCATGCTGATAACGGTCTTGATATTCAAGAATTCATGATCGTTCCAACAGTGAATAACTCTTACGCGGAATCTCTTCGCGCAGGCACTGAGATCTTTCACACGTTGAAAAAAATCTTGAACAAAAAAGGTCTTTCAACGGGCGTCGGTGACGAAGGTGGTTTTGCTCCGAAGTTGACTTCAAACCAAGAAGCTTTGGATCTTTTGATGAGCGCCATCGTTGATGCGGGTTATGATCCAGGTCAAAACGTGTTCTTGGCTTTGGACGTTGCTGCGACTGAAATGTTCAAAGACGGAAAATACGAATGGCAAGGCGGCCATATTTCTGGCACGGAACTTTTGGGCATCTACAAATCTTGGACAGAGAAATATCCTCTTGTTTCTATCGAAGACGGATTCTCTGAAGACGACTGGGATTCATGGGTGAAGGCGACTTCTGAACTTGGCTCTACAGTGCAACTTGTTGGTGACGATCTTTTCGTAACAAATCCAAAACGTTTGCGTATGGGCTTAGAGAAAAAAGCGGGGAATGCGTTGCTTGTGAAAGTAAACCAAATCGGAACTTTGACGGAGACGTTTGAAGCCGTGAACTTGGCGCAAAGAAACAAATATCGCACCATCATGTCTCACCGCTCTGGCGAAACTGAAGACGTGACGATTGCGGATTTGGCTGTGGCACTGAACTGCCATCAAATCAAAACAGGAAGCTTGTGTCGTGGTGAGCGTACTGCGAAGTACAATCAACTTCTTCGTATCGAAGAAGACTTGGGTGGCATGGGAATGTACTGGGACAAAGCGGCTTTCCGCTAATTGTTTCTGGAAAATGAGTTTCAAAGAAAAGGCGATCTATCACAGATCGCCTTTTTTATTTTTACATCTTCAAAAAATTATTTAATGCCTAACTTTGTTTGAATGCGCGTACCGTAGTCGGGATCACATTTCGCAAAGTGCTGGATGTTCTTAAGCTGCAACTCCACAGGCAAACCTTTCATCGTGCCTGCGATATTGCTTGTTAAACGATCCTTCTCAGCTTCAGTGAGAATACGATACAGGTTTCCAGCCTGAGTGAAGTCATCATTGTCCTTGTGGGAATCATAACGATCCACGGCGCCACTTAAAGCCAAGGGTGGCTCACGGAAGCGGGCCTCTTGAACAGGGCCATTAAATCCATTCGGTTCATAGTTGTCCTGCTTTCCGCCGTTGCCATCAAAGCGCATGCTGCCATCGCGGTGATAACTATTTACCGGAGCTAGCGGGCGATTCACAGGCAGAGCTTGATAGTTCACACCCAAGCGATAGCGGTGAGCATCGGGATAAGCAAACAGTCTGCCTTGCAGCATTTTATCAGGAGAAAATCCAATTCCCGGAGGCACGTTGCTCGGAGAAAACGCGGCTTGCTCTACTTCCGCAAAATAGTTTTCAGGATTGCGGTTGAGCTCCAAGATGCCAACATCGATTAATGGAAAGTCTTTATGAGGCCACACCTTCGTAAGATCAAAGGGATCAAAAGAAGTTTGTTCCGCTTGGCGCTCTGTCATGATTTGCACCTTCAAAGCCCAACGAGGAAATTCTTTTTTCTCAATCGCCTCAAAGAGATCACGTCCTGCATAGTCAGGATCTTTCCCCGCAAGCTCAGTCGCTTTTTCTACGGAAAGATTTTTAATCCCTTGCAGAGATTTAAAATGAAACTTCACCCACACGCGCTCGTTATTTGCGTTAATCAAACTAAACGTGTGACTGCCATAACCATTCATAAAACGATACCCGTCGGGAATGCCACGGTCGCTAAAGAGGATAGTAATCTGATGAAGAGCTTCCGGAGCCTTCGACCAATAATCCCACATGCGGAAAGGATTTTTATATCCCGTTTGCGGATCACGTTTCTGCGAGTGAATAAAGTCCGGAAACTTTAAAGGATCGCGCTCAAAAAACACCGGCGTATTATTGCCAACCAAATCCCAGTTGCCTTCTTCAGTGTAAAACTTCAAAGCAAAGCCACGAGGGTCCCGTTCGGTATCCGCAGAACCTTTTTCTCCTGCAACAGTAGAAAATCGCAAAAATACGTCTGTCTTTTTGCCAATTTTCGAAAACACAGAAGCTTTCGTATAGCGAGTGATATCGTGAGTCACAGTAAAAGTCCCATAAGCCCCAGAGCCTTTCGCATGCACCACACGCTCAGGAATACGCTCACGATTAAAGTGCGCGATCTTTTCAATCAAATGATAATCCTGAATCAAAACCGGCCCACGAGGTCCCGCCGTTTGCGAGTGTTGATTCTCAGAAACCGGAATACCCGCTGAAGTAGTCAGTGTCTTAGTACTCATGTTGTAGTTCTCCTTTAAAAGGTGTCAAAATTCGAAACCAAGCTTTCAAGCGACGAAAATTTTTAGACTTCTGTGATTGCGGAGAAGTGGTAGTCAGTAAACGAACCATAGACTCGCGCCCAAAAGCCTCCGCGTACATAAGAGCCGTCTGATTATTATTGTTCTGAGCAAGAGGATCAGCGCCAGCAGCCAAAAGCAGACGAGCAATCTCATCATGACCTTTAAAAGCCACACCCATCAAAATGGTACTGCCACCCAAATCCCGAGAGTTCACATCAGCGCCATAACGAATCAACTGAGGAACAAGAAGAAGATGCCCATTATAAGCAGCCAGCATCAACAAAGAATGCCCTTTATGATTTTTAAGATTAGGATCGCCACCCTGAGCAAGATAAAAAAGAACCCGCTCAACATTCCCAGCCCGAACAAACTCAAAAACCTCAGGCTCCACCGAAGCCGTCCGCAAATAATCAGCCCACTTCCTCATAAGACCTCCAAGTCACATAAGTAAGATCGGCGATTTAAGCACATAAATCGAATCGATAGTTTATATAAACGATATAGATTTAAACTATGAAGGAAAAAGCCCTAAAAACGATGTAGACGAATTGAATAGAAACAAAAAAGCGCAAGCCAGGAAAACCACGCAAAAAAAGAAACACGAGATCCTACAAACCCTGTGCACCATTGTTCCTACTTTATTCTTGCCGGGAAACGAGGAAGTCTTGATTGGCTGGGGTAGGCTGCAAGCGAGTTCCGCAGCGCCAAGAACGATCGGCTATTGCAATCAGAAAACAAAGAAGCAAAAACATCGAAGCCAGCAACAGACAACAAAGCGCGAGGACTGTCCGAAGCCTTGCAGCCTACCCCAGCCAATCAAGACTTCCGTCGCGTAGCCACGGACCAGAAACCAAAGTTAGACTAACAACATGTCGTACACAAAGTTCGCAGTAGGTCTCCGTCGTTTCTTAAATCATCCGGGTCGCGTCGCAGGCGTCTGCATGATCGTTTTCGCCGTCTCCATCGTTCTCAACGGTAACGTCTTCCGTTTATGGGGACTCCACCGAGACATGGATCGCATTAACGCAGAGATTCAGCAAACTCGCGAAAACATTGCGTCTCTTTCGGGACAACTAAAGCAGGCTAAAGATCCAGCATTTATCGAGCGTCAGGCTCGCGATAAATTAGATCTGGCCGGTGAACACGACCTTGTCTTTGTTTTCCCTGAACAATAGTCCATAACCCATCGCATTAAGGCGTGCTAGTTGGCTATAATACAACTAGTATTCTGACTCTAATCACCACTACTTTATGAAGTGAATTTAGGGGTTTATATGGTTGATAATCATTCATTGGACTGGAACAAAGAAGCTCTTCGCGCTCTACGCCTTCGCATGGGTTGGAGCAGATCAGATCTCGCTCGCAGACTTCATTGTTCCGCTGAAGAAGTCGACTCTTGGGAAGAAGGAATTTCCAATATCGAAGCCAATATCAAAAATGAACTGGAATTGATTCTTCGCCAAGCGGAAGAGTGCTGTGATGAAGTGATGTACACTCCAGCGGCAGAAAATGAGTGTGCTAAGCAAGCTCTCGCACAAATTGATTTTTCACGCGTCAAACTAGACTTAGAGTAATCGACAACAAAGCTCTCCCAGTGTTAGGAATATGTTTTCGCACTGGGAGACAAAATGAAAAAACTCTATCTCGTGGACGTCAGTGCCATGTTTTTCCGAGCGTATTATGCAATTCGCTCTTTGACGGCTCCATCGGGTTTACCTGTCAACGCCATCTACGGATTTTTATCGATGATGATCAAGCTTCTCAAAGAAGAGAAGCCTGAGTACCTAGTTTTTTGCTACGATCGTAAAGAGCCTTCATTCCGCAAAGATTTATACGACGGCTACAAAGCCCATCGCAATGAGATGCCGGAAGACTTGGCCAAACAAGTTCCTTACATCAAAAAAATCGCTGAACTTTTGGGAGTGCCTTCTTACGAAGTCGCGGGTTTTGAAGCCGACGATATCATTGGCTCATTGACGAAGTGGGGCCGCCATCACGACATGGAAGTTTTCATCGTGAGCGGTGATAAAGACTTTGGGCAGTTGATCAATAAGCACGTGTGGCTCTACGACACCATGAAAGATGTACGTTACGACGCTCAAGGCGTTTTCGAAAAGTGGGGCATCTATCCAGAGCAATTTATCGACTATCTTTCTATCGTAGGCGACGCCTCAGATAACGTGCCGGGCGTTAAAGGCATCGGCGAAAAGGGTGCGATCAAACTTCTGGAGCAATTTAAAACGCTCGAAAATATTTACGAGAATATCGACAAGGTTGAGAGCAAAAGTGTTCGTGAAAAACTCATCGCCTCTAAAGACAATGCTTTCTTGTCAAAGAAGCTCGTCACAATCTCCACAGACGTTCCTGTTTCCGATGACTATAACAGCTACAGATTGACGCCGTTGCATACCGAAGAGTTGCGCGCGCTTTTGCACGAGTTGAATTTTAAATCCTTCGAAAAAAGTTTATTCGGAGCAACGACTCCAGACGTGGCCGCTCCTGTTAAAAAAACAGTGGAGATGCCCGCTGTCGGAATTCCTGAAGGAGAAATTCAGCCGACTCTCGTGATTGCGAAAGACGACAAAGAATTTCAGGAAAGAACAATCACAACGAAAGAACTCGCTGCTGTTTTGAAAGAAAACCAAGTTCTTTGGGGGTTCTCGGATACACGCGGTGTCTTTGTCGGAACCGAGCAAGAACTTTTTGAAGTTTCCGATTTTGAATACCTTGGAAAACTCACAGACACGTTCCACATTCGTTGGAGCGGGTTTGACCTAAAAACTTTCTGGCATAAAATCGGCGCAAAAGATCCCATCGCAGGATGGGATTCTCAGCTGGCTGCTTACGTGCTCAAAGCCGGTGATGCTGCGGATTTTGGCAAGATGTATACAAAGTACATGTTGGAAACTTTGCCGGATCTGGCTCCGCCATCGGCTCTTTATAATGCGCATAGAAATTTCGCAGCGACATTATCTGGACAGCTCAAGTCCCTTCACGGGGAAAAGGTTTACCAAGAGTTAGAACTTCCGCTGGAGCGAGTTCTTCTTTCCATGGAGCGCTGGGGAATTCGTATCGACAAAGATCTTTTGGCGAAACAAAGTGCAGAGCTTGAAACTGAAATCGCTGCTCTTGAAAAACAAATTCACTCTGAAGCCGGGGAGACTTTCAATGTTGGAAGCCCTAAGCAGTTGGGTGTGATTCTGTTTGAAAAGCTGAAACTGCCTGCGGGTAAAAAAACAAAGACGGGTTATTCGACGGGAGAAGAAGTTCTTACGGAGCTTGATCATCCTATTGCAAAACTAGTTTTGAAATGGCGTGAACTTTCCAAACTCAAGTCCACTTACGTTGATGCCTTGCCTGAAATGATCAGTCCTAAGGATGATCGTGTGCATACAAGATTCAATCAGGCACTTACGATGACGGGACGCCTTTCAAGTACGGATCCGAACCTACAGAATATTCCTATCCGCACGGCCCGCGGTCAGCAAGTTCGTCAGGCTTTTGTGGCGGCTCCAAGAATGAAATTGTTGTCGGTGGACTACTCACAGATCGAGCTTCGTATCTTGGCGCATATTTCAGAAGATCCGAATTTGATCAAAGCCTTCCAGGAGGACTTGGACATTCACTCCGCAACCGCGGCAGAAATCTACGGACTTCCTTTGACGGAGGTCACTTCAGAACTCCGTCGTTCCGCAAAAGCCGTGAACTTCGGTATTGCGTACGGACAAGGTGCTTTCGGTCTTGCAGAGAACCTCGGAATCTCCCGATCAGAAGCCAAAGAGATTATTGATCGTTACTTCGCTCGCTTTAAAAACGTGCGGGACTATATCGAAGGCACCATCAAAACGGCTCATGAACAGGGTTATGTAGAAACATTGTTTGGTCGTCGTCGTTACATCGAAGAGCTTCAGTCTAAAAACATGATGCTGAAAAAATTCGGGGAGCGTGCTGCGATCAATGCGCCTATTCAAGGAACCGCGAGTGACCTCGTGAAAAAGGCCATGATCGAAGTTTACGAAAAAGTTCCAGTGCGTATGCTTCTGCAGGTGCATGACGAATTGATCTTTGAAGGAACGGAAGAAGACTTGAATAAGCACACTCCGGAGCTTGTTTCTATCATGGAAAACGTCACTCAGTTGAAAGTGCCTTTGAAAGTGAATTACGCTATTGGCAACAACTGGGATGAGGCTCATTAATCGCGAAGTTCACTGCTTGTGAACTTCTGGTTTGTTCTTCGTCACAACGAAAATTTTGTTATTAAAAGGGCTTCGCAAGAGGCCCTTTTTCTTTATATTCATTCTGGCAAGCGTCTTTCCAGGCACACCCGTTGCTATTTTCTAGGGAACTTAAACCTTATGAAGG
The DNA here is from genome assembly GCF_047344985.1 of Bdellovibrio sp. HCB-162. Lineage (GTDB taxonomy): Bacteria > Bdellovibrionota > Bdellovibrionia > Bdellovibrionales > Bdellovibrionaceae > Bdellovibrio. The sequence continues at coordinate 760,494 of NZ_CP178861.1, forward strand.
AAATAGTTATGAAGTTTTTAAATAAAGCTCTTTTAGGAATGATCACAGTAATGCTCGGGATGGCTTCTTTCGCGAAGGCCGCTGAAATCGTTTGCGTAGGAACCGATGGTGCTGGTCAGAACTTCGCGTTGCAACTGAAGCTGGAAAAAGGCATTCGCACGGTGAGCGGCGTTTTAAAAGCCCAAACAGTCAAAGGCATCAAAGTTATTAGCAAGAATGCAGGGCTCGCGGACCTCTATGGCAAAGAACCTGATTGGGAGACATTGCGATTCGACCGCGATCTTTATGTTGAATCTGATGAGGTATTTATGAACCTCTCAAAAGTCGCTCGTCAGAAATACGAAGGTGAGCTGTGCGGTCCGCATAATAACATCACTATTGGCGGAGTGCAGTTCACGTCAAACGACTGCTTGAATATCAGTTGCAGATCCAAAGGATTAAGCTCCTTAAGATAATAAAAAAGGCGGCCTTATGGTCGCCTTTTCTTATTCTGTTTCCCAACCCACAACTCTTCCGCCTTCAAAGTACACATAGCGTGTCTCTTTGCGAAAGCCTTGGGTTGTTGAAACCTGCCGCTGATATTTCCAGCGCTCGTTTTTATAGATCGGATTTCCCGAAACTTCGACACCCATAGGCTCACCCCAAGAACGTCGAACGTAATCTTGTGGCATTCCCACTGCGATATCTTGGGTTTCAATCAAATCTTTCATCTCCTCTTGAGGAGCTTGGGATCTTGACCAGATGTTATTGCGGTTGATCCACTGTTGGCGTCCCTCGATGGAGGGGATAGACAAAAAGCTGACTTTTTCAGAATCATTTTTAAGCCACGGAAGAATCTTGGAATATTGTTCTCTTTCTTTTTTAGAACTGAGAGAACGCTCCAACTGGCGAAGCTGTTGACGGGTTTTAATCTCTTCAAGGTCCTCAGAGTTTAAGGACGCCGGATCTTTTCCAAGTTCATAGGCGGTTTGACGTGTTTGGCGGTCATAACCGGTATTACGATCTTTTTGTTCCACATAAGGAATGCCCTCTTGGTATCCACTTCCAGCAGATCTTTGAAATTGCGCGCACCCTAATGTCGATAAAGCAACCAAAACAAACGGAAAAAAGGCTTTCATCAAACTCTCCCTAAGTATCCATCCTAGCCGATGGAGTCTCGTTTATAAATTGTTCTTGCGACGTATTTGGTTCTTTTCTTACAATCGTCTTGGGGAGATCAGCTTGGTAGACAACGAAAGTACGACCAAAGTAGAGGATGAAAAAAAGGACGGAGCGCCGGAGGCGGAATCCGAAGAGCTTCTCTCGCTTGAATCCTTGGACTCTATCATCGCCGATGCCGACCCGGAGTTTTCTCAAGCTTTGAATGAAATCGGCCCCGATGATCCCGCGAATGTAGAAATTTATAACGAAGGCCTTGAACTAGAATACACCTTGGCTGACGAAGTGAAACTTTGGAAGGAAACTCCAGGGCGTCGCCAGAAGCTTGTTAAAATTTTTCCGTTTCTTCCTGCTATTTCCTTCAAAATAAAAATGAAGCGCACAGCGTTTCGTTTGAGCTGGGCGAAGTGGAAAGAACAGGCTGTTTATCGAATTAAAAATGCCGGACCGCTATTGCTTGCGTGGCTGAAAAATCAGCTAAAAAAAATGAAGGCCGGATTGGGCGCAGCACTTGCGGTCTTTAAGTCTTTCTCGACAGTCAAAAAAATCGCTTTTATGGGACTGGTTGTCGTCACAGGACTCGTCAGTTTTGTCCTGTATAAGATGGCGACAAAAGGGCTGCTTCCTCCTGAAGAAGATCTTTTTGTTTCCTCGATGGCCGATTGGTCTCAGCAAAAAAATCAGTATGATCCGAAAACGGAAACCGAATCTTTTTACGAGTCCACGCGCACGTCACAGAATATTCTGCTGATGAAGAAAATGACGGTGAACTTGCGCCGATCTGCAGAGGCGGGCCCTAATCCCATGGGAGCTTTTGAATTTTACGTAGAAGGCACGGCCTCTGAAGTCGTTGTCGAAATCAAAGACCGTGAACCTGAAATGGAAGATCTTTTCCTGCGGACGATCGAAGAGATGACATTCGATCAACTATCCACAGGGGAGGGGAAAAAACTTCTTTGTGACAAGTTGCGCAAAGAAGTGAATAAGGTTCTGACAAAAGGTTATGTCAGAAGAATCTTTATTAAGACGGCGATTATTAAGCCTTAGAAGCTGCTTCAGCTTCGCGGCCCGAGGCCGCCATGCTCTGCCGGCGTCCGCCGCTAGACCTTAAACTGTGAAATGTCGATGTCGTAGTATTTCAAGCGGTCGTGCAAGGTGCTCTTCGGCATTCCTAAATCTTGCGCTGTTCTTCTTTGATTTCCTCTGTTTGCAGTCAGTCTTTTAATAATCATCTGTTTTTCGATTTCTTTAATCACGGGAATGTCGTTCACAACTTTTTCATCACTTTTAAGCAAAGTTTTGTCGATCAGTTTTTCAATGTGTGATTCCAAAATCTGTTCACGAGGATAAAGGGCGGCAGCACGACTCACCAAGTTTTTAAGTTCACGGATATTTCCCGGCCATGGATGTTTTTTAAGTCTTGCAATGGCGCCGAATGAAAAACGCACTCTCATTTTGCGCGCGAAACCATAAAGAAGTTCTTCAAAGTCCTCCATACGATAAGTCAAAGCGGGAGGAGACACCGTGATGACATTCAAACGGAAATAAAGGTCAGAACGGAAAGCACCTTCTTTGATTTTATCGCTTAAATTTTGATGAGTGGCTGCGATGATTCGCACGTCCGTTTTGATATTGCGATCGGCACCCACGGGACGAATTTCATTGTTTTCAAGAGCGCGCAAAAGTTTGGCTTGCAGGCTGTAGGAAAGATCCCCGATTTCGTCGAGGAACAACGTGCCTCCGCGCGCGGCTTCGAAAGCTCCCTTTCGATCATTGATGGCGCCGGTGAAGCTTCCTTTAATATGGCCAAAGAGTTCACTCTCAATCAGTGTTTCACTTAAAGCACTGCAGTTCACGCTGACAAAAGGACCGCGCTCGCGTTCACTGGTTTCATGAAGTTTTTGAGCGATGATATCCTTACCTGTTCCTGAAGGACCTAGAATTAATACTGGGAATTCCGTTTTGGCGACGTTGGCCAGAGTTTGCAACTCTTCATTCCACACGTCGTTACGACTTTTCATAGGAAAAGCGCCGTCTTGATTTTGTTGTTCAAGAAAAATCATTTCGTGATGGCCGATACGGATGATGTCACCATCTTGTAAGTAGGCTTCCATAATGCGGGCGTCGTTAACATAGGTTCCACCGGCGGAACGCAGATCGCGAATCAAATAAGCGCTTTCTTTTTTTTCAATGCGAGCGTGGCGATCAGAGACCTCGGTGGTGTCGAGCTGAAGCTGACATTGGGTGTCTTTTCCGAGGGTCATAAAATCAGTAAGGGGAAGAGTTCTCGTGTTTTCGCTTAAAATTTTGAGGTGGGGTTGCTGCATAAATGCCTCCTGTTATGGCAACCCCTCACTTCAAGAGCTTTGCCTCGCTTAAATCGAATTAAATGGGGTTTCGCGGGTTTCGACTCACCTTATTATTGGCTGAAGGACTAGCTTCTCAGAATTGAGAAAAGGGGTGAGCTCTGGTACCTTAAATCATGCCTAAGACGATTCAATTCATTAAAAGTGCCGTTCTGGCAAAAGATTATCCCGTAAGTAGAAAAGCTGAAGTTGCCATCGCCGGACGCTCCAACGCCGGAAAGTCATCTTTCATCAATGCGCTTGCGAAAAACAAAGTTGCCAAAGTGAGTTCGACGCCGGGGAAAACCCGTCTTTTGAATTTCTTTGATATGGAAGATTCTTATAACTTGGTCGATATGCCTGGTTACGGATTTGCCGCGCGCTCAGGCGATGAAATGAAAGAATGGCACATGATGATTGAGACTTATCTCATGACTCGTGAAAACCTATGCGGGCTTCTTTTGATCATGGATATTCGCCGTGCATGGACGGAAGACGAAGAACTCCTTAAAGAATTTTCGGACCGTCGAGGCTTTCCAATGGCTGTCGTTCTGACTAAAGCTGACAAACTTTCTCGCAGTCAGATGATGCAAGCGGTAGCGAAAATCAAAAAAACATCAGGCTTAAGCGCGGTCTTTCCGGTTTCTTCTTTGAAAAAAGAAGGACAGAACGCGGTTGAAGATTACATGTACGAAAATTGGGTGAAGGATTTATGAATATTGTCGGAGTGATTCCCGCTCGCTATGGTTCAACTCGTTTTCCTGGAAAACCGCTGGTGAACCTAAAAGGCCGTCCCCTGATTCAGTGGACGATCGAGGGCGCGAAGAAGTCCCGTCTTTTAAACGATCTCATTGTTGCGACTGACGATGAACGAATCAAAGCGGCGGCGGAAGCTGTCGGCGCAAAAGTTGTGATGACGGCGAGTGAGCTTCCAACGGGCAGTGATCGTATTCATGCCGCTATCAAAGATATTTCCTGTGATGTTGTTGTTAATATTCAAGGTGATGAACCGCTCGTCACAGGTGAGCTCATTGACCGTTTGGCGCAAGTCTTTGTGAATGAACCTGCGATGGATATGGCGACGCTCGCTCATCCCATCAGTGAAGAAGAACTGCAATCTCCGAATGCCGTTAAAGTTGTGATGAATCACAAAGATGAAGCTTTGTATTTCAGTCGCTATGCGATTCCTTATTCTCGTAGCAAAGCTTCAGAGATGGGCACTTACGAAGGATGCCTTAAGCATATTGGCATGTATGCTTATTCGAAAAAGTTTTTGAAAGAGTTCTGTGAGGCGTCCCCGGCTCTCATCGAGAAAGCAGAGAGCTTGGAGCAACTCAGAGCTTTGTATTTAGGTGCAAAAATTAAAGTAATCAGAGTCAAGGAAGCAAGTCTCGGGGTGGATACTCCCGAAGATTTGGTGCGACTCGAAAAACTCTTAAGTCAACAGGGGATGTAATGGCGAAGAGAAAGACAACCGAAAAGAAGACGACGAAGGTGTCGACAGCGAAGTCGACACGTAAAGCGTTGAAACAAAAATTCATCTTTGTCACCGGGGGAGTTGTTTCCTCTATTGGTAAAGGTCTGACGGCGGCAAGCCTTGGAGCTTTGCTCGAAGCGCGCGGTCACCGTGTGACAATCATGAAGTTTGATCCTTATTTGAATGTGGATCCGGGAACGATGTCTCCGTTTCAACACGGTGAAGTGTATGTGACGGAAGATGGTGCGGAGACGGATTTGGATTTGGGTCACTATGAAAGGTTCACGTCAGCGATCATGAATCGCTCTAATTCTGTATCAACAGGTCAAATCTATGACACTGTTTTGGCGCGTGAACGTCGTGGGGATTATTTGGGCGGAACGGTTCAAGTCATTCCTCACATCACGGAAGAAATCAAAGCTCGTATCTATGAAGCCGCTCAAGGCAGTGAAATCATTTTAGTAGAAATCGGTGGAACTGTCGGGGATATCGAGAGTCAGCCGTTCCTTGAAGCCATTCGTCAAATGCGTTTGGATGTGGGACAAGAAAATTCAGTTCTTTTACATGTGACGTATGTTCCGTACATTGCAGCCGCTGGAGAGTTGAAATCAAAACCAACTCAGCACTCGGTGAAGGAACTTCGTGAAATCGGTTTGCAACCGGATTTCTTGGTGTGCCGTAGTGAAAAAGTCATTGATGAGAATTTAAAAGCGAAAATTGGTTTGTTCTGTTCAGTAAAAACAGAAAACGTCATCGCAGCCCAAGACAGCCGTTTTATTTATGAAGTGCCGTTGGCCTTGCATAGAGAAAAATTAGATGAATTGATCGTGGCTCGTCTGGGAATTGCTCCGGGAAAAAAACTGGATCTTAAAGGGTGGCAAAATCTTGTGAAGGTTTTAAGCAACCCGGCTCACACGGTGAAAATCGGTGTGGTGGGTAAGTATGTGGACTTGAAAGAGTCTTACAAATCTTTGCATGAATCTTTGGTTCATGGCGGGATTGCGAACAATGCCCGTGTTGAAATCATCTATGTGGATTCTGAAAAAGTGACGGACAAAACGGTTCATCAACTTTTAGGAAAAGTGGATGGCATTCTTGTTCCTGGTGGTTTCGGAACTCGTGGTGTGGAAGGAAAAATCACGGCAATCAAGTACGCTCGTGAAAAAAGAGTTCCTTTCTTTGGAATCTGTTTTGGAATGCAATTGTCAGCTATTGAGTTTGCTCGCAACGTGTGTGGCATTAAAGATGCGACCAGTCGCGAATTTCATGCAGAAAACAAACGCAGCGGGAACTTTGTTATCGATTCGATGGTGGAGCAAAGAGGAATCGTTAACAAAGGTGGAACGATGCGCTTAGGAGCTTTTCCTTGTGCGTTGGCTTCAGGTACTCGCGCGCATCAGGTGTACAAAGCGTCTTCGATTATGGAACGTCATCGTCACCGTTTTGAATTTAATAATAAATATAAAGCACTGTTTGAAAAAAATGGCATGGTGGCTTCGGGAATCTGTAAAGAGCGTGATCTTGTTGAGATCGTCGAACTTCCAGATCATCCGTGGTTTATTGGTGTGCAATTCCATCCGGAATTTAAATCTAAGCCGTTAGCTCCACATCCACTCTTCGTGCATTTTGTAAAAGCCGGATTGAAGAGAAAGTAGTCAGGAAGGATTTTTGGCAATGTCAAAAGTAGTTCAACAAGGTCTTCGTGTTTTAGAAGTGGAAGCGCAAGCCATCATGGGATTGCGTGAACGCATTGGTGCGGAGTTCGAGCAAGCCGTAAAGATGATTAAAGAGTGCAAAGGAAAACTTGTTCTCACAGGAATGGGTAAGTCCGGTCAAATCGCTCGAAAGCTTGCGAGCACTTTTTCTTCAACAGGAACTCCTGCTGTTTTCTTGCATCCTGCAGAAAGTTCGCATGGAGATTTGGGACTTGTTGAAAGTGACGACGTTGTGATGGCGCTTTCTTATGGTGGGGAGTCTCCGGAGTTTTCTGGCATTTTAAGATTCGTGGCGCGCAAAGGAATTCCTTTGATTGCAATCACGGGAAAACCTGGGTCTTCACTTGCAAAAGCGGCACAAGTCACTTTGAACGTGCATGTTTCTGAAGAGGCGTGTCCTTTAGGGCTTGCGCCCACAGCAAGTAGTACTGCGACTTTGGCGATGGGTGATGCTATTGCCATGGCGGTGATGGCTGAAAAAGGATTTAGCTCTGAAGACTTTGCAGAGTTCCATCCAGGTGGCAGCCTTGGCTATCGTCTTTTGACTCGTGTGAGAGATGTGATGCACGCAGGAGACGCTTTGCCGACGGTGGGTCTTGAGGCTCCGATTCGTCAGGTGTTCTCGATCATGACTCATAAAGATGTTCGTGGTGCTGCAGGTATCGTGGATAACAACGGTGATCTTGTCGGGGTTATTACCGATGGTCAGATTCGTCGTCGTCTTGAAAAAAGTGATGATCCTTTGACGGGTGTTGCGAAAGATTTGATGACAACAAATCCACGCACGGTCGACGTGAATGAACTGGCGGAAAAAGCTTTGTTTGTGATGGAGCAATTCCAAATCAATATGCTTTTTGTGCTTGATAAAGAATCTTCGCAGCCCAAAAAACCAGTGGGCATTTTGCACGTTCAAGATCTTTTGCGTGCTCGTGTTCGTTAAGGTCGTTGTTAAGGGGCAAGGCACGTGATGTGTCTTGCCAAGATCGTTCTCTCTTTTATCTAGTTAAATTTTGTTCCTATAAAATGTCGGAGAGGTGTCTATGAGAATCTCCGACGTCTCTATTCGCAATACCGTTTTTGCCTGGATGCTTTTTGCAGGCTTTCTTATTTTCGGTTTTATTTCTTTTATACGTTTAGGAGTGAGCCAATTACCTGATGTCGACTTTCCCGTTGTTAACGTATCTCTTACTTTGCAAGGGGCGGCTCCTGAGATTATGGAAACCAGTGTGGTCGATCCTGTGGAAGATGCCTTGTCTTCTGTGGAAGGTGTGGAGCGCATCAGTTCTATCAGTAAAACGGGAGTGGCAAATATCACCATTGAGTTTGAACTGGATCGCAATATCGATTCCGCTTTGCAGGAGGTGCAGACAAAGGTTGCTCAGGCACAAAGACTGTTACCTCCGAACGTGGATCCTCCTGTGATCACGAAAACCAATCCCGATGATCAACCGATCATTTGGCTTGCCCTGACTTATGAAAAAAATGATCCGTATTTTTTAATGAGCTACGCCAAAGATTATTTGAAAGACCGTTTTACGATGGTGCCTGGAGTGGGTGACATAATACTTGGTGGCTATACGGATCCCGCCATGCGTGTCTGGGTGGACTCCAAAAAATTGAAGAATAGAAATATGGCCGTCGGGGACGTGATGGATTCAATCCGTTCACAACATGCCGAGATTCCCGGTGGATTTATTCAAAACAAGACAAATGCTTTTAACGTGCGCACCTTAGGGGAGTTTACCGATGCCAAGGGCTTTGACGATATGATTGTCAATCGCCGTGCCGGAATGAATATTCAAGATCCGTTGAATATTGTGCGTTTGAAAGACGTTGGATATGCCGAAGAGTCGCTGGCCGAAGTTTATCGTATCTCTCGTTTCGACGGCGTTCAGGCGTTGGGTTTAGGTATTAAAAAACAATTAGGTTCCAACGCCGTGGCCGTTGCCACCGCCGTTAAAGAAAAAATAAAAGACATTCAAAACGAGCTTCCGCCGGGAATGAAGGTTCAAATCAACTTTGACTCGTCCCGATTTATTGAGCAGTCCATTCATGAAATGATTAAGCATCTGACCCTGGCTGTGTTGTTGACCTCCTTAGTGTGTTGGGTGTTTTTGGGAAGTTTCACGGCGACGCTCAATGTGCTTTTGGCGATCCCGACATCCATCATGGGTGCTTTTATCGGAATTTACTTTTTTGGTTTTACATTGAACACGTTCACTTTATTGGGACTCACGTTAGCCATTGGTATTGTAGTCGACGATGCCATCATGGTTCTGGAAAATATTTTTCGTTATAACGAACGGGGAATGGGACCCATCGAGTCAGCCATTATTGGCGCGCGCGAAATCACGTTCGCAGCTCTTGCTGCTAGTATTGCGATCATCGCGATCTTCTTGCCAGTCGCCTTTATGAAGGGTGTGATTGGAAAATTCTTTTTACAATATGGGGTGACGATTTCTTTGGCTGTGGCGCTGTCATTGATGGAATCTTTAACGATCACGCCGATGCGTTGTTCAAGTTTCGTTCATCCCGGTCGTCGCACCACCAAAATGGGACAAATGTTTGAAAAGTTTATGGATGCCTGGCGGAACTTTTACAGTCGCACTTTGAGTTGGACTTTGAGCCATCGCTGGAGTGTTTTGCTTGGATCCTTGGTATTTGTCTTGGCGTCTTTTTACTCCTTGAGTTTCCTCAATAAAGAACTCACGCCGGTGCAAGATCAGGGATTGTTTATTTTGCGCTTAATGCTTCCGGTGGGATCTTCTTTAGCAAACACAAATGGCAAAGCTCACGAAGTTGAGAAATGGCTGCGCTCTCGACCCGAGCTGTCTCATCTTTACGTTGCCGTTGGGGGAGTCGGTGGCGCCGGAGGAAGCGATACCAATACCGGAATGATGTTTGTCACTATGAAAGATCCAGGCAAACGCGGAATAGATCCGCAAATGGGAAAAGAGTTAACGCAGCAAGATTTTATGGGAGTGGCCCGCAAAGAGCTTAGTAAGATTTCAGGTCTTAAAGTTTTTATGATGGACCTTTCAAGTCGCGGTTTCTCGACGGGGAAAGGTTATCCTATTGAGTTCGTCCTGCAGGGGCCCGCATGGGATAAGTTGGCGGATCTGAGTGAAAAGATGAAAACTGATATGAGAAATTCAGGTTTGATGGTGGACGTGGATTCTGATTACCTCGAGGGAATGCCAGAGATTCGAATCACACCCAATCGCGATCAGGCAGCCACTCGTGGAGTGAGTGTTGAAGATATTGGAACGACAATACAAGCGATGATTGGTGGAGTGAAAAATGGTCAATACACAAAGAATGGGCACCGTTATGATATTTACGTTCAGCTCAAAAAAGAACCTGATCCTCGCGTCGAATTTAAAGACATTCTTATCGTCAATGGCAGAAACAATCTAATTCCTCTTTCTAAAGTAAGTGACCTTGAAGAAAAACCAAGCCTTCAACAAATCACACGTGTGAATCGTCAGCGCGCGATCACGATTTATTCGAACTTAGCTCCCGGTGCGTCCCAAGAGAAAGCTTTGCAGTTTGTGCAGGACAAAGCGAAGAGTTTGCCTCCCACGTACTTTGTCTCACAGTCGGGTGCGACAAAAACTTTTCAGGAGTCTTTTAATAGTTTGATTTTCGCTTTGGCGCTGGGAATTTTAGTGGCCTATATGGTTCTTGCAAGTCAGTTTAATTCTTTTCTAGATCCGTTAACAGTTTTGATGGCGTTGCCTTTCAGTTTTAGCGGTGCTTTTTTCGCCTTAGTTTTAATGAAACAATCTATCAATATGTATTCGATGATCGGCGTTCTTCTTTTAATGGGGATCGTAAAAAAGAATTCGATCTTGCTGATTGATTTCACCAACGCCGTCAGAGACAGGGACTCCTCGAAGGGAGCCAACGAAGCATTGAAAGAGGCCTGTCCCGTTCGTCTTCGTCCGATTATCATGACTTCATTTGCGACAATGGCAGCCGCTATTCCTTCCGCCTTGGCGTCAGGAGCGGGCTCCGAAACTTTTAAGCCTATGGCGATCACTTTGATCGGCGGTGTTTTCGTTTCGACGTTTCTTACGTTGTATGTTGTACCTGCTACCTATTCACTGGTGGAAAGATTTAGAAAACGTGATGTGCGTAAGAAAGAAGTTACGCAGGCTTTTGAAACAGTCGGTGATAAAGCGGGGATCAGTTTTCAGCCGATGCCCGATTTTATTGAAGACCAAGACAAACCGACTCCTAAAGAGACGACTGTTTCACAAGATAAGACGTAAAAATGATCTCCCGGCGATCGTCCGCTTAAAGGGGACAGATCTGTGGTACAGAAATATGAAAACTGATCCAGTTTAAGCATTTAAGCCCCGAAAAGAATATTAAGATGCGACATCTGAACGTTTTATGAGGGGCTTGAAATGAAAATAATCCTGATGGGTTTGATATTTTGGGGATGCTGGGCTCACGCTAATCCTCTGAATTTAACTTATCAAGGACGTATCGTTAAAGCGGATGGGACTCCTTTAGAATATTCCAATGTCAGTTTTCTTTTTGAAATCGCCAATCCCAACGGAAGCTGCGTGATCTATCGCGAACAAATCGACGGTATCAATATGGCGAATTCCAAAGGTGTTTTTGATGTTCCTATCGGTGTAGGAACACGCTTATTTCCGACGGCTCCCGTTTATAAAATTTCAAGCTCCTTTGATAATTCTGTCATTCACAACTGCTATGGCGGAGCAACTTACACGGCTCTTGAAGATGACACTCGTGTTTTGCGAGTGCAATTTCATGACGGAACAGGTTGGAAACTAATCAGTCCCTCGAATGTGATTCGCTCTGTGCCTTACGCTTTGTCAGCGTTTTCTGCAACGAAGCTGGGAAATTTAGGTGTCAGTGATTTCTTATTGAAATCAAATCTTCCGGGTGCTGCCTGTGGACCTGGGAAAGTCATTACATTTGATGGTGCAAACTTTAGTTGTGTTGTGGATGCAGGTGGATCAGGTGTCATCAATGATGTTCTTGCGGGAACGGGAATTAGCGTTTCCGGAACAACGACGAAAACTGTTTCAGTCAATATTGGTTCCACTGCGGGAACTGTGGCTGCGGGTGATGATTCTCGTTTTACCAATGCTCGTATTCCAACGGGTGCTGCTGGCGGAGATTTGTCTGGGACTTATCCGAATCCTTCTGTCGCGAAGATTCAAAGTGTCGCGGTTTCTAGTGCTGCGCCAACAAATGGAAATTTTTTGAAGTTTGATGGAACTCAGTGGATCGGTGCTGCCATTGGCATGAGTGATGTTACTAATTTGAATTCTTCTTTGAGCAATTATCATACGGTGGCTGCGTTTAATTCTGCTGTGGGAAGTGCTAACTGTGCTGCCCACCAAACTCCGTATTGGAATTCGGTTTCTGGTTCTTTTCAATGTCAGTCGATCAATGTTTCTGTTGCGGGTGACGTGAGCGGAACGATTGGTGCTGTTACCGTTAATAAGATTAAAGGTGTAGACGTTGATACAACCGGATTAGTTACTGGCCAAGTTTTGAAATATGACGGAACAAAATGGGCTCCTGCTTCTGACAATAATGCGGGTGGTACAGTTACTAATATCGCAACGGGCACTGGATTAACTGGTGGCCCTATTACTTCTACAGGAACGATTTCTTTAGCTAACACCGCAGTGACTCCTGGTTCTTATGGTTCAACAACTCAAGTTGGCACTTTCACTGTCGATGCTCAAGGACGCTTAACCGCAGCTTCGAATTCTGCAATTGCATTTCCTGTGACTTCGGTTGCAACAAAAACTGGTGCCGTGACACTTGATTATGGTGATATCAATAATGCCTCTTCTAAATATTTAACTTATAAACCAAATAACGTCGCTTGTACTGATGGACAGGTTTTAAAATGGATTGCTGCCAACTCTCGTTGGGAATGTGCGAGTGATACAGACACCAACGCTGGCGGTACTGTCACGAATATCACGACAGGTACGGGTCTTAGCGGGGGACCGATTACTTCTACTGGAACTATTTCTTTAGCAAACACGGCTGTGACTGCAGGTTCTTACACAAGAGCTAATATCACAGTGGATGCTCAAGGTCGTTTAACATCTGCGAGTAATGGTGCCGCTGTGAATTTAACGACTGAAGTCACAGGCACTTTACCAATTGCAAACGGCGGAACGGGGACTTCATCGTTCACAGCAAATAGATTAATTACTTCCGATGGAACGGGAAACGCATTGGCAACGTTTAGTTGTGCTACCGGTCAGATAGTTTCATTTGATGTGACAGGCATGATGAAGTGCTCCTCCTTTACGACAGATTCGGTTTTTCTTAACAATGGGAATTCATTTACGGGAAATGCAGTTATCGGAACTAATGATAACTTCTCTTTTCAAATCGAAACAAATGGGACAACAAAGGTGACGGTTCTTCCAAGTGGAAACGTCGGCATTGGTACGACAAATCCAAATCGGAAGTTGGAAGTGATGGATACGGCGGCCAGTCCGATTATGGGAACTCGCTCTACTTCCGATACCACCGCGATAAAAACAGTGATGGTCATGAAGCATACAAGTTCGGCGACGGTGGGCGATGGTTTCGGACCTGAGATGACTTTTGCGATAGAGGGTCAAGGATTAGCACAAACAGCCATTGCAGGTATTGCAGCGGTACGCTCCGGTTCAAACGACAGCGGCCGTCTTGATTTTAATACGTACAGCAGTGGAACTATGAATACGCGGATGTCGATTTTACCATCGGGTAATGTCGGGATCGGAACTAACAATCCACAAGCCAAATTGGATGTGAATGGGGCGATTCGCGCGACAGATATTTGTGATGAAACGGGCGCCAATTGCAAAGACATCTCAGTAGGTTGGAGTTCAGGAGGTTCCGTAACATCAGTGGCGACTGGTACGGGATTGACCGGTGGTCCTATCACGACGTCGGGTACAATTTCGATTGCTGCAGGGGGAGTAGGTGCGACGGAACTGGCGGCGAATGCAGTTACAACAGTGAAGATCGCAGACGGAAACGTTACTGGCGCTAAACTTGAGGCCCTTGCTGGTTTAACCGCTGGGTCTTACGGAACTACCACGGCCATTCCTTCTGTGACTGTTGATACAAAAGGTCGTGTCACTGCAATTACAACAAATAACATCACAGGTTTATTGCCAACAGCGACGGGAGCTAGCGGAAAATTTTTAAAGTCAGACGGGACAAATTGGTCTGGTGATTTTATTAAATTCAGCGACGTAAAAAACTCCGTTGGTGGCTCCGCATTTAATCTCGCGGGTTGTGCTGCAAATCAAACTGTAGCTTGGTCGTCACTGACCGACATGTTCACATGTCAAAGCATTGGCTCTCTTGATGCCTCCGCTATCACCACAGGAACTATTTCAACCGCGCGATTGCCAGCGGGAGCCTCGATGTGGCAGGACGGTGGCTCTGGAAAAATTTATTATAATTCAGGCAATGTTGGTATCGGAACGACTTCCCCCGTCCAGCGATTGCATTTGAATGATTCAGGCGCGAACTCCGTATTCGAATATTTCACGAACTCGAACACGGGCGTAACGGCGAGCGATGGCTCTTATATCGGCGTCAATGCCGCCGGGAATATGTACGTTTGGAATCAAGAAAACCTCCCTCTTCTTTTGGGAACGAATAACGGAGAGCGTATGCGCATTGATGCCGCAGGCAACGTCGGTATCGGAACCGCTGCGCCCAATACTTTGCTTGAAGTCAAAGGTGATAACTCTTTTCCAGTCAGAATTGATCGCAATAGCGCCGTAGCACGCAAAGCATTTGTCGACTTTGCTCAGCAGGGAACAAAGACGTTCGGGATTGGTGTCGATTATGGTGGGACGAATGCGCAAAATTTCTCGGTTTGGGATTACGTCGCAGGGACCAGTCGCGTCTTGGTCGACAGCGCTGGTAATGTCGGGATAGGAACAACGTCACCGGGAGAAAAACTGTCGGTGAACGGAATAATTGAATCTACCTCTGGCGGAATTAAATTTCCAGATGGAAGTATTCAGACAAAGGCTACCGTCGCAGGTAACTTGGATATTCGTAGAGGATCTGCCGCACTTTTAACAGGTCTTAATTTGAACGGCAGTACGCCGACCTACGACGTAGCTATCCCTGCAACTTTGCCGGAAGATACACGCGCTATTATTATGGTTGTTCAGTACAATCACGGGTCTGGGACTACAAATACTCATGGCTACATCACATTTAATGCTTATCAAACAGGAACCACTGCTGGCGAAACGGACTACAAGACCGCATATACGAAGCAAAGTTTTAATGATTACGCTAATACTCATCAAGTTGAAATGTTAGTACCGTGGCGTCCTGCTTTGGCTGATAGGCTCACAGTGCAAGTGACGTACTCATATAATACTGATCCGCTAAATGTTTATAATATTTCCTATGGTGGTTATATTTCTGCAAGCGGCGGTGCTACGCCAGTGGGTTCTTGGAACGAAGCTTCGGGTAATGCTTATCGACCTAGCGGAAACGTTGGAATAGGAACGGCATCTCCCGCGGCGAAATTAGATGTTCAAGGGGAAGTTAAATTTGGTAACACCTCATCGGCCTGCAGCGGAACGACAGAGGGGCAACAACGCTATAACTCAACGACGAAACAAATGGAATTTTGTAACGGCACTGTGTGGAAGTCATTCCGACCTCATGTCACGAGATGCAGTTATTCAACGGGAAACTCAACAACAAGCGGAACTTATTATAGTCGAACTTGGGTCGCGGGGGATTGCACAAATGGTATTCCGTCTGCAAGTTTAACCTACGATGCTATTGCAAACAGTCTTTCAAGCAACGGTTCCGTTACAAATGCGTCTTGTTACACGACCTACGGGAATGTTTACGCCAATGTGTCGGGAGTCAATTTTATCGTCGAATGTCTTTACGTCGAAAAGCAATAGTCAGCTTGGCGAACGGCCTCTAAGAGCGGACGAGTAAGTCAGTAAAAAATTGAAATATGATTCAGTTTCCATTTTTAAGTTCCGAAAAAGTATCAAATGGGAACGTCAATGAATGGAGCTCGAGATGAAAACACTTTTGATGAGCTTGATATTTTGGGGATGTTGGGCGCATGCCAATCCGCTGAATTTAACTTATCAGGGGCGTATCGTTAAAGCGGATGGAACTCCATTAGAATATAATAACGTTAGTTTTCTTTTTGAAATCGCCAATCCGAATGGAAGCTGTGTCGTCTATCGAGAACAAGTCGATGGCGTAAATATGGCCAGCTCCAAAGGTGTCTTTGATGTTCCTATTGGTTTGGGAACGAGATTGTTTCCGACGGGACCTGTTTATAAATTCTCTACTTCGTTTGATAACTCTACTGTTCATAATTGCTACGGTGGCTCTACGTACACTCCCTTGGAAGATGACAATCGTGTCTTGAAGGTACAGTTTCATGATGGGACCGGCTGGAAGCAAATCAATCCTTCGAATATGATTCGCTCAGTACCGTATGCGTTGTCTGCATTGTCAGCTACAAAACTTGGAAATTTGGGTGTCGGTGATTTTCTGTTAAAAACAAATCTTCCAGGAGCTTCCTGTGGCGCGGGGAATGTAATTACCTTTGATGGTACTAATTTCCATTGCGTAGTCGATGCAGGTGGTTCTGGCGTTGTGAGCGATGTTCTTGCTGGAACTGGGATGAATGTTACAGGAACATCGACGAAGACGGTTTCGATTTCTACTAATGGAGTTAGTGCAAATGAGCTTGCTTCCAATTCTGTGATCACAAATAAAATTGCGGATGGTAATGTTACTGGTCCAAAATTAGAAACTCTTGCGGGATTGACTGCGGGTTCTTATGGATCAGCGACGGTCGTTCCCTCTGTCACAGTGGATACAAAAGGTCGTGTGACTGCGATTACCACCAACGCCATCACGGGCCTTCTGCCTGCGGCAAGTGGTTTCGGCGGAAAATATCTTAAGTCCGACGGCACATCTTGGTCTGCACAAGATATTAAGTTTAATGATATCAAAAACAGTATTGGGGCGAGCGCCTTTAACACCGGTGTGTGTGCCGCGAATCAAACTGTGAAGTGGTCAGCGCTCACCGATATGTTTGAATGTCAAAATATTGGATCGTTAGATGCATCCGCGATTTCTTCAGGAACGATCTCGGCGGCTCGTCTTCCTCCGAGTGCTTCGATGTGGCAAGATGGCGGTGCGGGTGCAATTTATTATAACAGTGGCAATGTTGGGGTTGGAACTGCGAGCCCGTCGGCACCTCTTCATGTCAGTAAGGACCAAGCGGGTACAACGACTGCCTTGGTTAGCAATTGGGATGCCTCTGCAGGGTCATCGGCCCAACTGAAGATTGCTTCAGATATGAACAGCCTATTTCTCAGAATGTCGAGTTTTGCGACAGCAAATTCCGGACAGCAGAAGGCGGACGGCGCTATCATTGAGGCTGGTGGTTCAGGCGGCTTATCCGTAACGGCATCCTATTCAGGTTCTGGTATTCGCTTTTATACGGCTGGATCCGCAGATGCAAATCAGCGCATGGTTATAAACTCAACTGGCAATGTCGGTATTGGGACTACAAGTCCGCAGGCTAAATTAGATGTGAACGGTGCTATTCGTGCGACCGATATCTGTGATGAAACGGGTGCAAATTGTAAAGACATCTCCTCAGGTTGGAGTGCTGGTGGTTCTGTGACCTCGGTGGCGACTGGTACAGGATTAACGGGGGGACCAATCACAACGTCAGGAACGATTTCGATTGCTGCTGGCGGAGTGAGTGCCACTGAATTGGCGACGAACGCTGTCACGACCGTGAAGATCGCAGACGGAAATGTTACTGGCGCTAAACTTGAAACTCTTGCGGGTCTCACTGCGGGTGCCTATGGAACTGCAACTTCGATCCCCTCAATCACCATCGATACAAAGGGTCGTGTGACAGCGATCACGACAAATAACATCACAGGTTTGTTGCCAACGGCAGCAGGAGCCGGCGGAAAATTCTTGAAATCAGATGAAACTAGTTGGTCTGGTGATTTTGTTAAATTCAGTGATGTGAAAAACTCTGTAGGCACTTCGGCGTTTAATCTTGCGGGTTGTTCTGCTAATCAAACAGTGGCGTGGTCTTCTCTAACAGATATGTTCACGTGTCAGAGCATCGGCTCTTTGGATGCGGCCGCGATTACGACAGGAACTATTTCAACTGCACGACTGCCAGCGGGAGCTTCAATGTGGCAAGACGGTGGTGCGGGAAAAATTTATTATAATTCAGGCAATGTCGGGATTGGTACTTCTTCACCGCGCTCGTCGTTGGATGTCAATGGCGGTATTCGTGCAATCCCTGGTGCTCCAGCAAACGATTCAGCCAATGCAGGTTATTCCTTCGGCGCGAATGGTGATACCGGCATGTTCCTGGTGAACAACACAGGTCCCGCTGATGGCGATATCATGTTTTACAGCAATGCGAATCCAAAAATGACGATCACCTACAACAACGTCGGAATCGGTACCACAAGTCCCGTTTCGAAGTTAAATGTCCATGGAACTCATGGGAATGCAGCTATATCGACAATCACGGCTACGGGAACTTCTAGCCAGATGAATATGGGACTTCGGTACGGAGCTGTGGATAATGCTTGGATTGATGCTCCCTCAAGTGCACTTGTCCTGAATCCAGGTGGAGGTAATGTCGGAATAGGAACGCCATCACCGTCAGGTTCTTTGGAAGTGGTTGGTGGATCGGCTTTCTTTACTCGCTCTCAAAATGATCAGTGGGGAAGTAATTTCGTAGTTCGAAAGGATAGAGCGGGCGCAATTGTTCAAAGCACAGATGAAATTGGTTACATTAATTTTGCGGCTTATGACGGTGCGGCCTACAGAACGGCGGCCTCCGTTGCGGCACAAGTTGATGGCACTCCTGGTTCTAATGATATGCCGACGCGCCTTGTGTTTGCTACCACACCTGATGGCAGTGGAGCGGCTGTTGAGCGTGTGCGAATAACAAATAGTGGCAACGTAGGCATCGGCACCGCATCTCCACGCGGAGGACTTGATGTTTCTAACGGAGCGTTTCTTTTGAAGGCTGCTGTTTCAAATGCGACTTCAATCATTGATTTCTCTACTGGCAATTTGCAGTACACGGCTTCTGACTGTGGTAACTTTCAATTTAATAACATGAAAGACGGTGGCAGTTATACTTTTGTTGTAAAAGGTGCAACTTCCGCAACTTGTGCTTTCACGGCGTTCAGTGACTCAGGATCATCGGGTCTCACAGTGCACATGCCTCCCGGTCATGCGGCGACGACAGCGAGCAAGCACACTCTTTATTCTCTTTTAGTTATGGGCACGGATCTCTATGTCTCTTGGATTCCGGGGTACTAGATGAGAAAAGTCGTACTCGCCGTCTTTATGACAGTGGTTGTGGCGTTTCCGGCGTCTGCGCAAATTATTTCATTAGGTTTTTGGAATGCTGTCTCCAAAGGTTTGTCACTACTAGCAGGTCAAATTGGTGGTTCTGGGAACTTGGATGGTACCGGTACTGCGGCAAGATTTTATTTTCCCAATGGCTTAACGATTGATTCAGCAGGCAATATTTATCTCGTGGATCAAAGTAATAATATTATTCGTAAAATCACTCCCTCAGGAGTTGTTACGACTTTTGCGGGAACTCCAGGAACCAGTGGAAGTACGGATGGAACGGGAACGGCCGCAAAATTTAGTGCTCCCACGGGAGCAGCGATTGATGCCTCCGGAAATATATACGTAGCCGAACAAAGCAACCGTATCATTCGTAAAATCACTCCTTCCGGAGTGGTCACAACTTTCGCCGGAACAGCGGGTGCGTCGGGCAGTGCTGATGGAACGGGTGCGGCAGCGCAATTTGGCTCTCCCAAAGGATTGGCGGTGGATTCACTTGGCAATATTTATCTCGCGGATGCCAGCAATTACACCATCCGCAAAATGACCTCTGCAGGAGTCGTTACAACTTTAGCAGGAACTGCGGGAGCGTCTGGTAACACCGACGGAACTGGAGCCGCCGCAAGATTTTTTAATCCGACGGGATTAGCGGTTGATTCATCCAACAATGTCTATGTGACCGACTCGAATAATCACACCATACGTAGAATCACTCCGGCCGGAGTCGTCACCACTTTCGCAGGGACTGCCGGCGTTTCGGGAAGCGCCGATGGAACAGGTTCTGCTGCAAGATTTTATTATCCTACAGGTCTTGCGATAGACCCTTCAGACAATATTTATGTGGCCGATGGAAATCATACCATTCGCAAAGTCACCTCTTCAGGAGTTGTGACAACTCTTGCAGGCACGGCAGGAGCTTCAGGACGCGTGGATGGAACCGGAGCCGCTGCGAGATTCAACGGCCCGCTGGGATTGACTCTCGATTCTTCAGGCAATATTTATGTCTCTGACAGTAACAACAACACTCTCAGAAAAATTACTCCTTCCGGAGTCGTTACAACTTTTGCAGGCGCTGCTCAGATTATTGGTAGTGCAGATGGTTCTGGAGCTGCAGCGACGTTTAATAATCCCTACGGTCTTACGATAGATTCCTCTGGAAATATTTATGCAACAGATGCGGTGAACTACACCATACGTAAAATCACTCCAGCAGGAGTCGTCACAACCATTGCTGGAACTGTCGGGGTTTCCGGTACAACAGATGGGACAGGGGCCGCCGCGAAATTTAAATCCCCTTTAGGTATAGCAGTTGATTCCTTAGGTAATTTTTTTGTGACAGATGGGCATGGCGTCCGCAAGGTAACACCCTCGGGAGTCGTCACAACTTTCGCCGGAGCGCTGGGGGTTTCAGGAAGTGTCGATGGTACAGGTACTGCTGCCAGGTTTTATAATCCTCGGAGCTTAACGATTGATTCTGCAGATAACATCTATGTCGCAGACTCATATAACTATACCATCCGTAAAATTACACCAGCAGGAGTCGTCACAACTTTTGCTGGAACTGCAGGGGCGTCAGGAAGCATTGACGGAACTGGTGCTTCTGCAAGGTTGAAATTTCCCGGTGCTATGACCATTGATTCCTCAGGAAATATCTATATTGCTGACGAAGGAGGGGCCATCCGGAAAGTAACTCTTGCAGGAGTTGTGACGACCTTAGCAGGAACTGCTGGCCTCTATGGATGCACGGATGGAGTAGGTGCGGCGGCACGATTTAGCAGTCCTAGTGGATTGACTACGGATGCCGCGGGTAACATCTATGCGACAGATCAGAGTTGCCACACGATCCGAAAAATTACAGCCTCAGGAGTCGTTACTACAATCGTGGGGGTTCCTTCCAAAGCAGGTGTACTGCTCGGAGCATTACCTGGCGCTTTACATACGCCCAATGGGGTCGTAGTCAGAGGCAGTCAACTTTATATTTCTGAGGGAAAAACCAGTGCGATTCTTACCTGTCCTTTGCCTTAACGAAGACGTTACTGATTATTTTCCAGTTCCCGAGCTAGATTATAAAGAGAATGATCCCAAAACAAAGTTCGTGTTGATGGCGAATCCGCGTATTTTTTCTGAATGTGTTCTAACTTTTCACGAACTTCGAAGAAATAATCCGCCAATTCTTTTACCCCTTCCTGGGGAAGATTTAAAACCTGTCTGTGCTCGGCATAATTGTGAACTTTGGTGTGATACCCTTCAATCTTAAGAATTTCCTGAAGGATTGAGTGGAAGGACGGTTTTTTTCTTACACTCAAACCTTGTGCTAAAGGAGCGTCACGAAATTTTCCAAGTTGAATTTGTTCTTCCTTCAAGGAGTTGCGCAATTCTGTCGCTTTGAGAATGTGTTTTTGCAACTCATCATCAGTGAGATCATTGATGAACAGGCGCGATCTCACCCATTCGACCGTTGGAGAAAAATTGGGCCAATCACAAAGGTGAAGAATGGCATAGAAATACAGGGGATTGATGTCCTTATCTAATTCGAGACCCTCTTTTGGAATGATAGTGTCCCTTTTATGCTGAAGCTTGAGTTCTGTTGTAATGGCATCAAGATTTTTGCGGCAGATATCGAAACTTTGAGTGTCTTGGACCAAGAGCGAAACCAATTTAAAAAGCAGAAAAAATTCTTCTGTAATATTGAGTTCCAGAGTTTTTGAAACTCTTCCTAAATTTTCAAGTCCTAGATGGCGATCCTTGCGGAAAAGATTTTTGTAGTAGCTTTGTGCTACGTTTGTTTTACGAGCGGCAATGGCGTAAGAGAAATTTTTCTTAACGGATTTTAAATGGCGAAAACGAGCCGCCAGGAAATCTCTATAGTCATCGTGTTCTAAAATATTGGGTGCATTGTTTGTAAGCATAGTTGCTGAGATATCACTCTTCGAGTGTCTAAGCACCGAAAACAAGTGCGGAGATCTTAGCTAGAGAACTCTTGGCGAACGTTTTTTTACTCCTGGCAGCTCAAAGGACGCTTCATGTTCAAATTCGGCGAAAAGACGGTGCGCCGACGGAGGATATCTAACTTTGTTTCGCCAATGGTATTTTGTTGAGTGCGATTGATAAAGCTCTGGGTGGCTTTTAAGTACAGTTCAAGCAGAACCGTATTCACGCAATCGGCAGTGGCTCCTGTCATTTCGAACTGAAAGCTTGCTGGTTCCACACGAACATTTCTTCTTGTTCCCATATAGCCCACAACAAAACGATCAATCTCAAAGTCAGCGTTGGAGTTTGTCAGCAAGACAGAGACTTCTCGAGTGGCCTGATTGATTTTAATCAAACTGCGATCTGTTTTTCGAAGGCAAACAAAGTAAGTGCGGGAGTTGTAAACTTCACTGCCGGTAACAAAGACAGAAGCCTTTTTATTCGTATTTTCGTTGGTGGCTCCTTTTGGATTGCTCAAAAAGACGCTCACGTAATTAAAGAAAACAGGGTTTCCGAAACTATCGACCTTAGGTAAATCGTCATAGGGATCCAATGGAGAATTAAGATGCATAACATGTCTGCTGATCTCATAGCGACGAATGTAACGGCGGTCTGCATCGACGATCACAATTTCTTTAGGCGCTTTACTTTGTGTGAATAAAGAAGTCGCGACATTCTCGGTGCTGATGCGCAATTCATCTTTAGGAAGACTTTTTCCGGAGCTATCGACTTCGGACCACGCTCTTAAGGCACGCTCGGATGGAGTTTTACGATCAAGGCTGGTGTAGCGAAGGACCGGGGCACCTGTCGTATTTAAGCATTCAGCGGGTTCTGATCCAGACTCAATAGACGTGATTCCGATATAATCGCGGACGCTTTCTTCTTTAGGATCAATGCGGACCACATTGCGAAGATCGCCTTCGATATCTTTCAAGGCCAAAGACATTTCAAATTGTCCAGAACTCCAAACTTCTAAGTTTTTATGTTCTGAGAAGAACTGATGCAAAAGGTACGTCGCCGTGCTGATAACCAGAGCGGAAAGTCCGATTGCTAAAAGTAGTTCTACGACGGTGAAACCTTTTCTCATGCTTATCTCTTAAAAATAGTCATTTGACTGTGAAGAAGACTTTGTCCGGCTCCTTTGTTTTGGGCCCGCACATGTAAAACGACTTTGCGTAAATAATCTGAATAAACCGGAAGCTTAAGTGAATTGGTGCTAAAAGTGGCATCTCCAGAACCTGCATTCGTTGTCTGCCACACAATTTGAATTTCGTTTTCTTGGGGATTTGAAACACCACACATTTCAGAAGTGCCACTCACCAGAGTTTCCGAAATAAAATTTCCCTGAAAATTATAAGTGCGATAGAGACATCTTCCCAAAGGTGGAAGATCGGAGTATTGAAGTCCCTTGAGTTCAATCACATTGTTGGTCAGAATTTCCTTTAAGAGCGTTGAGTGATCGACTTGGGATTTATGATTTCTATTTGATAACGTCAGAAATAAGAAGACACTGACACTCACCATGGATATAGCCAAGGCCGCCATCACCTCAACGAGAGTCATTCCTTTTGTGTTGTTGATCTTGAGTTGAAACTTCTTCATAAGGATCCTAATTCGACTGAGCTTCGAGGATGGGTTGTTCCACGCCGACAATGGAACCGACATCTCGATAGTTTAACGCCGGCGAGCTTTGGATAAAAATATAGCGACCGTTATTCACCGAGGGCGTCGCGGCACGAATATCAAATAACTCTGTGGGAGAAGAGGGAACTCGGTAAGCCATATTGTTAGGTATACATGAGGTGCCCTGTGACACTGCCTGATAATAGCTCGGTGAGTCCCACGTGTAAGTTTTATGAGACAGGTCGAAGGCATTGTAATCCGTATAACGACTTTCAGAACCTACATGAGAAGGCGAGCTGATGTCTCTTTTCCCTGGCGGAGTCGCAGAATCAAAACTGAGATGAATGCGAATACCCGTGAAATAAACTTCAGACTCTTCGCGACTGCTAGTAAGTCCGCGCTGTTTCCAGAAAACTTCAGGATAATATATTTTCGGGAAATCATTGTTGTTTCCGCCATAATAGTTGGAGCCCTTGGGAGGGATGGGAGAGTTGGCCATACTATGATAAGGAGGAATTTTTGCGGATATCACGAAAGGCTGGTTTGTAGAATTCTTTTCTAAGGTGTATCCGCCTGTATTGATCATGCAAAGATTGGAAGGAAGTTGATCTGCAGAGGAATCAGGACCACTCCAAAGACCGCGAAGATAAAAAGGTTTTGTAGCGCTCACGTTAGAACCCGTGATGATACCTATATTGTTTAAAATAAATTTTCGATAACCGTATTTGAACCCGTCATCTTCATATCGCGTGTCGGTCAGATTATGATGGATGGGATGAATTTTTCCTGAAGAGGATGGCCACATTTGATGCAAGCGCGACGGTGTCAAAGGTTGATACTGAGGACTTAACAAATGAATTTGTTCTGGAGAAAGAATCACCAAAGGCAAAGAAGCTTTTTGCGCTGCCGGAACGGACGTACTGATATCTTGATTGAAGGCGATCTCACGCAATCTTTGCGGATCACTGTTTAAAGGCGACGTTAAATCCTGCTGAAATCCGCGAAGGGCTAAGGTGTCCTCGCTTACGATCCACAGAGAAAGATTTTTTCGGGGAATGTTGTTCGGAATAGCAGACATCATCAGACCACGGGCATCTGTTTGGGCAATTTCCGAAGGAACTTTAAGATAAACGATTCGTCGCAGAAGCCGGTCCTTCTTCGAAGGATCCGAAAGATCTGCGACATTAAAGTTACTCAAACCAATGGAATCCAAGTTAATCCGAGACGTCGACGAACAGGCAAGACCCGCTCCTTGAGACGCATATTTAGTGACAAATTGTCGATCCCAAATATCGCAGTCCGAATATGTGTTTGTCGGATTAGAAATGACGACGCCACACTGTTTGGCGTCTTCTTCAAGTGCCTCAAGATTATCCCAACTCATTTTCGGTGCAGGAATTTCTTCAGCGTCTTTCGTAAAAAGAACTCCTTCAAGACCTGCATTACGTCTCCAGTTTGCAAACCCATTCGGAAAGTCTTCGGAATTGGAACAGTGTTTTTGGTTCGCTCCATCTTTCGCAAAGCAGGTATAGTCGGCACGCACGCCGTAATTGTTCAGACCGGCATAAGAATAGTTAAAAATAGAATATCTGTCGGGGTTGTTAAAATACCCGCCAGAGTCCGTAGCGGACCAGGCTTCAAGGGGAGGATTTCCACTAAAAAGAGCAATGGGATAAATTTCTTTACTCACAGAAGCTTGTGTTTGTGGAACGGGGCTTCCGCTTTTCACTTGGTTTTCTAAGTCTGTGGCCTTTTGCAAATCTTTGGTGATGATCGCGTAGCCGGGCCCAAATTGCGGATGATATTTCGGTTTAGTTCCCCAAGGATAAGCGTAAGGGGCCAACAGGGCCGAGAGATTTCCTTGTCCCGGATTCGGCTCGGGAACCGCATGCAGGCGATACTCAATCCCTCCGGCAAGCTGAACACGATCGCCTTGAATTATTGTTCCAAACTCAGCAGGCCATCCTGCGGGACTGCCGTTCCAGTCTAGCTCGGGGTTCGGGCGATGAATGTTTCCGCCTAATTGAAGCAAGCCTTTGACATAAATACGTCGGTCGCGAGCTATCAAAGCTGAAGGAGAAGTCGCACCATAAAGGCGTTCGAGACTCACATCTTGATTATTGCCAGAGAAAAGCAAATAGTCCGAGACATCGAGAACTTTGATACGCTTTTTAAAAACAGCTTTAAGTCCGACATACTCACCGCGCGCGAGAAGCTCGTAGTTTTTTGTGGAGTAGTTGTAAGTAGCCGTGACTTTCCAAGTAAGACCGTTAGGAAAATTTCCTTCCGTTTCAAAGTTTTCTGCCTTCAGGCATTGATTATCTGGTGGCGGGTCCCACAAACGGCGAGCAAGGGCGGCTTCCATCACTGCGAAAGAAGAAATCGTCGCCTCATTCAAAAGGACCTGGTCGAAATCGCGAGTTTTAAAAGTATAATCGCGCTTAAAAATATCCGCTGATGTCAGAATAAAGATAGAACCGATAATGCTGAGAATAGAAACCAACAGAATTGTTGTTTGTCCCTTTTTTCCGATAATACCAAAGATGCCCATAGTGTTAGATTAACACGGGCCTGTTTGATTCAGAAACTAATCTGCAAAAAACCGACTTGGAATGAGAATTCTAGACGTGTTTTCGGATTATGGATCAGTCAGCTTCCCTCTTAAATTCACGTATTCTTCCATCGCATTCACGATGTGATAAAGTGAGCTGGCCTTAGCTGTATTCCCGTTGAATTCATCTTTTTCCGAAAGCATATCGTACCAGAGTCCTTTTTTCGGCGTTGCAAAGAACTTGAAAAGAGTCTCAAGGGCTTCATCAGCGGCTTTCGCATATTGCGGTTGTTCTTCTTTGGAGACCTCTGTTCCTAAACGAACCGCCGCTTTGATGCGCTCGCATTGTGGCCAGAAGCGAGAGGATTGAGTTTTCGGAGTGTAGTCACTCCACATTTCATCAAAAGCAATTTTTCTTGTTGGCGAGGTTCCGTGCTTTTCAGCGAGTAAAAACAACTGATGACGTACGGATTTTAAATTTTGCCCTGTGAGTCCTTCGTAAAGGAACATCAACCAAGCCCATTCATACTGATGGCCCGGTTCATAGATGAATTTTCCGTTTTCACGCAGATGATTCCAGTTCTCGTCGAAGTATTCGCCTAAAACACCGGAAGTTTTATCGATGAATTTTGTCGTCGCTAACGTGATAAGCTCATGACCTAAATCTTTCCAGTCTTGATCACTGCGATCCACCGTCATCCACGCAATCGCGGATTCAAAAAGATGCATGTGTGGATTGGATTTGTAAGAGACACCATTTTTTTCATCAATCTCCGTGTAACCGCCTCCGGCGACTTTGCGGTCTTTTTGCAAATAGTGAAGCAATGCCTTTGCGCGGTCTTTAATCTCTTTGTTGGGTTCAATCGCATAAGCTTGTGCTAATCCAAAAAGTGCAAACGCTTGTGTGTACAAATCAGGGTTTTTGCTTTTAGGCGTGCCATCAGGATTTACGGAGTAAATAAAAGCTCCGGAAGGGCTTGAGAATCTTTCCACCATGTAGCGTGTTCCCTGATGAACAGCGGCCACGGCCACTTCCTTAGAAACACATCCTAGATTTGCGCCGGTAAGAAAAGAATAAATCTGGCGAGCTTGTACCATTGCACGGCGAGGCACATCCATGGGTTCGCCTTCAAAAGTGAGACTTTCAACAAAGCCACCTTGTTTCGTGTCAATACCCTTGGAAGACCAAAGAGGATACACGCCTTCAGTAAGCCACTTTTTAGATTTTTCGATAAACTGATTTGATTTTGCAGACATAAAAAACTCGCGCCAAATTATGATTGAGACTCTATCTCATCATTGGCGCGAGTTGATGTCCACCTTATTTCAATTGAACTTGGGCAGAACGGATTTGATTAATATAATTCACGATTTCAGTTTCTGCGGTCTGGCGCGCCGGATTTGCGGATTTAGTGCTTTTTGCAACTTGACCATTTTTAACAATCTTCATAATGGTCTCGTCCACAACGATGCCATGCCCGGCACGAGTTAAGATGGCGCGAGTATCTAAGACTGCCTTTACGTAACGCTTCATCTCAGAAACCTCAACGTCATTGTATTTAGAAAAATCCAATGTCCATTTCATTCCCAAAAGACCTAACTTGATTTTGTTTTTCCAGTCTTTATCCACATTGCTAGCTTTAGCTACAAGCATTGTCAGAATAAAGTTGTGACGAGCTTGCAGGATTTGAATCAACTTTTGTTCAAAACCTAAAAGATCATAAGAAGAGTGCGACAACTGCTCGACAGTGATTTTTCCCTGATCCAAAAGGGTTTTCTCTTTCAAAGCTCTTTCAATCAAAGAAAGCATCGACATTTGCGGAATCGTTGTTTTATCCAGACGATTTTTTTGTTTGTCGTTCACCTCATGCAGGGTTGTAACCAATGCTAGGAAGTTTTTCTCTTTGTTGTCATCTGTTGTCGGAGAAATAAAATCTTCATTCGGAGCATATTCATGAATTTCACGGATGAATTCGCGGGCTGCCGAAGAAGCAAGTTCTTCACGGCGGGCCTCGTTATCCAAACCTTGCATTGACCATAATTGAAATTCAAAGGCCCAGTAGTATTTTACACCCAAGGCTAATTTCTTCGGCATCTCTTTGGCTTCTGTCATTTGCTCTAGGAATTCTTTACGAAGGATCGCCGCATTACCCTGTCTAAGAGCATCGTAAAGTTCTGCCGTCTTTGCATCCAAGGCTTCGGATTTTTTATCCAAATCGCTGGTTTTTTCTTCCATGCGCTTGGTTGTTTCACTCATATCCTTGGTCGTATCGCTCATTTCGACGGTGGCTTTGTGCATTTCATCGAGGTTCTTTTTCACCTCGCACGCCGACACCAAGCTGCCCACGCAGGCCAAGACCATTAGGGATTTCAGACGTGAGTCCCAAACCATAGAATCCTCGATACCGTTGCAAAGTTGGCGGGATTAATTTCCCAAGTTTTTCAAATGCTTCGGTTTACGCGGAAATGTAAGTGCAGTTCAAATGCCAGGATTAAATTCTTCTGACGTGCTCTATTTATAGAGAATGTCTAATGCATGATCAAAAAGTGACAAGAAAAGTAATCACTTAGCCCCTGAGCGGATGGCAGCGCCGAAGTGAATAACCTGTCAATAATTTATGCAGGGACATGTAAGAGCACTGAAACCGTTCAGTTTGAGAATTGTCATTGATCTCAAGTCATACTTATTTGAAGAGGCACCCTTAAATTTCTGTAATTTGGTAAAATGCAAAATACGAGATGAAATAGTATATTGCCTTGGGGGGATATGGAATTAAAGCATGCTCGCTATGGTGTGATAGCCATGGTTCTCAGTTTTCTATTACTGTTCTTTCAAAATATGACCACGGCCAATCTTGGCAAAAAAAATCTCGAAGGTGAGCTTGAAATTATTCATGTAGACAATAGGGACTCATCATCCAAGTATCTTTATTATTTAAAAGGGAATAATAAAGAAAGAACTCTTTTAAAATTCAATAATAAAGCACCTACAACTCTTAGAACGGGCGCTCAGATAAAAGTTCAAGGCGAGCTCAGTGGAAATGTTTTGGCCCTTGATTCTTCATCGGGCAGCGTGCAGGTATTGGCGTCGCCAGCACCAAACACTTTCGGAGTGCAAAAGACGGCTGTTTTTTTAGTGAATTTTCAAGATAACGTTGTGCAGCCCTACACGGTCTCCCAACTCAACTCAGTGGTTTTTGGTGAAGCGAATAACTTTATTAAAGAAAATTCTTTTCAGCAAACCTCTATGAGTGGAAATGTTTTTGGTTGGTATACGCTTCCTATGGCGCAGACGTGTGATTTTATACTTATTCGAGATCAGGTCTTGCAAACAGTCGCCGCAATGGGAGTCGATGTAAATGCCTATCAACGTCACATCATTGTATTTCCGAAAAATTCGACTTGCACATGGGCAGGTTTGGGAACAGTGGGTGGAAGCCCGTCAACCGCGTGGCTTAATGGTTTGATTTAAATGCGGGCGGTGTCTCATGAGTTCGGTCACAATCTTGGCTTATGGCATTCTCATTCTTTGGAATGTGGCACGACGGTTCTTGGAAGTAGTTGTACAAAGAGTGAATATGGGGATTGGTTTGATACTATGGGAGGCGGAGAGCCTACTCATTATAATGCTTTTCAAAAGGAAAATTTAGGCTGGTTGAATTATGGTACTTCGCCTTCGATTGTCACTGTAGAAAATGGCAGTGCGATGGTGACTATAGAGCCCTATGCCGCGACAACCCTTGGAATTAAAGCTGTCAAAGTACTCAAGAGTGTCGATGCAACCACCGGCGCAAAAACTTGGTACTATCTTGAATATCGGCAAGCGATCAATTTGGATAGTCCTTTAATAAATAGGCCTGGAACAACCAGCGGACCTTTGGTTCATCTCGGTACTGAAGGAAATGGAGATACGAGCCTCCTTTTAGATATGACTCCTGCTAGTAATTCGAATATTGCATACGATTGGAATGATTCGCCTTTGCCTTTGGGAATTCCATTTACAGATTCAGGTGGCGTCACGTTGACTTTATTGTCCGCGGACAGTCGTGGTGCGACAGTGAGTGTGAGTACCTCAGGCACTAACACTCCTGTTTGTATTAGATCCAACCCCAGTGTGACGATTTCTCCCGCAGCGCCCAGAGCCGTCCTGCCTGGAACACCAGTGGCTTATGTTGTATCGGTTAAAAATAATGACAATTCTATTTGTTCGTCTTCGACATTCAATTTGGGTTCAGTGGTTCCAAGTGGATTTAGTTTTAGTTTTAGCAGCTCATCTTTAAGTTTGGCTCCTGGAGCTTCAGGAGACAGTACACTTACGGTCGCTTCTGGTAGTTCTTCTGCGGCAGGATCCTATAATATTTCTGTTTCTGCAGTGAATGGGGCCGCAAATTCTTATATTGGCAGTGGGGCCGCAATCTATTCCGTTGCTTCCAATTGTACGATGTCGAATCCCACTGTGATCTTAATGCCGACAACCTCAAGTTCGGCCTATCCAGGGACAACTTTAAATTACACCATGGCCGTGAAAAACAATAACAATTCCGCTTGTTCTGTCAGTACCTACAGTCTTAGTTTTTCAGTTCCGAGTGGCTGGAATGCTTCTCTTGCAAGTACTTCTGTCAGTTTGGCATCAGGAGCCAGTGCAAATATTAATTTTGCAGTGACATCTCCTCTTTCCTCCGCCTCAGGAAATTATTTAGTAGCGACTTCGGCAAGTGTAGGGGCTTATTCAGCTAGTGCCTCGTCGAATTATTCGGTGGTCTCTCTTCAAGTTTTGAGCATTTCGGTTGGAACGGATAAGCTTTCATATTCAGCGGGAAATACAGTGAGTATGACAGCAAATGTTATGTTGGGGGGAGTTGCCGCCAGCGGCTTGAATGTGACTTTTTCGATTTCAGATCCAAATGGAAAAATTATCACAGGTTCAGCGACGACAGGATCAAATGGCAATGCTATTTATAAATACAAACTGTCTCGTAAACCCGCCAAAGGAATTTATAATGTGAAGGCAAATGTCAGCAGTGGAACTCAATCTGCAAGCGGCACAGCGAGCTTCACCGTGCCCTAACACATTGACAGTGGCGCAATATTTTCAAAGGACTTTGCTAAGGAAATTGCGAGTCCGTTCATTCTGCGCATGAGAGAAGATCTTCTCCGGAGTTCCTTCCTCCATGATCTGACCTGCGTCCATAAAGAACACACGGTCACTGACCTGACGAGCAAAACCCATTTCGTGCGTCACGATCACCATCGTCTTTCCACTGTGAGCGAGAGACTTGATAACATCCAAAACTTCGCCCACCATTTCCGGGTCCAGCGCCGATGTCGGTTCATCAAACAGAAGAACCTGCGGTTCCATAGCTAGCGCTCTGGCAATAGCAATACGCTGCTGTTGTCCACCGGAAAGTTCATTAGGATAAGAGTCCGCTTTGTCAGAAAGCCCCACGCGTTTCAGAAGTTCATGAGCTTTTTTTTCAGCCTCTGCGCGCGACATGTTTTTCACAGAAATGGGCGCAAGGCAGATATTCTCAAGTGCCGTCATGTGCGGGAATAAATTAAAGCGCTGAAACACCATGCCCACGTGAGCGCGTAAAAGATTTAAATCTGTTTCGTGAGCTGTCACGGTAAAACCATCGACTTTAACCATGCCACCATTGGCTGTTTCAAGAGCATTTAAGCAGCGAAGAAAAGTGCTTTTGCCGGAACCTGAAGGGCCAATCACACACACGACCTCGTTGTCTTTGATCTCACAATTGACGTCTTTAAGAACTTGCTTAGAACCAAAAAATTTCTGCAGATCTTTTACTTGAATCATGAGTTCTTATACTTTCTTTCAAGAATATGAACGACGTAAGACATGCCGAGCGTGATAATCAAATATATGAAGGAAATAAAAAGATACGGTTCCCAATAACGGGAGTACGCACCGGCAGCTGTTCTTGCCGCGTAAGCGAGTTCCGCAAGACCGATTGCTGATACCAAAGAAGAATCCTTCAGTAACATAATCGCTTCATTTCCCAATGGCGGAAGCATGCGCCGAAATGCTTGAGGAATAATCACAGCTTTCATAGTCTGAAAATAGTTAAGCCCCAAAGATCTCGCGGCTTCGAATTGCCCGCGATCGATGGATTGAATTCCCGCGCGGAAAATTTCTGCGATATAGGCGCCGGAGTTTAAACTCAGTGCCAACGCACCGGAAATGAAAGCCCCATATTCACGCTTTAAATACAAAGCCAAATCGCCACTGATAAGAAGTCCATTTTCCGGATGAATCAGCATCGGAACCAAGGCGAAATGAATTAAAAGAATTTGTACGAAGAGAGGGGTACCGCGAAAAAACGTGATGTAAAGCTGGGAGGGCGCTTTGGCTAAAATTCGCAAAGGCCATTTCCAGGGTCCGCGTTCTGCCTGGGCAATTTTACCTAATCCCAGCAGAAGTCCCAAAACCGTTCCAAAGAAAACACCGATGATGGTCAGTTCGAGGGTGGTCCAAAGCCCTTGTAAAAACAAAGGCCAGTATTCAACGATGATGTCAGTGCGAAACCACGAAAACATCAGTTCTTTTTCTCACCGAAATAAATCTTATAAATACGATCGTAAGTGCCATCCGCTTTGATAGCAGATAAGCCGTCATTGATCTTCTTTAGAAGTTCCGCGTTTCCTTTTTTAACAGCAATGCCGTAATACTCTTTTGAAAAGCTGGCATCAGAAATCGTTTTAAAAGTTTTTGGATTGTTGGCCAGGAAGTTATTCACAACACCATTGTCGGCAACAACGGCATCGACTCCACCGTTTTCTAGCTCTTGAAGGGCCAAAGGTGTTCCTTCAAATCTTTTGATGTTGGGATTTGATTTGCCCAAAAGACGGCTTGAAACCTCGTCTCCTGTCGTGCCAGTTTGCACACCAATTTTAGAATTTTTCAATTCATCAAACTTGGTGATTTTCGAAGAGGCGGGCAGGGCGATCAATTGCACAGCTTCAAAATAGGGTTCAGAAAAATCCATTACCTTTTTGCGTTCGTCATTGATGGTGATAGCGGATACCAAAATGTCACGGTCGCCGGATTGAAGCTGGCTGAAAAGTCCTTCCCATGGAGTATTCACGAATTTAAGTTTCAATCCCGACTTTTCAGCAATAGCTTTTAAAATGTCGATGTCAAAACCCTGCACCGTTTTGTCTGCAGTTTCGCTTTCAAACGGAGCGTAAGCTGCATCTGTTCCGACCACGAGTTCTTGCTTGGCCTGACTGGAGACAGTTCCTTCAGGACTTTCAGATTTTTTGGTGCATGAAGTGAGTGTGAGTAAAAGAACAAGACCTAGTAGAATGCTTTTCATGGAAGTCTCCTCGTGTTCGTATAGACTCACTTGACCATGAGCTGCATCGTTGAGTCAAATGTCATTTAAGGAGTATTTCATGCGCGAAGCCCTGGGCAAGATCGCAGGTTCCGTCTTGCGAAGTCTTTTTATTTCCATCGTTATGTTTGTCATTGTTTTTTCCGTTGTCACAGGGGAATTTCCGCCAAACTTTGGGCGCATCAAAAAGACTTACGCAAGTCTTCAGCAGATGACTCAATTAAGCCGCCAGATTCATGAACAGCAAAAGGCGATGCAGCATCAGTATGCGGACTCCGGAGAAGTCGACGAACAAGACGTTGAAGCCTTGCAAGAACTCAATTTGAAACGGGCTGAAATCGGCGCAGGCATTCTTGGAGATCCCAATGCGCCTTCTTCAGTGAATGAAAGTGCGGACGTCAAAGAACTCAAAGCAAAAATAAAAGATATGGAAGCACAACTTTATCGTTTGCAACATCGTGTGAGCGAATTGGAATCTCGAAAGTAGGACGTTATGAATTTATTTTTCCGTCTTTTTTATATTCTTTTATTTTCGCGTTCTCGTAAACCCGTTCAAATCATGGAGGAGTGTGCCACTCCATTTCGTGTTTGGCCTACGGACTTAGATGTTTTGCGGCACATGAATAACGGCGTTTATTTTTCTCTCCAGGATTTGGCGCGAACAGATTATATGATCCGCGCTCAGGCGGCAAAAAAGATTGCAGAGCAAGGATGGTATCCTGTTGTGGCCTCTGAAATGATTCGTTTTCGTCGGTCGCTGAAGCTTTTCCAAAAGTTTGAACTTTGCACGCGCTTGATAAGCTGGGACGAAAAATATCTTTATCTCGAGCACAAATTCGTCAGTCGCGGTGAAGTGATTGCATTGGGAATGATTCGCGCACGTTTTTTAAGTAAAACGGGTGGAACTGTTTCGCCTCAAGACCTTTTGAACGTATTGAACCTTTCGTTGCAAGCTCCACCGTTTCCCGAGCATTTAGCTTCTTGGATTTCTGCGGATCAAACGCACTCGAAGAGTTTGGGTCTTTGATTTAAGCAACGCTGGACTTTTGTCTTATTTGTCATACAACCCTAAGTCCTGTATCAAGGTAGGGCACTTGCCCCCTTGTCTATTCTTTTCCACAATGATTCAGTGGGATTAGAAATATCAAAATTGAAAAATATCAAGATGTTGGTCCTCGATGTGGACGGCGTCTTAACGGACACGCGTATTTGGTTTGATGGCAAAGAATGGCGTCGATTCTTTTCTATTCGCGATGGCGTGGGCATCAAACGTCTTATTGATTCCGGCTACAAAATTGCTGTGATTACAGGAACTAAGGCCGAAGACATCCGCACGCGTGTGAAAAATCTGGGAATTCAATATCTCTATGAAGGCGCTCTCGACAAAGAGCCTTCTTTCTTACAACTGCAACAGGAATCCGGAGTAAA
Organism: Bdellovibrio sp. HCB-162; assembly: GCF_047344985.1. Classification (GTDB taxonomy): domain Bacteria; phylum Bdellovibrionota; class Bdellovibrionia; order Bdellovibrionales; family Bdellovibrionaceae; genus Bdellovibrio. The sequence continues at coordinate 795,539 of NZ_CP178861.1, forward strand.
GCCTGAAGAGATGGCTTACATCGGCGACGACATTTTTGACGTTCCTCTTTTGCAGACGGTGGCCTTTGGCGCGACGGTGCCAGAAGCCGTTGATGAAGTTCTTGAAGTTGCTGATTACGTGACTCGCAGACCTGGTGGTATGGGCGCTGTGAGAGAAGTTTGTGATTACATCTATAAATATGGGGCTCTTTCCTCAGGTAGGTAATTCATGCTAAAAAATGGTTTCAAAGCCGTTATGATTATTGTTCTTGCCTTGTTGCTACACAAGGCGGCTTTTGCGGCTTCAGAGGTTGTCGAACTTCCTCCTGAAGAGTTGGCGCAAGAATCGGTTCTTCCGGTTTTTGATAAGCCAGTGAGCGTGAAAAACAGAAATGTGGTCACGGCAGGAAAATTTGACGTCGATGTTTTCTACGGTTACGCCATGACGGAACCTATTGCAAACGTCAGCAAACTGGGTCTGGGTGTTTACTATAACTGGAGTGAAGAGCACGCGATTGGTTTGTTCTTCGCAAACAACATGTCAGGTCTTTCAGATTACGCAAAACAAATCGAGAAGACGCCTGCCACTCATTTGGATTTGTCTAAAGCTCCAATGCCAAAAAATACCATCATGGCTGATTACAACTTAAAAGCTTTCTACGGAAAGATGAGCATCACGAAGTCTTTGGTATTTAATACGGTTCTTTACGGCTCAGGCTCTTTGGGTGTTGTTCAGTATGAACACAAAACTTATCCGGCTGTTGCCGTGGGTTTGGGTCAAAAATTTTATTTCAATAGAGATTGGGCTTTGCGCTTTGATTTGCGTCTTTATGCGAATCAAGGTCCGGTGCCTTTCCTAGGTGGAAGTAAAATGCACGAAGGAACGCCAAAACCGTCATTCGATGAGTTCCAAGAGAGAGTTCTTTACACGACCAATCTCGACATCGGTCTTTCGTATCTATTTTAAGAGGAGCTAAGGGCATGTTTATGAAAAAACAAACATACATTTTTCTGATGCTGATGATGCTGGCTCCTTTGGGAGTGAAAGCACAGTCAGAAACAGGTGATGATTTAGACGTGATTGAATTGGAACTGGATAAAGCCGCTCCTGCGAAACAAGCTCCTGCGAATTCAGCTCCAAGCTACCAGGAATCAACGGCACCCAGAGACAACACACTCACTGATTTCTCCGGTCTTGGAACTTTGGCTCCGTTTAAAGAAATTTCTGTCATTCAAAAAAGATTCTTGCCAAAAACAGGTCGCTTCCAACTTTTTGGGGGCGCGACGGTCCTTACCAACAATCCGTTCTTTAATACGATCGGTGGCGTGGCTAAGGCGAGTTACTTCTTAAGTGAATCTTGGGGCGTGGAACTGAACTATTTCGGTCTTACGACTTCTGAAAGACAAACGACCGAAGAACTTCGCGACATCCAAGGTGTCAGCACAGAGAACTTAGTTTATCCAAAATCTTTCATTGGTCTTGATCTGATGTACGTTCCGATCTACGGGAAGATGACCTGGTTTAACGAAAAGATCGTACCGTTTGATCTTTATTTCTCTGCGGGATACGGAACAACGAATACGCAAGCTGGAGAGAACGCAGGAACACTGCACTTAGCAACAGGCCAGATCTTCGCTTTGACGAAGGCCTATGCCGTTCGCTGGGATTTTAGCTGGAACTTCTTTAACGCTAAAGGTATCGACGGTTCACAAAATTCATTCAACAACCTCTTCCTCACTGTGGGTATGAGTTGGTTCTTTCCGGAGGCTAGTTACCGATGAGAAAATTATTACTACTCCTGATAGCCACAAGTTTTACACTGCCGATTGCAAGTTCAGCACAACGAAAAACATTGAAGCCTGCAAGAAAAGCAGCTCCAGTGTACAACAGCAATACTCGTGAAGCGACTCTGCGCAATCAGTTGAGCAACGCTCTTCGTATGGCGCAAAGCGGACAATATGAATCTGCAGCGAATAATCTATTTTCACTCGCACGCCGTCCTGAATTAGCGGCGGATCGCCCCCAGATTAAGTACATCTTGGGAACTATGTTGATTGAGCTCAAACTTTATCAAACAGCGGCTTTCCAGTTTGTCGACGTGATCCGTTCAAAACATCCGAAGTATTCCAAACTTGCGATCGAAAAACTTTCGATTGTGGCGGACACTTTAGGGGATGACACGATCTTGAATTACGCGGTTTCTCGCGTAGATCTCAATGATTTCCCGAGTAACTTGAAAGACATGATCCACTTCCGTTTGGGAGAGATCAAACTTCGCAACAGAGATTTCTCTGGAGCCGCCGATCTTTTTGGTCGCGTCAGTTACGGAAGCAGTTATTACTTCCAAGCTCTTTACAACAAAGGGCTTGCCGAACTTGAAGCCAATCAGCCGTCTTTGGCGATTGGAACGTTCAACAAAATGTTAGACGCTCGTCGCAAAGCTCCGGTGACTGACACAAACAGAGTGGCGGCACAAATGGGCTTGGCTCGCGCACTTTATCAAAAACAAGATTGGGAGCAGGCGATTGAATCTTACGCCCAAGTTCCGCGTGATACGCTCATGTGGCATGACGCGGTTTTTGAATCCAGCTGGGCCATGCTTCGCGCAGCTCGTTTCCGTTCAGCCCTCAGTAATTTCCAAACTCTCCACTCGGCATATTATGAAGACTTTTATATGCCGGAGAGTTTACTTTTGCGTGCCATCGTTTACCTCTACATCTGTAAGTATGACGAGATGGAAAAGGTCCTCAGCTTGTTTGAAAAAACATACGGACCTGTGCGCACTAAAATCGGTGACTTCTTAAAGTCGACAAACGAAGCGGGCGCTTTCTATTCAGAAATTGAAAAAGCCCACTTCATGAAAACCACGGACAAGAACGCCAACTTGCGTTTGCCTTACATTGTTTTGCGCAATGTGCTTGATCAAGGCGACGTGAAACGCTCTATGCACTATATCGAAAAGCTCACTCAAGAACGCGCGCGCGTGGAATCGAACTCCGCGTTCCGTGCTTCTCCATTGGGTCAATACTCTTTGAAAATTCTCGCAAACCGCAGCCGCAATGCGAAGTTTGCTGTGGGCGATATGGTGAAAGCGCATTTACAAAACATGCGCGTGGAATTGCGTGACCTTTACGAGCAAGCCGGATTCATCCGTTATGAAATGATCACGGGCCGTAAAGAAAGCATTAAAAAGAAAATGGCTGGTAAAGACATCGGGACAGAACAAATCGACGAGAAAGTGGACCGTCAGTTCTACATCCAAAACGGTTACGAATACTATCCGTTCCAGGGAGAATACTGGTTGGATGAGGTTGGAAACTACCACTATCTTGGCAAACAAAGCTGCGAGTAAAATATGAAATTCAACAGGCATCAACTTCTTGTTTCAAGTCTCCTGACCGCTCTTTGTGTAAGCCCGGTGTTTGCACAAGCAAAGGTTGTTAAAACGACGACGAAGACTGTTAAGAAAAAGACGGTCGGTGAACTGTTGTCGCAAGCGAACGAAGGCAGTCGCGGTGGACGTGTGCAAATGTCCAAAACAGACACGTCACTGCCTTCATCGAATTTAGGATTTAAAGAAGACGTTAAAGGTTACAACTTGGAATCAGTGAAACCGCCGCGCTCTTCGGAAATCATGCAAAGAGAAGCGGGCGGGGAGCAGGCAGAGTACGAAAGAGTTCTGGATCAACAAATCCGCGAACTTTATAAGCTCACGCAAAAATTTAAAACGAGTCCGAACCGTGGTGAGTTGTGGCTTCGGTTGGCCGAGCTTTACGTAGAAAAAGCGAGTCTCATTGATGGTCGCAGACAAGATGAATACGATGCGAAACTGCGTGCCTTCCAAGCGGGAAAAACAAAAGTAAAACCGAAATTAGATACAGCGGAAGCTCGTGAATACAATAAAAAAGCCGTGCAGCTTTACGAGTGGTTCCAACGTGATTTCCCTCGTGACGAAAAAATGAGCCAGGCACTTTTCTTCCTTGGCTATAACTATTTTGAGTTAGGCGAAGTGAAAAAAGGAGCTCAGTACTATGAGCAGCTCACCAAAGGGTATCCAAATTCTCCTTTCGTGGGTGAAGCGCATTTTGCTTTGGCGGAATACTATTTTGAGAATGAAAAATGGGCCCAGGCCTATAAAGAATATTCTTATCTGATTAAAGAAAAGAAACACCGCCTGCACACGTTTGCTCTTTATAAGGGAGCATGGTGCTTGTTCCGCTTAGGAAAAGTCCAACAGGCGATGAACTATCTTGAGTTCATCATCAGAACCGGCAAATCTGAGACAGGTGAACAGCTTGCGGGACGCAAAACGGTCAACCGCACACGTCTTGAGGGCGAAGCATTGCGCGATATCGTCGTGTTCTATGCTGAAGGTGGCGATCCGGCAAGAGCCGCTTCCTACTTTAAAAACCTTGTTGGCGAGAACACGGGTTCTTACTTAGAGCGTTTGGCTTATCAGTATTCAGATCGTGGCAACAAAGACGCTTCCAGAGAAGTCTTTAAGCTTTTGATTTCGCAAAATCCAAATTCTCCTAAGGCGTTTGAGTACCAATACCAGATTGTTCAAAACTATTACTATGCTAAGAACACATCTCGCTTTAAGAACGAACTCTATAGCTGGGTGAAAGACTACGACGCGAGCAGTGCTTGGTATGCTGCCAATAAAAATAATAAAGATTTGATTGAAAATTCGTACAAGCTTCGCGAAACCACGTTGCGCAATTACGTTTTGCAACAGCATCAAACGGCACAAAACTCTCGCGCACCCTATTCTCAAGCGCAGGCCAACGACGGATACCAGCTTTATCTCAAGGAATTTCCAGATTCAGCGACAGCTTCTGACATGCACTTCTATTACGGTGAGTTGCTCTATGATATGGGCAAATACGATGAAGCGGCGATGCAGTACAAATGGGTTGTGGATAACGCTCCTCAATCGAAGTTCTATGGCAAGTCCGCGCAGAACTTGATCTTGGCAGTGGAAAGAAGCATTCCGTCTGATCAGGAAATGCAAAAGCGCGTAGGAAACTCTTTGGATCCTGTGCCTTTGGAACCAAAAGTGGATCGCTTTATTAAAGCGGGCCAATGGTATGTGGAAAAGTTCCCGACGTCGGAAAAAGCGGTGGAAATCAAATTCCGCATGGGTCGTTTGTACTATCAAAGCAATCACTTTGACGAAGCGACGAAGCATTTCCGCGAAATCGTGCAACAGTATCCAAATACAAAATATGCGGAATATTCTGCGAATCTTCTTTTGGATATCTACAACTTAAGAAAAGACTATGTGGGATTGGAAAAAACGGGAGCCGAACTCTTGGCCGTTCCGTCCATCGCATCTTCAAAGGCCGGGTCTGATATTCGCGGTGTGATGGAAAAAGCTTCCTTCAAACGCGGTCAGGATTTGGAGCTGGAGAAAAAATACGCAGATTCAGCCCAGGTTTACGATGCTTTTGCAAAACAGAATCCGAAATCAAGTCTCGCGATCACAGCTTTGTTTAATGCAGGCGTGAACTATGAGCGAGCGGGTATGAATGGACCTTCGATTCAAGCATATCAAGGTGTGCTGGCCTCTAAAGATCCTTCTGCGGATAAGCTAAAACCAAAAGTGCGTCGTTTGCTTGCAAAACTATATCAAGACTCGGCTCAGTTTGAAGAGGCGGCGAAGCTTTACAAACAATCTGCGCAAGAAAATCCAACGGACCCATTGGCTCCGAACTTGATTTACAACGCAGCTGTTTTGTATGAAGCCCTCGGAAAATCTGATGAGGCGATTCGTTCGTACACGGAATTTACAAAGCTCAATAAAAAGCACTCTGATAATATTGAAGCCGTTTACAGCATGGCCCAAATCCATCGCAAAGCCGGTCAAAACGGTGCCGCGATTGCGCGTTACACAGAATATGTGGAAGGTGGTGGTCGTGATCAGGAAAAAGTGGTGGAAAGTGCTTACTGGGTGAGCGAGCTTTACGGTCGCCAAAAAGCGCTCACAAAATCCAGTGAATGGGCGCAAAAAACTTTGGCGATCCAAAGACGTTTTGCACCAAATAAAAAAGGTGTCGGTGCTTCTTACGCAGCGAAATTGAAATTGGCCGAGGCCATGGGGACTTTCAAAGAAATGAAAGCGATTTCGTTCCCTAAGGACCCGAACAAACAAAAAGCGGCTGCTGATAAAAAAGTCGCTTTGTTGACAAAACTTACAAGCGAACTTGCGGATGTTATCAAGTACGACAGTGCTGAAGAAATCGTAAGTTCCTTGAGTGTCTTGGGTGAAGCAAACCAGAACATGGCTCAGGCGATTTTAAATGCGCCACTTCCTCCGGGCTTGAACGCGGAAGAGACAAAACAATATAAAGCGGGTGTTGAGAAGTTCGCCGAACCATTCAATACCAAAGTCCGGGAAAGTTTCAAACTTGCGGTCGACCGTGGGTTGGAATTGGAAGTCTATAACGACGGATTTAAAACGGCTTATGAGTATATGAATAAGCTTGATCCGAAAGCTTACTACAATGGTGGTGAGATTGGTTCGGACATCCGCTTAGTGAATTGGATAGGTCAATAATGAAGAAGATCATTGTTTTACTTCCTGTTTTAACATTGGCAGCGTGTGCGACACAATCCGTGAATGAAACCGAAGCTCCAGCTCCAACAGCGCCAACGGTGACCGAGGCTCCTGTTGTGCGCAAAGAAGAGCCGAAGCCCGTTGTTGTCGAGGAACCGGTGCGCCCGCAAATTCCGACGACACCGTCGCAATATGCGGCTTTGAATGAGGCGATCAAGTCACAGAGTGATGAAAAGATCTATCAAGCTTCAACGCAGATCTTGGCACAGTCATCTAATGACGCCAAAGCATTGAATGCTTTAGCGATGTACCACTATAAGCGTGGGCGTTATGATCTTTGCCGTTACCTTTTAAGCAAGGCGATCGCTGGTAATCCAAGAATGGCAGAGCTTTACTCAAACATGGGTATTGTTCAGCTTGCTCAGAATGAAAAGCGCGATGCGATCAAATCTTTCCGTAAAGCATTGGACATCAATAACGACGAAGCTGTAGCGGCGGCGAACCTTGGTGCCATCTACGTTCAGGAAAAAGATTATTCAAAAGCACAAGTCGTTCTTGAAACCGCTTACAGACGCGGAGTGAGAGATCCGAGAGTTCTCAACAACTACGCCATCGCTCTTACAGCCAACCGCAAATATGAAAAAGCGGAAGATTTATATAAGACGATTTTGAAAGATTCTGCGAGCAACAAAGAAGCTCTTTATAATTATGCAACACTGTTGGTCGATAATATGGGTAAGTACCAAGAGGGTTTGGAAGTAATTAACAGACTAAAGTTTGTAGGTGGGCCTGCAGATACTCGCAATCGAATTATTGCTTTGGAAAATAAGGCGAAAGCTGGTTTAAAATAGAGTGAAGGTGGAAACTATGTTGCGATTCGTTAAACAATTTACAGTCGTGTTTGCAATGATCTGTGCTTTCGAAGTGGCATTTGCGCAGACATCGAATCGTACTTCGACGACAACCACCACTACGACAACAACGACGACAAAAAGAAAGGCGACGTTGAACTTCGAAGATGAATTGATCGAAGGTTCAACGCAAAAGCCGGATCTTTTTTATCTCTTCCAAAAGAAGAATTTTAATTACAGTCGTTTGATTAAGCTTAGACAAAATTTTTTACCCGAGATGAGACGAACATCAGAAGATATACAGCGGGTTCGGGGTGGTAATTGAGAGCGCCTTTAATATTTAGAATTTTCAAAAACAATCAGCTCGTTGGTGTTAAACAGTTCGATCAAGATCAAATCGTGATCGGACATAACGCCGAAGTGCATTTGGATTTAGACTCTGATCAAGTGTCTCCGATCCACTGTCTTATTGAGCTGCGTGATATGGGATATTACGTCTGTGATTTGGGTTCCTCTTCAGGAACTTTCAAAAACGGACAAGCCGTTCTTGATGAGATGGTCTCTTCCGGAGACGAAATCGAGATCGGTCCTTTTAAAATTGCATTTTTCATCGGTGTTCCCAAACCAAAAGCGGCTCCCGGTGCAACAGTTGTCGCGGCTCCTGTAGAGATGCCGCCACCTCCTGTTGAAGTAAAAAAACCAGAGCCAGCACCAATGCCCCCTGCGGCGGTGGTAAAAACAGAAGAAATCAAAGTGGCGCCAACGCCAGTGATTCCTGTTGAACTTCCTAAGGTTGAAGAAAAACCAGTGATCACGGCGGCTCCAGTTCGTCCTGAGATTCGCAAAGATCGCGGTGCTTATAAAAAAGTGAAGAAGACAAAAACCTTTGCTCCTCCAAGTGAGGTTCAGGATTTAAGAACTTATCTTAAACCGGGCAAGGGAGCGACTGTTGAAGTGATCGTGGCGTGGAAAGAAAGAATTCTGAACACGTATCACTTCAAGGGAAATAAAGCTGTTCGCGTGAACGCAGGTGATGGACACATTGCTTTGCCTGATGGGTTGGTGCCGCGTGGTTATCCGTTGCTGGATATGTCAGCGGGACTGAAAGTCAACACGACAGCAGAAATGAACGTGGAACTTGTTTCCTCTGCGGGAATTCAACCTGTGGAAGATCTGGCTCGCAATGGAAAAGCGCAAAAAGGCGCCCAGGGTTACAACGTTCGTGTTGATCAAAATGAAATGCTTTGTGTGACATTGCCGGGTGGAAACATCACAGTTTATATCCGTTTTGTACCGCAAGCTCCGATGGTGCCAATGCTTCCGATCATGCTTACGGGCTCTGAAATGACGGGCCTTGTGATGTCGTTGGTGCTTGTTGGTTTGTTGGCTCTTTATATTTCTGCGACTCTTCCAAAAGATTGGCAGGAAAATAAGCAAGAGGAAGTTCAGCGTATCGCGCAGGTGATTTTCAATAAACCACCTCCAGCAGCGACACCGGTGCCGACTCCTCCGCCGCCAACACCGCCTCCAACTCCTGTGGCGACACCGACGCCGACTCCAACACCTCCACAAAAAGTGGTTGTTGCGGATCAGACGAAGGAAGCTCAGAAGAAGGGTGAAAAAGGCCAGCAGTCGCAAAAAGCTCAAGTAGCGGCGCGTGCTAGTGAAGTGGCACCAAAACCAAATGCCAAAGATCGCACGAAGAAATTCACGTCCACTCGTCAAGGTGGCGCGATCAAGACAGGGCAAACGGCGGGAGCAAATGCTCAGTCTTCGAATAAAGATCTTTCGAAAGTGGGACTTTTCAGCGCCTTCGGTGGTGGCGGAAGTCGTGCGAATATCGACAAAGCTTATTCCGGAGCGGGCGAAGTTCTAGGTATGGCCGACAAGGCGACGGGAACTGCGGGCTTCAATGAAGACCGCGCTGGCGATGACCTTGGATCTAAATTTAAAGATTCAGGCGCTGGCGGTAAAGGAACTGCGACTCAAGGGATCGCGGGGATCGGAACCAAAGGCCGTGGATCGGGTCAAGCTGCCTACGGGGCTGCGGATGGTTTTGGTAGCAAAACAACAGTGGCGATCGAAGGCGGTGGCTTTGAAGAATCCTTTGATGGAACGATCGACAAAGAAGCGATTCGTCGTGTGATTCGTGCGAAGAAGCATGAACTGCAAAGTTGTTATGAGCGCGTGCTGAACACTTTGGAAAAAGGTGCGAAGCTTGAAGGTAAAATAATTTTAGCTTGGGAAATCGTTGAAAAAGGACAAGCGCGTAACGTGAAAGTGAAGAGTTCAACATTGGGTAATCCTAAAGTTGAAAACTGCATTCGTGATCGTTTAGCAAGTTGGACTTTCCCGGAACCTCCACCAGGTCTTGTGGCCGAGGTGCAGGCGTATCCGTTTGTCTTGAACCCGGCTAATAACTAATTTCATTTTTTTAAAAAGTTTTTTAAGGAGGAGTTTCCGTGAACCCAACAGTAACAGTAGACAACGTGAATTTCATCCAGCGTGCTTTCGCTGAGGGTGGTTTCGTCATGTACGTAATCGCAGTCATTGCCATCTTGGCCGTGTTTGTGATCGTAGAAAGATTGATGAAACTAAAAAATCTTGCGGTGGATAAAAAAGAATTCACTGATCAAATTTTTAGAATGGTCGTAGCAGGTGATTTGCGCCAGGCCATCAGCTATTGCGATGCGCGCCCAGCTCCTCTGACAAACACTGTGAAAGCAGGCCTTGTTCAAGCGATGAACAAACGCCCTGACGAAGAAGTGCAAGTGGCGATGGACGCTGCCGTTATGAGAGAAATGCCAAAAGTAGAAGGTTGGGTTTCCTTCCTTGCTGTGTTTGGTAACGTCGCGGTTCTCGCCGGACTTCTTGGAACGATCATCGGTATGATCGGTTCGTTCCGTGCGGTGGCCGCTGCCGATCCAGCAACAAAAGCTCTTGAGCTTTCAAAAGGTATCTCACACGCCTTGAACTGTACGGCGTTTGGTCTTTTGGTCGCGATCGTTTCAATCGTCGCTTACGGTTTGTTCCAACACCGCATTCAAAAAACAGAGAATGAAGTGATTGAAACAAGCATGAGTCTTTTGAACCTAGTTGTTGCGAACAGAGAAAAGATTAAAGACTAACAGGCTTAGACTAGAGGTTTTCTATGGCTCACATAGATAGTGGCGATTCCAGCGGTAGAAAAAAGAATATCGAGCTCAATCTCGTGCCTTTCATCGACTTGATGAGCGTTCTCATCACGTTCTTGTTGATCACTGCCGTATGGACCCAAGTGTCTATGATTCAGATTGGTAGTTCTCTTTATGGGAAGAAGTCGGACACTCAACCAGCCCCAACGCCTCCACCGAATGCGGATGTTGTTTTGAAAGTGGATGTGAAGGAAGCGGGTTACGTATTAACTGTTGGGAGACAAATCATCAGTCTTCCCATGGTGAATGAACAGTTTGACGAAGCCGGCCTGGTCGCTCAATTGCAACGTGTGAAACAGCTTTATCCTGAAAAAGTGGATGCGGTTGTCAGCGTTGCAGATGCAATTCCTTATGAACAGCTTATCAAAGCAATGGACAACTGTTTAACCGCAGGTTTCTCAGCGATTTCCGTTGCAACAGGAGGGCCTAATTAATGGCCATCTTTAGACCCGGTGAAAGACACCGTTATCACAACATCTTGAGTAAGCGTAAAGGGAAACGTGATGTTACGGCCTTGCTGTCATTGACGGCGATGGTGGATATGTTCACGGTTCTGGTGATCTTCCTTCTGCAAAATTACAACGCAACAGGAGAGATTCTTTACATCCCGAAGGAAGTTGTTCTTCCCAAGGCCACGAGTGTTCGTGAATTGAAACCCGCTCACGTAGTGACGATTTCCAATAAAGAAATTCTTTTGGATAAAGACACTGTGGCGACATTTGAAGAAGTGAAAGCCGCGGAAGATTGGAATATCGCCAACTTGAAAACGCAATTGCAAGAAGCTTTGGCAAAATCAAAAGCCGAGCAGGAGAGCAAATTGCAAAACAAGATCCGCGACGTGGTTGAATCCACTCGTGGTGAAGTTGAAGAAGATCCTAATGCGTGGAGCAAAGTGACGATCCAAGCCGATAAGGGTGTGGATTTCCTCACTGTCAAAAAAGTTTTGTACACGGTCACTGAGGCAGGCGCTGGTGAAATTAATTTCGCAGTGACTAAACTTCCTCAAGAATCGACATCAAATTAAAAGTCAGTTATGCTGCGCAGGACGTTAACCTTAACCGTGCCTGCGCACCACTCAAACTATGGCTAAATTTAAGAACCTCATTTTTGTAGCTCTGCTGATCCTTTTGTTTGTAGAGGTTCTTATCGTATTTCCGTCTCGCCTCGAGCACGAAGACGAAGCCGCCATTCGCGCCCGCGTTGAAGAACAAGATAAACGGGCTTTAGAAAAGGAAGAACGCATTAAACGCGGTGAAAAAGTCGAAGAACCATCCAGTCTTGCTGAACAAAAAATGCAAGGCGTTCACTTGGTGGAAAGTCAGCAGGGGAATCGCGATTGGGAGCTGTTCGCAGCGACAGCCGAGGGCAATCAAGGGCTCGGCAACGTTAAACTCAAAAAAGTAAAAGTTCTTTTCTACAATAAAGAAAAAATTGAATTCACCGTGACCGGCGACACCGGAACGATGGATGCAAAAACCAAAGATCTGAGTGTTGTCGGCAACGTCGTCACGCGCTCAGAAAACGGGTACGTGTTTCAAACTCCTTCGATTTTTTACTCTTCAAAAACGCGTATTATCGAAAGCCCTGAGCAAGTTTTGATGCAAGGTCCGAAGGATACTTCGGGTGCCGGTATGTACTTAAAGGGCAATCGTATGAAAGCTTATGTAGACCAATCCAAAATGACTATCTTGGATAAGGTGACAGCACAGAAGCCGGAAAAAAATGGAAAGAAATTTGAAATTGTCGCCGACGGTGCAGAGTTTAGCGGAAAAAACCGCGAAGCAAAATTTTTGGGCACGGTTCGCATGAACTACGACAATATGAAACTGGAAGGACCGGAAGCTTCGTTCTTGTATAAAGCTGGCGAAGATATTTTAAGTTCGGTTGCGGTTAAAGGTGGTGTGCGCGTAAGTGATGCGAGTAAATACGCCACCTCTGAAAGCGTGAACCTGGACCTTTTGTTGAATAAGTACACGTTCAAAGGACGTCCGCGAGTCATTCAAAACAATGATGAATTGAGCGGCGAAGAAATCATCTTCCTCGATGGCGGAAAAAGAGTTAAGGTTGAAAGAGTTCGCGCGAAGGTGGAGAATAAAGAACAATGAGCATGCTCACCATCAAAGACATTTCTAAATCTTTCAAAAAACGTAAAGTCGTTGATGGCGTTTCTTTTTCCGTTGAATCAGGTCAGGTCGTAGGGCTTTTGGGGCCGAACGGTGCCGGAAAAACCACGTCGTTTTATATGGTCGTGGGTTTGGTTCAATCAGACTCTGGGACGATCAATATCGATGAAGTGAACATTTCTCAGGAGCCCATGTATAAACGGGCTCGTGTAGGACTAAGTTACCTTGCGCAAGAACCGAGCATTTTCAGAAAACTCACGGTGGCCGAAAATATCACGGTGGCTTTGGAAGCTCATGGTTACTCTGGCGCGCAACGCTCGGAAAAACTGGAGCAACTGATTGGTGACTTCCACGTCGACCATATCCGTGACAGCTACGGTTATGCGTTGTCAGGCGGTGAGCGCCGTCGTGTCGAAATTGCTCGTGCATTGGCGGGATCGCCGAAATTCCTTTTGCTGGATGAACCCTTTGCGGGAATTGATCCGATTGCGGTCGCTGATATTCAGAATATCATCCGCGACCTTAAGGCCAAAGGTATAGGAGTTCTCATAACGGATCACAACGTGCGTGAGACTTTGGGCATTTGCGATTATGCTTATATACTGAAGGACGGGAAGATTCAGGTGAGCGGAAGCTCTGATGAAATCGCCAATTCCGAACTCGCCCGCAAATTCTACTTGGGCGAAAACTTTAAACTTTAAGGAAGGACTTTCATGGCTCTCAGACAGACGATGAACCTGAGCCAGTCTCTGGTGATCACTCCACAGTTGCAACAGGCGATCAAGCTTTTGCAAATGTCACGCATGGAGTTGGAATCGGCTGTTCGCTCTGAGCTTGAAGAAAACCCAATCCTTGAAGAAGCAGAAACTCTGAAAGAAGAGGATCTGCAAAGAACCAAGGAAGCCGCTGACGAAGTTCAGCATACAGAGGCTCCAGATCAACAAAACATGCAAGACCCACAAAAACAAGATGAGTTTGAGTGGGAATCCTATATCGAAGCCAACCAAAAGCCTCCTCAATCGGGAATGGCAGGTTCTGAAGAGATCATGAACTATGAGAACGTCATTACGGCGTCTCAAACTTTGCATGATCACCTTTACTGGCAAGTGAAGATGAACGGCTTTTCTGAAGAAGAAGAGCAAGCCGCCGATGCTTTGATAGGTGCTATCGACGATGACGGTTATATCAAAATTCCTCTTGAGCAATTAGCTGAAGAAGAAAAAATTGAATTGGGACTTCTCGAGGACACTCTGACTTTGATTCACGAATTTGACCCGCCGGGTGTGGGCGCTCGTGATCTTAAAGAGTGCCTCTTGATTCAAGCCAAGCATTTGGAAGAAGACACTCACGATCTTGTCAACTTGATCAATAATCATTTGAAAGATCTTGAAAAAAAGAACTACGAAGCGATTGCCAAAGCTTTGAGTCGTGACGTGGAAGACGTGGTTGAGATGTGTAAGATCATCTATGCCATGGATCCAAAACCGGGTCGCGCGTTCGTTAGTTCTGATACGCACTATGTGACTCCGGACGTTTACGTATACAAAGTGGGCGACGATTATGTTGTTTCTTTAAACGAAGACGGTCTTCCGCGCCTTAAGATTTCTAATTTCTATAAGAACATGCTTAAAGGTGGCAAAACCACGGGTGATAAAACTCAAGACTACATCCAGGAAAAACTTCGCTCGGCGGTGTGGTTGATTAAATCGATTCACCAAAGACAGCGCACGATTTACAAAGTGACAGAGTCAATTGTAAAACATCAGCGCGATTTCTTCGAAAAAGGTTCTGAGTACTTAAAACCAATGGTGTTAAGAGATATTGCGAACGACATCGGCATGCACGAATCTACTGTGAGCCGCGTGACGACAGCAAAGTACGTGCATACTCCACAAGGTATTTACGAACTTAAATATTTCTTCAACTCAGGTATCAGTTCTTCAGACGGGGATTCGCTCGCAAGTGAATCTGTTAAAATCAAAATCAAAGATTTGGTTGCAAAAGAAGATCCGAAAAATCCACTTTCAGATCAAAAGATCGTGGATATGCTTAAAGTGGAAGGTATCCAGATCGCACGCCGTACAGTTGCGAAGTATCGTGACATGCTGAAGATCTTGCCTTCATCTCAACGTAAGAAATACTTCTAAAATAAAAGCGCTCCTCAAAAAAAGAGCGCCTGCTTCTACGGCATCAGGCCTATTTCGGTTCAACGCCACCGTTGTTATCGCCGACTTTACGGCAAGTGTAACCACAGCGTACGAAACGCTTGTGTACGCCGCCCCAACAATATTTAATTACGCGTTCATAAGAAGGCGGGCAGTTGTGGTGTTCCATGATGCAGTAATTAGCATCCGTGGCTTGTGCAGAGTCACAGCTCACAGCCGTGATCGGTGCCAAAACAAAGGCTTGTTCTTGGGTGGCAGAAAGATCTTCAGACGCAAATGCCAAAGATCCCGCAAGTAAAAGAGCACTTGTCAGTGATAAAACGAGTTTTTTCATAAATCCTCCTCCGGATTGTTTTTTTCGTTCTCTATGAGGCGAGAATAGTTTTGAAAAACTCGATCAAGCAAAAAAGATCCCTAACGGCTGTCGGAATACATCGGGCTCTTATGACCGCAGTGTCTCGGTTCTAAAATCTTTGTAAGAAAAGGACTGTCGTTTTTTATGTCATCGCTATATTCTGTGTTCGAACAACCGCAAACCCACTTCTGGAGAGCCTGATGGACTTAAAGAGCCTGATTCGCGATGTGCCTAATTTCCCTAAAGAAGGCATTTTATTTCGAGATATGTCGCCTCTTTTACAAAATCCTGAAGCGATGGATTTCGTTTCAAAACAACTCGTGAAAAAAGTGAATTTGACTGAAATAGATTATTTCGCAGGAATTGAATCGCGCGGATTTATTTTGGCATCACATATGGCAGCGACTCATAAAAAAGGTTTTCTGCCGATTCGTAAAGCAGGCAAGCTGCCTCCTCCGACTAAAAGACTTACTTATGCTCTGGAATACGGAACTGCGGAGATTGAACTGCCTTTAGGAAAAGGCCGAATCATGATCGTCGACGATGTTTTGGCGACGGGCGGAACACTGCAAGCGGCTATTGATTTAAGTCAGAACGCAGGCTACAAAGTGGAATCAGTGGCGGTTCTGGTGAATCTCACTTTCTTGAATAAAATGAAATTTAATAACGAAGAGGTTTTCTCCCTTGTTCAATATTAATGATGTCGCGCTTGTGATGGCTCTGCCTGGAGAATCACAAGGACTTTTTGAAAAAGAAAATATTCCTGTCATTTATACGGGTATCGGTAAAGTGAATGCGTCTTTAACAGCCATGGATGTGATTCACAAAACAAAATGCAAAGTGATGATCAACCTTGGTACGGCGGGAAGCTCAAAATTTAAAACCCACGATTTAGTCGAAGTTTCCACTTTCGTGCAAAGAGACATGGATATTTCGCCCCTGGGATTTAAAGTCGGAGAAACTCCCTTTGATCCCTTGCCAAGTGGAATTGAACTCATTCCTTATTTCCCGGAACTTCCAAAAGGAATTTGCGGAACCGGAGACAGTTTTGAAACGGGGGCACCGAAAGTTCCCTGTGAGCTTGTCGATATGGAAGGCTATGCTTTGGCAAAAGTCTGCCGCAAGATGGGCGTGCAGTTGATTTCTTTAAAGTACATCACTGATGGTGCTGATCACAACGCGCACAACGATTGGGAAGCCAACCTTGTGTACGGTTCAAAAAAGTTGTTCGAGTACTATAGAAAAATGGTGACTACTTAATCCAGAGTTCTACTTTAGGGACACCAACATTGGATCCAGCCATATCGTCACAAGAGGGGAGTCCGACAGGAGTTCCCCAGCCAGCGTAAGCGCCGATAGCATAGAACCAGTTACCCGATCCTACGGAACCATCGGCAAGTGAAGAGGTTGTTGAGCTGTTAAACTCCAAGCCGCCCCAGAAGTTACTTGAGCAGCCGATAGAAACAGCTGTGTATCCCGCCGCTGCTTGCGACGTGAAATTACTTGTCTGAGTCCACCAGTTTCTTGGCGCATATCCCGGCCAATCTATTTTTAACTCAAGCTTTCCACTGCGACGGAAACTTTCAAGTTTACCTAAAATTGAATAACGGGTGGCTGTGGGATTGTACACGTTATAAGAATTTGCTTCAGCTCCATTCGCAAAGTATCCACCTGCAATATCGTGATAGAGAACGCGAGTCCATCCACCACCGTCCGAAGTCATGTCACAGTACACGGGAATCGGCGGATTGTTGTTTCCCGCTCCGTCAGGATCGATGTAGTAAATTCCATTTCCATAAGCATAGCCCGCATCATAAATAGCTTTGCACGAAGAATAAATTTGCGGAGGATCAATTTCTTTCACCCATAGATTGACCTCCGAAGAGTGAGACGTCGAGCCATCGAATGAACTCGCATCGGGAATGCCGCCATTATAGGCCGCTGTTGCACCAATGGAATACCACCAACAACTTCCGTTACATCCGTCGATATAAGAGTTGTTGCTATTACCCGCTCCATGAGTACCGTTTCCTAACTCAAGACCAATCCACTCTGGCATTGTCGCGCCAATGCTGACGGGATAATATCCTGCAACGTTCACGTCTGTTGTGGGGTTGCTGGTTTGATACCAAATATTTTTTGCGGCTCGGCCCGGCCAACTTATGCGGAAAAGAAAACGGCCGTGACTGCGGAAACTCTCAAGCTTATTGATGATTGAATACAAATTGTTGGTAGGATCGGCAGGATTTGCAGAGGCCGCAGCTCCAAGGCTCGCAAAATATCCTCCAGCGATATTATGTCTAAAGATGCGAGTCCATCCCCCGCCATCCGTCGTCATATCGCAGTAAGCTTGAAAAGGCGCATTTCCTCCCGGACCGTCGGGATCAATTGTGTAAAGACCATCTGTGGTAGCGCCGCCCAATTTTTTGTGTTCGTAACAATTTGCATACGTTGAATACTCACGAACATAATACCAACCATTTCCCGCAGCTTGTCCCGTCGCCGCATCCGCATCAGTCGCGTATGCTTTCACGGAGTTCACCCAGTAAGCGCCGTTATAATAACCTCCACCCATGGTCTCACCGCCACCGGTCATAGAACCACTCCAACAAGTGTAATACCAAAAAGGAGTGTTGCTATATCCCGCAGAGCAAGATGATCCGCCGAGAGTGACGTCTGTATCCACCGCAGTGAGAGCTTTTCCCGTATGATAAGCGGTGAGGCCTGGAGCGACGGAGCCCGTTAGATTTGTAAGATTCAACAGATTCAAAGTGTACTGACGAAACGGATCAAATTTTTCCAAAGCCATCTTTGCGACTTGAGCTGCGGCTTTGCCGTAATCGGTTCTCCACTCGTACATGAAGTCCATGTACTTTTGTTTTTTACCGATCTCATTCCACTGATCTAATCCGACAAAGTAATTGTATTGTTCTTTATTGCCTGTCACGAGAGAACAATTTGCACCAGTTGCCGAAGTACTTCCATTCGCCAATGAACAGCGGGGCGTGTTGCTTCCAGATGTGGTGTTGTAAAAACTCAGATTCGTTGTCGGCTTGTTTGTTCCGCCACGCAAGTTACTCCACACCAGAGTCCATCCACCACCGTCCGTGGTCATGTCACAGTAAGTGACGTAAGAAGCATTGGCTCCGGCGCCATCGGGATCAATGTAGTACATGCCACTGCCGATCCACGCGCCTCCGTTGTCTTTAATCTCTTTGCACGAGCGGCAGTCTTTAGTAAGAACCGCAGCAGGTTTGTTCGAAAGAAATGTCGTCCACCCTGTGAGATTCAATGTCGGAACAAAATAATCTTTTGTCGCATGTGTGTTCGTGAGAATTTTGCACTGGTTGTGAACAGGAATACTCATCGAAGTTCCGTGAGTTAAATGGAATCCCTCGGACGCCGTATTAATCGCAAATGATTTTTGAAAAACCAAAAGGCTGAGGAAAGCAAATAGACGTGCAGGTGTTCCCAGTGTTTTCATAGCTAATTTATCGGCATTTCGACAAAAAAAATGAGTTAAACGTTCTGTAATGAAACGCTGAAAAGGCTCAGCTTTGGTCTGGAAATTCCGATAAGAAAGCTATGAAAAGGTCATATCAAATTGCGACGTTTTTTGTGGCGGTAGTGGGCTTGTCCTTGGGCTTTCTTGGCAATCCATTTGGGGTGAAAGAAAGAAAAATTGATCCTCAGGAGATCGAGGCGCTCTATCAGAAAACTAAAATCTATTTTCATGCGGGAAATTTTGAAGGGGCTATCGACACGGCAAGAAAACTTCCTAAAGAAATTCCTCCGCGTTACGCTGACATCCGTGACGTGCAAAAACAATCCGAAGAGGCCTTAAAAAAATACCGCAAACAATTAGAAGAGGGCGCTTTAAGCCCCCGGCACGTGGACCGTTTGCCAGCGGCTCTGCGGGATTCTTATTTCGATGCAAAAATTGAAGCCAAACAGGGGCGATGCCGCCAAGCGTACGAAAATATGGCGCCGGTCAGCCGTTATTTAAATAATCGAGAAGACCTCGAAATTTTTAAGCGCTGCCAATTAACCAAAAATAAATCCAAATGAGTCTCAATATAAGGCTCATCTTTAGTCGGGTCTGGCCGATAAAGAAGTACGGGCTGAAATGACCAGCCAAAAAGGAGAAGACAAATGAAACTCAACTATACCTTTAAGCACTTGGACCACTCTGACTCCCTTGTTACTTATACGGAAGAAAGAATGTCAGAGGTCGGACGCTTCCTGCTTAAAGATGGGTACGGCAGCGTGTATTTCAGTAAGCAGAAAAATGAATTCTGCGTTGAGATCTCCGTCAACACTCGTGAAAAATATTTTAAGGCCACGGCTTTCGGAATGGATGTGTACGCAGCTGTCGACGCTGTTTCAGAAAAATTGGAAAAACAATTTTTGAAAATCAGCAAGCAGCTTAAAAATCATAAAAAACCGGAGCTTACAAAGGAAGGTCGTTTGGAGCAGGCAATCCGCTTCAAAAAGGCGGCCTAATAAAGTCGTTTGGGAGAGAACGACATTTGATAGACAAACTAAAAAGGGTGGTTTAGAAACAACCACCCTTTATTTTTGAACGTACGTGTAACATGAATGAAAAACCCCATTGGGAGAGTTTTCTTTTTTCAGCTTCAGTGAAAGAAGATCAGCTCACTCAGCTTTATAAATACCGCCTTCTTATTGTCGTGACCGTGATCACCGGTCTCTTAATGTGGACATATAGTTTTATTTCTCTGTTCTTCGTCCAAGGGAAAACGTTGGCAGCCATTGGAATCACCTGTTCGGTGATTCACGCGTTGTCGCCGTTGGTTTACCGGCTTTCCCGTTCGATGACTTTGGCGGCCTACAACATGGTGATAGCGGGGATGACCTTTCAGTTTTCCTTTTCGTTTTTCACCGGCGGCTTTTACTCGCCGACCTTGATTTGGTTTGCGGTGCTGCCGTTGATCGTGGGACTCCTCACAAATAAAACTCATGCGGCGATCTGGACATTCCTTTCGGCCTTCGCTTACGTTTTGATGTTTTATCTTCACGAGGCCGGGGTGGTGCCGGAGTCGACGCTGTCTGATTTAGGGAAAACGCTGACGCAGTTTATGATTGGTTTAGGGCTGATCAGTCTTGTTGGCGGGTTCACGTTATTTTTCCTGGAACTGGGTTATTTTTATTATCACAAACCCAAGGGATCTTGACCCCTCATTGCTGCTTTGGTAGGTTGGCCGTTCGCTAAATGCGAAGGGCATTTAGGATGGTTTCGGGTATAATTTCGAAGACCCAAACCGAGCTCATTAACACCTTTCCTAATGAGGAATAAAAGCAGTGAAAAACTATCTTTTTACGAGTGAATCAGTCTCTGAGGGGCATCCGGATAAAATGGCGGATCAAATCTCTGATGGCATCTTGGACGCTATTTTGGCGCAAGATCCAAAGGGCCGTGTCGCCTGTGAGACCCTGTTGACGACAGGTTTGATTGTTGTTGGTGGAGAAATCACAACATCAGCAAAAGTAAACTTCTCTGAAGTTGCTCGTGAAGTTGTAAAACGTATTGGCTATGACCACTCTGATAAAGGTTTTGACTACAAAACTTGCGGCGTGATGATCGCTGTAGGTCAGCAGTCTCCAGATATCGCTGTCGGCGTAAAAGAAACTTTGTCTGACGATCAAGGTGCGGGTGACCAAGGTTTGATGTTCGGTTACGCTGTGAATGAAACTCCAGAGTTGATGCCTCTAAGCATCGCGATGTCTCACAAACTTGTGAAAGACTTGGCAGCACTTCGTAAAGCCAACAAAGTGGACTGGCTTCGCCCGGACGCAAAATCTCAAGTCACTGTTCAATACGAAAATGGAATTGCAAAACGTATCGATGCCATCGTGATTTCAACTCAACATGCGGATTCTGTGTCGAACGCGACGATCAAAGAATTCATCACTGAAGAATTGATCAAAAAATCCATCCCAGCAAACTGGATTGATGCGAAAACAAAATTCTTCATCAACCCAACAGGCCGTTTCGTAACGGGTGGTCCAATGGGTGATGCGGGTCTGACAGGTCGTAAGATCATCGTGGACACTTATGGTGGTCACGGTGCTCACGGCGGTGGTGCCTTCTCTGGTAAAGATCCTTCCAAAGTGGATCGCTCTGCCGCTTACGCATCTCGTCATATTGCTAAGAATATCGTGGGTGCGGGTTTGGCTGAAAGATGCTTGGTTCAAGTAGCTTATGCCATTGGTGTTGCTGAACCTGTAAGCATCAGCGTTAACGATTACGGTACAAGCAAAGTGGGCCCTGAGGTTCTTGAAAAAGCAGTTCGCCAAGTTTTCGACTTGAGACCTGCAAGAATCACAAAAGATTTGGATCTTTTGAGACCTATCTACAGCCCAACGGCAGCTTACGGTCACTTCGGCCGCAATGAAGAGTCGTTCACTTGGGAAAAACTCAATAAAGTGGACCAACTCAAAGACGCTGTTAAAACACTTGCCTAGTGCGCCGCCGCTCCAGTTTCTTCCGCGTTGCTCGTCGTCGCAGTACAGTGTACAGCTTCCTCCTCGCGCCTTGAATAAACTGGACCGACAACGCACTAGATTTTTGAATAGTTCAGTCATTGCGCCGAGTTGTTACTAGCAACTCGGCGCTTCTTTTATATAATGGGCGGGCAAAAGAAAGAGGCCTATGGATCCTAAGTTTATTCGAAACTTTTCAATCATTGCTCACATCGACCACGGTAAATCGACTTTGGCGGACGGGCTTTTGTCTGCAACGGGCGCTCTTTCTGATCGCGAAAAGAAAGATCAATTCCTCGATAACATGGAGCTGGAGCGTGAACGTGGTATCACGATCAAAGCGCAAACAGTCTGCTTAGATTTCAAATCTAAAGACGGCAACATGTATCAAATCAATTTGATCGATACACCGGGGCACGTGGATTTCTCTTACGAAGTCTCTCGTTCTTTGGCGGCCTGTGAAGGTGCGATTCTTGTCGTTGATGCTGCTCAAGGTGTGGAGGCGCAAACGTTGGCAAACGTTTACCTGGCGCTTGAAAACAATCTCGAAATCATTCCTGTTCTAAATAAAATCGATCTTCCTTCGGCGGATCCAGAAGGTGTTGCGAAACAAATCGAAGACACTGTTGGTCTTGATTGCACAGGCATTATCCATGCTTCAGCAAAAGAGAAAATCGGTATCACAGATATTTTGGAAGCCATCGTTGAAAAAGTTCCGCCACCAAAAGCGGATCGCTCTTTAACTCCTCGTGCGCTTATTTTTGACTCTTGGTTCGACGCTTATCAAGGTGTCGTTGTCCTTGTGCGCGTGATGGATGGAGTGATCAAAAAAGGTGACAAGATTAAATTCATGGCCACGGATCGTGACTATGAAGTTTTGCGCATGGGTAAGTACAAACCATTCCCGGCGATGCAAGACACTCTTGAAGCGGGTGAAGTGGGTTTTATCATCTGCGGTATTAAAGACATTCGCGACGTGCAAGTCGGTGACACGGTCACGGCAGCAAAACATCCAGCGACAGAACCTTTGGCAGGTTTCCAAAGAATCAAGCCGATGGTTTTTGCCGGAATTTTCCCGGTTGTAGCTTCTGAGTACGAAAACTTGAAAGACGCTTTGGATAAGCTGTGTCTGAATGACTCTTCTTTGACTTTTGAAATCGAAAAGTCGGCAGCTTTGGGCTTCGGATACCGTTGCGGTTTCTTAGGCCTTTTGCACATGGAAATCGTTCAAGAGCGTTTGGAGCGCGAGTTCAATCTTGATTTGATCACGACAGCGCCAACGGTTGTTTATAGAATTACGAAGACAGACGGCACAGAGATGATGCTTGAAAATCCATCAGGCATGCCGGCGGAAACTCAGATTGTTAAATTTGAAGAACCGTACGTAAAAGTGACTCTGCATACGCCGACGGACTACATCGGTGGCATCCTGAAGCTTTGCGAAGACAAACGCGGTATCCAAATTAAAATGGAATACGTGACTGATAAAAAGGTCATCATTGAGTACAAACTGCCAATGAATGAAATGGTCATGGATTTCTATGACCGTTTGAAGTCCATCTCTAAAGGTTATGCCTCTTTGGAATACGAATTCATCGGTTTTGAAGAATCCGACCTTGTGAAGTTGGATATTTTGATCAATGGGGAGCCCATTGATGCCCTTTCATTGATTGTCCACAGATCTAAGGCGCAAAACCGCGGACGCTTGTTGGCAGAGAAGATGAAAGAGCTCATTCCTCGTCAGCAATACCAAGTCGCGATTCAAGCAGCGATCGGTGCCAAGATTATTGCCCGTGAAACTTTGGGAGCGATCAGAAAAGACGTGACCGCGAAGTGTTATGGTGGTGATATTTCTCGTAAGCGTAAACTCTTAGAGAAGCAAAAAGAGGGTAAAAAACGTATGAAGGCCATCGGTCATGTCGAAGTGCCTCAAGAAGCCTTCTTAGCGATCTTGAAAGTGGAAGACTAGAAAAAAGGTACCAGGTACCTTTTTCCCGGGAAGGAAGCAGCATGAGTGACAACAAAAATAGCTGGAACTGGCGTACGAAACATTTTTGGACTGAAGGTTGGGGATCTCTTTTCCTGGCTGTCTTTATCGCTCTCTTCATCCGCTGGGGATTCATCGAAGCTTATGTGATTCCTTCAGGTTCTATGCTTCCGTCTCTTTTGATTCATGATCATATCTTTGTGAACAAGCTGACTTACGGTTTGCGCGTTCCATTTAGCGAAAACTGGTTGGTGAAGTTCAACGAGCCAAAACGCGGTGAAGTGATCGTGTTCAAATATCCAAAAGATATGAGCACGTTCTTCATCAAACGTATCGTGGGTGAGCCGGGCGATAAGATCTATTACGAAAACGGGACGCTTTTCATCAATGACAAACCTGTTGATAAAAAAGTTCCTGCCAACTTGGATGATTTTGCATGGCTTCGCGATGCGGACTTCCAGCGTGATGGCAATATCAACGACAATAAAGAAAACTACGTCGAATTCACGGAAGAACTTCCTGGTGGAAAAAACCACGCGATCCTTCTTCGCAAAGGGGATATCTACGAAACTTTTGGTCCTGTGACAGTGCCTGATGATCATTTGTTCGTGATGGGTGATAACCGCATGAACTCTTCAGATGGCCGTGTGTGGGGATTCCTACCTAAGCAAAACATCTTGGGTCGTGCGATGTTCGTGTGGCTTTCTTGTGAAGAGACAGTTCCTGCACTGCCATTCTTGTGCAATCCTTTGACGATCCGTTGGGGCCGCTTCTTCCATCAAGTCAACTAGATGACAGAGTCTTCCAAAGAAACTCGCAATTTAAAAGGAACGTGGAATCAGGCGATTCTAACGTTCCTTTTTCCTATTTTGCTGGTGATGAGTTTGCGTTGGGCGATCATTGAGCCTTTTGTGATTCCTTCGGGAAGTATGATTCCCAATCTTTTAATTCACGATCATATCTTGGTAAAAAAATTCTCTTACGGTTTGCATATCCCGTTTAGTGATAAGTGGCTCGCGCAATGGGCGACTCCTCAGCGTGGTGACATCGTGGTTTTTAAGTATCCGGAGAATCCAGAAGTTTACTACATCAAAAGATTGATCGGCGTTCCTGGTGACACTGTTGAAGTGAAGGCGGGACGAATCACGGTGAATGGTGAAAAGTTTAATCTTTCTCCGTATGACAATCCTGAGAACGAAAAAGGCTTTAATTATTTCCAGGAAAACAACGGAAAAAAAGAATACACCGTGCGCTTCTTATTTGAAGAAGTCGGTGGTGACGTTCAAGCTTACAAAGTTCCAGAAGGTCAGTACTTTTTTATGGGCGACAACCGCGATCAATCCAGCGATTCGCGTTTCTGGGGTTTCGTGAAAAATGACTACATCGTCGGAAAAGCCTGGGTCATTTGGCTTTCCTGCAACAGCACTTTGCCGACAATGACATTCGTCTGTGATCCTTCACAGATTCGTTTCAACCGTATTTTCAAAAAATTACCTTAAATAATTATCTTTTCTTATTTCTGCAGTTCATCTTAAACTTAGATTATGAACCGTTGGCGGGAATATTTAACAACTTTAGTTCTAGCAGTCTTGTGCGCACTTTTTGTGCGCAATTATTTAGTGACGGCTTATAAAGTTCCAACAGGTTCCATGCAGCCGACTCTGAAACCCGGCGATTTTATTTTTTCTTCGCGCATTTCTTATGGGTTCTCCATTCCCTTTTCAGCCAACAAATGGGGTGCTACTTTGCCAGAGCGCGGGGATCTTGTCGTTTTCAATTATCCCAATCAGCCCGCGGTGAATTACGTGAAACGTGTTATAGGTTTACCTGGCGATCGCGTGCAGATTATCAACGGTCGTCTTCATATTAATGAAGAGGCTTTGAAATACGAAAAAGCTCGGGAAATTCCCGGCGACAATCCAAATCCGGAATTATTTGATATTTATGAAGAGATCTCAGGTCAGACGCATTGGCGTGTGATTTTCCAAAAACAATCCGAAGACAAAGATTTTGGGCCCTTGGTGGTCCCTCCCGGCGAGGTCTTTTTATTGGGCGACAATCGTGACGCAAGTGACGACTCGCGCTATTGGGGTACAGTTCCAATGACCCAAGTTGTGGGCCGGGTCGTTTTAATTTGGCTTTCGCTGGATTGGCAAAAGAAATGGGGAGGCGATCGCTACCCTTCAGTGCGTTGGGAAAGAGTTTTTTCTCCGGTGTATTGACATCTCGCCAGGCGCGCCATAGGCTTGGGTTCTAGATGTCATCTAGAAATAATAAATCCATTCTCGATCTGCTTTCTCTTGAAAAAACAAAAATCGACTCCCTATTTTCCGTGGCAGACAAGCTGTCTGCGAATGAGTCTATTCCCTTTGAGGGCTTCGGCAAAACCGGAGCCCTTTTGTTTTTTGAGGCAAGCACAAGAACTCGCATGAGTTTTGAAACGGCTTGCGCAAGACTAGGAATTTATCCTCTGCTTTTGGATGGAAAAGCCGGAACCAGCCTCGAAAAAGGGGAAACTCTAGAGGACACTGTGCTCAACGTCGATGCGATGAAGCCGAGTTTCCTGGTGATTCGCTCTGGAGACGACCTTGATCTCAAAGCTCTTTCTGAAAAAGTTCAGTGTCCGATTTTAAATGCGGGCTGGGGAAAAAAAGGTCATCCGACACAAGCTCTGCTAGATGCTTACACGGTTCGTAAACATCTTGGCACTTGTAACGGACAAAAAGTTTTGATCGTGGGTGATGTTCGTCACAGTCGTGTGGCGGCTTCACATTTTGAATTGGCGAAAAAATTGAATTACGAAGTCGCACTCTGCGGACCGAAAGAGTTTTTACCAGAGTCAGGAAATCACAAAGTTTTCTCTTCTTTGAAAGAAGGTCTTCAGTGGGCGACAGTGGCGATGGCTTTGCGAGTGCAGCTTGAGCGTCATTCGTCACAGTATTCGTTGGCTGATTACCGTGAGCACTATGGGTTTATGGTGAAAAATTTGAAGGATCTTTCAGCAAGAGCTTTGATCATGCATCCGGGCCCGATCAATCAAGGGACGGAGTTGGATTCTGAAGTTTTACAAGATCCGCGCTGCAAAGTTTTGGATCAGGTTTCTAACGGTGTTTTGATTCGCCAAAGTCTTATCTACGCGACATTGTCGGAGGGGAAATAATGAAGGGTTATCTCGTTCTTGAAACAGGTGAAGTGTACGCGGGACGTTGGAATGGCGGAGAAGATCGCGCCGGTGAAGTCGTCTTTAACACTTCTCATTCAGGTTACGAAGAAATCGCCACGGATCCTTCTTATTTCACTCAGATTGTTGTGATGACAGCCCCAATGCAAGGCAATTACGGCATTGAAGATGACGTGTGGGAATCACGTCGTCTGTGGATTGAAGGATTTATCTGCCTTGAAATTCAAGACACCGAACGTGACCAGGCTTGGAAAAAACGTTTAACCGAAAATAAAATTCCTCTAGTTACGGAGCTTGATACCAGAAACTTAGTTTTACGTCTTCGTAAAGGAACTCCGTGGGGCGCTCTTGTTCATGCTTCTTCCGAACAAGAGGCTCGCAACAAAGCGGTTTCCTTGATTGCCGCAAAAAAAGTCATGGAAAAGGACTGGGTTTATCTCACTTCTCGTAAAGAAACAGAAACTCGCCGTGGGGAAAACATGGTGGGTCCTCGTATAGCCGTTCTTGATTTTGGTGCAAAAGAAAACATTCTTCGTGAACTGCAAAAGCGTTGCTCGGAAGTGAAGGTTTTTAATAGCCGCTCTTCTGTGCAGGATATTCTGGCTTACAATCCAGATGGAATTATGCTCACAAACGGTCCTGGCGATCCGGCTGATGTGAAAATTGCAACAGGCACGGTCCGCGAACTTTTGGGTGTAAAACCGATTTTTGGAATCTGCATGGGCCATCAAATCCTGGGTCTGGCTTTAGGCGCAAAGACTTATAAGTTAAAATTCGGTCATCGTGGCAGCAATCATCCGATTCGCGACACTCTGCTTAATCAAATTTATATGAGCAGCCAGAACCACGGATACGCTGTAGAGGCTGAAAGTCTGCCTCCGGACGCCCAAGTGACACATACCAATCTCAATGATGGCACTGTGGCAGGTTTTTATAGTGAAAAGAGGAAGTATTTAGGAATACAATATCATCCTGAAAGTTGCCCAGGACCGCATGAAGCGACCGGGCTGTTTAGCTATTTTATTGAGCGGATGATATGAACGAATACGAAAAGCTTATAGAAAAAATTCTCAATCACTTTGTTAGCGACGCCTTCAAAGACGAATTGGCCATGGCCAAAAAAGAGTTCTTTGAAAACGCGGGAACGTTGGATGAAAACTCCGACCACTATGAGTCGCGCATGGCGCAGTTTTATGATTGGTATTTTTTCACGCGCGAACTGAAAGGCTTTGGGCAAACACCACTGGATGCGTGCTTGCTTGTTCGTGAATTGCGTTTTTCTGATGAAGAATTAAAGACGCTCGAAGTTTTAAAACAACACCGTCATTCTATTTTTGAATTTATCAAAATCAAAAACGGCGACGTTTACATCAAAGATCTTTTGGCTAACAAAAAATTGATCGTAAAACAGTCTTCGTATGTTTTTGGATTTGATCCCGATGAGCTTTTTGAAGTGCGCTTGATCCCGCATGGTGACTCTTACGTCTTCACGCGAGGATTTTGTTTCCACCCTGAAAGTGCCAAAAAATTCATCTTGGGCGAAGTAAAACGCCATCGTAAAGATCCGGATTTGGATCCAGATCTTTTGATGCTTCGTCTGATTAAAATGCGTTACAAGTTTGAGCAGTATAAACATGTAAGGCCCGAAATGATTTACTCCAACGAGGGGAAATTGGGCATCTGAATCGCAGGAGGAAAAAGTGCCGAGAACGTCCAGTATTAAAAGAGTTTTGATTATTGGCTCTGGACCTATCGTAATTGGACAAGCGTGTGAGTTTGATTACTCCGGCACTCAAGCCTGTAAAGCCCTGATGAAAGAAGGATTGGAAGTTATTCTTGTTAACTCCAATCCGGCGACCATCATGACAGATCCTGAGGTGGCGACACGAGTTTACGTAGAGCCTCTGAAGGTCGACTATCTTGAAAAAATCATCGCCAAAGAAAAACCGGATGCTGTGATTCCCACTCTCGGCGGTCAAACAGCTCTCAATCTCGCTTTGGATCTTCACGCCAAAGGCATTCTTCAAAAATACAAAGTTCAACTTTTGGGTGCGACACCGACAGTAATCAAAGCGGGCGAAGATCGCGAAATCTTCCGCGGTATCTTAGATAAAATCGGCGCTCGTTATCCAAAAAGTCATTTGGTCAGAACCTATGAACACGGTTTACAAATCGCCGAAGACCTAGGTTATCCGATGATCCTTCGTCCGAATTACACTTTGGGCGGCGGGGGCGGCGGTATCGCGTATTCTCCAGAAGAATATCAAAGCATGCTCATCACGGCTTTGCATGAAAGTCCGACATCGGAAGTTCTCGTTGAAGAAAGTATTTTGGGTTGGAAAGAATTTGAACTTGAAGTGATGCGCGACCACAAGGGCACATTC
Source organism: Bdellovibrio sp. HCB-162 (assembly GCF_047344985.1). GTDB lineage: Bacteria > Bdellovibrionota > Bdellovibrionia > Bdellovibrionales > Bdellovibrionaceae > Bdellovibrio. The sequence continues at coordinate 824,822 of NZ_CP178861.1, forward strand.
GTTGTGGTTTGCAGTATCGAAAACTTGGATCCTTGTGGAGTTCACACGGGTGACAGTATCACGATTGCTCCTCAGCAAACTTTGAGCGATCGCGAATATCAATCCATGAGGGATGAAGCTTGTAAGATTATCAACGAGGTCGGTATTCAAACGGGCGGCGCGAATATTCAGTTCGCGGTTCACCCAACAACTCGTGAACGCGTGGTGATTGAAATGAATCCGCGCGTAAGTCGTTCTTCGGCGCTTGCAAGTAAAGCAACGGGATTCCCGATTGCAAAAATCGCAGCACTTCTTGCGATTGGTTACAGCCTTGATGAACTTCAAAACGACATCACAAAGGTGACACCGTCTTGTTACGAGCCAGCCCTTGATTACGTCGTCACAAAAATTCCACGCTTTGCTTTTGAAAAATTCCAGGGTTCTAAAGATCTTCTGACGACGCAAATGAAAAGTGTCGGCGAAGTGATGGGGATTGGTCGCACGTTACAGGAATCCCTGATGAAAGCCATGGCGAGTCTTGAGAAAGATCCGCAAGCCATCCCTGAAGTAGTTTTAGAAACGGGGAAAGTTTCTTATCCAAACAGTCAGCGCATTTATCATCTTTTCCAAGCTTTCCGCGACGGAAAAACAGTGGCTGAAATCGAAGAGCTGACAAGAATCAATCCTTACTTCTTAGAGCACATCGAAGCTCTCATTAAATTTGAAAATAAATTTAAAAAAGAATTCTCTGATTCCAATACGGAATTATTGTTGGCGGCAAAACGCAAAGGTTTCACGGATGCACGTCTTGCGAAGCTTGTAGGGAAAACAGAAAAAGAAATCTGCCAGTTGCGCGAAAAGAACGGTATGTTCCCGCGCTATCAACAAGTGGATACCTGTGCCGGGGAGTTTGAATCTTCCACTCCTTACTTCTATTCTTCTTACTGGCCGACAACATCCGCAACGGTGAGCGCACCTGATGCTGTTGTGATTATCGGAAGTGGCCCGAACCGTATCGGTCAAGGAATCGAATTTGACTATAGCTGCGTTCGCGGGGTGAAGGGTTTCCAAAAAAGCGGCAGGAAAGTCGTGATGGTCAACTCAAACCCAGAAACAGTTTCTACAGATTACGACACCTCGGACGTACTTTTCTTTGAGCCTCTCACAGTTGAAAGTTTGACAGAGATCATGCGCTTTATGAAACCAAAGGGATTCGTCGCGCAACTGGGCGGGCAAACTCCGATCAGCGTGGCCCATGATTTGGTGAAAGCCGGATTTAAACTTTTAGGTTCTTCGCTTGAAACAATTGATCTTGCTGAGGACCGCGGCCTCTTTACAAAAATTTGTCGTGAGTTGAATTTTGAAATTCCAAATTCGGCAATGGCAGGTTCGTTGGCTGAAGCCCTTCAACATGAAAAGTCTGTCGGTTATCCGATGATCTGCCGTCCAAGCTACGTTTTGGGTGGCCGTCGTATGGAAGTGATCGAAAGCCAAGATGAGTTGATCTCCTACTTCCAAAGACATAAAGACTTTATTTCTTCTGATAAGCCGTGCTTGATGGATCAATTCTTAGCAGGGGCTCTTGAGGTCGATGTCGATCTTGTGCGCGGTGATGATTGGACCGTGGTCGGCGGAGTCGTTGAACATATTGAAGCGGCTGGAGTTCACTCTGGGGATTCGATGGGTGTTCTTCCTCCACAGCGTTTGAAATCTGAAACTTGTGAACGCATTGAGGAACTCAGCAAGCGTCTTGCCGACCGTATCGGTGTGATCGGTCACTTGAACTTGCAACTCGCTGTGAAAAATGACGTAGTCTACATGCTTGAAGCGAACCCACGCAGTTCGCGTTCTGTGCCGTTTGTGGCAAAAGCGACGAACATTCCGCTCATCGATTTGGGTGTGGCGGCGATGTTGGGTAAAAAGAAAAAAGATCTTCATTTGGACAAATTGAACTGGAGAAACACACAGCAAGTTTCCGTCAAAGGTGTTGTGTTTCCGTTTAAAAAATTCTCGGAATCTGATTCGATCTTGGGACCTGAGATGAAATCAACAGGGGAAAGCATGGGCCGCGGAAAAGATTATTCCGAAGCTCTTTCCAAAGCGTTCCTTTCAAGTAACATAAGACTTCCAAAGATGGGTCAGGTCTTCTTCTCTCTTCGTGATAAAGACAAAGAGTTGATGCTCGGCATGGCCAAAGAACTGCAACGTATGGGGTACGGTGTTTCTGCAACAACGGGAACGGCGAACTTCTTTAACGAACGCGGTGTGAATTGTTTGTCGCTAAGAAAAGTCGATGAAGGTCGTCCGCACTGTGTGGATAAAATTCGCTCAGGCGAAGTGGCTTTTGTCATCAATACGACTTCGGGACGCCGGGCCATCGAAGCGAGCTTCGACATTCGTCGAGCTTGTACGGACTACAATATTCCATGTCTAACAGAGAGTGACGCTGCTGAGGCTTTCGTTCTTGCTTTGAAAAATCAAAGAAATGAGTCATCATCAGTCGAGGCTCTGGGAGCCATGGAGGAATTTTGAAAAGACTCATTCTAGGACTGATTGCACTTCTAGTTTTTTCAAGCGTTCAAGCGGCTGAAACAAATAGCAACGAAACCAACCCACCGTCGATCACCATTGGTGTGATTCCCGGTGGAAACCCCGAAAACCTGCGCGAGCAAGGTTTGAATTTAGCCAAAGAGCTTCAAGCGAAGCTTAATATTCCGGTTAACATTTATATTTCCAAAAATTACGCAGGTCTTATTGAGGCTATGAAAACGAAGAAAGTGGATTTCGCTTTCTTCTCTTCGTTGACGTATGTTTTTGCCGAAGAACAAGCCCAAGCTAAAGTGCTTCTTAAAAAGGTATGGAATCAGCCGTTTTATTATTCCGCGATCATCACTCCGCAAAGATCTGGAATCAAAAAACTGAAGGATCTTAAAGGAAAGCGCATTGCTTTTGTGGATGATAAATCTTCTTCCGGCTATTTGTATCCGCAAGTGGCTTTAAGAAAGATCGGTCTTAAAGACAAAGACTTTAAAGAGGTCGCTTTCTCTGGAAATCACCAGGCTTCGATTCAGTTTTTGGAAGCCAACAGGGTCGATGCTGCCGCTGTATTCAGTGACGACGAAAAGGGAACACAGGGCGCGTGGGTGAAATTCGGAACAAATAAAAAAGCCAAATACCGTATTATTTGGATGAGTGCTCCCATTCCTAACGATCCATTCTGCGTTCGTCAGGATTTTTATGACACTTATCCTAAAACAACGCACACTTTGATGTTTGCTTTGATTGATATCTTGGCCGAATCCCAAGATAAAAACGCTTACTCAGAAATTTTAGGTTCTCGCGACTTGATGCCTGCCACTTCTAAACAGTATGATCCTGTAAGGGAGATGGTAAAAGCTCTGAATCTTGAGCTCAAACCATAGAGTTTGATGGCAGCAGTACTCAAAGTTGAAAAGCTCAATAAAACATTTAAAGGCGGTCTTTTTGAAAAAGATCGCCATGTTTTGCGTGATGTGACCTTTTCACTTCCTGAAGGACAAACTTCAGGTTTCGTTGGCAGCAACGGCTCAGGCAAAACCACAACGATCAAATGTCTTTTCGATTTTATTCGTCCCAACAGCGGCGAAATTCTTTTCTTCGGAAAACCTTTAAGCAGTGAAAGCAAAACCCGCATCGGCTATTTGCCAGAGCGCCCTTATCTTTATGAGTTCCTCACAGGGATGGAGTTTTTGCGTCTCCACTGGAATCTTTGTTACGGCTCCACGATGAAAGACTTCCACGAAAGAGCCCATGAAGCTCTTAAAAAAGTGGATCTAATGGAAGCCAAAGACCGTCGTCTTCGCACATACTCCAAGGGCATGTTGCAAAGAGTGGGGATCGCCCAGGCCATTCTCACAAGACCTGATTTGTTGATCCTTGATGAACCGATGTCGGGCCTTGATCCCGATGGACGAGCGATGGTGAAAGATATTCTGCGCGAAGAACAAAAGCGCGGTGTGAGCCTATTTTTTAGCAGTCATCTTTTGCAGGACATGGAAGAACTTTGCAGTCACTTGGTTGTCATCAATCGCGGGCAAATCCTTTATGACGGAGTTTTAAGTTCCTTCATGGCGGAATTCCAAAGTCTTGAAAGAGCCTTCGCGGTTCTGAAAGGACGGGAGGAAGCTCATGGGTAAAGTTTGGGCTTTAGCAAAAACCACTTTACGTGAAATGTTGCGCGAAAAAGTGTTCCTCGTTGTGGTTTTAATCGCAGTCGCACTTTTAGCTCTAAGTTTCTTGCTTGGAGCACTGTCCTTCGCGGAACAAAGAAAAATCCTGACAGACTTTGGATTCCTGGCAATTCAGGTCGCGGCCCTCGGAGTTTCTCTTTTTTCAGGTTCCTATTTACTCGCTAAAGAAATCGAAAAACAAACATGTCTATTGATTCTTTCAAGGCCTGTCAGTCGTGAGCAATTCATCCTGGGAAAAATCTTTGGTGTCCTTGCACTGAACACTCTTTTATTAACAGCTTTGGGGGTTCTGCTTTGGGTTCTTTTGGGTCTTTGGAAAGAACCCAATCTTTGGCTGTCATTTGTAGAAATATGTCTGAGTCTTTGGTTTGAAAGTGCTGTGATCTTGTGTCTGGTGATCTGCTTTAGTTTGATCGTAAGACCTGTGCTTGCACTGGGCGCTGGCTTTATGGTTTTCCTTCTGGGACATTGGCTCGGTGATCTTTCGTTCTTCGCTGAAAAAAGCAAAGAAGAACTTTTCATTCAAGCCGTTAAAGTTTTCCATTGGATCACGCCGAATCTTTACCGCATGAACTGGAAGTCCGCTTACTTTTTGGAAAACGGAATTCCTGCGCAAAATGTAGGGTGGATGCTCGCACACATGACGGGATGGGGAATTTTACTCATCCTTGCCACAAATTTCTTCTTCAGGAGAAAAGACATTGTCTAATTTGGATCTTACTTTCTACGTTTTTTTCTTTATCTTGGGCGCGATCTTCGGAAGTTTCGCCAACGTCGTGATTTATCGTTTGCCAAAAGAAGAAAGCGTCGTAAAGCCTCGCAGTTATTGTTACAACTGCAAAACGCCGATCAAATGGTACGACAATATTCCAATTTTTAGCTGGTTTATTCTGCGCGGGAAATGCCGTCACTGTGGCGCAAAATTCTCTTTCCGTTACCCATTAGTGGAACTTATCATGGCGGGCCTTTTTACTTTAAGCTTTCACTACGTCGGATTTTCGTGGTCGCTGTTGGAATATTTGATTTTTATTTTCGGACTCGTTGTCTGCACCTTTATCGATCTTGATCACATGATTTTGCCTGATGAATTCACTCTCTCAGGCATCGTGATTGGTCTTGTGGGTGCTGCCTTAAATCCTCATCGTGAATTCTTAGATGCTCTTTTCGGCGTTTTGATGGGCGGCGGATTTTTGTGGGGCATGGCTTACGTGTACTATCTACTAACAAAACAAGAAGGCATGGGTGGGGGAGACATCAAACTCCTTGCTTGGATCGGTGCTTTGCTTGGATGGAAAGCCATTCCTTTTGTGATTATGTCTTCAGCCATCATCGGAAGTGTGATCGGTTTGATCGCTGCAAGAAAACAGAAGGCTGGACTAAAGACCGTAATTCCATTCGGACCTTACCTGGCCTTAGGTGCTATTTTGTATTTGTTCGGTGGAGAGACTATCGCCCTTTGGTACTTGAACCTATTTTTACCCGGCTTAGGCTAATTTTCTCAGATATAACATTTTGATATCTGGACCTTTTTAGAAGTTCCCGAGAGCCATATTTGACATTCCCTGTCCAAGCAGAAATAATTTTATTATTTAGGACTTGTGTCCCAAGGACGTAAGTCTTTGAAATGACATCTGAGTGATACAACTGGGGAAGCAGCGAAAGCATGTTTTTTAAATCGAAGAAAGTTATCGGACTCGATATCGGAACGAGTTCCATCAAACTGGCTGAAATGGACTTCAGTGGCAAAGGAGCCCAGTTGCTTTCTTTTGGTTTCGCGCCGACTCCGCCGAATTCTGTTTCTGGTGGTGAGATTGTTGATATCGCTTCTGTTGGTATCGCGATTCAATCTTTGATCAATGAAGTAAAATCCAAACGCAAGAGCATCTCAACGGCAATGTGGGGTACAGCCGTGATCGTGAAGAAAATCACGATTCCCAAAATGGATAAAAAACTTATCAAAGATCAAATCCGTTTCGAGGCAGAGCAATACATTCCATTTGATATCAACAATATCAGCTTGGCCCATCATATTCTGGCGGGCAGCAGCTCTCCGGACACGATGGATATTTTGTTGATCGCCGCTCAAAACGAACTTGTCACTCAGTACACACAAGTGATTGAGGTGAGTGGACTTTCTTGCGGCGTTTTGGACGTGAGTGGTTTCGCTCTCGCAAATGCCTTTGAGTTGAATTACGGAAAAATCCCTGGAGAAGTTATCGGAATTCTGAACTTCGGTGCATCGATCACAAACTTCGTGGTCGTGCAAAATGGCGAAGTGATTTTCTGCCGTGATATTCCTGTGGGTGGTGCTAACTACACGAATGAAATCCACAAAGCGATGGGCGTGACGGTGGCTGAAGCCGAAGCCCTTAAACTGAGCGCGATCTCTCGCCGTGAAGTTCCCGACGAAGTTCACAGCATCATCAGCGCAACAAATGAAGCGGTGACAGAAGAGATTCGCAGCAGCTTGGACTTCTTAAGTGCGACAACAAATGGTCTGGTCCTGAGCCGTTGTTTTTTCACGGGCGGAAGTTCCGCAACATCAGGCCTGACAGAGACTGTGTCTCGCGTGACAGGCATTTTGATGGAGCCATTTAATCCATTCTTGCGTGTGAAAGCGAATCCGAAAAAATTCTCTCCAGAATACTTGGATCAAATCAGCTCTTTTGCTGGCGTTGTGACAGGTCTCGCTTTGCGTGAAGTGGGGGATGCATCATGATTAAAATCAATCTGGCATCCGGAGCTTCAGTCAGCGCGGGGTCTCCTCTTGGGGCTTCACTGGGAATTTCATCAGACAGTTTCTTAGCTCCTGATGAGGTAAGAAAAGAGGCCCTGAAGCGTTTGGTTTTGATTCTTGTGGGACCGTTGGCTTTATACATTTACCAAAATCAAAACGTTCCGGGCAAGGTTGCTGATCTCAACGCAAAAACGCAGGTTTTGACAGAGTTGCAAAACTACAATTCAAAACAAGCTGCTTCTGTGGCTGAGATCAAAAAATTTAAGGAAGACGAAGCTTTGATTGAAGCACGTATTTCAGCCTTGGAAAAAATCGCTAAAGACCGCCAAAGAGAAATCCGTGTTTTGGATCTGTTGCAAACAGTGATTCCTGAAAAAGCTTGGCTCACACGTGTGCAGATCAATCCGGATAAAGTGAATGTGCAAGGTCTGGCTTTGAGTGATTTTGAGGTGTCTTCTTTCTTGGAAGCGTTAACAAAGAGCGCGTTCTTAATGGACGTGAACTTGGTAAGTTCAAGCGAGATCAACCAAGATGGCGTGATGTTAAAAAAGTTTGAAATTAGCTGTTTGTTGGAGAGACCCGAATGAATAAGTTCTTTGAAACTCTCGCAGCCCAACAAATCAGTAAGGTCCTGATCATCGGATTAGGACTGACGGCTTTTTATTGGTATGCACTTTACGACGACGGCTCCGCTGTTGACGCGCAAATCGTGCAAATCAGCCAACAGCTTCAAGAAGAAGAAAATAAGAAAAAAGACACGGATGCTACTCTCAAGCAAGTGCAAGAGATGCAAGAGAAGGTCGGACAACTTAGCCAAAAGTATCAAGAGATCTCTCGTCGTCTTCCGTCTGTGCTTTTCTCAATTGATATCAATAAAGCGATTGACGACTTTGCCCGCAATGCCGGTGTGAGTGTGAAATCGAAAAAACCAGGCGACAACGTTAAAAAAGAAGTCGTTGAAGAAGTTCCTGTGGATGTGACGTTGGAAGGAAGTTATGCGGAACTTGCGCAATTTTCTTTCTTGGTATCGACAGCAGAACGTATGGCTCGTGTGAAAAACGTCGTGATCACAGAGTCTGAACCTGGAAGTAAGAAATTAAAATTTGAAGGTCAGGTGGTCGGCTACAAACTGGCTCCTGAAGAAAAGAAAAAACCTGCTGATGGAACGGCAGGAACGGAGACTCCGCAGTGAAATCTGTAAGATGGATTGTATCTTACATTCTAGTAGCCTCTTTGGGACTTTGGCTTGCTTTTGCAGTGAGCGTGAAGTTTATGGCTCCTGCGCATTCTCAAGAAACTCCGTCTAATGGAGATTTACCCGCAGACTTCTTAAAAGAAGTGGAATCGACTCAAGTTCCGCCTGCAGGAGCAACTCCTCCTAAGCCAGGAACTCCGCCGCCACAACAGCAACCTACGGCCCCGCCTGGATCTGCGCAACAGCAACAACCCTCGGTGCCACCGCCACCAATGGAAAACGAAATGCCAGTGGGTGACGGTGCAACAGCGCAAACTCCTCCGCCAGCAAGTATTTTGCCGAGCGATGGTTACCGTTACGATCCGACAGGAAAAAGAGATCCGTTCAAAGTTTTCAGAACGGTTCGTCCTAAAGATAACGGCGGTTCTGACATCGCAAAACCGAATGAGATCCTAGAACCATTGCAGCGTTGGGAAATCGAGCGTTTGCAGGTTGTCGGTATCTTGTGGGATGTGCGCACGCCGCGCGCGATGATTCGCGATCCGGATGGCGCTGTATTTACTGTAACTAAAAATTCAAAGATCGGCCGAAGCGAAGGATTTGTAGCGGCCATCCGCGAGGGTGAAGTCGTTGTCGTAGAAACCAAATATGACGACGGAAAATCGGTTAAAGAGACTCGCGTCTTGGAATTGAAAAAGTAAGCTTATTTATCAGAGGAGGAACGAATGAAAGGACTCATTCGATTATTTATCCTAAGTGCGTTGATTGCTTCTATCACCTCTTGTGCCAGCCGTCCTGTTGAGGACGATTTGTCATTAGATGGTGGAGAATCCTCATCTGAAGTGGCTCCAGCGGAGTCTTCAGGCAATCAAGATGATTTTGCAGATTTTGAAGATGGCGGCGGTGAAACAAAACAAGCCGAATCTGCTCCTGCGCAAAACGATCAAGATTTAGCGATTGAAGATGAAGTCAATCAAGCGGAAGGACAACCTCAAGAGCAGGCGGCGACTCCACCTGCAGAGACAGTTCCAGCTCCTGCTCCGACGGAAGAAGCTTCACCAACAGAAGATCCATTTGCTGACAGTTCAGTGGCGGACGTTCCTGCGCCAGCTCCAGAAACTCCGGCACCGCAAACTCCAGCTCCGACTGTGACAGAGACAATTCCAACTCCAGTGCAAGGGACAGCGCCTACAGTGTCTGTTCCATCTGGATCTCCTGCCAACATCACGGATTTGAAGTTTAAAGCCAATGAAACAGGCGGAACTGTTGTCGTGCAAGCGGACAAGCCGTTGACTTACACGACACGCACAAATCCTGATTTGCATCAGTATATTATTGAAGTCGACAACGCGAACTTACCAGACCGTTTGAAGCGTTCTTTGAATACAAAGGACATCAAAGGCAGCGTCGGCGCCATCGACGCTTATCAAAACCCAGGTTCAACAACAGCACGCTTTGTTATTCAATTGCGTGAAGGTGTGGCAGAGCCCGCAGTTCAAGCCGAAGGCAACAGCCTTTTGATCGTTGCCAACGGCGCTGGAACTCCTGCAGAGGCGCACGAAGTTGCTCAAGCAGACGGAACCAATGTGGAGTTGTCTGACGCGAAAATTTTGCCAAGCCAGAACCTGACGGAATTCCTTTCTGGAAACACGAAGTTTTACGGTAAAAAGATCTCTATTGAGACAAACAATATGGATATCCGCGACGCTTTGAACTTCATCACGGAAGAGAGCGGCGTGAACATGGTGATCTCCGAAGACGTAAAAGGGGCGGTGAGCTTAAAACTTCGCCAAGTTCCTTGGGACCAAGCTTTGGTTGTGATCATGAAAGCGAAAAAACTGGGTTACACTCGTCAAGGCAACGTGCTTCGTATCGCTCCTCTTCAAGATTTGAAAGCGGAAGAAGATGATGCAACGAAACTGGCGCAAGCCCGTAAGAACGTGGAACCTTTGAAAGTTCGCATGTTCCCTGTGAGCTACGCGAAAGTGGACGAGCTTGAAAAGAAAATCAAAGATTTCTTAGGTGATCGCGGAAAGGTTGTCGGTGATGTTCGTACCAACGCTTTGGTTGTGACGGATATCGAAGAAAATCTAGAGCGTGCAGCGAAATTGATTGCGAGTCTTGATACACAACCTCCACAAGTTTTGATCGAATCAAAAATCGTGGAAGCGCAAGAAAGCTTCACTCGTAATATCGGGATCAATTGGGGAGCTTCTGGTGCGCCGATTAAACTTGGCTCGACAGCGCGCGGTCCTGTGAACATGAATCCAAGCTTTAACATCAACCCGACAGCAGCCACTCCGGGCAACTTGAATTTCAACGTGAGCGTGGGAACTCTGGATGTCTTTGGAACTCTGCAAGCGGCGTTGTCTTTGTCTGAAAGTGAAGGACAGGTGAAAATCCTCTCCGCCCCACGAATCATGACAATGACGAATGAAAAAGCGGATATCAATCAGACGACAGAAGAACCAGTACGTCAGGTGACTCAAAACGGGACAGCAACTCAAGAGACGTTCCAGTTTAAGCCATTGACGTTGAAACTTGAGGTGACTCCGCAGGTGACAGCGGACGGATCTGTTATAATGAAAGTCACTGTGAATAGACAATTCCGTGGTGCCGACGTGAGTAGTGCGGGTCAAGGTGCGTTTGCGGTCAACAGCCGTGAAGCCAACACTCGCGTGCTTGTGAAAAACGGTCAAACAGCGGTCATTGGTGGTATCTACCAAAGCGACGCTGTTGAGAATGAAAACGGTGTGCCTTGGTTCCGTGAGCTTCCTGTTGTGAGTTACTTGTTTAAAACCAAGAACGTCACAAGAAACAAATCGGAGCTGCTAGTTTTCCTTACACCAAGAATCATCGGCCCGGTTGACGCAGGTCCAGTAGCTCCGACGACTCAAGATTTTTAAAGGGAGGGAACAATGAAAAAACTTTTGTACGTCTCGTTACTAGTTTTATCAGTCGTTCTCGGTTCCTGTTCACAAGAAGCAGGCAACGTTGAAGTCTCAATCAGTGGCTCTTCTTTGCCTTTGATTCCGGCAACAGCAGTTAGCTGTTTGGCGCGCGAAAATGCTGGAACTGACACGCCAACGGCGGACATCTCACCAAGCTACTTCCGTGTTCCAACAATTACATTTACTCGCAAAGACACAACTAAAAACCTTATCATCGCCTTTATTCGCATCAATATTCCAGTTCCAGGCAGCTCAACACCGATCAACTGTGAGGTTGGTGGCGATGGTCTCGCAGCATTGAAGGGTACTTGGTTTAATAGTGGAACGAAAGAAGCATTGATTCCAAGTGGAGATGCGAATAAAACATTTTCCACAGACTGCGCCCTCTATTGCGGCGGTATCACAATGAATAGTGGTACGACAGCCAGCGGAACCATGGAAGTTTTCGGTCTAGAGCGCGATGCTGCCGGAAACGAAACTCCAGTAAAAACATCGACAACAATCACAGTCGAAAGCTTCTAGTTTTAAATTCAAACAAAGAATTAAAAAAGGCTCCTAAAAGGAGCCTTTTGTTTTTTGAAAAACGCTCTGAGTTATCGTCATGACTCTTCACCAACGATGTGAATAATCAGTGACCTCCGCAAAGACCCGTTTTATAAGCCATCCATGGACCTATTTTCCGCCTCTGCCGCAGCCTCAAGCTCATCACCACTGTCAGAAATTCTTCGGCCGAAGAATTTAGATGAGATCATTGGCCAAGATAAAACCTTGGGACCAAAATCAAAGCTCGGCCAGATGTTGCGCAAAGGCTATTTACCAAGTCTCATCATCTGGGGCCCTCCAGGCACAGGAAAAACCACGTTTGCGCTGGCTTTATCCCAGCATTTCAACGCTCATTTCGTAAATATCAACGCCGTGGATTCCGGAGCTAAAGCCTTAAGAGAAATTGGCGAGGAAGGCAAAGACCGCCGTCTGCAGCTGCAACAAAAAACCGTGCTTTTCGTCGACGAAATTCATCGTTTTAATAAAGCGCAACAGGACGTCCTTCTTCCATTCGTAGAAAAAGGCGATATCGTCCTTATTGGCGCTACAACAGAAAATCCAAGCTACGAATTAAACCGAGCCCTTCTCAGTCGTTGCCGCGTTGTGATTTTCGAAAGACTTTCTGAAGAAGATCTCAGCAAAATCGTCAGTCGCGCAGAAACGCACTACAAAAAACAGCTCGACATGATCCTCACCAAAGAGGCCATCAACAATCTTCTCGAATATTCTGACGGGGATGCACGTCGACTCATCAACAGTCTCGAAATTCTCTATAATTTCACAAAAGACCAAGAGGACGGCGAGCGCTTAGATGTGAACGACATGCGCGAGCTTCTTCAGCAAAATCCTTTGGGCTACGACAAAAGCTCCGAGATGCATTACGATCTTATTTCGGCATTCATTAAAAGTGTGCGCGGCAGTGACCCTGATGCGGCCGTCTATTATCTCGCTCGCATGATCGACGGCGGAGAAGATCCTATCTTCATCGCTCGTCGACTGATCGTTTTAGCCTCTGAAGATATCGGAAACGCAGACCCAAGAGCAATTTCTGTCGCTATCGCAGGTCTCCAAGCCGTTGAAGCTATTGGGCTGCCTGAAGGAGCGATCACTCTTTCACAGGTAACGACTTATTTAGCGTCGTGCCCGAAATCAAACGCCTCTTATATGGCTTTAAATAAAGCCCGTGAACTCGTTGAAAAAACCAGAACATTACCGGTGCCATTGCACTTGCGTTCAGCGAAAACAGCTCTCGCAAAAGATTTAGGATACGGTAGGGATTATAAATACCCGCACAATTATCCAACAGGATGGGTCGATCAAAGTTATCTTCCGCCTGAAGTCAGCGAAGCCCAGCTCTACGAACCAACAACTCGCGGTTTTGAAAAAACAATCCGCGAGTACTTACAGTGGATGAAGCAGAAAAAAGATTAGATTGCGCGCTGGGCGCAAACACACACGCAGGTCTGTGTGCCTTGAGCGACGTGGGAGTGTTTTGTGTTTGCAGGAATCTCTAAGCGATCCCCGGGGCGCAACACAAATTGATTTCCAGAAATATTAAAGATCATCTCTCCAGAAACAATCACGCGCACTTCAGCAAACGGATGACGGTGATCTTGAACCTTCATTTGCGGTTCATAGATTTCGTCATAAGGTTCCAAACCTTCAGATTCCAAAATCATGTGAACCTGCTGTTTGCTTGGAACGATCGGTGCTTGCCAACGAGTGATGATCATAGTGAGTGCCTCTTTCGATTCATGGTTATCTCAAATCGGAACGGTGACTTCAAGTCACGCCGCCATGAATCTCGCCTTGAAACATTATCGCGATAATCTATTCAAATTGCGACAGGATAAGAGGCCGGATTCTCATCTTTTTTTGTTTTTGTGTTAAGTCCTTTTGTGGATTGTCGATACCTAATGTGTAGGAAGGACCCTATATGTTTAGGGGAGGGTATTTTGAGCAGTAAATCGAAGTCGACACATGCGGAATTAGATCACATCTTGAATTTTGTCGATGCCTCGAAAGGTCTTCGTGCGAAGATCAACGAGTCAGGCCGAGTGCAAATTCGCCAAGATCTAGATGGAAAAGTATTCTCCTTTATCACTCAAGACGTGAATGAAGTTCTTCATCGCGCGGATTCTGAAGGAAAGCCTTTTATCCAAGTGAATTTCAAGAATGGAACGAAAGTTCTATTGACGGAAACCCTTGTGGGTTTCAAACCAATTGAAACTTTAGGTTTAGATATGGGCCGTATTCCAAAAGTGGTAACGACTCCAGACCTAGTGAGTGTGTTTGAAGCTATTGAAGAGTCTTTAGGTGCTGATAACGGCCTTGATCACGAGGTCGAAATCCTTAAAAAAGTGTATTTAGCCATTATTTCGGGCGGAGAAAAAGTCGGTTTTGACTTGGCCGTTGAAAGAAAGTGGTTAAACAGACTTCTTGCGTCAAAATTTAAAGCCAGCGCTTAATCTTTTGTAAATCCAACGACTTAAACTAAGTTTTCTAATAATCGAGGCGCAGGCCTCGATTATTTATTAAGCAACTTTAGTACGGTCATTAAATTTTCGAAAAAAAGCTATTGACCTTTTTGGGCCGTTACGAGAAAACAGCTCCACTTTGTTCGGGGGCATAGCTCAGCTGGGAGAGCATCTGATTTGCATTCAGAAGGTCGCAGGTTCGATCCCTGTTGCCTCCACCAATTTTTTATTTTAGACGTTCGTCTCGTAACGAAAAAAATAAAAGAAGAACATTGACGGGGACAAAAAAATCATTAAGATTGGTTCCTCGCGCTTCGGTAACGAAGCAAATGCGATTTAAAAATTTCGCTCTTTGAAAACTGAATAGCTAGATAGAAAAGATTTTTGGGCTCTTTGAATGATGAGTAATTATCATTCACAATTTCAAAAAAATTAATTCGAACAAACACAGCGTAAGCTAGTTGTTTGTTTGAGAACAGAATTATAACTGGAGAGTTTGATTCTGGCTCAGAACAAACGCTGGCGGCGTGCCTAATACATGCAAGTCGAACGGGGAAAGCTTTCGGGTGAGTACTAGTGGCGCACGGGTGAGTAACGCGTGGATAATCTGCCTTGAAGAGGGGGATAACTAGTCGAAAGATTAGCTAATACCGCATAAGACCACAAGAACTGAGGTTCAAGGGGTCAAAGGTTTTTCGCTTCAAGATGAGTCCGCGTAAGATTAGCTAGTTGGTGAGGTAATGGCTCACCAAGGCAACGATCTTTAACTGGTCTGAGAGGATGATCAGTCACACTGGAACTGAGACACGGTCCAGACTCCTACGGGAGGCAGCAGTAGGGAATATTGCACAATGGAGGAAACTCTGATGCAGCGACGCCGCGTGAGTGATGAAGGCCTTCGGGTCGTAAAGCTCTGTCGCAGGGGAATAACACAATGAATGTACCCTGTAAGAAAGGATCGGCTAACTTCGTGCCAGCAGCCGCGGTAAGACGAGGGATCCTAGCGTTGTTCGGAATCATTGGGCGTAAAGCGGGTGTAGGTGGCTTTGTAAGTCAGGTGTGAAAGCCTAGGGCTCAACCCTAGAAGTGCATTTGATACTGCGAAGCTTGAGTGCTAGAGAGGTTACTAGAATTGTTGGTGTAGTGGTGAAATACGTAGATATCAACAGGAATACCGGTGGCGAAGGCGGGTAACTGGCTAGACACTGACACTCAGACCCGAAAGCGTGGGGATCAAACAGGATTAGATACCCTGGTAGTCCACGCCGTAAACGATGGATACTTGTTGTTGGAGGTATTGACCCCTTCAGTGACGAAGCTAACGCGTTAAGTATCCCGCCTGGGGAGTACGGTCGCAAGATTAAAACTCAAAGAAATTGACGGGGGCCCGCACAAGCGGTGGAGCATGTGGTTTAATTCGATGCAACGCGAAGAACCTTACCTAGGCTTGACATGTACTGGAAGATTGGCGGAAACGCCGTCGCCCGCAAGGGTCGGTACACAGGTGCTGCATGGCTGTCGTCAGCTCGTGTCGTGAGATGTTGGGTTAAGTCCCGCAACGAGCGCAACCCCTGCATTTAGTTGCCAGCATTCAGTTGGGCACTCTAAATGGACTGCCGGTGTTAAACCGGAGGAAGGTGGGGATGACGTCAAGTCCTCATGGCCCTTATGCCTAGGGCTACACACGTGCTACAATGGTGGTCACAAACTGAAGCGAAGCCGCAAGGTGGAGCAAATCGGAGAAAAGCCATCTAAGTTCAGATTGATCTCTGCAACTCGAGATCATGAAGTTGGAATCGCTAGTAATCGCGGATCAGAATGCCGCGGTGAATACGTTCCCGGGCCTTGTACACACCGCCCGTCACACCATGAAAGTCGGCTGTACCAGAAGTCGCTGCGCTAACCGCAAGGGGGCAGGCGCCCAAGGTATGGTCGATGATTGGGGTGAAGTCGTAACAAGGTAGCCGTAGGGGAACCTGCGGCTGGATCACCTCCTTTCTAAGGATTATCCGGTCAATCTTCACTAAGACTTGTTCTTAGTAAGTTAAAATGACCCAATCTTAGGTCAACTTACTCTTCCCGAGTAAGTGAGTCCCAAAAATCTCATCTAGCTGTTTAGTTTTGAAAGAGTGAAATCTCTTAAGCATCTAACACGGGCCAGTAGCTCAGTTGGTTAGAGCACACGCTTGATAAGCGTGGGGTCGGAAGTTCGAGTCTTCCCTGGCCCACCAACTAATTGAGTTGGAACTGTTAAGTGCGAAGAGAGATGACACGCGAACGGTTTTCGTTCTTTGACAATTGAATAGATTGATTTAGTTGATTTTTAGCGAGGTTAGTTCCATTTTTTTTAAGCTACAAAGGGCTTACGGTGGATGCCTTGGCACTAAGAAGCGATGAAGGACGTGGTAAGCTGCGATAAGCTTCGGGGAGTGGCACACACACTTTGATCCGGAGATGTCCGAATGAGGAAACTCATCATTTTATGATATCATTCACTGAATACATAGGTGTCTGAAGCGAACGAGGGGAAGTGAAACATCTCAGTACCCTCAGGAAGAGAAATCAATTCCGAGATTACCCCAGTAGTGGCGAGCGAACGGGTAACAGCCTAAACCTTTTTCATTTATTTGAAAGAGGGGTCGTGGGACCGCGATGTGGGACCGGAGAAGTTAGAGTAACAGTCTGGAAAGTCTGGCAAGATAGGGTGATAGCCCCGTACTCGAAAACTTCAAAGGCCCTAGCGGCATCCCGAGTACCACAAGACACGTGAAATCTTGTGGGAATCTGTGAGGACCACCTCATAAGGCTAAATATTCCTTAGTGACCGATAGAGAACAAGTACCGTGAGGGAAAGGTGAAAAGAACCCCGAGAGGGGAGTGAAATAGAACCTGAAACCGTAAGTCTACAAGCAGTTAGAGCCCTTTATATGGGCGATAGCGTACCTTTTGCATAATGAGTCAGCGAGTTATGTTTGCATGCGAGGTTAAGCCGTTGCAGGTGGAGCCGTAGCGAAAGCGAGTCTGAATAGGGCGATTTAGTATGCAGGCATAGACCCGAAACCCGGTGATCTAATCATGGACAGGTTGAAGCGGAGGTAACACTCCGTGGAGGACCGAACTAGTTGAGGTTGAAAACTCTTTGGATGATCTGTGATTAGGGGTGAAAGGCCAATCAAACTGGGTGATAGCTGGTTCTCCCCGAAATATATTTAGGTATAGCGTCGAGTAAAAAATATCGTGGAGGTAGAGCACTGAATGGGCTAGGGGTCTTTACCGGATTACCAAACCCAAATAAACTCCGAATGCCACAGATATGTTCCTCGGCAGGCAGACTCAGGGTGATAAGGTCATGAGTCGAGAGGGAAAGAGCCCAGACCAACAGCTAAGGTCCCTAAATGCACGCTCAGTGGAGAACGTTGTGGAGTTACTTTGACAACTAGGAGGTTGGCTTAGAAGCAGCAATCCTTTAAAGAAAGCGTAATAGCTCACTAGTCTAGTGACTCTGCGCGGAAGATACAACGGGGCTAAGCGTGTTACCGAAGCTTTGGATTAAAGTATTTTATATTTTAGTGGTAGGGGAGCGTTCTAGTGTAGGATGAAGGTTGACCGGTAGGACAGCTGGACGAACTAGAAGTGATCATGCTGACATAAGTAGCGTTGAACTCGGGTGAAAAACCCGGGCGCCGAAAACTCAAGGATTCCTGGGTAAAGATAATCTTCCCAGGGTTAGTCGAGACCTAAGATGAGGCCAATTGGCGTAATCGATGGCAAAACGGTTAATATTCCGTTACCTAACAGATTGTGATTAAGGAATGACGGTGTAGGATATCACAGCCCATTATTGGATTTGGGTGTAAGCATGTAGGAGGATCAGTAGGCAAATCCGCTGGTCGTAACTCTGAGGTGTGAATGCGAGGGACTTGTCCCGGAAGTGTGAAAAGCCATGCATCCAAGAAAAGTTTCGTAATTTTAGATTTGTTAGCTCGTACCGTAAACCGACTCAGGTGAGTGGGGTGAATATCCTAAGGCGATGGGGTGAATTTTGGTCAAGGAACTCGGCAACTTAACACCGTAACTTCGGGAAAAGGTGTGCCTGAGAGAGTGTAAGGATTTACTCCCCAAGCTTTTTCAGGTCGCAGAGAAATGGGAGTAGCGACTGTTTATCAAAAACACAGGTATGTGCAAAGTCACAAGACGAAGTATACATACTGACGCCTGCCCGGTGCTGGAAGGTTAAGAGGATTTGTTAGCGCAAGCGAAGCAGAGAATCGAAGCCCCAGTAAACGGCGGCCGTAACTATAACGGTCCTAAGGTAGCGAAATTCCTTGTCGGGTAAGTTCCGACCTGCACGAATGGCGTAACGACTTCTCCGGTGTCTCGACCAAATGCCTCGCGAAATTGAATTCTCGGTGAAAATGCCGAGTACCCGCAGAAAGACGGAAAGACCCCGTGAACCTTTACTGTAGCTTGGCAGTGATTTTAGAGTTGGCATGTGTAGGATAGGTGGGAGACTTTGAAGCAGGGGCGCTAGCCCTTGTGGAGTCAACCTTGAAATACCACCCTTGGCAACTTTGAAATCTAACCTGCTCCTCTATACGAGGAGAGGGACACTGTCTGGTGGGCAGTTTGACTGGGGCGGTCGCCTCCCAAAAAGTAACGGAGGCGCGCGATGGTCCCCTCAGCCTGATTGGAAACCAGGCGTCGAGTGCATTGGCATAAGGGGGCTTGACTGCGAGACCTACAAGTCGAGCAGGTGCGAAAGCAGGCCAAAGTGATCCGGTGGTCCCGCGTGGAAGGGCCATCGCTCAACGGATAAAAGGTACTCCGGGGATAACAGGCTTATTCCATCCAAGAGTCCATATCGACGATGGAGTTTGGCACCTCGATGTCGGCTCATCACATCCTGGGGCTGGAGCAGGTCCCAAGGGTTTAGCTGTTCGCTAATTAAAGTGGTACGCGAGCTGGGTTCAGAACGTCGTGAGACAGTTTGGTCCTTATCTTCTGTGGGCGTATGAGATTTGAGCAGACCTGTCCTTAGTACGAGAGGACCGGGATGGACGAACCTCTGGTGTTCCTGTTGTCGCGCCAGCGGCAGTGCAGGGTAGCTATGTTCGGAATTGATAACCGCTGAAAGCATCTAAGCGGGAAGCAAACTGCGAGATTAGATCTCACTGGGGCTTCGGCCCCCTAAAGACTCCTTGGAGACTACGAGGTTGATAGGCGGAAGGTGTAAGTCTGGTAACAGATTCAGCTGATCCGTACTAATAGGTCGTGAGGCTTTTTTAAATTTTTCTTCTCAACAAAGTTGAAGAAGATTTCGTCTCAAAGACTTCCTTCGGGAACGAGAGACTAGCTCTCTGAATAAGTAAGAGAGTGATTAATGTGGAACTAACCAACCTTACTCTGACAAGATCAGAGTGTATAAGGTCGCTAAAAATCAGCTAAATCAATCATTCAGTTGTAATGATAAAAGAAGTAACTTCTCCATTTGGATTGGTAGAAAGTTGCAAAAAGAACGAAGGAAGTATAAAACACTTCCACTTTGATTAATAAACGCTTTGCTGGTGTTTATAGCAGAGGGGCCACACCTGATCCCATTCCGAACTCAGAAGTTAAGTCCTCTTGCGGCGATGGTATTGCACGGGCGACCGTGTGGGAGAGTAGCACGACGCCAGCTCTATTTTACTTGAACCCGGGTTACGATAGTAATCCGGGTTTTTTTTGACCAAAAGTACCTGCTTCCCTTCGTAGCGAATTGGTACAATCTTTTTCTAAAGATTCTTGATGAAAACTTTCCAGAAAGCTTCGAAATCTTCGATGAAAGGCATATGTCCTAAACCTTTCAACATCACAAGTTTGCTCTTGGGGATCATGTGCGAAACTTGTTTGCTGATGACGGGATAATTTCCCATTTTCTTTTTCATGTCGTCAGAGGCCCACGCTTTACCGATAGCTGTGCGGTCGCGATCTCCAATAATCAAAACCGTTGGGGCTTTGATATTTTTAAATTCATAAAAAACCGGCTGAGTGAAAATCATGTCGGAAGTTAAAGCGGCATTCCAGGCGATCACAGGATAGTCAGGACCTTCCAACCATCCTGTCGGAACTTCAAGCCACTTGTCGTATTCTGATTTCCATTTTCCGTCGTAGTAACTATCTAGCTGATACTGTTTTATCTTTTCAGGAGAGCTCGCAAGCTCAGCCCTATAGGCTTCATCGACATTGCGATAGCCTGTCATTGTTTTCCAATCTTCTAAACCAATCGGATTCACTAAAAATAACTTCGTCACACTCTCTGGATACATCAGTGTAAATCTTGTCGCGACCATTCCACCCATCGAGTGGCCCAAGAGGTAAAACTTCTCAACTCCCAAACTTTGTAAAAGATGTTTTGTATTCTGTGCGAGAGTTTGAAAGCTGTATTGATAGTTCTTAGGCTTCGAGGATTTTCCAAATCCAATTTGATCCGGAACAATCACGCGATAGCCTTCTTGGTTTAACCCCAAAATCACATGTTCAAAGTAGGCGCCCGGAAAATTTTTTCCGTGCAAAAGAACAATGATCTTATCACTGGGTTTGCCTGCAGGAATATCCATGTAAGCCATCTTCAAATCTTGCTCTTGAGATTTAAAAGAAAAATAGTTTACTTCGAAAGGATATTTGTACTGAGTCAGCTCTGCATCGAAGCCTTTGGCTTCTTTCGTACCTGCAGAGTCTTTTGCTTTAGAAGAAGGCTTGCTCGTTGTCGCGCAAGCCGTTAGCAGAGATATTGTAAATAACAGAGAAAGAACTTTCATCGAATTCTCCTTATTTAGTTGAAGCTCCTTGAGCTGTCGCCGCAGGAGCAGCTCCTGAAGCAGGAACAGCATGCGAATTAGATTGCGGCGGAGTTTGCTGTTGCTGCTGTTGATTTTGATTATTTGAGTTTGTCGCTGTCGGTGGCTGTTGCGGATTGGATCCCGAAGCGGCTGTTTGCGATGGTGGTTGTTGCCCCTGTGCAGGAGCACCGGCTTTTGCTGGAACTTTTTTCTCCGGTGGCGCTACCTTGTTCAAGTCGTTCATTGTGTAAGTTCGACCAATCTCGAAAATTTTATTTTTCGATTTAATATCAAAGAGACTTGCTTGAATGATAACACCGGGATTTTCCTCATCAGGCAGATCCATCACTTCAAGTTCAAGATAGCTTTTTCCATCTTTCACGCGTTGAATATGCGGACGTTGTTTGCCAAGAATTGCGCGAGCCAGTTCCGAGTTCATACGAAACTCAACAGTCGCAATAGAACCCCACTGCGCGGGAAGTTCTCCGCTTTGGGCAAGGGCCTGAAAATCATCGTTGATCATTTTTGCAAGCTGCTGAGCGGGCGTGAGCTGCACACAAACTTCAGCAGCCTTCTTGTCTTTCTTAAGAGCGTGAAGAGGATTTCCTTCTTCTTGCAGAGCCAGAAAAGCGATTGTACCAGCAACAACAATAATCAGCGCACCGATGAGCTTATAGAGCATGAATCCTCCGTCACTGATATTATTGGAAAGATTTTGCTGAGCCTCAAAGGCTTTCCCCTCGGCGCCCAAAATCGCTTCTTCGGCCTAGGTCTCCTAAAAACTCCTAAACCTCTGAAATTTCACACAAAAAAGTGTCTTTGAGGGGCTCTTGTCAAAGAGATCGACAGAAGAGGCCCCTGTAAGGGGTCCCAGACGTACCAATGAAAGCCTAGAAAAAACAATAACTTAGAAAAGTCTTACGTTTTTGGCATCGAGCTTGGAAGTAAATGGGTGAGAGAGGTGTCTATGAATGCGCTCACCAGAATGGCAGCATTGTCCTTTTTAGTAGGACTTTACGTGGGATGTTCCCCTGTGAAGTTCGCGTTGGACGACAGCAAATGTAAAGATAGCGGTTGTATCGTTGAAAACGGGAAGTATTCGTTCAACTATACGGCGACGGCAGGTCGTGGAAAAGTCGACATTCTGATTGTGAACGACAACTCAGCTTCGATGTCGTTTGAACAAGCGCGCTTGGCTCCTCGCTTTAATAACTTTATTTCTGAATTAGACAATCAAAAGGTCGACTATCGTATCGCAATGACAACAACAGATGTCGCAAGATCCGATGCAGGAAGTTTAATTTCTTTTGGCGGAAATCCTTATATTACGGGAAACCATTCAGACAGATTCAATCTGTTTAATCAAACGATTCAAAGACCAGAGACTTTGGCCTGTGAAAAGTTTATTGCAAATTGGATTCGTAACAACGGTGGAAACAGAGACTCCATCAATTCATCAGCTTATTCTCAAGAGTACGCGAGAAATTGCCCGTCAGGCGATGAGCGTGGCGTTTACGCGGCAAACTTAGTTGTGAATAACAATCCTTCAAGCTTTATTCGTAGCGATGCTCACTTGGCCGTGATCTTTTTAGCGGACGAAGATGAAAGAAGCGGTCTTTACCAAAACCAAGGCTATGCTCTTGAGCAAATGGATCAGCCTGGTTACTTCGTCAGCAACGTCAAAGCGAAATTGGGCGAAGATAAATTCAACTCCTTGAGTGTGCATGCGATTGTTGTGAAAGATCAAAACTGCTTGAATCAACAAAATAGCCAAGCGTTGGATAACTACAGCCCAACAGTGGGATTGGTGACAGGCAGTTACGGTAACGTTTATCTTTCGTTCACAAATGCCGGCTGGGGAAGCTCTGCTGATATTTGCTCGAATGATTATACGACTCAGTTGGGTCAAATTCGCTCGAAGATTTCAGAGCGCATTAAAGACATCGTATTGAATTGTTCGAACCCAACAGACCTTGTTGTGACTGTTTCAGGAAGCCCTGTTTCTCATCACTTGGAAGGCAAGACATTGAAGTTCAATCAATACTTGGCTCCGGGCACAAGCGTGAGCCTGTCATACAAGTGCAGCTCTTTAGACTAAGAACTATCGAAATTTAAACCACCAAGGCAAGGCTTACACCTTGCCTTTTTTATTCTTACGAGTTCTTTTTACTTAATCTGATTTTGATTTATTCAAATTGAGACAGAATGTTTCATAAAATGTAGAACTTGTATTCACCGCGATGAATCTTTCTTGTTTATTATTTTTTCTGAGCCTAAGGCTTTAGTCCTGAAAGTGGTTTCCGATACATCTAACCATGGGCATGTTAGACAGATACAAAAAAAAGGGCGGCTTCAACCAACTTCTTCAACTTCTTGAGACTTCTCCTATGGCGAAGCGAGAGCAGTTTTTAGGTCTTATCGCAGGTGAAAGCCCTGCGTGGGAGGACGCTCTTCGTAAGCGAATCCTGACGATCGATAAGGTGTACAGTTGGGATGGGCAATATCTAGTAGAGATCTTTTCGCGAGTGCAGCCACTCACGTTGGCGAATGCACTTCATGGCTCTCCACAAGAGCAAGTGGATCAGCTTCTAGGCTGCTTACCACCGATTTCTAAACGTAAGATCACGGATCTTTTAGCAGAATCAAATCCTACTCCAGCTGAAAAGTCGACGTGTATTTCGAGAATGCTTTCTGAAGTGCGCGGTTTTATTTCACAAGGGATTTTGAAACTAGAAAAGATTGATCCGGATCTGCATGTTCCTGAGAACATCGAAGAGGTGCTCAGTGCTGGTGGCTTCACAGTGCCTCTGACATATGACTACGATACTGCGAAGAAAGAGGCGAAACCGACTGCCGTTGGTGAGACGACAGATCCGGGCGCCCAGCAAGAAGTGGATTTCTTAAAAAGAAAACTCAATCAACTTGCTTCTGAAGTGAATGCTCTAAAGCATGAGAACTCTGTCTTAAAAGACAAGCTCACTCAGATTAAAAAAATCGCTTAAATTCATTCTTTCGAACAAAGAAAAGCGCTGGTGTTCTATCAGCGCTTTTTCGTTTCAGAATTTCATTCCGAGACATCTGCGTTTTAAATCGAAACAACAAATCCCCATATTTTGTCGAGTGTTTTGACAAACTGAGTTTTCTCTAAACCCAGCCCAACCCTCAGTCGATATGCCAGACATAGTACGTCAGATTAGTACGTGAGGTAAAAAATGTCATCGCAGATGTTCAGCATGTTTGTTGGGTCGCTTTTGGTCGTGTCTATTTCAGCGCAAGCTCAATCTTTGTCTGTTCCGCAGCTCGACCTAGAGTCACAATTCTATCAAGAGTTAGCAAAAGAGTCGGGTCAAGATGTTCCCACCGCCAAGGGATTTCTCGAAGAAGTTCCAGACGGTTTGAGCACAAAGGACATGAGTCCTCAATGTGATCCTCGACGTTTCGAAGATAGCATTGTCGGTAAAAAACTTTCCACCGCGCAATACTACAAAGTTGCCAAAGATTATTTCGCAAGATGTGCGAATGAACTTACGAGCAACTCCACGACGGGAATTTTGGGGCTTCTGAAGTTTTCGAAGTTTCAATATCCGTTCTTGACTCATCCTCAGGTGAAAGAGTTTATGGTGAAGCTTCCAGATGGAACGAAAATTCCTGGAATCCTGGCGATGAAACAGGATCCTCGTCCACGTCCTCTTGTGATTGTAAAGTGCGGTGTGTTCTGTTCAGCGGCACAAACAGCGTCAATGAAAAGTTACCTGATGCACTTATTCGATCAAAGCCCGTTCAACGTTTTGCTTTTAGCAAATCAAACGGGCATGGACTATATCTACTACAATAAAAAAGTAACATTGGGCGGTTGGTCTGAAGGTTACGAAGCAATGGAAGTCGGTAAGTGGATGCGTGATAAGTGGGAATACAAAGACCGCATTTCCAGTATTCATTTAATGGGTATCAGTCTTGGCGGTAATGCGGCCGTCATGGGGGCGGCCTTCAATGATAAATATCTTCTTCCGGACGGAAAGAAAGTATTTAATTCTGTAACAGCGATTTGCCCGGTAGTGAGCCTTCGTCCGACGTTGGATCACCTATTCGGTGGTCAAATTGTCGGTCGTATCTTTGCTAAAATGTCGAAAGATCATTTTAGGGAAGCTCGTCAATATATCACGGATGTTCCTGATCTAATCACAGACGCAAAAATTCCATCAAGTCGTTTAGGTATGGCGGATTATATCGGTGAGTTGGCATCGACTTCTTTGCAAAGACGTGGAATTGCAAGCACTCCGCAGTCCTATTTCAAATCCAACAACTTCTGGAATTGGAAAGAAGAAGTGAAAACACCGTTGATGGTATGGGCTTCTAAAGATGATATGGTTGTGAATAATGAAATCAACGCGCAAGTTGTCGAGCATGACGATTTTTATGAAAAGTCTGCGAACGTAGGCGTGCTTAATCTGAAATATGGAAATCACTGCGGTTTCTCTTCGGCGTACGGTGCGCAAGCTTCTGCGGCAGTATTGAGAACTTTCGTTTTAACTCACAGTCCCGAGTTCGTAGACGAATACAATAAGAAACAAGAAATGCCTTGGACGTTTGGTTTCAAAAAACTGGGTCCTCAATATGAGCATATCGGTCAAAGCTGGAACTTTTCTTCTCAGTCAGACCAGGTGAAAGTTTCTTTCCGCATCTTTAATTGGAACGGCGGCAGAGAATGTGCTGACAAAGGTCCCTGGTTGGCGAATCGTTCGTGCACAACCACGAAAGAGGTTTGGGTGCCGGTGTCTTCTTTGACAGCCTTGGGTGCGCGCATTCCTCGTACTGAGTCAGAAGCTCAGGCATTGACTCGGGAATTTAACACGAAAGTGGAATTCCGTATCAAAGGTCATCCGCTTAATGGTACAAATAGTAATGAATTCTATATGACGTGGAGAAGTCACTTCGAATGATGAAGGCGCCTCGAATTCTTGTTACTGGATTTTCTCCTTTTCTTGGAGAGAAAATCAATCCAAGTGAAATCCTTCTTGAATGGCTCAAGAGGGATTTTGCCTTTCAAAGCAAAGTCGAAACATTGCTTTTGCCAGTTTCTTTTGCCGCTGCTGCGTCTCTGTTGGAGTCGCGCATTGCTCAGACTTCCTATGATTATATTTTCATGTTGGGACAAGCCGGAGGACGCTCAAAAATCAATCTTGAACGTGTGGCTCTCAATTGGATCGAAACCGAAAAGCCAGATGAAGATGGTGTGACTCCTTTGCAGGGGCCTATTATCTCTGGAAAAGAAAGTGCTTTGTTTTCTACATTGAATGTATCGAACTTTAAAGATCAGTTGCAACAAAAGCAGCTCCCTATTGCGGTCTCCCTCAGTGCGGGCGGGTACGTCTGCAATTACGTTTATTACAAAACCCTTTTGTGTCTTCAGGAAAATAAAATAAAAAGCCAAACTTGCTTTATTCATGTGCCTTTTCTGCCAGAGCAAGTTTTAGATAAGCCTGATATGCCTTCCATGGATTTAGAAACCATGAAGAAAGTCCTGGAAGAAATTCTTCAAATCGCCTTAAATTGAGAAAAATATTTTTGAACCTGACCCATGGGAACAGCGTCTAAAGCTGTAAATAGGAGGAACTATGAAGTTCTCTAAGTCTCTTGTAACGATTTTAGCAATCACGATGCTTTCTGGAATCGCCATGGCTCGCGGAGAGCGGGATCATCATAAGGATGAATTTGCTCCTATGGAGCGTCAATTCAGTCCTGAGAAGATGAAAGACCTGGGGCTGAGCTCAGAACAGATTTCTAAACTCAAAGCTTTGCGTGAAGCTAAAAGAGAAGACGTTAAAAAACTTCGTGAGGAAATGAAACAGGCAAAGATCGCTTTTAAAGAGGCCGTAAGAACCAATGCTTCCAAGGATGCTATTTCGCAAGCTTATCAAGCAATGATGGATAAAAAGATTCAACTTGGCAAAGTCCGACTTGAAAACCTGTTGGCGGCAAGAGACGTGTTAACAGATGAGCAACGCGCGAAGCTTTTCAACAAAGGACAATAAGGCAGATAAAGTGAGTTTAAACTCCGAAGAAGCTTTTAAATTGTTCTACGAGGCCCACTCTTCCAAAGTGCGGGGCCTGCTTTTCCGTTTGGTCGGTGAAGCTTCTTTGAGTGATCTTACGCAGGAAACCTTTATGAAAGCCTGGGAGTACCGAGAACGCTTTCGTGGTGAAAGCGAAGCCTCTACGTGGCTGTATCGAATTGCCTATAACTGTGCCGTTGATTTCTTACGCCGGTCGGGAAAAGCACGTGAGAATTTACAGATAGATCTGGCTACAGACACACTGGAAAAAAATATTTCTGACAAAGAGGTCGCAAATCTGGCTTTAGAAAGTCTTGATATAGAGCACAGGGCCGTTGCTATTTTATTTTATATTGAAGATCAACCTATCAAGGATATCGCTGTGACATTAGAGCTTCCCGAAGGAACGGTGAAGTCAAGATTGAATCATGCACGTAATAAAATGAGCGAGGTCTTAACAAAGAAAGGAGTGAAGTTATGAGTGACGACCTTTTAAAAAAATTCTTAAAAGAAAATACCTCAGAAGTTCCGTCAGCTCCGCTGGGGGAGTCTTCGCGTATCTGGCGTAAGATCAATGACAAGTCGGAACGCAAGCGTATGTGGTGGATCGTGCTTCCGGTGATGGCAACGAGCTGTCTGCTAGCTATTGTTATGCGTTTAGAAAAGCCCGCGCCTGTCATGGGCGAGGAGGAAGCGTATCTTTACCAGGAATGGAATGAAATGGTGAGCGACGTCGATACAGATGTTGACCAGGAATTTGTTTCGGTCTTTGAAAAATAACAAAGCGTCGTTTTTTAGGCGACGCTTTGTTTGTCCGCTTCCTTGTTATTCAATTTGCGAAAGTACTTCACGAAGTTTTGCTTCGTCTTTAACTCCCGTGAAAACAAGTTCTGCGCGACGATCTGAGGCTTGAACTCCTGTTGAATCTTCAGAGCCCATGCCTTTAGCTATAACATCCGAAGAGCGAAGTCCGTTTTGGCGCATGATATTGCGAACGGAGTCTGCTCTTTGTTGTGAAATTCTTTGATTGATAGCAGGGCTTCCAGAGGCATCGGCATACCCGTGGATCTCGACTTTTTCAAAGAGATCTCTATTGTCAGCTAAAGCTTTTGCCACTTTAGATAGTTTTTCCTGATCCTCAGTGGAAACAGAGGCTTTTGCTGTATTGAACTGAATTTCACTGCCTGAACCTAAAACGCTGGAAAGTGCGACATCACGAAGAGCGGACTGTGGCTGAACTTCAGCGACAGGACGAGAAGGTGGTGTTGAGACTTCTTCATTGGCCATTTCTTCAGACGTAGCAGACTCTTCATCTACATTCGTTACGTTTTGTGGTTCACGTTGAACAGGATTTTCGTTCGCTGCTGTTTGGCGGACCGAAGTTCTGTAAGCTCCTGGGTTCCAACCGATCTGCAAATCAACAAGATACATAGGGACTAGTCCGTCCGTGTTGTTTGTGAGTGACATTGCACGCACGCCCAGACGAGCCAGCCAGCTTGGTGTCATGTTGAATTCACGAAGCACTTGCAAACCGACAAAGTGTGCATCTCCCTGATCTGCAGAAAGAGCTTTACCCTGTTCGTAGAATTGGTTGGCGACGATACCCGCTTGCCATTTGCTGTCCCAACGGTAGCGAGCCGCCAATTCCAATGCTCCACCTGTTCTAGAAGTATCTAGTGTGGTATCCCGACTTTGTGTGAATTGTTGGTTGTTCACACCATAACCTAGATCCATAACAAAATGGGATGCGGGGAAGTAGTAAGATCCTAAGAGTTTTAATGTAGCAGGGGTGCCTTCCACTGAGCTGACATTTTCATATCCTGTATAACCACCTCCAAGTGCGATGAACGGAACAAGGCCTTCTGGAGCACGTTCAGCTTCTTCGCGAGAAAATTCAAGAGCACTTGTCGTCGGTGTTTGTTGATTTGCGCTAGCTAAGGACCCAACACTGATTAAAGCGACGAGGATGAGTGTTTTCATAGCCATCTCCTTTTTTAACATCTTCAGTATCGACCTTGTATAGAGAGGGTCAAATTTTTGCGAGCCTAAAGAATGGAGCTTTGTTGAGATAAATAGTTTGCACATTACTGCAAAGAAATTTGTCCACTTAAAAAGATGTGGCATGTCAAACCGAGACTTGCCAACGTCTGTTTTCAGATTTGAAACAAGAGACGCTAAACTCGGTGCATACAATTTGACCTTACTCAGTCCTCCTTCTAGAGTTTTAAATGACATTGTGGAGGCATTTTATGCGTAAGGTTTTAGTTGTATTGATGGGGCTTTTTATTGTGTCTTGTGCTTCAAAACACAAAGCAAAAGACATCGATACAAATGTGGATATGTCAGCACCAGTGCGGTCTGATTCTGTTGTTGGCGTTAAAGACGGCGACATGGTTTATCAACGTAAAGTGGCAATGAATGAAGAATTGCGTCGTTTAGAATTAGATGTCTATGATCTTGAAGCGAAAGTGATGGGCGGACCTCGTTATTTAGACAACCGCGGCCTTTATGGTGTGTTACGTGACTGTCGTGTTCAGCTGGGCGATGTCAATAACAGTGGCGATGGCAAAGTTCGTTGGACTGAGGCACGTGAATATGTCACGCCGGACGATGATTTTTCATCTATGGGTATCGAGGATAAAAAACGCATCGTCGGAGTTTCTGAAGAATTCCTAAAAGATCGATTGGCGCGCTTTAGAGGTTACAGAAACACCCTGGAAAAGCGTCAGGATGAGTATGAAACAAAAGTAAAAATGTGCCAGTTAGAATTGGCGGCGCAAAAGAAAAAAGCTAAATCTGCTGAACTTTCTGAATAGTAATATAAGGCTCCTCCGGGAGCCTTTTTTTGTTCCCTGTCTAATCTTTCGTCAGGCTCCGTGCCTCCAATGCGCTCTAGGAGAACTTTCCAGATGGCTCGTTTTTCGCTAGGAATGCGAGTGATTTAACAACTCCTAAATTGGAAGGTAATTTTATGAAGAAGACTCTAGCGGCTCTTTTTTCTTTGTTGTCTCTGAGCAGTATGGCTTCGGCAGCTCCTTATTATACAGGTGTGGGCTGTAACGAAGAAGGTACGCGTTGTACTTTCGGCAAACCCTCAGGCCGTGTTTTGAACTGGAGTAAAAAAGGCACGGTTCAAGAGTTGGGTGAGCGTTGTGAAAAGTTCATCAACAATATCGAAGCTCGTAAAAATGAAATCGCCAAATCTCAACGAGTTGAGTTGAAGTATAAGAACTTCACTTACGGTTACTCTCAGGACATCCAAGAAGACGGCCGCGCAAAGATCATTTGCAGCGTAGAGCTTCATTCTGAAGTGCCTGAAGTTAAATTTGACTCTAGAATTATCAAGAAATTTTTCTGGGTTTGTGAATCAAAAGACAGCGCTGGAATCTGTGCTCACTACCTAAGTGAGTGTGAAGCCGCTCGTGATGAAGCTCTTCAAGACAAAGACGTGTTAGACGCTACAATCTACCGTGGTGCTTCTTTGTTGCAAGGTTCGATCTGTGAAGTTGTTACGACGAAGTTCAAATAGTTTTCAAATTTTAATTGAAACGAAAAAAGCCCGGTCTGCACCGGGCTTTTTTTATTTTAAAATGCTCTGACGATTTTCTCTTAGGAAATCTTTAATATCTTTGGGGGCATGTCCTGAAAGTTCTAGGACAGCGTTAGTGACATGGTCCGCATATCCTTGTTTGGCCGTCACATCGAAGGATACAAAAAGATCGGCCCATGCCTCAGGAAGGCCTGACTTCATCAAGGCTTGTTTGAACTCTGTTTCTGGCATATCGATATAAGGAAGAGATCGACCTGCGAGTTCACTGACAATACCTGCAATGTCTTCGTAACTGACAGCGCGAGGCCCTGTAACATCGGTCACCGTATTTTGCGTGTAAGAGGCAGAAAGGGCACCGGCTGCTGCATACGCACAGTCTTCTCTTGTCACATAAGCTGTTTTTCCTTTTCCAGCGGTGCCTGCGAAAGCTCCCATGCTTATGGCTGTGGCGATGGCAGGGAGTAAATTATCTGCATAAAGATTGTTTCTTAAAAAGGTATAACCGAGACCGCTGGCTTGAATCATTTTTTCCGTTTCAAAATGCTCGGGCGCGACGGCCGCGGGAGCTTTATCGGGATGAGGATAGGACGTGTAGATAATGTGTTTCACTCCGGCCTTTTTCGCGGCTTCAACTGCGTTTTTATGTTGAGCGATGCGCGAACCAATTGCATCCGTACTGATGAGCAAAAGACGGTCAGCTCCTTTAAAGGCTTCCACAAGGGAAGAGGCGTCGTTGAAGTCAGCGGCACGGACGGTGACTCCGCGTTTTGCATAGTCGGCTAGTTTTTCGGGATTGCGGGTGGTCGCAATGATGTTTCTTTTTGGGCCTTTTAAGAGAATATCTAAGACCAGTTTGCCTAAATGTCCGGAAGCGCCTGTGACTAAGAGTGTTTCGGTGTTCATTGTGTTTCTCCTTGATGGGCTTATCATAGCGCGAAGGAATTCTTCTGATTAGATAGTAAAATGTGGAAATATTATCCGGATATCCGTATAATGAGAAAATGCAACTAGATGGAATCGATATCTTTGTAAAGGTTGTACAGGCGGGGAGTTTTACCAAGGCGGCGAAACTCTTGGGAATGCCGCTCACGACGGTGAGCGGAAAGGTCGCACTTTTAGAAAAACGTCTTGGAGTTACTCTGCTTCACCGAACCACTCGAAAACTCAATCTTACCGAAGCAGGGGAAGCCTATTTTCGCCGTTGTCTGCGAGTCTTAGATGAAGTAGAGGCGGCAGAAAAGGAACTCACTACAAAGCGCAGTGAGCCCGAAGGAACCTTGCGCATTACTTCTACCATTGATGTTGGCCATATCATTTTGCCTCCCATTACGAAAGAATATCTTAAGCGTTATCCTAAAATGCGTGTCGAGCTTGTGGCGACCAATCGTTTGGTGGATTTGATTTCAGAAGGTGTGGATTTGGCGATTCGCATCGGATCTTTGAAGGACTCCACAATGGTCGCTCGAAGATTTTTGGAATCGCAAGCCTCACTGTGGGCCAATGCGGCCTACGTTAAAAAGAATGGACTTCCCAAACATCCTCGTGATTTGGAAAAGCATCAGTGCATCAGTTTTTCAGCCGAGAAAAATAACACCATTAGGCTCAGTCGTCAGGGTGAAATACAAACAGTGGCCTTCCCGAGTCGCATTGTTGTTGATGATATGGAATCGACAAAAGCTTTTGTGATGCAAGGAGATGGTATTGGCCTTATTCCGCAGTTCTTGTGTGAGGAAGAAGCAAAACAAGGAAAAATAGTCCCGGTTCTTCCCCAGTGGACGTGGGGCTCGTTGAATTTATCTTTCGTGTATCCAGCCCAGCGCTTTGTGGCTCCGAAAGTTCAGGCCTTTATTGAATGTGCATTGAAATCCTTGAAGGACTAAGCACTTCTTGTTAGATTTTCGCACATGCCACATATTCGTATACGAGCTGTTAAAAAAGATCATGTTTGTCAACTCAGTCAAAGCTTAGCTCCTGAGTTGGCTCAGGTCATGAACACGGCGGAAGATAATTTTACTTTTGAATTTATTGCGACTGAATTTTTCTCTCAAGGTCAGCCCTCAGCTTCCTATCCATTTGTAGAAGTCCTCTGGTTTGCGCGCTCGCAAGAAGTCCAAGATGCCTCTGCGCGGATTATTACGGCCAAGGTCAAAGCTTTAACTGGAGCGGAAGACGTTGTCGTGGTCTTTCAAGTCCTAGAAAAGTCCTCTTACTACGAAAATGGCCAGCATTTCTAAAATTGGTCATGTCCGAAAACCGCCAGTTGTGGTAGGGTTGAGGAGCTATGATCAAGGGCATGAAAGAGCTATCCTCAGAAGATCTTAAGAAGATCATCAATAGAAAAGACCCTCGCTATGACGGGCGATTTTATTTTGGCGTGAAAACCACAGGTATTTATTGCCGTCCTGTATGCCCGGCAAAGCCGAAGCCTGAAAATATTTTGATCTTTAAAAGTGCCAGTGAAGCGGAAAAAGAAGGCTACCGTCCGTGCTTGCGTTGCCGTCCCGATGTGGCTCCGGGAAGTAAGATTTTGCAGGGGACCGTCAACAGTGTTTCAAGAGCTCTGCGAATTATTGATGAAGCGACGGAAGATTCATTGGATGTCGCAACCTTGGCTGATAAAGTCGGAATGACAGATCGTCATCTACGCAGACTTTTTGATGAACACCTGGGAGCCTCGCCTATAGAAATTCTTGTGACGAAACGTCTTCATTTGGCCAAGCAGTTGATTCTTCAGACCTCCAGCCCCATCACGGATATTGCTTTAGCTGTGGGGTTTAAATCCATTCGTCGTTTTAATGAGGCGTTTAAAGCCCTTTATAAAGTGACACCGTCTCAAGTCAGAAAAGAGTCATCTGCTGAAAATAAATCTGAACTGACTCTTTCTATTTCCGTGAGAACGCCGTTTGATTGGCAGAATATTTTAGCTTACCTCGCCCGTCATGAAACTTATGGCATTGAGCAAGTGAGCTTAGATAGTTACACGCGTTTTATCGCAACCGAAAATGGGGTCGCGAAAATCTGTGTGCGTTACAAGGAAAAGGAAAATGCTTTGAAAGTAGAAGCAACGAATCTTCCTTTGTCAAAAATGCGCTCAAGCATTGCGCTCTTAAAGCATCTTTTTGATACTGAACATAATCCGGTGCACTTGCCTCAATCCAAAAAAATGAAACCTCAAGGCGTGCGCATTCCGGGATGCTTTGATGGATTTGAAGTGGCTGTTTCCATAATTTTAGGACAGCTTGTTTCAACAGAGCATGCAAAAAAGAAAACCAAAGAGATGGTTTTGCGTTTCGGAAAAAAGATTGAGGGCTCTGAAGAAATTTACTCCTTTCCAACTCCGCAGGCTTTAAGCAAAGCTAAGATTGAAGAATTGGGAGTGACTAAGGTCAAAGCCGCGGCCATTCGCAGTCTGAGCCAAAGTGTTTTAAGTGGGGAGATTGTGTTATCTCCGACAGCGGATTCAGAATCTGTCAGAAAAAAACTTCTAGCTATTAAAGGCATTGGTCCCTGGACGGTAGAGATGATAGCGATGCGCTGTCTTGGCGATTCCGATGCGTTCCCGGCAAATGATCTTATTGTGGAACGAGCTATTAAAAATAAAACTATTCAAGTGGAAGAGTGGGCTTCTTTTCGCGCCTACCTTGTTCACTGTCTTTGGCGGGACTCCGTTGCCGCTACAAAGAAAGGAAAATCCTTATGAGTTTCTATTATCAAATTATCGAAAGTCCTATTGGCAACCTTCATGCTATTGCGGATGAGCAGAGCCTTTGGGTTCTTGGTCACGATACGAATATCAAAGCTCTTAAAGAAAAATTTCCTGAGGTGATGAAAAAAGAAAATGAAGTCATCGCGCTTGTGCGTAAACAGCTCAAAGAATATTTTTCCGGAAAGCGCCATGACTTTGATATTCCTGTAACATTGAAGGGCACAGACTTCCAATGCCAAACATGGAAAGCTCTTTCAAAAATTCCCTACGGCAAAACAGTGAGTTACCAAGAACAAGCGACGAAGTTGCGCAAGCCCCTGGCGGTTCGCGCCGTAGGCCGCACCAATGGTCTTAATCCGATCTCCATTATCTTGCCTTGTCACAGAGTCATCGCAAAGTCGGGGCACCTGACAGGATACGCAGGCGGATTAAAAGCCAAAGAATTTCTTTTGGAACTTGAGAAACGCCACACGGATGAATAAAATCGCTAGCGGTGATTTCTTCTTTTCCATCCAATCTTAAAAGCTTTTACAAGGTCTTCACGAGGAAGATCTTTTACATATCCAAATCCTTCATCACAAACTCGCATGGCAAGATCCATAGCTTCTACGGGGCGAAGATGTTGTTTTTGATTCGGGCTGTAGCCGCTCACTAAAACGTTGGCAAGAAAATTGAGCTCAAGAATTTTCCGTTTGAAAAGTTCTGTATTGTTTTCTCGCAGTTCATATAAGTAAGAACGCATGGTGGATGGAAGTTTCTTTGAGCTTTGAATCTTTAGCACGGGGGCTTCGGTTTTTACTCCATGAGTTCGTAAAAGCTTTGCAAGCTCCGGCGACAAAGGAGTAAATGGACGAACGCGACCTGGCTTGAAAGAACGAAAGTACATTGTGCTGATGGGGTCTGCTTCTTGAGACATAAGATGTTCAAGAGACGTTTGATCTATCAGTTTTAAGAATGCAGCTGCCGAAGAAGGCCCCACGTAACCCTCTTGTTCCTTTCTTTGCTCGCGTTCCGAGCTTACGTCTTCTTCCAAGGATTGGCTTTCCTTTAAAAGATTGTAGAGGCCATCGTGCTCATCAATCTGTTCAAGTGTGATGAAACGAATCCGAGACAAAATACGTTCGATAAGATCGCGGTGATCTTTTTGCAAGCTGAGCAATAACGAAGAGACAGTGTCCCATTGAAATGTTGCCTTCGACATAATCAAATATCCTTCCACTTCCGTGTTAAAGGTACTTTCCAGTGCTTTTTCTAAATATTTATTTTCAGAATAGCGATCGTCTTCAGCTGTTCGCGTGAGATGGGCAAGCTCATCACTATCCATTGCCATGATTAAATTTGCCAAAGCGAGAGTGAGAAGGTCTTCATCCATTTCTGAAACTTTTTCTGCAGCAAAGTCACTTCCGACTTCTAAAAGGATTTCGAGCCATTGACAAAAACGAGTGGCGTTAAAGCGTTCGTCTTTACCGACACCTGGGCTAAACCATGTGTCTTGATCAATCACTTCTTGCAGCTGTTCAGAGGTAACGAGCATCAGAAGCTCGCCGGAGTCCTCTAAGCCAATGTGGTGAATGATCCTTTTCAAAATTGAAGCATCTAACGATTGCACATCGTGAATAAGTTGGTTGTTAGTGATCAGTTGTGTAAGCAGGTTCTGTGAATTGGGTCTTTGAGCAATGGACTTTGTCATGAGCGCCTCCAATTGCATGTTGTGGGGAGGCTGTAGGAAAAAGAAAGTGAAAAATTTGAAACTAAAAATATAGTTTGAAAACGGGGTGGTTTCTTTGACAACCTAAAAAGAGTTTGTTAGGTTATTGAGTAAGGGGACAAAGTCCCCTTTTTTTGTGCCATTTTCGTCTCATTAAAAACGATTTACATCCAAAACTTTAAGATCCACAAACGGTGACTTGCCTTCAAGAAGATCGGAAACAAGAAGGCCTGTTCCAGCACCACTTTGCAGACCCAACATTTGATGTCCTAAAGCGAGCATCAAGTTTGAAATGTTTTTGTGATAACCAATCAAAGGAACCCCGTCCGGAGTACAAGGGCGAAGTCCCGCCCATAACTCTTGAACTTGAAGTTCTTGCGGAAGATGCAAAAACTCTCTTGCGCCTTTTTTGATGTTCTCCACTCTTTGTGGAGTGATAGAAAAATCTTGATCGACCAATTCCAGAGTTCCAGCAATACGCAAAGAGTTCTGACGGGGAGTGATGGCGATTTTCTTTTCAACCAACATCATGGGATATTGCGGTTGTTTTTCTAAAGGCGGAACGATCATCGCGTAACCTTTTCCACCCAAAACTGGAACACGAAGGCGCATCAAGCGTGCTAAAGACTTCGACCAGCTTCCCGTCGCCATAACTACTTGTTTTGCATGAATCTCGCCTTGCGAAGTCAGAACCTTTTCGACTTTGTCTCCGGAGATCACAAGATCTTTCAATTCACATTGCTCAAGAATTTCACCACCATGAGCACGGATTTCTTTTGCAAAGGCTTGCACAACTAAATAAGGTTCTGCCATGGCTTCGTGAGAAAAATAGACTCCACCTAAAAGAGGAGACTTCAAAGCCGGTTCCATTTCTTGAATGTCGCCGGAATTTAAAACTTTGCCGGGAACGCCCAGATTTTTAACGTAATTCAATTCCTCAACAGCCGCAGCGACGCCAGCCTTTGTTTGGCTTACCATCAAAAGACCTTTTTGTTGAAAATGAATTTCTGGATATTTTTGACCCAGTTTTTCATATTCCGTAAGACTTTTTTGCGAAAGAACGACCAAAGCATCAACGGCGCGTTTTGCTTGAGTTTCATTCATGGCTTTCATGAATTGAAAAAGCCACGACGCAAGATCCAAAGAAAAAGAGGGCTTAATGTAAAGTGGACTCTCGGGATCTAAAAGCCACTTCATAGATTTGATCAACATACCTGGCATCGGTAATGGCATCGCAAAACAAGGAGTCATCCATCCGGCATTCCCGTAAGAGCAGCCTTTTCCGACTTGTCCTTTATCAATCACACAAACTTTAGCGCCACGACGAGAAAGTTCCGCACCCACCGCTGTGCCAATAATGCCAGCGCCCACCACCAAGATATCGACTTCTTTTTTTTGCATGCCTTATTTGATGAAGTTTCCCGTTAAAAATCAATAGGTCTAGGTGTCATGGTCTAGTGATCTTCACCCCGAATAGATCCTTCGTTATTGCGGAGGGCGGCCTTCTCACTTAGAGCGGTCAATACCGAGGGTGAGATTGCGGAATGAGCATCCTTACCTTCGACAACCAAATCCGAATCATCGGTCGGTCCTGGCATAACCACGTTAGCCAAATGAACAATGTCAGAAAAGAAGTTAGGGAAACGCGCTTGGAGGACCGTCGCTATTTTCGTAGAAGCTGAAATCATCAACTCCGCTTTTCCATATTTACTGGCATCGACAATTTTCTGCGCGGCTTTTTCCGCGTTGGTGCTTAATCCTGGAAGCGACGCTAAAAGAGAGAACCATGCATATTCTTTTTCCACTTGGCCCTTAAAGGTTGCATGGTCGATAGAACCCGTGCGCATAACACTTGGTGAAACTGTTGTAACATAAATCTTATCGCGAAGAAGTTCCGCTCGCAAAGTGCGAGAGTAGCCGACCAATGCGTGCTTTCCGGCACAATAAGCGGCTCTATGAGGAACCGGAACCAGACCGCCAATAGAAGCGATGTTGATAATACGACTTCCGGCCTTTAAATAAGGACGACATGCTTCAATAAGGTGGTAAGGCGCCCAGAAATGAATCTCCAAAGAATCTTCGAAATCTTCTTCGGTGGCATTCTGAATGGGAGCAGACGAAATAATTCCCGCGTTGTTCACAAGGACATCGATTTTGCCAAACTCATCTAAAATATCTGACACGGTGTAATTGATTTCGTCTGTTTTGGTGCAGTCACAAACAAAACAATGCACCAAGGTCTCTGGATAACGGTGCTGAATAATATTTTGAGCACGGCGCAGTTCTGCCTCATCCCGAGCAAGAAGAGCAAGACTCGCTCCCGCTTTCGCAAACTTTTCTGCAAGAACCAACCCCAAGCCGCGGGAGCCGCCGGAGATGACAACAACAGCTCCTTTAAAAGTTCGAGCGCGAAACTCATCACGTATTTTTGATGCGACAATGGCAGAGGAAAATCCAACTCCGAAGGTAGTTAAAATTTTTTTCGCTGAGCTGGCCATGCGAGTTCTCCTTATAAGAATGAATAACTCATCTTAGTCCGAAGGAAAGAAGAAGGATATTTGTCAAATATTCCTCTGTGTTTTAGCGAAGGCGATTTTTTAACGTGTTTCATTTTTCGATTTGAATAAAAAATAGGTTATGAACTGGTTTTCCCAACGTCTTAAGTCCATAAACTACAAACGTCTGTCTTCGAAGATTGGCGAGGATGACATTTTAGAGATGTCAGCTTCGCTGGCGTTTTACACAGCGT
Organism: Bdellovibrio sp. HCB-162; assembly: GCF_047344985.1. Classification (GTDB taxonomy): domain Bacteria; phylum Bdellovibrionota; class Bdellovibrionia; order Bdellovibrionales; family Bdellovibrionaceae; genus Bdellovibrio. The sequence continues at coordinate 863,517 of NZ_CP178861.1, forward strand.
TGTCTCTTGCGCCTCTTCTAGTTCTTCTTCTGACATTTATTTCGCTCATCAATGAAAGCTTTCAGGAGCAACTCCTTTTGCAGATCCAAGGTCTGATTGGAAGCGAGGCTAGTAAACTCATTCGAGAAATTGCAAAGAATGTGGATAAGCAACCGAAGAGTCGAGATCTGGCCGGAGTTCTCGGTCTCGTCACTTTACTAATATCCGCTGGCGCCATTTTCGGAGATCTCCGACATTCTTTAAATAGAATTTTCCAAGTGACTCCTGAGCAAAAGGCAGAAAAGGGGGGATCGTTTTTGACGGGAGTATGGGGGTTTTTGAAAGAAAAACTTTTTAGTATGGGAATGGTTTTAACCTTCGTTTTTATTTCCATTGTTTCTTTGATGGTCTCGTCGGTTTTGTCTCTTTATCTAAAAGGCAGTGACCAGGTCTTTGGACAAATAATTAATTTTGTCGTCTCGCTCTTTATTTTTTGGCTTTTGTTTTCGACACTTTATTTTTTTATCCCGCAACGGGACGTCAGTAAAAAAGTCGCGGCGACGTCGGGCCTTATCACGGCGATCTTATTTTCAATCGGGAAAACATTGATCGGTCTTTACCTAGGACAGAGCGCAGCGGCTTCTTTGTATGGCGCCGCCGGCTCTTTCGTTGTTTTGTTGATGTGGGTCTACTATTCTTCCGCCATTATTTACTTCAGCGCAGAACTAGCGCACGAGATTAACAATAAAGAAATAAAGCCTTAAATCACTTCTAATTTCGGCAGACATGGCCATAAGACACGTTGTTGCCCAATGTGCATTTGCAAGGCTGACCAAAATTATCGTAGTAACCCATATCACAGTAGGTTCCTTCCTTTTTAGTGATGCAGCAGTAGTGAGATGTCGACGCTGATTCATCATGGCTCGTCGACAATAAAGACATGATTATCTGTGAAGAAGAAGGCTGTGTAACCTTCGGTGAATCTTCCGCGGCGTAAGCTTTGAAACTAAGGATTAGCATTAAGAACACAAACACTCTTTTCATAGATCCTCCTTGAAAAAATAATTTCGCATTAGTTTTTCGGATCGAGAGAGGTTCGCGCAAGATGTAATGAATCAACACAAATTAGATCCGGAAGATTCCGGATCACACAATCGCATCGAGTTCTTGTACTAAAGACGAAACCTGCTCTTGGGAAAGGGAATCCACTTTGGCAAGATCGCTTCCCATCACAGCCATTTCTTTTCGTGTCTTAGCAAGAAAGTGAATACTCAGCACTACAGCCATTAAAATCAAAAGACCTGGAATGCTTAAAAGTCCCAGCAGAGTGATCGCATAAGCTTGTCTTAAAGATCTGTTTTTATCGTGGGCAACAATGTCGGGAGATAAGTGTTGAAAGTTTGAATTTGTGTAAGACCAATAGAGATTTAATTTTTCCAGATTGGCATTCAAAGTTTTTAGTTTCACAGAATTAAGACGTCTGCGAACCATAAAGATATTAAAGCCACTCACCATAAGTGAGAGGACAAGACAGACGGCCCAAATTCCGACAACTATTTCAATCATAACTCTGCCGATGGCTTTGAAGTTTGTGATTTAACTTTAGCATTGAAGCGTTCAAAACTCTTTGCACGCAGTGTCGCAAGACACGAAGGAAGGAGAGTCTGTATTATCACAGCTCTCGTGAAGGCAAATATCCTAAGCTTCTTTGAAGTTTTAAAATTGGTGTTTATAAACCCGGAGGAGAAAATGTCTGTCAGAAAAATCGCGGTGCTCGTGGGAAGTCTTCGTAAAGAATCATTCAATCGTAAGATGGCGAAGGTACTTCTTGGTCTTGCGGCTTCTTCGTTGAAACTTGAAATTGTCGAAATCGGAGACCTGCCGCTTTATAACCAAGACCTCGACGACGAAAACCGACCTCCCGAAGTTTGGCAGAAGTTCAGAACGCAGATCAAAGGATACGATGGAGTTCTTTTCGTCACTCCCGAATACAATCGCTCCATTCCCGGTGTTTTGAAAAACGCCATCGACGTGGGATCTCGCCCTTATGGAAAAAGCGTTTGGGAAGGAAAACCTGCCGCGGTGGTGAGTGTGTCTCCGGGAGCGATTGGAGGCTTCGGTGCCAATCATCATCTGCGCCAGTGCATGGTGTTTTTAAATATGCCAGCGATGCAACAGCCGGAAGCTTATATCTCTAATGCGGCAAAACTTTTTAGCGCCGACGGATCATTAACTCAGAATGAAACGCGGGAATTTTTGGAGAAGTTTATGAAGGCGTTTGCTGAGTGGGTGGAGTTGCACTGTGAAGAAGAAGCGAGTGAGTCAGTGGCTTCGAAGCGAAAAGGGAGTGAAGAGATTCGACCTGGGCATTCTTAGTTGGTCCCGGGGATGGGGCTCGGGCCGTCCGGGCCCTCGGTCGCTTAGGCGACTGCCTTCGGCACCCTCGGGGGCGCTTCCTGCGCCGCCGATCGAACCTACGACCCAGTTTTGATCGTAACTTCAAATTCTATTTTCACGGGCGCAAAAAACAAAAAAGCCGACTGCAATCTTTGATTGCACTCGGCTTTTTTGAAAAATTGGTCGGGGAGATAGGATTCGAACCTACGACCCTCTGGTCCCAAACCAGATGCGCTACCAGACTGCGCTACTCCCCGACGAGGACAGGAACATAAAAAATTAGGGGCCTGTTGTCAAATCACTAGATACTAACGCACGACATAAGCTATTCTTTTTTTCATGGAAAACTTCATCAACTCGCTTCCGAAGCCCGTTCTTGCCATTTTAGCTATAATAATAGGCATTTTTGTCTTTATGTTGATCAACCCACCGCACACGGTGTGTGACACACAAGCTTCCACTTTTAAAGAAACTCAGGCCGGGAACATCTTTCCGACCGTAGTTAAGAAAAATAAAATTCCTCCGGCGATTGTTCGCGCGAAAGAGGCCTGCCAACTTGGAAACAGTGCGGGCTCTTGCTACGAATATTTTATGGTGCTTAAAAAAGTTGCAGATGATGTAGGTAAAGCATCGAGCGAGTGTACGAATCAGCTCTTTAATATCACTGAAGTAAAATCCGCATTGAATGACGGTATTGAGTTGATGGTGCGCCTGGCTTGGGGAGTAAAACCACCAGAGCCAGGGCTTGAAAGATTTGGCTGGATGCAAGAGGCAGAGATTGCCGTGTTCTGCCGTCTGAAGAGTGTGTACCTCCGCGCGAATGGGGAGGAGGCGTGGACTGCGCTTCGTAAGAAGGTCGCTGCGAAACTTCCTGGAGAGGAAGTTCCTTTTTCAACGGACCCTGCGCAGGTAACTGTAGAACCGAAAAAAGCGACGGAGATGTTAGCGGAACAAGATATTTGGAACCGCAGCCTGTTCTCTGTGCGCTGTGAATCTTTCTAGAGAGATACCACCTCCAAAGATTTCCACTGCGGCTGGTGATTGCGATACTCCAGCCGACCGTACAGAGCGAAATTTTCGTCATTGCGGTTTTGAATTACGTAAGTCAGAGATTGAATGCGTTGCAAACTCCACTCTGCCGGATTCAAACCGAAGTTTTTAAGTTGCGCCTGAAGTTTCAAAAGAGTCATTTCGTAAGATTTCATAGGAACCGTCCTTTTAAAGTTTGTGTTTCGTTCGCCATGTCCCTTGTGCAAGGCGAAAGCCGGACGGTGATCCTGATGAGCTGCAATTAAACGTTGCTGGGGGCTCTTAAGCCCTTGAGTTGTCTGGGGCGGTGGTCTACGTTCTTGGATATGAGACGCAATGCTTTCCTTGGATATTTAATCGCGCAAGTCATCGTCATTATTCTAGTGACGGTTATTTTTAAAACTATTTCCGATCGTCAAATAGCAGCGACCGTGGCGGGAGTCCTCTTTGTAGGGCTTCCGGTGGTTCTGATGGCGCTGGAATACAAAAGAGCCCAGCTCAGCCAGTTTTTCTGGTTTGTGGCGGTTCTTCAGTTTTGGACTTTGTTTGCTTTGCCGATTTTAGGAATCCGGCTTTTGAATTGGGGAGTTCCCTTCGAGCAACTCTCGTTTATTGGAATTCCCGGACCCGTGCTGCATCAATGGTCCAGTAAAAGTTACATGGTGATGGTGATCTTCACCGCTTGGACGTGGTTTAAGCTCTCTCGAAAGCCTTCAGAACAGTAGGTCTGAAAATAAAAAAAGCCGGCTATAAACCGGCTTTTTTTCTTCCCATCAGGAAATCATTAATTTCGACAGAGAGCTATTAGATCTCGAAAGGAACTGGAGAGATCGCTTCAGCTCTGTGGAAATTGTCGTAAGAATCAGAACCAGAAGGCAATAGGCCTAGGTTACGAGCTTTCTTAACTGCAGCAGCAACTTTCTTTTGTTGAGCTACGCTAAGTTTAGAGATTCTAGATGGAGTGATTTTACCACCGTCACCGATAAAACGTGTCAAAGAAGCTGGATCTTTGTAATCGAATACGTGATCGCCTGAGAATTCCTGACGGTATTTGCTACGAGTTGTCTTTTTCATTACTATCCTCTTTCGATTTCCTTTTGGTTAGCGAGTTAATGTGTGTACAAGAAAAAAGAGTTGCCATCAAGTGTCTTTTTACTTTATATGGTTACTTCTTGTTTGCAGCGCCCCTATTAAGTTTGAAGGATGGCGTTGACCCAGACTTTAGATGAGCCAGAGGAGCTTAGAATGAGCAGATGTGAAATTACTGGAAAAGGCCCTGTTGTTAAGAACTTGGTGTCTCACTCCAACATTAAAACTAAATCGACAGCTCAACCAAATGTTCAGAAAAAACGCATCTTTAGCCGCGTTTTGAACCAAATGGTGAGATTGCAAATCGCTACTAGCGCGATCCGTGATATGGAACACGTTGGCGGTTTCGATAACTACCTTCTTAATGCAGACGATTCAAAGCTTTCAAAAAGAGCTATGGCCGTTAAATTGAGAATCAAAAAGAAAATTTCTTCTAAGTAATTGAGGCCGTAAATGAAATTGAAAATTAAAAAAGGCGCGACTGTACAAGTTATTACTGGCTCTGACAAAGGTAAGAAGGGTTCAGTTTTGGCTGTTGATGCTAAAAATATGAAAGTTCAAGTTCAAGGTGTGAAAGTACAAACACACTACGACAAAAAAGACGGTCTTTTGAAAAAAGAAGGTTTCATCAACTACTCAAACGTGAAGTTGGTTGAAGCTGCTGCTAAGAAGACTTCTAAAAAAGCTACTAAGTCTAAAAACGCGTAGTTTTTAAGTCAGATGGATCTGTCATAGGATCCGTCGGCAAAGTTTGCCTAAGACAAAGTCTAAATTTGGTCCTTAAGGCGATCTCTCCATTTAAGTCTCTAATATAGCTGCGTAAAATCTAAGTTGGGTTTACAAAGATTACTTTGACCTAACTTGTTAAAGAGGAGAGGCAGCTTGAAAAGGGATCAAATCTCAGCATTAAAAAGCACAAAAGCACTGTTCTCGGCGACGATGACGGTGCTTTTTTTTTCGTCGTTGGCGTCCGCTGATCTAGGTGATTCTTTAGTGCTGTGCAAGCACAACAAAACCGTTCGCACATTGCGTGTTGAAATGGGTGAAGATCAAAAATGCAAAGCCATTTATACAAAGCAAGGCGTCGATGAAACAATCGGCTCAGGGCAGAATCCGAATTCTTGTGTTGAGTTTGTTTCAAACGTCCGAAAAAATCTAGAGGAAGCAAAGTGGAATTGTCGCGAAGTTAAAGAAGCGCGCACATCCACAGTCATCCCTGGCGCGGAGTAAAGTTTATGAGTTCAGAGTTGGTCGTCGCAGCAGTGCAAATGACATCCGTTGATGATGTTGAGACCAACTTGAAACAAATCGAAACTCAACTCGCCGAGATTTTTAAAAACTCTCAACCGCGCTTTGTGAGTTTTCCGGAAAACTGTCTTTATCTTCGTGTCGCTGAAGGCGAAAAAATCGAAGGACTGACGTTGTCTCACTCGGCATTTTCTAAACTTTCTGAGTTAGCAAAAAAATACAATACGCATTTGCATCTGGGCTCCGTTCCTCTCTATGTCGAGGGGCATCTTTATAATTCTTCAGTGCTTGTGACTCCGTCGGGAGAGACTCTGCCGACGTACCAAAAGCTGCATCTTTTTGATATTCAGCTTGAGGGTCAAAAACCGATTCGTGAATCTGATGTTTTCCGTCATGGACAAAAACCGAATATCATCGAAGTCGATGGCTGGCGCATTGGTGAAGCGATTTGCTACGACGTGCGTTTTGCTGAGTTGTTTTCTCAATACGCGCGGCAAGAGGTCGACTTGATTTTGTTGCCTGCGGCATTCCTTGTGAAAACAGGGGAAGCTCACTGGGAGATTTTGCTCCGTGCTCGTGCAATTGAGAGTCAATCTTATGTGATGGCGGCGGCTCAAGGCGGCACTCATCAAAGTACGAAGACCGGGGCGACTCGGGAAACTTACGGCCATAGTTTGATTATCGATCCGTGGGGCACAGTGGTGGGGCAAGTGGCAGAGCGTGCTCAAGGAGCCACAGTCGCGAAGCTTTCTCGTGAGCGTATCGACAAGGTCCGCCAACAGATCCCGATGAAATTCCATCGTCGTCTTCAGTTGCCTAAAGTCTAGAAATCCTGCACTATTTCAATGACAATTTTCTCAATTAGCTTTTAATATGCGCTCGAAGCGCTAAGCCAAGGAGCTGGATGATGATCCGAGTTTTCTTAGTTTTGTTTCTGCTATCCTCAGGGGTGATTTTTAAAGCTCATGCGCAGGAAGAGGCCACTGAAGCTCCGCAATACGACGAAGCTCACGAAGCCGAAATCGCGCAAAAAGCGAAGAAGCGCCTTTATCCCGGCGGAAGGGACGAAGAGGATTTAAAAGTCCAAAGCCAAGTTTCTACACCCGTTAGAAAAGTGGCGCCACAGGCTGAAATTAAAGAAGAGTCTGTTGAAGAATAGAATTTTTTGGAGAACCTATGTCAACGTATAATGATCTACCAGAAGGCGTAACTCGCGAAACCATGGATGTCGATGTCTTGATCGTCGGCGGTGGTGCGGCGGGACTTTCTTGCGCGCTTCATTTGCAAAACCAAATTCAAAAACACAACGAAGATGTTTCAGCAGGTCGTAAACAAGGCGAACAAATTCCTGAGCAAATGATCGTCGTCCTCGAAAAAGCTTCTGAGATCGGTGCACATAGTTTCTCTGGCGCGGTTTTAAATCCAAAAGCTTTGCGCGAGCTTGTTCCGAATTTTAAAGAAGAAGGTTGCCCTCTTGATTCTGAAGTGAAAAAAGATGCGGTTTACTATCTTGGATCTGATTTCTCTTTCAAACTTCCGATCACACCTCCGCCATTTCATAACGAAGGCAACTACATCATCTCTTTAAGCAAGTTTAACCGTTGGTTGGGAACAAAGTGTGAAGAGAAGGGTATCAATATCTTCCCAGGTTTCGCTGCTGTGGAAGCTTTGTATGAAGGCAACAAAATCGTGGGTGTTCGCACCGGCGATAAAGGTCGCGATAAAAACGGAAAACCAAAGGCGAACTTTGAGCCTGGTTTGATTTTGAAATCCAAAGTCGTGATTTTTGCAGAGGGAACTCGTGGTTCTCTTTTCAAACAAGTTGAGAAAAAATTAGATCTTCGCGCCGGAAAAAATCCGGAAGTGTTCGAAGAAGGTGTGAAAGAAGTGATCCAAATGCCTCCGGGCACGGTGGAAGCGGGAAAGGTGATCCATACTCTTGGATTCCCTCTTTCTAAATCTATCGGTGGTACTTTTATCTACACGATTCCAGGTGATAAAATCATCGTAGGTCTTGTGGCTTACTTGGACACGCAAGATCCTTTGCTGGATCCACACCGTGAATTGCAAAAATTGAAAACTCATCCGTTCCTGAAAAACATGCTTAAGGGCGGTAAAGTGGTGGCTTACGGTGGTAAGACATTGCCTGCGGGCGGTTGGTACTCAATGCCGAAACTTTACGGTGATGGCTTCTTGGTTTGCGGTGACTCTGCCAGCATGGTGGACGTGCAAAAACTTAAGGGTATTCACTTGGCAATGAAATCCGGTATGCAAGCGGCAGAGACGATCGTTGAAGGCCTTGCAAAAGGCGGCGATTTCTCTGAAGCGACAACCCAAGCTTATGAAAAACGTATCGAGAGCAGCTACGTGAAAGACGAGTTGTACCGCGTTCGTAACTTCCACCAAACTTTGAGCAAGGGGATGTTTGCTTCTATGCCTTTGATCGCTTTGCAAGAGGCGACAGGCGGCCGTGGTCTTCACGATCATATGAAGATTGAGCATATCGACGCTGATACGACGGAAAAAGTGGTCGATATCTGGGGTCCTTATGGCTTAGACCATGAAGAAAACCAGCTTCCGAAGCCGGATGGGGAGCTTTTCTTTGATAAGCTTTCGAGCGTTTATTTGACGGGCACAATGCACGATGAGGACTCTCCAAATCACTTGATCCTAAAGGATGGAGACATCTGCCGTACGGTATGTGAGCCTAATTACAAATCACCTTGTAATCATTTCTGCCCAGCTAGCGTATATGAGATGGTACCGTCTAAGGTCGAAGCAGGTAAGAAGGACTTACAAATCAATTATACTAACTGTATTCACTGTAAGACTTGTGATATTAAGTGCCCATTCGAAAACATCGAGTGGACCGTTCCTGAAGGGGGCGGTGGACCACAGTATCGCGAAACATAGAAGAGCCAGCGCATAGGGACTGGTTCTTCTTAACAAAAGAAAGGACCAGCCCATGCCTCAATTTTTTGCCTCCACAGCCCGTGGCCTTGTTGAACCTCTAGAAAAAGAACTGAAAGAACTCGGACTTAAAGTCACAGACCGTTATATCGGTGGTGTGTTCTTTGAGAGCAACTGGGAAGGCTGCTACAAAGCCAATCTTCATTCTCGTTTAGCGAGCCGTATCTTGAAACCAGTTTTGGATTTTACGGCTTACCAACCCGAAGAACTTTATAACCAAATTCTTCGTCACGACTTCACAAAGTACATCAAACCAACACAAACAATTTCTATTGATGCGAGCATTTCGGATTCTAAGATGCGCGATCAACGTTTCGTTGCGATGAAAGTGAAAGACGCTATCGTCGATCAGTTCCGCGAAAAATTCGGTGTACGTCCTGACGTTGATAACGAAAATCCTTCTTTGCGCATTCACGTGCGCGCGATCAAAAATCAATTCAATGTCGCGATCGACACTTCGGGCGACAGCTTGTTTAAGCGTGGTTACCGTAAAGAAGTGGGCGAAGCTCCTTTGAAAGAGAACTTGGCGGCAGGTCTGATCAAGGTTTCTGAGTGGGATGGTCAAAGTCCTATTATTGACTTTATGTGCGGTTCTGGAACTTTCTTGATTGAAGCCGCGATGATGGCTTTGAACATTGCTCCGGGCATCAATCGTACAAGATTTGGTTTCCAAAACTGGTTGAACTACGAAAAAGAAACTTGGGAAAAAGTTGTTCAAGAAGCGATGGATGCTGAAAAAGAAGAACTTCCATTTAAGTTCTATGGTTATGACATCGACAACCGTGTTTTGAAAAATGCCAAAGACAATGCAAAACGCGCGGGCGTTGATCAAGTGATCGAATTCAAAAAAGAATCCGTAGCGACGGTAGAACCTCCAGTAGAAAAAGGTTTGATCATCGTAAACCCTCCTTATGGCGCACGTATCGGTGACGAAGACAATCTTCGCGACGTGTATCGTGATTTGAGTTTCACATTGAAGCACAGATTCAAAGGCTGGGATGCTTGGGTTCTTTCTGGAAACAAAGAGTTGATTCAAGATTTAAAATTGAAATCGACTCGCAAGCACTTCGTGTTCAACGGAAATATTGAGTGCCGTTTCTTGAAGTATAGTATGTTCTAGTCGGCGGATGCCGAGGATGTCGCAGCGGGCGTCAGCCCGCGGAGACTGGACTGGCGCTCACGCGCAACTGGACTTGTTCGCAAATTCTAGAGGGGAAATTTATGAAATTGATCGCACTACTTCTTTTAGCTCTTCCATCATTTTCTTGGGCGGCTTTGCCTGTATTGAATTACAAAAACGTGGAGTGCCAGCTCCGCGTTGATGGGAAACTTGTAAAAACACAGTCTCAACCTTTGATGACTTTGATCATTGAAGACAGCTTCGGGCGTTTTGCACAAATCCAGTTTGGTGATGAGCAAAAGAAAATCCAATATCAACTTTTGATTGAGAACGCGCCTGCAACAAGTGAATCAGGACTTTCTTTGGCTTCAACGGACGGCGCTGTTCTTGTTCTGCAAAACCTGATGATCGACACTCTAGAAAGTTCTTCTGAGTTTTCAGCGAAAGATGTAACCTGGGTTCGGATTGCACAAGGCACACACAGTGTGTCCTGCTCTCTGAAACCATGAATGATGAAATTCAATTTTTAGTCGACGAAAACTTATTGGGCCTGGTGAGGCAGCTCCGCATGATGGGTGTGGATGCGGCCTCATATAAGTCTCTTAGCGACGATGAGTTGCTGACAATCTCCGAAAAAGAAAATCGTATTCTTCTGACCAAAGACCGCCGCTTATTTCACAGAATTCCCGAAGGGCGCGGTTATCTTGTTCAAAGTGAACCTCCCGAAGAACAACTCCTTGAAGTTCTAAAACATTTTTCCATTGGGGAAAGTGATGAAGCTTTAGCGCGTTGTTTTGAATGCAATACTCTCATTGAAGAGGTGCCGAAAGAATCCGTGCGGGATCGTGTCGATGCGAAGACCTTTGCGATTTATGATGTTTTTTATGAGTGTCCCACGTGCCATCGCATTTATTGGGAGGGATCGCATTTTGAAAAGCTTCTTAAAAAAGTGGAACGAATTAGAAACGCTGTTAGAAAATAAAAAAGGTCTTTGGAATTACCAAAGACCTTTTTAAGTTTTTAACTTCGAAAAAACTAGAACGGCTTATTCACAGCGATAAATGCCGCTGAAGTTCCAAGGCCCCAAAGGAGAATTGCAACAGGCCAACCGATATAACCTTTTCTCTTAACTAAAGAGATACCGATTCCCAAAAGAACCCAGATACCGATCTTTGCTTGAACCCATGCAGGCAAACCTGAAACAAGTCCTAAGCGAGCGGCCATTCCGAAACCACTCACCAAGATCAACAAAAGACCAATACCGTGAGTGACAAAGCCCATGATGCGAGCTGGTTTTTTAAGTTCAACTTTTGCGTAAGCCGCAATAAGAAGTCCGCCGAAGCCAAAGAACAAAAGCATTAGGCCTAATAGGTGAAGGACTTTATAAAACTGATAGGACATGATGTGTCTCCTTATTCTGCATTAAGGCCCAAGTGTTTTAGGACGCGAGCCAGGTCTTTTCTCATTCTTGTAATATGGGTTTTATTGGCCAATGTTTTAAGAGCGTCACGGAGAGGTTCTAAAGGATAACCTCCGTATTGGCCAGGCTCTGTAATGTTGAAAGTGACAGCACCACGTCCTGCAATCACGACCCGGTCACAGACAGTGATATGATCAGAGATGGCGGCTTCTCCGCCGAACATACAGTTGTTGCCGATCGTGCTTGAGCCGGCGACTTTAAATCCCGCCGCCATCACGCAGTTGTCTCCGATCACAACGTTATGAGCGATGTGACAGAAGTTATCCATCTTTGTGCCGTTACCGATTTTTGTTTCCGTCAGAGCCGCGCGGTCGACAGCGCAGTTCGCTCCCAACTCCACATTGTTTCCGATCACGACGCGACCAATTTGGGGAATCTTTTTGTGAGTTCCTTCTTTCGTCATCGCAAAAGAAAATCCGTCAGCACCGATTGTTGTGTGCGGGTGAATTTCGCAGTGAGAGCCCAGTGTGCAATGTGCTCCAATGAAAACTTGCGGATGAATCAAAGAGTGGTCTCCCACTTCGGCGTAGCATTCGATAGTTGTTTGTGCGCCGATTGTGCAGCCATCACCGATTTTGGCTTGTTCACCAATCACGGCGTAAGGCCCCACGCTCACGTTTTTGCCAAGATGTGCGGAAGGATGAATCACTGCTGTCGGATGAATTTTAGTTTCTTGATTGAAGCGATTCATCTTTCCGTCAAACAGCGGAAGAATCGCAGCCATTCCAAGTTGAATGGAGCCTGTTTGAAAGAAAGTGCTCTTCGTGTCTGTTGGTAAAGGAAGTGATTTGTGAGCGACGATGATCGCAGCATTGGCTTGCAAAGCCTGACTGAGTTGATCTGGTTTTGAAACGAAAACCAGACTCTCAGAGTCACTTTTTTCAGGTGGAAGAACCTTGGTTGCAATGGCCTCTGCACGGCCAGAAACGAAGGTGAGATCGGACGACTTAAGATCTTTGATAACTTCTGCTGTAATCATAGTGATGCCTCGCGCTAACACTTTCCTATTATTTTTTTGATGTCAAGACACTGGGTGATAGTATAGATGTGCTTATTAAACACTTTCGATCTTTTCTCACCTTTAATTTTAGAGAGGAACTGAGATGGCTAAGAAGGCTGCGAAAAAGGAAGCACCTGCGGCAAAAGCAAAAAAAGCGGCGGCAAAACCAGCTGCGAAAGCACCTGCAAAGGCGAAGGCCCCTCCTGCGAAACCAGCAGCGGCAAAAGCAAAAGCGGCGCCTCCTCCTCCTGCGAAAGCAGTTAAAGCTGAAAAGCCTTCTAAAGCGGCGGCGAAATCTGCTCCAGCTTCTGAAAAAGTTGAGAAGAAATCAAAAATCGAAGCAGCTCCTGCTCCTGTTGAGGTTGCTGAAACTCCTAAAAAAGAAAAAAAGGTCAAAATTGACAAGTCTGGAATGTCAGAAGATCAAGCGAAATGGCATGAACTTCACGAGAAGTACAAGGCTATGAAAGCTCCTGCATACAGTATTTCGGGTCAATTTGAGGCTAAAACTCCGCTGCAACACAAAATTTTTGGCTGGGGTTTTGTTCTTTCCAATGAATACGATCGTCTAGAAGTGCTTTTTGAAGATGGCAAACGAATGCTGATCAGCAATAGGAAGTTGTCATAGGGCAGAAAAATATTGCAAGGCGCTGCAATCTGACCTACTAATTTACCTGCATGGCAAAAGACGATTTAGTACAAATAGACGGAAAAGTAATCGACGCCCTTGCGGGTGGCCTTTACAAAATTGAACTTGATAATAAAGCGATCATTAACGCAAAACTTTGCGGAAAAATGAGACGTTTTAATATTCGCGTGGTTGTGGGTGACCGTGTGAGCGTAGGGGTTTCTCCTTACGATCCTAGTCATGGCCTGATCATGTTCCGTCATAAATAATTGATTTAAACACTCAAAACTTCTTCCAATTAAATCTAGAGGTTCTATGGATCAGGCTCTTCAGAGTTATTTGGCGCGTATTGCACCTACAGTCCCTGCAAAATCAGCTCAAGCTGTTATTGAGCTTGCAGCGGAAGGCGCAACAGTTCCTTTCATCGCTCGTTACCGTAAGGAAAAAACAGGTAACCTAGACGAAGTACAAATTCGTGCAGTGATCGAAGGTCACGAAACTTACAACGAAATCGTAAAGCGTAAGGCTTTCTTGATTAAAGAAATCGGGGAGCAGAACAATCTTACGGCAGAAATCCAAAAGCGTATCGAGCTTTCTTGGGATTTGGGCGAGCTAGAGGAAATCTACAAGCCGTTCAAGAAAAAGAAAAAAACCAAAGCCACGATCGCGCGCGAAGCGGGATTGGAACCTTTGGCGCAATGGATTTGGGATATGGGCCATGGTTTGCTCAAAGACGATGCGACTATGGAGATGAAGGCAAAGAACTTCCTCAATCCGACTGCGAAGATTGTGACTTACGAAGAGGCGCTTAAGGGTGCTCAAGACATCTTGGTTGAGAAAATCGCCAATGATGCAGATCTTCGTGCCATGGTTGCAAAAAACTACAATGACAAAGGTCGCGTGATTGCAAAAGCGGCTAAAGGCTACAAACCAAATTCGAAGTACGAAATGTACAAGGAATTTGAAGAGCCCGTTAAAAACCTCATGGATGCTAAAAATAATCACCGCTATTTGGCGATGAGACGTGGATGGCAAGAGGAAGAGTTGTCTGTGGATGTAAAAGCAGACGACGAGGAAAATTTAAAAGCTTATGAAAAGTTTGCGACTTCAACTCCAGACAATGCGATTGGCGACTTCTTGAAGCAATCGGCTCGTTTGGCGTTGAACGTTTACGTTCTTCCTTCCATCGTGAACGAAGTTCACCGTGTGTTGAAAGAAAAAGCCGATCAAGATGCGATCACAGTTTTCGCTGAAAACGTTCGTAAACTTTTGTTGGCTTCTCCTTATGGACCTAAATGCGTTTTGGGTGTCGACCCTGGTTTAAGAACGGGTTGCAAAGTGGCTTTGATTGATAAGTCAGGCGCTTTCATTTCTCACACAGTTCTTTACACTTTGGGTGATGATGCCGAGAAAAAAGCGAAAGCTCTTTTCGGTGACGTTCTAAAACAAATCCAAATCGAAGCGATCGCTGTCGGTAACGGTACTGCGGGTCGTGAGACAGAGTCTTTCTTGCGTAAAGTTTTGAAAGATCTTGGTAAGAATATTCCTGTTGTGATGGTATCTGAATCTGGTGCCTCTGTGTACTCAGCGTCTGAAGTGGCTCGTGAAGAGTTCCCGGATCTTGATGTCACTGTAAAAGGTGCGATCTCAATTGCGCGTCGTTTGCAAGATCCTTTGGCGGAGCTTGTGAAGGTCGATCCTAAGTCTATTGGCGTGGGTCAGTACCAACATGACGTGAACCAATCTCAATTGAAAAAATCATTGGAAGCAGTCGTTGAGTCTTGCGTGAATAACGTGGGTGTTGACGTGAATACAGCTTCTGCTGCGTTGTTGTCGCATGTTGCGGGTATCGGTCCTGCTCTTGCGAAGGGTATCGTGGAAGCTCGTAAGAAAGCTTTGTTCACGGATCGCGCGGAGCTTTTGAAAGTTCCTAAGTTCTCTGCAAAAGTTTTTGAACAAGCTGCGGGTTTCTTAAGAATTCCAGGCGGAAAACAAGTTTTGGATTCTACAGGGATCCATCCAGAGCGCTATCAAGCGGTCACGGACATGGCGAAGGACCTTGGGGTTTCTTTGTCTGAAGTGATCGGTGAAGGCGCTAAGAAACTTGTCGCACAAAGAACAAAGTGGGCTCAGCTTGTCGGTGAGTTTACATTTGATGACATCGTGAAAGAGCTTGAAAAACCGGGACGTGACCCTCGTGATCCGTTCAAAGTTTTCCAATTCCGCGATGACATCATGGAAGTGAAAGACTTGAAAGAGGGCATGATCTGTCCAGGTATCGTGACGAACGTAACGAACTTCGGTGCTTTCGTTGATATCGGTGTTCACCAAGATGGTCTTGTGCACATTTCGGCTCTTTCTCACAAGTTCGTGGATGATCCTCGTAAAGTGGTTAATCCGGGCGATCATGTGACTGTGAAAGTTCTTAAAGTAGACGTGGTTAAAAACCAAATCTCTTTGACGATGAAAATGGATGACGCTCCGGAGGCTTCTATGCCTCGTGAGAAGCGCGCGGATCAACCACGTCAAGGTGGTTACAAGCCAGGCGGCGGCGGTCAAAGACCTACGGGTGGCGCAGGACAAAGACCAGCAGGTCCTCCGGCGAAACCGGCAAATCCGTTTAACAATCCGTTTGCGGCTTTGATGAATGTTCCAACGAATAAAAAATAAGGAGAATTAACATGGCAGTAAAAGGAAAATCTAAAAAAGGTATCCGTCACAGAATGAAAAGAATCGCTAAGAAAAAGCGTATGTACAGAGCGAAAATCCGCAAGTAAGAGAAATCTGAAAGTGAAAATAGAAAACCCACACTTCAACGGTGTGGGTTTTTTGTTTTTTAGGTGGTCTAATTTTCTAAAACCAATCCGTGAACTCGTCGCCTCCCAATGGATCGTTGTTTTCCTCGTTTTCGTCTCGGATTGTAAGGTTAATTGTGTAGAGCTCACGACCCCAATGAGTCGTGCATTTAATTTCGTATCCGAACCAGGTTTGTGGATCATTGACGAGGTCCGGTCTGCCGACCCGTTGTCGTGGGCCGGCGCCGACAGGTGTGTTGAAAGCGGTGAGATTATTGGCGACTAGATAATTCACGCGCTCGTCTGATCCGTACCATCTGGTTTTATTTTCGGACGGCAGCTTAAAAGAATAATTTTGAGATACAAACGTCAGAAAATAGAGCCCTGTGTTTTTGGGAAAGTCAGGAATTAAAGTAGGAGCGGCGCCACCGTAACATTTAGGATCAGACTGGAGGCTGCAATCGACCACTGTCGTATCTCCAGGAGGAGTGAATCCAGCTGTGTTCGAGCGTAGATAATAATAGGGTCTGAAAGAAATAATCGGACACTTTTCGGTACTGAGCGTGCCGACGTCGAAATTAACATTGCTGTAGTAGAGTTGTCCTTCAGGCACACTAATGTTGCAATTCAGGGTGCTTTCAAGCGGAGAATCTGCTTCGAAAGCACAATTGCCCATTCGTTCAAACCCCGCTTTTTCGTCTGCGGACTCCCATTGCACGCCCAACTTTAAGTAGAGAGGACTGCTTTCTGGAACGCCATCAACTATATTGGTGTCGTCAGTAGAAGGTTGTTCAAGAACGGCTTCAGGTTCCTCAGAACAACCGACGTTAAAACCTGCGATCATGAATGCTGCAATTAGAATTTTGTTTATTGGCTTCATGCGATTTGAGATCGGTGATTGTGGAAGCACTTTGAAGTCTAGATTTATAAACTAACATTAATTTGTTTAAAAATTTACATCTTGGACATGAGTCCAGTTAGGATACTTTTTGGCAGAGGTGCTACGGGATGATACTTCACCGGTTTCGCTTTGAGTCTTCTGGTTTTCTCTTTAGTGGGAATCTCTTTCGCGATATTCTCAATCAACTAAGGAGGTCTTCATGATTATTCAACCTCATATTCTGACAAAAGCTCTGGATGCGGCTTTGAGCACAGGGGCGGATTTTGCAGATATCTTTGTCGAAGACACATATTCATCTCAACTTTCAGTTTTAAATTCTAAACCGGAGCAGGCGATTGTCGGTCAACTTTATGGCGCGGGAATTCGTTTGTTCTTTGGACATGAAATCGTTTACGTGACGACGAACGATCTTTCGGAAGCGGGTCTGGTGAAGGCTGCTTTGAATGCGGCACAAAGCCGTGGCACGGGGACGGCGAAGAAGACTTTGCCGTTGATGCAAGTGCCGTTTGATTCGATTCACACTTACGGTGAAAAGCCGTGGGAGATGAATCGTGCTCGCAAGTTCCAATGGTTGAACTCCATGGATCAGCATGCACGTGCTCGTCACTCTGCCGTGACTCAAGTTGAAGCGGGATTGAATGAAAAATTCCAGCGTGTGCAAATTGCAAACTCTCGTGGCGTGATGGCTTACGATGAACGTGCTTATTCGCGCATTCGTCTTGAAACGTTCGTTGAAAAAGATGGCGTGAAAGAAAGTTCGACGGAAGATGAAGGCCACATGGGGACTTCGGAAATCTATGATCAAATCAATTTGAAATCTCTTGCTGAGAAGGCAGTGGATTGCGCTGTGATGTTAACGACAGCGAACTACGCACCTGCCGGTGAAATGCCAGTGGTGATCGACAACGCTTTTGGTGGAGTTATTTTCCACGAGGCTTGTGGTCACGGTCTTGAAACAACGAGTGTTGCTAAAGATGCTTCTGTCTTCTGCGGTAAGATGGGTCAAAAGATCGCTCACGAAAGCGTGACAGCTATTGATGATGGAACGATCGAAAATGGTTGGGGCTCATTGAACCTTGATGATGAAGGCAACAAGACTAAGAAAACAACATTGATTGAAAATGGTGTTTTGAAGTCTTACATCGTTGATGAAATGGGTTCTCGTCAAACGGGTTTTGAAGCGACAGGAAGTGGACGTCGTCAGTCTTATAAATATGCTCCAGCTTCTCGCATGCGAAACACCTACATCGCTGCAGGAAAAGATAAGTTTGAAGACATGATTCGTGATGTGGATTACGGTCTTTATGCTAAGAAACTGGGCGGCGGGTCTGTGAACCCAGGCACAGGTGATTACAACTTCCAAGTGCGTGAAGCGTACATCATCCGCAATGGTCGCATTGATGAAGCCGTTAAAGGTGCTTGTTTGATCGGTCGTGGTATCGACACTCTTGGAAAGATCACGAAAGTTTCTGACGATTTGCAATTGGCGCGCGGAATGTGCGGCTCTGTGAGCGGTAGTATTCCAGCAGCGGTTGGTCAGCCACAGATCTTGGTTTCAAGCCTTATGGTCGGCGGGAGAGCAAAATAATGGATACAATTAAACAGAATTTTCAAAAAATCGCAGATCAAGCTAAGAAAGATGGCGCCAAAGTAGAAATGCTGGTTTCTGGTGGCGAGAATCTTAAGATCGGCTATTCAAAAAAGAAATTGGAGTCTTTTGAGTCGACACAATCTCAAATGGCGGGGCTTCGTGTGATCCTTGGTGCGAATCAAGGATATGCATACACAGAAAATCTTTCTGATGAATCTTTGCTTCGCACATATGGTGAGGCACTGAATAACGCGAAGACGGTACAAAAAGGGGAAACTCAAGAAGTTCCCCTTTTAAAACCACAAACTGTGCAAGCGATGAACCTTTTCCATCCTGAAGAAATTGCGATGGATAAAAAATTGGAAGTCGCTCGTCTTTTAGAGGAAAAATGTCTCGACAAAGATGCGCGTATTCAATCTGTTCCTTATTCTGGGTTCAATGAAACGGTGAGTTTTAGAAGAATCTTGAACTCTGAAGGCTTGGATCAAGAGTTTAAGCAGAACTATTTCTCTGGTTACGCTTATCCTTTAGCTAAAGAAGGTGAGTCGACAAAAATGGACGGCGATGGTTTCTTCGCTCGTTCTTTTAAAGACATTAATATTCAAGAAGTGGCTGATGAAGGTGTGACACGCGCGATTTCGCGTTTGGGAGCCCAGAAGCTTGCGACGGGAAAATACGCTGTGGTGATTGATCGCACACAGTTCCCGATGATTCTGCAAATGATTGAAAGTTATTTCTCTGCCAAAGAAGTTCACGAAGGAAAGTCTTTGTTTGGCGGAAAATTGGGGCAAAAAATTGCGAGCGAAAAGTTCCAATTGATTGATGATCCTTTTGAACCAACAGGAACGGCGGTTCGTCCATTTGACGATGAAGGGGCGGCTTCACAGAAGACGGTTCTTTTTGAAAATGGCGTTCTTAAGAATTTCCTTACAAATTTAGAGTACGCGAAGAAAATGAATCTTCCGCACACGGCGCACGCTCGTCGTAGTCCGGCTTCTCAGCAGGGAATCTCTTCGACGAATTTGGTTGTGAAAAAAGGAACTAAGTCTTTGGAAGAGCTTTTGGCTTCTCATGACAAAGTCGTGCATTTGACAGAGTTCTCGGCGGGTTTGCATGCGGGATTTAAAGAATCGACGGGCGACTTCTCAATGCCTGCTGAAGGTTTCTTATATGAAAACGGAAAACGTATGGGACCTATCGATCAGTTCGTGATGTCCGGCAATGTCTTGGATCTTTTGTGCGATATCGAGGATCTAAGTAATCAATATGGAAAGCCGGGAAGTTCGATGATCTGTCCTGATGTTTTGGTAAAACCGCAGAGTTTTGCGGGAGCTTAAAAAGAAAAAGCCCAGGTTTCCCTGGGCTTTTTTGTTTCTAGTTGGTTTTAAAAAACTTGGGTTTTGATTTTCTTATAGCCTCGATAATCTTTAGGAAATCGGTATAAACTTTCTCGCTGTCGGTGCATGAGGCCGCTTCTATAGGATTGCATTTTATATTGTCTTTTAATTTTCCAGCGTCAAGGATTGATGCGAATAACGTTTCCGCAGAAATTGAATACACTATCGACCCGTTCGGTGCATAGTTCAGAGCTCGGTCGTGAATGTAGCTTGGCACCTCAGCGTTCGGATCTACATATAATTTTCTAAAAATGGCATCTCCCATGGTATAGGGAAATAGTTTGGTGGAAGCTTCGGAACTAAGGTCAAAACTTTGATCTGATGTAAAAGCAATTGTTAGAAACCCAAAGGGTACTGAGCCAAATTCATTTAGAATTATTTCTGACCCTTGACGGTGCATAAGAAGCCGTCTTTCGTAGGCGGCTAATTCTAAATTTTTTGAGTGAGTTCTGTAACCAGTGGACAGGTTGCTTTTAAGAAGTTGAAGGAAGGCTACCACCGCTTTGTCACTGTAAAAGAATGGAGACTCCGTGCGAACTCTTTTAATTTCTTTTAGAACTTCAAAAGTTACCTCTGAAGAAGGGATGATGTCATATTTTGAAAAATATGAAAATAGCTCTGCGCTTTCCTTTAGTCTTAAGGCCTCTAGAATTTCACGAGACGTTAAAGTTTTGATGAGAGTATTCTGATTGGAGATGCTGACAAATTTTTCAACATCGTATTGAAACTCCTTCGAAAAGGCCATACTGAACAATAGATTATTTTTCTTCTCATACGCAATTTGGGCTAGCTTGAACAAATTAGTATCAAGACGTTTGATTGCCAATGATACGACAACAGCAGTTTCTTTCCAGGTTGAAGTTTCTTTTAGTATAAGGAGATGTGAATCTATTGCATTTTGCAAAGTCAACAGCTCCGAATTATTTACGGGTTTAAGATATGCTGCTCTAAGTGCTAAAATATCGTCTAGATCATAAGTCGCGCGACATGTCTGCAAGAGGTGCAGAGTATGAGAGCTGAGGATTTTTCTTCTTAAGGCAAGCTTGAGAGAGTCTTGTGAACAGAGATCCTGTAGAGAGATTTTTTTTGCAAGGGCATCGGTATATTCGGCAAACTCATCAAGCGAGAAGTGATCGGTATCTATATAAAGGTGCAATTTCTTTTCGATGAAATCCGTGGATACAATTTTGGAGTTCAGTTCATAGTTTGAAGTTCGGTTGTTAAGTGCAATTAAGTCTTGTACTGGTGGTTTTGAAATATTATTTGAAAACTTGATAGACCACTGAAGAAAATTTTTGAAATGGAGTTTTCTTTTTTCTTGAGGAATACTTTCTGAATATTCAGTCATTGATTTAATTAGGTTGCTGAACGCGATCTGATGCACAGAAAGAAGTGCTTTTTGAGTTTCAGCGTTTCGGAGTTGGGACCAGACCAAGCATAAATCGTCAGGCTTTGTACTGGTGCTCAAGGATACAATATCAAGATCTTCGGTTTGTGGCTGAGTGTTTTCGCAGAGCTGTGGATCACGAACGGCCTCAATCGTAACTTTGCCATTGTTAGTTTTTGCGCCATCTTTTTTAAATGAACAAGCCCCCATGCTGAGGCACAGGGTTGAAAAAACTAGAATAGGGGCTTTTAATATTTTGTTCATTTTATTAGAGTTTCAGAATCATTTGCAGTTGTCTTTACCGCGAGCGATTTCACATGCCATTTGGTGTAAAGCTTTAACCTGAGACCAAGCCGTATAGATTTCTTCTTCGGATTCCGACAGATCAACATTATCGCGGATAATTTCGGCTTCTACGATTAGCTTGGTTAACTGACCAACTTTATTACCTTCTGCAGTTGATGTTAAACCTACTTCTTGATGGAAGTCGTTCATTTCGTCGATCATGTCTTTCATTTGGAACGATTGATTCGCCATAATTCTAGTGTGCTCCAAGTCAAACTCAGCTGATTCTTCCGCCATAGCGTGAACTGAACCTAGAAGCACTAGTGCCGCGATAGCCATTTTGATTTGCTTTTTCATTTCTCTCTCTCCTTTTTGGTTTTATCCAAATCATTGATATGCGAGGGCCGTGCCTGCGTTTAATGCGTTTACATGGGATTTTGCTGTTTAAAGAAGAGACAGTAGCCGGGGAGTGGCTTTCAATCTCAAAATGAGACAATGATGCTTTCGCATCGGTGAACTTATTCAGTGTCATAAACATTTTTACCCTTAAGGAGATATGGCGCGTTGATTTTTTTGTAATGAAAAATTCTCTTGCGGGTGTTTTTGGGATCTCCCGTTTTGTATTTGTTTGATGATTTAGTTTTATTCACGATGGCTCTTGCATGTGAAAAGATCTCTTCGTGATGGCTTAATTTGAATGTTTTAGGCGCTGCTGGAATCGTATTCTTATTTTCAAATTTCTCGCAGAAAATCCCAAAAATTTCTCCTGAATTTTCGTGATATAAGGTTTTCAGCGGAGGCTCTTCATGGAACTTAAAAACATTTCTAACAACGAACTTGTTCAACGCTTAGAAAAACTTGTTCGTACGGAAAGAAAAATTACACATTTGGTTTTGCTGCATATTGCTGAAATCGAAGACCGTAAAATCTATGCCGAAAGGGGATACGATGGAATGTATTCTTATCTGACCCGCGGACTTGGATATTCGGAAGGCAGTGCCTATCGTCGTTTGCATTCAGCAAGATTATTAAAACAAGTTCCTGCGGTGGCTGAAAAAATTGAAAATGGCAGTTTAAATCTGACGCAGCTTACTCAAGTGCAAAAACATTTAAAAGAAGATTTGCGAGCAGGGAATAAGCCTTCTCCAGAAAGAACAGAGAAGATTCTGGAGGGACTTCAATATAAAAACACTTTTGAAACTCAAAAGACTTTGGCCGTAGAGTTTAATCAACCGATTCAGAAATCTGAAACTTTAAGACCGCAAGCTGATGACTCTGTTCGAATAGAAATCACTTTGACCGCGGAGCAGTTTCAAGAGTTAGAACAGGCAAAGAGTTTGCTTTCGCATATCTGTCCCGATGGGTCTTGGGCGGAAGTGATTTCAACTTTAGCAAAAGGATTTAATCAGAAGAAGCTTGTTGGAAAAAGCAAATTAGGTTCCACTTCAAATTCAGTTCGAGCTTCAGATCAAACTCGAACTTCAACACAAGTCGTCAACGCTGCGATGGTTTTACAACCTAGACGTAAATATCTTTCCATTCAAAAAAAGCGCAAACTGTTTAATCAAGCCAATCATTGTTGTGAATATACGGACTCTCAAACTCTTAAAAGATGTGGGTCAAAATTCCAACTCGAAGTCGATCATGTTCACCCTGTGGCCTTGGGAGGTAGTGATGACATTGGAAATTTAAGAATTTTATGTCGAACACACAATGTTTTAGCGGCTCGTCAATGGGGATTAAATTAATACTTCTGTTCCCAGGTTATCGAGTGACTTTCTAAGTTCAGAAGATCAGACTGAAATTATCAAATCATTTCAGCAGGGGTAAATGCTTATGGGCTTTTTAGAAAGAATGGCGTCCTCAGTTACGAACTGGGCTGAGCGTTGGTTTCCTGATTCTTATATCTTCGCGGTCCTGGCAGTGGTCTTCGTCACATTTGGTGCTCTTCTTGCGGGGATTTCTCCTGAGGCCATTGCAACTTCTTTTGGTGATGGATTTTGGAGTTTGATTCCATTTACCATGCAAATGGCGATCGTAATTATTTCGGGATATGTTGTGGCTTCGTCGCCTCCGGCAGGTAAGCTGATCAACTGGCTTGCGAAAATTCCGCGCTCAGAAAGAAGTGCTGTTGCTTACATCGCGCTTTTCACAATCTTGGCGTCACTTCTAAATTGGGCTTTCAGTTTGGTTTTTGGCGGTCTTTACGTCAGAGCATTGGCGCGTAGAAAAGATTTGCGAGTGGATTATCGAGCTGCGGGAGCCGCGGGATATCTGGGGCTTGGAGCAACTTGGGCATTGGGTTTAAGTTCTTCAGCAGCGCAACTGCAAGCTAACGTGGATAGCATTCCAAAATCTCTTCTGCCAATTACCGGTGTGATTCCATTTAGTGACACTATTTTTCTTCCGCAGTCGATTTTGATGTTAGTAGTTTTGACGGTGGTGTCTGTCGTAATTGCTTACCTTTCAGCACCCACAAAAGATCGCGCGGTCACTGCCAGTGATCTTGGTATTGAAGTGCACGACGACGTTGAAAGTGCCATCGAAAAACCAAAGCAACCCGGAGAATGGTTAGAGTACACACCTGTTCTCACAATCCTCGTTGTCATTCTTGGCTTTTGGTGGCTAGGGATGGAATTTAAGAACAAGGACGTCATCCTGGCGATTTCGAATTTGAACACGTACAACTTTTTATTCTTGATGCTAGGAATGCTTTTAACCTGGAGACCCAAAAGATTTTTACACTCCGTGAGTAAAGCTGTTCCTTCGGCCGCAGGAGTTTTGATTCAGTTTCCGCTTTACGGAAGTATCGCTTATATTCTCACAAAAGCACCGGGACCGGATGGGCAAGCTTTGTCTCATCACATTTCGGATTTCTTTGTTTCTATTTCTACAAAAGATACTTTCTCTGCATTGATGGGAGTTTATTCGGCGATTCTTGGCTTCTTCATTCCATCAGGTGGTGGAAAGTGGATCATTGAAGCTCCTTATCTTATGCAAGCAGCAAATGAACTTAAAGTTCATTTGGGTTGGACGGTGATGGTTTACAACGCTGCAGAGGCATTGCCGAACTTAATCAATCCATTCTTTATGATGGCATTGCTTGGAGTTTTAGGACTGAAAGCCCGTGATATCGTGGGCTACACAGTGACACAGCTTGTGGTGCATGCGCCGTTAGTGATCTTTATGCTCTGGGCGTTGGGAGAAACTTTGAGTTATCATCCGCCGATGATTCCGTAAAACACGGAGCTACTCAAAAATAAAAAGCACTGACTTTATAGGCCAGTGCTTTTTTTATTTTAGATTAGTGTTTACCAAGATTAGCCAACAACATTTGCATGAAGGTCATCATCATTTGTTGTTGTGATGAACCCATACCCGTTGAAGGAAGAGCCGCTGATTGACCTTGAGTCAAACTGCCAAGCAAAGTTGAGATCATCGAGTTGTTAATAACTTGAGAACCTGCAAGCTGTTCCAAACCGAAGTTAGAGCCTGAAGTGAAAGCTCCCAACAATGTTTGAAGCATGGAAGTGTTCATGCCTCCAGGAAGATTGATTCCAGAAATTCCTGTCACAGAACCCATACCGATTTGACCGAGGATGCTCGTCAATAGTGAAGAATTAAAGCCTGACTTACCAATTCCAAGTGTCGCGCCAGACGAAATACTTTGAATGATGCTTGAAAGATCTGTTCCGCCAAGACCCGTGTTGCCAAGGTTTCCGGTCAATGAACTAATCAGTGAGCCAGCGACTTGCGAAATATTTCCTGAAGTCACTCCCGCCACTGGAAGATTTTGAAACAGTGAACCTGTCAGAGTTTGAATCAAACCTGTTGGAAGTCCGCCGCCTGCGCCTGTCGTAGAATTTAAAATAGAACTCAAAGAGCCGTTACCGATGATTCCCAACAAATCACTGAGTTGTGTGCTTGGAAGTCCGATATTGCCTGCACCCTGAGTAGCGCCGCCAATAAGGACAGGGATGATAGCGCTTAGATCATTACTATTGCTAAGGCCTGCGCCATTTAAAGCAGAACCCGCCATTCCCAAGATCATACTGATATGTGAACTATCTAACATCAATCCTGATGAAAGTTTTTGATTCGTGATTTTAGCTGCGACATTGTGATCAACAGAATGTTCCTTCAAAGCCGCTTCAATATTATTAAGCATCTTTTGTGCTTCAGAGTTATTCACAACCGGAGCTGTTGAAGCCGCCTCTTGTGAACCGTCGTTAGTTGCCTTTAGTGGAGCCAAGTTATTATTGCATCCTGCAAGAAACCCAATCGCTAACAATGCTGAAACGATAACCTGTTTGTTCATGTGGTTCCCTCCTCATTGAGATCCGAAATCAGGTTAGTTCTAAATTTTGAAAATAAAAACTGGGTGAAAAAAATAAATTTTGAGCTGTTCACGCTTCTGACAGTTTTAAAAAACTATGTGTTCAAAAAATTTTCAGTAGAGCTGAGATAACATAAGAATGACTGATCGTTATTCAGTTCAAAAAGCTTACGTCGTTTTTCTCGTTTATTATGTAAAAGTGGTAATCTCAAAACGAAGCGACAAAAAATCTCATCGCCGTTCTAATGACAACAGAATGCTCGCTACAAAGATTTATGCGAACGCATGTACTTTTTATTTTTTCAAAATCGCAGTGGCAATCTCGGTAAATCCCAAACCACCGCGCTCTTTTGTCACGTACGTCGGTTTGTTCTTAATCTGATCAATAAAGTTTTGAATATTCGCCACTGCAAAACTGTGAGGGAAGTAGGTGAACATTGGCTCGTCATTGGGAGAATCTCCACTAAAGCCACAGACTTTTTTTGCGTCTTCTGCACTCACGCCAAATTCTTTTTCTAAGAAGCGCAAAGACATCGTGAGTTTGTCATAACTTCCAAACCAACCGTTGACGTGGATGGAGCTGACTTTGGCTTGAGCCCCATGGGAATGAAAGATGTCGACAATTTTTTGCACTTCACTGCGTGGCAGAGCGGGGACGTCTTCGCAGAAATCAATGGCAAGATCCATCAAACGACAAAATTGATCACTGGCAAGATCGCAGCCCGGAACTTTTTGAAGAATTTCTTTTTCCAACTGCTGAAGCTTTAAGCGATTTTCTTTTTGCGTTTTCTCATCAAAAAAGAAATGGCGGTGCATTTTTTTTCCATGGTAGCGAAAATAAAATCCGCCGTTTTCTCCGACAATGCCGCTGACGGGCCAGACGCGCGCAATCATTTCGCACCAACCTGCAGGGCGACCTGTTACCGGAATCACATGGATTCCAGAGTCATGAAGTTTCCATAAAGCCTCGTAAGCTTCAGGACCTAGATGGCCTTCATCTGTCAGGGTGTCGTCGATATCAGTGAGAAGAAATTGAAGTCGGTGATGGAAATTCGAAACGTCTTGCATACCCCAAGGTACCAGCTTCCCATCGTGCCGAAAAGGAACATGTACCTTTTTTGAACGAAGGGAAGCTGGTACCTATGGCGAGGGTTGTCAAAAATTAGACTTGCACCAAAAGGCAATCGCCTTCATTTTTTGTCTATATATATAGTACGGGCTACACCACAGACATTTGTCTAGGTGATGCGCGGACTACAATGAAGGACTTAGCATGGCCAAAAAAAGTGACGCATCAGATGGTATTAAGCTTGTCATTGTGGAGTCTCCCACAAAAGCCAAGACCATTCGTAAGTTCCTCGGAAGAGACTATGTCGTTGAATCTTGCATGGGTCATATCCGTGACCTGCCACAATCTGCGAAAGACATTCCTGAGAAAGTAAAAAAAGAGAAGTGGGCACAGCTTGGTGTCAACGTTGATAAAAACTTCGAACCTCTTTACTGCGTTCCAAAAGACAAAGTGAAAGTGGTGAAGAATCTGAAAGACAAACTTGATGAAGCCTCAGAGCTCTTCCTCGCAACCGATGAAGACCGCGAAGGAGAGTCGATCAGTTGGCACTTGTTGGAAGTTCTAAAACCAAAAGTTCCAACAAAGCGCATGGTGTTCCATGAGATCACCAAAGATGCGATTCAAAAAGCTTTGAAAGACACACGTGAAATCGATCTAAATCTTGTGCGTGCACAAGAAGCGCGCCGTGTTTTAGATCGTTTGGTGGGTTACACGATTTCTCCGCTTCTTTGGAAGAAAGTGGCTTACGGTCTTTCTGCAGGTCGCGTGCAATCTGTGGCCGTTCGTTTGATTGTTGAAAGAGAACTAGAGCGCATCCGTTTTAAAAAATCCGCGTACTGGGGAGTTCTTGCAGAACTTTCTAAAGACGGTGTGAACTTTGAATCTCGTTTGCAGCAATATAAAAATCAAAGAGTTGCAACAGGTAAAGACTTTGACGGTTTGACAGGTCAACTGACTGCCGGAAAAGATGTTTTAGTTCTAGATGAAAAAACAGCAGCCAAACTTGCCGCGGATTTGAAATCCGGCGCATGGACTGTTTCTGATGTGGAAGAAAAACCAACATTCAGAAAGCCAGCGGCTCCATTTATCACTTCGACTTTGCAACAGGAAGCCAATAGAAAATTAGGCCTAAGTTCCCGTGAAACAATGCAAGTTGCGCAAAAATTGTACGAGCAAGGTTTCATCACCTATATGCGTACGGATTCGACGTTCTTATCGAATGAAGCGATCAATGCGTCTCGCGATTGTATTCAATCGAAGTACGGAAAAGAGTATCTGACTCCGCAACCGCGCAACTATGCTGCGAAAAAAGTAAAAGGCGCGCAAGAGGCCCATGAAGCGATTCGTCCTGCGGGAAATCAGTTCATGGATCCAGATGAAACGGGTCTCACAGGAACTCAATTCCGTCTTTATGATTTGATTTGGAAACGGACGATTGCTTCACAAATGGTGGATGCTCGTCAAAAGCAAGTCAGTGCAAAAATCACAGTAGGCGACGCTTTGTTCGGCGCTTCGGGAATGACAATTGAGTTCCCGGGTTTCTTACGTGCTTACGTCGAAGGAAGTGATGACCCCGAAGCAGATTTGGCTGAAAGAGAAGTGCGTTTGCCAGCGTTGAAAGTGAAAGACGCTGTGAAATGCGCGAAGCTTGATCCAACATCTCACGAAACAAAACCACCAGCTCGTTATACAGAGGCAAGCCTTGTTCAAACGATGGAAAAAGAAGGTATCGGTCGTCCGTCAACGTACGCTTCTGTTATCGGAACGATCATTGATCGTGGTTACGTTCGTAAGAATGGAACAGCCCTGATTCCAACTTTCACTGCGATGATCGTTTCAAAACTTCTCAGTCAATATTTGTCTGAATACGTAGACCTTGGATTCACATCCGAGATGGAGCAAAGTCTCGACAACATCGCAGACGGTGATTTGGATTGGGAAAAATATTTGGCATCGATCTACAAAGGACCAAAAGGTTTGCGTTCTCGTGTCGATGACCAAGAAGAAAAAATCAATCCTGATGAAGCGCGCACGATGACTTTGGAAGGCATGGATCGTTATAAATTCCATGTCGGTCGTTACGGCGCGTACGTTACAACACAACGTGATGGTGAAGACGTCAGTGCTTCTTTGCCAGACAATGAATCTCCAGCGGATATCACTCCGGAAATTGCAGAAAAATTGATTGATCAAAAAATCAATGGTGCTGATTCCATCGGGAAAGATCCAAAAACGGATCTTCCAGTTTATGTTTTAAATGGCCGTTATGGTCCTTACGTGCAGTTGGGTGATGTGTCTCCAGAGGACGATAAACCAAAACGTGCGTCCCTTCCTCCAGGCACTCAGCCAGAGCAAGTGGATCTCAAAATGGCTTTGGAACTTTTGTCTTTGCCAAAAACTTTGGGTGAACATCCGGGCACAGGCAAAGAGATCAAAGCGGGTCTTGGTCGTTTTGGTCCGTTCGTTGTGCATGACGGGGATTATCGTTCTATTCCAAAAGGTGAAAGTATCTTCACAATCACTTTAGAAAGAGCTCTTGAAATGCTCAGCCAACCGAAGAAGGGGCGTGGCAAGGCCGCTCCATTGAAAGATCTTGGGGCTCATCCCGATTCTGGCGATGCGATTCAGGTTTATAACGGACCTTACGGGCCTTATATTAAGAGCGGAAAAGTGAATGTGTCTTTGCCAGAGGGAACAACTCCCGACACGGTGACTTTAGAGCAAGCTGTTGCCTTGATTAATGAAAAGGGCGGCACAAAATCTAAAGCG
This sequence comes from Bdellovibrio sp. HCB-162, assembly GCF_047344985.1. GTDB lineage: Bacteria > Bdellovibrionota > Bdellovibrionia > Bdellovibrionales > Bdellovibrionaceae > Bdellovibrio. The sequence continues at coordinate 892,987 of NZ_CP178861.1, forward strand.
AAGGGCAAAGCCAAAGGAGCTGCGAAAGCGGCTGCTCCAAAGAAGGCTTTAAAGAAAGCTACAACCGCTAAAGACAAAGCCGAAGCTCTCGGTGTCAAAAAAGTAGTCACTCGCAAGTCAAAAAAGTAATTTGTTCATCCCCCTTTTCGTAAGGGGGATTCTTTGCTAAATTTGCTCGACGTAATTTCAGGAACAGTCGGAGTAAGTAATGAGCGACAGCTCACGCAAAGGACAATTGGAACTGGGGATCAACCGCTCTCCAGAGAAAGATAGAAACTTCCACCTTGGTGGACGTAGTTTTTATTTCTTCGACTTCGACGACAATATTGCGTTTCTCACAACACCTTTGATTCTTTTCCATAAAAACGACCGCTCGGAAGTGCAAATCTCCAGCGGAGATTTTGCTCAGTACCATCAGTCGATTGGAAAGTCGGGCCCTTACGCAGACTATAAACTTGATTTCTGTGACATGACGGGAACCTTCCGTAACTTCCGCGATGTGCATATTGATGAAGTCGAAAAACTTCAGGGTAAAAAGCAAATCTTCGTGCAAGATGTGGCCGCGGCTTTGGGCTTTCCTGATTTTCAGTGGAAAGGTCCGTCTTGGGAATGTTTCTATCACGCGGCGTTCAATCAACGCCCGGTTTCTGTGATCACGGCGCGTGGTCACCATCCCGAAACTTTAAAAGATGGCATCCGTGTTTTCGTTCAAAATAAACTGCTTCCTTTAGAACCTAATTACCTCAGCATCTATCCCGTGAGTCATAAAGAGACACGTTTAGAGTTGGGCGATTTGGATTTCACACAAGGAACCGCAGAGTTAAAACAGCGCGCCATTCGTGCGAGTGTAGAAAAAGCCATCGAACTTTATGGCTACAATCCGCATCATCGCTTCGGTATGTCTGATGATGACCCTAAAAATATCCAGCTTATCGTTGAAGAGATGACTCGACTAAAGGCGAGATTTCCTGAAATGTCGTTCTTTATGATCGAAACCCAGCATGGAAACTTCATTAAACATGAAGTGAAGCTGGGTGGTCTGCGCGGCGAGAAAGTGGAGAACCTCTCACAACTGTCCTTTTTCGAAGAAGACAGACAAAAGTCCTAAAATCCTTCCCACGTCCTAATTTATGACGAGCTTCATAAATAGAATGCTCTCTACTAAATCTTTGATAATCTAATGAAATCAGTTTCGAACATGGAAGGATCAGCATGAGTTCATTCTCGAAAGGTGTTAAAGGTTTCATTGTTGCTGGATCATTGGCGATTTCATCGATTGCCTCAGCTCAGCTTAAAGAAGGTTTGGAATGCCGTTATCTCACGGTGATAGAACAGGGCTTCTTAGCAAATCACGTTAAGTATTCTAATCGTGATACCGAGTTGCAAACGCGAGTCGTAGATCAATATCTTAAGAGATTAGATCCTTCTAAAATTTATCTGACTCAAGCTGATGTTGAACAAATCAAAAAAATCACAGGCAATGTTTTTGAAAAAACAAAAAACAGAGATTGTGGCTTCCTTGATCAGACACAAAAGCTTGTTCTTGAGAGAGTGCAAGACCGCGCGGAATTTGCGAAAAAATACTTAGGCAAAGATTTTAAATTTGATGCCACAACGGAATTCACTTTCGATCCTGATAAAAAGCCTTGGCCAAAAGATGCGGCCGAAGCTAACGAATATCTAAAAAAATATATTCAATTCCAAATTGGAAATTACTTGGCAACAGACATGAAGCTGGATGAAGCCAAGAAAAACGTAATTAAAAATTACGAGCGCGCAGTGAAGAGAACGCAAGAGACCACTCAAGACGACTTGTTCTCTGGTTACCTGGATTCTTTTGCAAGAGCTTTGGACCCACATTCAAGTTTCTTCTCTCGTGATGTTCTTGAAGATTTCGAAATTCAAATGCGTCTTTCTTTGGAAGGTATCGGAGCGACACTTTCTTCTCAAGACGGTTTCACAGTTGTGGAACAGCTTGTTCCTGGTGGAGCAGCGGCGAAATCAGGTTTGATTGAACCTCAAGATAAGATCATTGCTGTCGGCCAAGAAAAAGGCGCGATGGAAAATGTGATTGATCAAGATTTGAAAGACGTCGTTAAAAAAATTCGTGGTAATAAGGGAACGAAAGTTCGTTTGACGATCTTGCGTAAATCCGGTGACGCGAAAAAACGTTTCGACGTGACGTTGACTCGTGAAAAAGTGAACTTGGAAGACGAAGCAGCATCTATCACTTTCGTTGATAAAGAAATCGACGGTAAGAAAAAGAAATTGGGTATCATCAACTTCCCATCTTTCTATGCGGATTCTCGTCGTGGCGGCAGATCTTCTGCGGCCGATATGAAAAAGCTTGTGAAAGAAGCTGTTGATAAGAAAGCAGACGGCCTGGTGCTTGATCTTTCTAATAACGGTGGTGGTTCACTTGAAGACGCCGTGAAAATCGCGGGTCTTTTCTTCCAAACTGGAAACGTGGTGAAGCAGTCTTCTAAAAATGAAGGCCGTGCGGAATCAGCTCTTCGTGATACAGATCCAACGGTAGACTGGGCGGGACCTCTTGTTGTTTTGACAAGCCGTATTTCTGCTTCAGCTTCTGAGATCGTATCAGGAACTTTGCAAGATTATAAACGTGCCGTGATCGTTGGTGGTGACCATACATATGGTAAAGGAAGCGTTCAATCCGTTCTTCCAATTCCAAATAATCTGGGAGCAATCAAAGTGACTGTGGGTATGTTCTTTATCCCGGGTGGTAAGTCGACTCAGCATCGCGGTGTTGATGCAGACGTGGTGTTGCCGGGACCTTACAGCACGGATGACATTGGTGAGAAGTACATGGATTACTCTCTTCCACCAAAAACAATTGAAGCGTTTATTTCTCCAGATGCTTACGTAAAAGAAGGCCCTGGTACATGGAAAGAATTGAAACCAGAGTGGTTGAAATCTTTGCGTGACAGATCTTCTGAGCGTGTATCTAAGAACGATGAATTTAAGAAGATCGTGGATGAGTTAAACAAAGCCAAAGCGCGCGGAAAAGTGATCCGTGTTAGCGAAGTGCTAAAAGATAAAAACGAAAAAGATAAAAAAGATAAGGCTAAGAAGACGGCTAGTAAGGCTAAGAAAAATGAAGAGTACCTAAAACGTCCTGATATTCAGGAAGCAGAAAGTGTTCTTCTGGATCTGATTCAGTTGCAAGAGGGTAAAACTCTTGTAACTCCGAAGCAGGCCAACGCTAAGTAAGGCGTCTTAAGAGTCCTTTGAGTAGGGCCATGTTTGTTGTTGTTAAAGCCCAGGGCAGAACCCTGGGCTTTTTTTATTTTATAGCTGTAACGGCGCCTGCATTCGCCAGCGTTTGTAAGGCGGCAAGATCTTGCTTCTGAGTTAGACCTTTAAGGTAAGTGCCTATCGCACAGACGTTATTTGTATTCAGAGCTTTAACAAGTTGAAAAAGTCCACTCTTAAGGGAACTTTCAACTAAAACTCCTCCGAAACTTAAATAGATTTTTTCTTTTGAAGTGACGGACTGTTGCCACAAGATCAACGAGCGATCACTGCGCAAGCGGATTTTAGATTTCGCGGATACTTTGCAATTTGCGACGGGAATTGTTTTGAACCCCTGCAAAGAAACATGCTGCATCCAAGACTTTAGAAACGCTTCTTTCAGCTCTAAAGGGGTCATTGTCTGAAGCATTTTGATTGATTGCTGATAAGCTTCAGGAAGTTCTGAAACTTCACCTGAAGACTTGTGTAGATTTTTAAATGACGTCGTCACTGTGTGTCCGACATCACCAAGTTTTTTATCAATCAGACTTTTCAAAGATTCAGAGACCATGTCTTTTTGAGGCTTATCCACCCAAACGCCAAGACTCCAAGTTGCGCTAAATGAGCCGTCAGATTCCGCAATATGCCATTCGGAAGAAGGCCAATAGGTCATGTCACCAGGGCCGGCTTCCAAGAGCTGGGAATCTTTTTTGTATTTGTCGTATTTAAATGCACGATCAAGAGCCGGATTTTTTTTGCCAAACTCTGAGGGCCAAAGGCGAAATTTTTTTGTGCCAGCGACTGGAAAACTAAAAACTCCGCAGGAGTCCACGTGAACCCCAAACGGTGTCTTGCGATAGTTTCCGAGGTAAAGACCCATTTCAGAAAAACGATTGGGATAACCGACGTGACGATAAAGCTCATTCGTAAAATCAGTCAGAAGATGTTGTTTCTTAAGGTTCACAGTCAAAAGTTCATCGCAGACTAAGCAGTAATCCGAGAAGAGATCTTTCATGCGCTTGTGGTAGCCCAAAAGGGATTTGTCTTTCTTAACGGGAAGAACTTGCAGTACGTCTTCGGGGCCAACTTTAAAACCTTGGATGTAAAATTTAAAACCCTCGGGATTACTCACCTTACGACAGCGATCGCTATAAAGCACCAGAAGATCAAAAATTTCGGCATCGCTCATTTCCAAGAGGCCCGATTTAACGTTCTTTAAAAGCAATGGCTTTTTTTCCCAGTTGTTCTTGGCGAAACTTTGCCAAAACTTCTGATCTAACAAGACGGGTTTTGTAGAGGATGAGGACGATTTTTGAGCCATAGGGGCCGAGATTCAATGAGAAACGCTAACGAGTCAAATAAAGAAGGGCTGAGTGAAAATAAGGGGTTGGCAAATTTACTGAGTTTCCCAAAAAGGACCTCATAGTCCTTGTGAGAGGCGCAGATTTGGCTTAAAAAGAGCCTCTTCTAAGGAATTATATGAACTCTGCGGCTGTCACATTTGAAGAACCCGTTTTGACCATTGAGCTTAAACGGGACGTCACAAAGCACCTCAAAAGAGGGCACCGTTGGATCTTTGCCAATTGTTTTGAAGAGGGGCGTCCACCCAAGTCTGGAATTCATCTTTTGGTTTATAAAGGCGAGGCGCTTGCGTTGGGAATCTGGCAGGGTGACACGCAATTGCGTTTCCGCGTTTTGATTTTGGCGGATGAGCCTATCTTTAGACGCAATAATGTGAAAAGAACTTTAGAGCTTTACTTCGACAGCCAATGGCGCAAGGCCGTTGAGATTCGTAAGACTTTTGATTTATCTGTCACTAATTCCTTCCGCCTTATCAACGGCGAGGGGGATGGTCTTCCGGGTTTGATCGTGGATGTTTACAACGATACGGCTGTGATTAAGCATGACCATGCCATCATGGAAAAAACTTGGAATGCAAAAGTAATCGCTGAAAAAATTCAAGCCGATTTTCCTCAAGTGAAATGCGTATACTTAAAACGTCGTAACGACGTCGAAGAAAAAGGCGTCAACATCGTTGGAACCCTAGCGCCGGAAGTGCAATTTCTTGAAAACGGTGTTTTATTTGCTTCGAACATTCGCGATGCCGCTAAGACGGGTTTCTTTTTAGATCAAAGAGACAACCGCAAGATGATCCAGCACTTTGCCAAGGGAAAAACAGTTTTAAATCTTTTCAGTTATACGGGAGGATTTTCCCTTTTTGCGGCTAAAGGTGGCGCTAAAGAAGTTACCAGCGTTGATATTGCCAAGGTCGCTATTCAAGCGGTTGCTCGCAATTTTGAAATCAACGGTTTTAAAACCGCGCACACGGATATTGCGACAGACGCTTTTGCTTTCCTTGAACAGCAAAACGTGGAAAAGAAAAAATATGATCTTGTGATCACGGATCCTCCTAGCTTTGCACCAAACGAAAAGTCTGTGGAGCAGGCGAAGGCCGCTTACACGAAGGTCTTTTCAAATTCGATTAAGCTTGTGAACTCTGAGGGTCTATTTGCTGCGAGTTCTTGTTCAAGCCATATCTCGACAAAAGAGTTCATCGATATCTGCCAGGAAGCCTTTTCGAAAGCGCGTAAGAAGGGAACCTTGGTTTATCTGGGCGGGCAACCCGTGGATCACCCTTATCCCTTGGCCATGGAAGAGCTTCGTTATCTGAAGTTTGCGCTCTTCCGTTTGGATTAATTTTAAACAGTAGAAGGTAGAACTGTGGAAACCATTGCCAGTCTTCGTCAGGAAATTGATCAAGTTCACAAAGAATTACATGACTTGCTTTTGCGCCGTCGTGATTTGACGATGGCGGTCTGGAAATTCAAAAAAGAGCAAGGTCTGCCGTTTTACAGTCCTGAGCGGGAAGAACAGATCCTTAAAGACTTCGTGAGCATGGGCACAGGATCGTCAAAAGACCCATTGTTTGAGGAGCTTCTTAAGAATGTGATGGAATCCATTCTTAGAGAATATCAGAAATATTTAAACGCCAAATATCCACAAAAATAAACGGCAGCTTCTGACTGCTTTGTCAGAGCTGCCTTGCTCAATTACTTCTTACGACTTTGATATTCTTTTTCTCTTTGGAAGTGACTTTCAGAAAGACCGTAACTTTCAACGTTTCCAAGATCTTTGATCAATGATTCCAGATCCTTTTTGCCGTTAATAAAATCCAAGTGTCCTTGAATCTTTGCGATAAGTTCTGTCTCACGTTCTTTCAAAGCTTCGTAGCGGATGTAACCAAGTCCTAAAGACTCCCATTCCTTAATGAAACGAGCAGCTGACTGAGAAGTGGCATTGAACATCGTATTGCGACACTCTTGATCTGGTTTAATTTGGTGCCAGTTGCCGAACTGATCTTTGAGTTTTACCTGATGTTTTTCACAAGGCTTGCCGCAGTCTTTGAAACTTGAGCCTTTGCTTAAGAAGGCCGCGAACACACAGTGTTCCATGTGGAAGCTTGGCATGTATTGGTATGCTGTGACTTCAAAGTGGTCGGCTTGACCGGCTTGAATCAACTCGCTGACTTGCAAATGATTAAGATCATAACCTAGGCAAAGGCTTGAAAGCCCTTTATCAAGAAGATACTGAGCCGTCAGATGATTGGTCACGTTCAAACTGAAATCACCCAAGATCTGACCTTGATAAGCATTGGCTTGTAGATACTGAACAGCCCCTAAGTTTCTAGCAAGAATGGCATCTGGATTGAGATTCAAAAGATGTTTGATATTACGATGCTCGTTAGGCTTTAAAATACGAGTCGTCGCGATGGCGGTTTTCAAACCTTGTTCTCTTAAAAGGTTAAGACTTGGTTCGAAATCAAGACCGAACTCAAAATCCAAAATAACAAGATTCAAGCTTTCAGTGCTAAGAGTTCCAGCTTTGATGGCATTCGCAACATCTTCAACTTGTGCTTTTTCACGCAAGAGCAGATTCAATTTTACGCCGGAAGCTTTTCTTGCAGATGTTTTTTTACCTTCGATCCAAGAGCCCATTTGTGCTGCAGAGCCAATTTCTGGAGTTCTTCCGTTTTGAATGCGCAGATCCGTCAGTTCTTTAACAAGCTGTTGGCGCAATTCTTTGATTTGGCGATGAGGTAAAAACAGCGGAGTTGCATTGTCCAACTCGCAAGAGAACCCTTCGCCACGGAATGGACTTCCCATCAAAGAAAAAAGCTCTTCACGAAGATCAAGAGAGTTCAGTCCTTTACTCTTTGCAGCTTCACAAACATTTTCAGAATACGCCGTAACCGTGTTTTTGCCATCGGAGTATTCCACTTTCAAAGGTTGACCCAAGGAAGCTTCGGCGCGAATGAAAACGGGAACGCGTTTTTTTCTTTGTTTGTCTTCAACACTCAAAGCGACATCTTTTTTAAGATCTTTGTCGTGATTATAGAAAACGCGCGCTCCTAAGAACAAACCATCCATTGCGATGTCACGCGAGAATTCCAATTCGAAACGACGAGGATTCAATGTTTTTACCGCAAAAACGAATCCGCCTTTTTCAACACTTTGTCCATTGCGATCATTGTAGACCCAAAGAACACCGTCGCCGGCTTTAATGAAGTCAGCCTTTAAACCTTGTGCGACATTCTCTTCGGTGATTTCCACTTCTAAAGAGTTGCCGTTCACGCGCGAGATTTTTCCGAACTCAAAACCTCTGTGTGCACTGAAAGTTCCCTCTACCAATTCCTGGTGATTCACACCATGGAACCAACCGCTATAAAAACCGCGAGAGAAGGCCGTTGCCATTTGTTTTTTTAAAAGAATCGGATTTGTGAGAATGTGATTTTTTTGAGCCGTGGTAATCGCTTCGTCAAAACTGCGAGCGGCGGTAGCAACGTATTCAGGAGTTTTTAAGCGGCCTTCGATTTTAAAGCAATCAACACCAGCCTCCAGAAGACTTGGCACTTCGTTGATTCCGCAAAGATCTTGAGGCGAAACGAGGAACGATTTTCCATTAAGGTCGCGCTTTTCGCCATCGACATGCATTTCATAATTGAAACGACAGCTTTGCGCACACTGACCGCGATTGGCAGAGCGTCCGCCGATACCTTCAGAAGTAAAACATTGTCCCGAGTAACTCACGCACAAAGCACCGTGAACAAAGACTTCGATTTCTTTGCTGGTGTTTTGTTTGATCGCTTGAATTTCCTTAATGGAATTCTCACGCGCTAAAACGAAACGCTGAATGCCCAAATCATCCAACCACTGAATAGCTTCGGCGTTGCTGATGCTCATTTGTGTAGAAGCATGAACACGTTGGTGCGGAGCCATTTGGCGAATCATTCGCACCAAGCCCAGATCTTGAACGATGAAAGCGTCTGGTTTTAAAGGAAGAATTTTTTCAAGAGTCTCGACAGCTTTATGAAGCTCGTTTTGGAAAATTAAAATATTGAAAGCCAGGTTTACTTTCACGCCGTAAAGATGGCAGGTATCGATGATCTCTTTGACCTCTTCAATTTGAAAGTCATAACTGCGACCGCGGGCATTGAATCCCGGAACTCCCATGAAAATGGCATCGGCACCATTGTGGATGGCAGCCATAGCCATCTCTTTTGTACCTACGGGGAGCAACAGTTCGGGACGCTTCAAATTTTGATTTTCCATAGGGGAGTAATTAGCCAGTCCTCAGCGTTTTTCGCAAGGGGAAAGAGGTTACATGAGTCCTTTTACAAAACATAGGCAGGAGGCTGTCGACTTTTTAGACGGCCCTGGAGAGTTTATAGGCGCTGACTCAAAACTTCGGAAGCATGTTATAACGGCGACTCCAAAACTTATTACCCGGAGTATCTTGTGTTTAAAAAGTTTGTAGCGACGGCTTTGGTTGCGTGTTTTGCAGTGCCTGCGATGGCTCGCCCGCAAATTCGCATTTTCTATTCTCTTCCTTGGTATCCGACAGGCGTTGAGGTGATTAAAGACGGTCAGGACACGTCTCGTTTGCTTGTTCGTCAGGCTATTAAAAACGCTTCTTCACACAAAGATGCTTATAAGACACTCGTAACGACGACTGACTTTTTTGAAACGCAGTTTGGTCGTCGCAGTTATGATGGACAAAACTCGGAAATCAAAGCCACTGTAGGTCTTGGTAAGATTGATATCCTTCCTATCTTTAGCGCCTTTAAGCAAAATGCCGCGTGGGCATCCGGCTTAAACCGTTTCCTTTTTGGTGCTGGCGGTTCTGTTCTTGATAATTTTGAAAAACACATCGACGTGGTGGCGCATGAATATACTCATGCAATTGTGGACACGTCTTCTCGCTTAAAATACGAAGGCGAGGCGGGAGCTTTGAACGAAAGCTTTGCAGACGTGTTTGGCGAAATGGCTGAAGTTTATTCGGGCGGTTCAACACAAAAGTGGTTGATCGGTGAGAACGTTTTGACTGAAAACGGCAAACGCCAATTCAGCCAAAAAGAAGGTCGCACAGTCGTAGCTTTGCGTGACATGATGAACCCTGAAAAGGGTTTGGATAAGCAGCCTTCTCATGTATCGCAAATTCCAAAAGAATTGGGACCTGGTTGTGTTCCTTCTTCTGCCAATGACAATTGCGGCGTTCACATGCTCAGTGGTATTCCGAATAAGGCTTCGGCTTTGATGGTGGAAGCTTTGGGTTGGGAAAAGATGAAAGGTATCTTCTATACCGTAATGACTCAGAAGCTTACCCCAGATGCGCAATTCCAAGATTATGCGCGCGAGATGCTTAATACTTGTGCGGAACGCTTAAGTCCGCAAGAGTGCAACGCTGTTTTTGAATCCCTTCGTGCAGTAGGACTGCGCTAGTTTTTCTCTCAGACCCCTTTATATTTGATCTGAGCCCGGTTTTCGGGCTCTTTAAAGAATCTCCAAGGTCCCCTTTTTCGGGACCTATTTGACGTGACAAAAGCTTCTCTTTTCGCTTAGATAGACGCGAATTAGAGATGGAGATTTTCAATGTCGAAAAAGACCACTGTGAAAGCAGGGAGCAAGCCGTCTGCGAAAAAAGCAGCGAAGCCCACGGCGAAGGCAGCTACGAATACGAAGACTTCTAAAAAAGTAACAACTAAAGCAGATAACTTTGGCGGACTCTCTGAAGAGATCTTGCTTCGCATGCATGACTTGATGGTGAAGTCTCGCGTGCTTGAAGAGCGTCTGATTAAAATCTACAAAGCCGGTGAGGCGTATTTCTGGATCGGTGGACCGGGTGAAGAGGCTTTCGGTGTGCCACTCGGAATGCTAGCGAACAAAGGTCAAGGCCTTGCTCACGACTGGTTCCATTTGCACTATCGTTGCACTCCAACGTTGTTGGCTCTTGGCATGACGATGATTGATTCTATTCGTTTGATCATGAATAGATCGACAGACCCTTCAACGGGTGGTCGTAACTTTGCCAATCACTATTGCTTCCCGCAATGGAACGTGGCTCCTGTGACGTCTCCTATCGAAGTTCAATATCCGATTGCTTGCGGAACGGCTCACGCACAAAAACGTTTCGGTAAAAAAGCGATTTCGATTGTCACTGGTGGTGATGCTGGAACTGCGGAAGGTGATTTCGCTTCAGCATTGATCTTGGCTTCTCGTAAAGGCCAAGAGTTGCCGGTGCTCATCACTGTTCAAAATAATAAATTCGGTATCTCAACTCCGTTTGAAGGCCAACACGGTGAAACGAACATCGCAGACCGTGCGAAAGCTTTCAACATTCGTTCACGTGTGATCAACGGCAATGATCCGGTTGAGACTTACTTGGCGATGCAAGAAGAGATGGAATACATCCGCAAAACGGGAAAGCCTTCGTTCATCGAAGCGCACGTGACTCGTTTGTACGGTCACTCTTCAGCAGATGGCGCGAACAAGAAAGCGCACATGTTTGATCCAGTTTTTGAGTTTGAAAACAGATTGATCAAAGCGGGCATCATCTCTGAAAAAGCCGCGAAAAAAATCTGGGAAATCTATGAAGAAGAAGGAGTCTTGGCGCAAGAGAAAGTTCGTCAAGAACCATCTCCAACTTCGGAATCTGTTTGGGATCATGTATTTGTCGGCAATGAGAATGCGGACTGGAGGAAGTTCTAATGGCGAGTGTAGCGCAGGCTATCAGAATGGCCCTTCACTACGGTGAAAAAAATCTGGGTGTTAAAGACATCTTTGGACAAGACGTGGGTGCGCCTCTCGGTGGTGTTTTCACTGCGACTCAAGGTCTTAAGAATGCATGGAACTCTCCGCTTGATGAACGCGGTATCATCGGTATGGCGATGGGTATTGCGATGACGGGCGACCGTTGTGTGGCAGAGATCCAATTTGCGGATTATATCTTCAATACAATCGATCTACTTAAAATTGCCGGAAACACTTTGTGGTGTACAAACGGACAAGTAGAACTTCCGATGGTGGTGATGACTCCGGTTGGAGCGGGAATCTTTGGTTCCGTTTATCACTCTCACTCGTTTGATGCTTGGGCTTCTCGTCTTCCAGGTTGGAAGATCGTGATGCCTTCAAATCCATTGGACGCTTACGGTTTGATGCTTTCTGCGATCAAAGATCCAAACCCTGTTTTGTATCTTAAGTCGAAAGCTTTGATGCGCCATAAAGGTGATGAACTCATCCCTGGTGAACCAGCGGACGAAAAAGAACTAAAAGCGATGATCGATAAGCCTGTGCAAAATGCAGAAGGCTGGAAACCACGTTGGCCAGATCTTGAAGAGTACATGGTTCCAATCGGTAAAGGGAAGATCACTCACTCTGGTGAGCATATCACGGTTGTTACTTACAGCCGTATGGTTCATCTTTGTGATGAAGTGGCTGCGAAATTGGCGCAAGAGGGAATCTCTGTTGAAGTGATCGACCTTCGCTCAATTTACCCTTACGACTGGCAATTGATTAAATCTTCAATTGAAAAAACAGGCCGTGTTCTTTTCGTGAATGAAGATACGGAAGTAACGAACTTCGGTGAGCACTTGGCTTATCGTGCGACTCAAGAGTTGTTTTACCAGCTAATGGCGCGTCCTCGTGTGCTTGCTGGTAAGAACTTGCCGGGTATCGGTCTTCATCCAAATCTTGAGAAGAACTCTGTGCCACAGCTTAATGACATTGAACTTGCGATTCGCGAAGTCGTAGCGGAAGTCCCATAATGACGAAAAAAGAAGTGAACCACAGAAAAAAAGTCCGTCGTCGTGTTAACAAAAAAAGCGCGAAAATTCTGTTTGATAAGTACGAACTTTATCGTAAGGCCGTGCAATCAGCAGAAAACGACGTCGTTTTTATCCGCGATACCTATAAGGAATTAAAAGGTAAAGGCGCTCGTACATTCCGTGAAGACTTCTGTGGAACCTTCGCTCTTTCAACAGAGTGGATTAAGTTGAATCCTCGCCACGAAGCTGTCGGTATAGATCTTGATCCAGAGCCGATGGCTTATGGTCGTCAGAATTATTTGATTAAAATGAGACCTGAACAGCAACGTCGTATGAAGTTGCTTGAAGGAAACGTTCTTGATGCAAATCTTCCGAAGGCTGACATCGTGGCTGCGATGAACTTCTCTTATTTCTGCTTTAAGCAAAGAGATGTTCTAAAAAAATATTTCGCCAATGTTCTAAAGACTTTGAATAAAGACGGTATGTTCTTGGTGGATATTTTCGGCGGTAGCCAATGCTATGACGCTATCGAAGACACAATCAAGCACGAGGGCTTTACGTACTACTGGGATCAAACGAACTTTGATCCTGTGACGAATGAAGCTCTTTTCCATATTCACTTTAGAGTGTGGGGTAAGAAGATCGAGCAAGTCTTTAGTTACGACTGGAGAATTTGGTCAATCCCAGAGATCCGCGATATCATGCACGAAGTGGGCTTTAGAAAAACCCACGTGTACTGGGAAGGCACAGCCAAAGACGGAACGGGTGACGGAAACTTCACCCGCGTTGACCACGGTGAAGCCTGCCAAAGCTGGATCGCCTATATCGTAGGTGAAAAGTAAGTCTTACATCTAAAGGGGCGGAAGTGTCTAATCTGTGTCCGCCTCAGGTTCATTAAATCAAAATAAACAACAATAAACCTGGCAGAGCGTTTGCTTAGGGCTTCTTCATCTCAAAATACTAGAAGGACGTTGGCGATGAAAAAGTTTGTGGGCTTGGGCGTGGGTGCGGTTTTATCTGTTTCTCTTTTAGCGGGGTGTTCGTCTTCGAAGGATGCCAGCGCTCCTAATCAGTGTGTTCCTGCTTCGCAAATGGATGGAATTATTGGAGGAGTGAAAGTATCAGCCACCGATCTTTTGGCTAAGAAAGTCGTTTTGCTTGTGATGACATCTGGTGATCAAGGTTCTATCTGCACGGGGACGCCAATTTCAAAGAATGTGATTTTAACGGCGGCTCATTGTGTGAAGAACGCGGATAAGGTGACTGTTGTTTTTCACACGGACATCACTTGTGAATCTGGATTCAGCAAAGATAAACAATCTATAACGGCGAGTGATTTCCTTTATCACAAAGATTACTCTGGCCAGTCCAACGCAGAAAATGATGTGGCTCTTGTAAAGCTCCCAAAATCTATTCCGGCTGATTATCAAGTTAGTAAAATCTATGACGGCAAAAGCCCACTGAGCTCTGACGAAGTGACATTAGCGGGATACGGTATCACGTCTGAGACAGGTGAAGGTTCTATGTTCCTTCGCACAACAAAAAAGAGCTTTAAAAGTGATCTTCGTATGACTTCTACGAATGTTGTGATGTCTCAACCTGAAAACGGAATTTGTTCTGGGGACTCTGGCGGTCCGGTGTTTGTTGAAGTGCGTGGCGAGTTGCAAATCCTTGGAGTGAACTCCGTTGTGACAGGTCGTAACGAAGCAACAGTTTGTCACGGTCGCGGGGTTTCCATGTATGCGCCTTATTATCAAGACTGGGTTGAAAGACAAACTCCAAACCTAAGATAGTCTTTAAACAGGGGCCTGTTTCTTATGGCCCCTTCTTTGCTCTCCAATGCTTGTGTGACCTGAAAATGTTCTAAATTCTTTTTGAGCATTCCTGAGAGACGCGGGCTGGCGCCTGCTGTCTATTTTTTGGTCGCATTGCAAGTAGCCTACGGAGAGCTGTTATGATGAAGTTTTCGGCCTTAATACTTTCTTTAACCCTTGTTTCACAAGCGGCTTTAGCCAAGATTCTTGTTATTTCGGATATTGATGACACCATCAAGGTTACACACGTGCTGGCGAAAAGTGGAGCCGCGACTTCTTTCGTAGACGAATCCAGCCGCTTTGCCGGAATGCCAGAGCTTTATCAATTGCTTAAGAAATCTCACAAGGACATCGAGTTTCATTATGTGAGTTTGGCCCCTTGGCTTTTGATGCGCGATAAGCACGAAGACTTTTTGGAAGAAAATGATTTTCCGATCACAAAACTTCACATGAATATGGGGATCAAACAAGACCCTGAGCTAAAGCAAAAAGTAATTCGTAAACTGCTTGATAAAAAGAAACCGGAGCTTGTGATTTATTTTGGTGATAACGGTCAGTTTGATACCGTTGTGTATGATCAAATGGTGAAAGAGTATCCACAGATTCCTTATGTGAGCTACATCCGTGAAGCTTATTCCTCACTAGGTGAGTCGAAGTATCCAACGCTGCCAGGACAAATTGGTTTTGTAACAACCGTTGAAGTCGCTATCGATCTTATCCAAAAAAAGATTTTGCCTGAGAATATCTACGGATCTATCGAACGCGAAGTTTTCAAACGCTTGCTTCGTGATGAAGAGGGTGGCGAGACCTTTGGTAAAATGGTTTTCCCGTGGTGGCAAGACTGCCGTGACTTCAAATGGCAATGGACGGTGGAAAATCCATCCCTGCAATTGTTAGCGATTGAAAGCGCGATTGCGAAGAAGTGTCAGAAGTAATTTCAAATAAAAAGCCCCGTTTCCGGGGCTTTTCTTTATTTTGCGCCTTGTCCCTGTTTCTGTCTTGGGCCCGGCGGTGGAGCTAAAGGAACTCTTCCACCAGAGCCTACAGATGAAGCCGGGCGGAGTCCCATGCCTTTATGAACACAAAAGTCATTTGCACTCATGGGCGTTCTTTCAAGGTCACAAGCATTAGCGATAACTTCACACATTTTGAATGTTTCTTTGTCGGACATTTGTTGTTGAAAAAATCTCTGTTTAATATCAGACAAACAGGTTCTTAAACCTTGGTCTTTATCACCTGACGAAATAAATTCTTTTGTTTTTTCAGCTCTTTCACCAGAGACATTGTATTCAGAAGCCAAGGCCTGTTTCAGTTTTTCTTTAAAAAGTGCGCGTTTATCATCAAGAGAAAGATTTTCGTCAAATCCTTCGAAAAGATAATCCATGTTCTTTTTTGCACCGCCAGAACCAATCAAACTCGTGGATTTAAATCCTAAGTTTTCCGCCATCTTGTCATAATTTTTTGATGACGGATTGTCGTCACGATTAAGAAATTCAAAGAAAGCTGTCCAGTCTTCTGCGCTCATATCATGCATGTTATTTGAGCGACCTTTTTTCTTGGTATCTTTGCCTAAATATTCTGCACAAAAACCATATTCTTGAATTTTTATAATTACGTCTTTTTGAAAGTTTTCGAGGGCATCAGATGAGGTGACGGTGCCTTTGCTACGTGAATCAAGGTTTTGTTCGCGCACTTTCAAGCCCAACAGCGCTAGCCATTTATGCGAAGGTGTTACTTCTATTCCCTTGTCAGAGTAATACTTTGAAATGCCACAGGCCACACATTGAAGATGAGCGCGCTCGATACTTCCATTCGTCACACAGTTGAACTCATCATAGCCCGCGAAGCTTGTTGCGGAAGTGAATGCGATGGCTGCAATGGTTAGGATTTGTTGGTATGTTTTCATCCCTTACTCCTGGTAGTAAACCAGTCCTTATTATCGGAATAAGACGGGATTTCTTAAGAGGGAGACTTTGGTCTAGTCTCCCTTAACAGGATAGACCACTAAAAATCAGATTTCTTAAATAAAGGTGTGAGCTCTAAACCTACCTCGACGAGTTTTGGCTCAGGGAAAACAGGTCCACGGTGGATCACGCAAAGAACGTGGCTGATCTGTGCACCAATCGAGCGAAGGTCTGCTGTAGAAAGAACGACCTGTCCACCTGTTGTGACAACATCTTCAATCACGCACACTTTTTTGCCTTTGATATCCAAGCCTTCAGCAAATTGGCAAGTGCCGTACTCTTTCGCCTCTTTACGAACGAACACGCATGGGATTCCAGTTTCCAACGACAAGGCTGTCGCGATAGGAATGCCGCCCATTTCAAGTCCTGCCAAAACTTCAGTGCCTGCGGGAATAAGAGGTGCCATGTGTTTCGCGATTTCACGAAGCAAAGCAGGTTGGGCTTCAAAGCGATATTTATCGAAATACTCGTTAGAGATTTGGCCCGAGCGCAATTTGAATTCGCCCGTCAAGTGAGCGATGTCATAGATTTTTTTCGCTAATTCTTGCTTTGTCATAAGATCTCCCAACGAGTTTTAGGAGATCATAGAGGTTATTTCAGGCTTTCTTCAAGCCACTTCTTATAAGAGGCATTGATTCCTAGGACGGGGAGAGTCATAACGCATGGAACGTCGTAGGGATGCAGTTCTTGGACTCTTTTCGTGATTCTTTCCTGTGCGTCAGGGGTTTTCAACGTCTTAAGGATTAGGATATATTCAGAGCTTGTCTCTATTTTTCCTTCCCACCAATACATCGACTCCATTCCTGGAATGATATTCGCGCAGCCAATAATTTTCTCTTCTAAAAGAGTGCGCGCGATTGTTTCAGCCGAGGATTTATCTGGGCAAGGAATATAAAACAAGATCATGGATTAACTCTTGCGGAGTTTTTGCTTGCGCAACTGCCATTGCTCGAGTGCAAATTTTCTCATGTCTTCGACATTATCAAGTTCGTCGACAATCTCAACACCTAAAAGTGTTTCAACAGCGTCTTCCAAACTCACAAGACCAGCTACAATTCCATATTCATCAACGGCCAAAGCGATGTGTTCTTTTTCTTTAATGAAAAAATCGAGAACTTGAGACACCGTCATGCGCTCGGGAATACTTGAAATCGGAGTGACAAGGTCGCCAACGGGTTTGTCATGTTGGTCGTTAGAAAGAGCTTCATGGATTTTATAACGATAAGTCATGCCGATAATATTATCGAGACTTCCTGAGTAAACCGGAATGCGCGAAAAACGCAAAGGTTTGTACTTCATGAAAACTTCTTCCACAGTCAGCTCTTTATCCAAGGCAAAGAAAACTGAACGCGGAGTCATGATATCTGAAACGTAGATCTTATCGAGCATCAAAAGATTTTTGATGATGTTGGACTCTTTGCCTTTCAGAGTTCCTTCTTCGACACCGATCTCTGCCGTCATCAGAATTTCTTCGCGGGTGACTTCGGGATCTTCAGAACTTTTGGAAAACAATTTACCTAACCACTCTGACATAATCACCAGCGGATAAAGCATGATAATCATCAATTGAATTGTGTAGGCAGAAAACGGCAAAAGCATTTTCCAGTGAGAAGCTCCGATGGATTTAGGAATGATTTCTGAAACCACCAAGATTAAAAATGTCAGAACGAAAGAGGCGGCGGTAACAGCTTCTTGTCCGTAGTGAATTTGAATTTGGTAAGCAATCGCTGCGGAGCCGAGAGTGTGAGAGACGGTATTAAGTGTCAGGATAGCAGAAATAGGGCGGTCGATGTTTTCTTTAAGATGTTCAAGAAGCTTGGCGCTTCGTCGGTTCTCTTTGACAAGGACTCCGATGTAAGCCGAAGTCGATGTGAGCAGAACCGCCTCAAGCATCGAACATAAAAATGAAATTCCAATTGTGGAAAAAAATAAAACGATGATCAAAGTCATAGATGAAGTAAATCTGAGAAGTTAAATGTGACCGGCCGAAGCCTGTGATATTCCATAGATGTTTAAGTGTATCATAGCAGGGAAGGTCCATGTCTATAACGCAAGATGCAAAACTGTATCGCGGCAGGTAATAACAAGGACTTTTGACCCTAGTGCATTTGTTTTTATAGACTTTGGTAAAGGAAAAAGGAGTCAAGATGAAGATCGTGGTCGCTCTTATGGCAGCGTTGGGGCTGCAATGGTTTGTGATGTGCTCAAATAGTAATGCCGCCGTCAAAACAGAATCCGTTGAGTACAAAGATGGAAAAACAACTTTGGAAGGCTTCTTGGCTTACGACGACGCAGTGACATCTCCTCGTCCCGCAGTCGTGATTGTACATCAGTGGATGGGACTGACAGATCACGAAAGAAACAGTGCACAACGTTTGGCTCAGCAAGGTTATGTGGCATTTGCTTTAGACATTTACGGTAAAGGCGTTCGTCCGGGATCACCACAAGAAGCCGGCAAACTTGCGACTCAATACAAAGGCGACATCAAATCTTTTAGACAAAGAGAAAAAGCCGCTCTTGATTTTATCTCTAAAAATAAAAAAGTAGATCCGAAACGTATCGTGATTATAGGTTATTGCTTCGGTGGAACCGGAGCCTTGGAAGCCGCTCGCGCTGGATTTCCTGTCGTAGGAGCAGTGAGCTTTCACGGAGGACTTTCCACGCCGAACCCTCAGGAAACTAAGAGTGTAAAACCTAAGTTGCTGGTCATGCATGGTGCGATTGATCCGAATGTTCCTCTACCTGAGGTTGAAGGTTTCATGAAGGAGATGAATGACGCTAAGGCAGATTATCAGTTCATCGCTTATTCAGGTGCCGTGCACGCTTTCACGCAAAAAGAAGCAGGTAATGATCCATCAAAGGGAGTTGCATACAATGAGGCGGCGGACCGTCGCTCGTGGCAAGCCTTTATGGATTTCCTCCATGAAGTCGTTCCTGTGTCTAAATAGTCGTCAATCATGAAAATATGGTAAGAGGAGCCCTCGCGGATAGCGGGGGCTTTTTATTTGTGTTAGATGCTTCTTTTTTAAAATAAAAAGGAGTCATCATGAAGTCATTATTGCTTGCAGTTCTCGTGTCATTTTCTTTGGTTTCTTACGCGGGAGTTTCTCAGGCCTCTCAAGATGTTGTTTTTGCTAAAAAAGGTAAATCTGAACCAGCTCCAAAAGACCGTGACGAGCGTAAAGGCGGAAACGAAGATGTAGATCCACGTCAGGAAACTTACGAAGGTAACGACCGTGACGGCGGTTCTTTTGATGGTGGTGGTTATGAAGGTGACAGTGGTGAAGGTGGAATGATCGGAGAGATCTTTTATGCTCCAGGCAGTGCGCACCAACCTGTGACGACGACATCTAAAAAAGAAGATCGCGGTGACGTGATCGTTTACACTATTATCACACGCCAGGCAGTTAGTCCGACAGAGCTTTGCACAACAACCACTGTAACTACAGTTCATAAAGCGACTGAAAAAGTAGTCTCTTCAGATACGGATACTTACTGCATCAATTTCTAAAAAATCGAAAAAATTTAGAAGAAAAAAGGGAGTCAGTTGACTCCCTTTTTATTTAGCTGGCTTGCTCTTGATCTTGTTTTTCTTTTCTTCGGCTTTGTCGTTCTTCAACAAAGTCCATAACCAACAAGGCTACTGCACTTTCTAGTGCGCTGCTTTTTCCAGAAGCGGCTTGCGGCTTTTGTTCGAAGCCCATTGCTTTAAGCCAAGTGTCTTTTCTTAAAGTGTAAATCAAAACTCCAGCAGAGATGACTGTCATAGCAAGGTAGATCCACATGCTTGTAGAAAAATAGAAACTTTCGCTGCTGTCGAACTGTCCTGCTATACGGGCAATCAATAATGAAAGTCCTACGCAGAACAACGCCAATGCGCCAACACAAGAAGTGATAATCAAACCCAGAGATCTAAGGTGCAAAACCAACTGTTGAGTGATTGCAACACCGGGCTCTTTAAAAAGGTTCTTGGCGCTGCCCAAGAAAAATGAAATTAGAGGAAGAAGAAGCTTCATCATTTTTAGTCCTCCTTCTTTCTATAAATCATACGGGCGATGACGAAGCCGGCAAGAATAGCCATGCCGACAGACGCCCACGGATTTTCTTTGACGAAAGCCGTGGCGGTGTCTTTCATCTCTTTGGCTTGTTTCTTTTGTTCATCAGGAATTTTATCTGCAAAGGAAGATTTGTATTGTTTCAATTCTTCCTGAAGCTGTTTCTTGATTTCGGCAATCAACTCGCTGCGATCCATGTTGCTGTCCTATCACTGAGAAATAAACACCAACCTATTTCGGTCGATTTCCGTCTCAGTTTAATATCGGACGACAACTTCAAGTCTATGGTCGAGGTAGTTAAAACTTGGATTTTGTCACAGCTTCAATAAATGCTTTTCCGGTGGCGGAGCGTTTGAGGCTAGGACGATAAACCAAACACAATGAATCTTTAAAGCTCGCAATTTGTTCGTGCGCTTCTTCGATAGCGGCTGTATTGGCAAGAATCACGCGCTTCGGAAGAATGGCGTGACCAGCTCCGGCTTGCAAGAGGCTCGCGATTACTTCGAGATTGGAAGAAGAAATTTTGCGCGAGTAGCGAATCCCTTTTTTTTGCAGACGTTCCAGGATTGCCTGAGCTTGAAAAAGATTTGAGTCAAAAATCAAAGTGTCGTTGATGACGGAACCTTTTTTCTTCCATACGGTGATTTCGTCTTCACAGACTTCCTTAATAATCAAATCAGGGTGTTTTTCGGGATTCATAACGAGACCGACATCGATCAAGCTATCGCGAACCATTTGCAAAACATTGCGAGACAGATCATGCATCAGTTGGATGTTCAATAATGGATGCTCTTTCAAAAGAGCCGGAAAAAAAACGGGAAGTGTGTATCTGGCAACGGAAGGGTGCACTCCCAGGCGAATCGTTCCTTTGACGGTTTGGTCTAAAGATCCCGCTTCACGCAGCATTTCCTCCCAAAGCTCAATCATCTGATCTGAATATTGATAAATCTGAAGACCCGAGGGGGTTAAGGTCACGCCTTTTTTTGAGCGTTCAAAGAGAGTCACTCCAAGCATTTCTTCCAATTTTTTAATGGCGACAGTCAGAGTGGGTTGACTGACATGCAGCTCTTGAGCAGCACGGCTCATGTTTCCGGTTCGGGCGATCGTTTTAAAGTATTTTAAGACGTCAATATCCATAAATAAAGATAATCATAATCATGAATAATCATCAATTTTATTTATTTTAAGAATGGTCTAGAAATATCCCTGTCCTCGCATCACAACCACTAAAAGGAGGGATAAGATGAAGGCACTTAATTTAATCGTTGGTTTTGCACTGTCGGTGAGTTCTGTATTTGCATACGCAAACGAAAATGAAACTGTGGTCTCCCGCAAGACTGTTCGCTTGCCAGTAGATTTGTCTCAAGCAGGTGTGCGTTCAAGCAATAAGGGTTACGGCACGACATACTTGGTAAAAATTTTGGTTCCAGGCTTGGCGGCCGAAACTCTTTTAAATCATCGCAATGAAGGCGAGAGTGCCCCCTGCCTTGCGACTTATCAAACCGATCTTGTTGAAGACGTTATTAAGAACAATCCTGCTGTAGAAAAATTTGATTTTGAAATTATTCAAAAGAAGGTGGTTTACCCGGATACGACGAACAAGACCTGCACTGTCATGCTGGTAGAAGACGTTTCCGCCGTTGTTCGCGGGTTTAATTTCGTTCACCATCGCAGTGTTGAGCTTCCCGCAAGACACATCGACGATTGCAAATAAAATCGCAACATAATTTTTCCCGAGGGTCAGTCTGGTTCCGACTGGCCCTCATTCTTGTCTCAAAGATAGAAAAACAGTAAATTCATTAATGTTTAAGGTCTGGTTCGCCGATCCTTTAGGGGTTCAAAACTTCAAAGGAGTCAGCGCGTGGATGTATCGGCAGAGACCACTACACAGAAAGGCCGTTTCCAGTTCTCATACATGGGTGACGGAGGCGACATGGCCTTGCTCATGTTGAAGAATCTTTTCTTCACGATCATTACTCTCGGAATTTATCGTCCCTGGGCTAAAACAAATATGCGTCGTTATATTTGGGAAAATGTAAAATTCATGGGCGACGGTGGCACCTATGTCGGCACGGGCAAAGAACTTTTTCGTGGATGGATGAAGCTCTTTGGTTTGATTGTTGTTCTGGTTGTCGTTTCAAAAGCACTGGAAACTTTGCTGCCAGTTTTAAAAATTCCGCTGGCTATCATCGTTCCGTTTTTCTATGTCTTTGTTTTTGCCATTGCGACATATTCGGGGCTTCGCTACCGCCTTTCACGCACACTGTGGAGGCAAATTCGCTTCGGTGTCGATAAAGATGAGGCCTCAACAAAAGAGTTCATCAAACTCTATCTTAAAGGCGTTTTGTTTTCGATCCTTACCTTGGGATTTTATTATTCTATTTTTCGCAATAAAGTTCGAACTTATTTGACCAATAGATCTCGTTTGGGCTCGGCGTATTTTAAATATGATGGAACTGATGACGATTACTTTAAGCTTTATTGTAAAGGTCTTTTCCTCTCTATTATTACTCTAGGAATTTATTCGCCGTGGTTTATGGCAAATCTCATCAAGTTTCGTTTGAAACACACGAGCTTCCAGAATGCGCGCTTTGAGTTCACAATGGCAGGTAAAGATGTTTTCATCTATGGACTTGTCGCGTACTTTGGCGCGATCTTCTCTTTTGGTTTAGCTGTGCCGTGGATTTTTTCATGGGGCCTGCGCAAGATCACAGAAAATATTTATGTCGAAGGGGAGTTGGATCTTAATTCAATTCGACAACGCGCAAGCGACGGAAGCGCGATGGCAGACGACATCGTGGCGGAGTACGATTTGGATTTAGGTTTCTAACTTCATGACTCCCTATCGCGCAAAGTATTTCGATGGCACGAAGCCGGAATCTCATCTTGTCGAAGTGAGTATTAAGAACGCGGTTCTTGAGATCACCAAAGACGGAGAGATTCTGGATCACTGGCCATTGAAGCTGATCTATCGCGATAACACACATCTTTCGATAGTGATGCTAGCATGTCAGGGAGAAGACGATGCAAGATTAGAAATTTTAGATAAGAATTTCTTAAAAGAGCTTCAAGGAAAAACGGCCATTCCGAAAAAAGGCCCGCTTAATGTAGGAACGAAAGAAGTTTTATTCTGGATAGTAGGTATTGTCGCCGCGATTTCCTTGTTATTCATGAGCGTAAAGCCAGTCACAAAATTTTTAGCTAAAAAAGTAAGCCACGAGACCGAAAGAAAGCTCTTGTCATCAGCGATCAGCTTCGCAAAACCCGATTACTGCACACTAAACCTGGAACAAAGTTTCGCTTTGGAAAAACTGCTTTCAAGAATCTATCCGCAATCCGCAGAAGACAAAGACCTGGGCGTGCAAATCCATATTGTAAAAAATCCGATAGAAAACGCCTTCGCTCTGCCGGGCGCAGAAATCTGGATTTATAACGGCTTACTACAAAAAGCCCAATCTCCGGAAGAAATCGCCGGAGTCCTAGCCCACGAAATAGAACACGTAAAACAACGTCACGTCTTAGAAACAATTGTCAGAGGAACACTATTAACATCTTTCCTAAGCCTCGCAGCCGGCGATGCCTCCGGAGCCTTGTTAGTAGATCCACAAACAGCAGCAAACTTATTGTCGCTCAACTATGACAGAGACATGGAGTCGAGCGCTGACGAAGGCGCAAGACAACGCTTGAAAGCTGCACGTGTTTCCACACAAGGGATCATCAATTTCTTCGAAAGAAATCAAAAGAAGGGGATAGAGATTCCAAAGTTCTTATCAACACATCCATTAAGCGAAGAACGAATTCAGAAATTTAAAGCGGATATCAAAGAAGAAAAATCAGAACCACTTCTGACAAAACAGGAATGGGCAACACTGCAGTCCGCTTGTAAATAGTTACGCATCGTAGCCAGAAAAAAGAAGCAGGCACCTTTTACAGCTGCTCTCGGTTCTTGAGAATGTCTGGCTATCCTGAGCAGCCTTCCTGAAGCGCATCGTGCGCTTCAGGCCTAAGTATTCGCTGAAGCCCAGAAGTAATTCCAAGATCAGTTATTAATGTCCAAGAAACGATGGGGTTTTATTTGCCCAAAAAGCTTCGTCGAGCTGTGGGTTGGCTTTAGTAAGGTTAGTACGTAGGAAGGCCTTCGTCGGCGCCACGATGGCGCGAACCACTGCAAAGCAGTGGCGACGATTGAGCCCGGATGGCGTGCCTTCCGCAGAACTAACTTTACTAAAGCCAACCCACAGCGCGCACCGAGAGTTGCAAATTGAGCAAAAAAAAGCCCCGATGTTTCCACCGGGGCTTTGAAGTTCTAACTAAGAACTAAGAATTACTTCTGCTCAGCTGCACGCTTAGCTTGGTATTTCTTCGCAAGTTCTTCTTGGATGTTACGAGGTACTGGAGCGTACTTCGCGAATTCCATAGAGAACTCACCTTTACCTTTAGTACCTGAACGAAGATCAGTTGAGTAACCGAACATTTCAGTCAATGGTACTTCCGCTTCGATAACGCAGTTACCTTCGAAAGCAGTAGTTCCTACGATAGTACCACGGCGTTGGTTGATTTGACCAACCGCTGAACCTTGGTATTCGTCTGGAACAGTTGTCTCAAGCTTCATGATAGGCTCAAGAACTGTTGGTTTCGCAGCACCGTACACTTCACGAAGAGCCGCCATACCAGCGATTTTAAACGCCATGTATGAAGAGTCGACGTCATGGTAAGCACCGTCTTCAAGAACAACTTCAACGCCAACAATTGGGAAACCAATGAGTGGACCTTTAACAGTTTGTTCTTTGAAACCTTCTTCAACAGCTGGGATGAATTCTTTTGGAATACGACCACCCACAACTTTGTTGTCGAATTTAAATACAGAGCCATCTTCTTGCGGAGGAAGTGGAGCGATTTTACCAACAATCTTCGCGTACTGACCCGAACCACCCGTTTGTTTTTTATGAGTGTAATCGAATGCAGCTTCTTGAGAGATTGTCTCACGGTAAGCAACCTGAGGTTGACCTACGATCACTTCACAGTTGAACTCACGTTTCATGCGCTCAACGTAGATTTCCAAGTGCAACTCACCCATACCAGAGATGATAGTCTCATTTGATTCCTCGTCACGGTGTACGCGGAATGTAGGGTCTTCCTTACGGAATTTTTGCAACGCTTTAGAGAAGTTATTCGCAGCAGTTTTGTCCTTAGGAGCAACTGCCAAAGAGATAACCGCGTCTGGAACGTGCATAGATTGCATAGATGCGTGGATGTTCTCGTCACAGAAAGTATCACCAGATGCACAGTCGATACCGAACAAGGCAACGATGTCACCAGCGTAAGCTGTATCGATATCTTCCATCTTATCAGAGTGCATACGAACCAAACGAGGAATCTTAACAGATTTCTTGTTCACTTGGTTCACGATGAAATCACCTTTAGACATCTTACCTTGGTAGATACGCATGTAAGTCAACTGACCAAATGGAGTCTCTTGAAGTTTGAACGCCAAAGAAACCAATGGTTTGTTGTTGTCTGGGAACAGGTCAAATTTCTCTTCGTTCTTGTCAAGATCAAGAGCTTGCTCTTTTTTCTCAGCAGGAGACGGAAGATAGTAAGTAACCGCGTCCATCAAACGTTGAACACCTTTGTTTTTGAAAGCAGAACCGCAAAGAACTGGAACAAGTTTCAAGCCGATAGTTCCTTTACGGATAGCAGCGCGAATCTCTTCAGTTGTTGGTTCTTCTTCCATCAAGAATTTCTCTTCGATAGCAGAGTCGATATCAGCCAACTTACCGATCATGATTTGACGGTATTTTTTCGCTGTTTCAACTAGATCCGGTGGGATCTCGCCAACAACAACGTTTTCACCGTTTTCACCTTCGTTGATGTAAGACTTCATATCAGTCAAATCAACGTGACCTCTGTGTTGATCTTCCAAACCGATTGGGATTTGGATCATCACTGCGTTCAAGCGCAATTTTTCAATCAAAGCGTCAGTTACACGGTAAGGGTTCGCACCTTGACGGTCCAATTTGTTAACGAAGGCCAAACGAGGAACGTTGTAACGTTTCATCTGACGGTCAACTGTGATGGACTGAGATTGAACACCGGCAACACCGCAAAGAAGAAGAACGGCACCATCAAGAACGCGAAGAGAACGTTCAACTTCAACTGTGAAGTCCACGTGCCCCGGAGTGTCGATCAAATTGATTGTGTAGTCTTTCCAGTGAACTTGCGTCGCCGCAGACTGGATAGTGATACCTTTTTCTCTCTCTAGATCCATGGAGTCCATTGTTGCACCGACGCCGTCTTTACCACGAACTTCGTGGATAGCGTGGATACGGCCTCCATAGAACAAAATACGCTCAGAAGTCGTCGTTTTTCCCGAGTCGATGTGAGCCGAGATACCGATATTTCTGACCATATCAATATTCCATTTTTTGGACATAACTTTACCCTTCTTAATTGGTCGTTGTTTTAATAGTTATATTTATGAAAGCATTCGGATTATCACCAAATAAAGCCGAGTGCAAAAGAAGATTCTAGGCTAGGCCAGTGACGCAATGCAACGCTAAAGGCGCCGCTCTCTCTTTGAGGCGGACCTTGGCTTGGCGTAGCGCCTAGGCTTGACGTAAACTTGGTGGCATGACGGACCTCCACGAACTGCTGACCACGAATTTTAATTTTACCTCTTTCCGAGGAGAGCAAGAAGCCATTTTGCGCAAAGTTTGGGCAAATGAAAATCTCCTCGCATTAATGCCGACGGGAATGGGAAAAAGCCTCTGCTTTCAGTTTCCAGCCAAGATTCGCGAGGGATTGGTCGTGGTTATTTCGCCCCTAATCGCACTCATGCAAGATCAGGTTTTTAAGGCCCAAGACCTGGGTATTCCCGCTACATTTCTTAGTTCAACATTGAGTCGTGATGAGCGTTTGTCAAGGCAGACTCGGATTGCCGCCGGAGACTATAAACTGCTTTATGTGACGCCAGAGCGTTTTCGCAAAACAGAATTCCTAGAGGCGATCAAGGGTAGAAAAATCCAGCTTCTGGCCGTCGATGAGGCTCACTGTATTTCGCAATGGGGACATGACTTCCGCCCGGACTATTCCCGCGTGGGAGAATTTCGCGCGCTCTTGGGAAATCCTCCAACGCTGGCACTGACAGCGACGGCAACTCCGGAAGTGCAAAAAGATATTCTCGCAAAACTATTTATGCCGGAGGCGGAGATTATTTCTGCCGGAATTGAAAGACCGAATCTGGCTTTGAATGTTCACGACATCTATGGCATCGACGAAAAAATACGTGCGATTGTGGGACTTCGTCATCAGCACGGGGGCGCGGCCATTGTTTATTGTTCTCTCATTCAAACTCTCAAAAAAGTTTCTTCCTCTTTAAATCGGCTGGGCATTGAGCATTTGATTTATCACGGAGATCTTCCTCCGCAGGACCGCAAGCGCAATCAAAAAAGATTTATCACCGAAGCGGCGCCGCTGATGATTGCCACTCCCGCATTTGGTTTGGGAATTGACAAAGACAACGTGCGGGTTCTGGTTCATGCAGAAACACCAAGTTCCCTGGAGTCTTACTTTCAGGAAGTCGGACGCGCGGGGAGAGATGGCAAAGAGTCCTCTTGTCATTTGCTCTATGATCAGGATGATGTCACGATTCAAATGGAGTTTTTAAAGTGGTCGCATCCCGAGCCTGAGTTCATTCGTAAAATCTATCAATTGATTGATGAAAAGCGCATGCAAGTCGATCAGGGCGGTTTTGATTTCTTGCGCGAACAAATGAACTTTAAAAATCGCAGGGATTTCCGTTCAGAAGCGGCGGTGAGTATTCTCGAACGCTGGGGATGTCTGGAAAAATCGGAGGATCCGTTTCCTTATGTCTGTGTGCATGCGCCGACAGACGAGCAGTTCGCGACTGAAAATGGAGCGGAGATTTTAAAAGCTCAGAATACAAAACTGCTCAAGATGGTGCAGTGGGCGACACAGGATTCTGAATGTCGCCTGAACAGAATTTATCATTACTTCGGGCATGAGCATGAAACACCTTGTGGAAAGTGTGATGTCTGTAGAGCGAGAAACGGAGGATAGAAAATGAAAATGTCTTTCAAAGTTCTTTTGTTCGTCGGCTCAATGTTTTTCGTGTCGTCGGGCTTTGCTGCAAAACTTCCTCTTGAAAAATTAAAAATGCCTGCGGGATTTAAAATTTCCGTGTGGGCCACGGTGCCCGGGGCACGTTCTTTGGCGCAAGCTCCTGACGGCCGTATTTTCGTGGGCACTCGCAGCGGCGACAAAGTCTATGTCGTACAAAATGGGAAGACCCAAGTTTTAGCGCAGGGCCTAGACACACCGAACGGCGTTGCCTTTAAAGACGGAAAACTTTATGTCGCAGAAATCAGTCGCATCTTGGAGTTTGACGTCAGTAAACAAACAGCTTTGCCGATGAAGCCGTCCCGCATTTTAGAACAAAGATTTCCTTCGGACACTCATCACGGTTGGAAGTTCATCCGCTTTGGTCCTGATGGATTTCTTTATGTTCCTGTTGGCGCCAACTGCAATATTTGCGATCCGGGAAAAGAATACGCGCGCATTTACAAAATTGATGTGAACGGAAATTCAAAAGAAGAAGTCGCGCAAGGCATTCGCAACACTGTCGGCTTTGATTTCCATCCAACGACAAAAGAACTGTGGTTCACCGACAACGGACGCGATTGGTTGGGTGATGATCGTCCACCTGATGAGCTCAATCGTTTGACGAAAATCGGCGAGAACTTTGGTTTTCCTGTTTGCCATGGAAAAGACATTTTAGATCCAGAATTTGGCAAGGAAAAATCGTGCAAGAATTTTACTCCTCCTGTTGCTGAATTGCGTGCGCATGTGGCGGCTTTGGGAATGCGTTTTTATACCGGAGCGATGTTTCCGGCGGAATATAAAAACAGCATCATTCTTGCTGAGCATGGATCCTGGAACCGCTCGACAGCTCAAGGCTACCGTCTGACGTTTGTAAAGCTGAACGGTTCACAAGTTGAAAAAACAGAAGGCTTTATCGAAGGTTGGCTGCAAGGGGACTCCGCGTGGGGACGTCCTGTGGACGTAGAAGTTCTGAGTGATGGTTCAATGCTTGTCTCTGACGACAAGGCCGGCGTTATTTACCGCGTGACGTATCAGGGGAAATAATGGTCGTAAAGGTTCAGCACTCCTCAGTGGATTTTCCTGACGCTCGCGACACGCTTGCAGAAGGAATCATTGCGGTCGGGGGAAAGTTAGATGTGGGAACGCTGTATGCGGCTTACTCTCGCGGAATTTTTCCGTGGCCTCAGCCGGGGCTTCCTATGCTTTGGTTTTCTCCTGAACAGCGGGGTGTTTTAGAATTCAAAGACTTCAAGGTTCCAGAAAGTCTGCGTCGGTATCGTCGCCGAAATCCGCAAATTGATTTCACCGTAAATAAAGATTTTCACCAAGTGATCGAAGAGTGTTCAAAACAACCACGTCCGGGACAAGAGGGAACGTGGATCACGCCGATGATGAAACGCGCGTATTTGGATTTTTTTAAAGAGGGATACTGTCTCTCGATTGAAGTGCGCGAAAACAATATCGTGATCGGAGGAATCTACGGCGTTCTTGTCGAAGGTGTTTTCAGTGGCGAAAGTATGTTTTATAAAAAACCCAACGCTTCCAAATTGGCGTTGTGGTTTCTTGTCGAGCTTTTGCAAAGCCAAGGTCACGAATGGATTGACGTGCAAATGGTGACTCCCGTCGTAGGAAGTATGGGAGGCAAATATGTCGACCGCGAAGACTATCTTGAGATGCTAAAAAAGCGTCATCAAGATCTCGGCTTTGAGTGATCACTCTTTAGTCAGTGAGCTCACTTTGAGCTTCACCGGGAATTTGTTTCATGGGTCGCTTTGCGATCTCTTTTATATTCGAAATGATTACGGGTCTTTCATGCCATGGTTCTTGCTCTCCCGTCCTCGAGATAATGGAACGGAGATGATATGAAAGCCCATTTATTAGGAGCTGCCGCCGCAGTTCTTCTGAGTGTCCTTGCTGGAACCCCCGCTCATGCCCAATCCCAAGGGAGTGTGGCCGTAGCTAAGAGCCAGCTTACTGTTGGTCAGAGATATTATATCTCTGCGGATTCTTTGAACGTTCGTTCAAGCAACTCGACGACGGCAAATAACGTTGTCGGTAAGCTTGTAAAGAACGACATCGTAGAAATCTATGATGTGTTGAACGAAGCCACACCTTTGGTGCAAGTGAAGATTATTAAGTCTTCCAATATCTCAAGCACAGCGGCTCCTGAGCTGTATGTTTCTAAGGACTACTTAAGTGCGGTTCTTGTTGTGATTCCAGAGTCAAATTCAAAGTATTTCGTGATTCAGAATATCGCGACAGAAAAGACCCGTATTTATGAGCGTTGCACGACGTCTCCAGGTTGCCCTCACACATTGGTGATGGAAACAGACACTGTTGTGGGTCGTCCTGAAGAAGGAACTGACAGTGATCCTAACGCGTTTAAAACGTGGGTGGGACATGGTCGTATTGCTTCGTGGGTGAAGTTCTATCAAGACGGTCTTGGTTTTTATCCTCGTTGGTACACTCCAGGCCAAGACATCAGCACGATTCCAGATCCAGTGACAGACAGCATAAGTTTGTTAATGGGTGGAAGAAAGTGGATCGTTAAAAACTCTCAAGGTAAAACTTCAAACTATGGAGCTTTCGGTTGGTATGCGGCGAAACTTTCTCCTGAAGGTGAAGACGGAGTGAACTACCAATGGATTCACGGAACGATCGGTTGGGGTAAAGACGGTGCGAAACCTATCGAGATGACACGTGGTAAGATGATCAACTTCTTCTCAAATCCGGGTTCACATGGTTGCACGCGTTTGGAAAACAGAGCGGTTGCTTACATGAGACACTTGTTGCCAGTAGGCACAGATATCTACCGTGTCTACGCAAGAGAAGCGACTCGTGAAGTGGCTCCGTACTCGCGCTACAGAAGTGCTTACAACAATCCGTACCGTTGGGAATTTATGTTGTTAACGAATGGTGCGGCAGAGTCCGGCGGTTTGACAGCGGATGCAAACACGATCCGTTCACAAGGTGTTCGCGTGAGTTCAGCTAACTTGATCGAACAAGGTATTTACGAGGTAAATCATTATCCAACAGTGATGGGACTTGATTATACGAAGTCAGCGGCTTCGGGTAAATCAGGCGACCGTTATAACATCGACAAGAAAAACAAAGGTGCTTCGAATTTCAGAGGTTATTTCTTGGTTGATGAAGGTCGTTTCGTAAACTACCAACATCCAAGTTACTCTGCGACAGGTGGTGCGGTTCGTACGGGTGGTTTGTCAGCGTTCAGAACATCGGTTCCTGAATACTTGACGGCAACTCCTGGTCCTATCCAAATCCCTGCAATCAATCGTTAATTTTTCGTCTCTCCAGAGAGGCTATTTTAGCCTCTCTGGCTCCTGTCTCGCTCTGAGACGTTGCTAAGCCTTAATTGTTCTTCGTACAAAGTTTAGACAGGCCAAGTGGCTTAAACCCTTGAAAGACCGGGGGTATAGCCGTTGCATTTTATTTCCTCGAATCATTAATTTTTCGGGAGGAAGTATGTCTAAGAAGAATTTATTGGCTAAGGGCCTTGTGACTTTGTCTCTATTCACGCAGCACTTCGCGTGGGCACAAACAACAAAGACAGTGGAAAGACCACCACAGTTTGTCGCATTTGCATTTGACGGCTCCTACAATAATGAAATCTGGCAGTACTCTCGTGATTTTACAAAACACAAGAAATCAGAAGGCGTTGATACGCACTTCACATTCTTTATTAACCCTGTTTATCTTTTAACTCCTGCAACGAAATCTATTTATAAAGCTCCAGGTGGAAATCGCGGTTCAGCGATAGGTTGGGGTGATGACAATCCAGATGTTTCCGAGCGCGTAAACCAAATGAACGATGCTTATCGTGAAGGTCATGAGATCGGTTCGCATGCGGTCGGTCACTTTGACGGCAGCCGTTGGACGGAAGAAGACTGGAAATCTGAATTCAGTCAGTTTGATTATATCGTTAAAAATATGTTCTCGATCAACGGATTGCGTACGACGTCTCGTCAGTACAATTCATTGATCTTCCTTAAAGACATCGTGGGATTCCGCGCACCGCAGTTGGGTGTGAGCAAAGGACTTTATCCGACGCTGGCAAGTTATGGTTTCAAATATGATACGTCAAAAACAGCGATGGAAAACTACTGGCCGACAAGAAACTCTTATGGCACTTGGAACTTCCCATTGGCTGAAGTGAAAGAGCCAGGTGGTGCACGTCGTTGGATCTCTATGGATTACAACTTCTGCGTGCGTGACTCTGCAAGAATTTTGGCTGAGCAACCAGACGCGATGAGCGTAACAGCTTATGATTCTAAAAAAGGTAAAACAATCAAGAACAACGACAAGTTCTGTTTGAAGGCGATTTCGGCTGAACAAAAAGCGAAAGTGAAAGCGAATATGTTGAACATCTATCGCTCTTACTTCAACACGAACTACTACGGCAACCGCGCGCCCATTCATATCGGTCACCACTTCTCTAGCTGGATGAGCGGTGCTTACCTTGAAGTATTCTATGAATTCGCAAACGAAGTGTGCTCGAAGCCAGAAGTGAAGTGCGGAACTTACGCGGATTTGTTGAAATTCGTAGAAGGTAAATCTTCTTCAGAGATCGCCGCTTTGCAAGCCGGTAACTTTGCGAAACTTCCACGTCCAAAAGCAGCGACAATGGCTCGCCACTGGGACTTGGATATCAAAATGGTTTCTGCGGATGACTCTATGAAATTCCAACTTGTTGGTAAAGACGCTCAACGTGCAGGTCTTAAGAAAATGATCTCTATCGATGGCGTGACAACAGAACTTAAAGGTGATTTGAGCCTGGATGCGGTTCGTGCGATCGCGCAAAAAGGTGAAGACGCTTTGGTTCGTATCGCGGTGAAAGACCGTTTGGATAAAGAAGTAGCGACAGCGACTTATCAAATCGAAAAAGTGGGAACATCTGAAGAAGTTATCGGTAAAGATAACATCGAAGAAAAATGGTTGGAAGGCCACTTGGCAGGTGCTCACGCTGAAGACGAAATGGATACCAGAGGACACTAATGCGAATTTGGAAGGTCCTCCTTCTTGGAGTTCTATGTATAAAGATGGCAGGGTGCGGGTTTGAAGCCGCACCCACGTCTGCTTTAGAGCTCGATAACAGAGACTCTTCCCAGGTTATTTATGGTGACGACTCGATCCGCGATGTGATCGGCGAAGCACCAAACTCTGAAGCCAGTGTGGCTCTTGTTAAAAAATCTCTTTACGATCAATACAAAAAAAATAGGGCGATTTACAGTGTTGGCGAAGTTTATGGCGTGGAAGATCTTTCGTGGAGTGATCAGCCTGCTTTAGCTTTTTGTTCCGGAGTCTTTCTGGGTGATGATCTGATTTTGACCGCCGGGCATTGTGTTGAAAATGATTTTTCATGTACAAATACGAACATTGTCTTTCACTTTTCTGCTGACAGTCAGGTGACAACGGCCGTGGGATGTAAGGAAGTTGTGAAATACCGCAATGACATCAACGGCGCGGGACTGGATTATGCGTTAATTCGTTTGGAAAAAAATATGGGACGTCGCAATTACGTCTTAAACTCTCCGGATTTTAAACGCCCTCAAGTAACAGACAGTGTGTATTCTTTGGGATATCCGTTAGGCAGTTTTATGAAGAAGGCCTTGGGGAAAATCCGTAAAACCGTTCCTGAATCACAAGTCTATGTGTCGACTTTGGATGTCTTTGAGGGGAACTCGGGATCGCCGGTGTTTTCAGCTAAAACCCATCAGCTTGTCGGTATTTTGTCTAGCGGTGAATCTGATTTTACTCAAAAATCCGATGATGACTCTGCGGTTCAAGTGAAGCGTTGCTCTAATAAAGGCTGTTCTGGGGAGTTCATCACTCCGATTGAAAAAATCCTGGCGGATATTGGTAAAAAACGTAGCGAATAAATCTAAATCAACGTACTTTAAGCCATGCTTCTGATCAGTACATACAAACTCGAAAAATCTTTTGCCGGTAAATCTTTGTTTCGCAATGTCAGTTTGGGCATTGAAGAAGGTGAGCGCGTGGGACTTGTCGGTCCAAATGGTGCCGGGAAATCTACTCTCTTGCGCATCCTGGCCGGGCAGATGGAAGCAGATTCGGGCGACGTGACGATGAAAAAAGGTCTGCGCCTTGGATTTCTGGAGCAGACCCCTCATTTTAAAGACGGCGAAACTATTCTCGAAGCAGTCTTAAGTAAAACTTCAGATCATCATGAGTCTTTGGGTGCGGCCTATGAATGGATGGCGCGTTTGGAACTTTCTCAATTCGGCGAAGATTTTTTAGTAAAAGATCTTTCTGGCGGTTGGAGAAAACGTGTGGCCTTGGCGCGCGAGCTGATTTTAGAACCCGAACTTTTAATGCTCGATGAGCCGACGAATCACTTGGACGTGACGAGTATCAAATGGCTTGAGGAGTTTTTGGAGCGTGCGCCTTTTGCGACATTGATCATCACGCATGATCGTTTGTTCTTACAACGTGTGACGAATAAGATCTTTGATCTTGATCCCAAAAATCCCAACTACTTGCTTTCCGTTAAGGGGGGCTACTTAGAGTATCTTGAGGCCAAAGATCTTTTGATCAATGCGCAAGAACAGCGCGAATTGGTTTTGAAGAACACACTTCGTCGCGAGACCGAGTGGCTTCGTCGCGGAGCTAAAGCTCGTCAGACAAAACAAAAGGCGCGTATCGAAAGAGCGGGAACATTGAAGGATGACGTTCAAGAGTTGGTAGTGAAAAACGCCGCGCGTGTGGCGAAAATTGAATTTAAAGATGCTGAACGCAATCCGCAAAAGCTAATGGAAGTCGATCACGTGACCAAAGCTTATGATGGACGCGTGCTCTTTAAAGATTTCTCTTATTTGGTTTCGCCGAAAACACGTTTGGCTTTGTTGGGGGATAACGGCTCTGGCAAATCCACATTGATTCGTATTTTGTTAGGCGAAGAAGCGCCGGACACGGGACGCGTGGCACGTGCTGATAAATTAAAAGTCGCGTATTTTGAACAAAATCGCGAGACATTAAAACCTAAAGAATCGGTTCTTAAAAATATTGTGTCTGATGGAGACTATGTTCACTACCAGGGACAGTATGTTTTTGCGCGCAGTTATTTGGAACGTTTTTTGTTTAATCGCCAGCAAATGGATCTTCCGGTTGAAAAACTGTCGGGTGGGGAACAAAGTCGTTTGCGTCTCGCGCAGTTGATGCTTAATGAAGCGCAAGTTTTGATTCTCGATGAGCCGACGAATGATTTGGATGTGGCGACGTTGACGGTTCTTGAAGAATCCTTAAAAGAATTCAATGGCGCTGTTATTCTTGTGACCCATGATCGTTACTTCATGGATCAGGTGGCTTCGCAGATTATTGCTTTTCATAAAAAATCTGACGGCACGACATCACTGGAAAACTTTGCGGGCTATCTGCAATGGGAAGAGTGGTTTGAAGAACAAAAAGAAATCGAAGCGGCGGAACTTAAGCGTGAGGCGGAAGCGAAAAAAGAAGCAGCTAAATCTTCTTCGAAGCCTGTGAAGCTTTCATTCAAAGAAAAGTTTGAATTGGAAAACATGGAAACCACAATTTTGGAGCTGGAAGAAAAGTTGAGTGCGGCGCAAGAGGAATCGCAAAAGCCTGAAGTCGTGAGTCAGGCTTCCAAGGTTCAAGAGCTTTACAGTGTGATCGCAGATCTTCAGGGAAAAATCGAAAAGCTTTACGCCCGCTGGGCGGAGCTTGAGAAAAAAGAAAAGGGCTCTTAGTCGTCAAGATAGGCTTTGAGTTCCTTTAAGTGATATTTCCAGCCAATCGTGAAGTCTTTAATGGCCTGAGCACGTTTTGCCTCGGGCAGTGTGTTCCAGCCTTCATGAACGACGGTCAGAACTCTTTGTGATTTGTCGTCTTGAATCCGAAACGTACAGCGAGTTTCAGCGTCCTTGACCCAATCTTTTTCTTTCCAGGTAAAAGTGATTTCTTGTTTTGCTTTCACCGCGAGAACTTTTCCGGAAGCCAGTTGAGCTTTGCCGCTGTCATCTTCCCAAGCTTCGCGGAATTTTCCGCCGGCCTTGGGCTCTAGGACAACGTCTTCGCTCCACCAGTTTTCAAGTTCGTCAGTGTCAGTCAAGGCGTTCCATATTTCAGCCGCTGTTGCGTGAATCTTGATGGATTCTTCGATGATGTCTTTCATGTTGTCCTCGTTAAAACGCTTTGTCTTTCATGCCCACGCGGCCGACCAAGGGAAGTTTTAAAGCCGGTCTTAAAAAATCGATGCCAAAGTTAAGCCCCAAAAGATTTAACTCCACGCCTTCATTTAATCCCACCGTAAAACCTAAAAGGCCCCACAAGGACACTTGCACACCTGTGCCGGATTCACTCCATCCTACAAGATCGCCTTGATTAATCCAATCTTTCCCGATGGCGTTGGACGGAAGCTCGACTTTTAATTCATCCACATTGCGAATAATGTGCGAAATAAAAGTGTTGCTGTTGGGACCTGGATACGCGCGGTAGACATTTTTGTAAGCATAATGTTTTGCGAGCTTATCAATTTGCGGGATCGCTTTTTCGGCGGCTTCTCCGCGCAGGTCTTCAAGCAATTCTGGCTTGGCACCATACCAGTAGCGATCTGGAATATCGTGCTGAATAACGACAGCCTCAAGGCCGCGGTTCACGCGCCAGCCAATCACGTGGTAGGTTGTGTACTCGGTAGCATTTTTTTCTTTGGTAGCAATCCACGAGTGCACGGAAAAGTATCCACGCCAAGCAAAGGTTCTTGCGGCGTAAACTTGCACCGCGGCTTCTTTTTCTTTGTGGGGATCTGGAGCGAGGCCCGCACTGTCACGCGAAGCCGTACGCCAATCCTGTGCGGAAGCGGAGGTCACATTGAGAAGGGAAGCTAGAAGAATCGAGAAAAGTTTCATGGGTCTATTATAGACCGGGATTTTATCTTTTTCGTGAAATAAATGATGAGATTTCCTTAAAAATAAAAACCCCGACTTTTTAGATCGGGGTTTTTGAAAATCACTGTAAAAGAAAATTAGTGAGCTTTACGAAGGATGAAGTTGCCTTCAAACCCTTTGATGTTGGTTCTCCAAGAACCTTTGTACTCGTCACCAATCAAAGTTCCCTCAAACGTCGCCTGGTATGGAGAATTGTTTGGATTGTAGCGGGGCTTTCCAGTCAAAGTCAGAGTCGCTGGAGTCAACTCTGGTTGGTAAACCGCCGTTAAGGTCAAAGACACTGTTTCACCCGGATCATCATCGCGTTTGAATTCGCCGATCAGCAATGGAACGGCGCCATCTTTGATAACCTGCAAAGTGATTTTAAATCCAAACTTAACTTTTCCGTCTACGACGTTGCTGCCGGCGTAAGTGCCTGCGATGCTTTCGTACTGACGACGAAGTCTTTCGTAGTATTCGTTTTGCTCGTTGTTGCCTGGAACATTGTTTTCAGAAGAAGACAATGTCAGGTTCAAAGCACCAATAACTCCCGAGACAGACTTCACTTGGCCGACAATTTGCTGACCGCGAATTTGTGCATTGATCGTGTGAATATCATCAGGTCCCAAATTGCTTTCGCCTGCAGTTCCCACCACAGAGTTCGTAAAAATCAACTGAGAGCTTTGCGGAATGTAACGGATTTTGAAGTTGTAGCCGGGTCCTACTGGATTAAGCTTTTTGTAGTTTCCGCGCAAAACCAAGCGGTAGATATCTTCGCCATCTGAATTTTTGCCGATAGGCTCTGACAATGTGAAAAGGCGCAGCTCCACGTCTTGTTGTGAGTTTGGTGTTGTTAGTTTTCCGCCGTAAGTTCCAGCTACTTTTTCGAAGTTGTTGGATTGCTCTTGAAGGTCCGCCGCTTCTTTCGAGTTGTTTTTTGATTTGTCTTTATCAAATGCGCAAGCTGTTAAGCTTAGAATCGCAACTGAAAGGATTAATTTTTTCAACATACGTGCCCCTCTTATTTATTATACTCAGAAGACGCAGAGTCATCTGGAATCAATTCGTCTCTGGCTGCAGCCCATTCGTTCAGGGCGATAGCATAATCACCCACGGCGCGACTGTACTGAACTTCAGAGTCGAAGAAATTATTCATTGCAGTGATCAACACAGAAATATCCGTACGGCCCTGATTGTAAGAGCGGTTGAGCTCTTGCGAAGCCTTTTCCCGGAAGCCTTTCTGTTTTTCAGTACTCAAAGCAATCGCATAAGCCGCTTGAACTTTGCGCTGTGCTTGAGCTTCCGAATTTTGTGCTTCAGAAAGTTCTCGGGTCAAACGAGTTTGTTCCAGATCTTTCGTCAGCTTTCTATTGATAACAGTTTCATTTTGAATGTCTGATCCAAAGTTGTAAGCAAACTTAAGACCTGCATAATATTTTGGATGCGTTCCTGAAGCGAGTTCTGAGTAAGAATTTTCCGCCGACTCATCCGCGCCTGAAGTATAGACCTTGCCGACAAAATTCAAAGTCGGGTAGCTCAAGGACTGAGCGGCATCCAAAGACTCTTGAGCTGCTTCGACTTTGAGTTTTTGTGAACGGATTGAACGAAGATCTTCCACCTTCTTTTCAACCAGTTTTGGAACGGCTGGAATATCTTTCGGAACTTCAAACTTGATTTCGGTTCCTGGCTCTAGTGCTAGAAGTGTGAGAAGGTTTTCCAGGTTCGCAAGATAGTCTGTTGAGGCCGTTTTTACTTTTTGTTCGCGAGTTTCAAACTCCGCTTGAACTTGCGGAAGATCGCCCGGGTTGGAGTAACCCAAAGACGTTTTTCTTTTCACCGCATCGACAAGTTTTTTATAACGATCGCGAGAGTTCACAGCCTCTTTAAAGTTTTCTTGTGAAACATAAGTGTTCCAGAACTGACGGATCGCCTCAAGCACGACTTCTTCAAGTTCGTTCGCACGAGCAATATTGTTTGCCTGGTAATTGAGTTCAGCGGCATTCACTACGCCGCGATCAGCAACACCAAAAAAATTACCCAATAAAGACTGCTCTAACGTTAAGCCCGCGAGATCGGCAGTCTGCTCTGGAATCGGAGGATTTGAAGTGATGCCTTCCGCTTCTGCTTTTTGAGAAAGACGGCTGAGTTCTAAACCCAAAACCGTTCCCGTTGTGAAAGGCTTTTTTAGGCTCGCTGTCGTTTTATAGCGTTCGTATTTTACATCCGCTGCTTGATTGGAGTTGGAAAGAAGACCCACGGTTTTGTCGTATTCAAAGCCGGTTTCGACTAAAAGTTGCCAGTCGTAAGCCGACAAAGTTTTCACCGGCTCTAAACGGAACTGTTGGTACTTCAAATTCACTTCCATTGTTTTAGGTCCCTGTTTTAAAACAAGCTCCGCAACGGATTTTTGATTCAAAGTAATTTCTTTTGGAGCAGGGGCTTTTTGCGCCCAGGCTCCTTGCATTGCTGTCGTACTAAGAAGAGTCAGAAATAGTTTTACCATGTTACTTTTGTTCCTAATTCAAAGTTGTCTTTTTGCAGAGCGATCTCGCTGC
The DNA here is from genome assembly GCF_047344985.1 of Bdellovibrio sp. HCB-162. GTDB lineage: Bacteria > Bdellovibrionota > Bdellovibrionia > Bdellovibrionales > Bdellovibrionaceae > Bdellovibrio. The sequence continues at coordinate 932,766 of NZ_CP178861.1, forward strand.
TGTCGTTGAGATTTCTTTGCGACCATTCAGTGAAAAGAGACCATTTGTTAGAGATCGCAAAATCAAGACCGTATCCCATAGCGTGGAAACCTGCTGACTTTGAGAATGCCGCAAAATCGTCAGAACTTGTTTGTGTGTAGCTTAAAGTTCCATACTGTGGAGACAAAGTGAAAGACAACCAAGCAAGACGCTCCCAAGAAACGGCCATCATAGGACCTACGCTGAACATTGTTGTATTCAAACGAGCGTCGTCAATTTTGTAACCAGAGGCTAAAGTGGCTTCTACACTTTGAGAGGCAAATCCGGCTTTACCGCGAACGCCGAATTTCCAAAGAACGGATTTTGTTTGGAATGGAACACTCATCACACCCAACTCAAGGCTTGGCATGACAGTGCTATCATGCTTGCTTAAATCAAAAGTTCCTGAACCTTGCTTTGTCGCCGTTCCTTCAGCTTGAAACATTTGTCCAGAGAAAGCGGCAAAGTATTTCCACGGACGAGTCACGACTTCAGGGCGAGGATCTTTCAAAGTCAGCATTCCAGAAACTTGAGCGTCGGAAGCGGCCGCTTTTTCTTGGCGTTCATCGATTTTAGATTCAGCAAGAGCTTTTTCTTTTAAAGAAAGTTCTGGTGCGGGAGTAGCAGGTGCAGAAGATTTTTTTGCAACAGGAGCTGCTCCGCAAACCACGGTGAAAAGAGTAACGACAAGAAGGAGCGACAATTTCATAATTCCCACCTCGAAGACTGTATTTAAATGCGGCGTCAGGAATAGTCCGATGAAAGGGGCCTGTCAACCGAAGTTTAGCCTCCTAAGGGGGGCTAACAAACATAAGGATTTCAAGGCTTTGAGAGCGATGTGTTGAAAGAAAATCGTAATGACTATTTTACAGGGATTGCCTACAGTGGCGAGTCTTATGAGGAGTGTTAAATGAAGCTCTCGGATATTTCGATTAAGAATCCCGTATTTGCGTGGATGTTGATGTTTGGATTGATGATTTTCGGTCTGATCTCCTTCTCTCGTATGGGTGTGAGTCAGATGCCAGACGTCGACTTTCCCACAGTGAACGTCAGCGTGACTTTGCAGGGGGCCGCGCCTGAGGTAATGGAAACGCAGGTTGTCGATCCGATTGAAAGTTCATTGATGTCGGTGGAGGGGATTCAATCCATCAAGTCGAGCAGTAAAACGGGCTCTGCAACGATTACTGTGGAGTTCGATCTCGATCGCAATATCGATGTGGCTTTGCAAGACGTGCAAGCCAAGGTGGCTGCAGCTCAACGTCTTTTGCCGGACGACGTGGATGCTCCAACGCTTTCAAAAACAAATCCCGATGACCAACCGATCATTTGGTTGGCATTGACTTACGAAAAAGAAGATCCTGAATTCTTAATGCGTTATGCGCGCGATTATTTGAAAGACCGTTTCACAACTGTGGAAGGTGTCGGTGACATCTTCCTTGGCGGTTACACGGATCCTGTGATGCGTGTGCGTGTTCGTCCGAAAGATTTGATTCGCTATAACATTGCGGTGAGCGACGTGATGGATGCGATTGCCAGTGAACACTCCGAACTTCCTGGTGGTTATATCGAAACGGATAAAAAAACTTTCAACGTCCGCACGATGGGTGAGGCAAAAACGGAAGAGGAATTCCGCTCTATCGTGATCAGCCGCCGTGCCGGTGCCACGGTCGCTGATCCAACGAATATGGTGAAGATCTCTCAAGTGGCCGATGCGAGCATGGGCCTTGATAAGATCTCTCGCATGTCGCGCTTTAACGGAAAGACAGCGTTGGGGTTAGGTATTCGTAAGCAGCGTGGAACTAATGCCGTGGCTGTTGCGAAAGCCGTGAAAGAAAAAATCAACGAAATTCAAACACAGCTTCCTGAAGGTATGAAAATCCAAGTGAACTTTGACAGTACAAAGTTCATCGAGCAATCCGTGCATGAGTTGAACAAACACTTGATGCTTGCGGTGATCTTGACATCTTTGGTGTGTTGGTTGTTTTTGGGAAGTTGGTCCGCGACGTTCAACGTTTTGCTGTCTATTCCGACCTCGTTGTTGGGCGCCTTCATTGGTCTTTATTTCCTCGGTTACACCCTGAATACATTCACCTTGTTGGGTCTGACACTCGCGATTGGTATCGTCGTGGATGACGCCATCATGGTTCTAGAAAATATCTTCCGCTATAACGAAAACGGAAGAGGTCGTATTGAGTCTGCGATCTTGGGAGCGCGCGAGATTTCGTTTGCTGCGATGGCCGCAACAGCCGCCGTTATTGCGATCTTCTTACCGGTCGCCTTCATGAAGGGGATCATCGGTAAGTTCTTCATGCAATTCGGTGTGACGATCTCTATCGCGGTCTTTTTGTCATTGGTAGAGTCTTTAACGATCACACCCATGCGTTGTGCGGGTTTCGTCCATCACGGTGAAAGAACAACGAAGATTGGTCGTGCGTTTGAAACTTTCATGGAGAACCTCAAAGTTTCTTACGACGTATGGTTACGTAAATCTTTAGAGCATCGTTGGAAAGTCGTTCTTGGTTCTATCGTTTTCGTGGCGGTGTCTTTTGTTTCAATTAAATTCTTGAACAAAGAGATGAGTCCCGCGCAGGACCAAAGTATTTTTATCGCGCGTTTGATGCTTCCGGTGGGAACATCTTTGCCGTACACCGATCAACAGACCAAGAAGGCTGAACAATGGTTGCTTTCTCGCCCTGAAGTTCAGCAAGTGTATGCGGCTATCGGTGGTTTCGGCGGCGGTGCTTCTGATGCCAATACGACGATGATGTTTGTGACTTTGAAAGATGTGAAAGACCGTGGTAAAGACCCAGAAAAGGGAAAGCCACTTTCGCAACAAGAGTTTATGCAAGTCGCTCGTAAAGAGCTTGCGAAAATTCAAGATGTGCGTCCGGTTTTGATGGACTTGTCACAGCAAGGTTTCTCTGGCGGTCGCGGTTATCCGATTGAATTTACAATCTTGGGTTCTGACTGGGATAAACTTGCGAAGTACACGCAAGACATGATGAAAGAGATGGAAAAAAGCGGCCTGATGGTCGACGTCGATTCCAACTACCTTTTAGGTATGCCTGAAATCCAAGTGAAACCAGATCGTGTGTCCGCGGCTCAACATGGCGTGAGCATTAAGTCTATTGGTTCCACGGTGAATGCATTGATCGGCGGAGTGAAAGTCGGCGAATATCCAGAGGGTGGACACCGTTACGACATTAAAGTGAAACTTGTCGATCAGGGAAATCCGATGGATGAGATTAAAACTTTGTTCGTCGGAAACAGTCGTGGAAATTTGATTCCGCTTCCTCGCGTAACGAAAGAAGAAATGGGTTCAAGTCTGCAATCGATCTCTCGTTCCAACCGTCAACGTGCGATCACGGTGACGGCGAACTTAAAGCCGGGCGTTTCACAGCAAACGGCGATGAACTATGTGGAAGCCACGGCGAAGAAAATGCTCGGCCCTGGTTACATGATCGATCAAGGCGGAAGCTCGAAGACGTTTAAAGAGTCATTCCAAAGTTTGATCTTTGCCTTGGTGCTAGGTCTTGTGATCGCGTACATGGTTTTGGCGAGTCAGTTCAATTCGTTTATTGATCCTGTGACGATTTTGATGGCCTTGCCGTTTAGTTTCAGCGGTGCCTTCTTTGCGTTGCTGATCACGGGTCAATCATTGAATATGTTCTCAATGATCGGTTTGTTGCTTTTGATGGGTATCGTGAAAAAGAACTCGATCTTGTTGATTGAGTTTACAAACACCGTTCGTGATCGCGGAACTCGTGATGCGAAAGCCGCATTGATTGAGGCATGTCCGATTCGTCTTCGTCCGATCCTAATGACTTCGATTGCAACGATTGCGGCGGCCATTCCTTCGGCGACAGCGACAGGAGCTGGTTCTGAAACAATGCGCCCGATGGCGATTTGTTTGATCGGTGGTGTGGTTGTCTCCACAGCCTTGACATTGTTCGTAGTTCCTTGCGTTTATTCATTGATGGATAAATTCAAAAAACGCGATGAGGTTCGAGAGAAAACAAAACAAGCCTTTGCGGCTGTGGGCTCTGAAGCTCTTGACGCTTAAGACGAAAAAAGCTCCCTTAAGGGAGCTTTTTTATTTCTGATTCTAATCTAAAAACTGAATTCCGGCTTTCACCACATTGTCATCGACGGCTTTGACCCAGATGACTTTGGCGCGCATCGGAGAAAGGCGTCCGACCTTCACTTTGATAACTTGGTCTTTTTCGACGGTTTCCATGGTTTTGATAAGAAGGGCGCAGCCCGTATAAGATTCATTGAGAATCAAAGCGACGGCCGTGGCCGCAAAGCCTGTTTCATCATGAAAATCTATGAGGGCATGATCCAACGGATCCGGTTGAAATCGTATCGATCTCGTCATAGATGGCTCCTTAGAGTTTATTTTACCCCAAAAACCTGAAGGCGGCTTAACTTTTTAATGAATCATTAGCCTAGGCCTAAAATTTCGATTATCTTCGATATATGTATTTTGAACAAAGAACCCCCTTATTTTTGCAGTTGGGCTTTCGCGAAGAAGCCTTGCCTCAGCTAAAGGCCTACGTGGATCTTTTATGGACGGCCAACGAGGATCTCAACTTGGTCAGTCGCAAAATGACGTTTGAAGAGCTGATCGATAACCACGTGATTGACTGTCTTTTACCGCTTAAAAGATTTCCAAAAAATATCAAATCCGCGGCTGATTTCGGGGCGGGTGGGGGCCTTCCGGGAGTGATTTACGCGATTCAGTTTCCCGAAGTGAAATATCATCTTTATGAGAAGAGTCCTAAGAAGCAGGAATTCTTAAATCGCTGCAAGACCATTGCTCCGAATTTAGAAATTCACGGGGAAATTCCAAAAGAACTCAAGGGCGTGGAGCTGGTCACAGCGCGAGGGTTTAAACCGATTGATGTGATCTTGGAAGTCAGCCGTGATTACTACAAGAAAAACGGAAAGTACTTTTTGCTCAAAGCTCGCAAGGAAAAAATCGACGAAGAAGTCGCATTGGCTCGAAAGAAATTTAAAGATCTTAAGGTTGAGATTGAACCTTTGACTTCGCCGGTTTTGGAAGTTGAACGTCATTTGGTGTTGATCTAATAAATGAAATCATTTTATCGCATGATTCCTTTTTTCTTTTTCTTAGTGACGTCTTTCACTGCATTTGCCGGTGAACCTATTCCTGCAGGCTGTACGGCATCCAGAAATTTTTCTGCGGATGCTTACAAAGTATGGATCTCAAAAGAAACAAAGCAGACGGCAAGTGAAGAAGCGAGCCAGAGTGCGAACATTCCTGTAAATAAAAAAATCGAATTGCAACTGCATGCTAAGCAAGGCGAATTCAAGGGATTCGTGAATTTCGAAATTCCTGAAGCGGGCCCTTATGTGATTGTAACCGACGCTTATCCTCACATGGATATCACGGAGTTAACAACGAATGAGAGCTTAAACCCTACCGACTTTGGAAAGATCCGTGATTGCGGAACCGTCAGCAAAGCCTTGCGTTTTGAGTTCGCAAAACCTGGCAAGTTTCTTCTGGGGTTTACCAGTGGCCAAGGCCCTATCTTAAATGTCTTAATTTGGAAGCTTTAAAGATTAGCTCCACAAAACAGAGCGCATGGAAAGACTTCCCATCTCATATCCCTCATAAGGATAGGAGATTTTGTCTTGCTCTGTCGAAGCACCGTAACAGTAAAGCAGAGGAAGATAGTGTTCCGGTGTTGGAACTGAAAGGGCCGCAGCTTCGCCCAGTTTCTTTTCAAAACCCGTCAAAGTAGCCGTGTCTCGTTCTTCCAAAGATTTTTTAATTGCAAGATCAAACTCTTGATTCCAAGGATAAACGGCTGTCGGCTCACGCCAATTTAACACACGCAAGTTGTGCACGATATTGCCGCTTCCTAAAATCAAAACACCTTTTTCGCGAAGGGGACGCAAAAGTTTTCCCATCTCTAAGTGCTGCTCTGGAGTTTTCGTCACATCAAGGCTTACCTGAAATACAGGAATGTCTGCATGCGGAAACATATGAACTAGGACAGACCAAGCGCCGTGATCCAATCCCCATTTTTCGTTCAAGGTTGAATTTGGCAAAAGTTTTTGTGTTTCGTGAGCGACGCTGAGGGGGCCTCGCGCGGGATATTGCACATCAAAAAGAGCTTTTGGAAAACCATAAAAATCATGAATGGTCGCAGGTGCGGAGTTGTAAAGAACTTGAGTTCCCTGTGTCTCCCAGTGAGCGGAGACACAGAGAATCGCCTGTGGTTTTGGAAGTGTTTTTCCAAGAGTGTTCAGTCCCACCGTGAAGGGATTTGTGTCGAGAGCATTCATCGGTGAGCCATGACCCACAAAGAGCACAGGCATGAGAGACATAAAATTAACCTTTCTTTTCGATCGGTTTGTTGGCTTCGATCTTGATGATCAAAGTCACTTCATCACCGACAACAGGACCCGCTTCAACAGCTTTGCTCCAAGTCAAACCGAAATCTTTACGGTTGATTTTTCCAGTCGCAGAGAAAGCCACTTTGTGATTACCAAATGGGTCATTCACATCACCCAAGTATTTCACGTCAAGAGTCACTTCTTTAGTTTTACCCTTTAAAGTCAAATCGCCAACGAGTTTCAAGTTATCTGCGGTGCCAACGATCTTCTTTGTGACAAAAGTCATTTTTGGATTTTTTGCTACGTCAAAAAAGTCAGGGCTCTTCAAGTGATCGTCACGGTCTTTATTATCCGTATTGATCGTTGCAACATCGACATTTAAGTTCGCTTTAGATTTTTCCAACTTTGGATCAATCGTAATGCTGCCATCAAATTTATTAAAACGACCCTCAACGGTAGCAATCACCAAGTGAGGAATTTCAAAACCGATTTTTGAGTGAGCAGTGTCAATAGCATAAGTTCCCGCAGGAATTGTTTTGCCGGCAAATGCTGTTACGCTTGCAAGTGTCACCAAAGTGCTGAGGATTAATTTTTTCATTAGTAGTTCTCCTTTTAGTTTAATTTTGCTGCTTCAGCTGGGTTCTGCCCGCGTCCGCGACTTCAACGGAATTAGTATCGTCTTATTTACATTATTGCGAAAGGTGACATAAATGAGATACACTGTTTCATATATGGAACAATTCGATCTCAACCAAATTCGTATCTTCGTGAGACTTGTGCAGGCAGGAAGCTTTACAAAGGCCGCAGAGGTTCTGCGTCAACCTAAGTCCAGAGTCAGTCGCCGCCTGTCCGCACTGGAAAAAGAGCTGGGCGTGCAGTTGATTTATAGAACGACTCGTCAATTTCAACTGACCGAAATGGGACGGGCTTATTATGAACGGGCTCGCGGATTGGTGGAAGGATTAGAAAGTCTATCGACCGAGGTCAGCGATACAACCACAGAAGTAGCGGGCCTTATCAAGATCACGGCTTCCGACGACATGGGCGTAAATATTTTGCCGGGATTGCTCGATGAATTTTCAAAGCAGTATCCCCAAGTGCGCTTCGAAATTTTTCTGACTCAAGCCTATGTGGATCTTGTGAAAGAATCCATTGATGTTGCCATTCGTATTGGGCACCTGCGCGACAGTTCTTTGCGTGTTCGTAGAGTGGGAACGGTGAAGAACATTCTTGTGGCGACTCCGGGACTTCTGGAGCGCTATCGTAATTGGGAAGATATCAATCAGCTAAGTAACATCCCTTTTGTTGGTTTTACGTTTTTATCAAAGATTGAAATGATTCGCGGAAATGAAGGAAAGAAATTCAATCTGAAACCCACATACACTTACACCTCAAACAATCCTGCGATGCTTGTAGAATTAGCGCTACTTGGCAAAGGTTTGGCTTTTGTGCCTGAGTTTTTATGTGCAGAGCACGTGCGCACAGGAAGACTTGTGCACATTCATAAAACGTTGCGCGGTCAAGAAACCCCGATCAGCATCGTGACTCCAGAGCAAAAAGAAACGCCGCTCAAAATAAAAAAATTTTCAGAATTTATGGCAAAAAGAATGAAGGAAATTTTAGGAAGTTAGAATAGTTTTAAAAGGGCTTTGTAAAGTCCCACGTATTCAAAACGGAGAAGGCACCAAATGGCGCCACACCAAAGCAGTCCCAGAAGACCCATCATCACGAGCTGCGGAAGATTGGCAAGATTGAACTGACTGCGTGGGCGATTGAGCAAATCATCAATCTGCCCCCGTTCTTGGGTTTCCTTGAACTTTCTCGCAAGGCCTTGCGCGAGCACAATTCGTTGAGACATTTCCAATTTATAAAAATGCACGCCCACCAAAGTGCGCGACTCAGAAATGTTTTCCAGACGCGTGACGATGCCGTAGCACGCCATCTGTTTTGAACCGGGAGGAGTGAATTGAATTTTGATAACCTCGCCCAAGAGCGGACAAAGATCATCAGGAGCGGTGAAGGCCAAACCAGTCAGTGAAACATTTTTGATTTCAGTGCCTTCTTCCCACGGAACTTGCTTAGGGCCCGCGACGCGCACCAAACTATCGTCCTCAGTGTTGAGAATGTAACGTGGAGATCGGCCGTGATAGCGAGCAAGACTGGTCATGCATTTCTTGTCGGCGAAAACGAGGACCCTCTGAAGGTACGCCGTACCTTTTTGCATTGCTTTGCGATGGAATTTCATATTGAGATCTAAAAAACTATGACGAAAAGCGTTTCAAAAAGGTACGGCGTACCCCTAGAAATGCCGCCAGCCTTTGAATTCTTTTATTTCTTCTTTTCCGTCGGCGTGTGTGAGGAAAACTCCGGGAGACTCTGTGAGCTGTCCTACAAGATGCCATCCGCTAAACAGGTCATAGTCGTCTGGAGAAATGGCCATAAGAAGTTCGTAATCTTCGCCGCCCCAAAGTGAAAATTCGTGAGCAGGAATGCCCAATTCCAAAGCCATTTTTGAAGTTTCTTCGTGAATCGGAAGATTTTCGGCAAAGATATGAAGTCCGACACCTTCAGGACAAAGTTGAAGAGCATCGTTGATCAGCCCATCGCTGCAGTCCATCAGCGCGTGCACTTTGTCTTTCTTTTTTACGAGAGCGCCGACCAAATCTAAACGTGGACGTGGATGAAGATGTTTTTTCTTTGCTTCTTCGTAGTTAGACAATTTTTTCTGCAATGCCATAATGCCGGTGTGTGAAAGTCCCAAAGGACCACTGCTTAAAAGCAAGTCGCCTTTCATGGCACCTTTGCGAGTCAAAGGATGTTCACAAGATCCATGCACGCTGACATCAATAACAAGTTTGTCAGGACTTGCGGAAAGATCTCCACCGACGATTTCGCAAGAATATTTATCAGCAAGTTGGCTCATGCCCAGATAGAACTCGTCAAGCCAAGATTCGTTTATTTTTTCAGGGAAGGCGATAGAGACCTGGGCAAAATGAGGGTGGGCTCCCATCGCAGCGATGTCGCTTAAATTCACCGCCAAAGCTTTTGCTCCAAGATCGAAAGCACTGAAATAGTCCAGCTTGAAGTGCACATCTTCGACCATCATGTCTTGGCAAATGACTGAATATCCAGGGAAGTTTTTAAATACAAACGCATCGTCCCCCAGCGGTACGATAGTATGATCGTTGTGACGCTGGACCCGGTAACGAATCTTTTGAATAAGAGTCCATTCCTTGGGGGTATTTTGCATGTCGTTGTTCCTTGAGAAGACGTTGCTAAACAAGTGGCTTTATTGTGAAATATCTGAAGAAAGAGTCAAGGAGGATTCTTTGAATACGCCAAAAGTGGCTTCGCCTAAAAGAACATCAAAAAAGAAATCTACCAGAAAGCCCAAAGTCGTTGAGCATCCTCTGTCATCTGAAAGTCTTTTCAGCAGTCGTGAGATCGGATGGCTGAATTTTAATCGTCGCGTTTTGACAGAAGCTGAAGACGCTCGCAATCCTTTGTTAGAGCGCGTGAAGTTTTTAAGTATTTCGACTTCGAACTTGGATGAATTTTTCATGAAGCGTGTCGGCGGTTTGAAGCGCCACATGGCTTATGGGATTTCACCAAAATCTTCCGACGGAAAAACGCCGCTCTTGCAATTGCAGGAGATTCGTCAGTTCGTCAATCCCATGCTGCAAGATCAAGCGATCTGTTATGACAAAGTTTTAAAGCCCGCTCTTGAAAAAGAAGGTGTGTATCTTCTGTCTTGGAAAGAGCTGACCGATAAAGAAAAAGACCTTGTTAAAAAATACTACAATAAAAATGTGTTCCCTGTACTAACGCCACTATCGGTAGACCCGGGGCATCCATTTCCGTTTATTTCAAACTTGTCTATTTCTCTTGGAGTGACTTTAAAACATCCAAACAATGACGATAAACTTTTTGCACGCGTGAAAATTCCGAAAGTGCTTCCTCAGTGGATTCGCATTGATCCTGAATCCTCCGCGTTGCGTTTTGTAAGTCTTTTAGAAATGATCAAAGAAAATCTTGCGGATTTATTTCCATCAATGCAGGTTTTGAATGTAATGCCCTTCAGGCTTACGAGAAATGCGGACTCGGATCAAGATCAGGAAGATGCGGAAGATTTGTTAGAGGCGATCGAGGAAGAATTGCGCCAGCGTCGTTTTGCAGAGGTGGTTCGTTTAGAGCATGGACCGAAACCAGATCCTTGGATGCTGAAATTCTTGATGGAAGAATTAGAAATTACGGAGGAAGACATTTATGAACTTCCTGCGATGCTAGATTTCACGGATTTAAGCGTGATTTCAGATTTGAATCTTCCGAAGTTAAAATTTGAACCTTACACACCGGTTGTCACTCCGGCTTTTGCTGAAGAAGGTGTAGGGATTTTTAATTCCATCAAGATGAGCGATCAACTTGTGCACAATCCTTACGAAAGTTTTTCGGCTTCCGTTGAAAAATTCATTCGCGTGGCTTGTGATGATCCAAAAGTTTTAGCGATCAAGATGACCTTGTATCGCACGGGTGACAATAGTCCCTTCATTCGTTCATTGATTCGTGCCGCTGAACAGGGAAAGCAAGTCGTTTGTTTGGTAGAGCTTAAAGCGCGCTTTGATGAAGAAAGAAATATTTATTGGGCTACCGAACTGGAAAATGCCGGCGTGCACGTCGTGTATGGCGTCGTCGGTCTTAAAACTCACGCGAAGACGGCCCTCGTTGTTCGTCAAGAACAAGAGGGTTTGAAATGCTATTGTCATATCGGAACGGGAAATTACAACGTTGCGACCTCACGCTTTTACACGGACTTGGGGCTTTTGACGGCCAAAGAGGAAATCACCAGTGACGTTGTTGAGTTCTTTCACTACCTGACGGGCCGTTCTTTGAAGAGCAATTATCAAAATCTTTTGATCGCGCCCGTGAACATGTTCTCTCGTTTTAAATCTATGATCGAGCGTGAAGCCGATCATGCCAAAGCGGGAAGACCTGCACAGATTATTGCAAAGTTTAATAACTTTGAAGAAAACGACATTGCTGTGGCTCTCTATGCAGCTTCGCAAAAAGGTGTCGACATCGACATGATTGTCAGAGGTTTCTGTTGCCTTCGTCCAGGGGTTCCCGGCATGAGCGACAAGATCCGTGTGATTTCTATCATCGGTCGTTTCCTTGAGCACTCGCGTTTATTTTACTTTAGAAATGGCGCCAAAGATCCTGTCGATGGGGAGTTCTACATCGGTTCTGCCGATTGGATGTATCGCAACCTGCATGCGCGTGTTGAAGCCATCGTTCCGATCTTAGATCGAGGACTCAAAGAAAAGTGCTGGGAGATTTTGCAGCTCTGTGTGAAGGAGCAGCGCCAGGCATGGCAAATGAATGGGGATGGCACATACACACGCCGCAACTCTGCAGATATGGGAATTCATCAAACTTTGATGCAAATTGCGAAAGCTCGGGTTACATTGGTTGAAGAAAACCATTCTGCAGCAGAGTAAAGGGCAACAAAAGTGGAGCTGATCATCATTCGTCACGCCGTCGCGGAAGAGCGCGAGGACTTTAAAAAGAAAGGCCTTGAGGATCATTTACGTCCATTGACTTTAAAGGGACGTAAAAAGATGCAAAAGGTCTGCGTGAAGATGCGTGATTACGTAAAAGAAATTGATTTGATCGTTTCAAGTCCTCTGACTCGCGCTCGACAAACTGCTGAAATCGTCTCTCAAATTTATTTTGAAACAAAAGTGGTCGAAGCGCCTGAATTGGTGCCGCACAGTCCTCCGCAAGCTTTTGTGAAATGGCTGCGCACGCAAGCCAAAAACTATCGTCGTATTGCAATCATCGGTCATGAACCGCATTTGAGTTCTTTTGCGAGCTATATGCTTTCAGGAAAAACGGAAAGTTTTATTGATCTTAAAAAGAGCGGCGTGATTGGTCTTGAGATGGAGTCCTTTACGCACGCAGAAGCTGGGGGAGCCCAGCTTCTGTATTACATTCCTCCAAAATTCCTGGTCGATTAGTTCGGCAAGAAATCCAAAGCTTTGAAGTAAGCCTCTGAAGCATCACCGACGTCGTTGGAATCGTGTTGAATTGTGATCGCTACGATATCCATGTCTTCCACATTTTTATCTGGGAAAGCGCGTTTCAAATCTTCCGCCAAATTTCTTTGGTACGTTTGTGGTTTGCCCAGCATGTCTTGATTGTTCAAGAGCAATTGTTTTGCTTCAGGCAAAGTCGCAACCACGATGTTCTTATTCGAGTACCAGTTTTCAAAGATCTGACCCGCTTGACGGGTTTCGCCGTTCACAGCATCGCCCCAATAGTAACCGAACAAGAAGACTTTGTCGTTCTTCGGATCTACTGTCGCTCTGTCGCCGTTGGCTTTACCATCACGGATCGTGAACCAAACTTGGAAAGCAGAGTCGTCTTTACCGGTTTTACCTTTTACTGGATCGGCACCTGGAACACCTTTAGTCACATCCAATTTCAACATCATCTTCGAGAATTCTACTGGAGAGAATCTGTAAGCCAATGTCGTCATACGGATAGAGTTGTTTTTACTCTTCATCAGGGCCCATTTTTCGCCGTCATGATCTGCCGTCACGTAACCGAAGTCTTTGTTATCATCCAAACCACCTGGTGAACGAGATTCATAATTGAACTGGTGATCCATGCGGAAGTGAACCATGTTCGTGTGGTTGTAATCGATGCGGATACCTTCTGGCATATTTGTTTTAGTCGCTGGAGCTACTTTTACGCCGGCCATGATGTCTGGAAGTTTTTGGACATCGAGGCTTGCATATGGCTCATAGCGAAGTTGTGATTGTGGCAATTTCACTTTCGGCTCATAGCTGTCAGCAGGGTCATTGATTTTTGGAAGCAAATTCATGTTCAATTCCCAAGTGTTGCCGTAAGGAAGGAATTCAACAAAGTGCTCGCCTTTCAAAGAGTACTGTTTCGCAAGACCGTCTTGGCTTAAGCGGTAGTAAGTTTGTGATTTGATCGGAGAAGCATTCGCTGCCGCCAAAATCACTTTAGAATTCCAAGCCAAGTTTTTCTTGTTGTTGTTGATTTCAAGTTCGGCCATGGAGTTCACAAGACCTTTCATGAACGCTTTTTGGTTAAAGCGTGATGACAAGATACCTGCTAAGTGATCGGCTTTGATCGTTCCCATATCAACGGCGGCCAATTTTGCCGGGAATTTTGAAGAAGACACAGTCACTACGCCGTCATTGTCTTCGTCGAATTGACCGATGATCTTTGTCGCTTTCATGAAGATATGAGAATCTTCAGGGTCGCTTGCAAATGTCACAGAGAAATAGCGAGTCAGACCAATCAAGCCGCGCTCATTTCTTCTCCAGAAAGCATCCATCGCTGTTGGCGTGATAGATTTAGAAGCTGTTTTTTCTTCTTTGCAGATTTCAGGTCCTTGGTGTTCAGAAAGGGCTGATACCAAGGCAAACGGAACATCTGTTGTATTTAAGATGCTTGAACCGTGCAAAGGAGCAGCGATCGCTACAAAACCTTTAACGTAGTTCGAGATCAAGCTTGGATTTTTTGTGAAGGCCGTCAATGTATCAACCGCGCCTTTAGAGTAACCCAAGATCAAGTAACGAGGTGAAGCGTGGCCACGTTGTTGACGTGTCTTAATATCTTCACGCAAGTAGTTCAAGATGATGTCAGCATTCACTTCGCTTCCGCATGTGCTTTCTACCGGAGGTTGGATCACACGAAGACCCATTTCATCCATTAAAGAGTTCAAGCCAAGGCTGAAGATCTCTTTGTCAAAGATGCTGTTATAGATACCTGGCACGTAGACAATTGTAAGATCATCTAAAGACTTGTTATAAAGTTTTGTCATTGGCGTTGGGTAAATACGGTCTTCAAGATCCGCTTCTTTGATCGCTTCCTGAAGAAGAGTTTTTGCAATTGTAGAGTCCGCGTATTTCGCACCACTGTTTGGATTCGTGTATTTTTCGTTCAAACCTTTGAAGCTATCAACATACTTGTCTTTGCCGCCGATCCATTGTCTTGCGAAAAGCATGTCGCGAGTTTCTGGAAGGTAAGGCTTTTCCTGAACCACGATGGATTTCTCAAGAAGAGCGGGCATTTGGTACATCTTCATAACAGCGCGTTTTGCAGGAAGAACGTACTGCGCGATGCTGCCAATAATTCCGTCTTTGCTTGCAATGTCTTCTTTAAGGTCGACAGAAGCCGTTTTAGTGTCTTTCAAAAGACCCATTTTGTCTTTTACTTTGGCGATACGTGGGTCATTCATCAATTTTTCAACGTCACCGGAATTTTGAAGAACAGCGTCCGTCACCGCACCGATATCTTCAGGACTGATCATAGAGTTGATATCAAACTTCGCCATATCGAAGTTCATTGGCGAAAGAGTTTGAGAGCCAGGTTGTTTGAATGGATCAAACTTGAAGGCCTCCATGAAGCTTTTCATTTCAGTAACTAGGAAGTAAGGACGCGTATCAGAAACGAAGCGCGTGATGTGTTGGAAGATGCGCTTTTGTGAAAGGTCTTTGGCTTGAGTTTCGATACCTTGGCGTGATTTCAAAACTTCAGCCAATGATTCCTGGCCAGAAAGGCCGGCTCTTTTTGCTGTATTACCGAAAAGATCTTTTGGATTGATACCAAGGAACGGAAGAATGTCTTTAGAACGAATTTGTCCAGGTACTTTTCTTTTTGTCGAAGCAAAAAGTCCGTAAGATGATGCCGCTGTCAGTGAACCGTGTGTACGGTACATTTTTGTGAAAGCACCAAGTGAAGATGTGATGTTGTATCCATCTTTCAAAGTAAGGATAAAGTCTGGGAAGTCGAAGTTTCTTTCAGAAGCAGATTCAATCAAACGATACACTGAATCTGGATATTTTGAATTTTGAGCTGCTTCAAAAGCTTGTGTTGCTGTCATGGCTTTTGGAGCGGCTTTTGTTGATTGATAAGCAGTGCCTAGCTGCAATACGTTCGCTGTTTCTGGATAGTAGTAGTAAAGGTTGTTCTTTTTATCGAACTGAACTTTTGCTTCACCCGCAGATGAAACAACAGTCATCAAAGTTTCAGAGGCGTTATTGCGGTTCACGTAAACGGCAAGGTCAAACCAAGCTTCTTTTTTGAATTCATTGATCAATGTGCCCATGAGTTTGCGGTCTTTAAGATAAACCGGACCCCAAGTGCCCAAAGCCATCAATGGAACAGCCACGTCTTTTTGGTTTTTAAGTTGTTGAACGTTATTGAAGCCGGCGCGCTCAATCACTTTACCGATATCAACCCCCGTCAGTTCGTTTTCAGGTTGACCTTCTTGGAAGCGACCGATGTTACCGTGGTCTGACATCAAGACGACTTCAACGTCTTGGCCTTTGTCTTTATATGATTTAATAAGACGTTTGATCTCGGCATCTAAAACTTTCATTACAGGAAAAAGACGGTTTAATTGCGTATGCGCCGTGGAATCCACCGCACCAACATAACCCGTAAGGAATTGTTTTGGTTTTGCCGCAATCAAATCATCAACAACAGATTTCACTTCCAGTTTAGGAACTTCTTCTGTTGGGAAGTACATCAAAGCTTCAACGTAAGGGTTGAAGAAAGAGTCAAAAGCTCCCATGTAGTATTTAGGGAAAGCCAAACGACGATAGTAGTCGCGTGGATCACCTTGAATTGATTGAGTGGATTCATCAAAGTATGTTGCTTCAACTGATTTAATACGACCGGCAGCTCCGAAAAGATCTGCGGTGTGAGTCACTGTCGACCAAGAAAGATCTGTCATTGAAGGGAAAGGAGCGACGTGAGCGCCGACTTGTGAGAACTCTTTAAAGAGGCCTTGTCTTTGTGCCGCTTGGAAGGCGAAGTAACTTAGACCGTCCGCACCGATCACAATCGTTTGAACCTTTTGGGCTGGAGCGGCTGCTTGAGCCTTTTTCCAAGGAAGCTCAAATGCTTTTGCTGGCATTCCAACGGTTAAAGAACCGGCGATCAAACCTGCAGTGAGAACATTTTTATAAGCGTTCAGACGTTTCATAGTGACCCCTTAAAAATTGTGTATCAACTTGAATAGAGGCAAGAGCGGTGCCAAGGTTCGCAGGGCGAAACGAATCTTATTCGAGATAATAAGGGGCTTTAAGAGGAAACTGTCTCATGGTGAGAACGGTGACGTTTTAGTTCAATCTATGTCAAGAAGATGTCATGGACCAAACGAGTCCGTCGCGAAGGCCGACACTGGGGATAAGAATCTTATGAGCTTCCGCCTGTCTCATAATAGTCTGCACTAGCATCGCTGCCGGCACAATCACGTCGGCGCGATCGGGACGCAGAGCGAGTTTTTCAATGCGTTCTTTCACTTTTAATGAACGCAGTTTTTCAATAATAGTATCAAGCTCTGCCAAAGTTAAAAATGTGTGCGGAGTTTTATTTAGCAACTGCACTTTGAGTTTTCCGAGGCACTCTAAATTTCCACCAGTGCCGATCGCGAAGTCG
The DNA here is from genome assembly GCF_047344985.1 of Bdellovibrio sp. HCB-162. Lineage (GTDB taxonomy): Bacteria > Bdellovibrionota > Bdellovibrionia > Bdellovibrionales > Bdellovibrionaceae > Bdellovibrio. Next base: position 949,629 of record NZ_CP178861.1, read on the forward strand.
ACTTGCTCATGTTCGCAGTTTTTATAAAGATGCTCACCGAGTTCACCTAAGAATTCACCCATGATGATATTGAGATGACTTTCATTGAGACGGCGTTCGCTTAAATTTTCAAGAACGCGCACGGTGCCCATTGGGAAGGACTTTGTTGCGATCATTTTATCGCCTTTAGAGAAAGTCACCTCGACACTGCCTCCGCCGATATCGATGAGCATGGTCTTTTTATTATCGAGGTCTAGTTCCTTGCGGACGGCCAAATGAATCAAGCGGCCTTCTTCCGTGCCGTCGATAACCTCGATTTTTATTCCAGAGCTTTTATAAATTTCGTCTACAAACTGTTGGCGGTTTTTCGCTTCTCGGCAGGCACTTGTGGCTACGGCTCGGCAGCTTACGACTTGCAGTTCCCGGTTGGTTTGTGAGTAGTGATGAAAGGTGGCCTTGGCGATTTCCATAGACGCCGGAGTGATAATGCCTTCGGTGAAAACATCGTGACCTAACCGAACGGCGGCGCGGAAGCGTTTGATAAGCTGTATCGTCGGGGATTGATCGGAAACGTCGGCGATCATCATACGGATGGCGTTGGACCCGATATCAATAGCTGAAACACGACGTGACACAGTAAACTTCCTTTTCTTTGGCTTTAGTATATAAAAATGAGAGCATCAGAGACATGAAAAAAAACATTCTATGCTCTTTATTTCTGCTTTTTGCCTCTTCGCATTCATGGGCCTTGTCTGAAATTGAATTGACGGGAGAGTTGGATGCCACTGCCTCGGTTTGGAACCTTCCGACAGGGCAAAGAGGCAACTCTGCTTTCGGTGTGCCTTCTTTGTTTTTGAATTTGAATGCGCCTCTGAAAGACGACAATCTGATGGTGCTGTCTTTTGAAGGCTCCGAAGAAAAGACCTCTTCGGCGGAACGTTTCGATGTGAAAGTTCGTGAAGCCTATTTGGATGTCGTGAGTATTTTTCAAGGAATGTATGCTTTGCGCTTTGGATTGATTCCGCAAACTTGGCAAGAGGCTCAGTATGAAACATGGACTTACCGTTTCTTGGGCCAAGATGCTTGGGCGATGACGGAAAAGTGGAAGTATCAAAGTTATTCCGATTTAGGGATGTCATTCATGTCGGAGCTTCCGCAGGACATGGGCGAATGGGCATTCACGTTTTCAAATGGGGAAGGGGCTGAAGAAAAAGAGGGCGGGCCGCATAAGGAAGCTTCTCTGTTTGCGCGTTTGACGATGTGGGCTCCGTGGACAGTGTCTTTGAATTACGTGCGTGGCAATTATGATAAGTACGGCGAAGACGTAGGACTCAAAGAACGCATTCAGGCCATGGTGACTTATGAAAAAGCGGACGAGTGGCTTGCAGGTTTGGAATACTTGGCGGCAAAAGATCCGGCCGATGCTTTGCGCGATCTTAAGATGGCAGAAGGTGTGGACGTGACGGCTTTATCGGGAGAGGCCGTGAGCGGTCAGGCCGCGAGTTTTTTCACAATCATTCGCACGGGCCCCAAGGCTGAAGTCATGCTCCGCTATGATTATTTAAATGCGGTGACAGGTGAAGACGGCAAAGACTTGCAAACAGTGATAGCTTCACTAGGATATCAAGTGACGGAAGATATCAAAGCCGCTTTGGCGGTGGATCACACCCGTTACGGAAGTGATTTTGCTCCGGGAGCGAGAGATCGCTCAAAAGTAGAGCTTGCAGCCCAAGTTCTCTTTTAAACTGTGTTAAGATTCTGTTAGAATCCTTATGGATGCCGTGTTAAGCGGTGTCTTTATTTCGTAAATAATATTAAACAAGGCCTAAGCGCTGAGGACAAACCATGGAAAGAGCGATTGACACTCAAATTGAAGACCTAAAGAAAATGATTCTTCTTATGGGTGGTCACGTTGAGAAATCTTTAGCGCAAGCAACGGCGGCGTTGTTGTCTCGTGATCTTGGCATGTTCGAACAAGTGCATGCGACTGAAAAACTGGTGAATGAAGATCACATCAAAGTCGACAACGCTTGTATGAATATTCTTGCGAAGCAAGGACCGGTTGCCAAAGACCTTCGCTTGGTTTTGTCGATTGTGAAGATCAATAACGATCTTGAGCGAATGGGCGATCAGGCCGTGAATATTTCTCACACTGGAAAAGACTACCTGGGACGTAAACCCATGCAAGCGCAACTCAGCGACATTCAAAAAATGTCTGAGATCGCAGGCCGTATGGTGAAAGGCTCTTTGGATTGTTTTGTTCGCGGTGACGTTGAGCAAGCAAAGAAGATTCTTTTGATGGATGACGAAATGGATGCTTTGAAAAACAAAGTTTTCAAAGATTCAACGGCGCATATGAAATCCCACTCTGAAGACGTTGAGGCGGGACTGGATTTGATTTTGATTGCAAGAAATCTGGAGCGCATGGGCGATCATGCGACTAATATCGCTGAAGATGTGATTTTTGCATTTACTGGAAAAGATGTCCGACATGGGGGCAAGTTTGGCTGACAATTCGATTCATGTGCTAGTGGTGGAAGATGAACAAGAAATTCGTGAACTCATGGCCCTGCACCTTTTGCGACAGGGTTATAAAGTGACGGAGTGTTCTTCCGCCGAAGAAGCCGTGAATGAATTGAACCGCAACAATTACCAAGTTTTTGTTTTGGATTGGATGCTACCGGGAATGAGTGGCGTCGACATCGTTGAAAAAATCAAAGCTAAAAATCCTCAAGCGTCGGTTTTGATGGTGACGGCGAAAGCGGAACCTCAAGACATCGTTCAGGGCCTTGAAAAAGGTGCTGACGACTATATGACCAAGCCTTTTAATCCGACAGTTTTTATTGCCCGCGTGAAAGCTCTTTTGCGTCGTCATCAAGTGGTGACCCAAGGAGCTCCGGTCGATGACGGCGAGGTCCAGGTTGCAGGACTTCGTATTAATTTTAAATCTTATGAGATTTCTTATCAGGGGGAACCTCTTCACCTGACTCCTTCTGAATTTAAGCTCTTAGGAGCTTTGGTTCAGAATCAAGGCTGTGTCCTGACTCGCGAACAGTTGATCGAAAATATCCAAGGTGAGGGGATCAACGTCGTTGGACGCACCATCGACACCCATGTTTTTGGATTACGCAAGAAGTTAGGAGGGTGGGGAGATCGCATTGAGACTATCCGTGGAGTGGGATATCGGGTTAAAGTAGATATCGCATGAAGCGATTTGTACGATTCCCTTGGCGAGTTTATTGGAGATTCTTTTTCTATCAATTGATAGCGTTCAACATTTTGTTTGTCGCGATCATCTCTGTTTTAGATGTGCGCTATCGAATGGCGCCGTTTGTTTATAACGAAGCCCTTTTAAATTTTTTCCTCTTCAGTGTGATCGTCGTCGCCGTGACATCGTATCGCTTTGCTCGTCCGATTCACCGTGTGATTTTAAAAGCTTTGCGTATCTCTAGCAAACGCACTTACGGAAATCTTGTCGACCCCAATCAAGAAGAAGATCTTTTGGATGACGAGCTCGACGATATTTCTGAGTTGGACGTGGCCTTAAATCACATTCACAGAAAAATGAAAAAGCGCAAGGCTCAGTACCTGCAAGCCGTGGAAGAATCGCAAGCGTTTATGAGTGCGGTGGCTGAAGGCCTTGTGAGTGTGAGCCTTGACGAGAAGATTCTTTATTTCAACTCTCAGTTTGCGGCCCAGTTTTTATCTCCGGATCAAATGAATGCTCCCGTTTTGCGTCTGAAGGATGCCATTCGTACTCCCGATGTTCTTGAAGGATTTGCGAATTCAATCAAGGCTGGAAAAGTTCAGCGCTTCACTGTGAAACTAAATACCTTGGTCGACAATACGCCAAGATACTTTGCGGTTTCTGTGAATCCGATTCGCAATGCGAAGACGAAAGAAATTTATGGTGTCGTCGGAATCTTCCACGACATCACGGAACTTAAAAAGGTTGAGCAAATCCGTATTGATTTTGTTGGAAATGCGTCTCATGAACTGCGCACACCACTGACTTCGATTAAAGGCTATGTTGATACTTTGAAAGAAGATGTGAAGACGGGGCAAATCCAGCAAGCCGGAAAGTTTTTGGATATCGTCTCTCGCAATATCGATCGTTTGATGGATCTCGTGAATGATTTGTTAAGTCTTAGCACTTTGGAATCGCACGCTGAATTAAAACTTGAACAGATTCATCCTTTGCAAATTTCTGAACACATCGTTGCGGAGCTGGCGGTTCTTGCGGCGGAAAAAAATATTTCAATCCGTGTGATCGGTGAAGTTCCTCCGTTTATGGCGGATGCTCACAAGGTTGAACAAGTTTTAAGAAATCTTGTTTCTAACGCGATCAAGTTTATTCCTAATGGAAAGTCTGTTCAGATTCGTTGGGAAGGTGACAACAAAGACGCCGTGATCTTGCGTGTGATCGATGACGGTCCGGGAATTCCTGAAGAACACTTGGATCGCCTGTTTGAGCGTTTCTATCGTATCGATAAGGGCCGTACTCGCGATGCGGGCGGCACAGGCTTGGGCCTTGCCATTGTGAAGCATATTATGCAAAGCCACGGTGGGACTGTCGCAGTAAAAAGTGCTCCCGGCCAAGGCTGTGAGTTTATTTGTACGTTCCCGATCAAGTAGGGCGGCTTGTGCCGCAGGATGTGGAGCGAGCTCGGCTCGCGGAACTGGACTTAGTATGATTTCTGAATCTCATCCATTTTATAAGCATTTCGAAAAAGTTTATGGGGCTCGTTGGCCGGGCCTTTTTGCGGCGTTGGTGCAATCCGAGCAGCAAGTGGCGCGCCAAAATAAATTAAGTCCTATCGAAAATCTTTCTACAAAAAAATGGAGTTCATTTCCACAAAAATCAGAATTGCCAGGATGTTTTTGGATTCCTTCGGGCGAACACAGTCAGCCTGAACGCAATGCCGATGAACTTTTAGATATTTACATCATGGATCCGGCAAGTGTGATGGTTGCGCGCGCATTGGATGTTCAACCCGGAGATCGCGTTTTAGATATGTGCGCGGCCCCGGGTGGGAAAAGTCTTGTGATGATTGAATCTCTAGCTGAAGACGGCGAGATTTTTTGTAACGACCTTTCGCCAGAACGTCGCGAGCGTCTTAAAAAAGTGATTCAACAATATGTTCCTCGCTCAGTGCGTGATCGCGTGTGGGTGACAGGAAAAGACGGCGTGCAATTTGGTTTGAAAGAGCCTGACAGCTTTGACCGTATTTTGCTTGATGCCCCTTGCTCAGGAGAAAGACATATTCTTGAAAACAAAGCCGCTCAAGAGGAGTGGAGTCTACGCAGAACGGAGCACTTGGCATCTCGGCAGTATTCGTTGTTGGCGGCGGCATTTTTAGCTGTGAAATCCGGCGGACGAATTGTTTATTCAACGTGTTCGATCAGTCCTGCTGAAAACGACGACGTCGTTCGTAAATTATTGAAAAAGAAAAAAGACGCCGTTCGTTTGGTCGAAGCTCCATTGGGAGTGGGCGGGGAACGCACGGAATGCGGCGTGATCTATCTGCCTGACCACGCCGGTTTTGGACCGTTGTATTTCTCTATTATTGAAAAGACTTAGTTGCCCGATCCTCTAAACTTCAGGCAGTTTTTCTTGTGGAAGGTCATGGAACGCGCGTGCCACTCTGCAAATATCAAAGAAGCAATTAACTTTGCGAGGAAAAAATTCCTTAGAATAAGAATCAGCTTACAAGGAGTGCAAGATGAGATCAGTCATGGCTATTCTTGTTTTTTTGGCGGCGACGGCGTTGGTGGTCTTTTCTCAAGCGCAGGATGGCCCTGCGGATGAGCAGACGATTTCTGATACGAATCAGAATTAGTTATCGTCTTTTTGACGGAACTTATGGCGACGGTATTCTTCCAGAGTCAGGAAGCCGTAAGTCTTTTTGCGATAGATTTCGACGGCTTCTGTTTCAATATCAGTTAAAACATCATCCATAAACTCTAAGGGAATGCTTCCATTTCTCATCAACTGAAGAGTGTAAAGGTGAACAACCTTGCGGATGAAATCCGGGGTCTTTTCCTTCATGTTGGAAGTTTCTTTAAGCTGGGTCTCTACAATTTTAATCAAATTATCTGTATTCATCTGTATGACTTGTCGGATTTCTTTTTTCGAACCTGAGCATCACCCATAGAAATTTGGCCTAAGGGATGTCATACTGGCGCTATGAAAGCCCTCACTCAGCAAGAACTGCAGCAATTTGTGTCTTATTTCGCACCGATCTTAGATGGAGCACAGTTGCAGGACGTCTTGGTCAATGACCGAGGTCTGGCTTTGGGGTTTCGCAAAGACGTCCACTATTGGATGATCCTGGACCTTGTGCCGAACAATCCGTTGATGCTGATTTTTGAAGAGGAATGTCCATTCAAAAAAGGCCCGAAGACAAAACCGGTGAGCCTTTTTATGAACTCGCATGCCAGGAATCTTTATTTGACCTCGATGACGGTGGTAGAAGAGTTCGGTCGGGTTGTTCGTTTGATTTTAAAGAATTCGCTGATGGAATGTGAAATCGAAATCCGTCTGATTCCCAAGCAGTGCAATGTCATTGTCAAAGCTCACGGAAAACAAGTGGCTTGGGATCGTCCGCTGGAGTTAACGGCGGCACCCGTTGTGGAAAATCCTCCGCCTCCAAGAACTTTAGAAGAAATCCATGAAGAGTGGCTGAATGAACAGACGTCGGTGAAAAAACCGTCGCTCGATCCGGTCGCGCAATGGGAAAAGCAAAAGAAAAAAGATCTCGAAAAAAAGAACAAGGCCCTTTCGGAAATTCAGAAACAAATTGAAAGTGACAAGCATGATTTGTGGTATGAGGCGGGGCAGTTTTTAAAAACTCACGGAACTTTGCAAGTGCCGGAGCATTTGCGATCTTGCATCAACTTTCAAGAATCCCTGAGTTGGAATATTGAAAACAGTTTCAGCAAAGCCAAGCAGCTTGTCGGTAAAAAAGAAGGCGCCCGAGAGCGTTTGATCGAATTGCAGGAAGAAATCGCTCGCCTTGAAAAGTCCCGATATCAGGAAAAACCCACAAAAACAGCCCTTGTCGATCTGATGCAAAAAGCGGAAGCGCGCGGAAGAAAACTGCATTTGGACTCCGGAGCGCTGGCTTATTGTGGGAAGTCGGCTGCGGACAATCTCGCTCTTCTTCGTCAGGCGAAGGCATGGGATTATTGGCTGCATCTGCGGGACTATCCGGGGGCGCATGCGATCATTCATCGTCAAAGGGATCAGCTTATTTCCCCAGGGGAAATTCAAGAAGTCGCCGAGTGGGTGGCCAAAGAGTCTTTGTCTTCAAAATCATTGATGGTCGGGCAGAAAGTCGCAGTTGTTATCGTCGAGTGTCGATTTGTTCGCCCGATCAAGGGTGATAAGCTGGGGCGTGTGACCTATCATTCGGAAAAGACTTTGAGTTTTACCTTGCGTCATTCTTAAGCTCTCTTGACTGACAACATCAGCGGTCTAAAATTTCTTCATCAACCAGATGGAGATTCACCATGATTGAAGTCAGAGATCTCACCAAAGATTATGGACAAAGACGTGCTATTGATAAACTCAATTTCTCAATTTCTAAAGGCGATGTTGTCGGTTTTCTTGGTCCCAATGGAGCGGGAAAATCAACGACGATGAAAATCATCACAGGCTTCATGGCGCCAAGCCACGGTTCGGCGTCGGTTGCAGGCTTTGATGTTTTTGAAAATCCTTTGGAAGTTAAAAAGCGCATTGGTTATTTGCCAGAAACACCTCCGGTTTATGGCGACATGTATGTGCGCGATTATCTGCGCTATGTAGCGGCGCTAAAACAGGTCCCTAACGACAAGATCGAAAAATCTGTCGATATGGCGATTGAAAAAACAAACTTAGGCGAAGTGCAAAAGCGTTTGATCCAACACCTTTCAAAAGGTTTCAAGCAGCGTGTAGGTATTGCGCAAGCGATCGTTTCAGATCCGGAAGTTTTGATTTTGGATGAACCGACGGTGGGTCTTGATCCAAAGCAAGTCGCAGAAATTCGTGATCTTATTAAAACTTTAAAGGGTCAACATACGATCATTCTTTCCACGCACATCTTGCCTGAGGTGGAAGCGACTTGTGAAAAAGTCATTATCATCAACAAAGGCCAAATCGTTGCGGAAGACAGCATCAGCAATCTTTCGACGATGGAAAAAGGGCAACGTCGCTTGCATGTACGTTTGCGTAAAGACGTGCAGGATATGAAAACGGTCTTAAGCCCGATCCAAGAAGTCACGGCGGTGAGTTTTGGTGCTTCCCATAAAGAGTGGAGCATTGACCTTTCCGGCGGGGAAGAGGTTGTCGAAAATATCTCTTCATTGCTAGTTAATAAGGGCCTGGGATTGGTGGAGCTGACTCCAGCCAAACGCGATCTTGAAGATGTCTTCTTGAAACTCACATATGGACAAGCACAAAAAGGAGGTGAAGCATGAGCGGCACTCTCGTCATCTTTAAAAAAGAGCTGAAAGGTTTTTATTTAAACCCGACTTTCTGGGTGATCTGTTTTTTAGTGAGCGTGATCTTTAGCTGGGTGTATCCGATCCAGTTGAACCTGTTCTCGCAGCTTTTAATGAACTACGTCATGCAACAAGGTGTGCCTTCAAATCAGTTGAATATTCACTACGGGGTTTTCTTAAGACAGCTTTCGTATTTGAATCTGCTTTTGATTTTTGTGGTTCCGGCTTTGACGATGAAACTTTTTGCGGAAGAAAAGAAACTGCGCACGTTTGATCTTCTTTTGACGTCGCCAGTGACTTCTTTGCAGATCGTGCTGGGGAAATACTTCGCGGCTTTGGGCGCTGTTCTTGGCATTGTGGTGTTAGCACTTCTTTATCCGCTAGCGACCTCGACAATTGCAACGGTCAATTGGGCTCCGCTGTTTATCGCCTTCTTCGGAATTTTCCTGGTTGGTGGGGTTTATACGGCGATGAATCTTTTTGCATCGTCGCTCACTGAAAACAGCATCGCCGCTTATATTATTTCAGTGATGTTCAATCTTTCGATCTGGTTTATCGGAATCGGCGCAGAAGTGGTCGATGGCGAAAAGGCCCGTAAGATTTTTGAACACGTGTCTTTAAGCTCGCATCTTTCAACATTGGTGGAAGGGACTTTGCGCACGAACGGATTGATTTTCTTTTTCAGTGTGATTGTTTTGTTCTGCTTCCTTTGTGAACGTGTTGTTGAATCATCCCGTTGGAGATAAGTATGAGTAAGTTAGGTAAAATTTCATTTCTCTTTGCCGGTATTTCACTTGTGTCTATGTCCATCACTCGTTACCTCTTAGGTGAATGGGTGCCGTTTTGTTGGGTGGCTTTGGCACTCGCTGTGTTTTTCTTAGGCCTGGGCCTTGCGAAAGACCGCGCTTTCTTTAAAGAGTTCTTTACGATGAAGACAACCAAAGAAGGCATGAGCATGGGGGTTTTAATTCTGCTTATGCTCGCAGTTCTTATCATCGTGAATTATTTGGGAGTGAAACACTATAAAACGTGGGACTTCTCAACAGCGCAATCAAACACTTTGTCGGATCAATCCGTGAAACTTGTAAAAGGTTTGGATTCAGATCTCAAAGTTCTTTTCTTCTATAAAAAAGGTGTGGAAGGAAATGAAGAAAATCGCCGCCTTTTCCGCGAGCTGATTAAAAAATACCAAGATCAAAGCCCGAAAGTGCAATTGGACTTTGTTGAAGTCAATGAACGCCCGGATCTTGCCAAAGAATATGGCGTGGACAAAGGCAGTGGTGTCGTGTTCTTGGACTACAAAGGCCGTCGCAACCGTATTGAAAGAATTGATGAGCAGGAATTCACAAGTGCTCTTGTGAAAGTCACTCGCGAACAAACGAAGACGATTTACTTCACAGTCGGTCACGGCGAAAAGGATCTTAAGGATAACCGCGAAGGCTTGGGACTTGGCTCTTTAAAGCTGATGCTAGAGAACAACCGTTACACGGTGAAAGAACTTCCACTTATTCAAAATGCAAAAATCCCAGAAGACGCTGATGTGATCATTGTCGCAGGCCCTGTTCAAGGCTTCCAAGATTTTGAAATCGCCGCCTTAGAAAATTATTTGAAAAACGGCGGAAGTCTTTTCTTGGCGGTGGAGTCACAAAACACCGCGGGCCTTGAAAAATTGGTTGGTAAGCTTGGCGTTCAGTTTGAAAACAACTACGTTTTGAATGTCGTGGACACTGTGATGGGCCGTGGAATCAACCAAGGTCCGACAATGGGTGCAGTGTTCTCTGAATCTAACAAGATCACAAAAGCTTTTGGTCGCAGTGAAGTGACTTTGTTCCGCTTCCCGCAAGGACTTAAGAAGGCCAACGTACCTCAAGGAATCGTGGTGGATGAGATTGTTAAAACAACTCCGAACGCGGTTGCGAGCAACAGCTTGCAAATCCGTGGTGAAGGTGTGGAGGCGACTTACACTTTGGTGGACGAAGTGACAGGGCGCTGGCCAGGCAGCGACGAAAAAGCCAAACCTTTTTCTGTGATCATTGCGGGCGACGTTGATTTTATGACAAATCAAATGCTTTACCAAAATCTCAACAGGGATTTGGTTCTCAACTCGGTGGCAGCACTCGCAAAAGAGGAAAGCTTAATCAGCATTACTCCGAAAGAGCCGCAAGCGACGAAAATGCTTATGACAGAAACCAAGTTTGCGGTTTTCTTGTTTGCTTTCATCATTCCTCTTCCTATTCTGCTTTTAGGAACTAGCATTGGTCTTTGGTTAAGAAGGAGAAATGCCTAATGAAACTCAAAGGACGGACGATTCTTGTCTTGTGTTTGCTTCTTTTTGGCGGTTACGCCCTTTATGACTTTCAACAGGATAAGAAAAAAGAAGAAATCAACATGGAAGAAGTTCGTCTTTTGACGGTGAACTTTGAGCAGATCAATTTCGTCGAGGTACAAAAGGACGACAGCAAAATTATCCTTGAGCGCTCCGTGGATGGCTGGAGCTTGACGTCGCCGATCAAAGATTTGGCGGATAATTCTGCAGTGGATGATTTTATCAAAAACACCGTTCCTGAAAGAGTGATTGAAGTCGCTAAAGAAGGAGAAGGCATTGATTGGTCCATGTATGGACTTGATAAGCCTCTGGGCACCATCACCTTTAAAACCACAGCGGGCACACAAAATGTTTTTGAAATCTCTACCAAACGTAACTTCGAAGAGAACGTTTTTGCCAGAAGAGATAAAGAAAACAAAGTTCTTGTGATCAACTCTGTATGGCAGACAAGAGCGAATAAAACGGTTTTAGATTTTAGAGACCGTCGTTTCTTGCGCAATAAAATTGCGAGTGTTGATGAAATCAAACTTAAAAACGAAAAAGGTTTGCTCGATCTTAAGCGTGTTGATGGTCAGTGGACCGTCCCTTCCAAAAAAGATTTGAAATTAGATCAAAACAAAGTGCGCGAGCTTTTAACAACTATCGCGGATGCACGGGCTTCCGAAATTCGCGAGGGCAATACAAAAGCGACAGGGCTTAAAAACCTTTTCACTTTAGACTTGGTTTTGGCCGACAAAAAGTGGAAGGCTGAAGTGGGGCAGGCAAAAGATTTGATGATCTTTGCCAATGTCTCTGAACCTAATTTCCAACTGAGAATGGAAGCGGGGGCTTTAGATAAATTGATCAAAATGACGGTGGAAGATTTAAAAGAACAGCCACCTAAAAAAGAAGAAGATAAAAGTAAATCCGAAGACAAGCAGGCTTTGATGGCCAGCCCGAAAAATCAGAAAGATAAAAAATAATGCAAAAGATTGTAGTCAAATCACCAACACGCGTGGATCTTGCTGGAGGCACTCTTGATCTATGGCCTCTTTATTTGTTCATCAATGGTGCCTCCACGGTGAATGTGGCGATTGATATTTATACGACGGCAGAAATCACGCCTCACGATGATTCCACGATTGTTTTGGAATCTGCGGATTTGAAACTTAAAAAAGCCTACACAAACTTAGTCGATGCTTTGTCTGATACGGATCCAAAAATGATTTTGTTGCAAACGCAGCTGCGCTACTGGATGCCGCAAAAAGGATTCACTTTGAAAACATCCTCTGACAGCCCGGTCGGCGGGGGGCTTGGCGGCAGCTCCAGTCTCACGATCAGTTTGATGAAAGCATTCTCACAGTTCTGTGGACGTCCGTTTAAAGATGTTCATCACATGGTGCAGGTGGCTCACAATATTGAAGCCGAGATTTTAAATACGCCAACAGGAACGCAAGATTATTACCCAGCGGCATCGGGTGGTTTGAATGTTCTTCGTTACGGTTATGACGGCATTCAACAAGACGTACTGAAAGTTTCAGGGACACCGATCGCTGAAAAGTTTATGTTGGTCTATACTGGTAAAGCTCATCACTCGGGTCTTAACAACTTCGAAGTGATGAAAGATTCCGTTATCAAGGACGCGACCACTTTGAAAGCTCTTCGTGACCTCAAGGTGATTGCCATTGAAACGGAGCACGCCGTGCGATCAGGCAACTGGAAAGAACTTGGCACACTTTTTAAACGTGAATTCGAAGCCCGTGTTCGTCTAGCTCCCGAGTTTTCAAGTCCTGAGATTTACAAGCTTGCGGAAGTCTCTTTGCAGAATGGGGCTGAGGCTGTTAAAATTTGTGGAGCTGGAGGCGGTGGGTGTGTTTTGGTCTGGTGTCCTCCTGATAAACGTGAGGGAGTGGCAAACGCATGCCAAAAAGCCGGCTTTCAGGTGATGGACGCAAAACCCGTCGATCCGCTGTAAAGAAAACGACGAAGAAATCCGCTGTTTCAAAAAAGACAGCGGAGGAGTCGTCGCATGCCGGAGCCGTTCACAGATTTATCGGAATTTCTTTAGGCGGCGGAAAAACAGATAAAGCCTGTGTCGCCGTTCTTGAATACTATCCCAAACATAAAAAAGTCTTCTTGTCGCGTCTGGTGGAAAAAATCAAGAGCGACGAAGTTCATTCCGCTGATTTTAAAATTCACGAAATCATCGATCAGTACGAAGACATCGATACTATCGCGTTCGATGTGCCCTTCCGTCTGCCGTATTGCTTAGAGTGCACGCGCACGTGTCCCGGCATTGAAGGGTGTCCCGAACCCCATGTTCGTTGGATGTGGGAATACACGCGCAAACTTCATAAAAAGAAAAAGCCCCGCAAACTTTTTACACCTTACACACAACGCTGTGTAGAGATGTATTTATCTACGGAGCTTGAAGAGCCCTTTATTTTACAACACGCCATGGGTGCCAACACCGCTCCGCTTTTAGCCCGAGCGATGTTTATCAAACGCCGTCTTAGCACACCTTGCATTGAGGTCTTTCCAAAACTTTCCGTCTGGCGTGTGGGAAGATCCCTCAATGTGATGAAAAGCCATTTGCGTTTTCATAAACACTCCATTGGAGGCGATGAAAGTCGCCGCGAAATTCTGCAAGCACTCAGCACGCACAATGTGGCTTTCGTTTACGATCAAGATGTAAAACTCATGATTGAAAACAGCCACGCCTTTGAAGCGTTTATCTGTGCGCTCACAGCGTTCTTGCAATACAAAGGTCAAACCGAACCTCGCCCTGAAGGATTTCCTAAGATGGAAGATTGGGTGGAGTTCCCCAAAATTTCCATCAAGTGGGAAAGCATTTAGGCTTTCATGCGGCTAAGCAGTCGGCTCCAGGCTTCTTTGTCTTTGGGTTCGGCCCAATTTCTTCCGACTTTTAAAACGTCAGGATCTTGTTCGCTGAATCCCAAAGATTTCAAATAATCTTCGTCGGCGACAAAGAAATCTTTTTGATAGGGAACGAGGACGCCGTTTGTTTTATCGCGAAAGGCGCAAGCTTCTTCGTAGGATTTAAACCATGGCAAAGTCTGTGGTCCCGTTCCTCCGTGGTTGAGGAGGACGTCGTTGACTTCCAATGTGTGTTTGAGGTCGCGCCAGTTTTCAAAGCCACTGAGTTGGGCAATTTTATTAAGCGCTTCTTTGAGTTGGATTTCTTCGCCGTTTTTTGCTTTGGTTTTCTGTAGCAGTTTGGCGCGAGTCTTGAGAGACTCGATTCTTGATTTGGTCATAGAACACCCTTATTTGTTCGACCGTCTACCGCAGGAAAGTCTAAGAGTATTATTTGTATGTCTTGAAGTTCGAAGTGAGATTCTCTTTGGCGGTCAAGGCGGCTTCGAGCAACCTTGAAACATAAGATCTCACGGATGTTGCATTTTGTCAACAGGTCTAGTTTAGAACACGAAGAGGTCTGACCATTTGCCGCACAATATATTTTTGTTTGCCTCCTGTTCCGAGACACTCCACAATTTTTTAAATAACAAACCAAATCACACACGGAGGTTTTTGTGAAATTGGCTAAATTGGTAGTAGTAGCATTGTTGGTATCTGGTGTAGCTCACGCTCAAAAGAAAGGTCTTTTGGCACAAGCTTCTGGACAAGGTTATGCATCTGCAGGTTGCGGATTGGGTTCTATCGTTATGGGTGCTGACGGCAACCAAGTTCTTGCAGCAACTACAAACGGTACTTCTGGTAACCAAACTTTCGGTATCTCTACTGGTACATTGAACTGCCAACAAGATGGCATCTTCAAATCTGGTAAAGAAGTTCCAGCATTCATCGAAGTGAACAAAGTGGCTTTGGCTAACGACGCTGCTCGTGGACAAGGTGAAACTTTGGCGGGTCTTGCTAACTTGATGGGTTGTGATTCTAAAGTTATGGGTGCAACTTTGAAAAAGAACTACAACAAAATCTTTGTTGAAACAAACATGCAACCAGCAGCTATCGAAGCTAACATCAACCAAGTTGTTGCTGTTAACAACGTTTGCGGTGCTTAGTATTGATTTCTCCTTTGTGAGGAACTTTCAAAACGCAGTGGGAAACTACTGCGTTTTTTATTTGTGCTCTCACTTCTCTTTCATTTGCCTCTCACTTGAGTTCCTCTTGTAGCTCTTTTCCTTCATGAAATTGAACTCGTTCGCCGTTCTTTGATATCAACACAGAATGAGCAAATTCATTCGTAAAATCATGTTATGGTCGCATCGCTGGCTGGGAATTATCGTCGGTCTTCATTTTGTTTTGCTGGGACTTTCTGGAAGTTATTTGATTTATTCTGACGAGATCGAATCTGTTTTTAGAAAAGACGTGAAAGTGGCCTCGGCCGCGCCTCAAAATATTGAATTGGAAAAAGCGATTCGCAATGCTCAAGCGGGATTGGGTGTTCAGGTAACTCCAATGAGTATTGGAGTGGCTTCAAAAGAAACGAACTACAACCATGAGTTGATGTTTAATATTCCGCAGGAAGAACAGAAGCGTCGTTTTGTGACGGCTTACATTGATGCCACCACTCAAGAGTTTAAAGGCGCCTCCGTTTACAAAGAAACACTCACGGGATTTTTATTCGTTTTCCATCATGATTTGTTTTCGGGACCCACTGGAAGAACTTTTGTCGCTGTGACCGGAGTTCTCTCTTTAATTCTTTTGCTCGGTGGTCTTTATCTGTGGTGGCCAAAGGGTGATAAAACTTGGAAAAGAGTTCTGCGCTATAATCAGCAGCGCACATTTTTAGGAACCAATTTGGAGCTGCACAAAGTGGTCGGCTTTTATTCTTTGATACTGATGATCATCGTCACATTCTCTGGAATTTACCTTGCGCGTTCGGATTGGTTTTTTCCACGAAAAGCAGAAGTGCAGGGATCTTTCGTGGCAAAATCTTCGGAAACGGCGGCTCCAGATTTTGGAAAGCTTCAAATAAGCTTAAATCCACTTTTAGAGACAAACGAAATTGCGCAGATTCGTGTGGACGCTAAGACCGGAAATATTTTGGGGTTGGCTCGACAAAAAGATTTAGGGATCAGCGGTTGGGAGTGGGATGGTCAAACCGGAGATCTTCTTGCGACAAAGTATCTTAAAGACCGCACCTTTGAAAAACAATTCGGTGATTTGCAAAGAGACTGGCATTTTGGACACTTCTGGGGAGAACTAGGACGTTTCTTGATTTTCCTTTCAGGGATTTTGCCCTTGTTTTTCTATGTGACAGGTTTTTATGTCTGGTTTAAGAAGCGCTCCATCAAAGTGCGTTGAGGCCGTTTTGTATTGATTGTTCCGCAGAGAAACTCAAAGATAGTCCTATGCGTGGTCTATTGTTGAGTCTTCTCACTTTCAGTTCTATTTCTTCATTAGCAGCCGTGGGCCTCGAAGGTGGTGCGGCTCAAGCCACAATGCTGGCTGAATCCCGCCGTCTTTCACAGGATCGTCAATGGCTCAAGCTTTTGCATTTTGAAAAAGATTTTTTTCAAGTTCGTGAAAGTCAGATAGATAGTCCTTCCTTCTTTTTTTCTCCAAAGGGAAAAAAAGATCCTCATGCGGAGCTGATCGAAACCATCGTTGCTTTCTTTGCCGAAAAAGGCAAGGACCCGAACACGCATGCTCAATGTCGTTTTCCGGCTCGTTATAAGTGGCTCAAAGAAAAACTCAAAGATAGCAAAATTCATTGGCTCGATGTGAATTGCGACCGCTTCGACGCTTTCTTTAGAGGGCTTCAAGGCGAGTCCATCTCTTTGGTTTTTTCCAGTTACTATCTGAACAATCCGTCTTCCGCCTTTGGACATACGTTTTTACGAATCAATAAAGCTCCGTCAGCAAAAGATGGACAACGCCACGAGCTTTTAGATTATGGACTTAATTACGCTGCTGAAGCCAATACCAATAATGCTTTTTTGTACGGTTTTAAGGGATTGTTTGGAATGTTCCCTGGGCAGTTCCGTTCGATTCCTTACTACTATAAAGTGCGCGAATACAACAACGCCGAATCGCGCGATCTGTGGGAGTACGAGCTGAAACTTCCCGCAACTTCGGTGGACATGGTGATTGCGCACGTATGGGAATTAGGCCCTTCGCAAATCGACTATTGGTATCTGACGGAAAATTGTTCTTATCACATGCTTTCTATTTTAGAAGCCGCAGACCCTTCGGTCGATATTTTATCAAAGCTCGATCAATATGTGATTCCTGCCGACACCGTTCGTGTTCTTTGGAATAAAACGGATTTAATCAAGAGCTACAAATACCGTCCGAGCATTCGTCAGGTTTTCTTTGAGCGACAAAAACATTTAAACCGTGATGAAAAAGAAGAGCTTACTCGGCTCATTGAACAAATTAAAAAACAAGATGAGATTATTTACTCAGAATCTTTCTTAAAAAGAACTCCCGAATCACAGGCAAAAATCTTAGATGCGTATATCGACTACATCGATTTCCGCTACTCAAAAGAAGTGCAAGAAGCGGGAAGAGAGTTTCAATTAAAAATGCGCGTTCTTACAAAGCGCAGTGAAATTCCTGTCGATGCTGAAGTGATTGTGATGGACCCGCCGCCAGAGGAGCGTCCTCACTTAGCGCATCCGTCAGGACGTTGGGGCGTGGGGTACTTGCACGACACTGTAGGTGGAGACTACGCAACGCTCACGCATCGTTTTGCATTACACGACCGTCTTGATCCGGCGTGGGGTTATCCAAGTTATTCACAGATTACTTTTTTCGATCTAGGATTTTCTTACGGTCCTTCCTATTCGGATACAGACGAGAAAAAATTTGAACTGGAAAACTTCGCTGCCTTCGAATTGATCTCGGCAAGTCCGTGGAGTTCTTTGATCCCCGAAAAATCGTGGCGATTTAAGTTGGGTGTTGAACGCACCCGTAATGAAAACTTTTTGCCGACCCATGAAGGTATTGTGCGCTTGGGATACGGTTGGACCTTCGAGCAAGGACCTTGGGATTTGAGTGCGCAACTGCAAGGCGAGGTTCACTACGGTCCTACACTGTACGACAACAAAGTATGGGCCGGGGCCGGGCCTCTTTTAGAGCTGCACTATCGCGTTAACTCTTGGTGGTTATGGCAGGGCAGTGTGTTTTATCGTCGCGACTCAGCATGGGATCAGAAAGACTATTTCCGCAGTCAAATTGAGACTCAATACAGTTTCTCAAAGACCTGGGGAGTAAGAGCATCGTATCGCAACGAGAGATTCCTTGAGGAAACCAGCATTCAGTTATTTAATTATTACTAGATCCTCTCTGTAAGGAGCCTAGTGATGTCTGAGACTTCAAGCTTTCCGTACCTTCATGGTTTTACACAAGATGAACAAGAACGTCTTCGCAAGCAGGCGCGTTTTGGTGAATTCACGGTTTATCAAAATATCAATCTGTCCTCCGTTCAACATTTGCTGGAAGTCGGATGCGGTGTCGGTGCACAAAGTGAAATTCTTTTGCGTCGTTTTCCCGATTTGAAAATCACAGGTATTGATCGCAGTACTAAACAACTGCAAGCTGCTAAAACTCGTTTGTCGAGTCTTCCTGGGGCCGCAGGCCGCTTTGATCTCAAAGAAATGGATGCTACGGCGATGAAGTTTTCTTCAAACTCTTTTGACGGTGCATTCTTGTGTTGGATTCTAGAACACGTTCCTGATCCCATTCGCGTTCTTTCGGAAGTCCGCCGGGTGTTGCGTCCCGGTTCCGTTATTTATATCACCGAAGTGATGAATGCTTCTTTTTTCTTAGATCCCTATTCGCCGAATGTTTGGAAATATTGGATGGCGTTTAACGAATACCAACTTGAGCAACAAGGTGATCCGTTCGTGGGAGCGAAGCTTGGAAACTTCCTCTTGCAATTAGGATATCGTGATATTCAAACGGAAGTGAAAACATGGTTTCTGGACAATCGCTCACCGCAAGCGCGTAAAGATTGTATTGAGTACTGGACAGAGTTGCTTTTAAGTGCGAGCGATCAATTGCTTGCAGCTAAATGTGTTTCTGAAGAAGTCGTGCAAGGCATGAAAGACGAAATGGCGAAAGTAGCCAGTGATCCGAACGCGGTCTTTTACTATTCGTTCGTACAAGCCCGCGCTCACACTTAAAGTTCGTCTTTTTTTAGCCAGCCTTTTTTATAGATCCAAATCGTGATGGCAAGAACCACAAGAGCCATCACGGCCAAAGTGACGAAGTACCCGTTGTGAGTGCGTAACTCCGGCATGTTCTCAAAGTTCATTCCGTAAACGCCGGCAATAAAATTGAGCGGCAAAAAGAAGATCGAGAATACCGTCAAAACGCGCATCACTTCGTTAGTACGATAAGACGCTTCATTGGTTTTTTGTGACATCAAAGATAGGTGTAAGTTTAAAAGTCCTGAGATCTCTTCTTGGATATCATCGGCATAGAAAATATGTTTTTCCAAAGGCTCTTTTACCTGAGCTAAATCGCGCAAAGAAATTTCAATTTCCGTCGGGATTTTATTGAGAATGTCGGCTGTAAATTTAAAGACTTTGCGATAAGAAGAAATTTTTCTTTTTATCATATAGCCTTCACGTAAAATGCTTCGGCGTTTAAGAGTGAATACTCGTTGCTCGATCACATCTGTCTTTGCATCGAGTTCGTCCAAAGGTGCATCAAAGCTTTTTAAAGTTTGCAGAAAAAGGCTTTTTACCAAACCGATTTGAGTCATCTTCTCAAAAGAGGCTTTGTCTTTTTTATTGGAAACACAAGGAAGCGGTATGCGATGGATGGTTAAAACAAAGTCTTCTCCCATGAAAAACACGAGCTTCGTTGTCAGCTCCTGCATGGTGCCAGCTTTGGGTTTGGCTTCAGGGTCTTGATGGCGCAAAATTACAAACAGAGATTTTTCAAAGAACTCTGCTTTCGGCAAATGCTCGGGATCGAGACACGTTGTCACGGTCTGCAAAGGCAGAGAAAACTCTTCTGCAAGTTTGACCAAATCCTCTTGCCCAGGAGCTTCGCAGTCGACCCACTTAAAATCTTGCCATTGATGCTCAAACCGTTTCATGATTCCAGTATGACAAAGTTTTTGAAGGTACGCCGTACCTTTTTGAAATGCATTGCGTTGCTATTTCTGACAGGATGCCAGTCCTTTTTTTACTTCCCGTTGAAAGACAAACTCTTCGATCCTGCGAAAATAAAAATGCATCCCGAAGACGTGTTTTTGGAAACGCAAAAAGGAAACAAAATCCACGGTTGGTATTTTGAATCGACAGCTTCTACGCCCAGCAAAGGCACTCTGCTTTTTTTTCATGGCAATGCTGAAAATCTCACGTCACATTTTTTGATGTTTCATTGGTTGCCGGCGCAAGGTTACAACTATTTTATTTTTGATTATCCTGGCTACGGTCTTTCAACAGGAAAACCGACTCCCGAAAGCACCGTGGAAGCGGGAATGGCTGCAGCGGAATGGCTGCATCTAAAAAAAGATTCTCGGCCTTTGATTATTTATGGTCATAGTTTAGGCGGAGCTGTGGCTCTGCGAACCGTGGAAGAAATCAAAGACACGGTGCCTATTCGTAACGTGATCATCGAAGCAAGTTTTGCGTCCTACCGAGGCATGGCCCGAAACGTTTTAAGTCGTCGTTGGTGGACCTGGGCATTTCAGCCGATCACTTATCTTGTGATCAGTGATGATTATGCGCCTAAATCCTTGGCGGATATTTCTCCAATTCCGTTGTTGTTCATTCATGGAAATGAAGACGTCGCGGTTGAACTAAAAAATACGGAACGGATGTTTAAAGAGGCGAAAGAACCGAAAGAGATGTGGGTCATCCCTGGCGGACACCATGGCGACCTCTATGAGATTCGCAATGGGGAACTGCGGGAACAATTCCTGTCATACCTAGCTAAAACTTCGACAGCGTCGCACTAGCGAACGCCCATTTATTGCATTTCAGAAAGCACGGAATCTGCATAAGGAAGCTCAGGATGAAACGCTTCCTTTCTACTCTCAGTATTATAATTTCTTTCACAATCCTTGGAGCTTGTGCTCCGGACTCTCGTGACGAGGGTTCAAAAGTCAAAACGACTTATGAGCCTCAAAAACCTGTGGTTGTTAACGAAGACGGTTATCGCATTGCCCGCGGTGCCACTCGTGTTCAGGATATGTCTGTGAATTTTGATCCGCAAACCAAGTCCATGAGCTTGCGCGGAAAAATCGAATTTCTTTCCACAAAGGGCGGCGTCGTTGAGAGCCGCAATCTTGATCTCTCTGGTATTTTGAGTGCCGATGGATTTATCAACTTACAAAATCATCGCAGAGACCACCCAACAAATGAGACTGTCCGTATTGCTGCAAAAGCGACGTGCCTAAGTGGAGAAGGAACGTGTCACTCTTCTTTCATCGACATTTATGTTTATGCTGAGGGGATCGTTTATCACCACCAAATCGAATCGCACCAAGAAGTGAAAGAGGACGAAAAGACTTCGGACTCCGGCAAAGATAAAGAAGAGAAAAAAGATCAAAAAGAAGAAACTCAAACCGATGATGAAGACGGTTTGGAATCAGAAGGCGGCGCTGACGAAGTTGAAGGCGAGCCGGGCCAATATATCGGAAGTGTTAAAGAAGATATCGAGTCTCTTTTGAATGTGATTCCGGAAGCTCCGAAAAAAGAGGAGCCGAAAAAAGGTGAACCTAAAAAGGAAGAACCAAAAACTGGAACGCCTCCTAAAAAAGACGAGCCTAAGCGCGAGGAACCAAAAAAAGAAGAACCAAAACGTGAAGAACCGAAGAAAGATGAACCTAAAAAAGACGAGCCAAAAACAGAGACTCCTGCAAAACCTGAAATCAAGAAGGTGAGTCAGGCAATTGGTCCGGTTAATAATGGTCGTCTGGAAAATGCCGCGAATATGTTGAGCTATGAACAAAATCATCAGCCAGCGGGATTCCACATCATTCGTCCGCAACGTTTGACTCACTTTGCGACCAATGAAATGGCTTACATCATTTCGCAAATGGGAAAGCTCACACAGCAACAGATTCCAGGATATCAATTGTCTGTCGGTGATATTTCTCGCGAAGCCGGCGGAAAACTAGGTTCGCACAAGTCTCATCAAAATGGTTTGGATGCAGACGTGGCATTTTATTTCAATAATAAATCTTTCCAAGGCTACTTTGCTTCGGCCGTGGCTGTAGATAAACCACATGCCAACTGGATGCTAGAACAGCAATGGAAGCTCTTTAAGAGTGTGGTCGACACACAATTGGTCGACCGTATTTTCATTCACAAGGTTTTGAAGAAGGCTTTGTGTGATCTTGCGATTAAAAATGATGAGCTGCATAGGGACAGAAATGACGGTTTGGCGCAAGAAACGCTCCGCCGCTTGATCCCCGATGCGGACCACCACAATCATTTCCATATCCGCGTGAAATGTTCTAGCGCGCAAGTTCGTTGCCGCCAAATGGCAGAGCCCGCTCAAGGCTCGGGTTGTTTTTGACCTCAAGGCTGAAGGCTGACAGAATCAATTCATGGCTGATTGGCGCGATCGCAGTGAAATGAATGGTGATGTGGTTTTTTTCCGTTACGTCTCTGAGGGAATGGAAAAAAGTCATGACGAGGTCTTTATCTGGGACATCGATAAGACTTATTTGGACACCACCATCGATTCGCTCTCGGGTCTGATGACCACGGTTCTTGAACGCGCGCTCAATAAAAAAAACATTCCAGGCACCAACACCTTGATGCAGTCCTTGTCGGAATACCGCAAGCAGCAAAAAGGTTACATGTACTTTCCGATTTATTTTATCTCGGCGTCTCCTCCGCAAATGGAGGAAAGAATTTCGGAAAAATTCGCTCTGGATAACATCCGTCCGTTTGGCTGTTTTTATAAAGACAATCTGGCGAATCTTCGTCCCGGCCGCTTCTGGCGTTTGACGAAACAAGTGGGCTACAAGCTGCAAGCACTTTTACAACTGCGCACTCGCTTGGCGGATAACGTTCGTCAAATCTGCTGGGGAGATGACAGCGAAACAGACGCGATCATTTATAATCTCTATTCAGATATTTGTTCCCGTCGTTTGGGCGCGCACGACATTCGCACAACACTTGAAAAGTTGAACGTTACGGGCGAGCAGGTGAACACCATTCTGGAGCTTCAGGCGAATATTCCTGAAAATGATCCGGTGGAAAAAATCTATATCAATCTCGCGACGGACACAGATCCCGATTACTATTTGAAGTTCGGTCGCAGAACACTCGCAACGTACAACACGTTCCAAGTGGCGTTGGATTTATATCAAGATCATCGCTTAGGTCTTGAAGGAATTTATTCCGTCATCCAAGACATGATTTACAACTACGGTTACACACCAGAAGAGCTGATGAAAAGCTTCGACGAATTCATCCGTCGCGGCGTTTTAGGTGAAAGAGCTTTCTTAGAGGTAAAAGCGTTCTTCATCGAAAAAGGCCTCCTGCATTCTTCCTTTGAACCGTCAGTACAACCCCTCAAAGAAAAGAAAGTCGAAGACGGTCGCGTTTTCGAAATGGAAGGCGTCCACGAACCCTGGATTCCAGATCGCATCGACTACCTTCACGATTATCGTTAAGCGGCTTTAATCGTGATTCTTTTACCGCATCCCATTATAACTTTTAAAAAAAGTTCCAGGGAGATGCCAGCAATGGCGCCGTTTTTAATGGCGGAAACTTTCGAGCGGGCGACGCCTGAGCGCTCGACGATGTCATTCACAGTAAGCCCTGAGTTTGCAATGGCCTTAACAGCTAAAGAGGAAAGTTCCGCTTTATAAGTCATCATTGCCTGATCAACAGGAGAAGAAATGCCCAAGGCATTTGCCAATTCGTGAGAAGTCTTGAGGGCCTTTACTTTTTTAGTCGTTTTCTTCATTTTGCAACTCCCTTAAAAAATCCGCGAGTCTTACTCTGCCAGTTTCAATTTCTTGCCGTGGTGTCTTTTGAGACTTCTTTTGAAACGCGTGAAAGACAATAATTCCCGTGCGACTTTTTAAAATGTAAAAGGCTCGAAAAATTCCGTCAGCGCACTTCAGGCGTATTTCAATAACTCCCGGAGCGACGGCACTCATGGCTCGCGTATCAGGAAATCCGACCTGTTCACCTTTCTGAAGCTGCGTAAGAATACTGCCTAAATCTTTTTTTACAGAAAGGGGCCAGGATTGAATTTCTTTTTGTGCTGGTGGATGCAGAAAAACAGGGTGAACAAACATCACATCCTTCTTCCTTATGTCCCAAATCTGGGACGTTGTCAAATTAATAAAGGATGTGCCTATGCAAAGATTGGGAAGAGTCCGCTTAAGATTGAATAGATTTCAGGTCCGGAGCACTAGGCCTGTCGGATAAAAATTACTCAAACCGCAGAGGGAAAACTGTCGAGATGGGGTCGCCGCTGAAGGCTTTGAATTCGACGCGTTTGATGGCGTCGAGCAAGCATTTTTTGAAGCCTGCATCGTTGATGCTTGAGGAAGCGATCTCGGCTTGTGTGACTTTGCCTGTGCGCTCAATGGTGAAGCTGATCGAAGCTTGTCCGACAACGCCGGGAGTTTTTTGTAACAGCTGCGTGTAGCACTTAAAGAATGAACCGCGCTGAGTTTTCAAAGTGTCTTGGATAAATTCTGAAGTCAGTCCTTCTGACATCGTTGTGGCTGGTGGCGGTGTTACGCCTTCAGAAGGAGCAAGGTCCGGTAACGTTTCAGCGGGCGCTTGTTTTTTGTAATTCATTTCGTAATCAGTGGCACTCCAGCGAACGCCGTCTTTAGAAATATAAACTGTGCCTTCGCGACCGAAGTTTTCGACTTGCAGATCACCGCGCTTGATAATCAAAACGATGCGATCGTTTTCTTCATCCAAAGTGATCAAAGAATTTTCCTGAACACGAATGCGATAGGCGGAGTCGAACTCCATCGTGGCATCGCCATCAACACTGGTTTCAACAGAATCCAAAGCAAACAAAGTCGCTCGCTTCGTCAGAGTTTCTTTTTGTGTGAGATTATTGCGAAGAATGAAGACCTTGCCTAAGTTCAATTCAATACGCGCCAGAGGTCTTGCGCCTGGTTTTTGTTTTTCAGTTTGTGTTGCGATGAAGAGAGAAAGGGCGACGCTAAAAATGCCCAAGACTATCAATGTAGAAATCAACCAGTTGTTCTTCGCCATAGAGAAACTATAGCGAAGAACCGAACGAATATGTACTTATTTTACTTAGTAGCAGGAGTCGCAGTGGCCGCAGGAGAAGCCGCTGGAGTTGCAGTCGCAGCTGGAGCCGCAGTTGCCGCGGCTGCATTTGCGTCAGCAGCAGGAGCCGTTGTTGCAGGCGCTGTCGCCGGAGCTGTTGGCAAAGGCAAAGTATCAACAACAGATTTTGTTTTTGAAGAAGTCAAAACTGACAAAGTTAAACAAGTCACAGCAAAAACGATCGCCGCCCATACTGTCATTTTACCAGCCAAAGTTTGCGCGCCAGTTGCACCCAACAAAGAGTTGGAACCGCTAGATCCGCCCATACCCAATGCACCGTCGCTTTTTGAGTCTTGAATCAATACAAGAACGATCAAAACAAGAGCAACGATGATATGCAGAATTCCGATGAAAGTAGCCATTTTCTAATATCTCCCAAAGATCCCTGAATATAGGGATAAACGGGGGGCTTCGTCCACCCCAAAGTGCCTGAAATCTCAACGAATGACGCATAAGGCTAAATACTGGTCTTTTCAAATAGCGCAGTCTCTATAAACTAATCTTTATGAAACAACTACTACTCGCATTGATCGGCACTTTGATTCTGACTCTTTCAGCCTGCACCTCTAAAGAAGGAAAGCTTAAAAAACAGGCAGAAGAGATTGGCAAAGCTAAATTTATGGAAGTGCTTAAGAAAGAGGCCGACGACGGCTTGGGACAATCCGATTGGCTTCGTCAGGCTTATGTGGAGTATGTGGGAAATCGTTCCGAGGTTGAGGCCGAGAACGTGAACTTTCAAGGTGAAACCGCGGCGACAGCCACTCTGGTTGTGAAAACTTACTCACCTAAAATGCGCCAGACATTGATTGCGATCGCAGCCAAAGTGGATCCCGACAAAGCCCGTCGTTTTAATTTTGGAGAAGCTCTGGTTTTAATTCGCAGGCAAACCGGTCAAAATACCGAGACGGACTATCAGCCTTTGACGGTTTTAAAATTCACTAAATCCGGAGAGAAGTGGGTTGCTGACAACCCTTAAAACATAATTCCCAACTGCAATTTTAAAAGTGAAATGCGCGGAAGATAAGCTGCGATATTCAAAGCGGTATCGACGTCATCTTTGTAGTCGTCGTTGGTTGCGTATTTCACATAGTCATCGTCTTTTTTTGACAGAATCACCGGTTGCGCCCATGAAAACCAATCCACTCCAAAGGTGATGTTCTTTTTGATCGTCCAACGATTTCCCAAAGCAAAATGCACGCCCCAGGATTCAAGACCCACGACTTCCGCAGAAGGGTAATGGCTGCTCATGTTGTTGACGAATTTATCTCCCAGGTGAACATCCAAAGAGAAGTAACTAATTCCGTAACTGATATTGAAAGTTTCATTGCCGAAAAAAGATCTTTTCGTCAGAGAAATTCTTTGCTCAGTGATACTGCCAAGATCTGCAATAAAAACCGGGACGCCGAAACTGCCGCGCAGGTATTCCAGCTCCCAAGATTTTTCTGCACCGTCGTTAAGACCCGCCGTCACGCCGATCTTGCTGGGAAGAATCAAATCTAAGGGCGCATAGTTACCAAGGACGTAGTACTTGTTTTCAGAGCGACGTTGACGGGATTCCCGCAAAGCTTCCAGAGAAATTCCAGAGGGCTTGGCAGCATTATCTTCCGTGACAGGCGGAGCTGTCGAAGCATCGTTCTGCTGAGCGAACAAGGAAGAGTGAAAACCAAGAGCGCAAACAACGACAAAAACAATTCGAGTTAATTTCATTTCAAAAACATACAATCAGTTCTCAGGACAGATCAAGGCCTTCTCTTCCTCGGTGATGCGAAACTCAGGATAGGGTTTGAAGTTGCGCAACTTTTGGCGCAGGCGTGAATAACCATGGGAGTTGCCGTCGGTGTTCAAGCGCCAGTAAGCTTCCGCGTGCGAACTGCTCCAACCGCAGAATTGCTTCAGAGCCATCGCCGAAATCAATCCTGAGGAGTGCCATCCATTCCAGCAGTGTGTATAGATCGGACCGTTGAGGCGCCCTTTGATTCGCTCGTAAACCAAGCGCAGAATTTTTTTGTTTTCCCCGGCGGCCGCGTACTGTTTGTAACGAAGTGAATTGTCGGTGGCTTTCACCGTATCACGACAACTCACAACCTTCGGAGCTTTCCAATAGTTTTCTGAATACAAGTAAACCGCCGTCGAAAAATCATTTTTGCAAAGGTTTTTTAATCCCGTCGTGGGCAGAGGATTGATATTGGCGCGACGTTTGTAAAAATATTTATTATTCGCCCCGCCACGGTACATAACACCGTGAAGAACTACACGGAAGTTGCGAGTCCCATAAAGTGTTTCCATTCCGTGGCCTCGGTTGTCGACAAGTTTAGTGTGTGTGTCGGCAACCTTGAAGCGGTCTTGATATTTTTTGACTTCGTCAGCAAGACTGAAATCGGACGGCGCCTCAGCGGTCTCTGTCGAGTCGTCCTCTTCTTCTGAGGAGTTCATCACGGCCAAAGAAGAATCCTCTAGCTCTTGTTCTTGCAGATCGGGCTCTTCAGGAGGTGCCTTCTCTGCGGCGTCTTCCGGCGCGCAGCCAAGGATTTGCGTTGCTACAAAGAGGGCAAAAAGTTTGGTGGTAAATTTATGTGTTTCCATGTCCCTGATGGTGAGCGCTTGGAATTGTTTTTCCAACTCCGTTCCAGCCCAACAGTTTGAAGACTACGGCAATATAATCTTTTTTATGGCGAAACTCAGGGACCAGACTGGATCTCGTCTTAGTGTCAAATGCTTATACAGATTTTGGTCGTAATATCAAATAGTTAGGTGTCAATAAGAGCGGCCCTTCGCTTGCACTTTGTCCCCCTTATATGAAAAATGCGTGGTCTTTCTTAGTGCTTGCGGTGATGTTGTTAAGCCCCCTGACGTGGTCATGGGCGGAAGAATCTTCTGTTGAGACGGAAGTCGTTGAGAGCGTTTTGGATAAAGCGCAAATTGCAGAAAAAGAACACACGCAGATTCGTCTTTCTGATGGACGCGTTTTTGACTTTGATAAAATTCCCGATCGGGAAGCGATGAAAGCGGCTTTGGGACTCAAACTTCCTGAAAAAGTAAAAGAACAAATTCTTGCGCGCGGTGGTTCCATTGAAGAAGCCGATCCCCTGGCGCCTTACGAAAGTTTACCAGAAGATCGCAAACAAAAATTCCAAGAAATGCGTTTGTTATTTCTTTCCAGCGCCGCACGTATTTTGAATACAACAAAGTTTGCTTTCGGAGCCGGGAGCCTTGTTGGTGATGGTCTCAGTTTCGTAAAAATCAAAGTGAAAAAAGCTTTTGGCAAAGAAACGGAAACGACACCTGCAGTGCAAAGAACTTTCAACGAGCGCAGTCACCAGGCCGTGCAAGCAGTGCTTAAAGGTATTGATTATAAACTGTGGTCACAAGCGCCTCTCGTGATTGATTCCAATGAATTTGGGGTGAGTATTTCTGCGGGCCTCTTGGCAGAGACAGGAATTTTACGCAAAGGCGGTGGCGGTGCTGAAGAAGTGGGACTCAGTTTTGCGTTTAATAAACAATCGCGCGCTTTTGTTTTTGAAATTTTCCACAACTCAGAAAATTTCGATAACACAAAGGCTGCTGTCACGGTTCTAGGAGTAGTCGGTAAAGCAGGCATCACGCTGGGCCGCCGCAATGGCGCTGAAACTCTCAAAGGTAGTTCATTTTATCCTCCCGCAGTTCCCGGTTACAGCACGGCTTCTCCGGATTACTTTTCTGCAGGTTTAAGCTCCAGCTTAGGTCTTCCTCCGCCTCCTTTGGCGGATCTATTGACGTTCACAAATCGTTTTGAGCGCAATGCTCTGATCCGAATCACCGTTTCCCCGGTGGTCAAGGGTTTTGTGAGGGTGCAAATCGGCGATGTTAAGGGCTCAATGCGCCTTGTTGCGATGCGATTTGTTGACGTCTATCGCGCAATATCTGACAAAGTTCTTAAAGCGGGAAGACGCTCTTGCGGTCCCGTCTTTAATTAGCACTTTGCATTCAATAAAGCGGGAATAATGAAATTTTTGGTTTTTGAGGGCCTGGATGGCTCTGGAAAAAGTTCTTTGATGATGGCTTTGGAGCGTGAGCTGCAAAAACGTCAGATTTCTTTTCATCGCACTCGTGAGCCGGGCGGAACTCCTTTGGGAGATGAAATCCGCAATATGATTCTTCGCACAGAAGGACCTTCTCCTTTGGCTCGTGCAGAACTTCTTTTGTATGAAGCAAGTCGTGCACAACATGTGGAGCAAGTGATTCGTCCTAAGCTCAACCAAGGCGTTTGGGTTTTGTGTGATCGTTTCGCTGCAAGCTCTGTCGCTTTCCAAGGCGGCGGCCGAGATATTTCTGAAAAAGATGTTGTGATGCTAAATAACTTCGCGACCGGCGGATTGAAAGCGGATTTAACGATCTTGCTCGATCTTTCTGTGGAAGAGTCCCGTCGCCGTCGCCAAGGACGTGGCGCTCAAAACGGCGAAAGCGAAGATCGCATTGAATCGGAAGCGGATTCTTTCCACGAAAAAGTCCGTCAGTCTTTCTTAAAACAGGCGCGTGAAGATGCAGGCTCTTGGCTTGTGCTCAATGCGCAGGAAACTCCAGAAGTTTTATTTCAGCAGCTTCTTAAAGCGTTGGCTGAGAAAAATATTTTAAAATAGGTTTAACTCATGGCTCGTATGCTGGATTTTGTATTGGGACATCAAGACATCATCAAAAAGATGGTGGAGTCCTTTGAACAAGGAAAGCCCGGACAGACATATTTGTTCGTGGGGCCAGCAGGTATTGGTAAGAAACTGACAGCCATGGGTCTTGCGCAAGCGTTGCTCTGCCCACAAAGCCCTCGTGGTTGCGGCAAGTGTCCTTCTTGTTTTCGTATCTCGCAAGGAGCACACGAAGGTTTGAAAGTCATTGAGCCTTCAGGTGCGCAAATTAAAATGGAACAAGCGCGCGAGGTGATCGAGTTCTTAAGTCTTAAGAGTCTCTCCGGAAATCGCGTTGTCATCATTGACCAAGCGCAAAGTCTGAATCCTCAAGCAGCGAACTCACTTTTAAAAACTTTAGAAGAGCCACCTCCAGGAACGTTCTTCTTTTTGATCGCTCCGAGTGTTGCGGGAATTATGGCAACGATTCGCTCACGCTCGCGCATTGTGCAGTTTAAGCCTTTGTCGGCAGAAGACTTGGCTCGAAAAACCAAAGCGCCTACTTGGGCCGTGCGTGCGGCAGGCGGAAGTTTTGAAAAGCTTGCGCAACTGCAAGAAGGTCCGGAACAAGAAGTGCGTGAGAAGTCGATCGAGATCCTGAATCTCTTTTTGCAAGACCGCGATTTTCTTTTAAATGAACTTTGGAGAACCGAATTTAAAGACCGTGCTCAAGGGCAACGTATGCTTTCTTACTGGGTCGGCTTTATGAAAGACGCAATCTATCTGCAAGAAGGCGTAAAAAATCAAATCGCCAACGTCGATCAAGCGCCACTGATTAAGGCCCTGGCAGAATACAGTCGTGAGTTTCTTTTGGGTTTAATTCAAAAGGCCTTGCGTGCAGAACAAGCCCTCAGTGCAAACCGAGACCCTCAGCTCGTTGTTGAAGAGCTCTATATCACGTCTCGTCCTTAAAAAAGGTACCAGGTACCTTTTTCCTGAGGTAAAATGGTTTCTATGGAATGGATAGATATTCACGCACATTTAAATATGCTCGAAGAGGGTGTTGAAGCCTCAATCGCGAATGCGAAAGCCGCGGGTGTTAAAAAAATCATCACGATTGGTACAGAGCCTGGCGATCATCCGATCGTTTTAGAGATTGCGCGCAAATATTATCCCGATGTGTATTGCACGTTGGGCGTTCATCCTCACGACGGTAAAGTCTATACGGAAGCCGCTGGAAAATTTATTGAAGAACACGTAAGTGAACCTTGTGTGGTGGCCATTGGTGAGATCGGTCTTGATTATTATTACGACCAATCACCGCGCCAAGAACAGCAAGACGCTTTCCGTGCGCAGCTTGAGATCGCCAAACGCACGAAAATGCCCATTGAGATTCACACACGAGATGCGGAAGAAGACACGATTGAAATTCTCAAAGAATTTAAAGGTGACGTGACGGGGGTTATTCACTGCTTTACAGGAACAGAGTGGTTGGCTCATCAATCGTTGGATCTGGGTTACAATATTTCTATCAGCGGTGTTGTGACATTTAAAAATGCCGACAGTCTTCGCAGTACAGTCAAAATGTTGCCTCTGGATCGTATTCACGTCGAAACAGATTCGCCGTTCTTGGCACCAATCCCCATGCGTGGCAAAAAGAACACGCCTGCCTATGTTGTGCATACGGCGAAGTTCGTTGCAGAGCTTAAAGGAATCAGTGAAGAAGAACTCTGCGAACAAACTCGTAAAAATGCTCTTAAAATGTTTCCTAAAATTAAATGGTAGTTTTTAAACGCGCTATTGATTGAAAAAATCAGCGCGCGTTTTCTTAATCCAATCTGCAAACGGAGCGACCTTTGTTGCTTGGGCAATGCCTTTGCAACTTGTTGTGCCATTCGGAAGTCGCGGACCATACACGGCCGAGTTCACGCCTAGGATTTTTAATTCACCATTTTCATGATAAAACTGCGGCCCGCCGGAATCCCCTTGGCAAATAAAAACCGGCACGGTTCTGTCTGTCCAATAACGATCGGGCATACGATCATAGTGAGCATCTGTTTTCATAATGCCGCGATGAAGCTGACCGACATAATCCATCGGGCTTTGACCTCGGCCTCCCGTATAGTCTTGCGATCTTCCATAACCATAAACATAGACAGTGGCATTGGAGTGATCGGTGCGATCATCTGTATCATAAGCAACGGGCTGATAATTCTGCGGGAGAGAGCCTGAGAAAAACGCCACGGCGATATCGTGATCGTATTCTTTTTTAGTGCTGTTGTAAGAATCCGGCACGAACCACTTCAGCCCCTTGCGTTCGGTCTTGTTCCACCAGAAAGAATATTTATCGGTGAAGACGACATTAAAGCCTGCAAGCTGCGGGATGTGTGCTTTGTCAAAGCAGTGACCGGCGGTGAGCACAGAGTTTGTGCCGATCAAAGTGCCTGTGCAAAACGAAATGGCTTGTCCATGACTATTCACGATTTCAACGACAACAACACTCTTCGCGGCTTCGGTGTAGCGCT
Source organism: Bdellovibrio sp. HCB-162 (assembly GCF_047344985.1). Taxonomy (GTDB): domain Bacteria; phylum Bdellovibrionota; class Bdellovibrionia; order Bdellovibrionales; family Bdellovibrionaceae; genus Bdellovibrio. The sequence continues at coordinate 981,748 of NZ_CP178861.1, forward strand.
CGTGAATTTCTTCTCCGCCAATCACCGATTCCGAGCGGGATGTGTCGGGGAGGTGATGTGTGTGCACATCGGGCGAGCATGCAGAGAGTGCAAGCAGCAAACTTGGAAGTAAAACACCGTAAGATCTCATAGAACTTCTCCTTTAAATGACAAAAGAAGTACCGCAGGAAAAGTTCGCGAAGCAGGTGACGAATTTGAAAGCTGCGAGATAACAAAAGGGACCTCATAGGTCTGTGTTTTTCCTCAGGAAATGGCCCCCGAAAAAGGGCCCCTGTCTAAACTTGAGACAGCTGGATACTTCTTATAGTGTTTTAATTTGTTTTAGGAACGCCCCGGAACGGGCACGAAGTTTGGAATAAGGCTCACGGAATCAAAATTTAAGGAGCCTTTATGAAACGTCGTTTGATTGCGAGTGTACTCGCGGCTTTGAGTTTTGCGCAGAACTCTGCGTATGCGGATCTTACGGATCTCCCCAGTTTCGATGGGGTTACGGAGAACCTTCCTCAAATTCCCGCGCAGCCTGCAACGACTTCTCAGAATAGTGGAACTGTGCAAACCCAGTTTGCGGGTTCGATCGCTATTACTGGCATGTCCAGAAAATCAGGCGGCACCTTATATAAGGTCGAACTGAAACAGGCTCTTTCCCTACTTCGTTTGGATGTTCGTGTTACTAGCAACCAGCTTAAAATCTTGCAAACGACATTGGTTACGGATGCGGGTCAAAGAATTGACGTGCGCCAACTAAAAAATACCAATGTTCTTGCGACGGATTCTCTCACCTCTTCTGAAAATTTAAATCAAAGTGATCGTATTTCTTCCATCGAAATCCTTGCGGAATCTTTTGGCGGTGAAGCGGACGTTATGTTGACGGCTGTCGGTGATCGCGAAGTTCCTAAAATGACGGTGACTGTGGATCGTCCGGCAACAACGACTCCGTCAGCAAACTCAGGCGGCGATAACCAAAGTGTATCTGTAAGACCAACTCCTCCTCCACCGCCGGTTCCTGCGAGACCTCGGGATACGGTGATCCGCACGGGCGATCGAGTTTATTATTCTAATTCTGTCGGCGAGGTTCGCAGTATCTTTTCAAATGGAAAGGCCGTTGTCGCGCGTGACGGATACTATGACGTAACTGTGGATCTTCGCGATTTGGCGAAATCTATTTCTTGTGTCGGTAAAATCTGTGTAAAAGATGACGTTCTTTTTGAAAATACCATGGGCTATGCGAAAGAAGTTTTCTCAAACGGAAAAGTTCGTCTGATTCGCAATGGGTACTATGACACCTTTGTTGACGCGTCTTCTTTAGCGAAATATGTGAAATGCCTGGGATCACTCTGTGAGGGCGATGCTGTTATCTTCTCGGGAACATCGGGAAAAGTGACGGCTTTATATGATAATGGCAAGGTGCTTTTAGAGCGTATTGGTTACTATGACACGTTTGTGGATTATCGCTCTGTTGCTAAAGCCACGAGCTGTTCGTCAACAGGAACTGTTTGTGTCGGCGACACCGTTTATTATCAAGGATCTGTAGGAAAAATCAGAACAATTTATGCAAACAATCAAGCTTTGTTAGACCGTAATGGATACTATCCGACTTACGCTGATACAGGTGCCATGGCGAAATCAGTTCGTTGTCTTGGGTCACTCTGTGTTGGAGTCCGCGTGTACTTCTCATCGTCGGTGGGCACTGTGGCCGCCATTTTTGCTAACGGCAAAGTCTTGCTCCAACGTACAGGTTATTACGACACGTTCGTTGATTCAGTTTCGTTATCAAGATCCGTGCAGTGTGAACGCGTAACAGGAATTTGCGCCGGAGATACGGTGATTTTGTCTAATACGATGGGCCTTGTTGCGGAAATTTTTGAAAATGGTCAAGCGCTGTTCGTGAGAAGCGGCTATTACGACACATTTGTTGACGCTAAATTACTTGCAAAAAAGATTCGCTAGGAGACATCAGATGAAACGTTCAACCATTTCTACTTTTTTTGCAGTTTTAACATTGATGCAAACGGCGCACGCGCAAGTTCTTTCGGATCTTCCGGATTTTGACGGCGCGACTCCGCAACTTCCCGCAGTTCCCACAACGCCTGTTGTGACGACGCCGGTTCAGTCTCAGTATGCGGGTTCCGTGGCGATCTCTGAGATCTCTCGCAAATCCGGCGGGACGCTTTACAAAATTGATTTGCAACAACCTCTTTCGTTATTGCGTTTGGATCTGCGTGTAACAAACAGTCAGCTTAAGATTCACCAAGCCACTTTGGTGACAGAGAATGGTCAAAGAATTGACGTGCGCGAGTACCGCAATACAGCGGTGCTGCCAACAGGTTCTGTCACGGCGTCAGAAAATTTGAATTTAAGTGACCGTGTGATCTCTATCGAAATTTTGGCAGAGTCTTATTCTGCCGAAGCTGACGTCATGTTGACGGCGATTTCTGATCGTGGCGTCCCTAAATTAGCTTTAAGAATTGAAAGACCGCCGGTTGTTCCTCAACGTCCTGATGTGCCGAACAGACCTGAGACTCCCGAAAGACCCCCGGTTTATGTGGACACAAGAATTTCTGTAGGCGACGTTGTTCTTTCTGGTCCATTAAGAGAAAACAAATACTACACGGGCCGTGTGGTGGAAGTGTATCGCAACAACCAAGCTTTGGTGCGCGATGATGATGACGGCAAAACTTACGTGCGTGATTTAACTCTTTTAGGAAAACGCACCACTTGCGAGTCTTCAAAAAATATTTGCGAAAGAGCGAGCGTTCTTTCAGGACCCTTCACGGATAATAAATATTATTACGGTTCTGTCGTTGATGTGTATTCAAACGGCAGAATCCGTGTTCGTGACAACGATGACGGTAAAACCTATGTTCGCACCGCAAAAGACATTCACGTGTCTGTGCGCTGTGATTCTGCAGGAAACTGCGTGGGCGACAAAGTTTTGTCGGGTCCATTTACAAATAATAAATACTATTCAGGAAGAATCGAAGGCGTTTATTCCAACGGTCTTTTGAACGTCCGTGATGATGACGATGGAAAATCTTATCTTCGTCTTGCCAATGTTGTTATGAAGTCGGTTCGTTGCGACGAAAGATCTCGTCTGTGCGTCGGTGAACAAGTTCTTTCAGGTCCTTATCAAGACAAATACTACAGAGGCGTTGTCGAAGGAATTTACTCGAACGGTTTGCTCTATATCCGCGACGCCGATGACGGAAAACTTTATACACGTAAAGCGAATGAAGTTTCCAAGAGCCTTCGTTGCGAAGGCAGCAAAGGGATCTGTGTCGGGGACCGTGTTGTATCCGGTCCTTACCGAAACGGTGCTTACTACGCCGGTCGCGTGCTGGGTGTATACTCTTCAGGAATCATTCTGGTTCAGGATGATGATGACGGAAAAGTATATCCTCGCAAAGCTCAGGAAATAACTAAAACTAGATAAAATTTTTAAATAAAACACTTGGAGATAAATATGAAAAAACAATTGGTCTTGGGAGCTCTTGTTGCAACGACAATCCTGCAAGCGGCAGTTCCCGCGCACGCAGATAAAGAAACGATCGGAAATGTTATTGGCGGTGTGATCGGTGGAGTCATTGGTTCACAAATCGGTAAAGGTAACGGCAACACAGCGGCGATCATCATCGGAACTATCGCTGGAACAATGATCGGCGGCCAAGTAGGCCGTGACATGGACGAAGCAGATCGTCGTGCGCTGGCAGAAGCTCAACAAAGAGCTTTGCGTGATCAATTGGGACGCCGTAATGACTGGGATGGCCGTTCTTACGGTTCAAGAACAGGTGCCCGTGGAAGTTTCACGTCCGTGCGTGAAGGTTATAACTACCGCACAAATGAATACTGCCGCGAATACACAAGCGTGATTTATGTGAACAACCGCACAGAAGAAACTCGCGGTGTGGCGTGCTCTCGCGCTGATGGTTCCTGGTATGAAGTGCAAACGACAGAAGTCCGCTTTAATAACGGCAACGCAGGCAATGGCGGCGGTTACGTGACGCCAGCACCTCGTCCTCAGCAACCAAATCTTCCTCCTCCGCCAGCGCCTGTGCAGTCTTTGCGCGAAGGATCTGTGGCGATCAATACAGTCACTCGTCAATCCGGTGGGCAGTGGTATCGCGTTCTTGTGACAGAGCCATTGACGTTGGATCGCGTGGAAGTAGCGGCAACGGCGGTGCGTGTGAAAATCCACGAAGGCAGTGTTGTCACTCAACGTGGTCAACGTATCTCTATTCGTGAATTCCAAAACACGCCTGTTTTTGATGCGGGTTCAAGAGCGGTTTCTGAAAACTTGAATGTGCGTGAAAGAATCGTGGCGATTGACCTTCGCATGGAATCTTACGGTGGTTATGCTGCTGTTGAGGTGAAAGCTTTGTCGAACGAAGGTCGTCCTCGCTTGGCTCTTGAAAACAACGAGCCGGTAAGACCACAACCGCAACCTCCTGTTTATGACAACAGAAGTTTGAAAGGTTACTGCTCTGACGACGATCATCAGCAATTCTATGCAGCGAAAAATTTTGCGTATGCCAGTGATGGTTTGAATTTGACGGATTCAGGTGCGACTCAATGGGCGCTTCAATACAACCAAACTCATCGTTGCAATACAGTGAGTGAATACAAAGCTCGTTACCAAGCTATTTACAGTGTGGCATACGCGAGCGACGGTCTGAATCTGACTTCCGCTGGCGCTAGAGACTACGCTCTTCAATACGTTGAAAACATGACGGCAAATGAAGCTCGTGAAATGGCGTCTGTATTGAGAGCCGCTCAACGTTTTGCTTATGCAAGTGACGGTCTAAATATGACTTCCGCTGGTGCAACTAGCTTTGCACGTAGCTGGGTTGAAAGCCGTTGTGAAGGTGTTGATCACATCAACATGCTCGCGAACCGTTTTAGAAGCGAATATAACTTCGCGTATTCTTCAAACGGACTGAATATGACTTCGTCAGGCGCTGTAAATTATGCAGCCAACAAGATTGCTCCGCTGACACGTTGTGGTCACTTGTTGCGTAGATAACTTGCTCTAGAAGGGGATTTCGGTCCCCTTTTGGCACTGAAAAACCTGGCACAGAACTTGGATTAAGGGTCATCGGATTTACAAAGACTTTAGATTAAGGAGTCTCCATGAAAAAGAACCTCGTTTTAGGATCAGTAATTGTCGCTTCACTTGTACAATATACAAGCCCCGCATTTGCGAACAAAGAAACAATCGGCAACATCATTGGCGGTGTTATCGGTGGTGTCGTTGGATCTCAAATCGGTAAAGGAAATGGAAACACAGCTGCGATCATCATCGGTACTATCGCAGGAACTATGATCGGCGGTAAAGTCGGAGCCGATATGGACGAAGCAGACCGTCGTGCCTTCCAAGAAGCGCAAGACCGCGCTCTTCGCAATCGTTTGGGAGATCGTTGTGATTGGGATGGCCGTAACTACGGTTCTCGCACGGGCTCTCGCGGAAGCTTCACAACAACTCGTGAAGGTTACAACAACCGCACAGGCGAATATTGCCGTGAATACTCAAGCGTTATTTACACTCGCAGAAGCACAGAAGAGACTCGCGGTATCGCGTGCTCTCGTCGTGATGGCTCTTGGTATGAAGTTCGTGAAACGGAAGTTCGCTTCAACGGCGGTGGCTACGGTGGCGGTCGCCAAGAACCTTCAAGACCTCCTCGTTACCCAGACGTTCCGCAACGTCCAAATCTTCCACCTCCTCCACCGGCTCAATCTCGTTATGAGGGAACGGCTAACATCAGCCAAATCACTCGTCGTACGGGTGGTGAGTGGATCCGTGTTAACGTGAACAATGCGGTTTCTTTAGAGCGCATTGAGGTTCGCGCGCTTTCAGCGGGTGTAAAAATCCACGAAGCGATCGTGCACACAGAGTCCGGCAGCCAAATCCGTGTTCGTGAGTTGAGCCCAACTCCGACGTTCTATGCAGGTGACACGGCGGTTTCTGAAAACCTCAACTTGGGTCGTGATCGCGTTGTGGCGATTGATATCCGCGCTGAGTCTATGGGCGGTTACGCTGACGTGCTTGTAAAAGCGGTTTCTAATAGCGGTTACCCTTCTTTGGGTGTTTCTCGCTACTAAGAGCGCTGTTCTCTCTGAAATTTTAAGATAATTTCATATAAAGCCAGTCTAATGACTTATAGTGTCTAGACTGGCTTTTTCGTCTGCAAAAGTCGATATTGAGTGGGTTTAAAAAGGAGCTCTCTCATGTCTAAATTGCGCGTTGGTATCAACGGTTTTGGTCGTATTGGTCGTGTTCTTTTCCGTGCGGGTTTTGAAAAACTCGATATCGTCGGAATCAACTCTTTGGATAGCATCGAAGGCGATGCACACTTGCTTAAGTACGACTCGGCTCACGGCGTGTTCAACGCTGATGTTTCTACTGAAGGTCACAATCTGATCGTTAACGGTAAAAAGATCGCGGTTTCTAAAACTCGCAATCCTGCTGAAGTTCCTTGGAAGGACTTGGGCGTAGACCTTGTTCTTGAGTGCACAGGCGCATTCAAAGACAAAGCGGAATTCATGCAACACATCAACGCCGGCGCGAAACGCGTTTTGGTTTCTGGCCCTGCTGAAAAAGGTGCTGACATCACAATGGTGTACGGTATCAACCACGAGTCTTACGATCCAGCGAAGCACCAAGTTGTTTCCAACGCATCTTGCACAACAAACTGCTTGGCTCCTCTGGCAAAAGTATTGAACGAAACATTCGGTGTTGAGAGCGGAACGATGATGACAGTTCACTCTTACACGAACGATCAAAAAATCTTGGATGCTCCTCACAAAGACTTGCGCCGTGCACGTGCAGCGGCTGTGAGCATGATCCCAACAACAACAGGTGCTGCGAAAAACGTAGGTTTGGTATTGCCTGAGTTGAAAGGCAAGATCGATGGTATCTCCGTTCGCGTTCCAACTCCAAACGTGTCTTTGGTGGATTTCACTTTCCAAGCGAAAAAAGACGTGACGAAAGAAGCTGTGAATGAAGCTTTGATCGCGGCTTCTCAAGGTGCTTTGAAAGGTATTTTGGCTGTAGAGAAAAACGAACTTGTGAGTGTGGACTTCAACGGCAGCACATACTCTTCTATCGTGGATCTTGCTTCTACAATGGTTGTGGGTCCTCGCATGGTGAAAGTTCTTTCTTGGTACGACAATGAGACTGGTTTCTCTAACCGCATGGTTGATGTCGCACTTCACATGGCGAAGAAGGGTCTTTAATCCATGGCTACTGGTCTAAAAGGCATTAAGACAGTTCGTGATTTTGAACTTGAAGGCAAAGTGGTTTTCTTGCGTTTGGATTTGAACGTTCCAATGGAGAACGGAAAGATCACAGATGAAAACCGTATCACAGCGTCTTTGCCGACAATCCAATATTGCATCGAAAAAGGTGCCAAGATTGTGATGGCGTCGCACTTGGGACGTCCGAAGTCTAAAGACGACAAAGAGTTTTCACTAGAGCCCGTGGCAAAACGTCTGCAAGAACTTCTCAACGCAGAAGTCATCTTGGTGGAAGACCCGGATTCAGACGCACCAAAACACTTGCTTCAGTCTTTGAAGAAGAATCAGTTGATCCTTCTTGAGAACGTGCGTTTTGAAGAAGGGGAGACAAAAGACTCTGTCGAGTTTGCACAAAAAATCGCGAACTACAGCGACATCTACATCAACGATGCGTTCGGTGCTTCTCACCGTGCGCATGCGACAATCCATGCTTTGCCTTCCGTGATGAAAGACAAAGGCATTGGTTTCTTGATCGAAAAAGAAATCACGATGCTGGATTCTCTTTTGCAAAATCCAAAACGTCCTTACTTGGCGGTGATGGGTGGAGCAAAAGTTTCCGACAAGATCGCTGTCATCGAAAGATTGATGGACGTTGTTGACGGATTCATCGTTGGTGGTGCGATGGCTTACACTTTCCAAAAAGCTCAAGGAATTCCAGTAGGAAAATCTTTGGTGGAAAATGATAAGTTGAAATACGCGAAAGAAATGATCGAGCGTATTGAAGCCCGCAATAAAACAATTCTTCTTCCGGTGGATCACGTGGCGACAAAAGGTATCACGGATACGACGAACGCCCACGTCACAAAAGACGTGGTGATTGCCGAAGATGAATTGGGTGTGGATATCGGTCCTAAATCAATTCAAAATTTCTCAACAGCTCTTCGCGAAGCGGGAACTATTTTCTGGAATGGCCCGATGGGTATTTTTGAAAATCCAGCTTTCGCAAAAGGAACTTTCGGTGTGGCGCAAGCGATTGCTGAAAGCAACGCGGTGAAGATCGTCGGTGGCGGTGACTCTGCGGCGGCGGCGGAAGCCTCAGGCTTCGCCTCGAAGATGACACACATCTCGACGGGCGGCGGAGCATCCCTAGAATACCTCCAAGGCGACAAACTCCCAGGCCTAGAAATTCTACGTTCAAAGCGATAAACAAAAAATACATCCCCTGACGAGCACGACGCTCGTCAGGAAGGCCTCTCAGGACGGACAGATTTTCAATCTACTGAGAACAGCTGAACAAGAGACGTTCCACAAAACCCAACTCAAGGAAACGACCAGATGAAAAAGATCTTCGCAGCCAACTGGAAACTCTTCAAAACTCCGAAAGAAACGCGCGAGTTCTTTGCGCAATTCAAAGAAGTCGCAAATAAAGCCACCGGCGAGTTGGTCTTTTTCCCTTCGGCAATTTCATTGGAAGCAGCAAGCACATCTCTCACTGGAACTACAATCAAATGGGGCGCACAGAATTGTTACTTCCAAGCTTCAGGCGCTTTCACGGGTGAAAACTCAGCGCAAGTGGTGAAGGAACTAGGTGGCAGTTACGTTTTGATCGGTCACAGCGAGCGTCGTAAAATCTTTGGTGAAACAGACGCCCTGATCGCTGAAAAAGTGGCCTTCACACAAGGCTTGGGACTCACTCCGATGCTTTGTATTGGGGAAACTTTGGAAGAGCGTGAAGCGTCTCACACGTTCCGTGTTCTTGAAACGCAACTTTATTTGGGTTTGGCGAAAGCGGATAAAACGAAACCTGTGGTGATCGCTTATGAACCGGTGTGGGCGATTGGAACGGGGAAAGTGGCGACTCCCGAGCAAGTGGCTGAAACACACACAGATGTTTTCAATATCCTGTCTAAATTGGGTTTTGCACAAAGTCCGATTTTATACGGAGGCAGTGTGAAGCCAGACAATGCCGCCGGTCTTATCAAACAACCTCACGTGAATGGATTCTTGGTTGGAGGAGCTTCACTGGAAGTGAAGTCCTTTAGCGAAATCGCAGCGGTTTAATTAACCGTTGCCTTCAGTTTCTTCGCGGGCTGTATTTTTAAGCGACTCGCGAAGTTCCTTAGCATCTTTCTTTGGCAAAGATTTAATCGCCTCATCGACGGCCTTTTTCTCTTTTTTATAAAGAGGCAAAAGCATTTCAGAAGCAGACTCTGAAGGATCATTTTCAAAAGTTAAAACAGCGACACGAACAAGTTCTTTTAATAACTTTGGATTTGATTTTTCTTTTCCAGAAACAATCAAGTCCACAGTGTCTTCGATGGTTTTAATCATCTCTTGGTTCTTGGCGCTCACAGCGTCTTCTGTTTTTGTCGCTGAAACTTCAACGTCTTTAGCAGAATAGGCTTGCAGTTTTTCAAGAGACTGCTGAGCTGTTGTTGCATGAACAGAAAAGGCTAAAAACACGGTGAGAGCTAAGGCCGAGAAAGTAAGTTTTCTCATGGTCTCTCCTTAATCATCACGCCGATCAATTCGCGATTTGGAATCGGTTGCTTGTCCGTACGGAAGAAGTCACTGACGTAACCGCCTTTTGTACCCCAATCCGTTTTGATCTCTGCATGTCCTGCGTGATTTCTGTCACGGGTGTTGCGATAGATAAGAACGGCACCTTTAGGAGCGTCTTTCGGACTCTTGATCAAACCTTTGTAGCGTGGGTCTTCAAGCATGTTGATGAAACCGCGACGTTTTAAATCGCCGACACCATAACGTGCTTTGGAGCCGGGAAGATAATCATCCACCAGGTCGCCACCCAGAAGGGCGCGCTTCACGTAACGATAGCAAAGTTTTTTTGAACGGCGCTCTTTATTGCGCATTCCGTATTTGATAGATGCCTCGGCCTCTTCACTTAAAGAGTAGCGAGCAACTCCTGGGAATTTCGCCCATTTTGGATCTGGAATTTTAGGATTGGCCGCTTTTTCAACTTCGGTTTTTACATCACGAATGTCGGAGCGGTTTTTATCAGCCACACCAGGTTGTGATGTGGAGCAAGTCGCACAGAAATCGCCTTCCGTTTTTTTAGGATCGTCGACTTTTGTGAGATTCGGATCTGTAGATTTGACGGGCTTTTGTTCACGAAGAACTTCTTCCTTCGTAGGAAGATGAGCGTCCTCGGTGCCTTCAGATGGAATACCCCCACCTTCGCGCTTTGCACGAGAGGTGAGAGCGATTTCGGGATCTTGAACTTCGGATCCCTCTTTATCCTTAAATGTCAGCCATGGGTCTTTTTGAGAAAAGTAAACCCAGGTTTCATCGCCCACTTTAGGAAGAGTTCCTTTGTTATTGTGACCTTCAGCCACTTTCGTGATGCGAACTTTGATTCCATAAGAACCTGTGCGGCTGAGTTTGCGCGTCTCAAGCACTGTCCCTTCAGAACCTTCAGGAATGAGATACTTGACGTTGCGGGCGTTTTTACGGAAATCAAGTGAAGAGCGACCGTTAAGATCTCCCGTCAAAATGAGTTCTTGCAAATCATCGGGACCCTGGGCAACAGCCGAAGTCGCGGTGATTAGAAGAGCAACTAGTATGCGAGAAAAACGATTCAACAAATTCAAATTGATACTCCTGAGCCTCTCTTCGGAGTTCTCATCCAAAGTAAGAGGCTAGGAGGGAATATTTAGACGAAGGTCTAGAACAAAGCGTTCTTAGGCGTTCTCGGGAACGGGATCACATCGCGAATATTTGTCATTCCGGTGATATACATCATCATACGCTCAAAGCCCAAACCGAAACCGGAGTGAGGGAAGCTGCCGTAACGACGTAAATCCATATAGAACGAATAATCCGCCGGATGAAGACCGACTTCACTCATGCGTTTTTCAAGAAGCTCCAGGTTGTCTTCACGCTGAGAGCCACCGATGATTTCACCAATTCCAGGAGCCAGCAAATCCATCGCACGCACAGTTTTTTGGTCTGCGTTCAACTTCATATAGAAAGCTTTGATCTCTTTCGGATAGTCCGTCACGTATACCGGACGTTTGAAATGTTCTTCCGCTAAGAAGCGTTCGTGTTCCGATTGCATGTCGATACCCCATTTTACTGGGTACTCGAATTTTTTACCGGACTTTTCCAAGATCTCAATCGCCTCTGTGTAAGTCACACGACCAAATTCGCTGTTAAGGACGTTGTTCAATTTATCGAACAAACCCTTTTCAACGAACTGGTTGAAGAATTCCATCTCCTCTGGGCATTGTTCCATCACGTAGCGGATGATGTATTTGATCATCGCTTCGCCCAGTTCCATATTCGCTGACAAATCGGCAAAGGCGATCTCAGGCTCAATCATCCAGAACTCAGCGGCGTGACGAGACGTGTTTGAGTTTTCCGCACGGAACGTCGGACCGAATGTGTAGATGTTACGGAAAGCCGCACAGAAAGTTTCACCGTTCAACTGACCACTCACAGTCAAGTTCGTCTCTTTACCGAAAAAGTCTTGAGAGTTGTCGATAGTTCCATCTTCTTTACGTGGTGGTTTATCGAGCTTCAAAGTCGTCACACGGAACATTTCTCCGGCACCTTCGGCATCAGAGCCTGTGATGATCGGAGTTTGCACGTACACAAAACCTTGATCTTGGAAAAACTTGTGAATCGCGTAAGCCAAAACCGAACGCACGCGGAAAACCGCAGAGAACGTATTTGTGCGCGGACGAAGATGCGCGATCTCACGCAAAAACTCAAAGCTGTGTCTTTTGTTTTGCAGTGGATACTCAGCATCCGCTTTTTGATAGATTTCAATTTTTGAAGCCATCACTTCAAAGTTTTGTCCAGCCCCTTGGGACTTGATCACTTTACCTGTGACATAGATGGAGCTTGTGATGGAAAGTTTTGCCACCTCTTCGAAGTTCGGCAAATTTGTATCAAAAACGACCTGCACACCTTTAAAGAAAGTTCCGTCATTAAGTTCAATGAAACCGAAATTTTTTTGATCGCGGATCTTACGAACCCAACCCGAGAGTTTCACTTCTTTATCCAGATATTTTTCAGTATCTCTAAACAGAGATTTAACCAATGTCGTTTCCATGAATTGAATGCCCTTTCGCTGGCAAATAAAATAGCGTTCTTTCGCGCACTTGTCTAATCTGCTTCGAAAATAGACTCTCACAATTTGCGGATAACGCGAAAAGTCATTAGTCAGATTGTAACGTAAAATCAACAGGTTAAATTGAGACGGCGTCTTGCTGGGACGAGGACACGAGCCTAAAATTGAAGAATCTCGTAAAGGAGTACGTATGTCGACCAAAACCCATTTTCGCCTCTGTCATCGCTGCGGAAGTGTCAATTCAGCTGAGGATGAGCTGGTGACGACTTGTGAATGTTGTGGAAAGCATCTTGCGCCGTTTTATTTTTTCGACGAGAGTAGGGCCATGGGTATAAACCACTCGAATCTTTACTCCAGTGTGAAGGAGGCGACCGAAACGCTGCTTCCGCACAAGGAGTATCCCCCTGTTTGGGGGTTAACGGCGTATTGGGAGTCGTAGTTCACCATGAAAGTTACTTTCGCAGATATTCAAAAGGCTCGTGAGCTTATTAAAGATGTTATTTGTCCTACCGAGATGAGCCACTCGCTCAGCGCAAGTAAACTGGTTAACAGTGAAATCTATTTTAAATTTGAAAACACACAGCGCACGGGAAGTTTTAAATTCCGTGGCGCTTACAATAAAATTTCTAATCTGACTCCCGAAGAAAAAGCCCGAGGTGTAGTTGCAAGCTCTGCCGGAAATCACGCACAAGGTGTCGCACTTTCCGCAAGTCTTGCAGGCGTTAAAGCCACAATCGTGATGCCGGAGAACGCTTCGATCAGCAAAGCCTCAGCCACTCGCGCTTATGGAGCAAATGTTGTTCTGAAAGGCGAGATCTATGACGAAGCTTACGAGTACGCGCAAAAATTAGAAAAAGAAAACGGTTACACCTTCGTGCATCCTTACCAGGATCCATTCGTGATCGCAGGGCAAGGAACTATCGGTATTGAGATTTTGGAAAAGGTTCCGGATCTTGATACTGTGATTGTACCGATTGGTGGCGGAGGCTTGATCAGCGGGATCGCTCTGGCTGTGAAATCCATCAATCCGAAAGTACGCGTGATCGGAGTGCAAAGTGATCGTTCTCCGGGAATGGCGCATCTCTTTAAAAAAGAACCGCTAAGTCATATCAAAAGAGCCGCGACGATTGCTGACGGTATTGCGATCAAAAATCCGTCGCAAGTGATGTACGATAATTTTATTTCCAAATACGTCGATGAAGTCGTGACGGTGAGTGATGACGAAATCGCAGAAGCGATTGTGTTCCTGATGGAAAGAGCGAAAGCGGTTGTCGAAGGTTCGGGAGCTGCGGCCATGGCGGCGGCGATGTCAGGCTCTCTGAGTCTTGGCAACAAATGCTGCGTGATTATCAGTGGCGGCAATATCGATTTAAATATCGTTTCTAAAATCATTGATCGCGGTCAGATCTTGCGCGGACGTCTTTGTGAACTTTCCGTGATCGTGGATGACTTGCCAGGAAACCTCAGCAAGCTCACGCAAGCGATCGCCGGTCAGAAGGCCAATATTTTAGAAGTTCATCATGACCGCGTTTCTAAAGGATTGTCATTGCGTGAAACGCGCATTGATTTTGTTTTAGAGACTTCCAGCATTGAACATGTTGAAAAGATCAAACGTGCCCTTGAAGAAACTGGGGCGAAAATCATTCAAAGCACTTAAAGAGATCGAAGACGGTTTTTCCCAGTCGTCCAGATTGTATTTCTCTAAAATCCGTCGCAGCTCACCACTGCGGCGAAGATCTTCAATACCTTGATTTAAAATCTTCGCATAGGTTTTGGATTTCGGATTATTCGGTGAAAATCCCACATATAAAAAAGGTTCTGAGTCCTTCAGAGTTGGATGAGCATTTTTGATGAGGCCCAAGGACTTGTTCGAGAAGATAAAGTCGGGAGCATCGTTCTGGTTGCTACCCAACAGTGCTTGCGCTTTATTGTTGCGAGTGTCTTTAAGCGCACGAACCCAAGTGCTGATTTTTACATCGACTTTGTAACCGTGTTTTTCAAAAACCTGGCGAACGATTTCGACCATATAGCCAGGACGGACAGAATCCGGATTGCAGACGTAAGGACATGAATAGTCCGAGCGAAATGAAATCGTGTCAGCCCATGTTTGAGTGGAAAATCCTAGAACTGTGGACGTCAAGATCCATGCGAACAAGATGCGTTTCATAAGGGCCCCTCTCCTTACTTACCTTCATGCAATACTTTGCTCTACGACAAGTTGCACGCGGAAAAGGGCGGCGTTTCGGAGTTGTAACCTATATTACTAAAACTGAATGTTGCGTTCAAAATGGCAGGTGTAACCGCCAGGATTTTTTTGGAGGTAATCCTGATGAAATTCTTCAGCTTTCCAGAATTCTCCAGCGGGGACGATTTGAGTGACCACAGGAGCTTTCCACGCTCCCGATTTATCAACACGCGTCTTAACGCGTTCTGCGTCCTCTTTTTGAGTTTGAGAAGTGTAGAAGATAGCACTGCGATATTGAGTGCCAACGTCATTGCCTTGACGGTTCGTTGTTGTGGGATCGTGAATTTTAAAAAAGTGAAGAAGCAGATCTTCGTATTTTAATTTTTTCGGATCAAAAACCACTTTCACAGTTTCAGCGTGATTCGTAGTTCCAGTTTTAACGATATTGTATGTGGCGTTTTTAGTCGTGCCGCCCATGTAGCCTACTTCAACGGCAACGACCCCAGGGATCTTGCGTAAAAGATCTTCCATTCCCCAAAAACAACCACCAGCTAAATAAGCCACTTCCGTTGATTCCACAGAACTTCCTTTCTTCGCAGTTTTCGCGTCGGCAAAGAATCCTAACCCTACTAAAATCGTCACTAGAAACGAAAAGTATTTCATAAAACAATGATAGCACTTTTTAGAAGGTACGGAAAAGTTTTCTAGACTTCTTTTCCGTAACCGCCGCCACTGCCAGAGCACAAAGTCACTACGTCACCCTTGGAAAACTTCTGTTGTCCTAAAACGGGAAGAACCTTGTGAGTTCCTTCATGTTCGATAGAAACCTCGCAAGGGTCTCCGTGAGAGCAGTTTTTAGAAATACGAGGACGATGCAAAGTGAGGTCGGTCACCCAAGCCGCCTGAATGTCTTCACGGGCTTCGATTTTTAGAATCACGCCGCGTCCGCCATTGTGTTTTCCTTTGCCGCCTGTGGAGTGACGAAGATCTACACGCTGAACTTTTACCGGAAAATCCCTTTCCAATTGTTCAATCGAGAAAGATGGCAAGTGCGCGCACTCGCCATCGTGCGAAGAAGAAGCTCCCACGCCTCCTGGTAAAGTCAAAAGCATGTGCTTATCTTGATGAAGCAAATCAAAATTTAAAGGACAGTTGCTCGAAAGTGCCTTTTCGCTTTTTTGATGAATTTGGGAAAGAGCCAACTCCATCGCTGTTTGCAGAGCTGCGGCTCCGCAAGTCATGCCTTTGTAAGTCGGAGCTGGGTATTTTCCAATCAGCCAGCAGCCTGCGGGTTTAGTGATTTGCAAAACAGAAAAAGATCCTGAATTTGCCAATTGTTCAAACCCGTAATAACGGCTCAAAGTATAAAAACATACGCCATAAGTTGCAGACTCTGTCAGAGACACCGTTTTTGCGGCACTTGTTCCACTAAAGTCCAAAGAGACTTTACCATCGTGGATTTCCATATTCAGACGCAGAAGTTCTCCGCTATCTAAAACAACGTCGACACGTGTTTCACCCGAAGCGCGCTCGCTGATTTTTTGCACGGAAGATTTGCGGCAAAGATCAATGTATTCCTCGATGAGTTCGCCGGTGATTGTGAAACCTGTGTATTCAATGGCCTCGTGAAGCGTTTTCGCTTTCACAGTCATGTCTTCACATTGTTGTTTTAACCACGTCACAAAATGAGCAGGGCAAGCGGGGTGAGCTTGCATTGCCGATAAAATCATTTCATTGAGCTGATTTTTCTGACGAAGCGGTGTTGGAGGGATGCGAAGGCCTTCTTCTTCCACAGATTTCGCAAGTTTGACGGATTTATCCAAAGAGCGTCGGCTCACCCAAATCAAATCTTCAGAAACAGCCATCACAAAAGTCATGTCACTGAGAAGACTGCCGCCACTATAAGGGTCATTCAAAAGAGCAATATCGCCCTCTTGAAGTTTCAAATACTTTGTCGCTGTTGTGGCCGCCATGGTCAGTGTGCCGTAGCTCACAGCCTGCACGCCGCGCACAGCAAGGACGTCACCTTCAATCGTCATCAAAGCAGATTCACCTTGAAGGAAGTCATTTAAAAGCGAATGAAAGAGTTCAATTTGATAGCTCATAAAGTCTCCTGCAAAGCTTTAAAGCCGCGTAAGGCAACGGCTTGAGACTCGCTAAAGTCTTCAGTGTGCACAGTAGTGTGAGGATCTTTTTTGAAAGCATTGGCAAAAACCGAAGCCAAAGGACCTGCGACAATCAATTTTTTCGTCTGACGTTGCAAGTAAGCTTCCATTGCGAGTCTTTGCAAAGACAGGCTTTGCATTTCTTTCGTCAAATGACCTAAATCACTGTCGCGAGTTTGGCTGATTTTAGAAAGTGCAAAAAGAGAATTTTTAAAACGCTGAATTCCTTGCGCTGAAAAACGATCTTCAAGGCCCTGCAGTTTTGCGAGCTTTGCGTTCTCAGCCCACAAATCCAAAAGACTTGGTTTTTGCCCACGGCCTAAGAACATAGGGCCTGGCTCCCAACCTTCTTGGTGAGAGGCAAAATCAAAACGACCGAAACTGTTTAGTGCAATTCCTAACGTCGGTTGAATGCCCAACTCTTTAGATTTTAAATGCGGAACTTCCACAGGGCCCCAGGCACTTTGCCATGAAGAACTCCAAGTGTTCGCAGAAATTAAATGAAAGCTCTCAAGGCCCAAATAAAGAATGTCAGCCCCATCTTTAGCGCCAAGTTCAAGCCCCACAGCTGTAGAAGCGGAAAACAGGCTTCCAATATGTTGATTCTTATCTTCTGAAAAAAGTTTTCCTGAAGAAGTCAGGAAGTGGATGTCTTTTTCTGCCACAACACCGTCAAGAGCTTTCAGAATCTCTTCTTTGCGTTCAGAAAAAACACCGGAGATTGTGGCGTTTAAAGCGTTCTTATTCCAACGGGTGACTTCGTGAGGATTGTCAGTTTTTTCAGGAACAAAAACTTCAAGACCTTTGCCGGCTAAAAACTCTTGCGCTTGTTTTAAATGAACCGGATTGGTGGAAGAGTGCAAAAAATGCAAACAGACTTTTTTACAATCCATCATCTGCAATTTTGCAGCAATGGCTTCCAAATCTTCAAGTTTCAACGGCACATCCACTTTGCCGTCGGCAAGCACGCGCTCATGAATTGAAAAAAGAAGGTCTTTGTTGGTCAGCGTTTCAGATTTTTCGCAGACATCAAGCCAGTGTTCGAAACCGTCTGTTGTGATATGGGCCACGGCTCCACTGAGGTTGTAGTCCAAGAGCTTTTTAGGCAAGCGCAGGCTGACAAAGACAGATTGAGGTTTGTTATCCGCATTTTCTGTCACAAATTGTTGAAGCGACTGCTTAAGGTTTTCGCGAGAGAGATACACTCTCTTCTGGGCGACAGGTTTGGAATCCGACAGGAGTGCATATTCGGCGAAAGATTCTCCGACACTCACACCCAACAAGAAGCTCTTTTGCATTTTTAAACGCTCTCTATATTGAAATTGCTCTGGAATATGTTAAAGCTAGACGAACAGGTATAACAAAATAATCTCTCTAAGAAAAGGATTCTAAAGTGAAGATTTCTCCCGAAATTCTGAACCTGGTTCCCTACAAACCTGGCAAACCTATTTCTGAAACTCAGCGCGAGTACGGATTAACGACCGTCTACAAACTCGCAAGTAATGAAAATCCTTTAGGTCCTAGCCCGAAAGCGATGGCGGCGGTGAAGCAAGCTTTGGATCATCAGCATCTGTATCCAGATCCTTCGCACTATGAACTCTTACAAACTCTGTCGAAAGAATGGGGCTTCCCGACAAAACAACTTGCTATTGGGAACGGGAGCGATGAGCTGATTGATTTGTTGACACGCATTTATTGCGAGCCCGGCGACGGCGTTTTGACGTCTGTAGCGGCTTTCAACGCCTATGAAGTGAGTGCCCCTGCGAACCGCGCCGTGATCCATAAAATTCCAATGAAAGAAGGCTATCGTTTTGATTTACCTGCGATTGCGGATTATTTCTTGGCTCATCCGGAAAAGAAAATCCGTTTGGTTTTTGTGTCAAACCCGAACAATCCCACGGGAACTTTTGCTCCCAAAGAAGAGATCGAAGCCTTCCTTGAAAAATTGGGAAATCGCGATGATGTGATGGTGATTTTTGATGAAGCTTACAATGAATTCGTGCGCGATCCTGCTTACGCTTCTGCACAAAAATACATCACGAAATATAAAAATCTGATCGTTCTTCGCACTTTCTCCAAAATCTATGGCCTGGCGGGTTTCCGCTTGGGTGCGATGATTGCGCCTCCTGAGGTTGTTGAAGTGTTTAACCGGGTGCGCAAACCTTTTAATGTCAACGATTTAGCGCAAGTCGCTGCAAATGCGGCTCTGCAAGATAAAGAATTTATTGAGCGTTCGCAGCAGACCTGTTGGAAAGGGCTTGATTACTTCTATAAGAAGTTAGAAGAATTAGGCCTGCCTTACATTCCATCTCAAGGGAATTTTGTCATGTTTGACACCCTCCGTGACGCCGCCAAGGTGAATGAAGCCTTGTTACGCCGCGGGATTATTATGAGACCTTTGTTAAACTACGGTTTCAAAACGCATTTGCGTTTGAGTGTAGGGCTCGAGCACGAAAATCAAGCCGCGATGAAGGCCTTGGCTGACGTGCTCAAAGAGATACCTGTGTTATCCTAACGGATGACAGTGATTGTTGGAGAATTATGGGAATGGTTATTACGATTGATGGCCCTGCGGCCTCTGGGAAATCTTCTGTGAGTAGAGAACTAGCTCGTCGTTTGGGCTGGAACTGGGTTTCTACAGGTGCCTTCTATCGTGGTTTGGCATTCGCTGCTATTCAATTGGGTATTGATCTTGATGACGTGAAGGCATTGGCCGAATTAACTCACAATCCAGTTTGGAAGGTGAGCATGCAAGATGCCCGCACAACAGTTTATTTCCAAAATCAAGATGTCACAGATTTGATCGCTCACGAAGACGTGGGAAATTTTGCCAGCAAAGTGAGCCACTATCCTGAAGTTCGTAAAGCTCTTTTGGATGCGCAAAGAAACTGCAGCAACGGCCCGCAAGGCTTGGTTGCTGAAGGTCGCGATTGTGGAACTGTGGTGTTCCCAAAAGCAGAGGCGAAAGTTTATTTGACGGCAAACTCTGAACACCGTGCCGCTCGCCGTGCGGCGGAGTTGGGCCTTGATCAAGGTGATATGGTGAAAGCGCAACAACAGCGCGATCTGCAAGATTCTACTCGCAAAGTCGCTCCGATGGCGGTGCCTGACGACGCTTTGATCGTCGATACAACAGAATTAAACTTGGACCAAGTGGTTGATAAAGTAGTCGACTACGTTAAAGGCAAAATTTAGTTCGCATCTAACGTAAGAGGTTTTCCTTGAAGTTTGAGAAGTTTCACTTGTCGGAAGACCTATTGCGCAATCTCAATGACAATGGTTTCTTTCGTACAACAGACATTCAGTACAAAGCCATTCCTTCGATCCTTAAGGGCGAGGATGTTTTAGCCATTGCTCAAACGGGAACGGGTAAGACCGCGGCATTTGCAATTCCGATTATCAACATGATTCACAGTAATAAAAGCAGCAAGCGTGCTGTAGGTATTAAGTGTCTTGTGATGGTGCCAACGCGTGAATTGGCGCAACAAATTGGCGAAGTTTTTAATAAACTTTCCAAACACACGAAAGCAAAGCCTTTTGCCTTGTACGGAGGGGTGGAGCAAGACGCGCAAATTAAAAAGCTTCAAGACGGTATTGATATTTTGATTGCGACTCCGGGGCGTATGTTTGATTTGATCAGCCAGGGGTTTATCAACATCAATTATATCGAAACCTTGGTTCTCGATGAAGCCGATCACATGTTGGATTTGGGTTTTATCGAAGACATTGAATCGATCAAACGTAAGCTCACGCGTCGTCATCAAACGCTGTTCTTTTCAGCGACGATCAATCCGCAAATCAAGAAGCTCGCGTTCTCGCAAGTTCGCAGCAGTGCGATTCGTATTCAGATTTCTCCGGAAGATCCGGTTTCAAAAAACGTTTCGCATTTTGTGATGTTCATTGAAATGGACGACAAACGTTTCTTCTTGGCGGAATACTTACGTCAAAATCCTGACGGAAAGTTTATCGTTTTCGTGCGTACTCGTGTGCGTGCAGAGCGTGTCGCTAAAGCGATGGAGCGTGCAGAAATTCCAACGCTTACAATTCACGGAGAAAAAGATCAGACCAATCGCGCGGAAGTGATGAAAGCCTTCCGCACAGGCGAGTGCAAGGTTTTGATCGCAACGGATTTAAGCGCTCGCGGTATTGATATTCCGGATGTCACTCACGTCATTAACTATGACCTTCCCGAAAAACCAGAGAACTACGTGCATCGTATCGGTCGTACGGGCCGCGGCTTCAACAAAGGCATTGCGGTTTCTTTCTGCAGCCAGGAAGAAAGACCTCTTTTGCAGGACATTGAAGAGCTTTTGACTAAAAAAATCGAAGTGATCAAAGTCAGCAAGGTCGATTACGAGATCATCGCTTCACAACCTGAAGAAGGCATGAGTCTTCAAGAGTTGATTGAAAGTGAAGAGAAGATGATCCAGGCCAAGAAGCGTAAGAAAAAGAAATAGGGTGCAATCGGGCTCTTTAATCTTCCACATGGATTTTTTTAAGTTTTTTTGCGGCGGCTTCTAATTTTCTTTTTATTTCTTCCGGTAAACTCTTTTTGCGACAAAGAACCGCTTCAAGCGGTTTTTCATTTTTTAAAGAGGATACGAGTTTTTCGTCATAGTGGGCTTTGTCTTTGGCAAAATTAAGAACTGACGATAAAGCACAAACTCCCTGAAGACGATTTGATTTTAACATTTCAACGGCCTGATCCATGCTGGTGACTTCCGTGAGTCTTTCAGGCTTCACGTATTGATGAATCAGCTCCGTGCAAGTTCCACGCAGTCGACCAATTCGCACGTCTTTTTGTTTCAAATCCACAGAGGGCTTAAGGTAAATGCGTGGTGTGGCTTCATAGAGTTTATCTTGGATCTCGTAATGCTTTTCATACTTTATGCATGAGACCGAGAAAAAGATCGCAAGATCCGGGTTTGAAGTCTCCATGGCATTCACCAGGCGGGCATGCGGATAAAGGTTGTATTCAAAGGTCAACCCGGACTCTTTCGCGAGTTGGGATAAAATATCGTAGTTGATGCCTTTAAGCTGTCCTTTTTCCTCGTAGGCAAAAGGACCCACTTCGGAAAGCCCTACTTGCAGAGTCTGCGCCTTTGCAAAGAAGGGAATTAGCAAAAATAAAAATAAAAGAACTGACATTGAACAATTATTAAATAAGGGCCTTTTGTGTTTTGCAAACAGGTTTTGGGAAACAAGGCAAGATGCAATAAAAGTTAACAAAGAACTGTTTCATTCTACAAAGAGAGATAATTGCAAATTTCTGAAACCGGGTGAAGGCCTGTCGAGTGTTCCCAAATTTACGAGATCATCTCTTTCAAACGTCTACTTTGATTTGAGGTGGATTTATAAGAGTTTGATATATTACGCAGTACCGTTCAGTCAGCTCGACCAATTTTTTCTTTTTCTCTTCAGGGATGTCGTCTTGAATATCAAAACGAAGGCGGATGTTAGTGAGTCCCACGGGGACGGTTCTATCGACACCGAGAGTCCCACGAAAATCCATATCCCCTTCAGCAAAAATTTCTGTGTATTGAAGTTGAATTCCCATATTTGTGGCAACGGCATTCAAAGTGACTCCGGCACAAGCGACCAAGGCTTCCATGAGCATATCTCCAGAACAGGCAAGTGTTCCATCTCCTCCAGCGGCGGGATGCAAGCCTGCGGTGACTTGCGCTATACCTGTGTCGATGTGACAAGAAATATCTTCTCCCAAAGTTCCAGAGGTGTGGAAGGTTACAAGGCTTGCTTCTTTATCCGCTTGATAGCGAGTTTTCAGAGGACGTTGCAGTTCGCGCAGTTTTTCCGTTTCCATAACAATCCTTTCCTTTGTGCGGTGCAATTCAAAAAGGTACGGCGTACCACCGGTCCGAAAGCAGCAGTGCTTTAATTGCCAGAGCTGTCGTGTAGGCAGAAGATCGCCACACGACAGGAAAGCGTGCAATGAAAGTCGCTGCATAAAAAACTTGTCCAGACCAGAAAAGGCGGCCGTCGGAATCCTTTTGCGCTTGAGATAAAAGAAAATCCAAACCACGACGTACGCGTTCGCGGTGAAGTTCATTCTTAGGATCTCCTAAAATCAACAAAGCATTGAGCGCCCATACAGTGGACTGAACATAATCGGGACGCGCTAAAAAACTATTTCGCCAAGAACCATCGCGATGTTGTTTGGCGATAATAAAATTCAAAGTGCGTTCGCGTGCGGGATCTAAACATGTTGTTCCGGCTTCAACATTTGAAGCAATCGTGTAGGGAAGGGCATAGAAACTGGGATAATACATTCCGCAAAAATAAAACTGCTTATTGCGCACAACGCGATTGATGTGCGCGCAGCTTGCTTGATAGCCGGGGCCTGATGTTTTCCCAGCGTAAGTCAGCATTCTTAGAATGTTTGCGTTCACAACGCAGTCGACGTCATTCACATTAAACGGAATGCGCGTGCCTTTGTCGGGGGCTGCAAAGTAATTCCGTGGCATATCGGGATCGTGTTCATCAAAAAGCCACGTCATAAAAGCGCCGGTGCGAATATGCCCTTGAGCGGCGTTATAGACATGCGGCTTTCGATCAAAATCACGATAAGTAGAAATCGCATCAATCACTTGCTCCGGTAAAACACTTTGCCACTCGGTCGGCGAAAGATCGCGCCGAAAACTTTGCATGTAGTGCAAGAACGTGTAAGTGACCGATGTTGTGTCAGCGTCAGGAGGAATATTCGCAAAACCTTTCCACTGGCGCGCAAGATACATGTAACGAGGTCCGCGCACTTTCATCCCGCGAAATGTGTACGGAGGATAGAAGTTAAATAAATTTGCCCAGCGATATTTCTCAAGACCTCTTTGCGTTTCCTCGAGCATCATGGGAATTTGTGAGTAA
Organism: Bdellovibrio sp. HCB-162; assembly: GCF_047344985.1. Classification (GTDB taxonomy): domain Bacteria; phylum Bdellovibrionota; class Bdellovibrionia; order Bdellovibrionales; family Bdellovibrionaceae; genus Bdellovibrio. The sequence goes on from NZ_CP178861.1 coordinate 1,005,296, forward strand.
CGGGGATTGTGCGCATAAATTTCTGCTAAAACATTCGCAATGGAACTGGCGACAAACGCGGAAGGTTCTTCGAAAGGCACGCCGAACTTTCCAACACCGATGGGACTTGGAACATACGAAGTCACACGCGCTCGCCACTGTCCCGGCTCGTAGCCTTCTTGCAAGCTCACTTGATAGTGTTCGATAAACGAGAGGGCCGAACGGATTTCCCGGTCGTACCGAGGAACCGGAAGCGCTGATGCGGTCTTTGGAGTAAACCAAAGCAGTCCTCCGAAAAGGATCCCAAGAAAACTCCACGCCCCCCGCATACGTCCTCCTTGTGCTCAGATCAAATATGTTCGAGATGACAGACACTTGTCAGGCCCAACATTCCCGCTCTGCAAGAGTACATAATGCAGGACCGCGAAAACCTTGGTGGAGCGCGTAAAACCTTTGACTTCCGCCCCCTTAGGTCGCTAAACCAGTGTTTCGCCCAAAGAGGTGAAGAAAGGTAACGGGTAGGTTCCAGCGAGGACTTACTACGTGGGAGGTTTTAAAAAAACTATATGACGAAACAATTAAACAAAGCCGAGTTGGAGAAACAGAAAGTTCTAGCTTTCTTGGATGCTGAAGACGCAAAGGTTCCAGCAAATCCAGGTCTATTGACATCAAAATCTGAAAAAGGTGATTTCGAAAACCTTTTTGAAGCGTCAATGAAAGAGCAAGACTTCAAAGTCGGCGACGTTGTTACTGGTACTGTAGTAGAAGTTCAATCTGACTATGTTCTAGTAGACATCAACTACAAGTCTGAAGGTTTGATCGCTATCAATGAATTCCGTATTGTTGACGGTGTTCGTGAAGTGAAAGCTGGAGACAAAGTAGAAGTTCTTATCGACCGTATCGAAAACGAAAACGGTATGATCGTTCTTTCTAAAGACAAAGCTGACATGCTTCGCGCATGGACTGATATCTCTAAAGCAGCTGAGAACGAAGAAGTTATCGAAGGTACTGTTGTTGCTAAAGTTAAAGGCGGCTTGAGCGTTGATATCGGCGTTAAAGCATTCTTGCCTGGATCTCAAATCGATCTACGCCCTGTTCGCAACATGGACGTTTACCTTGGTAAGAAATTTAAATTCAAAGTTATTAAGTTCAATAAGAAACGTGGCAACATCGTTCTTTCTCGCCGCGCTCTTCTTGAAGAAGAACGTGACAGTCTCCGTTCGCAAACTCTTGACACTATGGCTGAAGGTTCCGTTGTTACTGGTGTTGTTAAAAACATCACTGACTACGGTGCGTTCATCGATCTTGGTGGCATGGACGGATTGTTGCACATCACAGATATGTCTTGGGGCCGCGTAAAACATCCTTCAGAAATGTTGAATGTTGGCGACGAAATCCAAGTTAAAGTTCTTAAGTATGATAAAGAAAAAGAACGCGTATCTTTGGGTATGAAACAGCTTCATGCAGATCCTTGGGAATCTGTGAAAGCTTCTTATCCTCCAGGCACTAAGCTTAAAGGTAAAGTTGTATCTTTGGCTGAATACGGTGCATTCGTTGAACTTGGCGAAGGTATCGAAGGTTTGATCCACGTTTCTGAAATGTCTTGGACAAAACGTGTAAAACATCCTTCTCAAATCGTTAACGTAGGCGATGAAGTTGAAGTGGTAGTTCTTGAAGTAGACACTGAAAACCGCCGCATCAGCTTGGGTATGAAACAGCTTCAAGCAAATCCTTGGGTTGAGATGAAAGAATCTTATCCTCCAGGAACAATCATCGAAGGCGAAGTGAAGTCTGTTACTGACTTCGGTATCTTCATCGGCATCGAAGAAGGTATTGACGGTCTAGTTCACATTTCTGACTTCTCTTGGACTAAACGCGTAAATCACCCAAGTGAAATGTTCACTAAAGGTCAAAAAGTACGCGCGGTTGTTCTAGGTGTTGATATCGAGAACGAAAGATTCTCTTTGGGTATCAAACAACTTGAATCTGATCCTTGGGCAAACATCGAATCTAAATACGCTATCGGCACACAACACGACGTTAAAGTAACTAAAACAGCTGATTTTGGTGCTTTCGTTGAGCTTGAGTCTGATATCGAAGGTTTGATCCATATTTCTGAGCTAACAACTGAGAAAATCAACTCTGTTGAAGATTTCATTAAGCCAGGTCAAACGATCAAAGCTGAAGTGATCTCTATCGACAAAGACGCTCGTAAGATCGGCTTGTCTTCTAAACTTGTAAAACTTCGTGAAGCAAAAGCTGATGTTGACGATTACGTTAAAAAAGCGACTGCAACTTCTAAGTCTACTTTCGGTGACTTGTTCGCAGATCAATTGAAGAACGTAAAGACAGACGGTAAGCAGTAATTAAAGCCAGGTTCGGGTCGCCGCAAAGCACCTGAACTGGACTTCGTGCCGTTGACTGTAAAGTCTTAAAGAGGGACCCTAGTAGGGTCCCTTTTTTTATTTGCAGGAGCGCGCATATGCAGGGCAGTTTCTTTAAAAAACTTGTTATCATTTTTCTAGTCTTTGTCGGCATCGGGGCTTTGCTCAAAATGAGCGGAGATTTCTTCGGTGAATCTGAAAAGAAAGTCACAGCGAAAAACACCATCCTTCATTTGGATATGAACGGTGTGATTTTGAACGGAAAGAAGTTCCTTAAAAATCTCAAAAAATACAAAGACGAAGATAAGGTGAAAGCGATCCTTATCACGATCAATTCTCCAGGCGGAGCCGTTGGTCCTTCTCAAGAAATTTACACAGAAATCAAACGTGTTCGTGAAGAACTAAAAAAGCCAGTGATCTGCGTGTCTACGGGCGTGATGGCGAGTGGTGCATATTATTCAGCTGTTGCTTGTGACAAGATCGTTGTGGCGCCGGGCTCGCTTGTGGGTTCTATCGGTGTGATCATGGAGTTTGCGAATATCGAAAAACTTTATGATTGGGCGAAGATCTCTCGTTACTCCATTACTTCTGGAAAATTCAAAGACTCTGGTGCTGAGTACAGAGCGATGCGCGAAGATGAAAGAGCTCTTTTCCAAAATATGATCGACGAAGTGTATGCCCAGTTCAAAGGAACAGTGGCAAAAGAGCGCAATCTTAAAGAAGAACTAGTGTCTGAATATGCAGATGGCCGTGTGTTTACGGGCGCTACAGCTGTAAAATTAGGTTTTGCTGATAAAGAAGGTTTCTATGAAGACGCTGTGAAGTTGGCAGCAGAAACTGCGAAACTGGGCGATAACTACGATGTCTTTGAAGTTCCTAAAAAGCGTGTGAGCATTTTTGATTTGGGCGACAGCGATCGCGAAGATGACGTGAACAGCCTTGCAGAATACGCGGACGTTCTGAAGGGTAAATCTTTCGGACCGGATATGGAAGGCGCGATGAAGTTTGTTTTGAGATCCAAATTCTTGAATCAACCCATGATGATCTTGCCAGGAACTTGGGAGTAACCGGTTTCATGGCAAAAAAAGTCGCGAAGAAAACTAAAAAATCTACTGCGAAACGAAAGGCGTCTAAAAAGGCGCCTTTTGCGTCGGGAAAACTGCAAATCGGAAAAGACATTTGGCCTCTTGAACGCGACGTGCTTTTCCGTCCTGATCGCATGAAGTACGTGCGTAAGCTGATCAAACCTGAAGGCTGTGTTTTTTGTCGGGCAGCGCAGGCAGAAGTCTCTTTTGAAACCCTTTGCGTGTATAAGTCTAAGCACTCGATGGTGGTGCTGAATAAATTTCCGTACAACAGCGGTCACGTTTTGGTTTTGCCACAACGTCATTGCGGAGATCTTTTGAAACTTTCTGAGGAAGAGTTCCGCGACTTGCAAGACACTATTCGTTTGACGATGAAATCTTTAAACGAAGTTTATGAACCGGGCGGAATCAATGTGGGTTTGAACCACGGAGCGGTCGCGGGTGCGGGAATTCCCGAACACTTGCATTATCACCTGATTCCACGTTGGGCCGGGGATCTTAATTTCTTCCCTCTCATTGCTGAGACCAAGGTCTTGGTTGAAAGTCTGGAGCAGACCTATGAGAAGCTTTGGAGTATTTTAAAAAAATGAACAGAGGCATGACCTTTCAAACAGCACCGCTGACTCCGGCAGTGAAGTGGTTGCTGATTATCAATGTAGCGATCTGGTTTATCTTCCAAGTGATCATGGAAGGTTTCTTACGTGTTCCTTTCTCTTCGATCTTTGGTCTTTACCCGGGCAAAGTTCTTTTTGATTTCCAAATTTGGCAGCTCTTCACGTACATGTTCCTGCACTCTTTGCAGGTGACGCATATTCTTTTCAACATGCTGATGCTTTGGTTCTTTGGAGCCGAGCTTGAGCAGCGTTGGGGCACGAAATTCTTCCTCATTTACTATTTTGTTTCGGGAATTGGTGCTGCAATTTTGTACTGCTTGGGTGTCTGGGGCTACGCTTTAGCAACAGGTTCGCAAACGGGTTTGATTGTTCCGGTCATCGGGGCGTCGGGCGCGATCTTCGGTCTTTTGCTGGCTCAAGGGATTCTTTTTGGTGAGCGTATTGTTTACTTCTTTATGCTCTTCCCGATGAAGACCCGCTATTTCGTGGCTTTGATGGGTTTGGTGCAATTGGCCTCCATGATGACTTCAAGTGTCAGCGGGGGAGAGGTTGCTTATTTGGCCCATCTTGGGGGGATCGTTTCGGGCTATATCTGCCTTAAATTCAAGGGCTGGTTTGACCGTAACGAATGGAAGAAAAAGTCCAAAAACAAGGGCCGCAACCTGCGCCTCGTCGTCGATAACGAAAAGAGCGATAAACCACCAAAATACTGGAATTGATAGGTACCAGCTTCCCTCTGTGCTGATTTGGGGGAGGTATCTCTTCCCAAATCAGCACAGAGGGAAGCTGGTACCTTTTAGGGGGCTGGACTCTGCCCGCAATCTACGCTATAAAAGGGTCTCGATAGAAACAGGGAGTTTATAATGTCTTTGGCTCAAGCTAATAAAAATTTGAAGTTCGATAAACGTATGACTGAAAGAAACGTCAACGTTGGTGAAATGTCTAAAGAAGAATTGCAAAAACACCTTGAATCACTTCCAGATCTTTCTCACAACGTAGAGAAATTCACTATCGACGGTAAGAACTCTTCTTCTACTGAAGAATCTCACTAAGCGGCGGATGCCGAGGATGTCGGAGCACCAGTGGTGCGAAGACTGGACTGAGTAAAATCTTAAAAAGCCTCTTCGCAAAACGAAGGGGCTTTTTTATTTTATATTCAAAGCTTCAGCGATTCTGGCTTTGATGATTTGGCTTTCCGCCTCAGTAGGAGGTTCGCCCCATTTTTTAATGAAGTCGGCTTCGGCTCCGCGATAGGCTTCTTCGAATTGTTCTTGTTTGATTTTTGGAATGGCAGACTCCACGCTTTTTCGGGTTTCTTGAAGTTGCGTGACGACTTCGGTGACTTGTTGTTTGTGATAATCCTGAAGTTTGTGATACCCCGTGTGCGCATTAAATACCAAAACGATTCCTAAGAATGTCGCGCTATAAACTCTTCTAAAAGTATTATAGGCTTCAATTTTAGATTGAGATTTCAAAGCAAGGCGCGCTTCTTCGGCGTGCTCTTTAAAACCGTCGCGAATAATTTTGAACATCAAATCCGGCGGCACTTCCTGATTTTTAACTCCAGGTAAAACCATCGGAATGCGCATCCATTCTAAAATGCGACTGTGTTGAATCGTCCAAATTTTATCGAGACCTTTACGGAAAATACCGGCATCCCTCGGGTCATTAATTTCACCCCAAGTTCTAATAAGACCGTCTTGCAAAAGTTTTTCTTTAATTAACATCACCGTAGAGTCTTCAAGGCGTGTTTCTTTGTCTTGGCGAATCCAGCGATCGACGGTTTCTTTTTTACCGAATAAAACAGTGCCCAGTTCAATGGCGTAACGTTCAACGGCTTTATCGGAAACGAAAGTCTGTAAGTCCGTGTCGTTGATTAATTTACGAAGTTTACGTCGGCGCAACCATGAAAAGTCTTTGCCGATGTCTTCAATAGAGTGTCCTTGAAGGATGAAGTCATTGTTTTTAGCATCCAGTTGTTGGATGACTTCAAGAACAGTGGGAAGGAATACAGATTCGCAACGTGGCGCACGAGCCTGAGCGGCCAGAGGACCGCTCAGGGAAAAAAGAATTAAAATGCCAAGTAAACGAATCATTAATTTCATGAATTACTCAAGGGCCATCGCTGAAGAACGCAGGGCCTGACGAGTGTTTTCGATTTCTTTAACAACCAACTCAGCTTCGGAGTCTGAAAGACCGCTGATGATTTGTCCGATGTTACCTGCACTCATCACCAAAGGACCGATGAGTGTTGCTCTGGATTCTTTTTGAGTCACACCGTAAACCGTGATAGCGGCACCGGCTGCTTGAGCGATCTGCGCGATCAATTTGTTTTTCGAAGTAGAACTTTCGTTTTCAGAGTACTCATTCAAAGTTTTGCGAGCGCCTTGCAAAGATACTTCAAGATTTTTCAGAAGAGCCGCAGAAGATTTGTCTGTCGTCTGGCTTAAAGCCTCTTTCACTTCTTGTTCAGCCTTCGTCAACTGTTCGTTTAATTTAGTCACATCGGCTTCCGGCTTCACGGCTTGTCCGGCAACACTTAAACCTACAGAGCCCGCCGACATAAGAACACTCGCCGCACCGGCAAGAAGTCCTAAAATGCCATCACCACTGCCGCCACGTGCGCGGAATTTGAATGTAGCATACACAGAAAGCCCCAGGCCCACAGCCGCACCTGCGACAGCGGAGCCACTTAAAATGCTTCCTTTAGAATCACGTTTTTCAATAGCAGTCTTTGTCGCCACAAGAGCTTGATCTAAAGAGAGCAGTTCTGCCTTCAAAGACTGAACATTTTCTTTAGCAGTTTTGATTTGCTCTTCACCAATACCGGCTGTGCGGTCTTGGGCGAAGGCGGCACTTTGCATGCTGATCATACCAGCAAGAGTCAGACATAAAATTTTCGATGACATGGGTTGTTCTCCTTTTAAATCATTTGTTTTATATTAATTATTCAAGAGTGACGGCTGCAGAAATCAGCGCACGGCGAGTGCTTTCGATTTCTTTGATCACTTGCTCGGCTTCAGCATCCGAGAAGTTTCCTACGATCTGTCCGAGATTTCCGGCGCTCATCACCAAAGGGCCGATAAGAATCGCGCGGGATTCACTGCGAGCCATTCCATACACTGTGATAGCCACACCAGCAGCTTGTGTAACCTCTGCGATCAATTTGTTTTTGCTAATGGAAGCATCCTTTTCATCATAGTTCGCCAGTGTTGCACGAATGCCTTGCAGATTTCCTTCAAGCTGTTTAAGTAAAGCCACAGAGGATTTATCGCTCGTTGAAGCGAGCGCTGATTGCACTTCGCTTTCCGCTTTTGTCAGTTTGTCATTGAGGTCTTTCACATCGACTTTTTGTTTTGTCGCTTGATCTAGAGCACTTGTGCCCGCTGAAACACCTGACATAACCATTCCGGTCATTGCCGCCAACATTCCCAAAATCCCGCTCATTTCTCCACCGCGTGAACGTAAGGAAAATGCGGCATAAACAGACAACCCCAGTCCGAGAGCAGCACCTGCAATGGTCGTCGAACTGAATTGGGCGCCTGAGTGATCGCGTTTTTGGATATTCTCTTTGGCAGTGCTTAACGCTTGATCCAACGCCAACAACTCCGCCTTCACAGAGCGGATGTTTTCTTTAGCTGTACGGATTTGTTCAGTGCCAATACCTGCCGTGCGATCTGTTTGCGCAAAGGCCACACTTTGCAGGCCCATCACGCCAGCAAGAGTGAGCGATAGAATTTTGGACGACATAGGTCTCTCCTTTGGTTTTTTGAAAAAGAGAGCAAGGGATATGCCTTTTAAAACGAGATATATTTGAATTCAGTGTCTCAGGATGAGACGTCTCCCGTTTTAAGACAAAGCAGGGCACCGATATGAAAATACTTTGACGGGTGTTGCCTTAAATTATTGTTGGCTTTGGTTGGCTTGAGCTGTGAGCGAGTTGTCACGGGCGATAGCGGCTGTGACTTCTTTTTGATTAAACGGGGTCCACTCTTCGCGGATGATTTTGTAAGTGTTGCCGGACTTCAATGCGTAGATCGTCTTAACGCCGTAGTCGACGTGTTTATCGGATTCGTATCTTTGCAATGTCTTTACTAACAACTGATCGTTGTGTTGAACGATGTACGGCTGAGAAAGATGAACCTTGATGAATTCGTATTTGGATTTCAAGTTGGCTTTGTGATTTTTCCAAGAATCGAAGTTAAAGCCGGGAGCTCTGAAGTCTTTGTCGTAAAAGCTCATGTACTTTTCGATATCTTGGTTTTCCCAAGCTTGGCGCCAGCCTTCAACAAAAGTGTTCAGTTCCAGGCGGCGTTTTTCGTGATCTTCTTTAGAAAGATAATTCACGTGATCAAAGATCAAGATCGGTGTTTCACGAAGCTTGATGTAGTCGGCAAGCTTTTTAATCACCTCGTTGCGAACCACGACACAGCCTCTTGAACCGCGAGTCAAAGGCACAGTGTCGGGAATGGCGTGCAGCCAGATGCCAGAACCTGTTTTCTTTTCTCGTTGGTCAAATAGATTTGGGTAGTTTGTCGTGAAGGCCAAAGCGCCATAAAGATTGAAGGGGATTTTTGGCTGAGATAAACGCTGCTCTAAGAAATAAATACCTTCGGGAGTTTTGTGATCGTCGCGTTTTGTTTTATTTCCACCGGCTTTACCGATGTCAGCAGGGTACTCTTCCACTTTTTTGATTTTCTCGCCATTGCGCTCAAAGACGGTGAGCTTACGTTGTTCTTTATCAACAAGAAAAACGTAGCGAGAAAACGCTTCTGTCTCTGAGATTTGTAAAAGGGGAGCTGGGAGAAGTTCCGTTTCAACTTGAGAAGTGGACGTGACGGCAGGGCCCGCCAGTGTTGGCAGACTTAGCAAAGATAAAGCACAGCCCGTGAGGAAACGTCTCATATCTCTATTATGGTCGGAAGTGTCTTATTCTTGTCAAGTACCTGTCCTCGTATGTCTAAAGCTTGGACGTTTTGTCTAAGATTTTTCCTTAATAAATGTGAAGAAATAGGGTCTTAGATCTTAAGACCTAGGCCTGTTTCACCGATATCTTTCAATGAAGAGGTAGTTAGACATGGCTGAAACACAAGAAAAAGCTCCAGCTCCCAAGCGCAACCTAGGAATGATTCTGCAAATCGCTTTTGCGGTTCTGAATATCGCCGTGATGGGAGCAGGGGGTTACATGGTTTACGCCTCGACGATGGGTTGGGAAAATCCAAAAATCACAGAAGAAGATGCTGAGCGTGAACTGGCCTCCACTTCCAATGAAGCTGACCTTTCTCCGCTTGTGTACACAATGGATAAGTTCACTGTGAATTTGGGGGGCGAACCCAAGCGCACGATCCGTTTGGAAGTGAATCTACAAATGCTTGGTAAAGAGGGTTTCGAGGAAGTGATGGAACCTGAAAACCGCGCAAAAGCTCGTGACCGCATTGTACGCTTGTTAAATGATAAGTCCTTCGCGGACCTAGACAGCATTCAAGGCAAACTCTTTTTAAAAGACAAAATCGCTGGTGAGGTGAATGGCATTCTTCATCGCGGCGTTGTGAAAGATGTCTTTTTCTCTGACTTCGTTGTGCAGTAAAGCAGTCTTCGCCGAACAAAAGTCTTAAATGTCCTCTATTCGTTGAATTCATAGCCCTGGGGTTTCAAACTAAGGGTTATTGCATATTCAACGAAAGAAGCAGCTATGAAGAAACGTTTTTCGCTTTTGCTTTTAGGACTTTGCTTTTCCGCGACCGTCCTAGCCGTCGAACCCACACCGACACTCCCTAATAAACCCGAAAAAAGTGAAGTGATCGGAGCCATCAAAGGATGGGCTCAACAAAGTGATCTTAAAATCTCTTTGCCGGTCACAAAGTTTGTTTTGGATAACGGACTCACGGTTCTTCTGCTTGAAGACCATGCCGTTCCGATGGTGAGTTATCACACGTGGTATCGCGTCGGTTCACGGGATGAATATCCAGGTGTCACGGGCGCCGCTCACATGCTTGAACACATGATGTTCAAGGGTGCCAAAAAGTATGACGGCAAAGCGTTTGACCGTATCTTCCACGAAAACGGAATTACAAATAACGCTTTCACAACGAATGACTACACTGGGTTCTATGAAAATCTGCCAAGCTCGAAACTTGAATTGGTGATGGACATGGAAGTGGACCGCATGAGTTCTCTTCTGATCAGCCCTGAAGATCTTAAGAGTGAAAAAGAGGTTGTGAAGGAAGAGCGTCGCTGGCGTGTCGATAACAACCCGATGGGACTTTTGCGTGAGTTGATGATGGGCACGATGTTTAAAGTCAACTCGTACAAATGGCCTGTGATCGGTTACATGAAAGACATTGAAAACTACGACTCTGAAAAACTGCGTTTCTTCTATAACACTTTCTATGTTCCTAACAATGCGGTTTTGGTTTTGGTTGGAGACTTTAAAACGTCTTCAGTAAAAAGCCTGATTGAAAAGTATTATGGCAAGCTTCCTTCAAAACCTTTGCCTGAAAAGAAGCATCCTGTTGAACCTCCACAAAAAGTTCAACAAAATGCGACCTTGAAAAAAGACGTGCAAAATAATTCCTTCGTAGTGGCTTTCCAAAGTCCGCGTCAAGGGGAGCCCGACATGTATCCGTTGGATTTAGCGGCAAATATTTTGGGTTATGGAACTTCCAGCCGTTTGCACAAACGTTTGGTTTACCAAAAACAAATCGCGACTTCGGCTTATGCCTATAACTACGCAATGAAAGATGCCGGTGTTTTGGGTGTCGGCGTCAATATGAAACCGGGTGTTGGTACTCAGGAAGCTTTGGATATCGTTTATAACGAAATCTGGAAACTGCGTAATCAAAAGGTTTCTGACAAAGAATTGGAAAAAGCAAAAACCCAAGTCATGAAAGACTTGGTTGATAGCCTAAAAACTATGGACGGAAAGGCGCGCGCTTTGGCTGTGAATGAAATCGTCACAGGCACGTATGAAAGCCTTTTCACGGATCTTGAAAAGTATCAGGCTGTTACGGCGGAAGATATTAAGAAAGCCGCAGATAAATACACGCAACAAACTCAGCGTTCGATTATCACCCTAGAGCCTAAGGCAAAGAAGGAATAGTTATGAACAAAATCACGTTGGCATTCACACTTCCTTTGATTTGCGCTTCCTTTGTCGGATGCTCAAGCTCTTCCAAAAAAGAAAAAGCACCTTCCGCGGGTTATGTCACTAAGGGCAACGGCTCTTTTAAGCTGCAACCTTATAAAGAACTCACCTTAGAAAACGGTCTTAAAGTTTTCTTCGTGCATGATGCGACATTGCCGCGTGTGAGTCTGACTTTGATGATGAAAACGGGTTCTATGCAGGAGCCTTCTCAGCATCCGGGTTTAAACGCTTTGACAGCGTACTTGCTGGAGCAGGGCACGCAATCTAAAGACGCAATGAAAATTGCCGATGACTTCGGTCAATTGGGAGCTTCTTTAGATATCACTCCTGGTGCTGATGTAACGACGGTCTATGCCGATTCATTGACGACGGGTTCAGAGACACTTTTGGATCTCTTTGCCGATGTCGCTATGAACCCAGCATTTAAGGACACGGAGATTTCCCGCATTCGCGCGCAGATGATCGCGGGCTTGCAAAAGAAAATCGACAATCCGTCTTCGTATGCAGACGATGAGTCGGATAAGTTTGTCTTTGGAGAGCATCCTTACGGACGTGACGTGAATGGAACGATTGAGTCTCTTCGCGGTACAAGCAAGCAGGATATCATCAAACACTATCTGACTTTCTATCGTCCTAACAATGCGTCTTTGGCTGTCGTGGGGGCTTTTGATGAGGCTTACGAAAAGAAGATCCAAGACGTTTTTGCAAAATGGACAAAAAGAACCATTCCAGTCGTGAACGTGACGGCTCCTCCGGCGTCGGATTCTTTGAAAGTGAAGCTCATCGTGAAAAAGGGTTTGCAACAAACACAAATCCGTATTTCTGAATTGGGAATTTCACGCAACGATCCTGATTACCTGGCACTGCGTTTAGGCAATGAAGTTTTGGGCGGCAGTTTTGCGAGTCGTTTGAATCAAAAGGTTCGCGATGATCTTGGGCTTACTTATTCGATTTATTCTTTCTTCGACGTGCGAAAAGAGCGTGGAAGTTTTGATATCTCTACTTTCACAAAAAACGAAACGGCGGGAAGAACTTTGGATGAGGCTTTGAAAGTCGTGACGGATTACGTGAATAACGGGGCTCAAGAATCTGAAATCACAGCTTCACGCAATCAGTTGATTGGACAGTTTCCGCGCGCGATTGAAACCGCGGACCGTTTGGCTTACAACCTTATGGCTTTGGACTTTTACGGAATCCCGGTGGATTACCTCACGGACTTCAATAAGAACGTGGCAAATCTTCGCTTGAAAGATTCCAATGCGGCGATCAAAAAGGCTGTTGATCCAAATAAATTCAAAGTCTTGGTTTACGGGAATGAAAACATCATTCCGCAATTTGAAAAATACAAACCAGAAATCGTAAAAGCGAAATAAAGAATCACTGACTGAAGTTCTGCGCATCTTGCAGAACTTCAGATCCCCACATCACCGTGGACCCCGTCGTAATATAATGCTGAACAAATGAAGAAAGATCGCTGGCGCCTTCGTTTTGCCAGTACATCACGCAATTTGTATTTGTGGTGTGAGCACCATGTGCTGTGTCCTGGTGGGGAGTCACCATCGGGACACCGTTATTAACAAAACCCAAAGCGTGTCCAATCTCATGCACCATCGTGCTTTGCTCGACGTATTTGGGAACAGGTCCATTGGGATTATTGCCTGAGTTTTGAATCACTTCCTTAAAGATCGCAATAATAGGTGTGCCGCCAAGGCTGACGCCGATCACACTCGCTGTCGGGCCCGAACCGGGATTGTAATTTCCTTTTAAGAAATAAAGATAGAAGTGCGCTTCTGTGGAGGTGGGTTCGGCTTGTCGATACTGTTTGCTTAAATTTAAAATGTCAGTGCCAAGCCAGCTTGTGCGATTTTGCGAAGGAATCGCCGTCATTTGATTTAAAGCTCTGGGCACAACCAAAAAAGGAGCGGTGCTACGATACTGAAAAATGGAATTCAAATTGTCTTCTAAGATTTGCCAGTAGTTCATTCCCGACAAAGTCGTTCCCTCGTAGGGTTCAGCTCCGGGTTCATAGTAGACTTCAACAACGACTTTTTGCGTGGATTTAAAATAAAGATTGGGACTGGAAAAAGGAAAGCTCGTTGCGGAATCAGAGCTTGAGTTGCTGCAGTTTTGAAAGAGCAAGCAACAGCCCATAAAAAACAAAACGAGGGTGGTTCTCCTGAGGGAAGTCATACAGACTTTTCGGAGAAGCCCCTCGTTTTCTTAAGAACAGTGTCTCAGTTTGAAACAGTTTCTTATTTTCTTTTCTTACGTGCGCGTAGGAAGATGATCGCACCCAAAGCCGCAAGCAGAAGGGCCCCGCCTAGGAGCATGGCTTTATTGCTCCCTTTGCTTTCCGTGCCATCCCCTTGAAGCATATCCGCTGGCATGGCCGAGCTGATCGGTGCACCCAAGGTTTCAGAACCAGGGCGGATTGGACCAAGGTCCGGTTTTGCCAAAAGATTTTTTGAAGCGATCACGCGCAAACTCATCACGGCTTTAAAGAAATCTTGGCTGTATTTAGTGTAGTACTGCTTGTGCGCACTGAAGGTCACAAGGATCGCGATTTTATCTTTGATTGTTGCAAGATAACGAGTGAAGTAGTTAGGAACTTCCGATCCTAAGTGCAAAGAATCCACCCATGTTTGGTCGTTGATCTGCACGCTTTTCGCTTTATAAACGATTTTAGACTCTGTCGTGCCGCCACCGCGAAGGTTCACGGAGATCGGCGAGTTTAAGTGAGATTCGTAAAGAGCGAATGTATCTGTCGGTCCCACTTCTTTGGCTGTAAGAATGATGATGGCCTCTTTAGATTCTTTGGTTTGTTCACTTCGGCAGACCCATTCGGTTTGCTCCAAGTTGCACTTCCAAGTTTCAGGCATCTCGAATGCGATGTAAGCATTACGAAAGACTTTTGCATGGGCGCTAAAACTGAGTAGAATAACGGCGAGTGATGCGAACAAACTATACTTCATGCGGACCTCGGCTGATTTAGACTCCGACTATGTCTGAGTCATGTTTGTTTACAAAGTATAATAACAAAGTTCCTTCGGATCAAAGAGCAAAAGGAGAAATTTCCGGTGAAGAACCTTTATCAGCTGACCACCTTTGTAACAGTCATCAGTGAGGGCAGCATGACAGCTGCGGCTGATAAGCTTTATCTGACTCAGCCTGCGGTTTCCCAGCAAATTCGGAATCTGGAGGAAGATCTAGGAGTGGAGCTTTTGGTGCGCGGTGTACGCCAAATTAAAGCGACTCCTCAAGGGGAAGTCCTCTACGAGTACGCCAAAAAGATTATCAATCTGACACAACAAGCGGAAATTGCCATCAAATCCATCGGCAATCAAATGAAGGGACAGCTTCGAATTGGGACATTGAACTCACTCGGTCTTCACTTGATGAGTCCGATTGTGGGTCGACTTATGCGCCACAATCCGGATCTGATGTTGAAGATTGATTACGAACGTGGTGACGAGTTGATCAAAGGTTTTAAAAAAGGTCAGTACGATATCTTGATTCTTCCGGACGTGAAGGTGGAGTTTTCTGCGGAGCTTGAAAACTGCGAGCAAAAATTCCTGGTGAAGGAAGAAATGTGGCTGGTGGGTTCAAGCAAAGATGAAAAAATGCCTCAGCAGATCACGATGAAAGATATCAGCGCCTTCCCATTGGTGAATTTCACAGATGAGTTTCCGGGCTTTAGTGGTCTAGTGAACAGCAAGTTGCAAGCTTTGGGTTTGCAAGTCGCTTCGATTTTTGAATCAGCCAATGTGGGAACTTTAAAGCGCGTGATCGAAGCGGGTTTAGGTTGGGGATTTTTGCCAGCGCACTCAATCAAGAAACAAGTGCGGTCCGGACGTTTGAACCGCGTTTACGTGAAGGACCTTCACTATGAAATCGATCTGATGTTCTATTATAAAAAGAACTCCGACAATAAAGCTTTGGTCGAGATCTTTTATCAAACCATGGCTCAACAGGAGAAAGGTTAGTTTTCATCTATCTAGACCTAATTTAATCACTCCTTCTTCCGAAAAGACACGAGTAGATCTTGTCTTAATGTGAAGAAGGAATGTTAATGAAGAAGTACTATTCAATTCAAGTGAAGCTCGCTGTTCCCATTATTCTCATCGCTTTATTGGTGTTGGGAACAATGACGTTCTTGATGGCTCGTAACGGTCACGAGACGGCCAAAAAAGGTGCGACAGACAAAACAGTGGCAACGGCGCGTGCTTATGCGACTGAAATGCGTTTGGAAGTGGAGCATGGTTTGGACATCGCTCGCAATATGGCGCACATTCTTGAAGCTTACAAAAAAGTGGGCTACACGGGCCGTGAAAATATCAATGAAGCTCTTCACGAGATTTTAGTTA
Source organism: Bdellovibrio sp. HCB-162 (assembly GCF_047344985.1). GTDB lineage: Bacteria > Bdellovibrionota > Bdellovibrionia > Bdellovibrionales > Bdellovibrionaceae > Bdellovibrio. The sequence continues at coordinate 1,020,866 of NZ_CP178861.1, forward strand.
AAAATAAATTTCTTATCGGTACATGGACGGGGTGGGAGCCCAATGCGTGGGATGGCAAAGACGCCCAATACGCAAACACCAAAGGCAACGATGCTTCAGGGCGTTTTGTTCCTTATATGAACTGGGAGGGCGGCAAAGCCTCTTTAACTCCGTTGATTGGTTATACGAATCCCGGTGAAGGCGATTACTATTTAGTTCCAAAAAGCCGTCAAAAAGAAACCATGGTTGAGCCCTATCTTTATCCCATTGATGGCGTGCAAGTGTTGATGACATCTGCCGTAGTTCCTATTGTGATTGAAGGAAAATTCTATGGTGTGGCCGGCGTCGATCTTCCTTTGAAGGAAATCCAAAAGAAGGCGGCTTCGATTAAGCCATTTGAGACATCTGAAGCTTTCCTGGTTACGGCAAAGGGAAACTACGTTTCTCATCCAGATGAAAAACTGATCACAAAAGAAGCTCAGTATCCATTTGAGGCGGATAAATTTAAAGAAGCCGTTAAAAAAGGTGAAGAGATCCAAATCACGGGTATCGATCCAAAAGACAACAATGAGTATCTTTATGTTGTAACTCCGTTGGCTGTTGGAAACACTGAGGAGCCATGGGCTTTGATTGTGCGCACACCAACAAAAACCGTTTTGGCGGAAGCGAATTCAATGGTGTGGACGCAAGTGGTGATCGCATTGACGGGAATCCTCTTCCTTCTTGCGGCCGTGATCTTGATTGCTCGTTATATTTCTAAATCGGTCAGTGCCTTGTCTAAAAAATTACAAAGTTCCGGTGACCAAGTGTCTTCAGCAATTCAACAGCTGTCGATTGCAGGTCAATCGTTGTCGCAATCATCCAGTGAGTCTGCGGCGTCCTTAGAAGAAACTGTGGCGGCTCTTGAAGAGATGACGTCCATGGTGAAAATGAATTCTGATAACGCGAAACAAGCAGCCTCTTTGTCGTCAGCGTCTTCTGATGTTGCCGTTCAAGGTGAAAAAGAAATGCAGGAGCTTTTGTCTTCAATGAATGAAATCTCTGATTCTTCTAAGAAGATCGAAGAGATCATCAACGTGATTGACGATATCGCGTTCCAGACAAATCTTCTAGCATTGAACGCTTCCGTTGAAGCCGCTCGTGCCGGTGAGCACGGTAAAGGTTTCGCCGTTGTTGCAGAAGCCGTTCGTTCTTTGGCGCAGAGATCCGCATCAGCTGCAAAAGATATCACGGGCCTTATTAAAGAATCCGTAGAAAAAATCGAACGCGGCACTATGAAGTCGGCAAAATCCGGCGACATGCTAAAAAATATCGTTCAGTCAGTGAAGAAGGTTTCTGACTTGAACAATGAAATTGCCGTGGCCAGCGAAGAACAATCCACAGGCATTGCGCAAATCGGTAAAGCGATGAATCAGTTGGATCAATCCGTTCAATCTAATGCAGCGTCTTCGGAAGAAATCGCAGGCACGGCGGATGAGATCAACACTCAAGCGCAAATCATGAAGACCGTGGTCGATGAGTTGAATCTTGTCGTGTATGGTGCTTCCGGTCAGCATGCGCGCGGAGAAACAGTTCCATTCCCGGCACGTGAAGAAGAACACGCGACTCAAAAAGCGGCGTAAATTTTAAATAAATCTTTTCTTAAAGGCTTGTGCAGATTTGATTTTGCACAAGCCTTTTTTATTACCTATTTAAATCGGAAATCTAGTGACGGCTGTCGCGGTCGTTTGATGGTGGAATTTTACTGCAGATGTAACCGCAGTGATGAAAGCAAAAATCCTCTTTGCTCCAACAGTATTTTTTCGCCACCACATAACCACGTGGGCATTGCGGGCGCTCAAAGCTCGCGGTCGTCATAAGCGGTTCAATCACGGCGTTGGCAGGGAGCTGTTCCATAGACGAAACAGTGTCCGTAGCGAAGGCAGCGCTGGTAAATGAAAGTGTCATGAGAATCATCAAAGCTAATTTCTTCATAAGGTCTCCTTTTTTTGGAGATTAGAAAGTGCAAGGAGGGTTTTCCATTTCTTTTGGGAATCCCTGCGACAAAACAAGAAGGTCATTGCAAGTATCCGAAAGGCAGTGGTAATCAGTTTTAAAACCATGTCATGAATTTTCAAAAGAGGGACTTATGAAAACGTGTTTGACGATTCTTATTTCAATCCTAGCGACTTCCTCGGCGTTTGCAGCGTCAGATTCTGTCGGCGTTTTCTATCGCCCTGAAAAGGTAAATGTTCTGATCAATGAAAATCACAACCGCTCTATGCGTTTGGCAGAGATGATGGACGTTTTAGGTCTTGGCGGCAAAGCCACTTTGATATCTTCTGATGGAAGCATCAAAATGGATTGTGGTGTTGGCGAAGAAGGCTCCGGTTGCACTTTTAGATTTCTACCGTCAGCTCACGTAACAATTGGTCATAAAAATGTAGAAGCCGTCGTGACGGCGGAAGATTTAAAACTGCCACAAGCTCCCAACTTTGAAATGGTTTTTGAAAGCTCCATGGCAGATCGTTTTGTGATGCAAGTTTCTAACGGAAAAGTTTATTTCTTTGCCAACAAACGTGGCGGAGAAAAGAACTAAAAGATCACGCTGTCAGGCAATCCCAAGCGAGCGGCGATAATACGAACAATCTCGCTCGCATTTTCTTCTAACGCGCGCTCCGTCACGTTGAACACGGGCCAGCGGCGATTCTGCTTAAAGATTTTTTCAGCATATTCAATTTCTTTTGCGATATGAGCCATCGAAGCGTATTCACCACCAGGATCTTGTCCGAACTTTTCAAGACGGCTCTTACGAATTCTTTGCAGGGAATCCATATCGATAATCAATCCTACAATACGGCGCTGATCAATTTTAAATAATTCTTCCGGCAGGGGAGTATCTAAAACCAAAGGAACGTTTGCGACCTTCCAACCTTTGTGACTTAAGAAAATCGACAAAGGAGTTTTACTTGTGCGGGAAATTCCCACCAACACGATGTCAGCTTTGTCTAATTCCGCAAAAGTTTTTCCGTCGTCATGTTTCACGGTGTACTCAATTGCCTCAATGCGCTTAAAGTATCTTTCATCCACCGCACGAAGAGCACCGACGTGGGATTCAGAGTGCTCACCAAAAAACACATCCAAAGTGCTAAGAAGAGGGCCGAGCAAATCAAAATAAGGAATGCCTTTACCCGAAGCCATTTCGCGAATTTTATTGCGAAGCTGTTGGCTCGCCACCGTATAGGCAAGCATTCCCCGGCGCTCAAAACATTCTTCAATGACCGCTTCGGCTTGAGTTTCTGTGCGCACGTTCTTACAACGAATCATATTGATGTCTTTGGTAGAGTACTGAACAAGGGCCGCACGAATCATCGTCGCCGCCGTTTCGCCCGTACTGTCTGAAAGAATATAAATCGTGTAGGTTTTGTTTTCGTTTTCGCTCATTAGTCAGCAAATCCATTGATAAGGGAACGGCGCACGTTTTCGATATGTTCTTTGAGCCACAAGTCCGCCATTCCGGAAAATAAAATAAACGCGAAGTCGGGGCTTGCTTTAATCACAAGGCATGTTGTCTTGTGATCCGGATCAAGATGTTGCAACTGCATTTTTTCAAGCATTGAACGTGAATCTGTTTTTAGAACCGACATCAAAGTCATATCGGGAAGTTTCACGACCGTTTTACCATTGTTTTTTAAAAGCTGACTCACACCTTTGTGGAAATAAGCTTGCGCTCTCCATTGGCTGTCGTGATTTTCCAATAAAACTCCGGCGTCAAACATCATTGCCAGGCGAGAAAACACCACGATGGCGCGATCAATATGATCTTCCGGTAAACCTTGTGACAGACCACGAACCAAAGAGACATCGCGAGAGGCTTCAAAACTTGCTTGATTGCGTTCTGTCTCTTCGACTTTATTTTCAAAATCGTTGTCCAAGAAAGACTCAAAACGTCTTTGCAACTTTGTGAATTTTGAAACTAAAGATTGAGATAATTTTTCCATGCACGTTCCCCTTAAGTTTATTCTGAGGAGAAGTGACGGTTTAATCAAGCAAGACAGTGAGCTAATGACGACCTAGACGAAATTCCAGGCCGCCGTCGTCAGAGAATTTTAGTAGCAGTAGTAAACCCAGTATTTTGTGTATCCGGATTTGGAAGTTGCACTACAGTAAACGCGATATCCAGGAGTGACTTCTGAATAACAGCGATAACCACGGGACCAACAAGAGATGCGATAGCCACCAGGGCATGTTGTCCAAGCTCGGCACGTGTAAGAATTTGGAGTTAAAAGTCTTTCCGCAAAATCCGGCAACGTCATCGTTTCGTCAGAGAAAACGTTCGGCAGTGAACCCTGTCCTCCTTCGGTCGACTGTTCACCCTGGGCATAAGCGCTGTTTGTGATCAGACAAAAAACAAAGGAAGCAAAAAGTAGAGATAGAGTTTTCATAGTCCCTCCCGATTTTTTCGTGTGTTGAGCGTTATGCTCTTAACAAGATTTTAAAAACCCGGAACAGGCAAGTAAACGCGACCATCGGGGCGGGACGGTAAAATACAGTGAGGAATTTAATTGCTGCTAATCAAGAACGACGGTGAAGTCTTGCACTTCGTGATGGGTTTTCCACGCCAGTTGCAAGTTTCCTGTGCTTTGTCCAGGCGGCAGAAAAACACGCATTGTGGGCTCTTTCAACTTTTGCCAAATCTCGAAAACCTGAGACGTCCATGCAGACAAGTCTCCTTGCCATGGCAAAATCACAACCCACTTGTTGGGAAGCAACTCTGAAGAAGCGATCATCAGTGGAGCCGTGTCTTTGGATCTTAAAGATTTTTTCTCAAGTTCCGTTTCAACCAAAACTTCTTTGAGATAAGCGGGAAGAGAGTGTGTGTGATGACGAGAGGCTTTGCAGATTTGAAAATTCAAATACCAATCAAGCTTGGCAGTCCACTGCGACTTTTCCAAGTCAGGCACGATCCAAAGGTCAGAACCGGGATTCAGAGCGCTGGCTTGGGAAAGCACGCTTATGGCCATTAGTGCACCTTACTCACTTGATCAAGAAGACCATTCACGAAACTGGCAGACTCTGTCGTTCCGTATTTTTTCGCAATCTCAACGGCTTCGTTGATGGCGATGTTTTCTTTGATGGGATCTTTGGCAAATTTCATTTCGTAAACAGCGATGCGCAAGATATTGCGATCAATCGTGGCCATGCGCTCGACTTTCCAGTGAGCACTCGACGCTTGAATTTTGGAATCCACAGCGGCTTTATTCGATTGCACGCCCGTGACCAAAAGATCGGCGTAATCGATCACTTCTGGATCGACAGTCTGCTCAAAAACATCGAGGAATGTTTGGTAGCTGATCTGAGGTGCGAACTCAGTTTGAAAGAGGATTTGGAGTGCGAGTTCGCGGGCTTGTCGTCTTGCTGTCAGTTTCATTTGGTTTCTTTTCGTTTTCTACAAAGTTCATCGCTGTGAGACTTAATTGTGGATTATTTGCATCGACAAAATCAAGCAGTTCAGCGTCTTCCAGTGTCTCCACAAACTCTTGGACGTCTTTGAAGGTGCGGTACACACTCGCAAAGCGGATGTAAGCCACGTCGTCGAGTTGTTTTAATTCCGCCATGACTTTTTTGCCGATAAGACGAGATGAAATTTCACTCTCTCCGCGGTTTACAACCCAAGAAGAGATTCTTTCCACCACGGCATCAATCTGTGCCAAGCTCACAGGGCGTTTTTGGCAGGCAGCTTGAAGACCTTTTAAGATTTTCTCTTTGCTAAAAGGTTCGCGGCGTCCGTCTTTTTTAATGATGAACGGGAAGGCGAGCATGATCGTCTCGACTGTCGAGAAACGAGCTTTGCACTCAAGGCACTCACGACGGCGGCGGATGCTGCCATCTTTCTGCACTCGAGTATCTAAAACTCTGTCGTCTGCATGTCCACAAAAGGGGCATTTCATAGTCTTTGGTCCCGTCTTAAAAGCTGCCTGGAGATTAGGGATGCGGCCCTGGGGAGTCAACGTGTCTAGGTCTAATAACTGCACGCGTCATTAGACTTACCTAGCGAGCTAAAAACTGGATAGAATAAAGGGCAGAAAATGAGGTGCGTGTGAAGACTTTTCTATCATTGATTTTGCCCTTGCTGATGGGCTCCGCTGCTTTAGCACAAGAGTCACAACCTGTGGTCGGCCGCGACGCTGCCGCTCGTTACTTTCAAAAACGCGATCCCGCACAAAGTTACCAAGCGGGAAATCCCGGTCCCACGGATCACTTTTTAGCTCTGCATTTTGGCCGTTACATGTCCTCACAATCTTACGATTGGGGTAAAAACGGTCAGCAAGACGACGTGGGTGGAAACACTTTCGGAGTCACTTACCGCGTGGGCGAGTGGCAAAACTCCATGGATTTGAATCTGCGCATCGACTATGCGGAATTTGATTTGCCGGTAGAGAATCCTTCAAAACTTTCTTTCATGCCTCTCCTCACATTTCCCGATGCGGGCTCGCGCTTTCCGTTATATTTTGGCGCAGGTGTCGGACTGGGAGTTTTTTTCAAACAGACCAACAGCAAATCCGCTCTTTCGCTCGATTACCAGTTGGTATTAGGCGCACGGTTCTTTGATATTTTTGAAAATACTGGATTCTTCATTGAAGCTGGTTTAAAAAACCACATTCATTTGCTCTCTTCCGGGCAATTTAACGGCACCTTCTTATCAGGTGGATTGGTATTTACATTTTGAAGATTCATAAGCATCTCGTAGAAACTATTATTGGCGCCCTTGACGAAGTTTTTGAACAAGGGCAGTACGCAGACAAAGTTATTCAGCGCAATCTCAAGGCGCAAAAACAATGGGGCTCTCGCGACAGAAGATTTTTTGCAGAGTCCGTCTACGAGATCGTCCGTTGGGAACGCCTTCTTAGTTATCTTGCCGATGACAACGACTTCTGGAAAATCTGGGGCGCTTATTGGGTTCGCCAAGGAAATGAACTTCCTGATTGGGAAGAGCTTGAAGGCCTTTCTGCGAAAGACGTACAAGCTCGCATGAAAGACATTCCGTCCTTCGCGATCGCGCAATCTATTCCTGATTGGATGGAGCAGCGTTTAGCACAGGAACTAGGCCCTGATTACAAAGACGTTGTGCGTGCTTTGAATCAGCCTGCGGAAGTTTTTCTGCGCACGAATGTTTTAAAAACAACTCCGGATGAATTGTTAAAGACTCTCACGGAAGCCGGAATTTCCGCGGTGAAAGTGTCGCCGGATTTGCCTCATGCTTTGAAACTCACTGAACGCAAAAACGTTTTCATCACAGAGCCTTTCAAAAAAGGCCTTTTTGAAGTTCAAGATGCCGCTTCGCAAATGGTTGTTCCGTTGTTGGACGTGCAGCCAGGGCATCGCGTGGTCGATGCCTGTGCGGGAGCAGGTGGCAAGAGTTTGCACATGGCTTCTTTAATGAAGAACAAGGGAAAGATCATTTCCCTCGATATTCACGAGTGGAAATTGCAAGAGTTGAAAGTGCGCGCACGCCGTGATGGTGTCGACGTTATTGAAACGCGTGTGATTGATTCCAGCAAAGTGATTAAGCGCCTCTACGACACAGCAGACAGAGTTTTGCTCGATGTACCTTGTTCAGGAATGGGCGTTCTTCGTCGCAATCCGGATTCGAAGTGGAAACTTTCTAACGAAGAGATCGCGCGTCTTCACGATTTGCAGTACGAAATTTTAACAAGCTACTGCGATATCACGAAAAAAGGCGGGCAGTTGGTTTATGCCACTTGCAGTCTTCTTCCGAGTGAAAATGAAAAACAGATCGAAAGATTCTTGGCGGAACATGGGGAGCGTTGGACTCTGGTAAAACAGATCCACCTTCGTCCAGACAAAGAAGGTTTCGACGGTTTTTATGCTGCTCTTTTAAGAAGAAACTAGACCTTCCCGGACTGAGACAGTTTCCTTAGGGCGCCGATAAAGATCCTGTGAAGAAATTATTCGCCGTACTTATTATTATTCTTATGACCTCACAAGCTCGCGCCGGCCTTCTTTTGGAAGTCGGCGGAACTTATCTCTCTGACACTCTTTCAACCTCAGCGACAAAAACCTCTTCGAAATATTTTTATAATGTTGGCGTGGCCTTCAGTCTGAATAAAAATTTTTGGGGCGGATGGAATTACTCCGGCATTTCTCATACGAATAAAGACACGACCACGGAAACGTTTTCTTCGTCAGACACGGGTCCTTATGTGAAGTGGCAGTTTGGAAAAAACGAGTTATACAACCTCAGTGCCGCGTACAATATTTTAAGCCGTGCCACGTTTTCTGACGGAACATCGACAGAAACTTGGCAGGGGACGAGCATGTGGTTTCAGTTCGGAGTTTCTCCGGAAGTGAAGCCAGGCCTGCGTATTGGGGCCTCCATTAACTATTACCTTGCAAGTTATACAAAGAAGACTGTTTCTAATGTTGAGTCGAACGCGTCTAATTCCAAGTCTTGGATATTCCCGATGTTATCGGTATCCAAGGAGTGGTGACACGAGGCGCCGCAAAAAAGACTAAAAATCCTCTGTTTTTTGTTTGAAACCCCCTAGGCCCCTTGATAGAACCCTCGGGCAACAAATAAGGGGGTCCTCATGATTCGTTCTCTAGTAGCTATGGCTTTGACTTTGGGAATGGCTTCTTCTGCATTCGCAATCGATAAAGCATACTTCGAAATCAAAAAAGTAAAAGTAACTGACGTGACTGAGCAATACGCTCAATCTGAACTTTTCGCGAAACCAATCAACGGTTTGAACGCGGATTGCAATTCTTCTCAAATGCCTTTGGCGCCAAAATTCACTGGCGACAAAACTTTGGGTTCTGTAAACCCACTTGATGCTGTTGAGTTGATCGTAGATCAAATCATCAACATCGGTAAAAAGATCTTCAACGTAATCAACGCAGGTCGCCCTGTTGTTAACATCAAAATCGACACTGCAAACGCACTTCCAAAAGGTTTGACTTGCTGGTCTGATCTTTCTGGTTGGAGCATGCCACAATCTAAAGTTTACAACGTTCAATACGAAAATGGTTTCGGTATGACAGTTGTAGATTACTCTTACCGTGTTACTTACACGGCGGGTGGTTCTGCTGATGGCGTTGGTAAATACATCACAAACGCAACTTTCCAACCAGCAAACGTATCTGTAGGCTGGGGCTTCCAATTGGATGCAACTGCTGTGATCCCTTCTGTATTCAACACAGGTTCAAAACGTGATCCTGTCGCGGGAATGCAAATGAACATGGAGTGGAAAGTCACTTCTCCAATGTCTCATGAGCAATCTACTGAGTCTTACTTCGTAAGCGGCGAAAACAAACTAATCCAATTGGATTAGTCCGCGCTTTAGGAATCTTAGAAGAATATTTTGATTCCTGACCTAATCCCTGCGCGATCGGTGACTGTGTCATCCGTCGCAGCAGGGATCTTATTTTTCTGGCTCTCCTTGTACCAGGTACCGAAAATGCGAATGGCTTTAAAGTCTATAAAAAGCCCCGCCTCGGTGATATTTCCCGACACATCTCCTAATTCATCCGTGGAGGTGGGAAGGAAATAACGGTATTTACCTTCAAGACCGAAATACTTTGTTAAATATACTTGCAGGGACGCCTGACCAAATTGCTGCGTCAGTTTCCCCAAAGAAGCATCCCGTGTGCGTTGACCATAGTGAATGGTGAACGACGTGTTCTGAATCGAATTTCCCAAAAGACGAATGTTCAGCATACCCGCCAGATCATTAAAATGCTCAGACGTGTTGTTTTCGTACTCCGCTGTCACGCCGACAAACTGTGCGTAGGCAGAAAGCTCTCCCGCAAAAGACGTGTGTGAGCTGCTGCTGTCGGGATTTTTCACTTCCGTTTTGTAGGAGTTGTAGGTTCCGCCGAGAGAAAACTCAAAAGGTGAGGGCGAGTTCATAGAAAGCCACATATCCATCATGCGGTTTCTATTTTTCATTTCAAGCCACTCAGAAAGAGACCAGCGTCCGGCTTCGCGATTGGCCGCTCGTTTGGTGAAGTCGATACCACTTCCCCAGCGACTGCCACTTTGAGCGAAGGAGGGTGTCGTTGAAAACGCGATAATGCACAGTAGAAGCAAAGATGAAAACCTAGACATGTCCCTATTTTCTCGCTTTTATTAGGTGGCGTCTAAATATTCCCGTTTTGATATACTGTTAACGTCTCAAAAAAGGATACGTTGTGGTTCATGATTTCGATCCGTTTGCTCTAAGAATTTCCGGCGATTTTGGAATTCGTTGGTATGGCCTGTCTTACATGATGGGTTTTATCTGTGCTTATTTGCTGATTACTTGGTTGGCAAAGAGACAAAGAGCAGGCCTTACACCACAAATGGTCGGCGATTTTATCACGTATGCCGCGATCGGTACTTTGGTGGGCGGTCGTTTGGGGTATGTGATTTTCTACGGCCCTGATCTTTTCATGAAGTTTAAATCTACGTTCCCTTATTGGGGAGTGTTGGCGGTGAACGAAGGCGGGATGGCGAGCCACGGAGGCATGATCGGGATCGTGCTAGCGTGTTTGTTGTATGCCCGTAAATACTCTGTGAACTCTTTGTATCTTTTGGATCTTGTCGCAGTTTCGGGACCCATCGGGGTTTTCTTTGGTCGTATTGCGAACTTCATCAATGGGGAACTCGTAGGACGTCCTTGCGATCCAACGTTCCCTTTGGCTGTGAAATTCCCCCAGGATATTTTGCAGTGGCCATCTCAAGACATGACAAAACTAACAGAGCTTGTGCCTGTTGTTGAAAAGGTCGGCGTGAACCGCGAGCAATGGTTGGAGCTTGTTGATAAATTCCGCTTTGATATGGTTTCGCGCGATCAGGTTTATTCGATCATGAATAAAGTGATTGAAGGAATTCAAAACGGCAACACGGCGGCGAAAGAGGCGATTGCACCGCTTTTGACACCACGCTATCCATCACAACTTTTCGCGGCTTTAGGTGAAGGTCTTTTCTTGTTCTTGATTCTTTTCTTGTTGTGGAGAAAGCCACGCAAGCCAGGATTTATCGCAGCGACATTTGTTTTGCTGTACGCGATTGTTCGTGTCGGTGATGAACACTTCCGTATGCCAGATGCACACATCGGTTTCCAATGGTTGGGATTCACTCGCGGTCAATGGCTTTCTATTGCGATGTTTGTAGTCGGTTTGATTTTGATGTTTGTTTGGACTCGCGCTAGTTCACTCAAAATTTCTGGGTGGGGCAAAGGACAGTCAGTCAAATTGTATCGCAAATAAATCGTACTACGATACGCGAGGAAGGGAGAGAGGCGCTACGGCACTAAAAACTCTCGGACAGTCCTCGCGCTTTGAGGGAGCTTGTTGGCTCCCTTTTTTATTTTTTTTAGTTTTCTGATTGCTACTGCTGTTCTTTCTTGGCGCTGCGGAACTCGGTTTTTAGTGCCGTAGCGCCTCTCTCCCTTCCTCGCTAACGTGGTTGATTTTTTTGGATAGCAATGCTGCGCTTTTGCGTTATTGATAAACCTATCTCCAAAACGAGAAAACAAAAAGTTGATTAAGTGAGTTCATAATGACAGGCTCAATATATGAAAACTCTTTATAGACTATCGCTGCATTTCTTTTTAGGTTTCATTTTTGTTTTTTTGCCAAACTGTACAAGTCTCGATTCAACAACCAGAAAAAGTTTTGATAAGGTTAAAACTTTTAAAGATTTGGCCGAATTTCAAAGTCCTCTGGAAAGCGCGAGTAAGCTCTACTCTCTTTTGACGAAAGAAAAGCTTTCAAAAAGGGACAGAAAATATATATCAGCTCAACTAAATGAAATTCTCTCAGCCCAAGGGGCGGTAGCTAAAGAACTCATGTCGACTGGAAAACTAGAGTTGAAGCCGGGGCATTCGTATGAGTTTGATCTAGAGTCATTTTGTGTAAATGTAGGCATGCATCAACCATTAACTGGCGATGGAATGTATCTTAACCAGATGCCAAGTGAATACAGCTCGTGGCTGCCCTCATTATTAGATAAATATAAAGAAAAGAAAATGAACCAAGAAGATACGCAAACTTTGATTTGGTCTCTTGCCTCCGAGTCCAAATATGACGAACTAAGCGAAAAGAACCAAAGTAATATGGAGAAAATATTTTCAGATGCTCCAGATAAATTTTCGAGAGTCGGTTGTTGGAGAGAAGATAAGACCTTTCATCGAAGATCTTTTGCCGACGGAAGTTGTCGAGATGCGTGAACGTTATGCTTCTTTCAGAGGTTTGCTTAACGAAGCTGACGTAAACTATAGAGAAATTGAAGAACGCGTTTCTCCACAGTCTGATAGAAAAGAGGCGATTCCGGTTGGCTGGGTAAAGACCCCGGAAGGATATTTTATTCAACTTACATCAAAGGGTTATAAAGAAACTCATGTAAAGATATATGCTCCTGAGAGTGTTAAAATTGGAACTCATTTTAAGCCCAGCGCCCACCTCGCTATTCCGACCAAAGGTCAAATGATAGCTCTTTCAAAAGTCGTTATAGATAAATACCTCAAATCTTACGCTGATAAAGGAGCTTATTATCTAACTGGTGTTAGACTCAATGATGCCGAAAAAGAGCTAGTGGCGAAATATCCTATGGATGCTGCACATATAGCATATTTGACGGCCGTTGCGGGCTATATAACTAGAAAAAATTTTCCCGAAGACGAGCATATCGACAATAAGGCAGATGCGTTTCGGCACTATTACTGGGCAGGAATGGTTGGTAAACAGTTGGGGGATGAAAAAGGTAGAAAGTTTTTAGATGCACATGAAAGTGATCCTGATAATCCAGATAAAGAAAAAAGAATGGATTTGTACAATAATAACGAAGGACTGAAGTTTAGCAAAAACTATAAAGGTAAAGACTTTGAAGAAGATTTAGAAAAGTCTGGTTTGGATAAGATTAAAAATAGAGAGTTAAAATGGCTAAAATAGGAAAATATTTTTGGCGATTTTTAAGTGCTATCACGATTGGTATTTTTGTTTGGTTCAGTATTGCTATCGGCTTCACGAATCTCGTAAAGTTCCCTTATTATATTTACGTTTTGAGGTGGAAGAATTTTGCAGATTCCGATTTTTTAGAGAATTATTGGGGGCTGAAATCCTTTGATTCGGAATTATGGAAATCTGGCTCTGACAGAGCAGCACAAGCGATAGAGTTATCTTTGAGTAAAAAGTTGATTGGTTTGAACCGTCGAGAGCTCGAAGAGCTGTTGGGAGTTCCCGATGGAAGCTATGTTCTTTCTGACTCGAATCTGACTTACTCTGTAGTCGATCGAACGTTGTCAGCAGATAGAAATAAAGGCGCACGTTGGAGTTTAGTCATATTTATGCGTGACGGGAAAGCCGAAAGGACTAAATTTTATAAATCTTGTTGTGGAGAATAAGGGGACCTTGCTTACAAGGTCCTTTTTTTCATGCGAGTATTACTGCCACATTCCTGTGATTGGGAATGATCTTGGTGATTCATTTCCTGCGGCATCGACGGCTGACACTTGGTAAGTGTAGTTAATGCCTTTGGAAATATTGTTGTCCGTGTAAGTCAGTGATGTCGCTGTCGCAATACGCACGTTGTTTCTATAGATGTAGTATTTCACCACTCCCACATTATCTGTAGCGCCTTTCCAGTTCAAAACAACTCGGGCTTTTCTGTTTCTTTGATAAGTTTCAAGATTTGCCGTGAAGTAGTTTGGAGCTGTTGGAGCAATCGTATCCGATGGACTCGGAGTGGGTGTCGGCGTAGGAGTTGGCGCTGGTGTTGTTCCTGCGACCAATGTTTTTGTTGTCGCATCAACGGCCATCGGCACACCCGGAGCGGACATCAATGTATTTCCAACGCTGGCGTTAATCACGTTAAACGCTGAAGTCGTCAACGCAGAACCTGCAGCACTGTCCTTCATGATTAGATAAAACTTCTGTGTGCTCACATCAGAACCAGCCAATGAAGAAATATCAAAGTAGAAGGTGCCGGATTTTTCCACTGTCGTTCCATCAAACGCATAACCACCACCGCGATTGACGAAAGCAGATGGAGTCCACGTTGCTGAAGGGCTTGATGCTGTGTTGGAAGAAGATCCGAACTGCAACGAAGCTTGCGAACGCAAGGCGTGGGACATATTCACTTCGGCCAAAAGTTTTGGCGTATATGGAGTGTATGTTGTGTAATACGCAACTCCACTTTGTGTTAACTGCACGCGACCTGCCGGAGCAAATCCTGGAACTGTTGAAGTCGCTCTCAATGCGTCGTAAGAAACCCAGGAGTAACCTTGATTCTTCCACGTGTTACCAAAAGAGTTGGCGAATTTGAAAGCGCCGACTTCTTGAGGCTCAACAGCACCGTTGCCATTGATATCTGTCCATATCGTGTCGTCGTAACCAACGATAGTGATCGCGTGACCTGCGACTGTGCCATTCATATAAGTCGCGATGGCCTGTCCTACGAAAGGATTTGATCCGACGTTGGGATTGGCTTGCACAGTTCGATAAACCCAACTGTTGATGTAAGTTCCAACAACAACAACGTGACCGTTTGCGAGCATTTGTTTTACGTTCGCCATTCCAGTATCCGTGTTAATGCTTGTGTAGGTGCTGGCCTTCATGCGTGAGTTGATCGCACGCTTCCAGTGCTCGGATGTCATATCCCAGCCAAGGTAATTACCGTCGTAAGGGAAGTCCGTCATCAAGGCGGCTCCGTGTTTTTCTAAAACAGAAAACGCATCAGAGAAATAAGATCCATTATCCACCCCACCGTTGATCATGTTGTAAGTCCACTTTGGTGAGTAAACGCGAGCGCGAGCCGTTTTGTTATCGCAACCCAAAGTTAAACACACTTCGTGACTCATTAAATAGTAAGTCGTCGCCCAAGCAACGCAAGAACCTTGCGCGCCTTGATTGGCAATCACTGGGAAAGCGGGCAGCACAGAATTGTCGACTTGCGCAGGCGCAGATCCCAAAGCTGTGGTTTCAGGCGCTGTGTTTGTATTTTTGGCGCCATTTTGAGTTTCATCAAATTCCATCTCTGGAAGAGACGTATCTGTAACAAGAGGGGCCTGACCTTTTTGGCGGCGTTCTTTGTTTACGCGCTCTAAGCCCAGGCGGTTCGGGTGCACTTTTTTAATTTTTCGTTTGTGAAGTTTTTGCGATTCTTCTTGGGTCATCTCCTTCAGACCCGGTCGATCAAAGCTCGGTTGAGCCAATGCATGAGAAACGTACAGACTTAATGTCAGAGCGATCGCGGCTCTGCCAGGTTTTAAATAATTTCTCATTCAGTTTTCTCCCTGAAAAAAGTTTGTTCCATGTTAAGGAGCAAACTTGAATTTTCCCTAGAAAAAACATGCGATGAAATCCGAATGCGAGGAGATAATAGAGAGTCTAAGATCAAAAGCTCGACACTAAAAATAAAATAAAAAAGGCGCTGAAGAAACAGCGCCCATTATTATGGATCTTAGTCCAAATTTTTTACATTAAATCTAAAAATCTAAATTTTGAATTCAAAACTTTTCAGAGCTTCGCGGGTGATTTCTGTTTGTTCACCTGTTGCGAAGTTTTTAACTGTGACAGTTTTATTTGCCACTTCATTGCCACCTAAAATCAAAGCGTAGTTCGCACCGACTTTGTTGGCTTTCTGCATTTTCTTCCCCATCTTACCTGATAAGAAATTTTCAGCCTTCAAGCCACGCGCGCGAATTTCGTAAGCGACTTTCACGCTCTCTTCTTCGCCTTGGTCATCAGCACCGACAACAGCAATCAAAACTTCTTTTTTGATTGCGAGTTCTTTAGGAGTCAAATCTGCTAAACGGTCAATGCCCGCGGCCCAACCGACGCCCGGAGTTTTTGGGCCGCCCATGGTTTCAATCAAACCATCGTAGCGTCCGCCGGCCAACACCGTGCCTTGGGCTCCCAGCTTGGACGTCGTGAATTCAAAAACGGTGTGACAGTAGTAATCAAGACCGCGCACCAAGTGATCATTCACTTTGTACGGGATGCCGAGCTTTTCAATTCCTTCCAAAACTTTTTTAAAGAAAGTTTGTGAAGTTTCATTCAAATACTGTTCAAGTTTTGGTGCATTCGCATTGAGTTTTTTGTCGCCCTCATCTTTGGAATCCAAAATACGCAAAGGATTTTTCTCCAAACGCATTTTGCTATCCGCTGACAATTGATCTTGATGAGCTGTGAAGTATTTCACCAAAGCCTCGCGGTAAGCCGCGCGACTTTCAACGTCGCCTAAAGTATTGATCTCCAGCGTGCAGTCCGCAGAGATTCCGATTTTTTGCAAGATATCCCACGCAAGTGCGATGCATTCGACATCGGCGAGTGGGGAGTCATAACCTAAACACTCTGCGCCCAATTGGTAAAATTGACGATATCGTCCCTTTTGTGGTCGCTCATATCGAAACATCGGGCCTGAATAATAAAATTTTAATGGAAGATTCTGCATCATGCCTTCAGAGATAAAAGCGCGCGCCACACCCGCTGTTCCCTCAGGTCTTAATGTGAGACTTTCTCCGCCACGATCTGTAAAATCATAAGTCTCTTTATTCACAACATCGGATGTTTCGCCCAAAGTGCGATGAAAAACGTCAGAAAATTCAAAAATCGGAGTTTCAATTTCTCCGTAACCGTACAAAAGGGACTTCTCATAGGCTGATTCTTCGACAAAACGGAAAAGAAGACTGTCCTCTGGAAGTAGATCGCGGGTGCCACGAACTCTTTGAATTTTATTGCTCATATCTCGGCCTCATTCTCTGACTGGAATTTCCTTTATAACAGAGGGAAGGGCGGTGCGCAAAGCTATTGCATTTAGTTAAGGTGCAGTTTCTAATAAGAACTGGGGTAAGGCATAATGAAAAAGTGGGTTCTCGCAGGCGTATTTATATTAGCGGCCGTCACTGGCGCGGTGATCTATCAAACCATGGGGTCGCGTGGTGCTGCCTTGTCGGGTGTCGAAGTAGACTGGCGCTTACTTGGCGAGATGGACTACATTACAGGTAAATCTTCTTCCGAACTTCAGGCACTGAACGGCAAGCCCGTTAAAATTCCTGGTTTTATGGTGCCTCTTGAAGACAACTCCCGCGACGTGGTGGAGTTTTTGCTCGTACCCAGCCCGCAAGCTTGCATTCACGTTCCGCCTCCGCCGCCGAATCAAATGGTCTATGTGAAAATGAAAAAAGGCACGGATGTGGCAGTGGGGCCTATCTGGGTTTACGGTACTTTGAATTTAGTCACAAAAAAATCCATGTACGGAGATGCGTCGTTCGAGCTCGTTGGTGAGGCTGTTGAGCCGTACAAATGATCTGCTAACAAGGAGGAGGTCCTATGTTAAAAGTTCTTATGTTCTCAGCATTGGTTTTTGCAGCACGCGAACAAGGTGCCCATGTCCATGGCGCCGGTAAAGTCAGTATGGGGTTTGACGGTAAAAAGGGAAAAATCGAAATGGAAATTCCCGCCGACACGCTTTTCGGTTTCGAACACGAGGCCCGATCCAAAAAAGATAAACAGAAAAAAGAAGAAGCTCTCAAGAAACTAGAAGAAAAAATTTCTGAGATGATCGTTTTTGATCCGGCATTAAAATGTGAAATCAAAAAGGAAATTTTTGAAGTGAATCAAGAAAATAACCATGCGGACGTAGACGCTGAGTTTTCTGTCACATGTCAGGCTCCCATGGCGGGCAGTTCCGTTTCTTTCCATTTTTCGAAAGTATTTTCGCGCTTAAAGAAAGTTCAAGTAGACGTGATTGCTGATGGAGTGCAAAAGTCAGCCCAAGTTCTGAAGAATGGAGACAGTCTTGACCTCAAGTAACATTCTGATTGAGATTCGCGACCTGCAATACACTTACGAAGGTCAAACGACTCCCACTTTGCGCATCCCTGAGTTTTCAGTGGTGCGTGGTGAGGAGTTGTTTCTTTATGGACCTAGCGGCACTGGCAAAACAACTTTGTTAGAAATGCTTTCGGGCGTTTTAAAACCAAGCCAGGGCAGCTTAAAAATTTTAGGTTGCGATTTCGTTCAGATGAGCGCGGCAGAAAGAGACGCCTTCCGTGCCGAGCATATGGGGTATGTTTTCCAGAATTTCAATTTGATTCCGTATTTGACCGTGCAAGAAAATATCGAACTTCCCTTGCACTTAAGTGCCGCTCGTCGCGCGCGCTTAGGCAGTGTTGACACTGAAATGGTGATCCGTGCTCTGTGCGGAAACTTAGGTATCGGTGACTTGCTCGGAAAAAAAGTCGGGGAGTTGAGTGTCGGCCAACAACAACGTGTGGCCGTAGCTCGCGCTCTTTTAGGAAAGCCCGATCTTCTTTTAGCGGACGAGCCGACATCGGCTTTGGACGCCGATCATCGCGAGAGATTTTTAAAACTGATGTTTGAGTTGTCAGAGCTTTACGGCACAACGGTGGTGTTTGTGTCCCATGACCGCAGCATTGAAAAACTTTTTACTCGTTCCATCTCGTTGGACTCCATTAACAAGGTTGTGTGATGGTTTTCTTAAAATTAGCTATCAAGTCATTGAAGAATCGTGCGTTTGCTACCACTTTGACTGTGATCTCTATCGCACTCAGTGTGTCTTTGCTTTTATCCGTTGAGCGCGCCAAGCGTGCCGCGGAAGAGGGTTTCACACAGACAATCAGTAAAACAGATTTGATCGTGGGCGCGCGCAGTGGACCTCTGCAATTGATCCTTTATACGGTTTTTAATATGGGAAATGCCACTCATAATATTTCCTATGAAACTTATCAAGATGTGAAAAAGAATCCGGCTATTGATTGGACGATTCCGTATTCTTTAGGTGATGGTCATCGTGGCTTCCGCGTTGTTGGAACGAACGAAGATTTCTTTAAGCACTATCACTATCGTGGCGATCAGAAAATCGAACTTGAGCATGGGATTGAATTCCGTGATTTGTGGGATGTGGTGATTGGTGCCGATGTCGCTCGCAAATTAAATTATAAATTAGGGGATCGCATCGTTGTCGCTCATGGCGTGACTAAAGGTGAAGGCATTCAAAATCATGAAGACAAGCCTTTTGTTGTTTCTGGAATTATGAAGCCTACGGGAACTCCGCTAGACCGCGCGGTCTACATGTCTTTAGAAGGCATGGAAGCTTTGCACGTGGATTGGCAAGAGGGAGCGGCTCCAACGGCTGATAAAATGATTCCTCGTGAACAATTGACTAAAGAAAAATTAAAGGTTCATTCGATCACAGCCTTTTTTATCGGCGCAAAATCCCGCATCGAAACTTTGAGACTGCAACGTGAAATCAATAACTACAAAGAAGAACCTTTGCTTGCAATCATTCCTGGTGTGACATTGAGCGAACTTTGGAACGGCCTTTCTTATGTGGAAGGTGTTCTCAGAATGATTTCGTGGATGGTGGTTGTTGTCGGTTTAATGGCGATGTTGATTTCATTAACGACGACATTGAATGAACGCCGCCGTGAAATGGCGATTCTTCGTTCGGTGGGTGCCCAGTCTTCGCAAATCGTTGGTTTGTTGGTTTTTGAATCGGCTTTGTTAACGGCTTTGGGCGTTGTGCTTGGAGTGGTGTTGTCCGTGGGACTTGTCGCTATTTTAAAACCATGGATTGAAACAGAGTTCGGCCTTTATCTTGTGGGACCGTGGTTCACGCAACGTGAATTGATTTACATGGTGATCACCTTGATCGGCGGAACTTTGATCGGATTGATCCCAGCTCTCAGGGCGCAGAATTTAGCTCTCAAAGATGGCTTGAGTGTGAAGCTCTAGGGCTTCACTAACGCAAGCCGAGTTCCGCCGCACTAAATTCTATGTCGTAAACTCCGACGGTCACGCCACTGTTTGTAGTTCCTGTGAGATAAAAAGTCGTCGATCCCGCGGGGCAGTTATAAAGCGTTTGAACTGTCGACATGTGATTGCCAACGGCTCCGGCGTCATTCGTGGTATTAGACACCCCTCGAATCACAGTTCCAGTAGCTGAGCCGACCCGAATATAGAAGACCGTTCCATTCCAGTTAGCGGCACTCAGATTTGAGGCGCTGAAGTTTGCAAAGATAAGAACGGGACCGCCATTGCAGGTCATCGTAAACGACGCAATCGTGCCTGCAGTTGTGAAGTTTGCATTTGCGGGATTATTCCTCGACCAAGAGTTGCTGGATTTAAAAGTCCCATTGACATCAAGTTTTGCTGAAGGCGATGCCGTTCCAACACCGACGTTTCCATCCGCACGAACAGCCAGACGGCTTGTGCCATTTGAGCGCGCATTGATCACATAAGAAGCCGTATCCGTTGCAGCCGTATAAACTTGCAATCCATTTGAAGCAGCGGCTGTGCCTGAATTAAAAAAGATTCCTGAATAACCCGTCGTCGCTGTCTGCCAACTAAGTCCGCCCGGTGCAATTGCATTTCCGTTAATACTGGCAATCGTCCCTGTGTCACCTAAGTTGATGGCCGTGTTGGCTAGTTGCCCTGCTGGATTTGTCGTTCCGACTCCCACATAGCCCGTAGGGTTAATTGTCATTTTCGTAGAACCATTTGTTTCAAATCCCAAAGCGAAGTTATCGTTTGTTCCTAGAACAGCATCGGCACCGAAACTGTTTCCGCCATTGGCGAAAACTCCAGAAGCAGAATAATTTGTACAGCCCATCACGCCTGCAGCATCGAACGTAACGATTTGTCCAACGCCACAACTAAATGTCGTCAGTGCCGCCCCTGTACCATTGGAGGCAATCAATCTATTCGCAGTAATGGATGTGACACCTGTACCACCATTTGCAATCGGTAAAGTGCCGGTGACTTCAGTTGCAAGATTCACCGCCGCACCATTGCTCGCAGCTGTCAAACGACCTTGAGCATCGACCGTGATATTTGCGCGAGTATAAGATCCTGCCGTCACAGCTGTGTTTGCTAAAGAAATAGTTCCAGTAGAAGTAATCGGCCCACCACTAAGCCCTGTACCTGTCACGATATTCGTGACGGTACCGCCAGCGTTGGTATCTGTGTCGCTCGCACACTCCCAACGAGAGTTAGCAGCAATCCATTTTAAAACCTGTCCATCAGTACAAGCGACATTGTTAGGTTTGTAAGTGAGATATTTTGAAGCGGCACTGTTGATATCACCATAATCAAGTGTCACAGCACCAGTCTTAGTTGCAACCGAAGTTACAGGAAATGCGATGGCTGCATTTGAAGCGGTAGTTAGTCGCCCTTGAGCATCAACAGTGAAAGTTCCAACTTGTGTAGTTGAACCGTAAGAACCAGCAGTGACCGCCGTATTTGCAAGTGAGATCGTTCCTGTAGTTGTGATAGGACCACCACTTAAACCCGTACCAGTCGCAATATTCGTAACAGTACCACCAGCATTTGAATCGTTGGCAGGAGCCCATTTCGTTCCATCATATTTCAAAACTTGGCCAGTAGCTAATCCCGTCGTATCAACATCAACGCCTTTAATCTTGTTAACAGAAACGGCGCCAATAGTTCCACTCACATCACCCGCAACAGAAACATTGATCGACTGACATTGAAAAGAACTAGAGACCGAATTCCAATAAGGCGTTTGATGAGCAGCACAGTTCGCACTTCCCACAGCAGAATTAAACGCAGCCACCGTATGATAATTACTCAAAGAAGAATTCAAATTAGTAACATCACTCATGCCAATGGCAGCACCAATCCACTGAGTGCCATCAAACTTCAAAAAATTTCCATTTGTTGGTGCAGCACTAGCAATGGCGACATTCTGAATCTTCACGACAGAAGGATTCGGATAAGTCCCAGACAAATCTCCGCCAGCAGCACCCGTTGGAACACGAGCATTGGTAAAACGAGAGTCATCACCCGCAGCCACTGTTCCCGCCGTCGTGCCCACGTTCAATGTCAATTGTGGAGTAGAGGCGGGATTCGCCACACTCAAATAAGCATTTGCCGAACTTACTGTCGTCACAGTTCCACCGCTGGCTCCCGTTACCGGAGCACAAACCATCGCCGTTCCATTCCAACTTAAAAATTCATTGGCGGCACAAGTTGGAACTCCTGTTTTTAAAACGAAATCATTTTCAGTTTTTGTACCGAGTTTTGCAGCAGAAGCCGCATAAGCAGAATAAGGAACTGTGCGAATTTCGTTATCAGGACTGATCACCTTCCAACCAGTACCGTCATGAAATTGAACCCGCAAGATCCGGGCATGACCTTCTGTCGGCGTATAAGAACTAACGACGTTGTTATTAGGATCAGCGCAATCCTGTGTTTGACTGTTATCAAAAACACTCAATAAAGTTTTTGTCGGAGAAGGAGGAAACAGTTTTGTTCCGGTGCCAATAGGCACGTCAAAAACTCCGTGGCTATTGGTCATATCGATACCGCTTTTTTGTTCACGATAGATAACGCATGTGCCGTTGTTACTCGTAATTTCAAACAAAAAACTGACGTTGTTGTATTCTAAAGGAGAACCGTCGGTCTTAACGATGCGACCTTGATAGGTCAAAAAATTAGGCGCTGCTTCCATTGAAACAGAAAAAAAGAAGGCCAATAAAAACAAGTACGTACAAAGAGGGCTCTTCATACATTCTTTATCGGAAATTTAACAAAGAAACTGAAGACGATCTCAGTTTGAGACGATTAATAATGCGGTGGCTTTTCTCCAGGACCACGAACATCGTCTCCGTCGCCTAGACCTTGCAGACGTTTCGTCAGGGCTTGCAAGAGGCCTTCTAGTTTATCAATTGTTTGCTGCTGTTGATAAAGAACCTGGTTGAGTTCTTCCAAAAGGAATTCCTGATGAGCGATTTTGGTTTCAAGATCTATAAAGCGTTGTTCAGACATGCGCTGCTTTTCCCACTTTTTAGGCTCTAATACAAGTGTAAATTCTGCTCAGGCTGAAGCACTTCCGTGGTGTGAACTCCAATAGAAAGATGGATGGAGTCGGTCATGGCCTGCGCTTTATGCCAGTAACCTGCGGGAATATAGAGCCAGTCGCCGGCTTTAAGCCAACAGCGAATTTCAGGAGCCGGAGGTTCCCTTAAAAAATACTCCCTCTGCGAGGCTTTACGGTCGAGGGGACGGGGAGTGGTGGTGTTTTTACGCAAGCGAAATTCTTTTTCTCCAAAAGTTTGAATCACGAAAACCTCGTCTAAATCATAGTGCCACTCAAAACCCTCTTGCTGCGCGGGTGTGCAGTAAACTTGTAAATCAATTGGGCATTGAAAGAAGGACTGAAAATCCTGAGCGATCATTCGTGTGACGGGATGCGCGTGTTCGGCATGACGAACTAAAAGAGTGCGATTGTTTTTAAATCCATGCAGAAACTGTTCTTTGCTTAGAGTCCCGGTATTAAGAGCTGAGTCCTCAGGAAGCTTTCCCTGCATCGGAAGCCAGCAATCACTGTGACGATTTTCCAAAATTTCTTGCAGCATAAACCACGAGATGCAGTTTTTCATGAAGAGCGCTTTTTCGGGAGCCGCAAAGGGACGTTCTTTAGCAATGTACTCTTGAGAAAACATAGAAAAAGGAATGGGGGAAAGAAGTTCTTCCAGAATCGACATAAGTGACTCCTTAAAAAAACTTCTTACCTTGCTCTTAAACGAACGAACAAATTAATCTTAGGAAAATTACGCAGCTTTCACTTTCACTTTGTCAGCGGCCTCAGCTTCGTAATCAGAATAAGGTGTGCTGACTTCTACCATAGTGCCATCTGCTGCGCGATAACCGCGAACCTTGAACATCTTTAATGCTTCAGAGCGGCCTTTCACTTCGGCGGCACCGGCAAGTTCTGTTTTGAAATCTTCGCCGATTTTTTCAATGACAGTGTCTGAAATCAAAAGATCCGCACCGAAAGCTTTTGTGGAAGCTTCGATACGTGAGGCGGTATTGACCGTGTTCCCGATAACAGTATATTCCATACGCTCGTCAGAACCGATTGTTCCTGAAATTGCGGCTCCGGCATGAAGACCCATACCGATGTTGATCGCAGGTTGACCACGGGAAATACGCAGTTCATTAAGACCCTCAAGAGCTTTCCTCATTTCAAGGCAAGCACGAACGGCATTGTGAGCATCGCGCTCAGAACCTTTCGGTGCACCCCACACGGCCATAATCGCATCACCGATAAATTTATCGACGACACCCCCGTGCGAGTTGATGATTTTAACCATCACGCCAAAGTATTCATTCAGCATTTCGACGACTTCTTCCGGAGAACGTTTTTCTGAAAAGGCCGTGAAACCCCGAATATCCGAGAAGAAGACCACGACTTCTTTTGACTGACCGCCGACCCCGATGTCTTTGCTGATCAAGTCTTCAGCGACAGAAGAGCCGTGGAACTTCGAGAAAAGGTTTTTCACCTTATCACGTTCCTTAAGACCTTCCGTCATGTGATCAAACGCTTCGGCCAAGTCACCCACTTCATCGTGAGAACGAACTTGCGCACGGGCTTTCACATCGAAATTCCCTTTAGAAACCAAGTTGATCATGTCCGCCAATTTTTCAATCGGGGAGGTGAGCGTCATAGAGAAAAGGAAGATAAAGAAGATCGCCATGGAGATCGCAGATCCCGCGACGAAAATCGCTCGACGTTTAACCTCATGTGACACTTCCAGAATTGTTTCCTCGGAAGTTTGTGAAATCAACGTCGCACCAAAAGATGTTTTTACAGAAGCGCCAAAATAGTTTTTATCAAAGTCAGGATCGACAAACTTCGTTTGATACTGAGGTGATTTTTGCGCCAAGGCTTTTTGCACAAAAGGATTTTTTGCCAAGTTCAGTCTTGCCATGGCCTTTTGTTCATCTTTATGCGCTAAAAGTTCACCGTAACGATCCACAAGATACTGCGTTCTTTCAGAAGGATCCGTGAATGGTTTTTCAAGTGGAGCTAAAGCAATGTCTGCCAAAGCAATGTGCGTGATTTTTCCTTGAGCGTCACGCACCAAAGGAATACCAATCGTGATCATCGCCGGAGCTTTTGGATAGGAAGCATTTTTAAGTTCCACACTTCCTTGCGCAACCGAACGCAAAGGAAACTTCTGCCACGAGCGCACATGAATAATATAAGTGCTGGAAAGGCCATAAGGCTTAAGCACTTCTTCTTTTACTTTACGCGCGACAGTTTCAACAGAGCTTCCATCCAATTTTAAAACTTCAAGAGCGATAAAATTTTTATCTTTCGTAAAACTAAAATCAAAGTCGTCACCTGTGGCTGTTTCCGCAGTCGTTCCCTTCATTAAAAGAGACGCGCTGACGCGGGTTTTTTCCACCAAAGAGCCGATGATGTTTTCAACTTCTTTCGCCTTAGCTGCCGCAGATTCCAAGTTCGCAATATCGACTTGCTCGGAAGATTTCTTTTCAAAGAAGTCTGAAGAGATCCAAGTGATCGTTCCTGTTGCGGCGACCAGAATCAGAATCGTTACTGTGATGAGTTTTGTTGAAATAGGTATTCTCATAACAATCTCCAGGCTAGAAAGCCCACTCCGCAAAAATGTTTAGATAGTTTCCGACGATAGTGGACTCGTTCACATCGCCATCCACGGCAAAGTTGTCAGGACGAGGCACGGCATTGTAAGACATTTTGTCTTCACGACGAGCATAACCGACAAGGCCTGTGAAAGTCGGGGTGAAACGATAACTTCCTAAAAATCCAAATTGAGTTGAAAGCGCCGGACGCAGCGGTTCTCCGTTAGGTGTGCTAATTTTCAACAATGACATGTACAAGTGCGCGTTGATTTGCAACCCCAGTTTTGGCGTGAGAGAGTACCAATACTCTGCGCCTACATGCGGACCCGCCGATGTGATTTTTAAGTCTTGCGATTGCCCTGAGAAAGGATCGCCGACAGTTTCAGGAAGTTCCTTGTAATAAGGCCCCATTTGGAAACGCACTTCGCCGCGGTCTCCGATGATCTGTCTATAAACGGCGTTGACCTCTGCCGAAGCAAAGGTCTGGGTTTTTCCATTAAATGTGAAACCGCTTAAATCTATAATACTTAAAAATCCCCACGGCGTGTTTGGATTAAACCATCCTAAACCCATCCGACCTGTTCCGCCCATGGCACTGTAGGCGACAGCCGAGTTCTTTTCGGGATTGCTTCCGCGGAACTGCATTTCTGTTATCAGATAACTGGCAACGGCATACCAACCTGTCACGCGATCAATAGATTTTCTAACAAGAGCGGTGTATTCCGCTGCCGGAGAACGATCTCCATGACGAACAGAAAAACTTTGTTTTGCAAGAGGAGAACTTGGGCGCATGTCCGATTTTGCACGTACAGCCACTTGGTATTTTCCACCGGGCCACGTTTCATCAAACGGCAGGGTGTCTTCCTGAGTGTTCTCAATGACTTTAAACTTTTCCCATTTTTTTGCTTTTTCATTGAGTTTCAAAACGTAAACATCATAGCGAGAAGCATAGTCCGGACGAGTCCATTTGATTTCGCGCACGAATTCACTTTCAGGTTTTTCGATCTTCGGATTTTCAATGCCTTTACCTAAAACTGAAAATTGCCCTACGGATGTCGCATCACTTTGAATGCCGTCTTTATTTGCGGCCGACACTTTCCATGTGTAGTTCATCGCTACGGGAAGTTCGACTTTGATATGCGTGTCGTTCAAAGTTTCTGAAACTTGCGTTTTTCCGTCCTCTGAAGTCAAAGTGAATTGATATTGGTCAGCACCACCCACGGGAGCCCATTGGAAATCCATTTTCACTTTGTCAGATTCTTTAGAGACAATACGTGAACGGGAAGCCGGGAATTTTAAGACAGCTGTTTCAAGACCGACGTTGAATTCACTCGGCGGACTCCATTCACCAGGAACACCACGATAATCGCGGGAACGCAATTTCATCATGTATTTTCCCGGTGCTAAGCGGCCATTCCAGGCAGCGTCTTTCACTTTGAAAGTAAAAGTTTTGCCTTTGCCATCTTCTTTATCGTCTTCTTTGCTTTGTGAAAGTTCGATTTCATAGGATTTAGCACCTTCAATAGCTTCCCACTCAAAGTTCACCAAACGACGAAACGGCGCCGCCCAGACCGCTGCGGTCCAGAATGTGAAAATAAGAATGAAAAGCGAAGCGCTCAATCGCATCAATTTACCTTAATCTTCTTTAAAGTCGGCGCGCGAACGTTGGATTTATCCGGCACAAGAAGTTTGCGCACAGGACCCGGTTCACTCGAACGACCATAAGAGTCTGTTGCCGACACTTGAACTTCGTATTCACCCGGCAAAAGATTTTTTAATGCTGTCGTGTTATTCGTATACTTACTTCGTTTTAATTGTTTTCCGTCTTTACTGATCGTGAGCCAATATTCTTTAGCTCCTTCGATCTTGGACCACTCCAATTGGGATCTTCCGTCCATTGAAGCTTGCAACTGACCTTCGGCAGGAACAAAATCCGGTGCTTGCAGTAAAGGCAACGGAGCCACCGTCAAAGTTTGCGATGTTGTCGTGCCAAGAACTTGACCGTCTTTATTTAACGCTTCAATGGAAGCGATGTAACGACCTGGTTTCGTCACAGGTGTCGTAAGTTTCGTGTCTTTCACTTCAACACTGGAGGCCGTCGCAGGATCTGCGTTTTCTTCCATCAGTTTCACGCGCCACAAAGACACTTGGTCTGCTTTATCGACTTTCCAACTCAAACCCAAACGTGGAGACTCCACATAGTATTGGGTCACTTGCGTTTCAGGAATTGTGAAATTCACTTGCACCGGAACAAGTGGAGGGGGTTCCAGTTTAACTTGTTCTGCTGGTTTGACAGCGAACTTTTGCACCTTACCCAAAACGGGTTTGTCAGAGTCTGTGTAATAAGAACTCATACGCCAGTAATAAGTGCCAGGCTTTAACGCAGGAACAACGAAACTTTCTTCTTTCGAGAAATTCTGCGACGTTACTTTGTTTTTTAAGTTAGCGTCACTCCAAACTTCCAAAGTGGTTTGACGAGTGTCGTCTCCTTTTTGCCATTTAAAGGTCATATCAAAAGGCGTCGTTGTCGCTGGAATCTCTGCATCTGCCGTCGGGAAGACGACTGTCGGAGCATAACGGGCGACGACTTCTGTTTTATAGATCGGGCTTTCGGCGACCACTTTCCCTTCTTTGGATGTCGCTACAAGTTTCCAGTAATGACGCCCGAAGGGAAGTGAAGCCATGGTTTGATTTTGATTCAAAGGAGCTTTTACAAACTCTTTGAGAAGTTTACGACTTGGTCCCACCCACAAAGACACTTGTGTGCTGGAAGGGAAACCCTGCCACTGGAATGGAATCGGTTGCAAAGATTCGGCATCCATCGCAATAGGTTTTGCGGGGGATGGAGTCAAAATGCGAATTTCAGAAGATGTCGAAGTCAAATCTTTGCTTTGACCGTCGTTGCTTTTAATAGAAGCTTTACCTTCCAAGACTTGGACATCGACAGAATTACCGCGGCCTTTTGATAACGAAGCAGAAGCTTGCGAGAGATCGACTTTTCCATTCGCTGAGTTTAAGACGAGGC
Source organism: Bdellovibrio sp. HCB-162 (assembly GCF_047344985.1). GTDB lineage: Bacteria > Bdellovibrionota > Bdellovibrionia > Bdellovibrionales > Bdellovibrionaceae > Bdellovibrio. Next base: position 1,049,286 of record NZ_CP178861.1, read on the forward strand.
CTGGAGCACCGGCTTCGGCACCACCGGCTTTCGCATTGACGAACAAACTACCTTCCATCAAATCGAGAGCGATTTCGCCTTCGGATTTTTTAATCACGATAAGCGACTCTGGCTCCAAATCCAAATAACGATCTGAGTCGACAAATTGAATGCGCACTTCACCGCGCTCACTCGTACGAATCGCTTCGCCGTTGTACAAAGGCTCACCCGTATTGACGAGTTGCCATAGCAAGCGCGAAGCAGGACGGCGTTGAATATCTTCAACAACTTTGCCTACATACGCCAAAGGTTTTTCATTTCCGTGGGATGAGATGCGATGATCGGAGGATTGATACCAATACCAGGTCACAGCAAAAACGGACGACGAGCTGAGCGCAGCGATAAGCAATCGTTTCCACTGTTTTTTCATCAATTCCTCCTCCTGGTTTTTTCGGAGAAAATGTCGGGATATTTAATAGCGCTTAAGTCCAGGTCCGAGAGAATGTGGAAGATTTGTTCGGGCAGATGGTCTAGAGTCTTGCGATATGGACAATAACAAGAACTACATTACGCCCGAAGGTCTAGCAAAATTGAAAGCCGAGTACCATGAGCTGATGCACGTGGAAAGACCGAAACTTGTTGAGGTTGTGGCGTGGGCTGCGAGTAATGGCGACCGCTCCGAAAATGCAGATTATCAATACGGCAAACGTCGTTTGCGCGAAATTGATCGTCGCGTGCACTTTCTTACAAAAAGAATTGAAGACGCTGAAATAGTGGACCCTAAAACTATGAAAGGGAGCACTGTTCTTTTCAGTGCCACCGTGACGTTAGCGAATGAAGATGGCGACGAAGTGACTTATCAAATTGTAGGTGAAGACGAGTTTGATCCTAAACTTGGAAAGATTTCTTGGAAGTCTCCGGTGGCCAAGGCGCTATTAGGAAAAAAGCTCGGAGATGAGGTTCGAATAGTCAAACCCGCCGGCGAAGAGTTCGTAACTATCGAGAATGTCGAGTATAAGTAAAATTTTCAGATTCTGTCAGGGTTCCGCCGGTTTTTATACATTTTTTGAAACTCGTTATGCATTAGAGATTGTATTTGTCCGCATTATTGAGGAGACTCCTCCGCAATGGAGGGGGATCCATGAAATTTGTTGCGAATTACGCACTAGCATTTTTAGCATTCACTGTTGTTTTTTCTTCTTTCAATTCTGCCGAGGCAAAACGCCGCAATCGCAAAGAGCAAATCGAAAATTCAGATCAAAGTTCAAAGGAAGATTCTTCTTCTCAAGGAACTCAAGCCGTCGATAACAACGCGAATGACTCTGATATTGTTCGGGCTGTTAACGAACAACGCCGCGTGAACTTTGTTGAAGGTGGCGGCATGGTTGTGACGAAAGTTTTGCCTGACGACAACAATGGTTTAAAGCATCAAAAATGGGTTGTGCGTCTTTCTAATGGAAAGACCATGCAGGCTGTGTATAATTCAGACATGTGCCCTCGCGTACCGGTTAAAGTAGGTGACGTGGTTGCGATGGGTGGAATGTTCCTTTGGACGAACACAGGAGCGCTTCTTCACTGGTTGCATCACGATCCTCGTGGCAATCGTCCAGACGGATACGTTTACGTCAACGGGAAGTACTATTGCAAAGATTAGAACTGAATCCATGTAAAGCACCTTTCTGGGCCGACAGCGGTCACAGTCAGACTTTATGGGCTCACTTCTTAAAATCTCCCGAACTTACACATCTCGGAAATAATTTTGAAGTCGATCTTCCTGACGGGGATCGACTTTCTTGTTTTTATCTTCCGGGTTCTTCAAATTTAGTCATCAGTCTTTATCACGGCCTTTCCGGTGACGTTCACGCCGATTACATGCAAAGAACTGCTTTGCTCTGTCAGAAGATGGGACACACGGTGGTGCTGGTAAATCACCGCGGAGCGGGACCGGGATCCCCCGCCGCGAAACACCCTTATCACTCAGGCCGCGCCGAAGATATTTCGAAAGTTTTAGAAAAATTAAGAGTGATGTTTCCGAATAAAAAACAGATCACAGTGGGTTATTCCATGAGCGGAAACATTGTGCTGTGTTTGTTAGGCGGGTATCGCGGCAGCGTGAAGCCTGACGGTGCTGTTACGATCAATGGTCCGTTGAACTTGTTGCGTGGCTCACAACTTTTAAAGACCGGTTTTAATCGTGTGTATGACATGCGCTTTGTTTTGCGTCTCCGTAAAACCATTGAAGACAAGTATCGCCAGGGTTTGATTTCAGAGCGCTACAATATTCCGCCGTGGTCGACGGTGTGGGATATGGATCAAATCTACACAGCGCCAGCTTCGGGATTTAGAGATCGTGAGGACTACTACAACAGTTGTTCCTCGATTCATTATCTTTCACAGATCGATGTGCCGACTTACGTGCTGACGGCGCAGGATGATCCGTTTGTTTCAGTTCACGATTATTTAAAAGCGCCGTTTTCAAAAACCACGCAAGTGCACATCGAACCGCGCGGAGGACACCTTGGTTATTTGACAGGAAAACCAACGGTTCTAGGCTCGACACGTTGGATGGATTATTATCTGTTCGAAGCTTTTAAAGCTTTAGAAAATACTTTGTCTTAAGAGATGCCAACGTTCTCGCCAGTAAGAATAAGACGCGGATGTTTTCCCCGAATCATAAATCGGAATTTCTATTTTCTTTAGGCCCGCTTTGGCGATTTGCTTTTGCAATGATGGATTCAGATACCAGCCCTTTAAGGCTTTCGGGAAATCTTTGATTTGCAACCACGCCTCTTTTTTGATTCCACCGATTTCACAAAGAGAGTCTGAAATGTGTTTCTCGCGTTCCTGTAAAATGCCGTTGAAAAATCTTTCGAGATGATGACGGCGAGAGTTTGAATTTAAAAACGGACTGTCTTTCTTGCTCAGTCTTTGGCCCCAACAAACATCCAGCGTCGGCTCGCTCATCAGGTTTTGCAAAATTTTAAAAAGATCTCCCAAGGGAGTTGCAGTGACAGGATCAGCAAGAACCAGATAGTTTCCCGAAGCTTTATTCAAACATTGGCGCAGGCTTTCTGCGCGGCCGAGGTGGCGTGCATTCGGCACAAGCGTAAGGCGTTCTCGTTCGCCGGATTCTTTTTGCGCTTGCTCTAAGAGCCGTACGCAATCTGAGGCGCCTTTTTCAATCACGGCCACAAGCTCATAGTGCAAAGGAAACTTTTGAAAAAAGCTGCGCAGATCTTGCAGAAAAGGGCCGACAATAGCGGCGTCTTTATCCAAATAGATCACGAATGAACAATGCGGGGTTGACACAGAGGATTCCATCTTTACGATAGGTAACAATGAAATCATCTAAGGTCACGCATTTCTCATGGATTCTTTTGTGGTTCGCCTTGCTTTTTCTGGCAATGGTCACACGATTTTACGACCTGGCAAACAAGCCTATCCATTTTGATGAAAGCATTAACGGATGGTTTGTGATGCAGATGCAATCTGTTGGATATTACAAATACGATCCGAATAATTATCATGGCCCTTTGTATTTTTATATTTTGCAGTTTTTTGAATTTCTCTGGGGACGCAGTCTTGAAGTTTTGCGAGCAGTGCCCGCCGTTTTCAGTGTTTTAAGCGTGATGGTTTTTTCTTTTGGCGTTTTGTCGTCAAAGCCAGCGCAACGCTGGATGATGTTTTTTATTTTAGTCAGTCCGGCATTTTTATTCTTCGGTCGCTCAGGCATTCATGAAATGCCTTTCGTTTTTTTTCAAATTCTCTTTGCGCTGGGTTTCTTGCGATGGTTTGAAAACGCCGACGACAAAGCCTTAGGATTGATGCTTGTCGGTGTCTGGGGCATGAGCACGCTTAAAGAAACTTTTGTCATCACGCTTTTTGGATTTGCCTTGGCTTTCCTGTCGTTGGGACCTCAGCAATGGCGCGCTCTTTTGAGTAGAAACAAATTAAAACAGGCGTGGACCCCACGTTTGACCGTGCTCAGTGCGGTTTTGACTTTATTATTTGTACAGCTTTTCACAGGGTTTTTTAAAAATCCTTCAGGCCTCGTAGATTTTGTGAAAGCGTTTTTACCTTGGGCCAAAACAGGTGTTGAAGGTAAAGGGCACGAAAAAGTTTTTACTTATTGGTTGCAAGTTTTTTGGGAAGCCGAACCTCTAGTCCTTTTGGGAGTCTTAGCAGCTTTTTGGGGATTGTTCTCGAAAACAAAAGCTCTTCGCGCCATGAGTGTGTTTTCACTTTCACAGCTTTTCATTTACTCCGTCATCCCTTACAAGACCGTATGGTGTGTACTTTCTTTGGTGTGGGGATTTTACTTTGTGCTGGCCTTCGCTCTTGCTGAAGTCAAACGCTTGCGCTGGTTTGTTCTTCTTTTGTCAATCGTCGGAATAAGAAGTGCCTACACATCTGTGTATCAACATCCGATTTGGATGGATCATCCTTATGTGTACGTCAATTCCACACCGGATCTTACGACGCTTTATAAAGTCCTTATGGAGCAAGCCAAAGCTCATCCCGAAGTGCTTCAGGGACCTGTGCAAATCGGAATGAAAGAACAGTGGCCTTGGCCGTGGCTTTTGCGATCTTTTAAAAATTTTGATTACAATCTGTGTTCGAAGCATTTAAATGAAAATGCTTTGGTTTATTTTTGTGATTTGTCAGCCGCTTATGAAGTTGACCACGCCGTGAATGAACCTTACTGGAAGCTCACGGTGATACTGCGACAATCCAGAGAAGCTTCGCTGATATATTTAAAAAAATCAGCCTTTCCGGAAGTTCCCTTTAAAGAAGCGGAAACTGTGGGTGAAGAGGAGTAGGAATGAAAAAAACGGTGACAACACTGACGGTGCTTTTTGCGGCCTCTGCCGGAGCGCAGGTGCAAAAAGTGGATTTAAAGAAAGACCTTTCTGCAGCTCACGTTGTGGACCTTTATCAAATCACGGGGAAGAAAAATAAAACTCTGGCACCGTTGTCACAGCTTAAGGATTATGAAATTCACTTAAAGTGGCAAGAGTGTATTGCGTTGGCCCCAAAAGTTTTCGCGGCTCAAAAGGAACTGCGTGGTTGGGTCGGGCAAACGTGGCTTCATTGTTTAGAACAAGGGCAAAAGAAAAAGAATGACATGGCGGCGATGGAAAAAGCATTGTCGATTTTAAGCACTCACAAAGATCTTTTTAAAGAAGGTCCTTGGGCTGATGATTTAGCAAGCCGTTGGGTTTCGTTGCGATTAGATCAACTGGAAGCACAAGTGCAAAAAAAAGAAGCCAAAGCAGGAAATGCTCTGGAAGAACTTCTCAGTGAGCCGTTTAAATTAAGCAAAGAACAAAAATCACGCGTTTATCAAGCCTTGGGCGATTTGGCATTGGCAAAAGTGAATTATCACGAAGCGCAGTTCCTGTATGAGGAAGCGCAAGATCAAAAAGATTCTAAGTATCTTCAAGAAAAGTTAGAATTCTTAGTAAAAGCCCGCGGGGAAAGCATTTCACCGAAAGTCGTCATTGAAACTCCGGAACTGGGTGGAGAAGAAGTTAAAATCGAAGAACGTCTTCGCCAGTCTTTAAAGCAAAATGACTCTGTGGCGGCTTTAAAAGATGCGATCACAGTTTTAAATCAATATCCTGGAAGCCGATCGGCTCGTCGTCTGAAAGACAAGCCTTTAGAGATTTACAACTCCTTGGCTGAAAAATTGGCGAAGGTCAAAGCTCTCAATGAAATGGAAGAAGCTGATAGCAGTCGATTGTTGGATTGGGCACAGAACCTGCACCGTCGCGGCGATTATGCGGGTGCAATGTCTTTAGCTCAAGCGGCGGCAGAAAAAAGTCCGATGTCTCCACAAATTCCCAGTGCTTTGTGGATTGCAGGGCGCTGTGCTCACTTCTTAGGTCAGTATGACCGGGCGTTAGAGCATTTTCAAAAATTGATCACTTACAATAACGGTTCAGATGAAGCGGCAGAAGCTCTTTTCCGTTCCAGTTTGATTTACTATCGCAAAAAAGATTTTTCAACGGCATCGGCTCTGCTGGAGCGTCTTTTACTACAGGGACGTGATCGTTATGATCTCAATGCGCAGTACTGGTTGATTCGCTCGTTGCAGGAAACAAATCCGGAGCGCGCAAAACAAACAGCCGCAGCATTGATCGAAAAGTATCCGTTCTCTTATTATGGTTTGCGCCTTCGTGCGGAATCACAGGACGGAAAACTCTCTTGGCCAGATCTGAAAGACAAACCGCCAAAGTTGCAGACAGAATTTTATCTTGCAGGAAATCAGAAAAAATCATGGCAGCGTTTTAAAAAACTTTCGGATGCAGGTTGGGTGAGTGAAGCGCAGTCGGAACTCTCGGCACTTCCACCTGTTAAAGATGCCACGGTGAAAGTGTCTTTGGCTGAAAAAATGTCTGAGCGTCAGCAATACATGACAGCGATTCGTTTGATCAATGATGCTTTGGAAACAGATCCGAGTTTGCGTCGAGAGCAATTTGTGAAGCTGGGGTATCCTGAAGTTTTTGGTTCTTTGTATCAAGCTGAGGCGGAACGCTACGGTGTGCATGCTTCTCTGTTGCGAAGTCTTACTCGTCAGGAAAGTGCGTTTAATCTGCGTGCGGTCTCAACATCGAATGCTTTAGGGTTGATGCAAATGATTCCGCCCACAGCGCAGGAAGTGTCGAAAAAATTAGGACTCAAAATCGAATTGCCGGATGATATGTTCCGCCCTGAAGTGAATATTCCCATGGGTTCGTTTTATATTTCCCAGATGTTAGACCAGTTCGAAAACAACGTGCCTTTCGCTCTAGCAGCGTATAACGCGGGACCCTATCGTTTGCAAACATGGCTTGAAGGAAGAACTGAGGTGAGCGAATTAATCGCAAAACCCAGCAGCTCTCCTCGTGATGAAGTATGGTTTGATGAACTTCCATGGACAGAAACAAGCTTTTACGTGAAGGCGATCTTGCGCAATGTTTTGCTCTATCGTCTAGCGGAGGAGAGCAGTTTCACTCTAAAACCCGTCTTATGGCAGGATTTGCTGAATAAAAAGGCAAAATAAGGGAGATGTTTTATTGAAAAACTCCTCAGGGCACTGTAGCCTGAAATCTGTGTCGGAGGAGAGGGACTCATGAGGAGACTTTTTACATTGAGTTTGGTCCTGGCCTTTGTGGCGGGATGTGCGCACAAGAACGTAAGCACAACAGCAGCCGGAGGTTCAGAAGGAGCCAATGCTGAAACGGAAATCAAGGACATCAGTTCCTTCCGTTTGTCAGACCCCGAAGGGCCCAAAGTGGTCGATCAAGAATTGGAATCAATCCCTACGGAAGTGAATCCTCTTGTTGAAAAATGGATTGCCTATTTCCAAGGTCGCGGTCGCCCGCACATGGAAAGATATTTAGCACGTTCTACACGTTACGAAAAACTGATGAAAAAAGTTTTGCGTGACAACGGACTTCCTGAAGATCTTTTTTACATCGCGTTGATCGAATCTGGTTTTAGCTCTCAAGCAACATCGCATGCAGCGGCTGTCGGTTACTGGCAGTTTATCCGCGGCACAGGAAAACGTTATGGTCTTGAGATCAGCGCTTTCGTCGATGAACGTCGTGACCCTGTTTTTGCCACCCAAGCAGCGGCAGAATACTTCAAAGGTCTTTATAGCGTTTTCGGTTCTTGGTATTTGGCAATGGCGTCCTACAACGTGGGTGAAAACCGCGTGAAGCGCGAAGTGATGAATCACTACACGCGTGACTTCTGGGAGCTTGCTCGTAAAAAACGTTTGCCAAAAGAAACAATCAATTACGTTCCTAAATTCATCGCAGCGAAAATGATCGGTAAAGATCCAGCGAAATACGGATTTGACGATATTGATTATCTTCCACCGATTGAGTTTGATCACATCACTCTAAAGCAACCCGTGAACCTTCGTTCCATGGCTGAAAAATTGAATTTGAACTATGAGGATTTCAAAGCCCTCAATCCAAAGTTCAAAGGAGAAGTGGCAACGGTTAAAGGTGAAGAGTTGATCTTGCGTATTCCACCAGGAACAACGGAAGCAGCAACAGTGGCAGCAAATGAAAGTGTAGTCGCGAATGTTCAATTTATCGCAGACTCTGGTGACACTCAGGCCTACCGCATTCGTCGCGGTGATACTCTGAGCACGGTGGCTCGTAAGTACCGCACGACAGTCGCGTATCTTCGTGATCTCAATGATCTTCCGCGCCGTAAGCCATTGCGCGTGGGTATGAGAATCTACGTTCCGGATCGCACTCCGATCAGAGACCGTACTTCTGTGAATCGCTCTATCGTGGCTAAGAAATCTGCTCCTGCTGACTCTGGTATTCAAAAAGTAAGTGCCACAGTGAGTGCTGATGGCCGTTACTACATCGTACAATCCGGTGACTCTTTGTTCACGATTGCTCGCAAGTATTCAACAAGCGTTTCTGAGCTTCAGCGTTTGAACAGCATCAAGCGTGGTCGCACATTGAAAGTCGGAATGAAATTGCGTGTGCCAACTCCAGACAGTTCTTCTGTTCGTGAAGTGGCGAAAGCAAAAGTTCACGTTGTTAAAAGAGGCGAAAATCTTTCTGCGATCGCCGCGAAATACAATGTGTCGATGTCAGACATTAAGCAAAAAAACAAAATCCGCAATCCTGCTTCTTTGGTTGTCGGATCACGCATCGTAATTCCCTCTGAATCAGCACAATAAAAGTGCCGGGGATTTTTTACAACCATAGTGCATAAAAAAAAGGGACTCACCAGAGTCCCTTTTTTATTTGTCTTTGTAGCATTAGACAAAATTAGAAAATCACCAATTTAATGCTGTCTGAAGCAGATAGCTTGATGTTCTTAAAGTTGATTTTGCCATCATGAACTTCGTAAACATTGGATTTCAACTTCACGATCGTTCCGTCAGCGTGAGAAAGAATCACGTCGCGGATTTGTTGATCTTCCGGAATCGTTAAATCAAACTCCTGCGATACGTAAGTCGACGCAGCCGCAATTTCTTCAAAAGCATTTGTGAAAGTGTCATCGCCCGGGCAGATCGAGTAAGTTTTAATATTAAATGGTGAAAGCTCAGAGAGTCTTACTAGCGAATCACCATTGGACTGACCTTGGTTCAAAGCACAAGCCTGACCTTTGATGTTTGTGACGATGGACATAAAGAAGTTACTACCCATCTTGGAGGCCGCTAAGTCTTTTAAGAATGACTCAGCCAATGTAGGAGCGCTGTTTAGATAATACTGGGCGCGGGTCACTGCGCCTACGAAATACTGCGTGTTCGAGCGGCACGCTTGAGTGCCAAGAACACCGGTATATACCACCGCCATATATTGCATCATGTTCGCACTGCCACGGTAAGGATTCACGCAGTAGTCGACAGCATTCTCACTAGGCAAAGAAGTCGAGAATCCGTAAGTATAATTTTTGTATTTGCAGCTCGCCACGTGCGCCGAATTAAAGAAGACTTTCGTGTTCACTATGAGAGTCGTGGTGCCAACACGGGCCGCAACGGATTTGCTGATGGCATTGGCATCGTCCGCCGCGCAATTCTGGCCTTCCATATTCTCAACACCACGGATAATAGAGCCAACACGGTCCGTGAAAGTGAGGGCTTGCACAGTAGATTTCACGCCGTCTCTTTCTGTGTAACCTTCGCCGACAATTTCATATTCAACCATCGTGCGGCTGTAAAGATAAGAGCGGAACGTTGTTAGTGTGTTCACGGATTCTTTCTTACAGTGGTTAGCGGCACTGTAGTTGTCTTCGTCCGTCAAAAGAAACACCACAGTTTTTTCGTTTTCACTTAACTTCGCCGGAGTTTGTGAAAGGAACTGGATCACGCTGCACAGTCCGGATTCCTGATCGATGCCGCCGATACCGACGCCTTTGATGGCTGATCTAATTTTGTTAAGAACGGTTTGTCTGGCGGTTTCAGAGTCCGTGGGATTTAAAACAAAATTAGTCGGATTCAAAGTACCGAAGTTCAACTTCGCAACTTGATTCTCCGGTGAGCCTGTCAGCTCAGCGGCTGTTTTGACGTAGGTTTCAACGCCGTTGTTAACCATGCCGTAGCCCATAATGGTGTTAGTGGCATAGCTTGAAGTCGTCAAAAGATGAACAGTAACTTTTTTGCTGGAAAGACTTGTCAAAAGTTTATCGGCTTTTTCCGCCAGAGCTTCTTGCGATTGTTTCATTGTGGCCGAGTTGTCGATCACAAGGACCAATTGAGTCGAAGGATACTCTTTGGACTCTTCAGGTTTTAAACTCACGACCTGAGCGTTCGGAGGCAAATCGCCGTAAATATTGTATGCGGAATTTGCATCGATAGAAAATTGCAGACCATTATTGGGCGCGCAGTTTTGAAAGAACGTAACGTTTAAAACAGAAAGAGCCACAAGCAAAGCGGCATTTGATTTCTTCATGTCATTCCCCCGAACACAAGAAGCTATGTTTTTAAAGAATACCATTGTTCGCTCGAGAAACTCAGTTTTTCTGTCGGCGGCTGATCAAAATAAGATGTCTATTAGTTCGACGCCGTCTTAGCCCAGTGATTCTGCGGAGCTGTCAATAATTCATCGGATAGACGGCGGTAAAGAAGAGATGTTCCCTGTCAAACTTGCGAACGCTTTCTATACTTCCTCAATATGAAAATGACGAATGGCCTCTTTAATCTTTTGGATGAGGATGTTTTTTTCCGGCGTGGCGGTGGCCTTCTTAATCTCGTTGCGACGGCCATTGTAGAGATAATACAAGTAGTCTTGCAGAGTTTCCTCGGTAATCTCTTTATGAGACGAAGCCATATTGCGCAGTTCTTTTAATTGTTCTGCGGCGAACGCCAAAGTCGTGATGGCGGCGTTTTCCGGTTTACGCAATTCGCTTTTTTCAATGTGATAGTGCTCCGTGATCACGTCGGGAATGTTTTTGATCTGTGTCGGACCGCGACTGTTTGCGCTGGTGTCAAAACCATTTCCTTTAAGAACCGAAACTACAACGGGAGCTGTTTGTTTTAAACGGTACTTCCAGCTTGTGCCATAGTCTGTTTCCGGCGAAAGTACGCCGAAAGCAAATTCCGCCAGCATATTGTATTCGTCGTTTTCGATTTGCAGAAGTTCCATCAACTTCTTTTTTTCTTCCTGCAATGCTTGGACATATTTCCTTGTAAAACGGTCGGTGAAATCCACCGACATCTCGCTGTTCTTCGCAACAACGTTTAAAGGCGAGTAGTTAAAGGCCGGACGATTTCTTAATACTTGAGCTGCACCGAAGGTCAGTGTTTGATTGCGAATGCGGAAACGGTGATCCGTGGATTCCGGCAAAACATAAATCGGGGTGCCTGCGTGCAGACTGAAATTTCCCAAAAAGAGCGCATGAACGGAATCATCTTTTTCAGCTTTGCCATAGTGGAACGCTTGTTTTGCACCGGAATAAATATAAATTCCGGCGCCGCCTTTTTCCAATTCATCACCAGGATAAACACGGATGGAAGCTTTGCTCAAAACTTGGTTTTGTTCGCCAAACAATATCGCGGTTTTTTCTTTTTTATTTATCACCACATATTGTGACGTCGCCCACTTGCTGTGAAAGTATTTAATCGCGGCAAGATCGCCTTGCTGATTGATTTTGTTTTTTTCTTCAAAGTAAGTGCGGAAGTCGCCCGAGGCCCAAGCCCATGAGGATGTGAAAACTAAAACGATGGAAAAAATAAGCTTCATCATTTTATTGGCCTCGCTCTGAAAGAGTATCGGCGTCATCGCCAGAAGTATCTGGCAATGCTCTCATATTTCTGCGGTTGGCTTCTTGAGTTACGGACTTGGCAGATTGCTGATAGAGGTACAAGAAAAAGCCTCGAGCTTGAGTCACGATGTTTTTATCTTTAACAATCACGATCTGTTCGTTATTGCTTTCGGCATTTTCACTTGGATTAAAGGACGTACCTAAAACCGCCAAAGAGTCTTCAGGGAAAATAAAGACCTTATGATGAATTTTAGAGGTCGTCTTGACGCTCGAACCGTCTTCCAATTTTAAATGTCTTTCGCCGTAAATCTCAGGAGCCGTGCGAATAGTCTGCTGCAGGTTCGTCACGCCCAAAGCGCCAAGGGCACTAAGAATAGGGGCCTCTTGATCGACAAGATATTTTCCTGATGTCAGATCTTTCTTAAGGCCCGACAAAGAAAGGAAGACGCTCCACTCGCGCATGGCAAAGGGTGTGTCTCCGACAGAGCGGAACTCAAACGTTCCACGCTCTTCCATATCTCGCTTCGCTCTTTGAAAAAGAGCATCTTGAATCTGCTTTGAAGAAAACGCAAAGTGCACGGCTTCAATAGGACCGTGAGTGTTTAAGATCAACGGAACGTAAATGCTTTTATTGACGTCACCATCTCCACCTTTTGGTGAAAAGGAAAGAACAATGTAAGGCGTCTCTTGAGCATCTTTTTTATCACCAAAGATTTTAAAACTTCCACCTATCGGGTACTGACTTTGTCCACGGATTTTAAATTCCAAAGTTTTACGAAGCTCCGCTTGTGTGACTTGCGCGGGCAAAGTTCCCAAAATAATCAAAGCGTGGTTGGCGTTAGGAATGGAATAAATCGGCCTTTTTTCTTTGGGAATATCGACAAGGTCACCTTCGGGACCAATGCAGCTTTGTGTAAAGTTGCCAGATAAGAAAAGCACGGCTGCGCGAGGACCGAACGGATCGCGCACGATAATTTTTTGGTGATTCAGACCGACAGAATTAACGGCCACGGTTTTAAAGTTTTCACTTTCAATCTCTGAAAGGAAATCAAAAATCTTTTTGACTTCAGGTCGAGTGGAAATAGTTCCGGCGTCGATACCACCGTGAACCTTCACACCTTTTTTGAGATGGCGATTTTTAAGGGCATCTGCAATCACTTGAAGATCAAAGTCAAAAACATTGTACCAAATTTCTTGTTCAGCTCCGTTGATAAAATCCACAACGACTTTACGAAGATCATCACCGCGCACCACACTTTTTGGATCATTCAAGTTGCGCAAGTGAGGATGATTAACAAACAAGCGCATACCCTTGTATCCCGGAGCATCTCCCGGCAAAGAAAGCACGGCAGGATTGTTCGGGCTGGCGTAAGCTTCGATTTGTTTTTGAAAATCAGGGGACTGCACCAGATTTTTGAGCTGAGCCTTGACGGTCTTTAAATACTCCGCGTAGGTCTCGGGTGACTCAGATTGAGACACGGCCAAACGAGTCGTAACCTGTTCAATGAGCGGCATGTATTCCGGTTTGTTTTGCAGAATGAAAACGATCTGACTTTGCGTGAGAGGTTGAGGCTGCTGCACCAAAGCCTCGTTAAGCGCTTTATAAAGGTCTTTATTCGACATGACTTTGTAGGTGAGATCAAAGATCTTCGCATAGTCATAGCTCTGAGCCGCAAGGCCCGAAAGACTTAATAAAAGAACAAATAAAAATGAAACAAAGCGGGATGTTTTCATCATCCTGCTTAACAGAGCAAAATTCCGGCCTCTTCAGAGGAGATATAGAGGTTTTTACGTCAGGAAATCGACAAAGAAGGTTCGGAGGTAACAAATATAGTCACTCTGAGCGAACAGAAAGAAGGGCCAGGTGCCTTTACTCGAAATCTTGAATTGCATAGTCTTATGGCACATGCACGTTTTTAGAAACAGCGGCGGGCTGACCATTCTTGAGAGCCTTGTTGCCATCCTTGTAGTCTCCATTGCTACGATGGCGGCGGCCGTTGTATTTAACAACTACTGGGCCATCTCCTCGGATCTCTCGCGGGAAGGAAAATCCAACGATCTTTCCGTCACGATTTTTACGGATGTCTTTAAGTCACCCCGTTATAAAATCGCACGGCTTTGCAGTGACAAGAATGCCTGGGAACAACGCACGAGCAGTCCGTGTGAAGCCATCAGTCTAGAGACAGAAAAAGTGGGAGTGCCCATCAATGCGGAAAATATCAACGACATTCCCGCTATGGGTGAACTTCTAGGAAAGAACTTGGCGTTTTTTATCGGGCCTCACTATGCCTCTCCAAGCTGTATTGATTTAATGTATTGCAAGTACATCGTCGCCAATCAGCTCTTGGAACTGTCATTTAATTATTATTATTTTTCTACGAAATCACAAAAACTGGAATTTAAGACTGTGAAAATTCGGAGGGGACCGTGGTGAAAAATCAGAGCGGTTTTTCCTTGATAGAAATTCTCGTGGCTTTGGGTGTAACTCTGATTGGAATTTTCGCCATTTCTTCCGCATTTTCAGACATCACGAAGGATTTCAATAAAGTTTTTTTGAATCGGTCGATTAAAACGGATGCGAATCTTCTGATGGGTTTCTTGCAAAGAAATATGTTGAGATCCGACGTTCATTTTTACGCCTTTGCCGGGCAGGTGACGGGCCTTCCTTTAGGGCGCTTGGTTATTCCCTACGAAGGAAAATGTGCAAGCCTCACGGAAAATTGTGAAAATTCGACGTCGTATCTTTGGGTGTACGCCGATGTCAAAAGTCCGTCTCTGCCAATCATCTGTCCTTTGGATGAAAAGACTCTTCTCATTGATTCTTCAGTCAATGACTTCGGAAATTTAGAAATTTCCGCGAAGGCCGCCCTGGTCAGTTCTAATGGCACGCAAATGCCGGTAGGTGAAATAGATCTTTCGGTGAATACGGTGATCGCTCTGACGGATGAACCTAATTCAGTGTTATTCGCAATCACCGGAAGCGTGCAAAAATTCGATCCACAATACAACGCCGTAACGGGAACTTACGGTGAAGTTCGTTATGCCAACAATTCGGATTGTCTTAAGTATACACGGGATAAGTCGCGACTTTATACGATTTCTGTCAAACCGTTTTTAGTTCCTGATTCGGGAGCGGATACTCCGGATGCGACGACGATTATCAATGCAATGGGGCGCCCTCCGATGAAGCTGTCTCCGGTGCGTTTGATGAGCACGGGAATGGACCACGTTGAAAAAGAGCTGAACCTGGTAGTGAGTGACTGCGCGTTGCAAAGCGGAGATAAAATTTCATGCACCAAGGTTTTTCTTAGAACGGAGGGTGTTGTCAGTGTGCACGCCCAGCAGATTTTCAACAAACCATTTGCGGGTGAAAAGGAAATTCGTTCCGTGGCCTTTTCAAATATTTATTGTGATACATCGGGATGTCAGGTGTTGAGCGTTCCGTCGCCATTGCCGGTCGCACTTTCGGGGGAGTCCGACGGTCAAATCGTGAAAAGTGCCTTTTCTTTGGTGAAACAGGAATACATCCACACCATTAGTTTTTATTTGCAAATCAATCGTGATTACAAAACCGGAACGACCAATGCTCCACTCGTCAACGAGGTTTATCATGTCAGCTCGTTCTGATCAGCGGGGAAATATTGTTTTAAGCCTGATTTTGGTAGGAGTGTTAGGAATCATCGTGAGTGCCGTAGCGGCATTGATCAATGATCAGATCAAGGAAGCCGTACGCCAACGGCAGAGTTCCCAGCATAGGTTGGCATTAAGCTCCGCTATTGAAACTTTTATGGTGGCAGTTCGCTTCGCTGAAGCAAAGTACATGATTGAAACCCGACACTGTGACGATGCTCGTCTGTTTCTGCGTGCCTTAGCCGAAGGACATCATTGCTCTCAGCTCGGCGGGAAAAAATTGACGACCTTCACGGTGGACGATCTTTCGGGGCTAACTTTGGAAGAACGCAGTCTTTTTACTTACGGCGAGGATTGGGAGATTCAGGAAACTTCCCCTGCCCAAGGTCCGATGACTCGCAAAGTGATGTCCGTGAGCATGGATCGTATGCAGGTCGATTTTTTCTACAATAACACGTTCACCTCCAAAGACCGCGCGGAGTTTAATGCCGTTCTTTATAACAACGGCGAAAGAATCGCGAACAATCGGTTTTCTTTGTTCACCTCGGACTCTCCGAATCGCATGCATCTGGATTCCGGGGATCTTAAGATCGTGCAGCAATATCCCACTGCCAACGATGCCTGTCGCAATCAAATGTGGTCTAAATATCGGCAGTACTCCGGCACCTCGTGTGATGAGGTCGCAAACCTAGGCGGTGGCACGGGAGTCGCTTTTTACCGAGGGGATTTTTTTGGTCTGCGTACTAACGACGGTCAGATTGTCAACTTTCGCAATCTCAATGGTAGCTCCTACCTCGTCACGGAAAATGGCAGTTTGAATGGCGTTAAGGTTTTTCCCGAATATAACAAGGAAGCTTTTACCAATGTCGATGATATTGAAATCTTAGGCGAAGACGCCGGTGAAGATCAGTTGATTGCCGTTCACGGTGGAGGCGAGGGAACGGTAATAAGTTATCTGAACACGACGACAAAATCTTTGGTTCCGATTTGCAAGCTCGGTCAGATGGGATGGGCCCAGGGATTTTCTGGAATTGCAGGCACCATTGGAAGCCACAGTTTGATTTTAGATTCTTCAAACCCTTCAGCAAGTGTCTCGACGTTTCTTTTAAAGTCGGATTCAGGAAAACTTCTTTACGTCTTAATCAAATCAGTCGCGACGTCAGAGGACCTTACGGGACTTGAACCTGAGTTCTTAGTCACGCAGACCAATGGACGAAAATTTATATGCGCAGGTTTTCCTGATACCTACGAGCAGGACATTGAAAACACACGAACGCTCGGCCTGACCCGCGGAAAGCAAGTCAGCAGACCCTATTATATTTTTTAAAGAGGAGTTTCTATGGGCTTAATGAAAATATTTGTTCTCATCTCTGTGAGTTTGCTGAGCCGGCAAAGTTTTGCCAATCGAGTTTTGATTTCTCCACCGTTGGATTTGATGTCCTACCATGATTTTAGGAAAGATGTTTGGGAGGGGGCGACCCTTTTAGGAGAGGGAACTCCGATCATTTCTGGCTTCGTCGTCAAAGTAACATTATCGAATCTTTCGAAACTTCCGCAGACGGGAAGTATTTCGTTTAATAACGGTTCTGGAAATTATGGAAACAACATGTGTTGTCCCGCGTACAGTATGAATACCACCGTTGTTATTTGTGGCAACGTGAGTGGCACAAAAACCAGTGCTAGCAATGGTCCTATTAATAACTATACCGGGGAGGGAAAGTGGTCCCTGGCTCCGAACAGTTCAACAGTGATTTCCATTGTTGGCATGGGCGAAGGAACTTATGGAAATCCCATTGGCCCAGCGAAAACTTTCGCAGCGAGTATCACTCTTTCCGGCACTTTAAAAATTACGGTGAACGAAGATCGCGGTGCGATTCAGGGATCAATTTCGACGTATCCTAATTCTTCTTCCGGAGGATCGTATTGCGGGTATTCGTGGAATAACATGATGTACGGAAAATACATCAATGTCAGCGGCACGGATCAAGTGATTCAACTGAATGGCGGAAGACCTTTTTAACTCTTATCCTTGAATGGAACGTGGGATGAATCAAAATATTCAGGTAAGAATCTTAAAATCTGTCTTATTGTTAAGCTTCGTATTCTGTGATTTCGCATATGCAAGCCCGCTGAACCTGACTTATCAAGGGCGTATTGTAAAAGCGGATGGAGTTCCCCTTGAATACTCCAATGTTAGTTTTCTTTTTGAGATCGCAAATCCAACAGGAAGCTGCGTGGTTTACCGTGAACAAGTCGACGGCGTAAATATGGTCGGCTCTAAAGGAGTTTTCGACGTCCCTATTGGGATGGGAACGCGATTGTTTCCTACTTCACCTATATATAATTTTGCAACGGCTTTTGAGAACTCCACGACTCACAATTGTTATGGGGGTTCCACATTCACCGCCTTGGAAAGTGACAACCGTGTATTGAAAGTACAATTTCATGACGGCACTGGATGGAAACAGATTAGCCCGATGAATGTCATCCGCTCCGTGCCGTATGCATTGTCGGCTTTTTCCGCCGTGAGACTGGGAGCAAAAACGGAAAATGATTTTGTCATTAAAACGGGGATTCCGACTTGTGTCGCGAATGAATTTTTAAGCTGGAATGGAACGGCCTTAGCTTGTGCCCCCGTGAGTGGAGCCAGCGGCGGTACAGTGACAAACGTAAGCTCCGCTAATGGTTACGTCACAATTACCAATAACACTTCAACTCCTCTTGTGACTTTGAATGTTGGCACGGTCGCGGGAACAATCGCTGCGGGTGATGATTCTCGTTTTACGAATTCACGCACACCGACGGGACCTGCCGGTGGAGATTTAAGTGGCACTTATCCAAATCCTTCCGTAGCGAAACTTCAAAATGTGGTCGTTTCTAATACAGCTCCAACTTCAGGTCACTTCTTAAAATTTGATGGCACTCAATGGGGAAGTTCTGCAATAACAACAAGTGATATTACAAATTTAAATGCGGCATTGAGTAACTATCATACGGTGGCTGCCTTTAATACGGCTGTGGTCAATGCAAACTGTGCAGCCCATCAGACTCCATACTGGAATTCGGTTTCGGGATCATTCCAATGTCAGTCGATCAACGTGTCTCTGGCGGGTGATGTGAGTGGAACGATTGGTACTGTTTCTGTTAATAAGATTAAAGGTGTTGATGTTGATACAACGGGATTAACTTCGGGCCAAGTTCTGAAATATGATGGAACGAAGTGGGCTGCGGCTAATGATTCAAATGCTTGGGGTACTGTCACAAACATTGCGACTGGTACTGGATTGAGCGGCGGGCCTATTACAACGACCGGAACTATTTCTTTAGCAAACACAGCTGTGACTGCAGGATCTTATACTCGGGCCAACATCACTGTCGATGCTCAAGGTCGTTTGACGGCCGCAACCAGTGGGGCTGCTGCGAATCTCGCAACTGAAGTCACCGGTATTTTACCGATTGCAAATGGCGGTACGGGACAGGCAACAGCAACAGCGGCCTTCAATGGTCTTTCACCAAGCACCACCAAAGGTGACTTGATTGTTCACGATGGCACGAATGATATTCGTTTGCCGGTTGGAACAAATGGACAAGTTCTATCAGCAAACTTGGCACAAGCTTCTGGCCTTCAATGGATCACTCCAACAAATGGAACTGTAACTAATGTCACGGGGACTGCGCCGATTGTTGTTGCAACAGGTTCAACAACTCCTGCCATTTCCATTAACGATGCGACAACATCGACGAAAGGTGCTGTGCAGGTAGGAGCTGGTATTTCTGTATCGTCAGGAACCATCAGTGCAGATCCAGCAAACTTCCCTTCTGCTGTTCCTGTCTCTAAAGGGGGTACGGGAGCAACGTCTCTCACGGGCAATCGATTGATTGCCTCTAACGGAACAGGAAACGCGTTAATAACATTTAACTGTACTGTTGGACAAATAGTCTCGTTTGATGCCACAGGTATGATGATTTGTTCTTCATTCGCGACAGGCTCCATTTTTGTTAATGGCGGAAATTCTTTTGCGGGAACGGCCACTCTCGGAACGAACGACAACTTCCCCTTAAATTTTGAAACCAATGGCACAACCAAAATGACAATCCTTGCCGACGGCAGTGTCGGAGTCGGGACGGCGGGGCCTCCGTATCCTTTTACAGTTTATAAAGACCTTGGCGTAACTGCGGGTGAAAAAATTCTGTCGCATTTTGCACAGTCAAACGCCGCCGTTCCAGGTGTAGCGATTGCGTATGATAGCGACGGAGCTGTTGGCACAAGAGCCCGTGTTCGTTCTTCCAGTGGATTTCCTCTTGACCTCGGAACTTTTTCTGCACCTTCTGCAATTTCTATTACAAGTTCTGGAAGCGTTGGTATCGGTACTACAAATCCTGGATCTTCTTCATTGACTGTCGCAACTGGTTCAGGACAGTTCTCAAATGGAATACAGGTTCTGGCGTCCACACACGCAACGTCGCGACGAGCTTCCGCATCAATCGACGATTGGGCGATTGTTCAGGATATTAACGGGAATGGCACTAAAGACTTTGCAATTTATCAAGGATCAGCGGCGGCTCATCGAATTTTTATCAACACGAGTGGGAATGTCGGGATTGGTGCAACAAGTCCGGGTGACAAGCTGCAGGTCGATTCATCGAGTTCTGCAGGCCTTATGCTGAATACTACGGGTGGAGCTCCTCGCCAAGCTCATGTACGATTTGCCGACGGCGGTGCGAATAAGTGGCAGTGGCGTTATAATCCTGGGGATGGTGATAGTTTACGAGCTTACAGTTTTACTCTGAGTGCTGATGTCATGACGATGACAAGTGCTGGTCGCGTCGGCATTGGAACCACGAATCCCGCGACTAAACTAGAAGTAGCAGGTACGGTGGCGGCCACTTCTTTCTCCGTCGGCCCTCAGATTGTTAACAGCACATGCAGTAATGCCGCAGCGAATTCATGTGTAGCAACGGCGACTTGTCCCGCGGGCAAGACTCTTCTTTCTGGCGGCTTTACGACATCTTGGGCAGCAGCACAAGTACTTGCGTCTTATCCCTCAGCGGGGAACGCTTGGAGTTGTCAGTTCTACAGTTCGTCGGCCCTTGGCCCACATATCTGTTATGCTCTCTGTGCTAATATTCAGTAAATGTTTGGGTAAAAGAATGACATTTCTTGTCTCGCGTTCAGAGAATGCACTCAGGCCGCTCCAAGCGCACTCTCTAATCTCGCATTTAAATCAAGCTGGCTGAAAATGGCCAGGGTCTTCGTTTTGCATCGGATTTAGGAATAAACGGAGCCCCTTATGCAATTGAGACATATATCCATGGTTATCGCTATTCTTACTTTAAGCCTCTTTGCAGAAGGAGCCGTGTCGCCTGTGGATTCTGTCAGAGAAAACTCCTGGGGCACATTCCGCGTCGGAAGTCGTTACGTTTTGAGTCGCATGACATTGTTGGGAAAAGAAGAACCTAATCAAACAGAGGCTCAGAACAACTCATTGACCTTGGATCGCGGAACTGAGTTCGAAGTTATTGAAAATTTCAAAGGCAGTGACGGACGGGAACTCGTGCGTATCGGTTTGGATGTGGAAGAAGATTACATGAGTGATCTTCCGTCCGATCTTTGGGTTGATGCTCGTGATTTGAATCTTGGTCAACCACAGATGATGAACGCGCAAGAAGGTCTCTTTCAGGATGTCAGTTCCTATGATGAATATGAAGTGGCAGGTCCTGCGCAAAAACGGAGAGGTCGCCGTACAGGAGGCAGCCGTGGTGGTATGACCTATTGCTACCGTAACGTCAAAAAACGTTTGATGTCTCAATGTGGTGTGGATGTTTATCTGCCAGGAGCCGCCGCTTATCAGGCCGAGACGATTTTACCGCAATACGGTTTTAAAAAAATCTCTGCTGATTGGAGCAACTATAAAGATCTTCCGGTCTGCACGGTTTGTGTGTCCTCTGGTGGAAGCAAAAATTGTGGAACCAAGGACCGTTTCCAAGCTTGTGGGGACGTCGCGATGAAGGTGAGTAAAGCAGCTCGCGGCGGGTGGCATGGATGGAAGCCTCGCATGGACAGTCCTATTCTTGGAAATCACACTTCCTTAGGCTGTTTTTATAAAGAGCCTTAATTACTTAGGAATGTGGGGGACTTCAATAACCGCTCTAAACCCTTGTCGGGAACAAATAGCAAGGATGATTGTTCGTAGAGCCGTGATGTTTTTTCCTCCGACGCCAAGAACTTTTCCAACGCAATTTTTATTGAAAGATAATTTATAGACTGTTGTTTGGTCGCCGATCTCAATATCCGCAGTAACAGAATCCTGATCCATCTTATCAACCATATTCTTAACCAAAGACTCTAACAGAGTTCGGACATTCTCTCGACAAGCCGTTAAGTCGTTAGAGGAGGTACCAAAGGAAGGTTTCTTTGTGACAGGAATGGATCGCAATCGTATGCCCTTCTGTTTTTTTAATTTATTGGAGCATGTTGATTTCGTGATCTCAAAGAAAAGTGAAGGAGTCGTGATAGGATCTTGTGCGCTTTAAGAGTGCTGTTCAAAAAAAAGTGCTTGCGAGGAATCGTCAGTGATAACTCGCAAGCTAAGGGGAATGAAACCAATCCTTGTATGTAATTGTTCCTTCCATATGCACACCTCTGATTCCTCAGGTGACTCACCTTTGGCAGCTGGCTGGCGTGGTTCGCACCGACACCCCTTTAGCTTTGCGTCCCGCCGTTTCCGACGGTTTGCCTTGAGGCAAAGGAAGGATCTAAATCCTAACGAGTATAACCCTAGGAACCTCCTTTGAGTTATTCTTGATAGATCCAACCAGTTCATCGTTTTTTAGAGAGGCCTGAACCCAAAACCTCTTGGTAGCAATCCTGGTGATTTGCACGTCACTTCGGTGGTTCATCATGATGATCGTGAATTCGATTTTTCATCCGCGTCCTCCTGTAGCTTGGCCCTAAAAGCTTTCACTTACCCGAGGTAAGTCTCCCGAGCCATGTGGTTTCAACTCTTTCAGGATAACTCGACCAAAGTTTTATTTTCAATAGCACTACATTCGATTCTCAAAATACGTCGAAAATGCGTTTCGCTCTGAGAAAACGGGCGAGAATTTGTTTTGGGATGAAACGGAAAAAGGTAAAACAAAAGGACTCCGAGGGGAGTCCTTTTGTTGATTAAGGAAGAATTTCGCGAATGCGATCCGCGATCTTCATAAACTCTTGAGCTTCGGCACCATTGCTATTCGCTTCAACAATAGGAATTCCCGCTTCGCAAGCAAGACCTACTGAAGGATTGAAAGGAACTGCTCCCAATTTCGCAATGCCTTTGGAGTCAGCGTAAGAATCCATTTCTCCCTTAGGGAAGAGCTGCATTTTTTCGCCGTTCACAGGATTGATCATGTAAGCCATGTTTTCGATCATACCCAGCATTGGAACGTTCACGCGTTGGAACATATCCACCGCTTTTTTTACGTCAAGCAAAGCAACGTTCTGCGGAGTGGATACAACAACAGCTCCCGCAACAGGAACTTTTTGAGCCAACGTCAATTGGATGTCACCAGTTCCCGGTGGAAGATCGACAAGAAGATAATCCAACTCGCCCCAGTTCACATCGCGAAGGAATTGATCCATGGCTTTAAAAAGCATCGGACCACGCCATACTACGGCAGCACCTTCTTCAACCAGAAAACCAATGCTCATAATTTTGATACCGTAGCGAGTGATTGGCTCAAGTTGATTTGTTTCGGGATTGATTTGCGGTTTTTGCCCCAAGGTTCCCAACATACGAGGAATGCTCGGACCGTAGATATCCGCATCCAGTAAACCAACCTTGCTTTTTTTGCCTAAAGCCATAGCAAGATTAGTAGCCACCGTACTTTTTCCAACCCCGCCTTTGCCTGAACTTACGGCAATAATGTGTTTCACTCCGGGAATGGGCGTCTGTTTTTCAAAGGGATTTGGGGCAGCCATGAATTGGACTCCTTGATAATTTTGTGCTCACAACGAATAATAGAAGTTGAATGAATAGCCAAGACTTTTTGACATTGAATTTAGTTGGAGCGGGGGCTTTCATCTTCTGGTATCTCGTATCGCGCGGAGGGGCACGTCGTCCGACGCAGTTAAATATGAAAGCCAAGGATAGCGCACCGCCACTTATGGAAGCGACTCCGGAACCACCTCCGACGGGGGGCGTAGCTTTGCGTCGTCATCCCGATGTTGAAGGCACCGTTACAAAAAGCCTGAATGTGATGTTTAACTACAATGGACATAGCTGGGACGCGTACGAAGTTTTAGGAGTTCCGGCGGGGGCTTCCTTAAAAATCGTCACCGAAGCTTACCAAGCGGCCATTCGTCGTTCAGATAAAGAGTCTGTGGAGTTTTTAGAGACTGCCTATAAGGCGATTTTAAATAAAAAATGATGCTGCAGCTTCAGCCTGCGTACCACGGGCGCTCCGGCACGGCCGGCGTCCGACGAATTACCGAGAATACAAACAGCTAAAGCCTTTGCGATTTTGACTGTGCTCCCACAAGAATTTTCCGGTTTCGTCGATAATAACCGTGTCTTCTTGTTGCAAAGTGACCGCCGTTTCCTCGTTAGAAAAAAGCATCGTTTCCATTTTGCGAATCACATTATCTTTGCGGCTGACATAAGTCAGAATTTTCTTTTTCCCGTGCTCGACCTTTTCGTGCACGATTTTAGAACCTTTATTGATGTTGCAAAACTTCTGCGTGTCGCCTTCATCCGTAGGGCGCAAAGTGAAACCGCCGCATTCGGCGCTCCATTCAATTTCTTTGGGGCAACCTTCAGTTCCTGTTACGAAATAATAAACACCGACAGAAGCCGGTGTAGAGGCAGGAGCGACACTTTGTGGGGCGCGGGCAATGAGCTGTTCAGGAGCCGCCGACCACTGATGTGTGGCCGCTTGCAGTCCCAAAATGAGAAAAAAGAAAACTTTTTGCCAGCGCATGAAAACTCCTTCGAATAAAGAGATTCAAAGCAAAGGTCATGCAGGCAGAGATGCGTTTAAACAAAGCGACGTTCCGTCATTCTCAAAGTGAAATGTTAAACTTCACAGAGAGTGACAAAAACGGCGCTTTTTTATTTTTACTTTTTAGCTTGCGGAGGAATCACGTCAAAGTTCACATACGGTGTCTGCGGAATTTTTCCCGGAGGCAACGCTGTAGGAATTGTTTGCGAATGATTTCCCAAGGAGCGGATGAAACGATAAATAGAGCGCGCGTCTTTTTCTCCCATCGCGTTCACTGAATAGTAGGGCATCGGAGGAAGCGACTTCAGATGTTTCAAATAAGTCACCCATTGATCTTCTGTCATGCCGGCCACGCGGGCACGTAGGTTCGTGGGATAAGAAGTTCCCCAAGGGCCTTTCCAGCCGACGTCTGAACCGCTGAGCCAATCTTTCTCAGGCACAGCCCCATTTTTAGGAGCGTACATGGGAGTATGGCAGTCGTTGCAACCAGTGATTTGAATTAAATAACGTCCATGCTCAGCCGTGGGTTCATTGCTGACAGTTTTTGCCTTGTTCTGACCTAAAGCGATCTGGCCAGAGAGTAACATTCCGAGAAGAACCATATTTGCCGTTTTCATACTCACTCCTTGATTGAGATAAGCCAATTTAGCATTTTACCGGGCGCGAATTTGCTAGGAATGTCCTAAAAAGATCTTAAATTTTTCCTAAACGACCTGTAGGATGGGCGAGATGAATTTAGTAGAGCTGCGACAATTAATTCAGACCGGTGTTGGAATGGTCATGTCCACGCGCAACGCCGATATGTGGCCCGATCTTTGTGAGATTGTGGGCCTTCATTTGCGTGAAGAAGGCAAAACGATGTCTGTCTTCGTTTCGCAAACTCAAGCCGATCATTGTTTGCAGAATATTAAGAGCAACGGTGCTATTGCCGTCTCCCTGTCACGTCCTTGCACATTTGAAGCAGCACAAATCAAAGGCAAAGTGGTGGGAGTTCGTCCGATGACAGACGAAGAGCAGAATCAATCAAAAGCTTGGGCAGAAAGATTTCGTAAAGAGATCCAGTTAATTGGTGTGACCAATGAAGCCGCGATGGGTTTAAAGCTGCAAGCCGATACCACTTTGGAAGTGGAAGTTGAAAATATATATCTGCAAACGCCGGGACCGCGCGCAGGAACGAAGCTGGAGCTTGCATGACATTGAAATTGTCGGACTTAGCTTGCTGTTTTGAAGGCGTGGTTCCCTCTATGATTGCGACGTGTTCGCAAGAGGGAACTCCCAATGTGACTTACATCAGTCACGTCTATCGCGTCGATGAAACGCATGTGGCCACATCTTTTCAATTCTTCAATAAAACACGCGCAAATCTCTTAGAGAATCCATTTGCGATGATCAAGGTCCGTCATCCTGGAAATCTTCAGTCTTATCATCTCAAGGTTAAGTATTTGCGCAGCGAAGAACAGGGGCCTAACTTCGATCAGATGTCTTTAAAGCTCGACGTGATTGCGGCTTATGAAGGCATGGGATCGATTTTTAAAATGAAAGCCGCGGATATCTACGAAGTCCTAGAGATCAAAGAAATCGCGGATCAAACAACGATGCCCACTCCCGATCTGTGTGGGTTCAACGTCAGTTTGGCAGATTTAGAGCTGCTGCGTGTGATCTCGGATAAGTTCAGCAGTCTTTCTAGTTTGGAAGAACTTTTAGATCACTCCATGGATATTTTAAATCGCTATTTGGGTTGGACTCACATGATTCTTTTGCTGGCGGATTTGCAGCAAAAGGTTTTGGTCACGCATTCTAGCTTTGGATATCCCTTTGGTGGAGTCGGAGCGGAAATTCGCTGGGGACAAGGACTTGTTGGACTTTGCGCTGAACACAAGCGTCTTTTGCAGGTCAGTTCTTTGGGTGAAGGTTTACGTTATGCTCAAGCAGCCAAAGTAGGGCATGCTCAAGAAAATCTATCAGCGAAAATTCCTTTCCCTGGATTGACGAATCCGGCTTCGCAAATTGCCGCCCCTTTGAAAGTTCAAGGGGACTTTATCGGTGTGCTTGCCGTGGAGTCAGAGAAAAACTTCTACTGGGGGTTTAAAGAACAGCTTCTGCTTTCAACCGTGAGTAATTTCTTGGCCGTGGGAATTCGTGCTTTGGAAAATCAAGGCACGATCATGAAAGTGACAAAAACAGAATCAGTAGCGCCAACAACGACAGAGAAAAAATTTTTGCGCTTACGTTGGGTGCCTGAATCGGAACTTATTTTTGTAAACGATCAGTATTTAATTAAAAATATTCCGGCAAGAATCTTGTGGTATCTTTTGCAAACCTATCAAAAGACGGGACGAAGTGAGTTTTCCAATATGGAACTTCGCGCGGAAAAGAGTCTGCAACTTCCGGAGATCAAAGACAATCTGGAGACACGTTTGATTCTTCTGCGCAAACGCCTTGAAGAGCAATGTCCTGCCATCCGTTTACAATCGACGGGCCGAGGCCGCTTCCGCATTGAGGTTGTCGGTGAGTTGCAGTTTTAATCGGTTTTTTGCTGCGAAGGACGAGTCCAAATAAAAATCAAAACACAGGTGCAAATAATCCCTGCACTGATCTGCGCATAGCGAGGCACGCGCTCATTTATTAATGATAACGAAACCAGCGGCACCATTAAGACAGTCGCAAGAATCTTGGCACGCAAACGGATAACGCCATGACGTTGCCAATCCAGAATGAACGGTCCCAGGTGCGGTTGACTTAAAAGCCATTGGTGCCAGCGCTCTGAACTGCGCGCAAAACAAAAAGCCGTCAGAAGTAAAAACGGTGTGGTGGGTAAAAGAGGAAGAAAAATTCCAATGACTCCTAAGAGCAGAAAAATCCATCCAAAAATAAAATAAAATGTCTTCACCGTCGTTTTTAACATGATGACATTGTAATGATTTAACTGTCTTTTGTTCAAGGAGACAATTGTCAGTCTCTAGCTCTTTTCGGTATTCTGAAGGCATGAAAACAATGACCGTCTTCTTCTTGTCTTTTTTGGTAGTGACGTCGGCCTTTGCGAAACCTTCAAAGAAGGTCACCTTGATTTCAATGGATATTCCTCCCTTCATGAGTCCGAAGCTTCCCGAGCAAGGAGCGGCGATTTATGGACTAAAGCAAATTTTTAAAAAAATCGGTTACGAATTGGAGGTTCGCTTTGTGCCGATTCAAAGAACGCGAAATGTCGGGATGAGTGATGAACGTATCAACGGATTTTTTCCGTCTTTCGTTGATGACGATTTCGTTCAGGGTATGACGTTGTCCAAGACGATTTATAAAACTCCCTGGGTGATCGCAGAAAGAAAAGAGAAACCCGTTCATTGGAAAACTCCTGCGGACCTTTTGAAATATAAGGGTGGAAATGTCGGAGGTTACACATTAAGATCGCAAGTGGCGGATGTTTTTAAAAGTCACGAAGACGCTCTGGAGCTTGCACCCGGGGACATTCAAAACATTTTAAAGCTCGCCAACAAACGAGTGGATTATATTTTCATTGATCAAAATGTTTTGAAGTTCATTTTAGCTACAGATCCGCAAGCGATTCCTTATGCCGACACTTTGCAAGTGAATCCAAAAATCGTGGCTTTAAATGAATACGGTGTCGCCTTTAAGCAAAACGGCAGAAGCAAAAAGATCATGGACGAGTTTAATAAGGTCGTGAGTGAAGAAGAATTTACTAAAGCCGTGGATGGATATATCAAAATGTACATGGCGCCTCGCTCCACTTCGTCGAAATAATAAAAAAGTGGGTCTTCTTCCGCGACGGAAAGATTTTATGCTAGCAACGCCAATGTCTGAAAACGGCTCGTCTTTATCTTTATTTCTTCATGAAGTTTTAGACTCGCGCAAAAAACGCAATTCGCTGTATTCACTGCGTGCTTTTGCTCGCGACCTTGGAATATCGCCGGGCCGCCTGTCCGATTTTTTGTCTGGTCGTCGCATTCCCGGTAAAAGATTAAGTGAACGCATGATGGCGGCCTTAAAGATGTCTGAAGATGAAAGTGCAAAATTTCAGCATCTTATTTCGCGCAACAGGGAATACGCATCAGAGTTGGGGGGAGCTCATCTTCTTCGTGAAGACGAATTTTCATTGATCGCAGATTGGGAGCATTTCGCTCTTTTGATGTTGATGGGAACTTCCGGCTTTTCACATGAGGTTGCCTGGATGGCAAAACGTCTGCAAGTCTCCGAACTCAAGATTCACAATGCTTTAGAACGCATGGAGCGTCTGGGGCTGGTGAAAAGGCACAATGGGCGGATCAAACGCTTAAAGCACCGCGTTTCAACCACTCACGAAATTCCTTCCATGGTCGTGAGGGAATCTCATCGGCAGATCTTAGAGCATGCGCTGCTGTCTTTGCAAAATGACGACGTCTCTGTGCGTGACATCACTTCCATTACTATTCCGGCTGATCCAAAAAAAATAGAAGAAGCCAAAAAGCACATCCGGGATTTTCGCAGAAAAATGGCGCGACTTCTTGAAGGTGACAAGAAGTCGGAGGTCTATAATTTAAATATCCAGCTGGTGCCCGTCACAAAGGTAAAAAAATAGTAGTTTAAAGTTCCGGTGCTTTCTTCTTACTTTCAAGGGGAGAAAGCATCAAATACAAAGCTGGCACCACAAACAAAGTGAGAAGCGTTGAAACAATCGTACCACCAATGATCGCAAGACCCATCGGAAGACGCGTTTCAGAGCCAATACCAGATCCCAATACTAAAGGTGTTGCCGCAGCTACTGTTGCAACGGACGTCATTAAGATCGGGCGCAGACGAACAGGGCAGGCTTCAAGCAGTGCCTTTTCAATGTTGCCCTGACCATGGCGGCGCACTTGATTTGTAAACTCCACAAGCAAGATCGAATTCTTTTTCGCGATACCCATGAGCACGATCAATCCGATGAAGCTGAATAGATTTAAAGAAATATTAAACATCCACAGGGCCACCAAAGCTCCGGTTACGCTGAAGGGCAGAGCGACAAGAACCGAAATCGGGTGGATAAAGGAATTAAACTGCACAGCTAAAATCAAGAAGGCGACCAGGATACCCACCATCAGCGCAGAATAAAGACTCTTGAAAGACTCAGAGAATCCTGCAGAGGCTCCTTCAAGTGCAAAGGAGTATCCTGTCGGAAGAATTTCTTTAGCAATCGCTCCCGCACGTTCCAGAACAGCGGCTTGCGATTGTCCCGGAGCCAAGTTTCCGAAAACGGAGATCGATCTTTGACGATTCACGCGGCTGATGCCTTGAATGGCGTTACCTTCTTTAATATTCACTAACTGTGATAGGGGAATAAGGTTTCCGAAATTATTTCTGACGAAAAGTCGTTTGAAATCATCAGGCTCACGAATTTGATCTTCTTTGATTTTAAAGCGAATGTCATAGCGACGGCCGTCCGCTGTGTAGCGTCCTTGGCGAAGCCCACCCACACCGGCAGAAAGAACGTCACCGACATCTTCGACAGACACACCACGGTCAGACATGGCTTTGCGACTCGGAGTTAAAACCAACTCCGGAATTCCTGTACGGAAATCCGTATCTAAGTCCACCGCTAGATTTTCTTTTTCCAAACGATCCATCAATTCATTGGATTTCGCCAAAAGAACATTTAAATCCGGTCCGCGCAAGTTGATGGCCAAAGGATTTTGACGGCCCGAAGAAAGATTTCTGGCAGAGATATCTCTCATCGTCACGCGCATGCCTTTGATCTTTTTAAATTCTGCGCGCAAATCATTCATAATTTGTGAGTGATTCTTTTCGCGTTCCGCACGAGGTTTTAAATTCACAGGCATAAATACCTGGTTGACGTTGGAACCACCGCCACCACCACCCACAGAAACATAAAGTCCCTGCACGTTGGGATTGGCTCTTAAAATATCTTCCAATTGTTTGGCGGCCTCGCTCGTTGTTTCAAGTGAGGTGCCTGGAGGTGTTTGTGCTGAAACGATGATCAAGTCCTGATCTTGAGGCGGCACAAATTCCTGACGAACTTTTGTGACCAAGAAAAGCGAAACCACAAAGAACACTACCGATCCTAAGACGATCAGATATTTCCAGCGAAGAGTTCCGTGCAGGATTTTCTGATAAATGTGCGAGAGTTTTTCAAACACTTCATCCAGGTAATGTTCAAGCTTAGAAACTTTAGGTTCACTGCTTAAGAAGGCTGCCGCACGCATCGGTGTGATCGTGACAGCTTCAAGAAGGGAAATCAAAACCGCGGCACTCATTGTGACACCGAATTGGAAGAAGAACTTACCGATAATGCCATCCATAAACACAACCGGAAGGAAGACGGCCACAACGGCTAAGGTCGCAGCAATCGCCGCAGGTAAAACTTCTTTCGCGCCATCAGAGGCTGCCTTCGCTGAACCTTTTCCCATGCGATAGTGGCGCACAATGTTTTCCAAAAGCATGATCGCATCATCGACCACAATAGAAATCGACAGCGTCAAAGCGAGCAGGGTGAATAGATTTAAAGTAAATCCTGAAAAATAAAGAATGATAAAGGTTCCAACAATAGATGTCGGAATCGAGAAAAGAATATTGATGGCTGCCGGAATACTTCCTAAGAAAAAGAAGCAAACTAAGATTGTGATTAGAGCCGCGACCCACAGTTTTTCAATGGTCAAATCAACCGTGGCTTCTGTGGAACGCGTGTAATCCACGTTCACACGGTATTTAAAACCTTTAGGAAAGGTGTCTTTGATCTCATCCATTTTTTGATGAATGGTTTTGGCGACCGTGACTTCGTTTGTTCCACGCTGTTTACGAATCTGCATGGACACCGCTTGTTGACCATCAACGCGCGCAACACGACGGATATCGGAAAGACCATCCTCCACAGTCGCTACGTCGCGAATAAAAATCTCGCGATCGTAAATTCTTTGTCCGCCACGGCGAAGAATTTGAATGTTCTTAACTTCATCGACGTTCGTGGCTTCGCCAAGCCAACGCACACGCAGTTCGCGACGGCCTTCCGTGAATTGCCCCGCAGCACTTTCTAAATGCTGTGTGCTTAAGGCACTCACAACATCGCCCACGGTTAAATACAAATCCGCTAATTTTTTCGTATCAAGCCAGATGCGCAAGTTTCTTTGACTGAATCCACCGATACTCACTTCACCGACGCCAGGGAGGAAGCGAATTTGATCTAAAAGATAATTCTCTGTCCAATTGAGCATCTCTTTCAGAGGGGCTTCTCCATAGACAGAAATAATGATGATCGGATCTTCTTCAGGATTTTGTTTGCGAACGACAGCGGGGTCGACACCCGGAGGCATGCGCATTTGGCTTAATGCTGTCTGCACTTCTTGCAAAACCACGTCGACGTTGCGATTGATATCAAACTCAAGAGTGACTGAGCCCGACCCTTGGCGAGCGGATGAGCGCATTTCTTTAATGCCTTCAATGGCGAGAAGTCGTTCTTCGATAGGGTCAATCAGTTCGGCCTCGACGACCTCAGGAGCGGCTCCTTCGTAAGTGACAGAAACACTCACAATCGGAAAGTCGACATCGGGAAGTTGGCTGATTCCCATTCGATTCATGCAAATCGCCCCGAAGACAATCAAAGCAAACATCAGAACCCAGGCAAAGACGGGGCGGCGAATCGAAAGGTCAATCAAGTTCATGGTGGTTCCTCCGGCATTTAGACGGATGAGGGAGGCTTAAGGTTCACTTAAAATGAGAGCTGAAGCTCTTAGTGAGCTTTTGCAGAAACCGGCTCTTTATAATCCGGCTTTAATTTCCCACGGTGACACATATAGCACGTGGACATGGGGCCTTTTTTTCCGTCAAAACCGTTTTCTTTTAACATCTGAGTGATCTTCATATGGTCTTTGCTGACCTTGAAGTTTTTTTTCGAGTCATCACGGAAGTTCTGTACGTTATGGCATTCCGTGCAGGTCACACCGAGCTCACGTGAAATCGTGATCATCTCTTCGCGGATTTTTTCTTCTTTCGTTACAAATTTGGTAACAGACTCGGAATGAGCCTGAGGAATAAGGAGAAGAAAAAGAACGAGCGGGATGATGAAGCTTTTTGAAGCGCAGTGCATAAATATAGCTTCCCTAAGACCTCGTCCGAGATCAAGTAAGACCCCGATTTCTTGACTGTATCTAGACCCAAGTGTAACCATAAATGTCAGCTTTTTTCTTACACTTGGAGCCAACACATGAAAATTAAGCACCTTGAGGATTTAAACACTCTTGTTTCCCTCAGCAAACGTCGCGGTTTTGTATTTCAATCGAGTGAAATTTACGGCGGTCTGGGGAGCTGCTGGGATTACGGTCCTTTGGGTTCTTTGATGAAGCTCAATGTGAAGCGTGCTTGGTGGAATGCGATGACTCGCAGATCCGACATTGTCGGTCTTGATGCTGCGATCTTGATGCACCCGATGGTGTGGAAGGCGTCTGGTCACGTCGATGGATTCTCAGATCCTTTGGTGGATTGCAAAGACTGTAAAACTCGTTTCCGCGCGGACAACACAGAGTCTTATATTAAAGACAAAAAGTGCCCGAACTGCGGTAGCAAAAATCTTTCTGAAGAAAGAAATTTCAACTTGATGTTCAAAACTCACATGGGTCCTTTGGAGGATTCTGCGAGTGTCGTGTACTTGCGTCCTGAAACGGCTCAAGGTCACTTCGTGAATTTCCTCAACTGCCAACAATCGTCTCGTTATAAAATTCCATTCGGGATTGCGGCGATCGGTAAGTCGTTCCGTAACGAAATCACTCCAGGAAATTTCATCTTCAGAACGCGTGAGTTCGAACAAATGGAGATGCAATATTTCGTAAAACCAGGAACAGACGAGAAATTCTTTGAAGAGTGGAAAGAGCGCCGCTGGAAGTTCTATTTGAAATACGGCATCAAAGAAGAGAATTTGAAAATCCACGTTCATGAAAAGCTGGCGCACTATGCGCGTGCCGCTGTGGACGTTGAATACAAGTTCCCAATGGGCTTCTCAGAACTTGAAGGTATCCACAACCGTTCTGACTTTGACTTGACTCAACATCAGAAGTTTTCTGGCAAATCGCTTGAGTACTTTGATGAAGCGAACAAAGAAAAATACATTCCTTATGTTATTGAAACAGCCGTGGGTTGTGATCGCCTGTTCTTGGCGTTCATGTGTGATGCTTATCGTGAAGAGATCACAACAGATGAGTCAGGCAAAGAAGACGTGCGCGTCGTGATGGGTCTACACCCAGAGATCGCTCCGTTTAAAGTCGCGGTTCTTCCTCTTTCTAAGAAAGAAGAACTGACTTCGATTGCGGAAAAACTTCGCGATCAATTGGCGGATGATTTCGACGTAACATACGATGAAACGGCTTCCATTGGTAAACGCTATCGTCGTCAAGACGAAGTGGGCACACCATTCTGCGTGACTGTCGACTTTGATACGATCAACGATCAAGCTGTGACGGTTCGTCATCGTGATAAGATGACTCAAGAGCGCGTTCCAATGTCGCAGTTGAATTCTTATGTCGCTGCGAAGCTAAAAACATTTAATCAGTAATCCTTAACTTCCGCGCCCTTGCAGGTTTTTAAGCTGCCAGGGCGTTGAGTTTCCTTGTTCCAGAACCCTCCGCGAACCTTTTTTGGTGATTTAACAGTAACAAGTTAAGATTTTGTCGATTTCGTTCCGTGTCATTGCGCATTTCTCTTTGCATGTGTCTGGACCATGGTCTGTAATCTTTGGCGATTGGAGGGGAAATACATGGAATTTCTTACTAAAGTAGCACAGGCATTTGAACACGGTGGTTTCTGGATGTGGCCGATTTTGCTCATTCAGGTGACTTCTATTGCGATCGTCATTGAAAGAGCATACGCCCTTTTTGTTCGCAGAAAACTAAACCAAACAGCATTCGCTCTTGGATTTGAAGAGTCTATTCGCCGTGGCGAAATGGACAGCATCATCTCTAAAGCTCAAGCGGCTTCAGCTCAAAACCCAGTAGCTCGCGCAATCGCGGCTGGTGCGTTGGCAGCTCGTAACTTGGGTGGCAAAGAAGAGATCCAAGGTAAAATGGATGAAGTTCTTCTTGAAGAGAACGCGCACCTTGATCACCGTACAGCTTTCTTGTCTATGCTAGGTAACGTAGCAACATTGACAGGTCTTCTTGGTACGATCACTGGTATGATCAAATCTTTCGCGGCGGTTGCGTTTGCGAATCCAGCGGAAAAAGCATCTTTGCTTTCTGCAGGTATCTCTGAGGCGATGAATGCCACAGCTTACGGTTTGATTGCGGCGATCCCAGCACTTGTTGCTTATGCAATCTTGCAAAACCGTGCAAATCGTTTGGCTGAAGACTTGAATCAAGGTGGACTAAAAGTCTACAACTGGTTGAGCTATGCTTACGAACCTATCACTTCTTACCACATCAAGACTTCCAAATCAGAGCGCAACACTGAAGTGAACGCGTAAGCTTTAAGAGGTTTTAATGAAACACTCTAAAAAGCATTTGGATTTTGAAGTTAACTTGATTCCGTTCATTGACTTGTTGTCAGTGTCGATCTGCTTTCTTTTGATCACAGCAGTGTGGTTGAACGTCGGATCGATGAACGTGAAACAAGCTGTCGGCGGCCAGGCGCAAGAGGACACTAAAAAGAGCCCTCTTGTGTGGATTCGCATGACAGCGCAAGGAGATTTGGATTTAGAGGTTCAACAAAGCTCTCTAGTTCCTAGCGCTCTTCGCAAGTTCCGCGTCGCTCAACAAGACAAGAAGGTGAATTATGAAGGTCTTGAGAAAGCTCTTTCAAACCTGAAGCAGGTAGAGCCTTCTTTGAACACTGGATTGATTCAACCGACGGCTTCGACATCTTACGAAGAAATCATCGACGTGATGGACAAGCTTAAAAAGAGCGGAATGACTGATTTGGGCGTTTCTCCACTGTAAGAGGGGGATTTTGTGATTTCTGATGGCATTTTAAAAGCATCGGTACTGACGGGGACTTTAGAGGGGCACTCTATTATCACTCCGCGTGGTGCTAAGTTTAAAAGACAAATCGCCGCTGATCTTCTTTTGACAGCGTTGATTGATGCTTTCTCTATTCTTGTGATCTTCCTTTTGATGAACTTCTCGAGCACAGGCGAAATCCTGATGATCGGTAAAAACCAGGAGCTTCCAAAAGCACACTTGGCGGATGTTCTAGAAAGAAATCCTGTGATCAAAATCGACGACAACAAATTGTATGTTGAAGATAAATTGGTCGATGCAAATTCTATCACTGCTGAACTTTTGGATCTTCGTAAGAAGTACCAGGAGCTTCATCCGAAAGAGGAGTTCCCGGGAATCGCGACGATTCAGGCGGACCGTCGAGTGAAGTACGAGTTCTTAAACCAGGTGATCCTGGCGATGAACCAGGCGGGATACAGCGATATTAAATTTGCAGTAGTTGTTAAGTAGTAAGTAGGGACAGAGGGGGTCTCGATGATGAAAAAAGGACTTTTAATTATCTCTTTGTCGGTGGCAGCAGCGGCGCACGCGCAATCACCGGCAGCAAACGGGTCAACTCAAGACCTCCTAATTCAAAAACTTACACAAGTACAATTGGGCTTGGCTCCGGCAGATCCTGCCAGAGCCGGAGTTCTTTTGCGCTTGGCGGACTTGCATGCAGAACGTGCCCGTCAACTTTCCATGAAGGAAATTGCTGATGGTTGCACAGTTTGTAAAGCCGGCGAAAAAGACCGCGAAAAAGCTTTAACATATTATACAGAAGCATTGACGAAAGTTTCTGCCAACTCTGTAGCAAAAGTACATTTACAAATGGGTCATCTCTATGAACTTCAAGGTCGTAATGAATTGGCTGAAAAAAGCTATCAAGCGATGCTGAGTTCTTCATCTTCTCCAATTGAGATGGCGGAAGCCAATCTGTCTTTGGCAGAAATGGCCTTTAGAAAATCCGATTTTCAAAAAGCGCAAGGCCTTTACGAAAAAGTATTGGCCACAGAAGGCGCAAGCTCTCAAGGTTTGGCGGCATACCGCAAAGCTTGGTGTGCTTTCCGTATGGGAAATCTGGATGCATCGATCGTTCAACTTCAAGAGATCTTAAAAAATCCAAAACTTCAATCACGCATGTCTTCAGCGCGTGGTGTGGCGGATGTTCAGTTCCTCGAAGAAGTTTCTCGCGATATGGCGACTTTCATGGCCGCGCGCGGAATCAAAGACAGCGATGCGGAAGTTCTTTACTCTCTTTCTCCTGAACAATTCAAACTTCAACAAGTGACTATGCTCGCTCGTGAAGGTTTGCGTTTGGGTCAAAAAGAACCTTCTTTGAAGGTGTGGGACTTTGTTTATCAAAAACAAAGTGATCCAAAATTGCGTCTTGAAGCGCAAGTGCGTATGGCGCAACTTAATTTCGATCTTAAAAACGTTCCTGCGGCAGCGAAGTCTTATCAGACAGCGTTGAATTTGTGGGGAGCGACTGATTGCAACGCAACGACTTGCGAGGAATCTGCAAAAGGTCTTCGTCAATTTGTTGTCGGTTGGAACCGTATTGAAAATTCAAAACCAAGTGCGGAGCTTTTGGCGGCTTACGACGAATATTTCAAAGTCTTCTCTGAAGATGAAGATATGTACGTATGGGGTTCTCAAGCAGCAGCGACGGCTGGCAACTACGCTCAAGCCGCTCAATGGACAGCTTTGGCGAATAAAGTGATCTTGGCTAAATACACTGCTGAAAAAGATTCTGCTCAACAAAAAGCGCAAGCTGAGAAGCTTGAAAAGAATTTGCTTTTGGGTATCGAGAATGCTGAGAAATCAAAGGACGAAAAACTTTTGGTGGCAGCTCAAGACGACTACTTGACGAAGTCTGTATTGAAACAAAAAACTTTCGACGTTCAATACCAAAAGGCTTATGCGATCTACCAAAAGGGTGATTACGCAGCGGCCGCAGATCAATTGAAAGACTTGGCTGTGAACGGCAAAGGTTCACAACAAATCAAAATTCAGTCTGCGGAATTGGCTTTGGATGCGTTGGCTCTTCTTAAAGACGATGCTCGCATCCAACAATGGTCCGGAGAATTTGCTTCTAAGTTTGCAGACAAAAAATCTGAATTCTTGCAAATCCACCAAAAATCGATCCTGACTCAGTCTGCGAAACTGGCAGAGGCACAACCGGATCAAGCTTTGGCGGCGATGGCTGGCTTTAATATGTCAGCAGCGACTACTGAAGACAGAAAAACTTATTTGAAAAATAAAATCTTGCTTAGCGAGAAATTGAACAAGATCACAGAAGCTCGTGTAGCGACGGAAGATCTTCTTCGTGAACCTTCTTTGACAGCCGATGAGCGTGAATTTGCGTTGGGCCGCAAAGTTTGGTTTGCGGAACTTGAACTTGATTTTGCGACAGCTTTGAAAGCCGCGGAACAAATGAAGTTCAGCACATTGTCTCAAGACGAAAAAGTTTTGAAATTGGCGATGTACTCAGAACTTGCGGATAAGAGCCCAGCGGCTTACTACACTCAATATTTGAAACAATCTAAAGACGACGAAAAGAAAGCTTTGATTGCTTCTCAATTGATCCGTTTGTCTAAGACTCCAGCGAAGGACCTAGAGACTTACAAACCATACTTCAAAAACAACGCGGGTCTTTATGCTCGTGCGGCTTTAGAAGTTTATGGTGTTACAAGCGACAAAAAAGTTTTGGAAAAAGCTTTGAAAGAAAAAGGCTCTTCAAAACAAGACGCGTTTGTGATGATCGAAAAGATTTTAACTTTGGATGAAGTGAAAGCTTTGGGCACGCAACTGGCGGCTCATAAAATCGATACGAAAAACCAAAACACAATTGCCACAGGTCTTAAAGCTCGCGTGAAGATGCTTGAAAAAGCAGATGCGCTTGCCAATCGTGCGATTGCGGCGGGTGACTGGTCGTCTCAATTGCTTGCTTTGGATCTTGTGGCTAAAGAAAATGCTCGTTTCTATAACGAAGCTTTGGCTCTTCCGATGCCAGCGGGTTTGACTCCAGAGCAAGAGAACGAATACTTGACGATTCTTTCTCAACAAGTGGCTCCGAACCAAAACACAGCGACAATGGCTGAAACAAAAGTAAAAGAATTCTGGGCGCAAAAATCAGCTTTGGATTCTTACAAAACTTTCGCAGCTAATAACTACAACTGGTCTAAATACATTGCCGCTGATGTTGAGGCGGTGACGGCGATCGCTCCAGAAGATCAAAAAGCTTCTTGGACAGCCGCCGTTGTTGAGATCAAAGCCGCAGAGGGTTCTTTGCAGAAACCTTCTTTGGCGGAACTTGAAAAAGCTCGTACGAACTTGAAACAAAATCCGTTTGCAGCAAGTGCGATTCAAGAAGCGATTGCTCTTGAGAAAAAAGCCCAACGTAAGAGCATGGTGGAATACCTTGAAGGCCGTTTGGCGACATTGGCTAAGAAGGACAGTGAAGTGAAGGAGAAACAACAATGATGAAATATGCGTTGATGATGGTATTGGTGGTGATGGCTGGAATGGCCCACGCTGCTCCAGAAGCTGGAAAACCGGCGACAAAGAAGGCGCAAGACATGAACTTCGAAGACCTTCTTGTTAGCGGTCAGTATCACTTCTCTGACGAAGCTGTAACCACAGTGGAAGAAGATAAAGTTTTGAACAGTTTGATCGGTGTAAGAACAGACTTCAAAGATCGCATGAAACAATCAGCGACTTTGGGTGAGGTGAAGGGCAAATGAGTCTAAGATTAGTCATTGAAGACAATTTAGGAAATATCACTCGCCAAATTCCGGTGACGGAGAAAAAAGCGCAAGTGATCCAACGTATGGACACAAAACGCCTTGAAGTCGTAACTGACACTGCGGCGTTGGTGAAAAATAAAATCCAATTCTCTAAAATCGCGGATCTTGATTTTGACGAGATGAAAAACGAAAAGTTTCCTCTTGGAAACTTTGGTTCTCTTCGCCTTGTTAAGGAAGTGGCAGCGGTTCCGGTTGACGGTTCTGTAAAACAAGACGGTAAAAAAGATCTTAAGGCCTCTGTTCTTTTGGCTTTTGCGATCTTCTTGATGCTTCTTTCCATCGTTCGCTTCGCTCCGAAAGAGAATGCGAAAGTGACTGAAGAATTGAAACAACAAGTTGTTAAGATTGTTCAGACAAAAGAAATGAAAAAGAAAACGGTGGCTCCGACAACAAATATGATGGCGGATCAAACAGCGACGAAAATGCCAACAAAAAGAGCCGAGCTAGTAAAACGCTCTGGTGCTTTGGCGGCGTTGGGAAGCCTTCGCTCTGGTAAACAACGTGGCGGCTTGAACTTGGGTGCTGTGAACACAACAGCAGGTATCGGTTTGGGCGGCACAGGTGGCAGCGGCGGCGTGCAAACTTCTTTGTACGGTAAAGGCATCACATCAGCTCCTCTAGGTTCAGGTGCCAACATCAACGGTGGTGGCGGTTACGGAACCAAGGGGAAAGGCGGCGGCCAAGCTGGTTACGGCAGTCTTTCACTTGTAGGTTCTGCAGGTGGAGCTCCGGTTCCATTGGGAGCTGAAGCCGAAGTCGCTCAAGGTTTAGATCGTTCAGCAATTGACGAAGTGATTCGTCGTAACTTGGGTCAAGTTCGTTTCTGTTAC
The DNA here is from genome assembly GCF_047344985.1 of Bdellovibrio sp. HCB-162. Lineage (GTDB taxonomy): Bacteria > Bdellovibrionota > Bdellovibrionia > Bdellovibrionales > Bdellovibrionaceae > Bdellovibrio. Next base: position 1,089,183 of record NZ_CP178861.1, read on the forward strand.
GAGCAAGCTTTGCAAGGCGCGCCTCAATTGAGTGGTCGTGTTGCAATGGGCTTCACAATCGGTGGAAACGGTCTTGTGAAAACAGCTCAAGTTGAAAGTTCTTCGATGGCCAATAAAGGTGTCGAAGATTGCATTACGATGCGTTTGAAAACGTGGAAGTTCCCAGTGCCTCAAGGAGGCGTGGACGTGAAAGTAACTTATCCATTTGTATTACGTAGACAAGGTCAGGGGTAAAAAATGAAGGTATTGTTGGCTTTATTGACAAGCTTAATGTTTTTGACTGCTTGCGAACTGCAACAGGATCCAATCAAAGGAGCTTCTGATCAGGTTCGCCAAGGTGTTCCTCCAACATCGAACAAGCCGGTGGCGGCAAAGCCTCTTCCTAAAGAAGCTTTGCAAATCGATGCTCCAACATTGGTGAATGGCCGCGTGGGTGCACCGGTTGAATTCAAAATTTTGGGTCGTGTGATGACTCCAGACGTAGGATTCAAAATCTCTATCGATAATTTGGCTGATTTCCCTGGTGCGACGTTTGACGACACAACAGGTGATTTCAAATGGACTCCTTCAAAGAAAGAAGTGGGCAGTTTCCCAAGCATGGAACTTCCTCTTCGTGTGACTTTGGCAACAGAAGTGTCAGCAGCAAGCCCGACGATTTCTGTTGAGAAAAAAGTGATCTCTTTGATCATCCAAAACGCATACTCTAAGCCGATCGTCAACACAGTGACAGGTCCGACGAGCGTGACAGTAGGTTCGACTTACGACTTTGATTTCACAATGGAAGACGTGGATGCATTGAATGAGACGGATGCCTCTATTCAAGTAAGAGATTGCACAACAAGCTACTACAGCGATTCTATCGCTCACTTGGTTGAAGTAAGAAACGTGGCGGCGAACACAACGACTCCGAATAAATACCAAGGAAAAGTAAGACTTGATTTGACGAAAGCAGGCCTTCTTTCTTCTGGAACATACTGCTTCGGTTTGCAGGCCGTTTCTAAGCACGGTGTGGTTTCTGATCTTTATAAAAGAGAAATCACTATCGAAGCTAAGATGAAAAACACAAGAATGACGATGGAGACGGCTCCTGAAGTGAGAGTCGGCGAGAAGATCCAAATCGGATTTGCGATCTATGACCCAACAGGAAACGGACAATTGACAATGAAGTCTCAAGACGACATTGCGACAATCCTTCCGGGCTCTTCTTTGACTTGCAATCGTTCTTTCTCAACGAAATACCAACTTGATTGCAAAGGTTTGATCGATGCGACTTCAGCGACAGTGAAAGTTTACGAAGTGAACTTTGTTGTTGAGAACGCAGGTTCTAACTCTGTTCAAAAAGTGACAACTAACCACACTCTACGCATTAACGTTAAAGCGGCGGTGACTCCATGATGAAATCTCTTTTAATCCTAGCTCTTTTTGCATCTTCAACAGCTTTCGCTCAAGTTGAGCAAGAGTTGGACTCTTTCGGTGGTAACGAAGCGCTTTACATGAAAGCCAAAGCGTTGAATCCGGAAGTTGAAAGCGACGTTGTTCAAAACCGTTTCTCTCAAAGAACAAACCGTTTTGAATTGGCTCCTGAATTTTCCGGCGTTTTCGGCGGTGATGCTTACAACCGTACAACAAACGCAGGTATCAACGTTCATTACCACATCAATCCAAGCTGGAGCGTGGGGGTGAAGTACAACTACGCGTTCAACAACCTGACTCCGGAAGGTCAGTCCATGGTGGACAAGGCTTCTAAAGCGGCGGCTGAGAATCCGAAAGATCCAAATTATCTTTTCCCACAAGTGATCTATCCAAAGTCTGAAACTTTGGCTTTGGTGAACTGGTATCCAGTGGTTGGTAAGTTGAGCTTCGGTAAATTGGGTGTGGCTCACTTCGACACTTACTTGCTTGCGGGTTATGGAAACATCGAGCTTTCTAATAACACGACTTCAGAAGCGACTTTGGGTGTGGGCATGGGATTCTGGATCAATAAGAATCTAACGACTCGCCTTGAGTACCGTGCGCAACAATACAAAGCGGAATACTACGATAAAACACAAGACATGCTGACAGGCGTGGGCTCTGTACAAATGGGTTGGATGTTATGATGTTAGTTAAATCATTAACAGTAGCTTCTTTGCTTTTAGGAACTCACGGGGTGGCTTTTGCGGAAGACGACCTCATGAGCATCCTTGAAGGTAAAACAAGCCAAGCAGCAGCACAATTCGTTGAAAGCGAAGAAGTGGCAAAGCTTAAAAAAGCGGTGAACCCTTCTTCGGCTGAACAAAATATTTTCTTCCAATTCTTGGTCGAGAAAAACTATGAAAAGGCGATGTTCCAATGGAGCACGGCTTTCAATGGTTCAGCTTTCCAAGCAACGGAAACAGGCAAAGCTCTTGAAGCTTTCTTGAATTTCAAAAATGGTTTGAAACTCACAGGCGTTGAAAGTCTTTTGGCGATCCAAAATCCACAAAAGATTGATGCGACAGTGATCAGCCTTTGGAAAGAAAACTTGAACGACAAAGACCCTGTATGGGGTATGGCGCAAGTCACTTGGAATCCTTACTGGACAACAGTGTTCGGAACGGGTGCTGAGATGGCCGTGGTTTTGCAAAAAAGCTACGTGACTGAAGACATCGCTGCTTTGACAGAACTTATCAAGAAGACTCCGGTTGATTCGGTAGAACGCAATATCTTGCAATGGCAATTGGTTTTGAACCTCGGTATCCGTGGTGATGCTGGTAAAGCCGCGCAAGTTCTTGCGCACTTGATGAAAGCAAAAAACAATCCGATCGACAAAGACCTTATGACAATCACAGCGGGTCGTTTGTTGTATCAAAACGGATTCTTGGATGCTTCGTTGAAATACTACGAAAAGATTTCTAAGAAATCAGACTACTGGTTCCAGGCACAAGAAGAGATGGCTTGGGCTTACATGAGAAAAGGTGAGCCGCAAAACGCGATGGCAATCACAAAGACTCTGACTTACCCGCACTTTAAAGGTTGGGTGGGAATTGAATCTTATCTTTTGGGCTCTTTCAGCAGCTTGAAAGTTTGTGACTACCCAGGTGTTTTGACAACGATGAAGTCCATCAAAACTCAATTTGGTGAGCACTTAGTGGCTCTTGAAAAATTGAGCACAGATCCTCACCAACCGGCAGTTGCTAACTTGATGAAGGCTTTGTCTGAAGGACCTGTCAGCACAGCGAAGTTGGGTAAAGACGCGCATCAGTTGCCAACAGTGGCTTCTAAAGATGAAGTTTTGTCTTTGCTAGTAAAAAGACACCAATACTTGATGAAAGAGTCTGAGATTGCGGAACAGCTTTACACTCGCTCTTTGACGTTTGGAAACTTGCAAGGTCAGTACGAAACTTTGAAAAACCAAGTGCAAACTCGCGCTCAGATGACTCAAGGTGCGGGCTACCAACGTGTTCAAGAATTGGCGAAAGCGGAACTTGAAGATTCAAAACAGGTTATGCAACGTCTAAGAATTGTTGAAGTGGAGATGATCCAACAAGTGGACTCAGCTTCTAAATTCCTGAAGCATGCGAATGCTTCTGAAGCGAAAATGGGTTCAACAGGTTCGGGCGCTAAATTTGCGATGAATTTCTCTAACGACAAAGAAATTTGGTTCGATGAACTTTCAAATTTCAAAGTCGATGTTAAAAAAGGTTGCTCGAAAGGGAAGGAGTAAGAATGAAGAACTTTACTAAAGCTCTTTCACTTGTTCTTGCTTTGTCAGTTGTGGGTTGCGGAATTGAATCCAGCAAAAACTTGTTGGTGCCAAAATCTGTGATTCCTAAAGAAGAGTTCTCCGAAAAACCAAAGGACTTTGAAGCTTTCAATCCAAAAGTAGACATTCTTTTCGTGATCGATAGCTCGGGAAGTATGGATTCCGCTCAGCAAAACTTGAGCCGCAATGCCTTCCAATTTGCCGATGCTATTTCAAAAGTATCTTTGCTTGATTACCATATCGGTGTTTTGACAACGGATATGAACGATTGCCGTGACAATTGCGGAAAGCTTCAGGGCTTCCCAGCGTTCTTGCAAAAATCCACTCCGGATTTCGTGGGACTTTTGTCACGCAGAATGCAAGTGGGCACTGACGGAAGCGCTTCAGAAGAAATGTTTGGTCCGGTTGTCGCAGCTTTAAGCTCGCCGCTAGACACAACAACGAATGCGGGCTTCTACCGCCAAGATGCGTTCTTGGCTGTGATCTTCATCACAGACGCGAAAGATCAATCGAGATATTCTCCGCAAGAACTTCTTCAGTTCTTGAGAAGCAAAAAGGTCGATCCAAACCGCGTTTTGGCTTACGGTGTGATCCGCACTTTGGCTGAAGAAAAATCATGCGAGTCTTCAGAAGACTTGGACAGCAAGCTTGAAGATTTCTTGGCGTCTGTTGCGAACGGTGACAGAACTCAGAAAAACATCCTCAGCCTTTGCGCTCCGGACTACGGTATGAAGTTGGCGGAATTCGCGAAAGACATCGTGAAAAGAACTGCGGGCTCTGTGAAATTGACTCGTGTTCCGAACGCAAAAACAATCAAGGTGTCTTACGGAACTCAAGTGATTCCGAACGATCCGGTAAAAGGATGGGTTTACCAACCTTCGACAAATTCAATCCTTCTTGCAGAAGGTATTGAGTGGGTGGATCAAGGACCGAATGTGGGCTTGAGCATCGACTTCGAAGTGATCGATGTAAAAGACTAAAAAGTTTTAAAGATAAAAACAAAAAGGCTTCAAGGAAACTTGAAGCCTTTTTTATTTTCAGAGTTCACAGAAATTAGTAAAGATAGATGCTTTCAGGTCCATCGTTCACGCTGCGGTAAACGATCCCAGAAACAGTGTCGCCGACTTTCACTCCACAAGAAGTGATCACGCCAAAAGAACTCACTTCGTCGATATCCAAAGGACAGGCGTAAGAAGGGTTCAACATCCAGTTACCAGTCCACGCAAGTTTCACGCGGCATTGACCGTTTTCCAAAGCTTCCACAGAGCGAGCTTGAGCGATCATTTGCGCTTCCAGATTATTGCAAGCTTGATAAGCAAATGCTGAATTTGTAGTCAAAAGAGCCAAAACAAATGCGATCTTTTTCATGGATTTATCTCCTGTTTATTCTCGATGCGCCCTTGTAGCACAGGATTTGGGCGGAGTTCTTTAAGAATTGGTCAGTATTGTGAAAACATAAAAATTCTCTAAGTACGCAGAAAATAAAGTGTTTTTCAGCTCCTCGAAAATGGAAACTATTTCGAGCAGAGGCTCTAATAACTCATTGCAAAGGCATTTAAAATAGTCATTGATATTAAGCACTTAGCAGTGTTTTATGGGGAGGACTACGAAAATAGTTAGACGACCTTTTTACTCTTCTGGAGGGAGACTTATGCACCAGAACGTAAACACTGAAAGCAAATCATCAACAACCACGGCGATCCCGCAGAAGTTCGTATATTTCTTCTCCGCAGGTGAAACGGAAGGCAACGCTGGGATGAAAAACATCCTCGGCGGTAAAGGAGCCAATCTCGCAGAGATGACTTCTTTGGGAATTCCAGTTCCTCCGGGCTTTACGATTTCGACAGAGATCTGCACGCACTTCACTGAAGCTGGCGGCAAACTTCCTGAGTGGGTTCGTCCTGCCGTCATCGCAGCGATGAATAAAGTGGAAGCAAAGATCGGTAAAAAATTTGGCGACGTGAACAATCCTCTTTTGGTTTCTGTTCGTTCAGGAGCCCGCGCGTCTATGCCAGGTATGATGGATACAATCTTGAATCTGGGTTTGAACGATCAAACTGTTGAAGGCTTGGCGAAGTCTTCCAACAACCCACGTTTCGCGTGGGATTCTTATCGTCGTTTCATTCAAATGTACTCTGATGTTGTGATGGGCATGAACTCTTCACTTCTTGAAGTGACATTGGAAGATTTGAAAGAAGAAAAACACTACAAGCTCGACACAGAAATGACTGTTGATGATTTGAAAGTGCTTGTTAAAAAATTCAAAGACCTTGTTCATCAAATGACAGGTCAATCTTTCCCGGCGGATCCTTGGGAACAATTGTGGGGCGCCGTCTCTGCGGTTTTCCGCTCTTGGAATACTCCGCGCGCGATCACTTACCGTGAACTTCACAGCATCCCTGCAAGCTGGGGAACTGCGGTGAACGTTCAATCCATGGTTTTCGGTAACATGGGCGATGACTCTGCAACGGGTGTGGCGTTCACAAGAAATCCATCAACAGGTGAAAAAGCGTTCTTCGGTGAATTCTTGATCAACGCTCAAGGTGAAGACGTTGTTGCGGGTATCCGTACTCCACAACCAATCACAAAAATCGCGGCTGCAGCGGCCGGTGTAAAATCTTTGGAAGAAGCTCTTCCACAGGCTTACAACCAACTTGTTGAGATCTACAAAAAATTGGAATCTCACTATCGCGATATGCAAGACATCGAGTTCACAATTGAGCGCGGTGTTTTGTGGATGCTGCAAACTCGTAACGGAAAAAGAACAGCGGCAGCAGCTTTAAAAATCGCCTGCGACATGATCGATGAAAAGTTGATCACAGAAGAAGAAGCTATTTTGCGTCTAGAGCCGCAAGCTTTGGATCAGCTTCTTCACCCAACTCTAGATCCTAAAGCACAGAAAACAGTTCTTGCGAAAGGTTTGCCAGCGTCTCCAGGTGGCGTGAACGGTCAAATCGTTTTCACATCTGAAGAGGCGGTGGAGTGGAAAGAACAAGGCAAAAAAGTCATCCTTGTTCGTATCGAAACATCTCCTGAAGACATCGCAGGAATGGTGGCAGCTCAAGGTATCTTCACAACTCGTGGTGGTATGACATCGCACGCGGCGGTTGTGGCTCGCGGTATGGGTAAATGCTGTGTGGCTGGTTGCGGAGAAGTTGAAGTGGACTATCGCACGGAAACGATGAAAGTGAAAGGCTACGTTCTTAAAAAGGGCGATGTGATCACTTTGGACGGTTCAACGGGTGAAGTCTTCTTGGGCGAAGTAAAAACAATCGAGCCAAAACTTGAAGGCACTTTCGAGCGCATCATGAAAATCGCTGACCGCGTTCGTAAATTGAAAGTTCGCACAAACGCTGACACTCCAAAAGACGCGCAAACGGCGCGCAACTTCGGTGCAGAAGGTATCGGTCTTTGCCGTACCGAGCACATGTTCTTCGGTGCAGATCGTATCGACGCTGTTCGTGAGATGATTATTGCTGATAACAAATCCGAGCGTGAAAAAGCCTTGGCAAAACTTCTTCCAATGCAAAGAGATGACTTCTATCAACTCTTTAAGATCATGGACGGTTTGCCAGTGACGATCCGTTTATTGGATCCACCTTTGCACGAGTTCGTTCCTCACACAGACGAAGAAACAAAAGAATTGGCGAAGCGTTTGGGCACAGACTTTGATCGTTTACGCTCAAAAGTAAAAGCCTTGCACGAATTCAACCCAATGCTAGGTCACCGTGGCTGCCGTTTGGCGATCACATATCCTGAGATCTACATCATGCAAGTGCGTGCGATTGCTGAAGCGGCAGCGCAATTGGTTGCTGAAGGTAAAAAACTTGTTCCGGAAATCATGATCCCACTTGTTGCTACAGACAAAGAGTTGGATTTCTTGCGCACACTTTCCATCAACGAAGTGAAAAAGGTGCAGGCAGAAAAGAATGTGAAGTTTGATTATCAAGTAGGAACAATGATCGAGCTTCCACGTGCCGCGATCACGGCTGATGCGATTGCTGAGCACGCCGACTTCTTTAGCTTCGGTACGAACGATTTGACTCAAACAACATTGGGTCTTTCTCGTGATGACTCCGGCCGTTTCTTGGGCTCTTACGTTTCTTCTGGCATCTTGCCAAAAGATCCGTTCATGTCGATTGATCAAGTGGGCGTGGGTTCTCTTGTGAAAATGGGAACAGACCTAGGTCGTCGCACGAAGCCTGATTTGAAAGTCGGCGTCTGCGGTGAGCACGGCGGTGACCCAGAATCCATCGAGTTTTTCCATCGCGTAGGACTTGATTACGTTTCTTGCTCGCCATTCCGCGTACCTATCGCACGCTTGGCCGCAGCTCGTGCGGCTTTGATGGGGAAAAAGCTTCACTAAGTCGAAAATACCAAGACAATTTGAAAAAGCCACATCGCTAAACCGATGTGGCTTTTTTTATTATTAAATCTTGAGTCTCGTTGGATCAAAGGAGGGAATGTTCTCTATGAGAGAGCGCTCTTTGTTGAGACATCAAAGGTAACCTCAATAATCTTTTTAAAACAGCCGATATAATACCCACATGAAAATCACTTACTTCGGTACTTTCTTGCTTAGTGTTTTATTGGTTTGTCCGGGCTGTTTTGTTGACGTTCACTTAGAGAATCAGCTGGCCGGAGAACTAGGTAAATTCGTAATTATATCTCGCTCTGAGACAACATCTGCTGCAAACAAAATTCCATATGTTGAATTCGAAGTAAATTTTTCGGAGGACATAAAGAGAAACACTCTCGAAGCGGGCGATTTTGAGAATATCAATGCGGGCACTCCGGTCGTCTGGGATCTTGAGGAGACCGCGGAATCAAAAAAATTCATACTCAAAGGATATGCCCATGGGGAAGTGGGGGAGTTAAAGCCTCGATTGCGGGAAAACTCCTTTGAGTGGAATGACGGAGTTATCAACGAAATTGCTTACTCGGGAGATGTGGCACAAGTTTCTGCAACATATGATTCCAATAAAGTGGCTTTGGGGTACGTTCATGGCTGTCGAGTTGATTCGCTTGGCGACGTCTATTGTTGGGGGGAAAACTACAGTGGTGCAGCAGGACCGATACCTGCGGGCTTTAATGTGTTTCGCCCACAAAGAATAACCACAAGTTCTATTACTGGAAGTAAAAAATTTTTGGACATATCGGCAACGGAAGAAAGTATTACTATCGGAAGAACTGCTGATAGAAAAATCTATCAATGGGGTTCTGATTTCTCCAGCGCAGGTTTTCCAGCAAGCCAGGCGGACGTCCCAGTGGAGTTAGATCTTTCGGCTCTTGATGCCGGTGAATTTCCGATCAGTCACGACGTCGGTTCTTGGAACACAAATCTATGTATTACCACCAATCTCGGAAGGGTCCTTTGTTCGGGCAGAAATGTCTACGGTGAAATTGGCGATGGAACCAATACGGATGCGGCTTCTCCGACACTCATTAAGGTGGATCATATTTCACCGTCTCCTTATTTTGTACAAGCGAATATCGGTGATGGTGTTGCCTGTGCTTTGACTCGAGAAGGTAAGGCTTACTGTTGGGGAAGGTTTGGAAATGTTACTGACGACGTGACTGCGGCGCCATCTAACATTCCTGTTGCTGTAAATACTTCGAACTTATTGCCTGAAGAGCGTTTTACCAGTCTGCATGTGGGGGCGGGAAAGACAGTTTGTGGCTTGACGACAAAGGGACGTATTTTGTGTTGGGGGGAAAACGACGGCGGAGAAATGGGAAATGGAACCACAAATATCAGTTATAACCCGACGCCCATGGACCTATCTGGATTGCCATCAGATGAACATCCTGTGCTTGTGCAGAGCCATTATTACCGGTCCTGTTTCACTACAAATAAATACAATCTTTATTGTGTCGGGAGCAATTGGGATGGTTCGTTGGGGGTTGGAAATGAGACCGACAGCTTGACTCCGATGAAAGTGGATTTTTCCGAATACGGCGCGCAGCAGATTGTAGCGATGAATGGGCACGAGGAAACCATGTGCGCCATCACAGCCAATGATGAGACATTTTGCTGGGGGGGATCGTATTACGGGCTCATTGGAACCTTCGACAATGGAGCGCTGAATGAAATCAACACCAGTGATCTTGCATTCGGAGTTTACTTTACCCAAGTCTCCGAAAGTTACGACCATGCATGCGCCATCGACAACTTTAAGAAATTGTATTGCTGGGGAGGGAATGCCAAAGGAGCCTTAGGCACGGGCGATAAGATACACCGAGAAAAACCCGTTCTTGTGAATACAACAACTATCGCGGGTTCGACGAATTTCATATCGGTTGTTGTTGGCGGAGGTATGACTTGCGCGGTAGCAGAAGACAATGAAGCCTATTGTTGGGGGAGTGGTTTTCTAGGAAATGGGCCTGCCGGTCAAAGCGATCTTCCAGTGCAAGTTAGTAAAACTAATCTTCCTGGAGGCGTTGGTTTTAAAAAGATCGCCGTATCTTCTTCGGGGCCGGGAACATTCATGGCGCTGGGAACTGATAACCAACTGTACTGTTGGGGAAGTCCGTTTTCCTATTTTTGTAACAGCGGAAGCAATGAGGAGATTCCGATTTTAAAAAGTTCTTCGGCTTTCTTAGATATTGATGCAATAGGAAGTCAGATTGTGGCTATTCAAAACGATTTTAGTATCCAATATTCCGGGGTGTTTCCCGAGCCGAGTAATGGCTATGTTAATTCGAGTTTGCAAACAGCCAGCTCTTCATTTGCGCATTCTGGTACGTTGACATCTATTCAGGCAGGCGGGTGTGTTTTAGACTCTGCCGGGGCGCTTGGATGTTGGGGGGCGGGAGGTGTGGCATCATCTACGATTTCCAACTTTTCTTTGAGTTCTCTTTCAGGATCACAGATCGTATCGCAACACCGAGCGGATTCAAATACGTGGTTCTTAGGATGCGCGATCATGGCCGATTCTAAGGTGGCTTGTTGGGGTAATGCAAAAGAGGGGTTTAATGGGGTCAGTGGCGGTGTGATTGGGCCGACATATGTTGATACATCCTCCGTGGTTGGGGGCTTTACTCCGACGACCCTTGAGGTGCGAAGTAATGTGTTAATAGCAACTCAGCAAGGAAAGCTTTATTGTATGGGAAGTTGCAATTTTGGCGTTCCTCAATATAAGCCTAAAAAAATTCTGTCTCCGGCTCAGTGAATCGCGGCTTTTTTCTGGCAATCCCTAAATGAGTGGCCGCGAGTTGATTGTGGGTTCGACACAGAACCCTCAAGTTTTCGGGTTGATTTGATCCACCTAATGCCAGCGGATGTACGTGGTCTACTTGCAGTTGAAAGGTAGAACTACATTTTGTCCCAGACGTCTGATCAATATATTCATCAATACCAGTGATGCACCTGTATTGACGACGGTCTCCGCAAAACATCCCGAAAATTCTACTTCATAAAATACGTCACCAAAATCGCAAACACCATCTATTGCATAAGACATCTCCTTGACCTCAAACATAAGCCTTTCGGCCTCAAGACAGTGTAAATTGACGACAACGCCAAATAAAAAAGATATAAAGAACTTATGAGTTCCTATTTTCTTCAAGGCTTCTTACTTCAGGGCAGTTTGATCTTCGCGCTCGGCGCACAGAATATTTTTGTTCTTGAGTCGGGCTTGCGCAAAAACAATCCGGCTCTGGTGGCTCTTGTGTGCACGCTCTGTGATTTGTTTTTAATTCTCTTAGGCGTTGTCGGAGCAGCGAGTGTCTTTATTCACTTTCCCATTATCAAAGTGATTTTCGGAGTCCTCGGTGTTTTGTTTCTCCTTTACTACGGAGTTCAAAAAATCCGCGAAGACGTCGTGACGTTGCCTCTAGCGACTCGCGCTCACAGGGGAGCGGCCAACAAGATCGTTATGCTTCAGGCGCTCGCGTTCAGCCTTTTAAATCCGCACGTTTATTTAGACACTGTTGTTCTGATTGGCGGAGTCTCAGCGAAATTTCCTGAACTCACCGCAAGACTTGTCTTCGCAGCCGGAGCTTCGACGTTTTCGGCGATCTGGTTCTTCGGACTGGGGCTGGGCGCGACGAAGATGAGACCACTTTTGCAATCGGCCCAACGTCTCCGTCGAGTCATGGTTGTCGCAGGAATTATTCTCATCCTCATTGGCTTGCAGCTCGCGCGGGAAGTGTGGACTTGGGGCCTTGCCCTTTAACACATTACTTAAATGCGAATATAAATAAATCCATTCCTTTCTTATTCTGAAGCCAAGTACGAAAGCAGAAAAAGAGGCAGTTATGGACGAGCTACAAGACGGCGTTTTTGAAAACGCACGCACGGGAAATTACGAAGCCCTTCGCAAGTACATTGAAAACAAGGGCGACGTGGAAGCGCGCAACCAACGCGGTTATTCTCTTTTGATGCTGGCGGCGTACAATCAACAATTCAGGGCTACGCAGCTTTTATTGGAACATGGAGCTGCCGTGAACTCTCAAGATCACGGAGGTAATACCGTGTTGATGGGAGCGGCCTTTAAGGGACTGAAAGAGATTGTGGGTCTTTTGCTCTCCAAAGGAGCCGACGTGCGAATTCAAAATGCACAAGGCATGACGGCGATGGATTTCGCAAAGATCTTCGCCCGTCGAGATGTGCTGACGCTCTTGTCGCAAGATGATTCGTCATCGTGGTACGAATCGTTTGAACCTCCTCCTTATATAGTAGAGAAAGATCCACAACAGACTGTCTCACCGTGAAACATTTTCTTTCAGAGTGACGTTAATGGGCCTGCCAAATCACGGCATTGTCAATGGAACAGACAGGAACAAGGCTCTCCATACTCTTTCCTTAGTCAGCTAATTGGTAGAAATGACTGTGCAATTTGAAAGTTGGCACGGGTTGGCCGACCTCTTGCTCTAGGTAAAGGCATTAAGGAAACAAATTTTATGAAAACATTAAATCTCGTATCTAAAATTTTTAAAGCGTTGTCTCTTGTGGCAATCACACTTCTTCTTGCGAATTGTAGCAAAGACAATAAAAGTTCAACGACGGTAGGTGCCTATCAATTAGTAAATGGTATCTGCTATCAAAACGTAAATGGTCAGTTGGTTCAACAATCGAACACAGCACTTTGTAACAATGCTGGCGGTTATCAGCTTATCAACGGTATGTGCTACCAAAACGTAAATGGACAGTTGATCCAGCAAGCAAACACAAGTCTTTGCACAAGCTCAACAGGTTCATATCAGTTGGTGAATGGTGTCTGCTACCAAAACATCAACGGCCAATTGATCCAACAAGCGAACACAAGCCTTTGCTATAACAATGGCGGATACAACAACGGTGGATACCAAACAATGGTGTGCACTGGAGCTTACACAGACGGTTATCAAATCGCTCAGTGTGGTACTCAGTTTAACTGCTCAGGTTACACATTGATGAATGTGCAAACTGGTCAAATCGTTCGCTGCCAATAATCCCTTCCAAGATACGAATTTAAACATGCGGCGCGCCAAACAAGGTGCGCCGTTTGTATTTCTGGCATTGCATAAGACCTAAGCACAATGAGCGTTGCAAAGAAACGCGATGCGAAATATAACCCATAAACTCTGCCTAAGTTTTCAGCGACACGTCCTCTTTTAAGAGCCTCTTGTTGACATACTTCCCAACACTCGCGAGATTGAAATGGTCCTTAGTCTAGCTAGACCAAGGGCGGTATTGAGGGGAAGTTTCGTGAGAATTAAAAAAATTGAACTGATTGGTTTTAAGTCTTTTAAAGATCGCACCGTCATCCACTTCGACGCCGGCATTACCGGTATCGTAGGTCCGAATGGTTGCGGTAAATCCAATATCGTTGATGCCCTCATGTGGGTTATGGGTGACCAGTCCGCGAAGGATCTTCGTGCATCACAAATGACTGACGTTATCTTCGGGGGAGCAGAAGGCTACGCACCACTGGGTATGTGTGAAGTGTCTTTAACTCTTGAAAATGACGGTGGCGCATTCCCAATTAAATATATCAAGCATTCTGAGATCATGGTGACTCGTCGTCTGCACAGAAGCGGCGAGGGTGAGTACTATATCAATAAAGAACCTGCTCGTTTGAAAGACGTGCAAGAGATCTTCATGGATACAGGTGCGGGCTCTAAAGGTTTCTCTATCATCGCTCAAGGTATGATCGGTAAGATCATCACTTCGAAACCTGAAGACCGTCGTATGTTGATCGAAGAAGCTGCGGGAATTACGAAGTTCAAAGCTCGTAAAAAAGAATCTCAGCGTAAATTGGTTTCTACAGATCAAAACTTGGTGCGTTTGCAAGACATCATTGGCGAGTTGAAACGCCAAATCGATTCTTTGCAAAGACAAGCGCAACGTGCGGAACGTTATCGCAATATCAAAAATCAAATCGAAGATTTGGATTTGTGGTTGTCGACAGCTCAGTACGTGGAGTTGAAGCGCGCCGCTGATGAAGCCCAAGCGATCTTCAATGAAGCGCAGAGCATGGAAGTGGAAGGCGACGCCAACCTTTCAACTCTTCAAGGCCAATTGGAAGTTTTGAAACTTCAAATTCTTGAAAAAGAAAAAATGGCGGAAGAGCACCAAAATCTTCACTTTGAAAAACAAAGCACTGTTCAGAAAAAAGAAATGGAGATCCAAGAGCTTCGTTTCGAAATCGAGCAGGCTCGTCGTAACGAGCAAATGACGGGTACGATCTTGCAAGAACAGCAAGCACGCCAAGAGTTGTTGGCTCGTGACAAAGCGGCTTTGGAAGCTCAAGTTGCAGAACTCAAAGAAGAAGCTGAAACATTGACAGCGACTTTCACAGAGAAAAACGACATCTTCCAAAACTTCAACTCTCGCATCGGTACTGTTGATGAAGATTTGACGACAAAACGTCGCGAGTTGTTCGCGGTGGGGCAGTCCGAGTCTTCTTTGGATGCTCGTGTGAATTCATTGTCGGCACAAATTGCTGATTTGACAGACCGTCAAGACAATGAACAACAAGTCTTGAATGAACTTCGTGAAAAACAAGTTGAGTTCGAAAGCCGCCGTAAAAAGGTGACAAACGAACTTGATAAAGAACGCCAAATGCAATTGGACTTGGCAAGCGACGTGGATTCTTTCGAAGCCAACAAAAAGATTCTCACAGAGTCTTTGGCAGAGAAAAAAGCCGAAGTGGAATCATTCAAAGATTCTTTGAATGAAGTGGCTTCTCGTTTGTACGGTCTAGAGAACTTGCAAAACAACTTCGAGGGTTTCCAAGAAGGTGTGAAGCAAGTGATGTTGTGGCAAAAAACTCGCACTCAAGAGTTGATGGCGGATGGTTCCGTTGTCACTCACTTCCAACCAGTTTCTGAGGTTGTTGAAGTTCCAGCAGAGTACGAAGTCGCTATGGAAGCAGCATTGGGTTCACGCCTGCAAATGCTTTTGTCTTCTGATGCGAACGTGGCTGTTGATGCCGTTTCTCACTTGAAAGAACAAAAATCCGGTCGTTCCAGCTTCATGTCTGCGAATGATCAAACTTTGACATACAACCGTTCTGAAGCTCCGATCGGTCAAGATGGCGTTCAAGCGATCTTGAAAGACGTGGTGAAAGCGGCTGATAAATTCCAAAATGCCGTCACTTATATGTTGGACGGTGTTGCAATCGTTGATTCTATCCGCACGGCTTTGAATCTTCGCGCAAAATACGCTGGCTGGACATTCGTAACTCTTGACGGTGACACATTGACGGCTGACGGTGTTTTGACGGGTGGTTCTTCTGAATCTGCGGACTCAGGCATGTTGAAACGCCGCCGTGAGATCAAAGAATTGTCAGAGAAAAAAGACGAATACGCTGGAAAACTTCAATTGGCTCAATTGGCTTTGAAAAAAGTTGAAGAACAATTGAACAACGTTGTGAACGATTTCGAAGGCGCACAAAAACGCAAAATGGATCAAGAGATCAAAGTTGCGGAATTGAGAAAAGACTTTGAACGCGCTGAAAATGAAGTTCAAAACGCTCAACAAGCGGTGGAACGCCAAGAACGCGAAGTCAAAAAATTGACTGAGCAATTGGAAGTTCAAGAACAGAAAATGGAAGAGTTGAATCAGGCCTTGATCGAAGCTCGCGAGAAGAAAATTCTTCTTGAGGGTGAAGTTGAGACTTTGAATAGTGAATTGAACTCTGTTCGTTTGGGTTTTGACGGTCTTCAGGCGGAAGTGACAGATCTTCAAGTGAAGTCCGCTTCTAAAACTCAAGAATACCAAGGTGTTCTAAGACAGCTTGAAATGGTTTCTAAGTCATTGGGTGACCTTGAAGCGCAACTCGCTCGTATGAGCGAAGAGGCTGAAGGCTACAACTCTCAAATGACTGAGAGCCAAATGCTTTTGGAAGAAAAGAAAATTGAATTCGAACGTCTTTTGGATGAAGTGGAGCAATTGAAACTTCAAGCGGCTCGCACAAAAGACGAATACGAAGTAATGGCTGAATCTATCCGCGCGATCGAAGAAGAAGCAAGTGCTTCTCAACGTGCTCGCAACGAAAGACAGCACAAAATGAACGACTCTCAATTGAAGCTTGAACAAGCTAAGATGAAAGAGCAGTACTTGATTGATCAAATCCGTGAGCGTTACATGTTGAACCTTCCGGATGTTATCGAGAAGTACGTAAACCGTGAAGGTGACTTCATGGCAGCAGATGCTGAACTTAAAGAACTTCGCGAGAAGTTGTCTAAGATTGGTGAAGTGAATCTTTCTGCAATTGAAGAGTACGAAGAAACAGCTCAACGTTATGAGTTCTTGACGAAACAACACGCTGATTTGACAGAAGCGAAAGAACAGCTCCGTAAAGTGATCGATCGTATCAACAGAATCTGCTCAAAACGTTTCAAAGAGACCTTCGATTTGGTTAACGACAGATTCACGCGCGTATTCCCAGTGCTCTTCGGTGGTGGTGAAGCGTGGTTGGAACTTGTTGAAGAGACAGAGAAAAACGAGGCCGGTATCGAAATCATCGCACGCCCTCCAGGCAAAAAGACTCAAAACGTGTCTTTGATGTCGGGTGGTGAGAAGGCGTTGACAGCGGTTGCGCTGGTATTCTCGATCTTCCTCGTGAAGCCTTCACCTTATTGTTTGCTGGATGAGGTTGACGCTCCACTTGATGACGCCAACGTCTTCCGTTTCAACGACCTTGTTCGTGAAATGGCGAAGCGTTCACAAATCATCGTTGTTACGCACAACAAACACACGATGGAAGTGGCTGGAAAACTTTACGGCGTGACTATGCAAGAGCGCGGAGTTTCCACAATGGTTTCTGTTTCTCTTCAAGATATTAAATAAGAATCAGAAATCGAAGACTGAAAATTCTAAAACCCGTAGAGAAATCTACGGGTTTTATTTTTTAAACCCCGTGGATGGAGATTTCTCATCACATTCTCAATTAGCTTGTTGCACAAGAGAGTCATTGTCAGGTAGCCGGTGAGGGCTTAAGTTTCGAGTCCTAAATACATTCGTGGAGAATTTATGAAATCCGTTAAATTGATGGCACTAGGTGCTTTGTTTTTTGCTACGTCTGCTCACGCAAGCGAAGCGTTCTTTGGTTATTCTTACGTAGCAGACACTCACGCCAAAGGAACTTGGGAGTACGAACAGCACAACACTTTGAGATCTGGAAAAGGCGAAGGCGAGTACAACGCTTTGGACGTTAAGTTTGAACTTGAAACGGGTATCACCGATAAGTTGCAAATGGCTCTTTACTTGAACACGTCTTACAACAACGTGAGCGGCAATCCTGAAATCGCTGACATCAACGAATTTGATGTGAACGGTTTGTCAGTCGAATTCCTTTACAATGTTCTAAGCCCTTATAAAGATTCTTTCGGTTTGAGCTTCTACGTAGAACCAGAAGTTGAAGTTCGTAAGAGTTCCTCAGGCCAACCTGTGAATAAAAAAGCGATCGATGCAAAAGTTATTTTGCAAAAGAACTTCTTAGAAAATTCTTTGGTCACAGTTTTGAACTTGAAACTTGAGCCGGAGTGGAAACGCGATGGAACTGAGCGCGAGTCATCACTTGAAGCAGGCATCACTGCGGGTGTTACTTACCGTGTTCAACCAAAAACATACGTAGGTTTGGAAATCGTGAACGACTTCGAATACGAAGACATGAACTTTGCAAAACAAGAATTCTACGCTTGGTCAGCAGGACCGACTGTACACTATGCTGCTGATAACTTCTGGTGGACTTTGACAGCTCTACCACAAATTTCAGCATGGCCAAAAACAGATGCTGACTTGAATTTGGATGAAAAAGAAAAATTCCAAGTTCGCTTCAAATTCGGTATTCCTCTAGCCGAATAAGTGCCAGGGGATTTTTTACGTCTACACTGCATTACAAAAAGGTACGCCGTACCTCTAAACCCTGTAGCGCCAGCTACGGGGTTTGTTTTATAGTGAAGTGGCTGGAGGCCTTGTGCGTATTTTAGCTATTTCCGGAAGTCTTCGTGCTCAATCGACAAACACGTATCTTTTGAAAGCCACGACGGAATTAGTTCCTGCCGGAGTAGAAATTGTTTTCTATGAAGGCCTTGCTTCACTTCCGCATTTCAATCCGGATTTAGACACCGAAAGCCCTCCGCCAACAGTTTCTGATTTTAGAAATGAATTGAAATCATCCCGCGCACTTTTAGTGTGCAGCCCCGAATACGCTCACGGAATTCCCGGAACTTTAAAAAATGCTCTCGATTGGATCGTCAGTAGTGGGGAACTTGATGGCATGCCTGTGGGCTTGATCAATGCATCGCCGTCTCCGATGGGACCGACTTATGCGCAAGAAGCTTTGAAAGAAGTTTTAAATGTGCTTTCTGGAAAGCATGTCATTGAAGATGCCATCGTCAGCGTTTCTGCAGTAAGAACAAAGTTGGATGAAAAAGGAAAGATAACGGAGGCCTCTTTAAGAGAGGCCCTAAAGTCTGGGGTGAACGCGTTGGTTAAGGCCGCCGCTGAAAAAGGCATCCGTTAGGTAAAAGGCGGGATCTACTTCACGTACTGAATAATTGCGTCTTCAGCGAAGCGGACTTTTTTGAGATTTTGGAAAGAATCTTCAGGATGTCGATATCCCAAAGCGACTGTAGCAACGGTTTTGTAACCCGAACCCTCAAGATCCAGGATTTTGTCGTACGCCGACGGATCTAAACCTTCCATCGGAGTCGCATCGATTTTCAACAATGCAGCGGTTTGCAACAAGAACCCCATAGCAATATAAGCTTGGCGTTGTGACCACACGCGGATTTTCTCCTCGGGAGCTTTCGCCAGATTTTCAATCATCATATTTTTATAGCCATCCAAAGACTCGGCCGGAACATTACGAACCTCGACGATACGATCGACATACTTTTGGATGAATGGCGGATCGATCTCAGGTTTGTACAAAAACACCACATAATGGCTCGCGTCCGTCACTTGGGTTTGATTCCAAGATGCGGCTTTTAGCTTTTCACGGATCTCAGGATTTTCAATCACGAGAAACTTCCAAGGTTGCACGCCGTACGAGGAGGGGGAAAGCTGCAACGATTGTTTTAGAAGGTTCCAGTCATTGTCTGAGATCTTTTTTGTCGCGTCATAGCGTTTTGTGGCGTATCGCCATTCTAAGGCTTCTTTAATGTTCGCATGATTCATATTTATCACTCCAGTGCGTTTGAGTCTTAATGTAACAGACACAAGCACAATATAAGCGGCGTTAAATCTAAATGCAACAGTAAAACGCACAATTAAAGTGAGTCCTCCTTATAATCGCTAATAAAGAGACCTTAGGTCCTTAAGATTGTTTATTTTTGAGGCTTAGGGTATGCTCAAAGCATGGTTGATCAAAGATTCTCTGTCTCAGTTCATATCATGACGGCGCTGGCCTTTCACAAGGGCGAGCTGATGACGTCAGAACAGCTTGCTGATAGCATTCGCACGAATCCAACTGTGATTCGCCGTTTGGTTGCAAAGCTTGTTGAGGCGGGGCTTCTTGAATCCTTCAAAGGAAAAGCCGGTGGAGTGCGCCTTTCAAAAGCCGCCAAAGAAATTTCTCTTAAAGATATTTACACCGCTGTCTGTGATAAGAAGTTGATTGCGACTCCGGATAAAGAACCTGCGAAGCAGTGTTTGGTGAGTTGCAATATGGGAAAACTTCTTGATGAAGTCGTCAATGGTATTGAAATCAACTCCATGAATTATCTTTCTAACATTCGTCTTTCCGAACTCACTTCCAAGATTAAATAAAGACTGTCAGCGAGGCCTGTGTGATTCCTCAATTTCTTCCTGAACTGATTACTTCCGAAAGAATCACGTTAAGGAAGCACAGTCTTGATCTAGCCGAAATCATGTTTCGTTACGTCGACGAAGATCGCGAGCGTCTTGGTAAATTCTTGCCATGGGTTGCTTGGACTAAGGGCATTCATGATGAACGCGACTATATTGAGATGACCCATCGTCAATGGAAAGACTATAAAATGTTCGACTATGGAGTTTTCCTTAACGATGGAAATACTTACGTTGGCAATGTCGGCGTTCACACGATTGCCTGGGATCACAACCGCTGTGAAATTGGTTACTGGATCTTAGGAAAATTCGAAGGCAAAGGTCTTATTAGCGAAGCGGTTCAGGCTCTGGAGAAAACACTCTTTAACGTCGGCTTTTATCGCATCGAAATTCGCTGCTCAGGAATGAACGCAAAATCGGGAGCCGTGGCGGAAAGATGCGGTTACACTTTAGAGGGCCGCCTTCGCAAACATAGTATTGAAAACGGCCAGCGCCGCGATACTTTAATCTATGCAAAACTCCGCAATGGATAAACGCATTTCAGAACTTCACAAAAAAGCCTGCGAAAGAGGAGAGGATACGTACATTGATCCCGACACGGGCTATCTGGTATTCACGGAACTATTTCATAAGCGCCGAGGTCATTGTTGTCAGTCGGGCTGCCGTCATTGTCCTTACGGCTTTAATAAAAAATCCAACGACGAAGATTCTCAAAACTAAAAAGTGTTTCAACTAGAAACGTTGCTTGGGATTGCTTCTTGCATTCATAAATCTCAGACACCCGAAATCAAAACAGGGAGATCTTGAGTGAAAAACAAGTTAGCACTTGCAGACTGCAAAGACGTTCTTTTAAAACTGTCTCTAATTGCAACTATGTTTCTGTCGCCAGAAATCTCTCTGGCTCGCAAGGCGAACGCGGTAGGCGGCTTTTACACTGTATATCGTTATGATGTAGCGGCAAAAGGTTCGTGCGTTCCTGATCACGATTCAACTCCGAAAGAAATTCTTCGCCGCAACGGAATTAAATATTCCGGCAATCCTTCAGAGCAGGAAGTGGCCGCTCTCGCAAAAGGCATTGCTCAAGTAGAAAATCTTTTAGGTGATCCATTGCCGATTCCTTGGCGTCAAAATTATAACTTTATTACGGCGACTGGAAAATGGAATCAAGGCGCGACATCTATCAACGTCCGTCGTCCTAAAGGTTCACCCAAGGGCACCAATGTCGGCCGTATGATGCATGAATTGGGACATAAAGTTGGAAACTCAGGTGTGTATCAAAAATATCAAAGTTTCACGGGCCGCACTCGTTGCCGTATCACGGGTTATGCCGCTTCAAAATTCAACGAAGAGTTCGCGGAAGTTTTTGAGGCTTACGTTGTCTATCCGGATCTTTTAGAACAAAAATGTCCCAAGGCGTTTGAGTTCATGTCTAAAAAATTATTTCCAAATACGAACCATAAAATCTCAAGTTGCGACAGAAATTCGGATGATCAGAACCCCGAAACGCCTTCGGTTGTTCCGCTCCCAATTCCTCGTCCATCGGATTTAGGAAACGTGGCTGAAGTAGAAACGGACGAAGATGCCGTTATCACACCTGATAACGGAGACGACGAAGACGATGATGATGATGTTGTTGAAGCGAGTCCTTCACCGGAAGAAAATTCTTTGCCTGTAGCGCGCATCCCAATTCCGACGCCACGTCCATCACGGGGAGCGAAATAGAAATTTTTGAGATACTTTGACCATTTCTTAATTTAGTGAAAAAAGTGTTGTCAGATTTCTTTGAAATAAACAGCGCAACAGAGGTGCCTGTCCAGGACTTTGGCACTTTTCTTTAAAGAAAAACACAAGATTCTGTTTTTGAGGCACCATGCTTCCCGCAAGCCCTGCTATCCTTGTTGCAGGTGGGGTGCGACTGTTATGTCTTTTAATTATAACAAGAATAAGGAACATCATTCGCAAGATAGTTTTTGGACGTCCTATTCGGATTTGTTTTTAGGGTTGAGTACGATTTTTCTTTTATTGTATGTGACAGCCAGTCTTCGAACAGGAACAGAAGGATTGCGAAATCAAATTGAGAACCAAAAGCTTTCCATGAAAGTGGAAGAGTTGGAGCATCAATTGAAAATGTATGAATCAGTCAAGAATGACTATATCGAAAACCAGGCCACGAAGGACGAGGCTCAAGAGTATCAGGAGCTTATGGATAAGCTCACTCTCTTGCAGGAAGATGCGAAGAGTGAAAAAGACCGTTTAGTGCAAGAAGCTCTTGAAAACGAAAAAAAGGTCAAAGCTCTTAATAAATACCAACAAATGGTTCGCAACGTCTTAAACTCTAATAAGATGGCGAAGGCAAAAATCATCAACCGTGATGATTTGATCAAAGAACAAGATGTCGAGATCGAAGGCCAGGAACAAACCATCACTGAGTTGAACCAGGATATTCAATCGAAAAAACAACTCATCGCTCAGGGCGAAAACAAAATCAAAGAAACGCAGGCAGCATTGCAAAAGCGTGTGAACGAACTTCGTTACGCTTATAAAATGAATAAACTTTCTAAAAACCTGTTTGAGCAAAAGATGGCTCAAGCCCGGGCTGAAAACCATCAAAAAGTTCAGCAGCTGACAAATGTGAATGCGCAATATCAGGCGCAATTACAACAAGCCAGCGCGCAGTTGGGTCAAGTTCAGGGAGAACTTTCGAAAACTCAAGGTATGCTCACAGAAAAAGAACAGGAAGCGAAATATCTCGCGGGAACTCTTTCAAAAACGAAAGCCGAATCGCAAGCTAAGATGGCAGCGATGTCACAGGGATTTGCGGCAGAGAAAGCAGGAATGCAGGCAGGCTTTGCTGCAGAAAAAGCAGGTTTGCAACAAGGTTTAGCCGCCGAAAAAGCAGCGGCAGCGCAGAAGCTGGCAGCGGCTCATGCGGGGCTGATGGCGGAGCGCCAAGCGGGCGCACAAAAAGTAGCAGCCTTACAAGGACAGTTGAGCGATACGCAAGGACAGCTTGCCAAAGCAAAAGCTGAAATCGAAGCGCGAAAAATGGTGGCGGGAGAAATCCAACGCGGTTTTGCTAAAGCCGGTGTTAAAGCTGATATCGATTTACAAACAGGTGACGTGGTTTTGGATTTCGGTCAGGCTTACTTTGACAGCGACTCCGACCGTTTGAAAAAGGAGATGAAAGGCGTTCTGGAAAAAGCGATGCCGATTTATTCCAAATCGCTGTTCGGAAATCCTAGAGTGTCTGACAAAATTTCTGCGGTGGAGATCATTGGTTTTGCTTCTCCAACATACCAAGGTCGTTTTATCGATCCACAAAGTTCTAAGGCTGAAGATAAAGTGGCCCTCAAGTACAATATGGATCTGAGCTACCGTCGCGCGAACTCGATTTTCACTTATATGCTTGATCAACAAAACGTTCAGTTTGATCACCAAAAAGAGCTTCTTTCGCTGATGAAGGTCTCAGGCCGAAGCTTCTTGGAAGTGATGAAAGTACAGAACCGCAACATCGCTTCAGCGGCGGAGTTCTGTAAGCAAAATGATTGTAAGAAAGCTCAAAGAGTTATCATTCGTTTCAGCATGGATACTAAAAAGTAATAGGGGTGGGTTGTGACTACAAAGGCATTGGCAGAATATTTTATAATAATGCTCCCATACTGCATGGCGGGCGTGTTTTTGGTGGGGCTGTTCTTCAGAAGCATTATTTATTACACCGTTCGTCGTCACGAGTGGTTTGCGCGGGAATTTGAAAAACGTGTAAATCAGTATATGGAGGGCGAGGTTCCCGGAAAATCGGAGAACGTGTCTTTCTATGTTTTATCAAAAAAAATCCTGGAAAGAACTTATTACGAAGTTTTTGAAATCCGCGACCGTATGAAACGCAGAAAGCCGGATTCAATAATGTCCACTAGTGACCGCGTCTTTTTGGTGCGCCAGGGATGTGCGTGGCTGGTGAAAGACATTTTAAAACAGTTGAAGTTTTTAAAATGGAACGAAGGAAATCCAAAACTTCTCAATATCACGAAAGCAACTTTGCAACATAATCCTTGTTTCAACCGTGTGTTTGGCGTTTTGCCCATGGTGGGAATCAATGATTTGATTTCAATCTTGCCGGGTCTTTTCGTCGTGGCTGGTATCTTGGGAACTTTCATTGGAATTGCCGGTGGTTTGCAGGAACTAGGAACAATGAATCTGCAAGATCTTGAGAATACGAAAAACATCATGGACCGTTTCCTTCATGAAATCTCTTTTGCGATGAAGACATCTATCGTCGGTATTATCTTCTCGTTGCTTTCACATGTGACGAATACGATCTTATCTCCTGAAAGATCTTATGTGTCGATGGTCGATCGTTTTGAAAGTGCATTAGACCTTCTTTGGTATCGCAGCGATAACAATAATTTC
Source organism: Bdellovibrio sp. HCB-162 (assembly GCF_047344985.1). GTDB lineage: Bacteria > Bdellovibrionota > Bdellovibrionia > Bdellovibrionales > Bdellovibrionaceae > Bdellovibrio. Next base: position 1,113,557 of record NZ_CP178861.1, read on the forward strand.
CCTGCCCATGAAAGACCTTTTGATGAACATCGTGATGCCGTAGAAGCGTTGGCAGAGGATGCTCTGAATAAAGAAATTGGGAAGGCGCCCGTGGCCCGAGGAGCTTAGTTTTGAATACGTTCACAGTCACTATCCACAGGAAGGATCAGGTGCTCAGCCGTGAGGTGAATAAAGATTCATTCACCGTCGGCCGATCTATCGACTGTGACATCTCTTTGAATGACAACCATGTCAGCCGCGTTCACCTTGTTGTGAGCCGCCGTTGGAACCAAATTTGGATTGAAGATAAAAATTCTTCCAACGGCACCTTTGTTAACGGCACCAAAATTGTACAGGGAACTCCGGTTAACGTTGTTTCCACTGATAAAATTCAATTGGGCCGCTCCGAGTACATTATTGTGATTGATCTTAAAACAGAAGAGGTCGCAGAGCCCGTTCCTGAACCGGAACCGGCATCTGCTGAGGAACCTGTTTTAGAAGACACCGTCGCTATGCCTCCGCCAAGCAATGCGCCTTTTCAGGCGGAAAAAGCTTTGCATGATGCAAAAAGAAAAGCTGCGCAAATTATTTTAGAGGGTGAAACCCAAGCAGAAAAACGCGTGCAGGCGATTTATCAAAAAGCCCGCGAAGCTCAGGCGCAAGCTGAATATTTTTATCAAACTCGCATGACGGAAGCTCATAAAGAGGCCGATGCGATTTTAGCGGATTACCAACAACAAGGCCGCAATCTTTTGCAAGATGCGCGCAATATGGCCCAAGAACTGCGTGAAGAAGTCGACATGTATGTTCAAGGCCTGAAAGAAAAAGCCAAACGCGACACCGAAGATATTATTTCTGAAGCGACCTTAGCGGCAGAAAAGATGAAAACGGAAGCTTTGGAACAGGGTCGTCAAGCCGCGCAAAATGAAGCCGATGGAATGTTGCGTGGAGCTCGTGAAGAGGCGTCACGCATCTTGGAATTTGCACAGTTGCAAACTCAAGAAACTCAGGAAAAATTAAAATCCGAAAAAGAAGCTCTTGAAAAGGTGAGCACTGAACTAGCGACGACTCGCGAGATGTTGACGGCTTCAATCAATTCATTGGAAGAAACAAAGGCCACTGAGTCAGAGTTGCAGTTAAAAATTCAGTATGAAGAAACACGAATCAAGACTCTTTTAGAGGATGAGGCGACTCGCCTTAAAGAACTTCATGACACTGAGGATGTTCGTTTAAAAGCGCTCTATGAAAAAGAAGACACCCGTATTAAAGAACGCCTTACTGAGGAAGAGACCCGTGTCAAAGAGCACCGTGGTCAGTTACAAACCTTAACTCAGCAAAACAAAACCCTTGAGGACGCAGTTCGTTCTTTACAGGAAAAACAAGCGGCTCTCAGCATGGATGTTCGCGACATTGAGGCCAAAAAAACGCATCTCTTTAAAGAATACGAAGCCCAGAAGATTTTTCTGAATGAAAAGTTAGAAAAAGAAAAATCCGCCATGGTAAAAACGGAAGAAGAGCGTTTGGAAGAAATGCGTCTGGAAATGTCCAAACGCTTGCAAAAGATGGAGCGGGATCTTTTAGATGACGTCATTCGTAAAAAAGAAAACCTAATTAAGGAAATCCACGCCGCCGTTGAAAAAGAGATCGTGCTCTTGATGGAGCCAACTCAATGGCGCAATATTTCTGCGTCCGTTGAGGAACATATTAAGGAAGCTGTCGAGGGCCGGGTTGCCTCGCTGTCGCAGTCTTCAGTGACCTCTGCCAAACCTGTCGACCTCATGAAAAAGCGCAAGAGCGAAAAACTGCGTTGGGCTTCCATGGGCCTAGCTATGGGAGCACTGGCATATTTCGTCAGCCAAGTGGTTGTTGAGAAAGTGTCGGGCGATCAGGCTCCAATGCAAACTCTAGTGCAGAACGAAGCCAAGAAGAGACAGGAAGAGCTCGAAAAACGCCGTTTTAATCCTGCTCAAGCCGAAGAGCTTAAAGACAGTTATACGGATGCGGTCATTTACACGAGAAACTTCCCGGACATCTACACAGATCAACAGTTCCAGCAGAAACTTTATAAATCCGCATCCCAGTATCTGTTGAAGACATGGAGAGTGGATGAGGACAAATCGATCCAAGTACTTTCTACTGCGACAGCTCTGGTGAAAGAGCTGACGGAAAAAAAAGGAAAGATTCATCCTGATTTTATTAAAGAGGGTATTGAAAAAATGCGCGGCCTTGAAACAGAAACGCTCGCCCGAATGAAGGATATTTTAGGTTCCGAAGTTCGTGTAGAGTCGTTCCGCCGCTTTGAACGCAATTTCTATAAAGAAGAAGTGCAGCGCAGAAGAATGGCGCAGCACTAAAATTCGTAAAGCAATCACGATTCCAGATTTTTCTTAATATAAGGTACTTCCACAATGGCGCGGCAACCATACTTAGCCATCATAGCAACTGTAATGCGGCGAATGCCTTCAATGTTTCGTCCTTGTTTCCCTAGGAGCTGCCCGTAATCTTCGGGATGACAATCCACTTTGAAAACGGTGGTCTTTGTCCCCACTTCATAAGTCACCGTCACTTTTTCTGAATGATTGAGCATTGTTGTCAGCACGTTCTGTATGATCTCTTTCACTTCATCACGGAATGCTTTTCTTAATCCGTCTACTTTAAGCACGTGTGTTGAATTCATTTTTGATTTATCCTTTATTCTAACTGTCAGCAAATTTGAGTTTTACTTTTTTTGTGCCTGATGATTCGGGAGAATCTGGAAAAAACAAAGTCTAGTTTTGTTTTCTTGTTTACTCATCACGCATCCCTGTTTTCTAACAAAATGTCCTCGACTTACTTACGGTAAAAGAACACCACTGGTAGAATTATACCGTACATATAAACTTATTTAGGTGGCATCAATCGAAACAAAATATGACAAGCTGATGAAACGAATCGCGGAGAATATTAAAAAAATCCGCAAATCCAAGGGTTTGTCTCAGCGAAATATGGAAGACTACGGCTTTGATTTGCGGAATTATCAAAGACTCGAGGCGGGAAGCCATTCTCCCAGTCTTTACACTCTTCACAAATTATCCATCGCTTTTCGCGTAGAGATCTCCGAGTTTCTTAAATAATTTTCTTTTTCAGAAAAATTCGAATAATATTATTCCTCACCTATTAAGATTTTTAAATCTCTACCGATAACATTTCCATGTTTACGGTATAAGTACACCACTACGGTTATTTCCACCGTCTTCCAAATAAAACAAAAAAATACAGGGGATTTAGGGATGTTTTCAAAGCTCAGTCTGAAGGCTAAGATGTTATCTGCATTTGTTGGAATTTCGATGTTATTACTGGTCGTAGGCGGTATCGGATGGTGGTCCAATAAAACTGTTTCAGCTATTTATTCAAGTATCACCACGCAGAACTTACCGAACATTCAAAACATTGGTCGTCTTCGCTATCGCGCGCAAGAGGTGAACCGCACAATGTTACGCGCGTTCATGTCTAAAGATCCAAATGAGATCGCTCATTATACAAAAGAATTTAATGAGTCTCTTAAAATCTACGAAGACTTTACGAAAAAATACCTGGAAGTTGATTTTTTCCCGGGCGAAGAGGCTCTTTTCAAAAAGGCTGATGATTCTTGGAAAAAATATGTGGCTTCTGCTCAAGAAGTCTTGAAGCTTGCCGGAAAACCGGATCAAGAAGCTCATGGACAAAAGCTTTTGGATGAAGAAGTTCGCCAAATTCGTCGTGAGCACGTAGATGGATTGGATTCTCTTTTGGCTTTTCATGATGAAAAAGTGAAAGCGGCAAGAGCTTCAGCTGAAAACACAACTCATCAAGGCGAAATTTTTGTGACTTTCACAATTGTTATCGGTTTCTTGCTGGCGTGTGTAACGGGCTTCCTGTTCGCAAACTCATTGGCAAACACCTTAAGCCGTATCAGTGGTGAGATTTCAAACTCTGCTGACCAGACTTCTGCTTCTGGAACTCAGTTGTCCGCTGCGAGCCAACAGCTTTCTTCAGGTTCTTCTGAAGCGGCGGCTTCTCTTGAGGAAACAGTGGCATCCTTGGAAGAGCTGTCAAGCATGGTTAAACTCAATGCCGATCACGCCAAAGAAGCCAATGCATTGTCACAGAAATCAAAAGACTCTGCCGAGCAGGGTGAAAGTGAAATCACAAAACTTATCGGTGCCATGGAAGATATCGCCAGCGGTTCAAAAAAGATCGAAGAGATTATCACAGTTATTGATGATATTGCCTTCCAAACAAATCTTCTGGCTTTGAACGCGGCGGTGGAAGCGGCCCGTGCCGGTGAACAAGGAAAAGGTTTCGCCGTTGTCGCCGAAGCTGTCAGAAACTTGGCACAAAGAAGTGCGGCGGCAGCGAAAGATATCACATCTTTGATTCAAGATAACGTTTCAAAAAGTGAAAACGGAGCGCGCGTTGCAAGTCAAAGCGGTGCGGTTCTTAAAGACATCGTAACATCTGTCAAAAAAGTGGCGGATTTGAATAGTGAAATTTCCGTAGCCAGCCAAGAGCAGGCCAGTGGACTTGAGCAGATTTCAAAAGCAATGAACCAATTGGATCAAGCAACACAAGGAAATGCGGCGTCTTCTGAAGAAGTGGCGGCGTCCTCTGAAGAAATGTCAGCACAAGCTGTCTTACTTGCGGAGTTGGTAATGGATCTTCGTGGTCTCGTTCAGGGCAATGGTGCAGAAGTGGCACAAGATACCGTTCATCCCAGAAGAAAATCAGTGGCTACTGTAAAAAATACGGCGAGACCTACTTTGGTGAAACACAGAAAAGAGGCAGAAGAAATTCTGCCTCTTGAAGATGCCGGCGAGCGCAAAGTCGGAAACGTTTCTGGTTTCTAAAGAGGATAATATGATTGACCAATATTTAACTTTCACGGTCGATAAACAGAACTACGGTGTTCAAATCAGTGCGATTCGAGAAATCAATCGCATCAGTGAAATCACCAAAGTTCCCGAAGCTCCTGCCTACGTGGCGGGAGTGATGAATTTGCGTGGGAAAGTCATTCCGGTGGTGACATTGCGCCTGCGTATGAAGTTGGCGGAGACAGACGTCACAAAAGAAACTTGTACTATCGTGGTAGAAACCAAGGCAGGACAAGTGGGAGTGATCGTCGACTCTGTCAGCTCTGTGATTAATCTAGATAAAAAAGACGTTGATGAAACTCCGGTCCCACAAGGCGATGAGAATTACATCATCGGCGTCGGCAAGCTAGAAAACGGAATGGTCCTGCTTGTAGATATCGAAAAATGCCTGGGCTCAGAGTTGATCTTTGGCGGCGAAGCGATCGCCGCCGAGGCCGCGTAACCGCATCTCGTTGTTGCGTAAGATCATTTTTCATCTGGTTTCTAAACGGAAAGTAAGATAGATAGAGGTGACTTACGCAGATATTGTGACGCGGTTCGTTGGAGGACTTATGATGTCGCCGGGGCATGAGCAACAAATTGAAATTCTATTCGCCGTAGCGGGCCTTCTTCTTACGATTATTTTCGCGGTGATTTTCATCGGTGTGTGGAGAAATGCCCGTCGCGAAGATAAAAAAAACCTAGAGTATCAAGCGAAACGCGAAATGCCGACAACGGCGGAAAAAGAAAAGGCAGAAGCAGAGGAAGCTTTAGCGCACATTGATTCCACGGGCGAAATGGTCTCTGACATCGAGATTCCAGATCTTGCCAAAGAAGCTCGTCACGTTGTTGAAGAAACTGCGGTCGATCTCAAAGAAGCTCTTAAGAAAACCGAAGAAAATCTTTTTGGTCGCATTCGCAGTTTATTTAAGGGTGACACGAACAATAAACATCTCGAAGAAATCGAAGAGATTTTATATACGAGCGACTTGGGTCCAATGACGGTGCAACGTTTGATGGCGGCTCTTGAAGACAAATTGTCTAAAAAAGAGCGCGCTGATTACGACACGGTTCGCACGGCTTTAAAAGAAGAAATCAAAAATATTTTTGCTGGCTCTCACTCCGCAGCTCCGGATCAAGGTATTCTATCTAAAATCCAGTTCGCAGCAGAAGGTCCGACAGTTTTGATGATTGTAGGGGTGAATGGTGCGGGGAAAACTACATCCATCGGAAAAATCTCTGCACAATTGGCCGGCCAAGGTAAAAAAGTTTTGGTGGCCGCAGGCGACACTTTCCGTGCGGCGGCGGGAGGACAACTCAAAGTTTGGACGGATCGCGCTCAAGTCGAAATTTTTTCTCCGGAAGGTGTAACAGATCCAAGTGCCGTGGCATTTGATGCTGTCGCCAAAGGCAAAGCGCAAGGTTATGATGTTGTGATCGTCGATACGGCGGGACGCTTGCACACCCAAGCAAACTTGATGGAAGAAATTAAAAAAATGAAGCGCGTGATGACGAAAGTCATTCCTGAGGCTCCTCATGAAACTTTGATCGTGCTTGATGCGAACTCGGGACAAAACGCTTTGATGCAAGCAAAGGAATTCCACAACGCTTTGACTTTAACAGGGGCGATTTTAACAAAAATGGATGGCACTGCGAAAGGTGGCGTGGCCGTGGGACTTGCCCAAGAATTGCAAATCCCTATCAAGCTTATCGGTGTCGGCGAAAGAATCCAAGATCTTCGCACGTTCTCGTCTCAAGAGTTCGTAGACTCTCTTTTTCAATAGAAGAGTCTAACGGATCATCACTTTTGGTCGGCGATATGCTGAATCTGATCGGATTGGTAAACATGAAATCCCGGTTGGAAGTTCAAGGCAGCAATCGCCATCGCCTTTGCAATATCAGTTGCTTTAATCGCGCGGTATTTTCTTAAAGGTCCCACAAGAAGAGGATTGATATAAGGACTCAGTTTTTGAGCGACACCTTCGCCAGAGCGCTGTTCTTTGCGCTCACCCAAAATCAAGGATGGTCTGAAGATTTCAATTTGCGGAATTTTTAATTCTCGCAGCGATTTTTCCATTTCGCCTTTGACGCGATTATAGAAAACACTCGAATTCGCATCCGCACCCATGGCTGAAATCACGATAAACTTTTGCGCTTTGACTTGTTCAGCGAGTTTTGCAAACTCCAAAACATACTCGTAGTCGACTTTACGAAAAGCTTCCTGACTGCCGGCTTTTTTAATCGTCGTTCCCAAACAACAAATAAAAATCTGCGCCTTTAAAGCGTCAGGATGGTCTTTTATTTTGTCGAAATTCAGAATGATGTTTTCCGTGTGCGGAGGAATTTTTCCCATCGGGGAGCGACTGATCGCTTTGACTTTTGTGACTTGTTCAAGATGCGCTAAAATGAGAAGGAGCTCGTGTCCCACGAGCCCCGTCGCACCTACCATACATACATCAGTTGGATAGATCATTTAATAATTAGTTGCCGATTCTGCTATTGTTGTTGTTATCGTTTTCAGTTCTGAACTTGATTTCTGGTGGGTTGTGCGCACCAGAAGTTTTCAAGAACTCAGGAACAGAGTCTCTGAAATCCGCAAGACCGCTGACCTTGATCACACCTTTTGTAAGACGTGCATCTGGGTGAGCGTAATCAACAAAACGACCTTCGTCCACCAAGAAATAACCGCGGAAATTTGTTTTCATTGCGTCCGCTTGTTTGCCAGAATCGATTCTGTAACGGTCACCCGATTTTCCAGAAGACGCTTGATTGTTGTAGTTCAATTGAACTGCATTTGGATATTCATCGATTTCATAAGTACCTTGCTCGATCAGGTTTTGGCCCGCGATCACAGGAATGGCTTTGTCGATGATTGTTTTTGCGTCTGCTGTCAAACCACCACTTTGTTGTGCGCCATTTGTTAAAAGGATGAAATCCCAATGTCCCGGCTTTTCAAACTTGTCAGCATAGCGAGGAAGTGGAGTTGTCTTCTTTTTAAAGATACCTGTCGTCACTTCTTTTTCACGAGTCGACTCACGGGCGTAAACACGGTAGATGTCTGTGCCTACAGGTAACAAACTGCGCAAGTAAGCAACCGCTTTATTTTCCAAGCGTGTGCAACCTGAAGAACCTGGATTTGAGAAAAGATTCATTAAGAAACCGCGAGTCAGTTCAATAGAGGCCGCGCCATCTTTACCCCAGCCAATTGTTCCGTGCATCCATTGGTAGTTCATACCATTGATTTCATCAGCTGGAGTCACTTTCGCGGCGAACCAACCGAAAGCACCATAGATTGTTGTCTTGCCGTGAGCATCTTCAACCATCCATTTACGTGAAGAAGCGATTTTAGAAATACCATCCGTGATCGGGCCCGGAATCGATTTCAAATCTTGTCCAGCCTTATACCAATGAGGATAGTGGCCTTGACCGTCTTGATAGAACTTCACCCATTCAGAAATTCTCGCGTGACCCAGCCAGGTCTTAAACGCATTTGGATCTTCTTTCGTACCTTCTTCCGGTCGGCCGACAACCATTTCCGTTTCCATCACAAGTTTGTGAGCGCAACCCGGGGTTTCCGTGCAACGTTCATAAACGCGAGTTTTTTCCGTCGCCACGTTTTGAATCACGAAGTATTTAGATGCTGCCGTCACAAGTTCTTTTTCAGAAAGATAATCTTTGGAAACAAAAAGTTCAGCCGCTACATCGGCTTTTAAAGAAGACGACTTGATGATCTTGATCTGCACAAGAGGAGTGGCTTCATTTAATAGATCATAAATTTCCACTTCATCATTCATCGAGAGTTTGCCGACAATATTGTTTGCCGTTGTGGAGTTGCTACTGCGAACATTTAAGCTGTCAGCTGAAATGAAATAACGTTGTCCTACTTTAAGCTGAGATTTGTTAAGAGCCACTGCGGCTGCGTTAACACTTACAGAGCTTGCGGCCTCAGCAGTAAGTTCTTGCGCAATACTCATAAGTGGTGAGCTGGCAATTAGCAGACCTAAAAGTGCGGAACACAGTCGACGTGTTTTAAGCTTTGTCATAGTACGTCCTCCAGACAGTCGTCTTATTAAACCTTTGTCATTGACTCAAATCCCCTTAGCAAGAAGCGTGACAGAGGTCTTTGGTACGGTATTTTTTTATTTGGCCAATTTTCCCGTCAAATTGTTATTCAATGATGCCCAAAAGGGGCAACAAGGAGGTTTCATGAAGAAATTATTGGCGGCTTTACTCATATGTCTTCCGTGTCTGTCATACGCGCAAGGAAGCACGCGGTGGCGTATCACGAAGCCACAATGGACTGATCAAGACGAAAGTAAATTTGGTGAGTTTATCTCAAAAATCGGTTCTGCCGTGGAACGCAGAGAATGTTTTCAAGTCGACACGTGTTTAAAAAGCACGGCGAATCCCTATGCGGGAACAGATCCTTCAAGTTTACGTTTGTTTGCCGACTGCGCGGATCTTCCGTATTTCTTACGTGCCTATTTTGCTTGGAAAAACGGACTTCCCCTCTCAGTACAAAGTGACGTGAGTCCGCGCCAATCCGGAGACAATCCAGATGTGCGCTACACAAAATTTGGTAACTACGTGACAGGTCGTTACAGCGTTATTCCCACTCGCTTTAACAGTCCGAACGCCATTGAGATTCTCAACAAAACTGTTGTCGATATGGTGTGGTCAGCTTCCTTCCGTTTGATCGGAGAAGAAGACACGGGATACTTCACGGATTTTTATCCTGTGAAACTGTCTCGCGAAGGAATTCGTCCCGGCACTGTGATCTATGATCCCAATGGTCACGTGGCCATCATCTACAAAGTCACTGATGATGGACGTATTTTCTATATCGATTCACATCCTGACAACACTTTGACGTCAGGAATGTACACGCCTAAATTCACACGCAGTTTCCCCCAGCAAGGGGCCGGATTTAAAAATTTCCGACCGCTGGCTTTGGTGGGTGCGAATCGAAATGTCGCTGGTGAATACATCGGCGGCAGAATCGTCGGCGCTCGCAACGCTGCACTTCCCAACTACAGTCTTGAACAGTTCTATGGAAACCGCCCTGATCCGGGTGGTGATTGGCAAAAAGGTCAATTCATCTATCGTGGTGCTTCCTTCCCCTATTACGAATACCTGCGTATCATGATGGCAAGTGGTGATTTAAAAATCGATCCTCTTCGCGATATGCAACAAAACTTAGCCGATATCTGCACAAGCTTAAAAGACCGTGTCGTCGCAGTGAGCCTGGGCAATAAGGCCGGCATTGATAAGAAACCTCACCCGGAACGTTTGCCGCAAAATATTTACGGTACTGACGGAGAATGGGAAGCCTATGCGTCTCCGGCACGGGATGCGCGTTTGAAAGTGTCCTACATGGATTTGCTTTCTCAAGCTCGCATTTTGATTCAACGTCACCGCACAGGGGATCCGAGCATTGTGTACAGTGGAGCAAATCTCGCAGCTGATATGCTGGCGGTTTACGATCGCGAAACTCGTGGTTGTCAGTTCACTTACACGAACTCCAGTGGAGGGGCCGTCACTCTGAATTCAGAAGATGCTCGTCAGCGTTTGTTTGACTTGAGTTTTGACCCTTATCACTGTGTCGAGCTTCGTTGGGGAGCAAAATCTCCACAGGAGCTTGCTTCTTGTATGGACGATGCAAACAAGCGTGAGTGGTACAGCCGTGAAAGATGGTTGCGTAACCAATGGGAACGCCGCTATGATGCGCGCATGGATTTCTCTTTGGATGAACTCACTGGTCCTAAACCGGGAGCCGGTATCGCGCAACCACCGGACGTCGATATCATTCGCTATCTGAACTCACAGAAGTAGAAAAAGGTACCAGGTACCTTTTTCCCTGAAACCTCTGAAAAGGCTGTCTCATTTTGAGACGGCCTTTGTTTTTAAAAAATATGTGAACCAAATCAAGACGACAATTTTCGGCGCTTGTATAAGAAATTTTTCACGAAAGCGACGTCAGATCCAATAGGGCTGGCACTTTACTTGATAGTAACACCGTTGGAAGAGGGTGTTATGAAGATGAAGAGTTTGGTACAAAAGTCGTTTATCGTGGGTATGAGTTTAATTGTATTAGCTCCCCAATTTTCTTTGGCTCAAAGCAAACCTCAGATCATTCAAGATCAGGTAACGAGAGCGAGAACCAATCCTATCATCAATCCACGCTGGGGAAGTTTCCTTCTGCGCACGGATCGCCTTGCAAAGCTTTATTCTTTAAGAAATTACGAAGCTATTTGGGTCGACGCTAACGGAACTCCGAATGCAATGGCGGCACGCCTTAAATCTATTTTCGCTGAAGCAGACAAACACGGACTCAATAGCGCTGATTACTGGGATGAGCAAATTGAAAAAGGTTATCAAGCAACTCTTAAAAACCCTGGTGTGCAGTGGATTACCTTTGAACTTTTAGTTTCCGAAGCCTTGATCCGTTACGTTTCCCATCTTTCGGGAGGACGCTTTGATCCTGAACAAATTGATACTGATATCAAATTTAAGAAAAAAGAGTTCGCTGAATTTACACAATTAAATGCCGCCGTTTCTTACGGGCCTGAATCTTTGACGTCTTCTTTAGAAGGTTTCGCACCGACGCATCCTCGTTACCGCGAGTTGATGGGAGTTCTTGCGCAACTTAAAGACATGAAAGCCAAAGGCGGTTGGGCGACGATCAATTCTCCAGGTTTTATTTTGAAACTCGGAGTGAAAGACCCTGTGATCAATCAGATCAGAGAACGCTTCAACCAATTGGGTTATCGCATCTCTTATAATGGTGGAAATACATTTGATAGCGAATTCGATCAAGTATTAAGACAATATCAATCCATGAACGGCTTAACGTCGGACGGAATCATCGGAACCCGTTCCGAAGTTTTGCGTGCCTTGAACTTCACCGTGAACCAAAGAATCGCTCAAGTGGAAGTGACGATGGAAAAACTTCGCTGGTTACCGGCGAACGTAGAACAACGCCATATCTTCGTCAACTTAGCGACGACAGAATTCCGTCTTTATGATGAAGGTGGCAAAGTTTTCCACTTTAAAACAGTGAACGGTCAGCCGTTCCGCAGAACTCCTTCGATGAGAGACTCGATCACTTTCGTGAATTTAAATCCTTATTGGACAGTACCACGCAGTATTGCGATCAAAGATAAATTGCCGATGCTAAAACAAGATCCAAACTATCTTGAAAAGCACAATATGCTTTTGATCGACGAAGGCACGGATCAAGTTGTGGATTCATCATCAATTGACTGGCGCAGTATGACAGCAAGAAATTTCACTTACTATATCCGTCAGTTGCCGGGACCAGACAACGCCCTCGGTGTCGTGAAATTCCCATTGCAAAATCCTTGGGCTATCTACATGCATGATACAAATGAAAAACAACTTTTCGGTGAAAGCAAACGTCATCGCAGTTCGGGCTGTGTTCGTTTGGAGCAACCGTTGGAACTAGCCGCATATCTTTTAAGAGATCAGGCGGGTTGGGGACTGGAAGATATCAAGTCTTACGTTCCTCTTTATGACAACAACATCCCGGGCGAAATTGATAAAAAAGTATTTTTGAAAAAGGCCATGCCAGTTTACTTCCTCTATCTCACTGTTGAAAAAACAGAAGACGGAGCGTTCCGATTCGTAGACGACGTGTATGGGCAAGACACTCGCGTGAGCAAAGCCTTGCAGAACAAGAAAAACTCTAGCGAGTTGTTTTAAGGAGTTGAGCTATGAAAAAATGGTGGATGGCAGTATCGACATTGTTGTTTGCAGGTTTAGCTCAAGCTCAATCTCTGGGCGCCTTGCAGGTGAATGGACAAGCGGGCAGTCAGCAGCTTTTCCAAAAAGTAAAAGCGGTTCGCTGTGCTGTCGGGCAACGCGGGACTTGTGATGCTCCGGTGTTTTTTGATTTGAATACGGCGACGTCGGTGCCTGCGGGAACTTACATCGTGGGATTTGAAAACTCGATTTATCCCGAAATGGTGAATGTGAGCGGCGGTTACACGACGACTTTAAATTTAGAAAGAATCAGCGTGCCGTCACAAGTGCGTGGTCAGAAGATCCGCGTTTATCGTGATTTTTCATCTTTGATTGAACAAAAGAAAATCTATATGACGATGTTTGCGATGAACCGTCATCTTTTCCGTTTGGATAAAGATAATTTCGGCGATCTTTATATCGCAGGCCTTTGGGAGCGCGACTACGTTCAACGTTTTACTTATGAAGTGTGCCCTCGCATTGATGCATACGGTGAAGTGTCGAGTAGCGCTCGCGCCGTGTGCAGCGCATGGAATAAAGCGAAAGACCCGATGGGACTTCGTGAGCTTTATAACTTTTCTAATGATGGAACATTTCAAGAAATGTGGGTCACATTCCCTGGTGACGTGATTCCTTCGAAACATCCTCGTTATTTAGTGTCAGCTCCAATGACAGAGCAGGACTTTGTGGCCGTATTCCCTGGTGCCTATAAAGTGCAAGCTGAGGGAAAAAATATGCCATCCGTCTCTGTGAAAGTAGGGAACGTGTCCCAGAATGCATCGACCTTTGGATTTTCATTGAATGCGGTGAAGTCCTTCATTAACCTAGACGGAGAGGACTGCTCATCTGCACGTACATGGAAAACAGAGTCCCGCGCGTACTGCACGAGCGACCAGCAAGAAGGTTGCGACCGCTCCAATGCGGAGAGTTGCGAACCCATGTAATGGGAAAGGTTCAATGCGAAAGATTGTTGTTAGTTTAATTTTAGGACTTGGGCCTCACTTTGCGTGGGCTCAAGGTGTTAAGCCTGTTTCTGTTTCCTATGAAAATCTCATGCGCTGTTTCCCTGAACTTCAGGATGAAAAGCTCTCTTTCAAAGTAGATCTCAATCGTCTTAAAGATATTATCGACGAAAAATTCGTGACGTCTCAGTCGCAACTGCGTCAAAGAAAGATCCACTATTTGGATGCTGAAAAGCAGGGCATGAATTTGATCTTGCGCACAAAATTTCGCGGTGAAAAGAAAATGGAAACCGAGTTGATTTTGCAGCAGGTTGACGCCAAAGGTGTTGTGACCGACATCAAGCTTACTGAGAATCAGCGCATCAATCCCAAGCAAGATATCATCAATAACTTTCTTTTGAATTCGACGATCAAATCGGACGAATACTCCTATAATGACACGAAGCTCAATGACGTGGTCTCGACTTATCGCCGGAACTTTAAAGACATCGAAGAGATCGAGCTGGCCGATAAGCCCAATAAGCGTTCGATTCTCTGCGAAAATAAGAGTGATCTCGGCATTATATGCACGTGTTCCAAAAAATAATCTGTTGAATATCGACCTTTTAGATATATACTTTTAGCAGTGTTGTTCTAGGATTTTTTCTAGAGTTTTAAAAGGTTTAGGCGATCTGCAACTGAGGTGCTAGTGACATCTGATAAAAAAACCTACGATTTTCTAATTGCGGGTGTCCCTTACAAACTAAAAACCTCTCATGACGATGCCACTGTGCAAGAGCTCGTCGATTTTGTTAATAGCAAAATGAATCAAGCCATGTCCCTTACTAAAAACGGTTCTTTCCAAAACGCTGCAGTTTTGACAGCGATGAATTTGGCGGAAGAGTTGATCCTTTTAAAACGCAAAGCCCATCGTGAGCTAGAGAAGCTCGAAGAAAAAGCGATGCAGCTTTCACTTGATCTAGAAAATTCCAAGAGCAACAAGGTTTTGAACAACTAACTTTGTTTTGATTTTCTTGGGGATCCATTGTCTGTTTCTTGGAGCTCTAAAAAGGAATGTCGTTCCTTCTTTAAATCTCTTTGCGCTCAAGAGTTCGCGCAAGGTCTTGTTCAAAATCAACAGCAGCTCAATGCCCAATTGCGAGAATTTTTAAAATTGCAATCGGGCCGCTGGGGAGCCTATCGGGCTTTGCCACAGGAAGCTCAAGTCGAAGAGGTCTTTCAGATCTCTCACTTGAATTGGGTGTTTCCGCGAATGCGGGAAGGCCATTTGGAATTCTTTGAAGCACAACATTTTGTGCTAGGTCTTTACGGAGTTCAGGAACCAGCCCCTGACTCTGTCGCGCGAGATCTCAAGGACATCCAAGGTCTGCTGATTCCAGGTTTAGTGTTTAATAAGAATGGCAATCGCCTGGGTAAGGGCAAAGGGTTTTATGACAAAACCTTGATGAACTACCAGGGGATTAAAGTGGGGATCGGTTTTGATTTTCAAGTCACCAAGGACCCATTGCCTACCGAAGCCCACGATGTCGTGATGGATTATCTAATCACCGAATCAGGCTTGGTCGATTGCAGGAAGTATCAGGAGTAAGGATCATGGAGTTAGTTATCACCGCAATTATCGGTGTGTTGTTGGGCGGAGCCGTTGTATTCATCATTAAGCGTCTTCAGGATGAGAACAAAAAGAAATCAGCACGTATCGAAGCTGAGAGAATCGTAAACAAGGCGAAATCAGAAGCCGCGAAAATCAAAAAAGATTCAGAAACGAAAGCCAAAGATTTTGAAGCCCGCGCCCGTAAAAACGTTGAAGCGGATATTCACAAACAAAAATCTACAGTTAAAAATAAAGAATCTCAACTCGAGCGCCGTTTGAAAGAGATCGACGATCAATTCAAGCACAAGATGGAAGAAAACGATCGTTATTTGAATTCACTGAAAGACCGCGAAGAAAAAATCGCAATCTCTGAAAATCGCATCAAAGATCTTGAGAAAAAAGGCGAAGCTCATATCGGTGAGTTGAAACAAAAATTAGAATCTGTGGCAGCAATGTCGCAAGAAGAAGCTCGTCGTCAGCTTTTGAACGCTCTGGAGGACGAAGCAAAACAAGAGGCCGCAAAAAAGATCGCGCAAATTGAAGAAGAAGCAAACAAAGAAGCCGATAAAAAAGCAAAACGCATTTTGGCGACAGCACTTTCTCGCTTCGCTTCTGAATACACGTCTGAGCGCACGGTGAGTGTTTTGGCTCTTCCAAACGATGAGATGAAGGGGAAAATCATCGGCCGTGAAGGTCGTAATATTCGTACACTGGAAGCTCTTTGTGGTGTTGACTTGATCGTCGATGATACTCCGGAAGCTGTCGTGATTTCTGGTTTCGATCCTGTTCGTCGTGAACTCGCTCGTCGTACAATTGAAAAATTGATGGAAGACGGTCGCGTGCATCCGGCGCGTATCGAAGAAGTTGTTGAGAAACAACGTAACGAATTGATGAAATCCATCAAAGAAGAGGGTGAACGTCATGTGATGGAACTTGGTATTCCAAACATGCATCCTGAGCTGGTTAAAATTATCGGCGGTTTGAAATATCGCTCATACCAAGGTCAAAACGCTTTGAACCAAGCATTGGAAGTCGCACAAATCGCGGGACTTCTTGCCGGTGAAATGGGTGTGAACGTGAAACTCGCTCGTCGCGCGGGTCTTTTGCACAATATCGGTAAGGCGATTGATCACACAGCCGAAGGCAGTTACGCCTTTGTCGGCGCTGAAGCGGCGAAAAAATACAACGAATCTGAAGACGTCTGCCACGCCATCCGTGCCCATGACGAAGAAGAAAAACCGCATTCCATCCTTGCTTGGATTGTGCATGCAGCCTTCATCCTTTCTAGCTCTCGTCCGGGGGCTCGTCGTCCACAAATGGATTCTTTCATCCATCGTTTGGAAGATCTTGAAAGCATCGGTAATAGCTTTGACGGTGTTCTTAAAACATTGGCTCTGCAAGCCGGTAAAGACGTTCGCGTGCTTGTAGAAAGCAGCAAAGTGACGGACGACCAGGCTGTGATGCTGTCTCGTGATATCGCTCGTAAGATCGAAAGAGAAATGCCTCAAGCGGGCCAGGTGAAAGTGACTGTGGTTCGTGAAACTCGCAGTGTGGAGCATGCACGATGATGCGTCCTGAAGAACAGTTAGAAAGAATCAAGTTCGGTGTTGCTGAGTTTATCAGTGACGAGGACCTGCTGAAGAAACTAAAAAAAGGTCAGCCCTTGAATATCAAGTTGGGAGCAGATCCCACGCGTCCTGATATTCACATTGGTCACACGGTCGTGATCAATAAGCTTAGAACTTTCCAAGAGCTGGGACACAAAGTTTACTTCTTGATTGGCGATTTCACGGCGATGATCGGGGATCCTTCAGGAAAAAATACGACTCGTCCGATGCTCACTCGTGAAGAAATCGAAGAAAACGGTCGCACTTACGCAAAACAAATTTTTAAAATCTTAGATCCTGAAAAAACCGAAATCGTTTACAACTCTTCGTGGATTGGCAAAATGACTCCGGCGGAATTTATCCGCATGTCAGCGCAGTACACAGTGGCGCAAATGCTAGAGCGTGATGATTTCACAAAGCGCTATAAATCAGGTACTCCGATTGGTATTCATGAATTTTTGTATCCGTTGACTCAGGGTTATGACTCTGTGGCTTTAAAGGCCGATGTCGAGTTGGGTGGTACAGATCAAAAATTCAATTTGCTTGTGGGACGCGCGATGCAGTCCGCTTACGGGCAGGAAGCACAATGTGTTTTGACGATGCCAATTCTTGAGGGCATTGATGGCGTTAATAAAATGTCCAAGTCTTTGGATAACTATATTTCCGTTGTGGATACTCCCAAAGATATGTTCGGTAAGACCATGCGTATCTCTGATGATTTGATGTACCGTTGGTATGAACTCTTGACGGACATCACGGCGAATCAGTTGTCGCAGCTTAAAACGGATGTGAATGAAAAACGCAAACATCCTCGTGAAGTAAAAGTGAATTTGGCGAAGTTCTTAATCAAACGTTTCCACTCCGAAGCGGCGGCTCAGGCTGCTGAAGATGAGTTTAATCGTATCTTCGTCGAAAAAGGTCTCCCTGACGATGTGCCTGAATTTGAAGTCGAAGCCGAAGCTCAAGTGGGCTTGCCTGCTTTGATGGTGAAGGCGGGGCTTGTCGCTTCGAACGGCGAAGGTTCCAGACTTATCCAGGGTGGCGGCGTGCAAATTGACAGCGAAAAAATCTCTGATCCAAAACTCAAAATGGATTTAAAATCGGGTCAGAGCTTCGTCGTGAAAGCCGGAAAGAAGAAGTTCGTTAAGATAAAGGTTAAGTAATGAAAATTAAATTTCTTCCGCAAAATGTTGAAGTCGAGGCGACTCCGGATAAGAGTCTCCTGCAAATTGCGACGGAAAATCATTTGGAAATCCGCTCGATCTGCAAAGGTGTTCCTTCCTGTGCAGAATGCCGTGTGCGTATCGCGGAAGGCGAATCAAATATTCTTCCGCCAACGAAAGCGGAGTTGAGTCTTATCGGTACAAATTACTTTATCGATGGCCGCCGATTGAGTTGCCAAGTACGCTGCTTTGGTAACGTGACTGTGGATTTGACCGAGCAAGTGGAACGCGCGGAAAATCAAACGAAGAAAATTCGTGGCTTCCGTACGAACAAACAAGTCGAATCTAAAGCTGTGAACGACACAATGCTTTTAGCTGAGAAGATCGAAGGCAGTGGTGGCGATAATCGGCCAAGCGGGGGACAGCAGAACCCGAAAGCTGAAGCTAACGAGGGACAGCGACAGCATCACCATCAGCACCAAAAATCTCATCAACACGGCTCCAGATCCGAAGCTCCGAAAAAAGATAAGAAGTAGGTCCTTAGTCTAGTGCAATGTTAAGACGCCTTTACCGATAAGTAATGTGAATGTCACACAAGATTACTTACCGGGAACGAGGTCAAGGACCGCTGCTTATTTTACTCCATGGTTATGGAGGCAGCGTCCATCATTGGGAAGCGATTGCAGATCGTCTCTCTTCCCAATACCGCGTAGTCATTCCTAATCTCACACATCTTTATATGAGCACGGATAAATTGTTTTTCTCGGTACAAATTGAAGTGCTGGCGAAGTTTATACGCGAAACATTTCCCGGCGAAAAAGTCAGCGTGGCGGGACTTAGTTATGGCGGCGCTCTTTCGTGGGGACTCGCGACCCAGCATTCAGATCTCGTGAAGAAAACAGTTTTGATCAATCCGATGGTCACAGATCCCGTGCGTTTCTTTTTACCTAAAGAGTTGAAATTCTTTTTCTCAATTCCTTTAAATCTAAAAAGCGTCTACGTGATGCTGGCCACGCCAATGGGAAAGGCTTTTCTTAAAAGAGCGGCGCAAATTTTCCGCGATGAAAGAAGCGAAGGCGCCACAGCCGTTGAACATCTCAAGGGCCGAAAGCTTTTGTTTGTTGCTCACATGATTCATCATTTCTCTTGGATTTTACGTTCGGAAGATTGGCGTGTTTGGAATCAGAAGCTTTACACGTATCGCGGTGAATGCCGTTTGATTTTTGATAAAGAAGATCTGCTTTTTAATCACGAAGCTTACATGAAATTCGCAAAGCATATCGGCTGTGAAGATTTGATTCCGATTGAGGGCGCCGGACATCTGGCGATTAAGACCCGCCCTGATGCGATTTCTGAGCTTATGCTGGAATTTTTAAAAGGATCGAAAGCGGCTTAGCTGCGTCCGCCGCCGATTATACGTTGAAGCTAGAACCGCAGCCGCAATGCTTAGAGGCATTTGGATTGTTGAAGACAAAACCTTTGCCGTTTAATCCGCCAGAATATTCCAAAGTCATTCCTAAAATGTAGAGCATGCTTTGTGGATCAACGGCAACTTTTTGGCCGTTGGATTCAAAAAGTTTGTCGCCGTCTCTTTGAGTGGTATCGAAATTCATTTTGTAAGAAAGGCCCGAGCATCCGCCTTTTTTCACCTCAACGCGCAGAAAAGCAGATTCTTCTTTTCCTTCTTCTTTTTTCAAAGCGGCTAATTTTTGAGCTGCTTCAGGTGAAATTTGGATCATGTGGAACTCCTTCAATGCTACTTCAGCTTCGGGCCAGAGGCCCTACACTCTGTCGAGTATACCATAGCTGTCAAGCCTTGAGGAGGCTGAAAACTCAGCCTGGGGTTGATTCGTAAGTATTTAAAAATATTGAGATATTCTAACGTAATGAGTTCTTTAGGATTTCTACAGCACGCAAAAGTTCTTCTTCCGTTGTCCAGCGGCCGACGCTAATTCTTAAAGAACATTGCACATCATCGACGTTCATTCCAAGGCCCGTCAAAACATGACTGACCACCATCGCCCCTGTGCCACAGGCAGAACCCGTGCTCACGCCGATTTTTTGCAAGCGAGGTAGAATCTGCTCAGTTTTAAAACCAGGAAGAGTGATGTTGAGATTGTTTGGAGCGCGCTCTGTGGGATGACCGTTCAAACGAACTCCGGGAATAGCGTCTTGCAATTTCGTCCATAAAAATTCGCGAAGGTTTGTAAGCTTCGCAAATTCAGCTGAAAGATTTTGTTCACAAATTTCAGCAGCCACACCAAAGCCCACGATCGCAGGAACATTCAAAGTTCCTGAGCGAAGACCGCGTTCTTGGCCGCCACCATAGATCAAGGGATTGAGTTGAACTTTGGGATCTTTAGAGCGAATGAAAAGAGCACCGACACCTTTTGGTCCGTAAATTTTGTGAGCGGAAAAAGACATCAAATCAATTCCCATCTCTGTCGCATTTACCGGAATTTTTCCTGCAGCTTGCGTCGCATCCGTGTGCAAATAAATTTTATGGTCTTTTGCCAGGCGTGCGATTTCTGGAATCGGATTGATCGTACCGATTTCGTTATTCACCCAAATAAAACTCATGAGTTTCGTGTGGGGTTTGATTGCTTTACGAATCGTTTCAATTTCCACTTGGCCAAAAGAATTCACTGGAAGGAAATCGACTTCGACACCCATTTTTTGAGCCGCAGCCATCGCTTTCATGATGGAACTGTGTTCAACAGTGCTTGTGATAAAGTGAATAGGTTCGTTGGGATTTTCTTCGCGCAACTTTGAAATCAAACCAAAGATGACCCAGTTGTTGGATTCCGTAGCGCCACCAGTGAAAATGATCTCAGAAGATTTTGCGCCAATCAAAGAGGCGACTTGGGCACGTGCTTTGGTGACGGCATTTTCTGCAAGCCAACCCCAATGGTGTCCAGCACTGGCAGGATTCCCAAAGAATTCTTTGAAATAAGGTTCCATCGCTTGAAAGACTTTTGGATCCACGGGGGTCGTGGCGTTGTAATCGAGATAGATGCCTTTGTCTTGTTGCACTTTAGTGTCCATCGGGCGCTCAGAGTTTAAGTCCATGGCTTAGGAGCTAATCCCGACAAAGCCCTCGCGTCAACAGCAAAAATGCCTGCTGCATTAAGCTGTTACTTTAGCTCGTTCCTTTTCCTCATATTCCTGGATTTTTTCATTGAGGAAGTTCTGAGCGCGGTATTTATCAAGGTCCTTCAAATCGCCTTTGAGAATGTGAAGCTGAGAAATTCCCTGGCTTTGCAGGCGTTCTTTTTGAACGTGATAAAAAACACCTCCCCGAGGAGTATACAGAACGTACTTATTATTCCTGGGAAGATGTATATAAACATTAAATTCCACGGCAACGTCACCCGCAAGCTCTTCAAGGTGGATCGAGGCCATTTCTTCTGCGGCGGAATCTCCATGACGAGATTTAATGTCGGCGCGCGGGAAAAACGCCATCGCCACTTCGTTGCCATTGTGAATGGATTTTCTTAAGAATTCCGCATATTGCAAGGCCCAGTCTTCAAAAGGCACTTGGCGAATTTCTAAATCCATAGAGTCGCCATCACGAATGTCTTCGCCGTTATTTCTTAAAAAACGAAACAGACGTTCGCGGATTTTTCCAATGAACGCGGCATCCAAAGATTTGTCCTTTCCCATGGCCGTCACGAGGTAGCCTGAGAAACGACTGGACTCAATAACAATGCAAGCGACATTGGTTGAAGCTTCAATTTCTTGAGTCGTTTCAGAGGTTGTTTTGACGCAGGAATTTTCCAGAGCCTCTTTGGTTCCACGCAAGATAATGGAATCTTTTTTTGTGGCTTGAGGATCTTCTTCAATCTGCTCGGGAGTCAGGCGATTCTTTTTATGCGTAGCTATGTCCGGCAGAGGAGCCCAACCAGGTAAGTTTCCATTAGGTTTTTGCAGCGAGGATGAGAGTGGCGTTGCCGCTTCTGTATCAAACATGCGCGAATGCAAAGTGCCAGCACCGATACCATGTCCAATGGGACCTGAATTGTTCGTGTTTGTTCCCGGAATCATACCAAGACCTTGAGCATCGTCGCTGAACATTTGCGCCAGCACACTTTGCGCATTTTGTGCTGAAAATCCGCCTTCGCCTTTAATCGCGATGACACCGTCTTCTTCGGAAGAAAGACCCGCGCGCATCTGTTGGGGAGAAAGTCCCTTCGTCTGCAAGTCTTTGTAGTATTTATTAACCGTTCTTTCAACAGCAGGACCCGTGACAGGAGGATACAGCAAATATTCCGTCGCACATGTGCTGAGTAAGTTGTAAGAAGCGGCCGAACTTTCTTCCGCAAACGCGATCACACAAACGGGAAACGCTTGGGTCAAAATTTTCGGAAGATTGCGGACTTTGCGGTTGGGATGGTCAATGCTCACCATCACAAACTGCGGCTGTTCTTGAACCAAAAAAATCAAAGCCTCTTTAAGATTGGTTGTGGATTTGACTTTCCATTCCCGATTTCTTAGAAATCCCTCGACAGCTCCCAGGCCGCCGGGTTGAGACTTAATAATAAGCAGCGATTTTTTAATAGTCTCTTGATTCATAGGTACATCTTTAACGGTTTGTTGACCGTAATAAGCGAGCGTTTCTACGATCTCTTAATCAAGATTACGAAGGCTTAATCGGGTGCCTAGTCTTTAGACGGTGTGGTCTCGAACATCCGTGCCATACAGAGCCTTGCTTGGCGGAACCAGAGAGAACCATTACAATATTCTTCATGAAAAAACATTCTCTGCACAGTCCGACTTATTTTGTTCCTGCCGGCAAGAATCCTGAATCCATGTTCGAGTGGAAAAAAGTAGATTCTGAAATTCGCAACCGCAAAGGAGAAATCTTTTTCGAGATGAAAAATGTCGAAGCTCCAGCGGGGTGGTCGCAACTTGCCATTGATATCGCGGCCAGCAAATACTTCCGCAAAGTCGGTGTGCCAAGAACAAAACACGAAAATTCTGTCAGACAGCTTGTGAACCGCGTGGTGAAAGCGGTTGCAGGTTCGGCGATCAAACAAGGCGGCTACTTCGCAAACAAAAAAGACGTCGATGTTTTTGCCAAGGAACTTCAATATATTCTTCTGTCACAACGAGGCGCTTTTAATAGTCCCGTGTGGTTTAATGCAGGTCTTTGGGAGTCTTATAAAATTGAATCTCCGAGTGAGCATTTTGCGTGGGATGAAAAAAAGAAATCTATTGTTGCAACCGCCAATGCCTACGAGCGCCCGCAGTGTTCTGCGTGTTTTATTCAAAGTGTAGACGATTCTATCGAAGGCATTTTTGAACTCGCAAAAACGGAAGCAAAATTATTTAAATACGGATCGGGCACAGGCAGTAATTTTTCAAAAATCCGCAGTCGCTACGAAATGACGGGAGCGGGCGGGAAAAGCTCGGGGCTTTTATCATTCTTAGAAGTTTTGGATAAAGGAGCCGGAGCTATTAAATCTGGTGGCACCACTCGACGAGCCGCTAAGATGGTCGTTGTTGATATCGACCATCCTGAAGTTTTGGATTTCATCGACTGGAAAATGAAAGAAGAACGAAAAGCGCACATGCTTATCGCTGCAGGATTAAGTCCTGAGTTTGAAGGGGAAGCTTATCGCACGGTCTCTGGTCAGAATGCCAATAACTCGGTTCGTGTGAGTGATGCTTTCATGAAAGCTGTTGAAGGCGGTAAACATTGGAAATTAAAATCCCGTGTTTCAGGAAAGGCCTTGAATGGTCTTCCTGCTGTCGATGTCTGGCACAGAATCACACATGCCGCGTGGATGTGTGCAGATCCCGGCGTTCAGTTTCACGATACGATCAACAAATGGCACACATGTCCGAACACGGATGAAATTCATTCCAGCAATCCTTGTTCGGAATACATGTTTTTAGATGACTCCGCTTGCAACTTGGCTTCGATCAATCTTGTGAAGTTTTTAAATGAAGACGGCAGTTTTGATTTTGAAGCTTTCATTCACACGGCTCGCACTCTATTTGTCGCGCAAGAAATCCTTGTCGATTATTCAAGTTATCCCACGGAAAAAATTGCGCAGAACTCTCATGACTATCGTCCCTTGGGATTGGGCTTTGCGAATTTGGGAAGTCTCTTGATGCGCAAAGGAATTGCTTATGACAGCGATGAGGGGCGTGCCTGGGCAGGGGCCATCACAGCTCTGATGAATGGTGTCGCTTATTTGACAAGTTCTGAAATGGCCCGAGCGAAAGGTGCTTTTGCGGGTTTCAAAAAAAATCGGGCGCCGATGCTGAAAGTGATGAAAAAACACGAAAAGGCCGTCAAAGATATTCAGTGGTCTTTCTTGCCTCAAGGTTTAGATAAGGCCGTTAAAAATCTTTGGAAGGGTGTTTTGTATAACGGCACGAAACACGGCTATCGAAACTCTCAGGCGACGGTGATTGCTCCGACGGGAACCATTGGTCTTTTGATGGACTGTGATACAACCGGAATTGAACCGGATTTTTCATTAATTAAATTTAAAAAACTTTCGGGTGGCGGAGAAATTCAAATCGTCAATCAATCTGTAGAGCAAGCTCTTCGCATTTTGGATTATTCGCCTGAGGAAATCACGGCGATTCTAAAATACGTCGCGGATCACAACACGGTTGAAAAATGTCCTCAGATGCATCCTGAAGATATTCCGATTTTTGATTGTGCGACGGGAGCCGCGGGTCACCGGGTTCTTTCAACGGAAAGCCACGTGAAGATGATGGCCGCAGTGCAGCCTTTTATCAGCGGTGCGATTTCCAAGACGGTGAATCTTCCCAATAGCGCCATCGAGGAAGACATCAGCAATATTTATTTCCTGGCTTGGAAGTTGGGAATCAAGGCCGTGGCCGTTTATCGTGACGGCAGCAAACAGAGCCAACCTCTGAATGTCCATAAGCCCAAAGGCGTGGCAGAACCAGTCATTCCGAGTTTTACCATGAAATGTCCTGAGTGCGGCAGCGACACAGTGCTCACGAGCGGTTGCTATCGTTGCCCTAATTGCGGGACAACCGTGGGCTGTGCTTAGGATA
Organism: Bdellovibrio sp. HCB-162; assembly: GCF_047344985.1. Classification (GTDB taxonomy): domain Bacteria; phylum Bdellovibrionota; class Bdellovibrionia; order Bdellovibrionales; family Bdellovibrionaceae; genus Bdellovibrio. The sequence goes on from NZ_CP178861.1 coordinate 1,138,529, forward strand.
AAATCGGTTCTAGATATTCAGAATTAATTGCGGTAAGGTAGTCCGCGGCAGCGGGCAGAGTGTAGGGCCAGAGGCCCGAAACTGAAGCAGTAAAGGTGTATATGAGCAAAAAAGATATTTTCGGTGATGATATTGAAGAAACAAAAGATATGGCGAGCTTTGAAGAACTTTTTGCTCAGTCCGAGCAAGGATTGAAGACTCGTGTTTCTGTCGGCGATCAAATTCGCGGAGAGATTCTTTCTATCGGAAAAGAAGAATCTTTTGTTTCTACAGGAACTCCTGTTGATGGATTGATTTTTACTAAAGACCTTATGGATGAAAACAAAGAAGTGAAATATCACGTGGGTGATATGATCGACGTTGTTGTGATTTCCGCGAAGGGTGGCGAGATTCGTTTGGCGAAAAAAGGTTCGAAGAATGCTTCGACCGATTCTTTGGAAGACGCCTTCGATATGGAATTGCCGGTGACAGGAACAGTGATGGAGGCTGTGAACGGCGGTCTTCGCGTGAACATCCAAGGCAAAACGGCTTTCTGTCCGATTTCGCAAATTGATTCTAAGTTTGTGCAGGACACGGCAGAGTACATTGGTCGCAAGTTTGATTTCTTGATCACTCAGATGGACAAACGCAATATGGTGGTGTCTCGTCGTAAGCTTTTGGACCTACAAAAAGCAGAAAACGAAGGCGTCTTTATGGAAAAACGCAAAGTGGGTGACATCCTTGAAGGTCGCATCACACGTTTGGAAAAATTCGGTGCCTTTGTTGAACTCGAAGCGGGTGTTGAAGGAATGGTTCACTTGTCAGAGTTGACTTGGTCTCGCGTGCACAGTCCGCAAGAAGTCGTTTCTGCGGGGCAAACGGTGACGGTAAAAATTCTTAAGATTGAAGATGTCGACGGACGCTTGAAAATTTCTTTGTCTATGAAACAAGCTGACGGCGATGGCAATCCTTGGAATTCAGTTCCGGCAAAATTCCCTGTGGGCACTGTTGTGAACGGTAAAGTAGAGAAAAAAGAAACTTACGGTTTGTTTGTGAATATCGCTCCAGGCATCACGGGTCTTCTGCCAAAATCAAAATGGCGTGATCATGTCGATGGCGCGCAGTTTGAAAACAAAAAACGCGGCGATGAAATCGTAGTTCAAATTGATGAAATCAAATTTGAAGATAAAAAGATTTCGTTGGGCGTTCCTGGCGCAGGTGAAGATCACTCTTGGAGATCGCATCAACCGACATCCGGCAGCGGCTTTGGTTCTTTGGGCGATGCTTTAAAGAATTTAAATATCAAACCAAAGAAATAATTAGTTTCGAAAATTTTTAAAAACTAAAAAGGACTGAGCTTATTACTCAGTCCTTTTTTATTTAACGGTGATGTTTGAAGTATTGAATATCTCGTTCGTGTTTTTTTGCGGCTGCAAGAGTCGGAAATGTTCCTAAGTTTCTGCGTTTTCCCGTCTTAGGATTGATCTTGCGGGAATAAATTCGATATCCGCCGGATTTAAGTTTTCTAATCATAAATCCTCCTCATTCATAAGAAAATTGAAACACTTTCCAATGAAAAAATGGAGGATCCAGTGTCTATTTACAAAGCCTAGACAAGGTTCTTAAGCCAAAAGATCAAAGCCATCTCCGCAAAATACTGGTGACGGCGTTCTCGCATATTGGCGGTTTTGTAAGGGGTTTCGATGATATCCTTAAGAACACGTCCTTTGTGTTGTAAACTCACTTCACAACTGTGCTCGTCTTTCGGTAGCACGTGCAGATGAAGTTCCGCAGGGCTTTTTACGGCGCGGGATTTTGAAAAGCTCCACGATTGATCCGTCATAAAATCTCGCAAGACGGGCATTAAACGGTTCATTAAAAATTGCCCGGTCACTTCGTCGATCAAGCAGACAGATTTTATTTGCTTTAAATTCTCTGCAAAAAGCTCAGCGGCATCATTCCCATCGCGAGCAATCGTACAGAACTGCAGAGCCTCTGTGAGTTTTTCAAGAGCTTCGGCCATTTCTTTTTCTTGGGATTTAAAGAAAGAAAGTTTTACTTCGACGTAAGGAAGATGCACGCGGTAGCCTTTTTCGACTTTCACGTCTTTTAAAAGATCTTCAACAATCACAGCGACGTCGGATTCACCAACGCCCATCGTGTCCCAGATACGAGTGATATAGGGATCTAGGTTTTTGGTATTTTCTTTAAGCCACTCGGCAATCGAGTCTTCCCATACAGCTTCGATTTCGCGAGGAGGGCCGGGTAAGACGAAAACTTTTTTACCATGAGCTTCCAAGTAAAAGGCGTTCGCTGTTCCCTGAGAGTTAAAAAGAACCTTGGAACCTTTTGGAAAATAACATTGCTGCCTTTGTATGTCCTTAACGACATACCCACGAGACGTCAGGCGATCATTCACATGTTTCCAGGAAGTTTCGTCAAACTCCAATGGAACTCCCACCCATTCGGTCACGATATCGCGAGTGAAGTCGTCAGATGTGGGACCCAATCCGCCAGTCACAAATAAAAGATCTCCATGAGAGGCGCAAAACTCCAAACCTTCGCGCATCAATTTTCGTTCATCAGGCACCACAAGATGAGCCGTCGTTGTCAGGCCCGCCGCTTTTAATTTTTTAGAAATCCACGAAGCGTTTTTATTGACGATTTGTCCATCGGTGAGTTCTGTGCCAATGCCTAAAATTGCGGCTTTCATTGTGAGAATTCTCCTAAATCTTCCTCTCACTTTGCCCGCCAAACGATCCAACCTCAAGATCTGCGTCCAGATTCTTCCGAATAGGCTCTGCCAATGGCGTATACGCAACGCATTAACGTGGTCAAAACCTTGCCCCGGTGTCACTCTCTCAATAGATTCACGCAGTTAACTTAGATAATAAAACGCTGTTTCAGTTCCGGGCCTGGCCCTGACTCTGTTGGCGTCCGTCGAAGGAGTTCCCATTATGTCTTTTAATTGGAAAGAGTTTGATCTTTACAATCCAACACCTGAACACGCGATGCTTCGTGAAACTGTGAAGGCATTCACAGAGGCCGAAGTCGAACCGCAGGCTCACGAGTTTGATCGTTCTGAAAAATTCAATCTCGCTCTTTTCAAAAAAGTCGGGGAGTTGGGGCTTCTTGGTATCACAGTTCCCGAACAATTCGGCGGGGCGGGAATGGATGCGACAGCGGCTGCGATCGTGCATGAAGAGTTGTCGGCTTCAGATCCAGGGTTCTGTTTGGCTTATCTTGCACACTCCATGCTTTGTGTAAACAACATTGCTGTGAACGGCAGCGATGAACAACGTCACAGAGTTCTGCCAAAACTTTGCTCTGGAGAATGGATCGGTTCGATGGCGATGTCTGAGCCTGCAGTAGGAACAGATGTTTTGGGCATGCAATCCAAAGCCGTGAAAACAGGAAACGACTATGTTTTGAACGGTCGTAAAATGTGGATCACTAACGGCACGATCGATGAAAACAACACACCTTGCGATTTGGTTTTGGTTTACGCAAAAACGGGTGAAAAACACGGGCGCGCTCTTGTTTCGACTTTCATCGTTGAAAAAGATCACAAGGGTTTTGAAGTCGGACAAAAAATCAAAGACAAGCTTGGCATGCGTGGCTCCAACACGGCAGAACTTGTTTTCCAAGACTGCCATATTCCTGCAGCAAACTTGATCGGTCATGAAGGGGACTCTATGCTCCACATGATGCGCAATCTTGAAATCGAGCGCCTGACATTGGCTGCGATGAGCTTGGGTATTGCTCGTCGCTCTATCGAGATCATGAACCGTTACGCAACAGAGCGTGAAGCTTTCGGAAAATCTTTGAATCACTTCGGTCAAATTCAACGCTACATCGCTGACAGCTACGCGGAATACAAAGCGGCACGCGCTTACGTTTACGAAACAGCTCGTCGCATGGATTTGAACAAAGAAGGAAACCGTTTGGATTCAGACGGTGTGAAACTTGTCGCAACAACAATGGGTAAAAACGTCGCGGACCGCGCGATCCAAGTTTTGGGTGGTTACGGTTACGTGGGTGAGTACGTTGTTGAAAGACTTTGGAGAGACGCAAAGCTGCTTGAAATCGGCGGCGGAACTTTGGAAGCGCACCAAAAAAATATCACTCGTGACTTGGCGAAGAGCCCTGAGTCTTTGTACAAGTAGGTAGCATGTTTCCTTATGGGCCCGAATTAGAGATCAACGCCAATTTAAAAGTTCACTATCAATTGATTCTTGAGAAGATCGGGCCTTTGCTCACAGACGAGCGCCGACAAAAAATCGAGCGCGTGGTCTCTTTAAGAAATTTCGATACAGCCGTAGTCCTTGAAGGCATTTACGATCGCGGAAATATTTCTGCGGTGATGAGAAGTGCGGAAGGTTTGGGCTTCGGAAATTTCCACGTCATTGAAACTCAAGAAAAATTCAAAGAAGCCAACCGTGTCACGCAAGGTGCCGACAAATGGGTGGAAGTGCAGAAGTGGAAAAAGACCGCGGACTGCGTGAAAACTTTAAAATCCCAGGGCTATAAAATCTGTGTCACACACTTGGATGCGAAAGCCAAACCCCTGCATGAAATTGATTTCTCGGGTAAGGTCGCTCTTGTTCTAGGAAATGAAAAAGATGGTGTCAGCCCTGAGATGATCGCGGCTGCCGATGAAACCATTATCATTCCTATGACAGGCTTTGTGCAAAGTTTTAATATCTCTGTAGCGGGTGCTCTAAGTCTTTACCATATCTCTCAAGATCGCTTGAAGCGCTTAGGATCAAATGCGTCTTTATCTCAAGAAGAGCAGGGAATCTTGCAGGCTTATTACTATATGCGAACGCAAGACTCAGCAGCTCAATATCTAGAAGAAATGTTTTCTCGCGGAATTCTTAAAGCTTAGAGCCTAAGGGGAACGCCGTACCTTTTTGTAATGCGGCGTAGACGTAAAAAATCCCCTGGCACCTTTTATTTCGTTCCTGACGATTTGTTTTGATACGAACCTTTGCCGCCATTTTTACGTACGAGTTTTTCGTAGAATGCGACTTGCTTGTCGATGCTCTTTTGCATTTCTGGTGAGTCGACTTTGCGGCAGACATTTAAAGATTCAATTGTGCCGGCAGGATCGTATTTGTTTTGATATTCCGATGTGACGCTGTTCATTTGGCGGATCAATTCTTTCTTTAATAGATCCAATGACGATTTATCCAATTGCGCACTCGGAGTTTCAGCATGTGCTTTTTGTTCTTTTGTTGGTTCTTGAAAAGACACATTCCCTAGCGTTCCATTTTTTTGGAAGTTCAACACACGGTAAAAAGGTTGCTTCTTTTCATCTAAACGGATGACTAAGGATTTGTCGGCGTATTTGTTTTCAAGAACTCCGATGGATTCGTCTGTTACGAAATATAATTTCTTTCCGGAAGAAAACTCAAATGGTGTTGCAGAATCAGTTGTGAGCTTAAAAGTGCGAGCGTCCGCTTTGCCATCCAAAGCTTCATGGCAACGGATCAAGTTTGTCAGCTCTTGAGAAGCTAAAGCCGGAAGAGTTGAAAGAACACCTAAACACGCTAAAAAGAGAGACGCTTTTTTCATAGTATTCCAGTTCCGCGAGCTCACAGGTCGCTCTTTGAGGATAAACGGAATTTTGTCCAGCTTCGAGTCTAGATTGAAGGGTTGTCCTTGGGCTCAAATTCCACTAGGATTTTTCTATGGAAGGAGCCTCTATGAAAAAGACAGCTTTGATAATCTCCCTTGCGGTTCTTGCCGGTTGCGCCGAGAAAGTCGTGACGGATCATAGTGATAAGCCGGTACCCGTCGCCGCAAAATCCTCGTTTTTTATGACGAAACCTCAGCCGACCGAACCTGTCGAGTTGGTCTTTGATACAAAGTACGCAGGGAAAAAGGCAGTGAACTATCGCAAAAATCCCGATATCAAAATGTCCGGGAGCGCGACTTTAGACCCGAAAGCTCTCAAGGAAGTCGCTAAACCCATGAAAAAGAACAAAGCCATTCTTTACGTGTTTGACCTCCGCCAGGAATCCCACGGTCTTATCAATGACATCCCGGTGACGTGGCAGGCAGAGCACGATTGGGCCAATGCGGATTTGAATCACGATGAAGCCGTTCGCCGTGAACGCCGTCAACTTGGTGATTTGCGTGTCGGTGAAAAAATCAATGGTGTGGAAATCAAAAGCATTGAAACAGAAGAAAGCATGGTTCGCAGCGCCGGTTATCAGTACGTGCGCCTAACCGTGACGGACCACGTTCGTCCGGTGGATTCAGAAGTAGATCGGTTCATTGAGGCAGTTCGCGAGCTTCCAGAAAATTCCTGGATCCATTTTCACTGCCGCGCTGGCAAAGGTCGCACGACCACATTTATGGTTCTTTACGATATGCTGATCAACGCGAAGTACGTTCCGTTTGATGACATCATCAATAGAAATGCGAAACTCAGCGAAGACTACGACGTGATGGCCGTTGTTGACGCCAAAGACTGGAGAGCACCTTATCAAAAAGAACGTGCTGATTTTGTGCGTGCCTTTTATGAATACGCTAAAGAAAATCCGCGCGGTGAGAAAAAACTTTGGTCAGAGTGGGTGAAATAATGAAAAAGAATTTAAGTCTTATTTTGGTTATGTTGTTTCTCGGGGCTTGTGCAACGAAACCAAAATCTCATGACTCGGGCTTTGAAGATTTAAAAGAAACAAAGCATGCAGCGACGGCAAAGAAAACAGAAAAAGTTCCTGCGGAGCCCGCGAAGGCTTCAAGCATTGTTGTTGATTCCAAAGATTTGCAAGTTTTGGAAAAAATGACGAAGGCTGTGGAATTATATGTTTTAAAAAACGATAAGAAGCAGTTCACATCACTTTGCAAAGACAAACGTTTTGATTGTTTCGTGGATGATAAAGCTTATCCGAAAACAAAAAAGAAAATCGCACGCTCTGTGCCCCCTTATGCCAGCGGCTCAAAAATGGGCCTGCAAGGGGAGCAACGCGTGCATGTGAAGTACGATTTTTATCCCTAGTTTTTACGAAGGATGATGGACTTCATCAAGGGCTCCTGATCCGGGAGCTCAAAGTCCAGGCCTTGCGCCGGAGCGGGCAAGATCTTAAACGAAAATTCTCTTTTCAGTTTGTTCAATCTTAAATGCAAATCACCCGTCGTCCACTTTTCATAGTTCGTGCAGAAAAGCAGAAGACCGTTTTTTTCCAAACAGTACATACAGTTGATCATCAGCTCATCAAAGTTCTTGCTGATTGAAAACACACCACTCTTAGAGCGGCCAAAAGAAGGAGGATCACAGATGATCAATCCAAATTTTCTTTTGCGACGAATGGTGCCTTTTAAGAATAGCAAACAGTCTTGCACCCAGAATTCATAATTTTCTTGTTCGGGATTCAAACCATTCAATTCAAAATTGCGTTTGCTCCAGTCAATGAAGTTTTGTGATACATCGACGGTGCAGACTTCTTGGGCCCCAGCTAACGCTGACACCACACTGAAACCACTCGTGTAAGAAAAAAGATTCAAGACACGGCGATCCTCGGCATGTTCTTTCACCCACAGACGATTTTCACGCTGATCCAAGAAAAGTCCCGGAGACAATCCCGTGTCGCTGCGAAGTTCGTAGTTCACACCATTTTCTTTCGCCGTCCAACGTGTCGAAGTATTACCGATATTCCAAAGAATCTCCGCATTGGGATCTTCTCCGCGGTTGAGCATTTTGCGAACGAGGATTTTCTTTTGATGTTTTTTAGCAAGCTTTTCAAAGCGAAGCAGATCTTGAACCGTTGGATCCGATTCCTTGTACCAATAAACCCAAAGGTACTCGCCGTACTGATCAATACGGTAGGTATCCAACTCACGATGACTGAGGCGCAATGATTCATCTTTAAGTTCGGAAAACTTATACATGCGTTCACGGCGCTGGAAAGCTTCCGCTAAAATCAATTCTTCGGTTTGTGATTGTTCATTGTGCTTAGCCCACTCTGGAAGATCCGTTTCAAAATGAATTTTTTCACCACGAAGTTCAAAAGAAAGAGAAAGCGAGTGAAGGCACAAGCGGAAATAAGGAGTTCCGTTATGATCATTATCGCCCAAGATTGCAATGCCGTTAGCTTCGGCATGCAAACGAATTTGATGAGGCTTTCCAGAATGAGGAACAGCTTCCCAAAGATCATAGTCGCCGACATTCTTAAGCCATTTAAAAGTGGTTTTCGAGTTCGGTTCTTTGCTCACGGTGCTGACGAAAGCATTTCTTTCTTTCGTGATTAAAGATTCGTAAGTGAACTCTTTCTGTGAAGATTTTTTGTCCGTGAGAAAAAGATATTTCTTAGCGACCTTATGCTGCTCAAAAAGATGTGTGATCTCAGCAGCCAATTCTTGCGAAGTCGGGAAGACCATGGCTCCCGATGTCGCTTTATCCAGGCGATGCACGACGTAGAGTTTGCGATCCAGCTCTTCTTCATACACTTCCACGCAACCACGCTGCCCGAACTCGGGAGTATGGGTGTTGAGGCCCGCAATCTTGTCAATAAAGATGCAGCCGGCTAATTCGGTGTATCGGAGCTTAATCACACGTGTCATCTGGCTACTATAATCCGGTTTTCATTGAGGGTCACTTCCGTTTTAGCTACAAATAGAGCCTGGACCTTGCCGCTTCAGACAGTCCTCACTCGAATGGTTCGGTGGTGGCTCTGCAGAAGTTCTTCGCCTCGTTGCGGAACTCGCGTCAAGATCCAGGCTCTATTTGTAGCTAAAACGGAGGTCTCTCTTGAAAAACCTGATGATAGTAGTTCTTTTGGCGTTTCCATTTTTGGTGGGTTGCGGGATTCAATCTCTGCCTCAAGGTAAGAATAGCACTGAGGCGGCTTTGGCTGAGGTTACTAACCAGTACAAACGTCGGGCTGATTTGATCCCTAATCTTGTGAATGTTGTTAAAGGGTATGCGAAGCATGAGCAGGAGACTTTGACGGCTGTTACTGAGGCTCGTGCTAAAGCGACTTCGACGCAGATTGATCCTTCGAAGGTGACTCCTGAGCAGTTGGCTAAGTTTCAACAAGCGCAATCGGGATTGTCTCAAGCTTTGGGTCGTTTGATGGTTGTCACTGAGAAATATCCTGATTTGAAAGCGGATCAAAATTTCCGTGATCTTCAGGCACAGTTGGAAGGCACAGAGAATCGTATTACGATTGCTCGTCAGCGCTATATTGAATCCATTCGTGATTTCAATAATCTGATCACGGTTCCACCAACAAGCTGGACGAACTCTGTGATGTATCACTTCGAAAAAATGCCTCAGTGGGATTTGACTCCAGAGGAAAAAGCGACGGCTGAGAAAGCTCCAGAAGTTAAATTCTAATGCGCTTTTTGGCCCTTTCCTTCTTTTTATTTTTTACCAGTCTGAGCGTTTTTGCTCAGACTGAGTTTAAAGTTCCCGCTCTCACGGGGCCCGTGATTGATGAAGTGGGATTTTTAAATCGTTCAGATCGCCAAGATCTGATGCAGCTTCTTTATGACTTCAATCGTCGCGGCAAAGCACAAGTGCAAGTTTTAATTGTGCCGGATCTGCAAGGTCTTCCGATCGAGCAAGCTTCCATTCAAATCACTGACAAATGGCAGTTGGGCGATAAGAAAAAAGACAACGGTGTTTTGTTTTTGATCTCGGCTCAAGAGCGAGCAATGCGTATCGAAGTCGGACAAGGTCTTGAAGGTGCGATTCCTGATATCACGGCAAAACGTATTATCAGCGATCAAGTCATTCCACTTTTTCGTTCGAAAAGATATTCCACAGGCATCGTTATTGGGGTTCATGAAATCCTTCGTTTGGCGGATAAAGAATTTGCTGACGAAAATAATTTGCAAGACTCTGAATCCAAAGGCGGCGACATTCCCGTTTTTGTGATCATCGCTCTGTTAATCATCATCTCCATCTTAGGTCGCTTCGGCGGCGGAAGAGGACGCTTCTATCGCGGTGGCGGCGGAGGCTGGGGCGGTGGTTACGGTGGAGGAGGATGGTCCTCTGGCGGAGGCGGCGGCGGCTGGTCCGGCGGTGGTGGAGGATTCTCAGGCGGCGGCGCTTCCGGTAACTGGTGACGGCTGTTGAAAAAGGCCCATCTGACTGCGTTGTCGGGCCTTAGCTTACACTGCGACGTGCTTGTAGCACGCCTCCGTTACAGCTAAAACCCTCCGCCTTGCATATGGACCTTTTTGAACAGCCTTTGATTATCGATAAGGAAGTTTTAATGGCGTGGATTAATAAGTATCTTTCAAATGAGGATCTTAAAAAAATTGAAGACACGATTTCTCGTGTTGAAGAATCCACTTCAGGTGAGATTGTTCCTGTTATTGTGAAACGATCTTCAACTGTGGGGCATGTACCGCTGACGTTGACTTTGCTTATTACGCTTTTGATTGTGATCGTGGAGTTTCCATTTAGTGATTGGTTGTGGGTAAGACCATGGGTTTACTTGTGGCCGGTTCTTTTAATTGTGATTTATTATCTCTCACACATTCTCGGGAAAATTCCCTGGATTCAAAAAATCCTGGTGCCTGAAAAAGATGAAGTAGAGCAAGTTCACCAACGCGCGCACTTGGAATTTTACACAAACCGTGTGAATCGCACTCAAGGTGGCACAGGCGTTTTGATTTTCGTCTCTGTGATGGAGAAAAAAGCTGTCGTCCTTGCGGATGAAGGCATTTCGGCAAAACTTCCTAAAGAAACCTGGGACAAAGTTTTAGAACAACTCGGCCAAAACCTCAGAGCGGGTGAGTGGTCCAAAGGCTTTATCAACGCCATCGAAAACTGCGGCGAGCACTTGAAACATCACTTCCCAGTGACATCGGAACGACAAAATCAGCTTAAAAATCACCTCGTGGTGAAAGATTAGCGACGCACTCTCCCATTACAGGAAGAGCGGATAAGGGCGTCCTCTTGCCTTTTTTAGTGCTTACTTGATACTGTTAAGGCTCATTGTGCAGTCGTAGTTCAATGGATAGAGCACTTGGCTTCGAACCAAGGGGTTGCAGGTTCGAGTCCTGCCGACTGCACCACTTCTTGCTTTTTTAGAGAAAGAAATCCCTGTCTCTCCAGGCAATTAAAGACCGTCTTAGAGTATATTTCATGCGACTCGCGGGTGTACTTTATTTTAGTATATACTTGCGCTAAGTTTTTTACGCCGCTGTCCTCAATGGCTTTTCTGAGATCCGGATGGCTCATGTAGCGTTCCCAGCCTGCTGTTTCTCGATCACTATAAGATTCAAGAATCTCGTCATCGGTTTTCACCTGGTATTGTTCACGATGAACCACAGCTGTTGTTGGAAGCCTGTCGCGAGTGGCGGGGTGTTCGTCAGGATAACCTAAAGAAAAACCAACAACAGGCACGACGCCCTCCGGGCATTTTAAAATTTTGGCAATGCGGTCGCAGCTGGCCAACGTCGTTCCCATGTAGCAAATTCCCAAGCCTTCTGCTTCGGCTGCGAGTGCGGCATTTTGGCTGGCTAATACGGCGTCGATGGCCGCAATCATAAAGCTCATAAAGTTATCGAAGTTTTCAGGGGCTTCGCGCAACTTAATCCATCTTTTCATACGATGGAAATCGGCACAAAAAGTCAGAAGCAGGGGAGCATCGAGCACCATGTTTTGTTTAAAATGGGGCTCATACAGTTCTTCTTTTATTTTTTGATCACTCGTCACAATAACCGAGTACGCCTGCATATTTCCTGAAGATGAGGCTCGCGTCGCCGCAAGCAAAATCTTATTCAGAGTTTCCTCGGGCACGGGCGTGTTTTTGTAAGAGCGAATGGACGTGTGATTATGAATAACATCGAAGATCTTGTGTGAGCCCATTTTGCTTCCTTAAACTATTGTCTTGTTGCGATGAAATTTCCCAAAAGCTCGCCGGATTCTAAGTAAGCACTTCCAGTTAAAACAGGAGTCTCACCGTGAAGGGCTTTTTTGAAGTTTTCCGGCGCCATCTGAGCTTTATAGATAACTTTGTAAGAGCGGCCCCCTTCGACGGCAAGAATTTCAAATTGCAGATTGCAAGAAGAGGTTTTGCGCGAGCACTGAGCTGTGCCATTCAACGGAGAGCTAAAGATTCCGGGAACGGTGATGGTTCCCACGATGTTTCCGTTAAAGCGATAAAGATGCAAAGGGCTCTGTTGACCCTTGAGTTTCATTTGGTCCAGGAACAGGTGTTCCCCAATAGTAAGTTTCATTTGGTAGTTTCCGTCCAAACGTGGCAACACGTGGGCTGAAGCGATTCCAGGCAAAAGAGACATAAGGGAGCAAAGAAGATATTTCATTTTTATTCCTTTCACGGTTAAGAGCCGGAAGCCAACTTAAGTGAACTACATATTGAATAAAAGTGCATAATAGATGATATTATGTGAATTATGGATACAGATCGTTTGAGGTACTTTTGTCTTATCGCCGAAACGGGAAGCCTGACTAAGGCTTCGGAGCTTTTAAATATCTCCCACAGCGGTCTTTCCAAGGCCATGACGCTGTTGCAGAGTGAAGTGAATCAAACTCTTTTTCGTCCGCAAGGGCGGGGTCTGGAACTCACCGAGGAAGGCAAAGCTCTTTACGGAAAAAGTAAGAAAGTTCTTGAGATGGTAGAAGAGCTAAAGACGCGTGAGACATTAGTTTCTAAACAAGTTTTAAGAATCGGAATGACAGAGATTTTTTCAGTGGCGTTGGCACGCGAGGTTGCGGAGAGTCTCGATACACCTGTCAGTATCTATGATTTTGACTCTGGCGAAATCGAAGTGAAACTTCTTGAGGATGAAATCGATTTTGCAATTTCGACGGTTCCATTTCCGCATCAGCATCTGGAGTATTTAAAAATAACGAAAGCCTTTATGGGTGTTTTCCATAATAATCGGGATTTCAGAAAACTGCCTTTAGAAGACATACCCTTCGTAGGTCCCAACTCAGAAATAAAAAATAACCCCTTAAGTCTTCGTTCAAGAGATGGTTGGCCCGAACAGTTAAAGCGCCGCCTTGTTTATGGCGCAAGCTCCTTGCCCACCGCCTTAGGAATCGTCGATGCAGGAGCCGCTGCTATTTTTATTCCACGTTTTTTAGCAACAGTTCTGAATGAACAACGAGCGCCGGGTTTTCATTTGATAGAATACGAAACACATCGCGCAGTTTTAAAAAGTGCGGCTAGGGACATTTATTTGGTAAAAAGAAAAAATCGGGAAGAAACCAAAGAAATGAAAACCATCGCAAGAATTCTACGCAAGCGCTGTTAAACTCAAACCCGAGCCTTTATTGTTGATCACGAGTTAAAAATGAATTGAATTTTCATGTCTTAATCAGCAAAAAACTTTTTGCGCTTACTTGCATTGCAAAAGTTCTGTCGTTTTTAGATTTGCCAGTTGCTTATAGAGATCCGCAATTAACTGCATATTTTGATATGTCGTTAATGTCCAAGCGTTATCCAAAGCTCCTAACGTCAATCCATCGAGCAGTTGGTTGGGGGCTTTTTCGATCAAAGCGGATTGCTGTTGACGTAAGATTTCGATGCGGGATTTGATTTGCTCTTCAGACATGGTGATGAGGATTTTGTTTTCATGCTCTAGCTTTTCCGCTACTTTGGATTCTCTATTTTGCAAATCCAGAATAGTCCACGCCACTACAGAAGACACCGGAGGCATTGTGACGGCTGGGCTCGCAGCTATCAGAGCTCCACTTAAAAATTGATTTTGGATTCTATTAGCAATGAACTGCGCTGTGCCTTCCATAAAATTGGAATGAGCCGCTCCCGCTTTTCCGACAATACCATAAGACGACGCGCCCTCTGCTGCCACCATGCTTTCGGCGATAAATAACAAAGCCATGCTGCCGACCGCAAGGACAACAGAGTTGTAGTGGTCCTTGCTTGCACCCTCTTGCATTTCTTTAAAACTGTCTGCAACAACCTGCATATCTTGGGCTTGCATGTGATAAGCCCGTGCATGGCGGGCCAGAATTTCTTTATCACAGTTTTGGGCCTGGGCCATTCCGTAAGAGAAAACCAAAGAAAGAGCGGTCAGAGCTGAGACAAAGCGGTTCATGAGTATCCTTTTAAACATTGAAATGAAATGACTGAAAGAAGGCAGCCACGATTTGCAGCATGGACCCGATAAAGTTTCTTGGGTTCACGGCCGTATAACCGCGTTTGTTTTGCACGTGAGTCTCAAAGTGCAAGTGAGGAGCAGTGCCAATTCCCGTGTTGCCAGAAAGAGCAATCAAATCGCCTTGGTTCACGCTGGCACCGGCTTTGGTTTTAAACGCTGAAAGATGCGCATACAAAGTTTCAAGTTTTGCATTTGGATGAACCACGATCACGTAGTTGCCATAACCCGAAACTTTCTTTGTAAGACGATTTCTCTCGGTACGAGTTGCGAGAACTTTTCCTGAATAAACGCTCACAACCTGAGTGCCAATACCCGCGCGAAGGTCAATACCCTTATGCAGGCGGTTGATTTTTAAAACAGGGTGGCGGCGCATTCCGAATTCACTTGTCGCTACGATGCAGCCCTTGCCGCAATTTTTAATCGGACTGATGATCGTCTCTGTAGATCCTGCTTTATCGACAATACCAAACTCTTCGCGGTCTTTACGAAGACGGTCAATTTCCTTAGCCAAAGAGTTCATCTTGCCAAGAGTGTTTGCAATTTTATATTCAAAGAACGATTGTCTGATAGCATTTCCGTTACTTTCTAAAGACGACGCTTGGCGCAGATCCGGCAGGGAAATACAGAAGTCCGTGCGGTCAATGACGTCAGAAGAACGAAGGTCTTCATCAAGCACGTCGACCACGCGAATTCCGCAAGCCCAACCCAGGCGTGACTTCTGAATATTTTTTTGTCCTGGAATAATATAAGGATAGTTCACGCGCTCAGGGCTGCTTTGTGCAAGAGTCAAAGAATCATTAATGTCTTTAATATCGATAGCAAGAATGGTGTCTTCAGGAACGTTCAACTGAGACGTGAGGGCACGATCGCCGTTCGGCATTTCCGTAGCAAGAAAAAGATGAATGGAGTTGTTTGTCTTTAAGTAGAGAGTTCCATCCATTTCATCTGCGGCATGAGCGAAGCTGACAGGAGCCACAGCGAGGAATAAAACGCTACTCATTAGCTGAGATATAAACTTTCTTTGCATACGTTCCTCCAGACTGCTTCGCGGAATTGCGAAGAACAGGCCGGAAAGGAGACGGTAGGGAACTCATTAAATTCGATCTCACCCAAAAAGAGTGTCAAACAGTTAGTGAGGTGACTACAAAAGTTGTCACTCTGCCGGTAACGGAATGATGTCGGTCTCTCCGGGGACTTGCGGAAAGCTTCCGTCACGCCACTGTTGTTTTGCGTTTTCGATTTTTTCTTTGGATGACGAAACATAGTTCCAATAAATGTGCCGAGGTTCGGGGAAAGCTTCTCCACCTAAAACAACAAAGCGAGTGTCTTCGGTTGCAGTGACTTTCAATGACGAATCTTTTTCGAGCACAACGAAATCATCCGGATTGATTCTCTTCTTACCCACAGACAGCTGTCCTTTGATGATGTAAAAAGCCAACTCGTGTGTTCCCGGATCATATTCGAACGTTTGATCTTTCTTTAAGCTCACATCCATAAAGAAAAGCGGGGAGTAAGCGTTCACCGGAGATTTTTTGTCGAACGCACTCCCGGCTACGAGCGCCACGTCCGCACCGTTCACCTGAAAGCGCGGAATGCTTTCTTGCGGGTGATGCGTGAAAGAAGGTTCTGTGTCTTCATCTTTCAGTGGCAACGCCACCCAAAACTGCAAGAGATGTAAGCGGTGAGCTTTGTCGCGCAACTCTTCCGGCATGCGCTCTGAGTGAGAAATGCCTTTTCCTGCCGTCATCCAGTTGACGTCTCCCGGAGAGAGCACTTGTTTGTTTCCAAGGCTGTCATGGTGTAAAACCTGACCCTCTAGAAGATAGCTCAGAGTAGACAACCCAATGTGAGGATGAGGACGAACATCTATACCTTGGCCCGCGGAGAAGTCTGTCGCAGGAAAATAATCGAAAAAGATAAAAGGCCCCACCATGCGCTTCTTCGCGTAGGGAATCAAACGGTGCACAACGGGACCACCCACAGAGACTAAGCGCGGTGCAATCTCCATAAGAATATTATTTTGTGTGGTACTCATATTATGCCCCCTTTTATTCTATCGAAAGTCATGTTAGCTTAGGTCATGAAAACAAAAAAAGAAATAGTTGATAATTGGTTGCCTCGCTACACAGGCGTACCCCTCAATGAATTTGGTCAGTACATTTTGCTTACAAACTTCGGCAATTACGTAAAGATGTTTGCCGATCAATTCAATGTTCCCGTGCGCGGACTTGATAAACCCATGCAAACAGCAACAGCCGAAAACATCACGATCATGAACTTCGGAATGGGCAGTGCTCTTGCCGCCACTTGCATGGATCTTCTGTCAGCCATCAATCCGAAAGCCGCTTTGTTCCTTGGTAAGTGCGGCGGTATCAAAAAGAAAAACCAGCTTGGTGACTTTGTTCTTCCTATCGCGGCCATTCGCGGTGAAGGAACAAGTAATGAATATCTCCCGGCAGAGATTCCGGCTCTTCCGTCGTTCCGTTTGCAAAAAGCAGTTTCCTCGATGATCGCAAAACATCAATGCGATTATTGGACAGGCACGGTTTACACAACAAATCGTCGCGTGTGGGAACACGATGATCAATTCAAAGATTATCTGACAAAAACACGTGCGATGGCAGTGGATATGGAAACAGCGACGATCTTCGTAACGGGTTTCGTGAACGAAATTCCGCGCGGTGCCTTGTTGCTTGTGTCCGACAACCCGATGATTCCAGACGGTGTGAAGACAGAAGAGAGTGATAAAAAAGTCACTGCGAACTATGTCGAAAAGCATTTGAGCATCGGTATTGACGCTCTTCGCGAGCTTCGTGACTCCGGTGAGTCGGTGAAGCATTTGCGTTGGGATTGATTTCGCGCAAAATTTAAACTCTCTAAATTCCAAATTCGTGCAGGTTTTGTAGCATGTGAACCATTGCGAGGAGGCCTGCATGAAATGGATGATTCTATTTCTTACCGTCTTTTCTTTATCTCAAAGTTTTGCCGCTGATAATCTGCCTCGGCCTTTGCCGGACGATCCATATCCGCAAGAGCCTTATCCTGGAGAACCTCCGCCTTCACGCCCAGAGCCACCTCCACCACGCCAGGAAATTTTGTACTCCATTGGCATTGGTGAGACGGGCCGTTTCGGCGCACGCACTTATCAATTCTTTCCACGACAGGATTTAAATCGCGTCACGAAAATTCGTTTAGTCGGCGCAAGAAACAATATTGAGATTAAAGAAGTCAGAATTATTTATGCTGATAATTCAGGTGAACGATACGAACGTTCACTTCCTGGGGACTTGAGCGTGGGAGGAGTTCGCGAAGCTTATCTGGATGGGCGTCGCATTTATCGTATTGAAATCACGGCTTCGTCTTCCTATTTTTGGAAAAAGCCGGGGAGCTACCGAGTGGACATCACGGCTGTGAGATAACAAGTGCACTTTTTTTGAGCATGAAAATTAGATATGAAAATAGAAAAAGCTCTCGCTTTCATCGGGTGCTTTTTCTTATTTTCACCTTTTTTCATGCAATTAACATGTTGTGTCATTCTGAAAACTGCGATATAACTGGGCCCACTTTGAATCAATACACAATCGATGATGCACTTTTGGGGAGGCTCGCTTTGATCAATCCAGGCAATAATATGCACGCTGAAGAAATGATCGACTCTGACTTGGACTCGGACCTAGAGAACGAAAAAGAGATGAAGAAAACCTCTGCTTTCGAAGCAGATATGGATGAAGACCTTGAGAGCGAGATGGCTCTAGCTGGCATTCCCGGCAATTTGTTGATGGAAGGCGAAGAAGACGACCTTAACCTTGATGAAATCGAAAATATCCTGGAGTTGTCTGATACAACATATCCAAAGTTCACTTTGGCGAAAAACAAAGCTCGTTTCCTAAGAATGGTGAGCTGGTACCGTGGTAAAGAAGAGTGGATTGAAGTTGCTCCTCTTTCTGGCGTGACAAAACTTTTCAAGCAACAAACAAAAGAACTAGAAGGCATCCGTTCTTCGAAGTTGGACTACGAAATGGAGCTTGAAACAGGAACTTTGACTCCGTCACAAAGATCTTATCGCCGTGACGAACTGAAAATGTGCAAAGTTCAAGAGAAAATGGCCGTTCACTTGATCTCTAAGCTTCAAGTGAAGATCAAATCTGGCCGCCGCTAATTACGGCGGACGCCGGCAGAGCGAAGCGACCTCGGGTCGCGTAGCTGAAGCAGTATAAAATTTAGAACCACTAAAACGCCAAGCCTAAAAGCTTGGCGTTTTTCTTTCCTGCGTTTGCAGGTCCTAACGCGGCGACGTCAATAATTGGAGTTCTACCTCATCATCTACTTTTGGTTTAGTCTTTGAGAATCCCATTAGGAAAGGTGAGTTATGAAATCATCAAAAAAGAAAAACACAGCTGACAAACCAATGATCGACATTGGTATCTCCACATCAGATCGCGAAAAAATCGCAGAAGGTCTTTCTCGTCTTCTGGCGGACTCTTACACTCTTTATCTTAAAACACACAACTTCCACTGGAACGTCACGGGCCCCATGTTTCAAACACTGCACTTGATGTTTGAAGCTCAGTACACAGAGCTTGCATTGGCCGTAGACCTGATCGCAGAACGCATCCGCTCTTTGGGGGTTCCTGCGCCAGGCACTTACAAAGAATTCTCAAAGCTCACTTCTATTGAAGAACCAGACGGCGTTCCTTCTGCAAAAGAAATGATCCAACAACTTGTTGAAGGCCAAGAAGCGGTTGTGAAAACAGCGCGCTCTATTTTCCCTCGCGTAGAAAAAGCAGGGGACGAAGTGAGTGCTGATCTTCTCACTCAAAGAATGCAGCTTCATGAGAAAAACGCATGGATGCTTCGCAGTCTTCTTGAAGAGTAATTTTCAATTCCGAAAAGATTAAGATTAAAAAAACGCCGGCGATGAGTCGGCGTTTTTGTTTCGAATCTAGGCTTGCGATTTGTATAGAAAATAGGCGATCGGTCCAGAAACCCCGTCAAGAGGGTATTTTTAGTAGTCCAAAAGTCCAGTGTTTTAGCCCCTTTGAAGTGTCTCAAAAAAAAATTGCAACTAGCCCTAAATTCTCACGATGAAACGCCGATAGGTACAAAGTGAGTCAATTAGCATTTGTTAATGTTTCAAAAGGGGAGGACTAAATGTCACGCACAGTAATGATCGTGGTGAGCGATAACCAGGAAACTATCGAGAATACAAAGAAGTACTGGGAGAACCACGATGTGACAGTTCAAGCATATTCTTCAGCGCAATGGCGTGAAGGGCTTGATAATGCATTTTTCAGACAACAACTAGTAGCAGGTGTTCCTGCGTTGATTTCCGGCTCAAGCCCAATCAACTCAGACGCGGGTGGAAACGTAATCCAATTCCCGACAGCTACTGTAACTTCTTCCAACGTACAAAAAATGGAAGAACTTGAAGCGCAAGCTATCGAGAACGCGATCGTTCAATACAAAGGCAACTTGACTGAAGCTGCAAAAGCTTTGGGTATTGGTCGCGCGACTCTTTATCGTAAAGTGAAGCAATACCACATCGATCCTTCTGCAGCTCGCAAGAAGAAAGTGGCTGCTTAATTCCCTTTTGAATTGGAATCAAAAGACCGAGTGTGCAAACGCTCGGTCTTTGCTTTTGTTCATTTGAAAGATCACCATGAGCCGACTTCTTGCCATTCTTCTGGCTGTCTCTTGCGCCTTTGCGGCCTATCACATCACCGTGCAGAGGGGATTCGTGAATCCATATCCGGTGGTTTGCGATTTGGTTGCAGAGAAAATTTTTTTAGAAGACGAACAAGTTCGTAAATGGAAACGCACCTGCCATCGTCGCAGTCGTTTGGTGACGCCTTACTCGCCTAAAAAATTAGTGATCAAAGACATCAACAATGTGTTGGGTCTTCTTAACGTTTCTCATCTCGAGGTTTATGACTCTTCGGAAGTGAAGAGTATCTGGAGAGGAGAAGCTTTAGAAACAGGCATTGAAAGCGAGTTCGTTGATAGCGAGCTTGTGATTTTCAAACTTCATCCCAAATCTCCGGCCGCGATGCAAGGTCTTCGCAAAGGCGATGTAATTAAAAGCATCAATGGTGATCAACCGAATCCCTGGGAAGCGCAGACAGAGTCGGGCACTTACACCATTGAGCGCGGAAAAGAAACGCACACCTTTGATATCAAAGCGACAAATATCACGCGTTCAGAGGGTGTGACGTTCGAAAAACTAAAAAACAATGCCGCGGTTATTCAGATTCCTTCTTTCCGTGCGGATTTTTTCAAAGATGAAAAAATCAAAGAACTGGAAACAAAACTGAAAGACGTTCGTCGCCTTGTTGTCGACCTTCGCGGAAACGTCGGTGGAAACTTTGTTGCGGGTCTTCGTTTTCTTTCTCTGGTGATGTGCACGCCTGAAGAAGTGGGACGCCTTATCAAGCCGCGATTTGCGAAAGACAACTCGGCAGAGCTTCCCAATGATCTTCGCGATGAAAAACAATTGGAGATTCTTGATCAACACCGCGAAGTAATTCTAAAAACTTTCAAGCAAAACGAATGTTATCGTGGCGACGTTCGCGTACTCGTAGATGGCAAAACATCTTCCGTGGCGGAACTCGTGGCGCAAGCGTTAAAAGAATTTCGCAAAGCTCCGCTCTTAGGTTCTCCCAGTCGAGGTCAGCTCCTGGTGGGCGTTTGGTATCCGCTCAGTGAAGTAGGTCCAGGTGTGGAGATTTCAATTCCGGAGGCTCTCTATTTGAGTCACAAAAAACATCGCATCGAGGGAAATGGTGTGGAGCTGGATCGCGTGCTCTATTACAACCTCTCGGAAATGCAGGCTGGGATTGATTCTTGGGTGAAAAAGGCTCTGGACTAGACCCTCGAGGACAAGATTTTTGTGATTCAAAATGAGATGATCATTTTAATACGTCAAACATCTTTTGTTCGTCTGTTAATCTCTTTTTCAGCAAGAGAGAATAGGTTAGACTTATAAACGGCACAGCCTTCGCATTGATGAATGACATATAATTGCGAGGGGTAAAACAATGAGGAACGCACAAGTGATTGAATTTCCAAAAGCTCAGTCAGTAAGAAAAAGATTGCAAGATAAAGCTCAAGAGCAAAAAGCTATTTTGATTCTTTCTATCGCATCTGTTCTTATCATGACCGTGTTCCTTAATCAGTGGCTGGTGCAAGGTCCTGATTCTTTGACAAACGGCGGTCGTCGTAATGTCGCAAGTTTTGAACCCGCAGCTTTTGCCAAAGATGTGAAATGGGAACACGATCTCGCAAAACGTTTGGCTTCCGATAAGTCAGCCCTTTCAGCAAGCTTGGCGGAAGCGCCGACTTTGCGTGATGAATTGATTTTTGGTTATCTTGAAGGAAAATACGGCATGAAGCTCGCTCAAGGTCGTATTGAAAGCCTGGAATTCATCGATGCTCAAGCCGGTGAACATCCAATGGCGATCACTGACAAAGCGGATTTCTTAATGAAGTATTCTGAAGCCTTCGGTAGGGATTACAGCGAAGTCGCCTTGGCACAAAACGCCGCTGATAATGAAGAAGTCTATACCTTGGTTGGTTCCGGCAAAGAAATCATCGGCAAAGCTCACTTTGTAAAAGACGAGCAAGGCCGCATTCAAGCCATCAATTTCACACAATAACAGCTTTAGTCTTTCCTGTCCCAAGCCGATACGATCTGTATGGTATTTCCAGATCTATCGGCTCCAGAAGTTAAGCCACAAACAAATAAGCCCGTTGCGACACCAATTGCATCCATTTCCGATCGCTTTTTAGCGCTCGTTTTGGATTTCCTTATTTTTTCTCCGGTCGTGAGTCTTCTGATCGCGGGATTGGTTCGCCAAACTAAAACATTTTTCCTACTCAATACAAACTCACAAGAGGGAGCCATCGCCGCAGGGCTTGTGCTCTTAACGATTGTTTTCTTTACGACGCTTCTGCAAACAGTGTTCTTGTATTATTGGCAGGCGACTCCAGGGCAATTCTTTTTGCAATTGCGCGTGGTCTCTTATCCTCAAGAACAAACGCGCCTAAGCATCAATCAGTGTTTGATTCGTGCCTTCATGTTTTGCGGTGGATTCTTTTTGCTCGCAGTTCCGTTTTTAGAAATAGCAAGTCATCCATTAAGACGCGCTTTCCACGAAAGAGCTTCTGACACGATGGTCGTGACACTTAAAAAAGTTTACGACGACGGACCTCATCCGCTGGAATCACGTTTTATCTCTTCGTGGCTGCGCATGAGTTTTCTGTTTTTATTGCTCTTTGGCGTTTTAGGATTTTTTAGAACTTATTATTCTTTGCAAAGTGGCGCCTTCCGCGAAAAAGATCCTGTCGGTGTCGCAGCCTGCAAAGAGATCAAGGAATCGGACCTTGCAGGAACGTCACGCTTAGATGCAGCCCTTTCGTTGTACTTGCTCAATGAAATTTCAGCGGAGTGCCTTGATAAAGAGGCGGAAGTTTCTTTGTGGGGAGACCCAGTGAGTTCTCAAGATATGGCCTATCTTGCCAAATTCGTAACGGCAGACGGGGAAGCTCAAGAAAAATATTTTGAAAAAATCTGCGAAGACACTTCGTCCTCGACGTGTGCGATTGCGCGCTACATGAATGAAGATGGCAAGAAAGAAGATCTAGAGCAGGCAGATGGAAAACTCTGGATAACCCAGCTTCTTTTGTCGGACGAAAAATACACAAGCCAAGACTATGCTGGCAGTTTGAAAATGGTCGAAGATCTTCAAAAGATTCCAGCATTGAAGCCCGCTCTTGAAAAACGTTATGTGCGTTTGGTGTGGGCTTTGAATGAAAACGCAGACAAATACACGCAAAAAGGCGGTCGTTTGCCTGCAAGTGCCACGGACGACTCATGGCTTGAGCGCTTTAAGGAAAGGTACGAAGTTCAATGATCCTTCCTTGTCCTGAAGACTTCCGCGATTACACACGCTTTCCTCTGACGATCACGTTGGTGGTGCTGAATATTTTCATCTTCGTTTTGATTTTTAGCGGAGCTTCTTCGACAATTTCGTCATCTTCAGTTTTACAAAGGGACGGTCTGACTTTGACGGGTCGTCTCTATTACCAATACCTGCAAAATCTTTCCTCTGAAGCGCTGTATGAAAAACCAGCTTGGGTTCATGAGATAAAATCTCAAAACATCGAACAGATGGGTGTGCTGGGAGCGTATGCTCTTCGTGATGCGAGATTTTTGGCGAGTGCCGAGACGCTAAGCTATAAGGGCGACGACGTGCAGATCGCTCATTGGAAAACAGACTTTGTTGAGTTTCGTAAGAAGTATCAAGAGCAGTTGTTATATCGCTTTGGTTTAAGCTCTTCGGAAAAAGGGCCTTTCGCATGGCTCACTTATCAGTTCTCTCACTCGAACTGGATTCATTTGCTTTCTAACCTTGCGTTTCTTGCCTTGATTGGTGTTGCGGTGGAAGGCCTTGTTGGCAGTGGCGCGCTTTTATTTATTTATGTGCTTGGCGGTATTGCGGGTGGTGCGGGATTCCTGTTCTCAGACTCTCATGGAACAGTGCCGATGGTGGGGGCAAGTGCTTCGATCAGTGCGCTTTTAGCTTTCTACTGTGTCGCTGAAACCCGAATAAGAGTTCGGTTTCTGTATTTTGTCTCTCCCATGCCCGGGCAATACGGTGCCATCTATCTCCCAACGCTTTTAATTGTGCCTTTGTTTTTAGTCGTAGATTTGGCCAATTTGTGGGCAACCCCCGAGGGCTTAGGGAGTGGCGTGGCTTATGCTGCTCACCTCGGAGGCACCCTAATAGGCGCTTTGGCAGCCTTTGCTTATAGATGGAAGACACCTTCGTCGTCTTCGCCAGCTCCGCAGATTTAACTCTGTAATTAATATATACCCGTTGACACAAATATTACCGATAGGACACATTGTCCGCCAGAGGCTGAACATCACCCCCAACTAGAAATGGCGGACCTGAATGAAGCTAGCGAAGCTCATTAAGTCAGTGATTGTATTTACATCGTTATCTGTTTCTGTAGCCCAAGCGGCTCAGCAACAAACCACTCGTGTCGTTCCTTATTATGGGGATGAATTCTACCGCGCTTTGAAGGCGGGAGTTTCCAACGAAGATTTAGAAAACAAAATTAAAGCTGTCTTGCGCAGTTTCCACGTGAAGCGTGCTAGCGGAAACGACTTGATCGTGAACTCTTGCATGCAAGCGCAAGGACAAGGTCGTTGTTATGCTCACACGGCGATTGGCTACAACGCTGCAAGAGTGTTTTTGATGGGGAACTATTACCTTATCAAAGACGGTAACAACGGTTATGCGGTTCATGATGTTTACTGCGATAAAGACCGTCCGGTGAGTGACTTCCGCAGAGATTTCCCATCGCCTGGAACTATCCCTGATAATAAAGTGATCAACGTGGAGCACACATGGCCACAAAGTCACTTCACAAGAAGATTCCCGGATGAAGTGCAAAAATCAGATCTTCATCACTTGTTCCCAACAGATTCACAGATCAACGCGATTCGCGGGAACAACATGTTCGGTGAAGTTTCTCACGATTTGATGGAGCTAAAATGCCCGGCGTCTCGTTTCGGTTTGGGTTCTGGTGGCTCTGACGAAGTTTTCGAACCACCTCAAGATCACAAAGGCAATGTGGCTCGCGCACTTTTCTATTTCTCTGTTCGTTACGATATGCCGATCAACCAACTTGAAGAAGTCATCCTTCGCAAGTGGAACAAAGAAGATCCTGTCGATGCAGAAGAGATGAGAAGAAACGAAGAGATTTTCAAAGCCCAAGGTAACAGAAATCCATTCATCGATTTCCCAGAGCTTGCTGATCGTATCGCTGATTTCTAGTTTTTGTTTTACATAATTAATTAGAATTTTGTTTGAAAGCCTGCTTCATAAGCAGGCTTTTTTATTTCGTGGTTCGCATTTGCGAGTTTAAAACGCGCTTTTCTTAAAAATCTTAAAAAATCTGTAATAAGGCGCTTGCCATCATGTTTTTGTTATGCTGCAATCATTTTTACGGGAGGGGTGATACCAAGGAAGGTATAGGGGAGCATGATGTTCTCACCTCTATTTTTAGATTTATTGAGACCCACAGTGGAAACACTGTGGGTTTTTCTATTTCAGGGATCTATTTGGCTTTTTCAGTTTTGCAACTAGGGTGGATGGCTTGGCCCGACCACTTGCCATCACTACATGTAATAGTGTCGGAGATGCAGATTTCTCCCACTGGTACTGTGGGGCTTAAGTAACCCGTCGCCTTACCACCATCGGGAATAAATCCAAGCGGGGTTTCGCAACCTTTTCTTTCGATTTCAGTCACAGGACTATTTTCTGCAGGTGTTGCCTTGATAGCTGTCGGCGCGGCTCCACGATAAACCCGTTCTCCTTCGCTCGGAGGAGGAGCTGCCTTCGGCAAAGTGGCTTCATCTGAAGTTGTTGTTGAAGTGGTAGGTTGGCTTGAGCAACCGGCGATCAAAATCATGGTGATAAACAAGATTTTTTTCATAACCTTAGTTTCGGAAAACCAAGTGTGTATTTCAAGTAAGATCTGGTTTTCCCTGAATTAATCGGTCTCGGGTCGAGCAATCTGTCTCAGATTGAGGCTCACTGTTTGTAGTTAATATAAATTGTTTGAAGTTTACAATTAAGCTTCCGATTTATCGGATATGAAAAATGCCATTCTATTTATAGCAGCAATGATGTTGATCGCGTGTGCGAAGGAAGACGATTCTTCTGGAGGTCTTGAAGGTTCTTGGCAAACGGCGTGTACCAATGGAACTTCAACAAGCACCATGATCTCTATGAGTTTTAACGGTGGTACTTATACTGGGACTGCACGAGCATATGATGGACTAGGTTGTAGCACTCCTAAGATAGAGGTCAATATCGGCGGAACTTATATCGTTGGAAGCGTAGTTAAAGACGACCCGAAAGCTTATGCGCTGGATTTGACCTATGGACCGACGTTAATCAAACCTCTTCTGCAAAGTCAGGTGGATGATTTCAATTCCAGAAGCTACTGTGGATTTAATGATTGGGTCTTGAACGTATCAAAAGATATTTCCGGAATCACTTGTGACGCTTCACAAGTACATCCCGTAGGGTTTAAATATTACGACATTTTTGCGATCTATAATTATTCAATGACGATTGATGGCACGAAGATCCACGATATCGGTGATTTGAATTTTGGTTATCAAGACGCGACCTACGATGGATCTACGCCTGAGAAAAGACCCATTCACTTGTCGACTCCCGCATACAGGCGCAAATAAAAAAAGCCAGCTCATCGAGCTGGCTTTTTGTTTTCGAGAATTGATTTTCTAAAAACTATTCTTCTGCAGGAGCGAATCCGCGGCGAAGAGTGTTTTCAGTCACGGCTGCTGGTTCCATGTATTGTTTGATGTAATCAGGGCCGCCGGTTTTTGAACCGATGCCTGACATTTTAAAGCCACCAAACGGATGACGATCGACCATGGCACCTGTGATACCGCGGTTGACGTACAAGTTACCCACTTCGAATTCTTCTTTCACGCGAGCGATGTTGGCAGGGGAGCGAGAGAACACACCGCCTGTCAGTGCATACTCTGTGCTGTTTGCGATTTCCAAAGCGTGATCCAAATTTTTTGCACGGATCACAGCCACAACCGGGCCGAAGATTTCTTGTTGAGCCAGTTTTGAATCACCTGGAACGTCGCCAAAGATTGTTGGCGGAACGAAGAAACCGTTTGTTGGCGCTTGGCCTTTGAACAACAGCTTATTCGTTTTTTCAGTTTCAGCGATCGTATTCAAAATACGCTCGTGAGCTTCTTTATCAACAACCGGTCCCATGTAAGCTTTTGGATTTTCAGCCGACATGACCTCGATAGATCTTGCCGCTTCCACCAGACGATCTGTGAAACGATCATAAACTTCATCAAGAACGATCACGCGGCTGGCAGCAGAACATTTCTGTCCAGAGAAACCAAACGCCGAGTAAAGAACTCCGTCCACCGCTTCATCAAGATCCGCATCATTATCGATGATCACGGCATTTTTACCGCCCATCTCGATAATGCATCTCTTCACGTGTTGTTGTCCTGGTTGAACAACAGAGGCGCGATTTAAAATGTGCAACCCGACAGCTTTAGAACCTGTGAAGGCAATCGTCGTCGTGTATTTGTGGTTCACAATGTATTCACCCACTTCTTCACCGAATCCAGGAAGGAAGTTGATCACACCTGCTGGGAAGCCCGCTTCTTGAACCATCTTCATAAGACCCCAAGCAACCACAGAAGATTGCTCTGCAGGTTTCATCACAACCGTGTTTCCTGTCACAGCCGCTGCTGTCACCATGCCTGCAAGGATCGCCAGAGGGAAGTTCCAAGGAGCGATCACCGCCACAACGCCACGAGGTTTGTAGATGTAGTGAGAAAGTTCACCAGGAAGGCCACCCACGCGAAGTGGTTTTTGCAGATTGCGCATATCGCGAGCGTAGTAACGACAGAAGTCGATCGCTTCACAGATATCACCATCCGCTTCCGCCCACGGTTTACCCACTTCAAGAACTTGAGTTGCGATCAATTTGAAACGATCACGAACCATGATGTCAGCGAGTTTATCAACAAGAGCTGCGCGTTCTTCAGCAGAAACATTCTTCCAAGTTTTGAAAGCCGCTTGTGCTGCTTGCATAGCTTGTTCAGCTTGCTCCACATTCGCCATGCTGATCTTACCAACAACTTGGGAACTTTCAGACGGGTTCACGCGATCAAAGATTTTCTCAGAGCGAATTTCTTTGTTGTTGATCATCAATGGCACGTTCACAGGAAGTGCTGCGCGCGCCTCCGCCAGTGCTTTCAACATTTTTTCACGATCGGCTTTCACTGCGAAATCCAAAAGAGGTTCATTATAGAACTTGCCCGGTTTTTTTGGAATCACAGGAGATGTTGGAGTCAAACCTTGCGCGGGATCTTTCAGCAACTCAGCTGTAGTTTTGTTATCCGCGAATTTTCCACGAAGCCATGATTCATTCGAAGAGTTTTCAAGCAAACGACGTACAAGGTACGCCATTCCTGGGATGAGTTCTCCGACAGGAGCGTATTCACGCATGCGGTAGCCCATGTCGACCAAAGTTTTCTTGATCGGCTCAGCCATTCCGTAAAGCATTTGGAATTCCAAAGCTTCTTTCGGGATATTTAATTTTTCTGCGTAAACCATGCACGCTGCGATTGTTCTTACGTTGTGAGACGCAAAAGCAGGGCGGATGTACTTGATATTTTCAAGGAAGTATTTTGCGCACAATTCGTAGTTCGCATCGGATTCCGCTTTGTTTGTGTAAACAGGAACCGGCCAGCCACGTTGTTCGGCTTCAATAGTTTCGTAATCCCAGTAAGCGCCCTTCACCAGACGAACCCAGAATGGAGTGCCCCGAGTTTTCGCAAACTCAGTCAACATCTTGACGTCTTCAAAAGAGTCGCGAAGGTAAGCTTGGATCACGACGCCAAAGAATTTATAATTTTTAAATTCAGGTTCGTTGATAAGTTCTGTGAACACTTCCAAAGTCAAATGTTTGACAGAGTATTGTTCCATATCCAGATTGATGAACACACCTTTTTGCATTCCAAGACGGAACACAGGGCGCATACGATCTTTTAAGATTTTCTTAGTTTCATCCCAAGCCAGATCTTTGATTTGCGAGTAAAGTGCCGTCATTTTCACAGACACGTTTACTTTTGGCAGAGCACCTTCGTGATCGCGATCGATCTGCGGAACTTCGTCCCACTTCTCTGCATCTTTTGCGAGCCAGTTCACAAGTTCCACGTATTTGTTCGTGTACTCTTGCGCTTCTTTCTCTGACAAAATCGCTTCACCTAAAATATCGACCGTGAAAGTCATTTTGTTTTTGCGCGCTTTTTTCAAAACAGGAAGTGCTTCATCTGGATTTTCGCCTGTGATGAACATTTGCGCCATACCCACGACATTCTTTTTGATGGCACTCGCCATCAAGCCCGGAGCCAAAGAGCCCAAGCCAAGACCGACGTTGAATACTGGAGGAAGTTTTCCGCCATCTTCAGCAAAGTATTCTTTCAAGTGACGAGCGACTTCATCACCCGAGTTGATCGAAGGAAGAACGTCCACGAAGCGGAACATGTTCGTTTTGAATTTTTCGTTTTTCATACTCCATTCCATGATGGAGCCATACCAGAAATCTTTAGAAAAAATGGAAGCCTTTGATTGGCTTTCCATGCGCTTCATAATCTCTTCGCCACGGGCGACGATTTGCGATTGGATATCGTTCATATTTTTACCTCAAATGAGAGGCCGCATATTCGCTCTGCTAGAGAGAAAACTCAAGGACTTTGCTGGACTAAAGAGGGTGTGTAAAAACGGAATAACGACGAGCGTCAATTGGTGTGATTTAAGCCTAAAAAAGAATTAAATCACTTTCCAAGAATGCTTCGCCTTCGAGACGATCTCGGCTTCCAAAATATCGCCCTTTTTAAAAGGCCCCACCCCTGACGGAGTGCCTGTTAAAAGCAGATCTCCGGGCATCACAGGGAAATGAAGGCGTACGAAATCCAAAAGCTGCTCCAGAGAGAAAATCATTTGAGCCGTGTTACCGTGTTGGCGAACTTCGCCGTTCACTTTTAAAACCAGCTCCAAGTTTTTCAATTCATCGAGATCGTTCACCGGAAAAAATCCAGAGAGCGGGCAGGAGTCCTTAAAACTTTTCGCCAAGGTCCAAGGGTGTCCTTTGGATTTTAGCTGATTTTGTTTGGCGCGGTCTGTGATGTCGATTGCGATGCACGCTTCATCAATTTGCAAGTTGTCGTCAAAGCGAAGGGCCAGCTCCACTTCGTGATGAAGTTCGTTCGTCCATGACGGCATGTGGATTTCTTTTGCCGCAAGTGAAGATGTACTTCCGGCTTTTAAAAAGATCATGGGTTCAGTAGGAACTTCGTTGCCAAGTTCTTTGGCGTGCTCAGCGTAATTGCGACCGACGGCCCAAATATTTTGAATCATAAAAGCACCTTCTTAAACTCAATGAATTCGTAAATACCATCTTTGTTCACATCAAAGCCGATGTACTGACAAGGACTCCAATGAGAAAATTCTGAATCCGAAAGATCTTTATCGCTGGGAACGACAGTCATGGCCTCCACAACAAGATCGTAGTGACTGCAAAGAAAAATCACGGCGTCTTTGTGTTCGGCGGCACTCTCAAACAGCTTTTCAATACGTGAGCGAAAATCAGTTAGTTTTTCATCGCTTTGTTGTTCAAGCAGGGACGTATTTATTTGCAAAGGTAGATTAAAATGCTGAGAGAGTGGACGAAACGTGCTGTGCGTGCGTTTTTTAGGAGAGACCCACAACTCCGTTGGTCGCGGTAATTCGTTTTTGAGCACCTTGTCGAGAACCTTCGAGGCTTGAGCGTGACCCTCGGCGGTCAAATCAGGATCGCCGGAAAAGTCCATGGCTTTTTGTGCATGTCTAAAGAGATAGATCTTCATGATTTGGGTTCTCTCTGCTTGAAATTCGTAGATCGCTTTGTTACTTTGCGAAAGTAGTTTTCCATAGAGTGCAGGAGTTTGTCATGAGTAAAGAGCGTGTTCATCGTTTTGTTTCCAAAGATTTGACGGTGCGAATTGCCGCAGTGAACGCGACTGAAGTTGTTAAACATATGCAAGGTCTGCAAAATACATATCCTTTGGCCACTGTGGCCGTAGGACGCAGCATGGTAGGCGCATTGCTGATGGCCGCGCAATTGAAAGACGGTCAAATGGTAGGCTTGCTCTTTAGAGGAAACGGCGCTTTGCAAAGTGTCTACGCGGAGGCTTCTTTCAATGGCCAAGTTCGCGGCTACACTCCGAATCCGCAGTATCAACCACCGAATTACGACCATGGTCTAAGCCTTAAAGAGGCGATCGGAAATGGCACACTCAGTGTCGCTCGCCATCAGCCGTTCCAAAAGCAACCGTTCCACGGAACGGTGGAGTTGGTCAGTGGTGAAATCGGGCAGGACATTGCTCACTATCTTCATCAGTCTCATCAAATCCGTTCGTTGGTGTCTTTGGGTGTTTACCTTGATACTTACGGAAAAGTTCAAGCTGCCGGTGGTGTTTTGATTGAAGTGATGCCAGGAGTTTCAGAAGCTGTTGTTGAAATGATCCAACAAAACTATGAAGACTGGAAACCAAATATTTCACAAATGCTGCTCGATGGAGCTCAGCCTGTAGATTTGGTAAAACCATTTATGGCGGGTATTGATTTTACAGAAGTGGAACACAATCAAGAGATTGAATACTTCTGCCCATGCACAAAAGAGCGTGTCGTGCGTGCTCTTGAAACGTTAGGCGAAGAAGAACTTCAGGATATGATCAATAAAAATGAAACGGCGGATGTGACTTGTCAAATCTGCGGTCGTCCTTACACAGTGACGATCCCTGAAATTCAAGACATCAAGGATCGTTTGCATAAAGAGTCTCTTCACTAGAATTCGCTATCGAACATTCCGATGATGGCTCTTTGCCAGAAGTGAACCTTTTGCTTTTCCGTGATAGGGCGGGAAAGCTTGAGGTATCCGTTATAGATGCTTGTCATCTTCTTTGTGAATGCCGGGCTGTAAATCAAGGCCCCGTTTTCCATGTCGTGAATGAAACTGCGCTTGTTTAAATTCACAGAGCCTATGAACGACATCTCGTCATCAATCATCACAAGTTTTGAATGCAGGATGATTTTAGGTTCGATGTATTCATAGATTTTGACCGTGTCTTTAAACTTGTTCACACCATCTTTATTTACGGCACCTAGGATAAAGTCAGCTGTGTCGCCTTCTAGATCCAAACGCGTAATCAAAGTGATTTTTACACCACGAGCGGCGGCGTTCTTTAAAGCTTCTCCGACTTTTTTAAGAGGACGGAAGTACGGAGTGGAGATCAAAATCTTTTTGGAAGCGTGATTAATCAACTCTGCGTAATAGTCTTCAAGATT
The DNA here is from genome assembly GCF_047344985.1 of Bdellovibrio sp. HCB-162. Classification (GTDB taxonomy): domain Bacteria; phylum Bdellovibrionota; class Bdellovibrionia; order Bdellovibrionales; family Bdellovibrionaceae; genus Bdellovibrio. The sequence goes on from NZ_CP178861.1 coordinate 1,170,586, forward strand.
GCGATTGTCTTTAAAAGGAATCGAGACATAGTGTCTGATCAGTGGATGAGTGTCGGCATCAGCGAAATATTGCGGATCAGGGCGAGCGCTCGATGCACTTTGTGCTGTTGTTGGGCGTACATTGAACGTATCAGAGTCTTGCATCCAAAGGGCGTAATACTGAACGGCGAGCTTTTCTGCAAACGTCTTTGATTTAATCAAAAATTCAAAATCGCGCCAGTGTACAAAAGACTCTTCACCTTTGGAGTAGTTCACTAAAGAAGGAAAACTTGTGAAATTCGGAGCCGCTCTAAATAAGAAACCATCGTGAATATTACGTCCGCCAAGAACCACACGGTTGGCCGAAGGATCTGTCGAAGAAAGAGTGAGGAAGATCTTCACATGATTTGTACGGTGAAATTCGTGCAGCTTGCCACCACTTCTTGCGGCGTTGTCGTAACGATATTGAACAACTTTGATATTGCCGTTTTCAGAAGCCATTTTTTCAAACATCGCCTGGTCTTTTTTAAGCGTAATGACGTCTGAAATAAGAATGCGCACTTGCGCTCCGTGATCGGCATGATACTTAATCAAGCGCGCTAAAACGTTGCCGTAAAAGTCACTGCGGTAAACCAGATAAGAAACAAAAATCGCATCTAGCTTTGGTGCTTTGGACATATCCAAAGGCAGGAAAGGATTTTTCTCCGTCAGAAATTTTTGTGGCAATCTTTGTCCTAAAAGCATTTCTACTTTGGCTTGCAATCCCTCTTCAGGATCTTCCAAAGTTGTTAAAGAGTCGGCGCTGAGTGGGCAGTTCATACTCGTAAAATTTGAACTCAAGAAAAACTGCTGCGGTTTTGTAAGGCCTGCATTGGAAGGAAACACACAAGCTTCATAAGTGCGCGCGAGATTTTGTAAATAGCCCAGCTTTTCTTTTTCTGTTTTAAGCTGGAATGTGTACTCTTTGCTTGTGTCACCCCAAGGATCTTTGAACATCACGTCACAGCTTTTCACTTCGGCAGAAGGACGGAAGCGAACTTTTTGTCCATTGAGCTTGGCATCGTACCAGTTAAATTTAGCACTTTGAAAAGCACCATATTGGTCAGCTTTGAAGAGTCCCGTTTTTAGTGCAAAGGGACCATCACAGCGAATGCGGGCTTCTAAATATTTTTGCGCATCTCTTTGTTCGTCGTCGTTGCGTGTAACGGAAGAAGCGACGCGAGAATAGGTTTCATGACGTAAAAGAAGTTCGTAGCTTCCAGCATTGATATTGCCCATCGAAAAGAAACGAGGCTGACCCAAGCCTTTGATGTAATAGGAAAGATCGCCCAAGGTCATTTCTTCTTCTTTGACACCCCAAGAGTTATGCATGGTGCTTGAGAATGTGCGGGGAGAATCGCCGTGAGCTGATTTGGATGTGAAAGAGGACGACTGTTCCTGGAAAACTTTCTTTTGCTCTTGAAGTTTTTGAACGGATTTAGAAAGAGAATCTTCTTTCTCGCGATCTTGCGCCTTTTGGGCACGCATCAATTGATCTTCTTGTATTTGCAAGTTCACTTCCGAGTCATAAAGTCTCGCCAAGGAAAGAGGCATGCCGTTGTCTATCAGGGAAGCAGGCTCCCTCTGAAAGGTCTGACAAGAACTTAATAGAATCATTGGCAGAATGAGGGCAAAACCGGAATTTCTAAACATACATTCCTCCAGGAGTTCTCATCGGAATTTGCCTGAACTATTTTAGGCACTGTCAAAACTTTAGACACCCTGAAAAGGCTGTGGCGGCTATGGGCTAGGAGTGAGGTTTGCTTATTCTAAGGGTATGAATATATTCCGTTTTAAAACCTCTAAATCGATTCCCTTGGTATGGGTGTCACTCTTTTTAGGAATCAGTGCGATCGTTGCGATCCTAAGCTTTTCCTATGAGGTTTACACGGCAAAGTCTTCTGTTGAGCAATACGTCGGCATTTGGGAAGACGACATTGCCCAAGCCAAAATCTTTCAGGGCGATCAAACGCTGCAAAATAAAATTTTAAAACAGCTTAAAGAAGTTCATGCAGCGGTGGGAGCCACAGAAGTCCAAAACCCTGAAAAACTTCAATGTGTGTTTTCAACCGATGTTCCTATTACCTACAACTCATTGCCGTCGGGAAGCATGAGAGTTTGTTTTAACACTGTCGATTTGGCAGTGAAGGCCTTGCTGTCTCCGCTTTTTATGTTGGGCATTCTTTTAGGAATGATTTTCCTGGGTGTCGGTGTTCGTCGTGAGTTCCTAAATCAATTGCATGAACAAAAACTTGAAGCTGAATTGGCGTTGAATAAAGAAATCGCAACGATTTCTCGTCAGGTGGCCCACGACATTCGTGGCCCGTTGATGGCTCTCACAACATTGAGTCAGCTTTCTCACGAAATGGGTTCAGATAAAAAAGAATTGTTGGATCTTGCAGTGGCTCGCATTCGTGGTATTGCGGAAGATCTTTTGACCAAAGGTAAAAAAGAAAAGAAAGAAGACGTCGTTGTCGTGAAGGACGCAGGTTCAGATCTTTCTAATTTGATGGAATCGTTGCTCAAAGAATATCGTTTTTCTCACCCCAAAGTGGATTTCACATGGCATAAGCATATTCACTCTGAAAAAGCCGCTGTCAGTTTGGAATCAATTAAAATTCAAAGAGTCGTCAGTAATTTAATTAACAATTCCCTCGAAGCTTTGCCGGAAAAAGAAGCCTCTATCAATATGACCTTGATGGAAAGACAAGAACATTGGTTGTTGCAAATCATGGATAATGGCTGCGGTATTCCCGAAGAGATTTTACCTCGCCTGATGGAAGAGGGAGTCAGTCACGGTAAGGAAAACGGTCACGGCTTAGGTCTTTTTGACGCTCGCAAAACACTGCAATCCATCGGTGGAGAATTGCAAATTCGTTCTCGCGTTGGTGTTGGAACTCAAGTCGTTTTATTATTCCCGAAAAATTTAGAATCCGTCGCGCAGATTTCTTAAGTAATAACTCCGAAGAACCCGAATTATTGATCGAGTTTAATACCCAAAACATTTTCAATGGTTTTTTCGTAGACGTCTTTTTTACGAGTCTTCGTGGGTGCGATTTCTTTTTTGCGGATGGTTCCGGATTCTTTTGGAAAAGAAACATAAAGATCGCGCTCATTAGTTTTAGCTAACAGATCAAACTTATATTCAGTGTCTTTGCAAATAGCTGTCAGAGAAACGGGGAGCTTTAACTCTTTAGAAGGTGTGATCTGAAGTTCACTGACATTCAAAGTTGTGATTTTGATTTTTAAATCTTTCTCTGCCGGGTTTTCGATATTTTCAATTGCGCAAGGGAACGTCACAAGAGTCGGTGTCTGAGCTTCCACATGAATTTGTGGAGAGAATGAAAAAACTTGTGGGGAGGAAGAGAAAGTCATCTCTTGCACCAAAAGACCCCAAGGATTTTCAAGCGTGCGTTCGGCATTTTGCAGTTTTAATTTTGAGGTGACGTAAAGTTCGTTCTTTTGCAGTTCGCCTTTTTGTTGGGTTTCCTGATGAATTTGCAGATATGTCTCTGCTTCGTAAGAGCCGTCATCAAATTTCTTTAAACTTTTAAGCTGACCTAGTTGAGAAAGATTCTTTTGCTGAATTTTTTCTCGTAAACGACTGACTTCGCGAACACGCTCTTCGCTAAGTTTGGGAGCCATTAAGAACGCCAGCGATGTTTGGGATTGCCAAAAGTTATTGGAGTCATAGTTGTAAAAACGATCCAAATACTGGCGGAGGAATGTCATCTTTTCCATTTCGCCCAACTGGATGTTTTGCAAAGATTCTTTTCCTGCCTCCATGCTAATGGCAACAACACGGGGATTGCTTTTCAGTTTCCAATAAAGATAACTGACAACAGATCCCCAGGCGATACTTACAATCAGCAATGCAGAAAGAATTTTAGTTTTCATCAGTCGTTCTTTTCAAGTGGCAAGATCTCAATCACGCGGTCACGGTGTGATTTTTTATTGGGACCCTCATCAACCCACTGATCCACTTTGTACAATTTGATGCGCGCTCGGCCTTTTTGGAAATATTTTTTATCGGCAGGTCCAACAGTTTCTTTTTCCAAAACAGACGGACCATTTTGGAAGAAATCAAGCTGCGCTTTCATCTTTTCATTTTCAAGCTTCATGACTTCAAGATCTTTTTCATCATTAAAATAATAATTAGCAGCCACCGCCGTCACAACGCCGATAATTCCACCCCAATAAAGCGCATGCAATTCTGGGCGTTCATCGCTAGGAGCCGTTCCGGCTCCGATCGCAGCACCGACGCCGACACCGACAGCGGTTGCTGCCAGACGGCTTTTTTGGTTGGTCGCACAGGCTGAAACAAAGAGGCACAATCCAAGAAGCAAAATCTGTAATTTCATATAGACAATTCTAGGTTTAAAACAAGAGTCTTGCAAACTCTTGCTCACTAGATATTGGTAGGGAAATTTCGCCAATGAAACGGCAAAATTTTAAGGTTTCATGAGGTTCTTATATAAAGGGAGATACATATCTTCCGAGGGATCGACTTCCAACTCGGAACGTTCAGGAAAATCCGTAAATTCGACAGGAGCATTTTGAATGATCGCCAAAGGACATTTTTCTGCGGCTTCGCCCATCATTAAAACGGCGGCAGCAGCTAGACTGTCTGTCAGATTGATTTTCGTCATTTTCAGAGGTCTTCCAAAAATATCGTTCTGGCCAATCATATTGCGCAGAGGATGAAAGCCCGCATAAGACAATGAAACTCCGACGACACCCAAACGCAAAGGTCCAGTGCGAGAATCTGTTAGAATGATTCCTAACTCGCTAAGTCCCAAACGTTTCATCAAAGCTTGGCGTATTCTTTCGGCAGAGACATAGGGATCTTTCGGATAAACGATATAGTCCCCACTTTCGGAATTCGATTCATCAATTCCTGCAGCGGCAACTAAAAGTCCGTGTTTGATTGTCAGACTCACACCAAAACCGATTTCACCCAAATAGTGATCGGCTTCACGGCGGATCAAATCTTTTTTGTCGATACTCGACAGGGGAACTAAGCAGCCCTCGTCGATACTCACGATCTTAGACGTAATAGCTAAGATCGCTTTTTCATGGAGTAAAGAGACATCCACGTGTTTTAAGATGAACTCCACCAAATCATCACCTTGGCGAAACACAGAAGTTTGAATCGGGGAGATCATCATTGATTTTGTCACAAAAAACTTATCCTAACTTTTGAATGGTCGCATCTGTGAAAGAAACCGTTGTTCCTTTACCACCCAAATCACCCGTGCGCGCATTCACATCAGACAATGCCGCCACTAAAGCTTTCATGATTGCATCGGCTTTCGTATTTTCACCAATGTGTTGAAGCATCATCACTGCTGATTGCAATAACGCTGTTGGATTGGCTTTGTTTTGGCCTGCGATATCAGGAGCAGATCCGTGAACCGCTTCAAAGATCGCAGCCTTTTCGCCAATGTTAGCACCTGGAACAACTCCCAAGCCGCCGACAAGTCCCGCGCAAAGGTCACTTAAAATATCTCCGTAAAGATTTTCAGTCACAATCACGTCAAACTGTTGAGGCTTCGTCACAAGCTGCATGCAGGCGTTATCCACGATCACATCTTTTGTTGTGATGTTGGGATATTGCCAGCCGACTTCTTGCGCGACTTTCAAAAACAAACCGTCAGACATTTTCATGATATTGGCTTTGTGAACAATCGCCACACGCGGCTTTCCGGTTTTTTGTGCAAGATCATAAGCGTAACGAGCGATACGTTCGGAACCTTTGCGCGTGATGCGTTTGATACTCTCGGCTGTATCTTCATCGACCATACGCTCGATGCCTGCGTAAAGGTCTTCGGTGTTTTCACGCACGATAGTTAAATCTACGTCGTTACAAACACATTGCACGCCCGGCAAAGAGCGCACAGGACGAACATTCGCGTAAAGATCGAATTTCTGTCTCATTGTCACGTTGATGGATTTGTGACCACCACCCACGGGAGTTGTCGTGGGACCTTTGATTGCCAGTTTTGTTTTATTAATAGAATCACACGTCGCTTGCGGAAGAAGATCCCCTAAAGTGTGCAGCGCGATTTCGCCGGCTTGATGTTCTTCATATTCAAAGGGAGCTTTCACGTGTTTTAGAACGCGGATCACCTGAGTCATGATCTCAGGACCAATTCCATCACCAGGAATTACAGTCAGTTTCGTCATTACAAAGACCTTTCTATTGATGCCTTATTTTTAGCACGCGCGCGCTGGTAGGGGGAGCTTTTCTTGCTCCTTACCAGGGAAGGTGGGATGTGGTGAATGGCTTTGTGGCTCTCTAGGTTTCCCCGGGTGGGGCTGGAGCCGGAGTGTCTCATTTCGAGACTTACTAATCTCTTAGAGCAAGCGCTGGGCCAGGCCGTTTGGGTTCCTTTTGCACCACACTTTGCGGCGAGGGGGTGTTGGGATCTTTGACACCTCTAAAGCTTAAAAAAATCCAGCACTTAAGGCTTTTTTCCGCGGTTGTCTGTTCTTGAGACACCGACTTTTAAACGAATGCTCTTTTTCAAGCACTGTGACGGCTAACAATAAAAGCTGAATGATTTTGGTGGTTTAGATGGTGGTATCGCGACTCCGGCAGATGGCGCTTTCTTTGTATTTGAAGAAAGACAGTGGAGGTCGCTCTCATGTGGAAGTGGCTAGGGACCGCGTTGGTCCTTATTATAGCATTAACAATTCAAGCCTGTGCGCCGAAGGCTCAAGACGATTGCGGATTCGTTCAAAACGTCTATGGCGAGCGCATTTCTTGGAAGAGCGATGTCCCGGTGACAATGCAACTTCACTCATCCATTCCTGACTCTATGGTTCCGGCGATTCTTTCTGCGGCAGAGACGTGGGAGAGAACTGCGGGTCGCAAACTCTTTAATATCGTCACGTACCCTCGTTACTCAGGTCCGATCAATCCACACAAAGACGGTGTGAACGTCATTTATTTGATGAACACATGGGAAGACAACCGTGGCTCAGAGCAGGGCCGTACCAGCGTGTATTGGATTGGTGATCTTATTAAAGAAGCGGACATTCGTTTGAACGGCGCTGATTTCGGATTCTACTGGAACAATCAAACACTGACTCGCGCGGCGAAAATGGATCGCGCCAATTCGGCTCCCGTTAATATTGAAGCTTTGGTGCTTCATGAAATGGGACATGTTCTGGGTTTAAAGCATAAAGATGGACAGGGTTCGGTTATGGCGACGTATTTAGCGAGCGGAGACGATCGCGTGCACCTCGCGGGAACCGATCAAACGGCTTTGCAGTGCGAATACTAAGGCGCTCAGCATTGTAAAATGTCCATGTAAGTTTATTTAAGTTGTTGGAATCGAAAAAAGCTAACTAGACTTTTAATTCTGCGCCGACGGAAGGCGAAGGAGAACCAAATGAGAGTGATCAATTTAGATAAGAACACACAAGCTGAAGCAACGGTTGAGTCTTATTTGGGTTCTTTTTCCGAAGCGTCTCCTGTGACTCATAAGTCTTATCATGAACTCGCAGACACTCCTGTTGTTGAAGTCGATGCTTTGGCTCAACTTCAATCCAACATCGAAATGCTCAGCGATCTTCAATCACGTCTTTCATTTGTGATGAGAGAAGTGCGTTACCTAATGAAAGTGTAATCAACCTAGTTCGAGCAACACTAACTTCCACCGCGGGTGGAAATGTGAGTAATCCCCTACTTGTGTTAGATGACAGTTCCGTAATATCCCTATTTAATCGGGATATGGGAACAAATCTCGGAGAATTCCGAAAATACATTCAGCTTCACTTTGAAAAGTGGGGACTTACGAAGGCGGAATGCGAGATTGGCATTCTCATCCTGCGTGGTTACAGTCTTCGCGAAATTGCCGAACAAAGAGGAACTTCAGAGACGACAACTCGTCAGCAAGCTCTGAGCCTCTATAAAAAAGCCTCGCTAGAGGGGCGTCACCAATTGTCGGCTTTCTTCATTGAACATCTTTTATCTGCAAGCGGAAGTGAAACTACGCCTTGCGATCAAAACGATTCAGATTCCCTTTAGGGATGTGATACACGACCCAGTCACCATCGCGCTCGCGAGTCATGCCTTCAGTAATAACAGGTTTTTCAAAAGGGAACTCTTCACGGAAAGTTTGGAAGTTGGAACTGCTCACAATCTTTCCGTCATCTTCCACTTTATCTTTGAAAGAGCGTTGGCCCGTGATAGTCGCACGATCTTTTTGGATCGTGACTTTCACATTGTCTTTTTCATGTTCAGGAACAAAAGCTTTTAAAACGTAAAAATCAGGGTTTTCACGCATGATGCTGCCGCGATCTTCGACTTTGTAAAATGGATCATTGCCTTTGTTGTCGTATTTTTCAGCGGCCTTAACGAAATCCTTACGTGTCTCCGCGAGTTCACGGACATAGCGTTGCTTTTGAATATCTAGAGACTCACGTTGAGCGTCTTCATTTTTTGCATAGAGATTTTGAAAGCGTTCATTCTGAGTCTTAAGCTGGTTTTCATTAGCGACTTTGGAATGTATCAAACGATCCGAGTACTGTTGATTCAGGCGCTGCTCTTTAGAATCCCACTGCTTCTGTTGTTGTTCGTAGCGGCGGGCCGAGTTGTCTTGCAGGCGAGTGATTTTGTTTTCTTGGATTTCTTGCTCACGAGTCAGAGCTCCCTCACCTTTGGCTTGCAGTTGCGCGTATTCTTTTTCATTGCGCGCACGAAGGCGTTCTTGCGCGTTTCTTCCGCGCTCGACTTCATTTGTGATCGACATGTCGTTTTGTTCGCGCTGGTGCTCTAAACGTTTCTGACTAAACTCGTTCATCTGAGTCATGTCTTTATTGTATTTTTGTTTGGCGTTGCGAAGATCTTCCGCACTTTTTTCGCGAACCTGATCCACACGCGCTTGCGAGCTCGTTTCAATCTCTTGCACTTTTTGACGAGCATCTGCTTGCGCCGCTGCGACTTGTTGTTGGCGTTTGTCGCGCGTGCTGATTAATTTTTCGTCGTAAGTTTTTTGCATTGCCTGCGTGCGAGCATTGTAGTTGTCGCTAAGGCGCTGTCTTTCGGTAGAGGCTTCTTCAGCCATTTCCCTTTGACGGTTGCGAATGTGATTTACGGCGGCTTCGTTTTGTTCCGAGATCGCTGTTTTTTTATCGTCGTAGTATTCTTTAAGATCCGAAATCTCCGCTTCGTTTTTGCGAGCGATGTCTTTCTTTTTGCGTGAGTATTCGGCTTGAAGGTCATTCAAGTCCGCTTGCTGAGATTTGCGCGTGGAATTGTCTATCGACGACATGAATGTAGTGTATCAAAATAATACATCTACATTAAGGTGCCGCGGTTTCGCCTTGAGGAATCTGGCCTTTCGGGTTGGGGCAGAGAGCCTGAAAGTCGCCTGTACGTCCGTAGCAGCGCCACGTATCGATGTAAGTGACCTCTTCATCGGCAGCGACGGGATAGTAGTAGCGATACTGAATATGATCGAGCGTGCTTTCAACCAGACGGAAGTCCTGGGAAGGATTTTGAGGATCGGCGGATTTTTTTGTGATCTTCAAAAGAAACACACGATACTCAGCGTGACTGAGAGTCGGGGCGAGGATCAAAAAGAAAGCCGATAAGAAAATCCGATATTTCACAAATCTTCCTATCGGCTTTGCGGTGGGAAACCTTGATAATCCCGATGAACTCAGGATAACCAGACAGCCAACGCTTCGCATTAAATATCGTGAGTGGTTTCGAATTAGAACTCCAGGAGTTCGACAAATTTATAAACTTCAGAATTTCCCCTCGAGAAAGAGAAGAAATGTCCAACGAACTGACAAAGTTTTAGACAAAAGGTGCCTGCTTCTTTTTTGCAGTACTGCGCATTAGTTGCTGCAGTGAAGTGCAAAAAAGAATCAGGCACCTTTTAGTGTTTGTGCTCGTTGTTGGCTCTGACTGTGTTTTCTACGATGTGGAAATAAGCTCTCACTAGCATTTGATAAGACTCGGGATCGAGAGCTTGTAGGTACGCCATTTTTTCGAAATAGCTTTTCTTCGCAATCAGCTCTGTCATGACGTCTTGGACTTTCTTCATTTTGTCGAAGCTGTAAAAGTCCTTGTCGTCTTTCACTTCCTTGAGAACATCCGCGATAGACTTATTGTCAAAAAGAACATGAACACCCATGGCTGAATGAGAGAGCAAAGCCTCCATTCTTTCCAAACTTGTCTCTTCTATATTGACCAAGAAGCGCCTCCTGTTGCGACGTCTTAACCTCGATGGTGAGTAATAATCTTTCACCTTGCAAGACCAAAAATAGAACTATGACGGGGCTTGTCGTGTCGTCTATCTTTTCTATTGTTGAGAGTCGAGAATCTCTCGATAATAAATTGTGAAGGATACGAACGATATGGCGAAAACAAAATCCCGTGCGAAAAAGAAAACTCCCAGCTCTCCCTCTGAAAAAGAGTACATTCTTGTCGATGAAGCGGCAGGTCTTATCTTTGAATCAGAGAAGGATCTTTTCGGTTATTTTGAAGAAGCCATCAATAAATTAGAGGGAGAGTATCAATCTTTACGATCTCCTGACGATTTCACTGATGAAGAACAGATTGCCCATGAGCATTATCTAGAGGCGACATTGGATGAACCCGATGAAGTCTGGATGGATGAAAAAACCATGGAAGACTATGCAATCTATCACTTCCTCAAAGCTTTTGAAGAAGGCAATGAGATTTTTAAATACGTGGCAGTGGCCTACGTGTCTTCTGAAGACGAATATCCGACTTTTGTTTTTATTCACTTCCCGACAAAAGACAGTCGTTTGTGGCAAAACTACCAGCGCGGTGAATTGGTTTACGACAAAACTTTTGAAGAAGTCGCGGGCGGCGCGATTGAAGGCGATGCTCTGGGTGAGGGTGATCCTCTGGCGATGGGTCTTTACTTAGCGATGCTCAAAGTGCGTGGCGAGAAAGACATTCCTCAGGATAAGTTTCAAGACTTTGCACCTTTGCGCGAAGATACCATTGAAAATGCTGATGAGATTTGGCGTAAGAATGATTTAGATGGAAACGTTTTGGTGAGCTTTATTAAGGAATTCCCTGATCACGAAACCACGAAAGATTTGGTTTATATCGCGGTCACTCAGGAAGACGAAGAATCTAACGTTCACTCTCTTTTGTTTTCTTTCCCGACTACGGATCGCACTTTGGTGGATCGCTATCGCCAGGGTGATAATCTGCAGGCCGATGAGGTCTCTCAAGAATCCGCTCATTAAAAGGAAAAAGGTACCTGGTACCTTTTTCCTCATCTTAGAAGCACAAGCCTTGAGCCATTGATGTGAATTGCGCTGCTGAGTAACCTTGGTCCTTGTAGTTTTTGAAAGGATGCAAGTTTTGCAGAACTGTCGCGCGTGTGGCACCTGTTGCTTCGAAAGCGTAGTCAGCAGGGTTTGCGTAGAACAGTGGAAGCAAGCCATCTACTTGGTTCAACATTTTATTTGTCGAAAGATCGTAGTTAGAGATTCTCAACACATCGTATTCGCCTTGAGTGTCTTTCAAATCAACCAAGATATTTACGCTGTTAAAGAATGTTTGTGGATCTGTGATACCCATGCCAGAAGCGATCGTAACAACATCACTCCAGCGAAGAGTTGTTTTCCAACCTGTCAAAACCTGACCTGTTGAAGCATTAGCAACCAGGAATTGAAGTGGAGTTGGATCCAAGTAAGTCGCGCCACTTGTATTTGTCATCCATTTCCACATAGCGATGTAAGTTTGGTCTGATTTGAACGTTGCAGGCAAAGCTGTTAAGCGTGCATAAGCATAGTCCATACGAACGTTGTTAGATGCATCAACATAAGCTCTGAGTTTTGCAGTGATATCCGAACCTGATGCTTGGTTGCAGTAAGCAAGAGGTTTTGTAGAAGAAGAAGTGTTATCGGTTGGAGTCACGCGGCTTGAAAGATCCGAAGATCCTACTTGGTTGCTAGAGCCGCAAGCTGTAAGGAAAGCGACTGCACTTAGAGTAAGGATTGTTGTGAAGATTTGTTTCGTATTTTTCATAAAGCCCCCTGATGCCATACTATAAAGCAATGGCGGTGCCATATTTCACTCTGAAACAAATTGATTTTCGCTGTGTTTTTGATGACTTACGAGAGTGGCTGTTCTCACTCTGAGGCGTTCTCAGAGTGAGTCGTCAAACTTCTATGAGAGTGCCGCACAAGGAGCGTCACTTTTTGCGCTTCTTAGTGCACGGTGACTGTGATCTGGCCTGTCACATTGAGGCCCTGAATCTCAAGAGCACCCATTGAAGGACCATTGCCTGCGCGAACAGAGCCGATATAAACGTGTTCAATGTGAGACGGAAGCTGTGTTGTTCCAATGATGTGGCCGTCTTTAATTAGCGACACACTTAAGCCACCGTAAGTAGCGCCTGAAACGCGGATATTTTCAAAGCTCACGCCGAACGCTTTAGAGATCAAAGCAAGGTCCGACATAAGTTCTTCGGCAGAGATGTTTTGTCCAGAATTGATTTTCTGCTCAAGGACTTTCACAAGATAAGCTGCGATATTAGAAGCGCCGTACACGGAGGCAAGTTCACTGTCGTTCATTTCCTGAAGCTTGGCTTGAGCTGTCGTGCCCGCGAAAACAAACAGAGCCGATAAAAGTAAAACCGCTTTTTTCATAAGAACTCCTTTTATGAGGAGGACTTCTATCATAGGCGCGGAATGCTTTTCTAGGGCGGGTTTAAAGAACTGCTCGAATATAGAAATCGAACAGGTATTTACTGGGAATCGCTGTTCAGACTTTAGACGCTCATGAAAAATTAGCTGGCAAGTTTGTCATTTGCCGAGTGGCGAAGGGACTGTTTGATCTCTTTCTTAAGCAAAAGAAATAATTTTTCTTCGAGATTTTCCACAAGCGTGGTGAGCTTCTTATTGTGAAGTCCAAGCTTCTTCCGGACCGGGTCGCTCATGATCGCGGCGAAAATACTAAATGCCGTCAGCAAGGTTCCCACAGCAAGAGTCGCCATATAAATTTCTGTGCGAGTTGGAACGGGCGGGAAAAATCCGTAAAAAGTGGATCCCAACTTTTCGCCCAAAAAGAAATGCGAAGCCGCTTTATCGCGCGCCATTTTTCTCGCGATCTTGTTGCCCAAACCCAAAAGGCTTAGACTTTTATCTCCAAAAAACCACCAGCCCGCTGCGAGTGTCATCAAAGAACCGGCAAGATCCGCAATGAAGGCTTGGCTTGCAGTGTATTTTTCGATCTCTTTGATAAATTCTTTTTGAATTTTAGATTCGTCGATTTGCAGTTCTTTAGAAAGCATAAGCTTGGCAAACGTGGGATGTTTGCGAAGTTCCGTAAGCAGCGCTTCGGAATCTAAAAGTTCTGTGGCGATCAGACGTTCAATTTCTCGTTGATAACCTGTTTTGATTCCGGAAGGAACTTTCTCCATTGTAGGACTGAGCTTTGTCCAACCCATCTTATCTAAAGTCTCTACCGATTTTTTGGCGGAAAGATAGGGAATGGCCCACAAGGTATTTAAGGGGCTGTAGAGCAAATCCAAGGGAAAGGACTTCTTTTGAATGGCGAAAGTCTCTTGAATAGAGAAATGACGCTCGATGAAATCGCCGATGCGATTCTTACGGTCCTCGATGTATTTTTCAATGCACTCGTCCAGGGCTCCCAAAATGGGGGCCAAAGTCTGTTGATCCATGACGTTTTCCATCCGTGATAGGTCTATTTTTTCAAAGAACTACGGGAAATAAAGAGAAATCACTCGCAGTGTCCTGTTGTAGGAATGTCCGTTTTTCTGTATAGCCTGTAGTCACGAACGCGAGCTTTTGTAGATATTAAATTGAGTCCAGTTGATCTATATTGATGGCGTTTTATAGATAATAATTTGGTTTCAACAAAAGAGGTTTTTTAGACATGAGACGGGAATTCTATATCGCATTTTTCGCGGCGATTGTTTTGAATTTTATTTTTTATTTAGCTTGGCCGCCGGGATTGTATTCACTGATCTTCTTTATTCCGTTTTTTGCTTTAGGTTTCCGCGATATTCGCCAGCACCGTCATGCGATCAAATCCAATTTTCCTGTTTTTGGTCATTTCCGTTATCTTCTTGAATCCATCCGTCCAGAGATCAATCAATACTTTATTGAATCCAATACCGACGGAAAACCCTTCAGCCGTGAACAACGTTCGGTCGTTTATCAGCGTGCTAAAAAAGTTCTCGATACGGTTCCTTTTGGAACTCAGCACGATGTTTACGAACAAGGTTATGAGTTCGTCACTCACTCTCTTTATCCAAAACATTTAAGTCGCAAAGATCTGCGTGTCACAATCGGCAGCGATCTTTGTAAACAACCGTACTCTATGTCGCTCTTAAATATTTCAGCGATGAGTTTTGGTTCTCTTTCTACAGCCAGTATTTTGGCATTAAACGGGGGAGCTAAAGACGGACACTTCGCTCACAACACCGGTGAAGGGGGGATTTCTCCTTATCACTTGGAGCCAGGTGGAGATTTGATTTGGCAAATCGGTACAGGTTACTTCGGTTGCCGCACACATTCCGGTGATTTTGATTCGGAGTTGTTTAAGAAAAACTCCAGTCATCCCCAAGTGAAGATGATTGAGTTGAAACTATCTCAAGGGGCTAAGCCGGGCCACGGCGGGATTTTGTCTGGCAAAAAAGTGACGCCTGAAATTGCAGCAATTCGTAATGTGCCTTTGGGTAAAGACGTGATTTCACCTCCGGGACACAAAGCTTTTTCAGACGCCAAAGGGATGCTTCAATTTATTTCTACATTGCGTGAGCTTTCTGGTGGCAAGCCTGTAGGTTTTAAATTTTGCTTAGGCCATCGTCAGGAGTTTGAAGAGCTTGTGGCTTTGATGAAAGAGCTTAAGCTTTATCCTGACTTTATCGTTGTCGATGGCGCTGAAGGCGGAACGGGGGCAGCTCCGTTAGAGTTCACGAATTACATCGGAACTCCAGGCATGGATGCGCTGGTTGTGGTCGTTGATACTTTGAAAAAAGCAGGTCTTAAAGATCAAATCAAAGTGATCGCGACAGGAAAAATCACAACGGCATTTGATATCGTGAAGCTGCTTTGCATTGGGGCTGATGCGACTTATGCCGCTCGTTCGATGATGTTAGCGTTAGGATGTATTCAAGCGCTTCGTTGTAACAACAATAAGTGTCCAACGGGTGTGGCGACTCAAGATCCAAACTTGGTTAAGGGTCTTCACGTGCCGACTAAAAGAGAGCGCGTAAAGAACTTCCATCAAGAGACATTAGAGTCTGTAGCTCACATGATCGGAGCGATGGGAGTTGCTCATCACAGTGAATTGCGCCGTCATCATCTTCACAAACGCGTGGAAGAAAACGTTATCAAGACATACGCGGAAATTTATTCCGAGGCGTAAGCGTTACGCCTCTTCTGTGAATTCTTCTCTTTGAAAAACGGGACCGTAAGATCCGACGAAGTCCCGTTTCCACCAAAGTCCTTCTTCACGAAGTTCTTTAAAACTCGCAAATTTATATTCGTAGCGCTGAATGCGTAAGGCTTTCGGTGCTTTTCCTTTGAACGGGTCTTTTGCAAATAACATAAGAACGTCCGGAGATTCTTGAAAAATACGAGTGATCAGGTTTTGCAGCCACAGATTTTCGTTAAACCCTTCAAGAGCTGCGAACCACATTTGCCAATCTAAACGCGGTTGATGTGGGGCCACGATGGGTGGCATCTTTTTTAAAGAGACAGGCTTATAGCTAAACTCGTACTCTTCCCAGTGATGACCGTCATTGCTGCCTTCTAAAACAAGTTCAAGACGAGTTTTCGTCATCACTGCAAAAAGACCGTAGGGATTAGAAATGCGGAAAGGATAGAAAAAGCGCATGTAGGGGAGCATGAAATCCAGCGCTTTGCTTTTTTCAAAAAGACTTTTGTAAATCCAAAACAAGGAAGAAGGAATTAACAAGATGGCTGGAATCGCCGCGATGTAAGTGGGAATTGTCGTCGCCTCAAGCCAGTTGATTTTAAATCCCCAAGCTGAATCGGGAAGAACGCCAAGGCATAGACCTAACGTCAGAAGATTGAAGAAGCCGTAGTTGCCAGTCAGGATGATTAAAATTTGCAGCAGGATAAGGAAAAACACGGCAAGAATCTGTTGTGGTCCCGGAATGAAAATAAAAAACGGTGTTACGATTTCAATAAAGAAAAGAACCAGCGTACTAAAGCGCTGAAAATGGAGAGGCAATTTGTTGGCAAAGAAAGCCAGCGGCGTCGGAAGCGGTTGAGTCCAGTAGTGGTATGTCATCGCAGTCAGATCTTTCCACGACGTATCTTTATTTGTAAGCTTCACCACGCCCGACAAAAACATCAGCTTAAATAAAAGGAATAAAGTTAAGCCATAAAGAATCGGATGAAGCACATGTGCTCCAAATGGAATCCACTCCCATTGGTAAGGCGCAAAGAAAAGTCCTAAAAAACCAAACTCTAAAAGCAGACTGTCCCACTGATAACTTAAGAAAAGCTGCCCACAGCTTACAAAAGACAAATAACAAACAAAACAAATGAGCAGCATAAAGCTTTGACTGAAACCCAAAAATGACAGCGAGGAGGCCATCATTCCAATAAAGCAAACAGCTTTCAGCGCAAAGTCTGAAGAGAACAGCCAAAACACGGAAGGCACATGATAAAACCGTTCGGCCTTCATTTCGTTGTCTAAAAGATTCAGAAGATGATCGATCGACAAAATACCTTGTCGACCAAAGAGCCCCAGAAGTTGCGGCATTAAAGATAAAAACGCCACAAAATAGCAAAGGCTCAAGGTCTTTGAAAAAATCCAGCTTGAGATATTATAGTCGACAAGCAACATAGGACTCCTGTGGGGCCGCTTTTACGCTTCGCCGAGTTCTACCCAAGTAATACCGTCTCCGCCACCTTCGGGCGAGCCTGCTTTCCATTTCTTCACGTAAATAGAACGCGATAGATATGTACGCACGGCTTTTTTCAAAGCTTCCGTTCCGTGTCCATGAATGATCTTCATGCGATCTTCACGGGATTGAGCGGCCTTATCTAAAGCCAGTTCCAATTCTGACAAAGCGTCTTCCACGGTTTTTCCACGCAAATCCAAAGTGCGATCGTCATCGGCAAGAGCGACAGAGAAAGAACTTCCCTGGCGAACAAGTTGTGATGTCGGGTTTTGCGGTTTTCCGGGGAGTCGTAATTCCTGCCAGTGCAGTTGCAATCTCACAGAACCAGAAAGAACCAAGACTTCACCTTTTGAGTTCGGTGTACTCTGCACGATTCCATCTTGATTTAGTGAAACGACAAAAACTTTCGATCCTGGCGGGAATTTTTTGGCAAAGTCTTCCGCATTTTCGGGAGCACCGGGTTGCGTGATCGGTTTTGCTTTCACGATTTCAGGAAGTTTGTATTTGATCTCTTGCAAAGCCGTGTGACGTTTAAAGGTCTCTGTGACTTTGGCTTGAGCAATGGCTTCTTCCACTTTGCGCTCAGCTTTTTTAACTGTGCGCTGCAACCATTCGTCTTTGTCTTTATTGAATTGCTCCAAAAGACCTTCGTATTTCTTTTTCATCGCAAGAGCTGCATTGGTTTCTTTGCGTAAGTGCTCTTGCAAAATGGAAATATCACTTTTAAGTTGCTCAATCTGTTCAAGGCCTTCAAGACGCGCCCGTGTTGCTGGAGCTAGTACATCCAGCGCTCTTTGCACGATCGCTTGAGAAACACCTACGCGCTTTGCTGTTTGGATCGCCAATGAATCGCCGGGAATACCTGCGATAAACTGGTAAGTCGGGCGACCTGTTTTAGGATCGTACTCAAGACTGCCGTTGAGGACACGACTTTCTTCATCCCAACCAGATTTTAATGGCCCTAAGTGTGAAGTGATCACAGCGAAGACATCATTGTTTGAGAATGTTTCAATGAAACTTCTTCCCAAAGCACTTCCTTCTTCCGGATCTGTGGATCCGCAGATCTCATCGATCAAAATCAAATTATCACGATGTTTTAAGCTCGCGGCTTTTGAAAGGATTTTTAAATGGGCAGCAAAGGTACTGAGTTCTTCATCCACACTTTGCGCATCGCCAATGCCGATCAAAATGTCCTTAAAGAAAGGAATCTTCGAAGTTTCACTGGCGCAGATCGGAAGTCCACAGCGCGCCATTTGTGCGGCAAGGCCGATGGATTTAAGCAAAACAGTTTTACCGCCAGCATTCGGGCCGCTGAGAAGCAAAATACTTTTACGACCTTCCAGCAAAACCGAATTTGAAACGACAGGTTTTCCTGAAAGTTGCAAAAGCGGGTGGCGCACTTCAATCAGTTCCATACTTTCTTTAGAAAACTGAATCGGGTGGGCATTTACTTGAGAAGCAAACTGCGCTTGAGAAAAACGCACGTCGCACTCTTCAAGAAGAACACGGCTGCTTTCAATGTCAGAAGCCTTCGAAGAAAGATAACGAGAAAGCTCAGTCAAAAGTCTTTCGATCTCATCTTCGATTTCCACTTCAATTTGACGCAAGCGATTGTTTGTCGGAATGACCTTTTCAGGCTCCATGAAAACAGTTTGTTTTGTTTGTGAAGATCCGTGAATCACGCCAGGCAAATGATGTTGCATTCCACTGCGCACAGGAAGCACCCAACGGCCATCGCGAGTGGTAACGTATTTATCTTGCAACACGTTTTCCATTTGGTGATCTTTCACCAAACGATCGAGTGTACTTTGTACTTCGCGGGCCAGACGTTCTTTTTCTTTATAAAGGCGGAACAATGTTTCACTGGCATCCGCGCGGATTTCTCCGTTAGGAGTCAGAATCTGATCAATCGCAGAAAGTGGTTCTTCTGCTTTCATCAGACTTGCAGAAATATTTTGTGCCCATTCATTTTCAATCGGAGTGAGTGCTTCTTTAAGCGCCAACACTTCAAGACAGAAACTGCGCACGTCTTTGATTTCAAGATTTTTTAAAACCGCACTTTTGCGAAGACGAGCAATCCAAGTGGAATACAAATCCAAACTTTGCATGAAGGGACGGACCCCTTGATTCAAGACTTCCGTAGCTTGCGCGATTTCTTGGAAACTGGCATAAGCTGCCTCCGGTGAAGACAAAGGTTTTGTCGTCATCACAGTTTCGCGAGCCGCCTCACTTGTCGCGTGAGAGCGGATTTTTTCTAAAATTTCGACCCAATCAAGAACGACGAGATCTTGCATGAAGAGCTCCTGTAGTTACCAGCGCGATTAAAACAATAAGGAGCAGAACCCAGTCCCAGTGTCCCCATTGCACATACAAAGTGGTTGGCGCTTTTTTAAGATACTTTATCACAAACTGACCGCTCCACTCTTCGTGAAGAGGTGATTTTTGTAGAACGTCACCGTTTGCTAAAACGGCTGTGCTAATTCCGGTGTTAGTTGAACGAATCAAAGGGCGACGCACTTCAATGGCGCGAGCTAAAGTCATATAAAGATGTTGCTGCGGCTCTGAAGGGCGACCAAACCAAGAATCATTCGTGACGTTGACAAGAACGTCGGCTCCTTTTTTCGCAAGGCCTCGAGTGAATTCAGGATAAAGGCCTTCGTAACAAATCTGTCCACCCCAGTGAATGGATTCTCCGTTGCGTTCCCATTTCATTGTTGTTGGTCCCTGACCGCGACCAAAATTGGAAACAAAAGGAAGAAGTTTGAGCAAGACGGGGAACTGTTCGCTCAATGGCAAATATTCACCGAAAGCGAGAAGCTCTGTTTTGCGGTAAGGCTTATCCAGGTTGTTGCCGTTGGCATCGACCAAGAAAAGACCGTTGTAAGTGGAATGATCGATTTTCTCATCCGTGTTGATGTCTTTAGAATAGGCACCCGTGATCAAAGGTTTTCCCAAGGGAGCTAAGCCGTCGGAAAGAAGCTGCGTGTGTTTTCTTCCCAGAAGATGTTGATCCAAGTAGTCGGGGAAAGCGGTCTCTGGCCAAACGAAGATGTCTGTTTGCGGAAACTTCTGCGCAGCATCGCGAGTCATATCCAAAAACTTATTCGTGATCGCTTCTTGATAGCCTCGGCCTTTTTCGGCGTAAATCTTTTCTAGGTTTCCGATGTTGGCTTGAATGACGGTCGCGCGGAATTCTCCATCAAAGTGCTTCCACTTCTGTCCATGCCAGTAGCCGATGCCCACTAATGCAGCAAAGGTCAATGTAAGAAAACTTAAGTGAGTGAGAGCTTTTTTGACGTAACTTTGTTTAAGCCAGATGTAACCCATCCATGCATTGAACAGCAACACGATGGAAGAAAGGCCTAAGAATCCAATGATGTCGGCCAAGTTGTACGTCGGAATTTTTGCCCAGAAAAGGGTATAACCTAAATTCCAGTCGAAAATGACCGGCCACACGCGCTCAAGCAAAGACTGTAGAATCGCAATGACGAAAAGACTTTTTCCCGCACTCAGTGAAAAACGCAGACGGAGCCACGTTCCCAGAGCGACAGCCACGGGAATGTAGAGATGCATGAACGCACAAAAAAGCAGCAAAGCCATGACAGACGTGGACCACGGGATTTGACCGAACTCGTGCGCTGTGTAAGCAATCCAGTGAAAACCGATGATGCTCAAAACAAACTGTGTAACCCACGCGGCCCAGAAAGAATCTTTCACTGTGCGACTTTCTTCAGTCGCGTAAAGCCAAAGTGGTGTGTAGCAGAAGATCAGCGCCCAAGGCGGAAAAGGGATGTAGCTTGTTCCAACCAAAATGCCTGAGAGAATCGCCCAACGAAAATCGTAGGCTTTATGCTTGAAAAATTGAATCGATCTCTTCATCATGGTATTAGTAACACAAAGAGTGAGTGAGTCCACTGTGAATTTAACGACGAAAATGAAAATTCGATGCCCCTCATGCGCCAAGCTGTACGAAGTTGCGAGTGATGATATTCATTCGGAAACTCCGCTGTTTCAGTGCATCTCATGTGAGAGTCGATTCAGTTTCGAATATCCTCCAACGGACCCGCAAAACGTCTTGTGTTTCATGGTTCCGGTTGTCGCTGAAACTCCGATTGTGACTGATGCTCAGCATCAAGAGGCTTTGCCAGCGGTAGAGCCGGGTGCTCACGAAATGAAGTCATGCCCTAAGTGCGGAGCCTTGAACGGCCGTCGCGCGAAAGAGTGTTACTCGTGCCACGTGCTTTTTGAGCGTTTGGAAGGTCTTCCGAAAGATCCAAGTTTGAAAGCGCAACCAAGTCTTGTGCGCAAATGGAAGAACTTGGTGGAGAACTTTGAAAATGAAAGTCTTCATGATGAATTCATCCGCGCTTGTCACGAGTTGGATGCTCTTCGTTTCGCAACATTGAAGTACGAAGAATTAAAAACCGCTCAAGGCGGCGATCCCCAATGTGATCAAATGATCGCGCGTATCAATAGCTTGATGTTGGTGGGACTTTCGCAAAAGCCTTTGGCGAAGAACGAAGCTCCAGTTCGTCCGAAGTGGCAGAAGTATCTTTACTGGGGACCGTTCGGTCTAAGCGCTTTGTTGATTCTTTTAGGCATGATCAACCTAGGTCACCGCAACTTGATTGGTGTCGGCGTCGCTCTGGCATTTATGGCAGCGGGACTCATCATCATGATCCGCGGAAAGATCAGTCTTTCCGATTTCATCGACTAGAAAAAGGTACCAGGTACCTTTTTCTACGCAGCAATTGCTTTTAATAAAGAGCTTAGAGTCTTCACTGTGGGATTAAATTCTCGTTTTCCTTCAATAAGATCATAAAGCGTTTGTCGCCCTAGTTTTGATTTTCTTACCAAGTCAGCTTTGTTCTGTAGACGAATTTGGGTGATGAGCACGTCTTTCAGCATATCAATGTCTCCATCAATCAATGCTTCAGCTAAAATTGACTTTAGGGTTTCTTTATCTAACTTAGATTCATCGAGAACTTTATGTGAAGCTAAAACCACGGGCTTTGATTTCTTTGAGGAGCTTTTTTGCTTTTTCAATGTCTTTGCTTTGGCCATGTTTTGTTCCTCCAGCTAATATTACGATTAATTTGCTTTCCACGCGTGCGATGTAAACTCTCAAGCCGGACTTCCACTTAAGTTCAATAAGTCCGTCGAAAAACTTCATGACTCCGAAGTGGCTATCAAGGGCAATCCTGTCTAGGCGCATTTGGATTTTCGCTTGAGTTTCTCGATCCTGCCGTTTCAACCATTCTTCAAAATGGTCCGTCTTCAACAATGAAAACATCGTTTTCAAGATGAAACCTCCATAAGTATACGCTATTGCGTACAATTAGTAAATTTCATTTTGTAAATGCAAATTTCGGGGGGGATTCCCTAGTAGATTTAATGGGTTATATTGTAGTTTGAAATCCGAAAGGCGGAGGTATAAAAAGGGAAGGGATTAAAACCCTTCCGTTCCTTGTTTTGTACCGAGTTTTGTTGGGCGCACTTTAGAGCCCGTACCGATGGCGTCGATCAAAGATTTTCCGAAGTGGGTCATCTCTTTGGCTGTTGGGTCGATACCGTCATCAATCGCATCTTTGGTATTCGTGTCGTTGGGATCAACGGTGAATTTCAAATTCTGCGGATTTAGGGCAACACCACCTGAAGAAGAAACGCCTTGATCTAAGATCGTCAAAGCTTTGTAGAGATTGAGCTGACGAGACGTTCTTGTTTTTGACGCCAACTGAGTTTGCGCGTCTCCTGTTGCAAGAATATATTTTTTCACGTCTTCGGCTTTAAAAGACTGTTTGTGAGCCATTACCAAAGCCGCAGCACCTGTCACAAACGCGGTTGCTTGTGATGTTCCAGTCATATATCCATAAGAACTTCCCGGAAGGCAGGAAAGAATATTTTGTCCCGGAGCTGCGATGTCCACCGTCTCAACGCCATAGTTCGAAGACGCAAGAACTTGGATCGAAGGATCAATCGCTGTTACAGAGATGATATTGCTCAATTTGTAATCGGCAGGGTAGTAGTGATATTGATCGGAATTCGATCTTTCATTACCCGCAGCTGCGACAAATAGAATTCCCTTTTTCTGAGCTTCGGCAATAGCGTCGTGCTCTTCTTGCGAGAACTCCGTTCCGCCACCTGAGTAATTAATAATATTCGCACCCATTTTCACAGCGTACTTAATGGCTGCCACTGTGTTTTTCAAATTGTCTGTGCCTGGAACTTTTGGATCGTAGTATTTAAGAATCATCAAGCTCACTTCAGGAGCGATACCCGTAATACCTTTTCCGTTTCCAGCTTCAGAGCCAATGATTCCTGCGATATGAGTTCCGTGACCGTGATTGTCATCGAGTTTTGGATTGTTGCTAACAAAGTTCCAACCGTAAACGTCGTCGACAAAACCATTGCCGTCGTCGTCAATACCGTTTGTTGCTTTGTCGCGGCCTTGAGCGTCTTTGCCTGTCTCGCCAGGGTTTCTCCAAAGATTGTGAGCTAAGTCTTCGTGTTTAACATCAATACCTGTATCGATCACGGCAACGACGATATCGCGGCTGCCTTTAGTCACAGACCATGCGCGAGCTGCATCGGATTTTTTTAATCCCCAGGCTTGGCTGATCGCAGGGTCGTTGAAAAGAGCGCTCGGCTCGTCTTCGACTTTGTCTGTTTTTGAAGTGATGAAAGAGTTTTCAAAAATACGATTGCTATCTTTTTTGCTCGAACTTTGTGTGCGTGATGGAGATGACGATTCTGTTGAATAGAGATAAATCCCTAAACCGCCAAAGAAAACCAAACCGACACATGCTGCTGCAATCCACACTTTGCGAGAAAACATGAATTTTCCCCTTTCTCCACCATTTCTTATCGGTGTTTAGGGGAGCCTTCATAATAGTCTTTTCGGTTTTTCCGCGAGATCAAGGCCCTTAGTCTTGTATCAAAATGAGATTAGACTAAGGAAGCCTCTTATTTTTTAAGAGCCAGAAGCTCTTCAGGGAACTGAGTGCTTTTTTCTGGATTCAGCAATCTTTGATAGAACACATAATTTCTCATCACAAGTTTGATGTAGGCACGTGTTTCTTCATAAGGAACTTCTTCAATAAACTCGACAGAGTCGTCTCTGTAGCGGGTCTTAAGCCATCCACGAATAGCTCCATCGTTCGCATTGTAACCAGAAACTGCCAAGATGAATTGGTTGTTATACTTTTTCATCAAGGTCTTTAGTTCAAATGCACCCAGTGGAATATTGATTTCAGGCTTAAACAAATCCAAGGCCTCGCTGTATGGCAAAGAGTTCTGTTTTGCGAGCTGCTTAGCGACACTCGGCAAAAGTTGCATCAAGCCGAAGGCATCCACGGGGCTGCGCGCTTCCGGATTGAACGCCGACTCTTGACGGATGATGGAGAAAATAAACTCTTGAGGGATGCCACTTTTTTGAGAAGCATCGGCAATAATATCACCGAACGCTTGCGGGAATAAAAGATCTGGATGGTCATTGAGCAAACGATCTTTCACTTCCGGTTGAAGAGCGCCAATTGTTGAGAAAAGGGGTAAATAAAGTCCCGTGCGCGCATAGCCGGAAGACATTGCAAGCCACGTGTCTTCAGCAGTGACATTGCGTTTTCTAAGATCTTCGGCAGCACTATTAAGAACTTTTTCCGCGAAAGGTTTTTCATTCACGGCGATCAACCACTCGGTATTTAAACGAGTTTGCGGATCAAGTTCACCAACACCAAGAAGGCTTAAACCCTCAAGCTCTTTGTGATCCACTTTCAACGGTGGGAAGTATTGTTTTTGCTCACGAACAGCGATCACGCCGTAATACCCCAATGGGTCATCTTTAACCAGTGATTGCAATTCCGCAGCAGCTTCCACGTTTTGATTTAGCTTTGCAAAAGAACGAGAAAGCCAAAATCTAGCGCGAGCTTTGTCGGAAGGATCTTTTACAAGTTCTTTCATCTGCTGGAAGCTATTTCTTGCGTCTTCCCATTTTTCTAACTTGTAGTAGTTCCAAGATTTTAACCAAGAGATTTTATCGCGCAGACCAGGAAGGCTGATCGGTTGCTGATAGCTTGCCTCGAAGTATTCAAGAGCTTTGGTGAAGTTTCCTTTTTCTTCGTCGATACGACCTAAGATAAAGTAAACCTCATCCATCGGATAAAGACCGCGAAGCAGACGGTGGGTTTCATTTAAAACTTTCACGGCTTGCGATGTTTGATCTTCGGTCCATAAAGTTTTTGCGAAAAGAACCTGAGCATCGTGATAACGGGCCACAGCTCTGCGATCTTTTTTATTTTGCTGGAATTGTTTTTTTGCCCAATTCACAAGATCTGCTGTGGCATTGATGTACTCACTGCGACGTTGTGCCACTTTGTAAGTCTGGCGGATGTTTTTTAAAGCCTGAAAGCTGTCATCCGTTGTCGCTTGTTTTGATGCGAGAATCTTTTTATAAGTTTTTAAAGCCGCATCAAAATCACGGTGAAAGCGATAGTCGGAAGCGACACCGCTAAGATCGCGGAAAGTTGGAAGAGGATTTAAACGTGGGGAATTTTTGTAAAGCTGCGTTTGAATTTGCGCAACATCCTCTTTGGCTTCCAATTTTTGCGCAATCAAGAGCGCTTTAAGATAAAGTTCTTCTTTATTCTTTTTATTGTTCTCAAGTTTCGCTTTTTCAACGTAAGCAGAAAGATCATCGCGCAGATCTTCTGTCTCTAAGGCTTCTTTAAGTTTAATATCCACATAAAGATCGCGATACCAAGGCGCTACGTTGCCAGGAAGCTCTGTGAGTTTTTCTTTCGCAGGACAAACTTCGTACGCACGAAGAAGAGCCAGATCATGCAAAGGAAAATCATGCTCTGTTGAAAGACTTTTAAAGCCCTCGCAAGATTGTTCAGGAGAAGTTTCTTTTTTTGCCAAAGCAATGGAGTAGGTTTTCCACCAACGAATATTGTCTTCTTTAGCGCCGACTTCTAATTTTTCCAAATCAGAAAGGGGAGCTGATTTCCATTTGCTTAAGAAATTAGGAATGGGTGGTGTGAGGCGCTTATCAATACGCGTATCAAAGCGCGAAGTCGTCGCGCAACCCATAATAACTGAAAAAAAAGAAAGGGCGATTATAATTCGAGGCATAGCCCTGTTAGGCTACGCCCTTTCAGTGAAAAGAACAAGCTTACAGACGGCCTGTTTGCAAAGCTTTGATGCGAGTCTCAAGTGGTGGGTGAGTCATGAACAATTTTGCAAGACCACCTTTGTCACGGTTTGAAATCATCAACGTCGCTGTGGCTCCCTCTTCAGGTGGGATTGGCAACTCATAGACAGCTTTAAGCTTTTGCAAAGCCGCAATCATGTTCTCACGAGAAGAGTATTTAGCTCCGCCCGCATCTGCGCGGAATTCACGACGGCGAGAGAAGTAATTCACAACAATAGAACCTAGTAATGTGAACGCGATATCGCCCAAGATCGTGACTGCAAAGCGCACAAGATCACGGAATTTTTCGTCCACGTTAGAAGCCACAATGTTCGCAAGAATACGAGAGAAGAACATCGCAAACGCATTCACGATACCTTGGATCAAAGTCATTGTGACCATGTCTCCGTTAGCAACGTGGGCAATTTCGTGGGCAAGAACACCTTCGACTTCTTTGTCATTCATTCTCTGCAAAAGTCCTGTAGAGACCGCCACAAGAGAATTGTTTTTTGAAGGACCTGTTGCGAAGGCATTGATGTCGATAGATTCGTAAATACCAACTTCTGGCATTTTAGAAATCTGCGCGCGGCGAGCCAGTTCATGAACTTTATTTACAAGAGCGCGAAGTTCCGGATTTGGATTGTTGGGTTCAATGACTTTTACGCCATGGAACATTTTCGCCATCCACTTTGACATCAACAAAGAGATGAAAGCGCCACCCATACCCCAAACCAAGCAGAACGCCATGAGGAATGGAATGTAAGAGTTAAGACCTGCAAGGCCCAAGAAGCGGCTTACCAAAGACCAAACAATGCCGATGGTAGCGATCACAAGAATGTTTGTGAGAATAAATAAGCCAATACGTTTTAGAAATGCCATTAAGTTCACTCCTTTTAGAGTCACACTATTAATAATGATAACTCTAAAAGGAATGTCAATGCCATCACATCACGTCGTGACGGGTTGCTTTTGATTCTTTTGACCAGTGCCGTTAGGGGTGGTGCTAAAATGGAACTTCAAAATATCTTTTTCCAGTTCCACATTGACACGTCCACCGTCGACAAGGCGTCCAAAAAGAAGTTCGTCGACCAGAGCTTTTTTCAGATGTTCGTCCACAACGCGAGCCAAGGGGCGCGCGCCGTAAACTTTGTCGTAGCCTTTTTTCATTAGCCACTTAATGACTTCTTGAGAAACATTCAGTTCTACTTTTTTCTCTAGAAGAACCATCTTAAGCTCATCCACGAATTTCTGAGTGATCTTAAGAACCATATCCTCCGACAAATCACGGAAGGAAACAACGGCATCCAAACGATTGATAAACTCTGGCGAGAACGCTTTTTTAATCGCATCCATCGAAAGAGAACTGCGATTTTCTTCCACCATGCCAATCGTGCCGCGCGAAGTTTCTAAGGCCCCGGCGTTGGATGTCATGACGATGATCACATTTTTAAAGTCAGCCACGCGTCCATTGCTGTCGGTGAGTCGTCCGGCATCCATCACTTGCAACAGCACATTTGTCACATCAGGATGAGCTTTCTCAATCTCGTCGAGCAAAAGAACGCTGTAAGGATGTTTGGTCACGGCTTCGGTGAGCAAGCCACCTTCTTCGTAACCCACATATCCCGGAGGCGCTCCGACCAAGCGGGCGACGGCATGTTTTTCCATGTACTCACTCATATCAAAGCGTTCAAAGTGAACTCCCATGATTTGTGCGAGCTGACGGCAGACTTCGGTTTTACCGACACCTGTGGGGCCCGTGAAAAGGAAACTGCCAATCGGCTTGTTCGGTCGACCTAAACCACTGCGCGCAAACTTGATGTTGGCAACAAGGCGGTCGATCGCGTCGTCTTGACCGAAGATAAGAGCTTTGAGTTTCTTATCAAGATCTTTAAGCTGCGTTTTTTCAGTCGAAGAAATACTTGCGATTGGAAGACCCGTCATCTTCGCAATCACTTCTTCAATTTCTGGAGCATCAATTTTAATATCTTCTGCATTTTCATATTTCAAACGGAAGTGAGCTCCGGCCTCATCCAAAACGTCGATGGCTTTGTCGGGCAAAAGTTTTCCGTGAATATGTTTTTGCGAAAGTTCCACAGCCGAACGCAAGGCTTCGTCCGTGAATTGGACTTCGTGATATTCTTCATAAGACTTGCGAAGTCCTTTAAGGATTTTCACGCAATCTTCTTTAGAAGGTTCGTTGACGTCGATTTTTTGAAAGCGACGATTCAAGGCCCGATCTTTTTCAAAGTACTGACGATATTCGCTGTGAGTGGTTGAACCGATACAGCTGATATCACCACTTGCAAGAGCAGGTTTTAATAAGTTCGAGGCATCCATGGAGCCGCCACTTGTTGCTCCGGCTCCGACAATTGTGTGAATTTCATCGATAAATAAAATCGCACCTGGACGTTTTGCGATGTCTTTGACGACCGCTTTAAGACGTCCTTCGAAATCTCCGCGGAATTTAGTTCCGGCAAGCAAGCCTCCTAAATCCAAAGAGTAAATCACAGCGTTTTTTAATTTTTCAGGAACATTTCCTTGCACGATTTTTTGCGCAAGTCCCTCGGCAATAGCTGTTTTACCAACGCCGGGCTCACCAATGAGCAGCGGATTGTTTTTCGTGCGACGGCAAAGAACTTGAATCGTGCGATCCAAAATATCTTCGCGGCCAATCAAAGGATCTAATTTTCCCTGTTTGGCTTTGTCATTTAAGTTCACGCAAAAACTTTCAAGCGGGGAGCCGCGACCTTCTTCGTAAGCTTCGCCTTGATATTCTGAAGGACGGGAAGACGCTGCTGGCGGAATGTCGTGTTCTTTTCCGTCTTTTGTGATGCCGTGAGAAATGTAATTAATGATATCGAATTGAGTAAGCCCCTGCCGCGCCAACGCAAATGTGGCGTGCGAATCTTGTTCGTAAAATAACGAAACCAATAAACTTCCTTCACTGATTTGATTGCGTCCTGCGCTTTTCATTTGGATGGCAGCGCGCTGGATCAGTCGGTGACAGGCCAAAGTAAACTCTGGCGTCCACGACTCAAATCCTCCGTAAGAAGAAAGTTGGTCATCAGTTATTTGGGGGATACCGACTTTAAGATGATCGCGAAGATCTTGACGAAGTTTTTGGACGTTGACGGCACAGGCCTCTAAGATCTCAACCATCACCGGCGATTCGGTGAGGACTAAGAGTATGTGTTCCAACGTCACAAATTCATGATGGTGGCGTTTCGCGAGTTCTGTAGCTTCTGCGAGCTTGCGCTCAAGTTCCCGGCTCATCATGCTTCCTCCTCCAGTGTACTTTTCAGGGGATACTGATTGAGTTGCGCGAACTGGTTGACTTGCATCACTTTCATCTCGGCAATCTCTAGACTGTAGACCCCGGCGACACCTGCACCCTTCTTATGTACATCTAACATGACTTGTGTTGCTTGCTCTTCTGTTTTTGCAAAAAAACGACGCAATACAAGGACGACGAAATCCATTGGGGTATAGTCATCATTGAGAAGAATCACCTTATACATCTTAGGTGTGTCTAATTTCGGGACGATCTGGACGCCCGCTTCCCCCTCAGGATTCGAGAATGGATAGTTGCTGTTATTATTATTGTTATTATCACCCATGCTTTTATTCTACCTTATGACTCAATTTGAGCACTCTTTCGTCTTTAGCAAGTCTAGTCCCTTGTGAAAAGCTGTAGAAAAGTCGAGAATAGAGTATGAACCTAAGTGTGTTTGATGGACGTTAAAGGGAACGGTTTGTGGGTTCATATTTCGAGCACTCTCTTGCATTCATCTTTTAATTTTGACACACTTATGTGGGTAAACAGAAAAAAAGAACCATGGAGGTCTTTAATGTCTTTTTCATCTAGAAATTCTCAGCGCGGTTTCTCGCTCGTTGAGTTGATGGTCGTTGTGGCGATCATCGGTATCTTGGCGGCGATTGCTATTCCGTCAGTCAATAAGTACATGGCGAAAGCTCGTCAGTCTGAAGCAAAAACTAATCTCGCTTCTTTGTATACTGCTGAGAAGGCTTTTTTCTCTGAATATAATATTTATGATAGCCGTTTTGGTGCCGTAGGTTATGTTCCAGAAGGTGGCTTGAGATATAATATTGGTTTCACTGGGACGACTCAAGCGGGGCCAACAAATAATTATACATTGACTCCTACTATTACGGGTATTTCGGCTTCTGCTGTATGTAATAACTCGAACACGGCTAACTATACAAATGGTTGTAAAATGCTTGCTGGAGTGACAGGGCAATTGCCGCCGGCTATTGTGGCCGGAATGTGTCCTGCTTCTCCAAGTGTGGCAACGGCCGGCTGCACAACTAACGCCAATGGTACATTTATGGCTGGTGCTGGTGCTCGTATTTCTGCTAGTGCGGGTGTTGATGATTACTGGGCGATTGATAGTTCTAAGCAATTGCGTAATACACAGGATGGAATCCGCTAAGTTTTGTTAATGAGTATCGGCATACAAAGAGACTCTATAAGTTTATCTAAAAATGGAATCCTGAGTTTTGTGCTCGGGATTCTTGCTTTTTGCCTGGTGTTCATAACGCAAACACAGCATTCGACGTTTCAAGTTGATTTCAAACGTCATCTCATTCCCCCTCCGCCGATGATCGAGCGAATTAGTTTTGGTTATTCTGAAGTCATAGCTGACTCTTTGTGGATTCGATCACTGCAAGATTTCAGCTACTGTGATCACGAGATTGCGAAAAATGTATGTCGCAATAATTCGTGGCTTTATAAAATGATGGATTCAATAACAAATCTTTCTCCAAATTTTAGAATTGCGTATGCCGCCGGTGCTTTGGCTTTAACTGTGGTTATTACAGATGTTGAAGGAGCTACAAAAATTTTTGAAAAAGGAGTAAAGGCGTTTCCCCGTGATTGGCCAATTTTGTATCGGGCTGCTTATCACTATTTATATGAAGTAAACGACAAAAAAAAAGCTGCAGAACTCTTGGTTCAAGCCGGGCAAAATGGAGCTCCACCTTGGGTTTTCACATTAGCAGGGCGTCTTTATTCTGATTCCGGCCACATAGAACTAGCGGAATCTCTTCTCCAAGAAATGATTCGCAACGAACAAGACCCAACTCTCATCAAACGCCTCCAAGATAAAATCAATTCCATGAAAAACGCGGATTCTTCTAAATAGAAGCATTGCGTCCAATCCGAGAATCACTAAATTTTCTAAGGAAGCATTGACGGAAGCTCTGTCGTCACCATATTTTGAATTGCACTCGTACATTCAATGACTTACGGAAGATTATGGCTCAAAGAGACTACTACGAAATTTTAGGCGTACCCAAAGATGCAGAACAAGATGCGATCAAAAAAGCGTATCGCAAATTGGCTATGCAATTTCATCCGGATAAAAATCCGGGGAATAAGGAAGCCGAAGAAAAATTCAAAGAAGCCGCTGGAGCTTACGAAGTTTTAAGTGATCCACAAAAACGCGCGCAATACGATCGCTTCGGTCACGATGCATTCACAGGTCGCGGTGGTGGAGGCGCAGGCTTCCAAGATGTTGACGATATTTTCGCACACTTTGGCGATATCTTCGGAGACTTCTTTGGTGGAGGCATGGGCAGTCAACAAAGACAACGCCGCAATCGCAATGAGCCTCGCCGTGGTTCTGATCTTCGTTACGTCACTGAAGTGACTTTGAAAGAAGTCATCACAGGTCTTGAAAAAGAAATTGAATTCGATACAGAGAAAAACTGCGACGACTGCAAAGGCACGGGTGCTGAAAAAGGCTCGCAAGTTGTGACCTGTACAATGTGCGGAGGCTCTGGCCAAGTTGTGCGTTCGCAAGGTTTCTTTGCGATGGCATCAACGTGCCCGCAATGTCACGGACAAGGCACACAAATTAAAAATCCATGCAAATCATGCAAGGGCAAAGGCCGCGTGAATGAACACCGTAAGATCCGTCTTAACATTCCGGCTGGAGTTGATACGGGCACTCGTCTTCGTGTTGCAACTGAAGGTGAGGGTGGATACATGGGAGGTCCTCCAGGGGATCTTTATGTTGAGATTCGCGTGAAACCTCATTCACACTTTGAACGTCGTGGAGATGATCTCTTCGCAGAACTTTCTGTGCCTTATGTGCAAATGCTTTTAGGTGCAGAAATTGAAGTTCCAACAGTGACGGGTAAAGCGAATTTGGAAATTCCAAAAGGCGCGCATCCGGCTGACAACGTAAAACTTCAAGGTGAAGGTTTGCCATCACTGCGTGGAAATCGTCGCGGGGACATTTATTTCCATATCAATGTGCAATTCCCAGATAAACTTAATAAAGACGAAGAAAAACTTCTGCGTGAGATTGCAAAAGCTCGCGGTCTGAAAGTCGCGCCTGAGGGCGGTGGTTTTTTTGGACGGAAGAAATAAGTTCCGACATTGGTGAGTGTCGGAACTCTTCAAGCTCGAAAATAAATTTACCCACCACGCTTCTTATTGTGTTTCGCGCGATGGATATTATGACTTGCGCGGTCCTGCATTTTCTCTAAGTGAACTTTTTCTTTCTTCGTCACTTGTCCGTCGGCGGCGGCTTTGTTTTCGGCCTTATCGATGCGTTCTTGCTGCTTTTCAAGGCGGGCAGCTTCTTTTTCCGTCAGTGAACCGGATTTTTCTCCTTGTTCGATGCGTTTTTCCTGACGGGCGGCACGTTTTTCTTCGCGGGTTTCGGCTTGCGCCAAAGTGAAGATCACAAGGGAGGAGGCGATGATGGCGGCCATTTTCAAAGTCAAATGAGTCATATTCATTCCTTTCTGAAAGGTTCTGCATGTACACCCACAACCAGGATACGCCCGGCCCATGAAAACGACATTAGAATCAGATTTAAATTTTTTAATTTCGTTGCCTCAAAACAAGGCAAGTGAGGCCTTAGGAAATTGAGGCCCCGGCGTTGAAGGGTTTGCGCCGAGGCCTAGAGGGGCTTAAATGTTTGGGTATTTAAGAGAGGAGCGAGGACCCATAATGCCCAAGGGTGCCTGATAACACGAGTTAAATAACCGTAAGGTGTTGAAATTGTTCATTAAAATATTGTCATAAAAAAAGAACTGCGCTAGCTTGACGAAACTGAACAAGGCCCCACATTTAAAGTGCTAAATGCAGTTAAATTCATGGAAGTTAAGGAGATTTTGGTATGGGTAAAATAATTGGTATCGACTTAGGAACGACGAACTCGTGCGTTGCGATTATGGAGGGCGGTGAGCCTAAAGTTCTCGTGAACGAAGAGGGCGCTCGTACCACTCCTTCAGTTGTCGCATACACCAAAGATGGTGATCGTTTGGTCGGTCAAATTGCCAAACGTCAAGCTGTGACGAATCCGGAGAACACAATCTACTCTGCGAAACGTTTCATCGGTCGCAGATTTGAAGAAGTTCAAGAAGAAATCAAACTTGTTCCTTACACTGTTGTTGCTAAAGGCAATGACTGTGCCTTCAAGGTTCAAGGTAAAAACGTGTCTCCAGAAGAGATCGGTGCAGCGGTTCTAGCTAAACTTAAAAAAGTAGCTGAAGACTATTTGGGTGAGCCAGTCACTGAAGCAGTTGTAACAGTTCCAGCTTATTTCAACGATGCGCAAAGACAGGCGACAAAAGATGCCGGTCGTATCGCGGGTCTTGATGTAAAACGTATTATCAACGAACCGACAGCAGCAGCGCTTGCTTACGGTCTTGATAAAAAGAAAGATGAAAAAATCGTGATCTACGACTTCGGGGGAGGAACGTTCGACGTGTCTATCCTTGAAGTGGGTGACGGCGTTGTCGAAGTTCGCGCTACAAACGGTGATACTCACTTGGGTGGTGACAACTTCGATACAGTGATCTTGGAATGGTTGATTACAGAGTTCAAAAAAGATCAAGGTATTGATCTTAAGAACGACAAAATGGCTTTGCAACGCTTGAAAGAAGCGGCAGAGAAAGCGAAAATTGAACTTTCTTCTGCGCAAGAAACTGAAATCAACTTGCCGTTCATCACAGCAGATCAATCAGGTCCGAAACATTTGCAAACGAGATTGTCTCGCGCAAAATTCGATCAAATGACAGAAGACCTGGTAAAACGCTCTATGGAGCCTTGCCGTAAAGCTTTGGCTGATGCGGGTATCAAGTCTTCAGAAATCGATGAAGTGGTTCTAGTCGGTGGTTCGACTCGTATCCCTGCGATCCAAAAAGCAGTGAAAGACTTCTTCGGTAAAGAGCCAAACCGCACAGTGAACCCAGATGAAGTTGTGGCAGTTGGTGCCGCAGTTCAAGGTGGTGTCTTGGCCGGTGAAGTCAAAGACGTGTTGTTGCTAGACGTAACTCCACTCAGCCTTGGTATCGAGACTTTGGGTGGCGTGATGACGACATTGATCGAGAGAAACACAGCGATTCCTACTAAGAAATCACAAGTGTTCTCGACAGCGGCAGACAACCAACCAGCAGTGGACATCCACGTTCTTCAAGGTGAACGTAAGATGGCTTCTGACAACAAAACTTTGGGACGCTTTGAGCTTGTAGGTCTTCCTCCAGCTCCACGTGGCGTGCCTCAAGTTGAAGTGACATTCGATATCGACGCCAACGGTATCTTGCACGTCAATGCAAAAGATATGTCATCTGGTAAGTCACAACAGATCAAGATCACAGCGCAATCAGGTCTTTCTGAAGAAGAGATCAAACGTGCAGTGAACGATGCTGAAGGACATGCTGAAGAAGATAAACGTAAGGCAGAAGCGGCAACGCAAAGAAACAACCTCGACAACTTGGTTTACCAAACTGAGAAGTTGATCAAAGATTCAGGCGCTCAACTTCCTGAGTCTGAGGTGAAATCTGCGAACGATGCGATTGCTGATGCGAAAAAAGTTCTTGAGAACAAAGCTGCTGAAGCGGATGAACTCAAGTCAAACTTTGAGAAGTTGCAAGCGATCACTCACAAATTGACGTCTGAGCTTTACAAAAAGCAAGGCGCTCAAGGCGGAGCAGGTGGCGACGGCAGCGGCGGCGCTCAACAGCAAGGCGGCGAGTCTTCTGAAAACAAAGGCGACGATGTGATCGACGCTGACTACAAAGATGTAAACTAAGAATGTTCCTTTTCGAAGCCGGGTTGAATAGACCCGGCTTTTTTTTCGTGCTGAGCGCACAATTTCTATGAATACAGTCGAATTTAAAGAACTCTTTGCAGAGGCTCCCTTAAAAACATTCAAGCGCGGTGACGTGATTTATCGTGCAGGTGAAGAACCGCAGAATATCTATTTTGTGGAGTCAGGTCTTGTGGGGCTGGCGCTTTGGGGTGAGTCCGGTAAAGATCATTTGGTGCGTCTGTTTAAACAAGGTCAAATCTTTGGTCATCGCAGCCTGTTCGCCCAAGAAAAATACCATGCAACAGCGACAGTGATCGATGAATCGCAAATTCGTTTTTTAAATAAATCCCAAATGCGCGAACGCATGAAGGGAAACTGTGACCTAGCGGAAAAACTTTTGGAAACTCTTGCCAAAGAGCTTCGTCAAGCCGAAGCGAGGCAGTTGGTCTTAAACGAAAAAGACGCCACAACTCGTATCGCGGAAGCTGTGGTCTATCTTAAAGAACTTCATCCTCAATACGATTGGACAAGGCAAGAGATTGCTGACTTCTGCGGAAGCACAACGCCTACGGTGATTAGGACTTTGGCTAAATTTGCCGATGACGGATTGATCGAACAGCGCGGTCGAGAGATCGTGATTCTCAACCGCGACTTATTACTTTCTCAAGGGTAATTTCAAATAACTGACACCATTGTTTTCCGGTGCAGGCAAATGACCTGCGCGGATATTCACTTGCAGGCTGGGGTACAAAAGTTTCGGTGCCGACAAAGTGGCATCGCGTTCCTGACGGAAACGAACGAATTCTGCTTTCTTCACAGTGGCATTCAATTGAATGTTTTTTTCTTTTTGCTCCTGAACGCTTGTTTGAAAACGAAGTTCACGGTCGTTGGGTTGATAATCATGACCCACGAAAAGGCGTGTTTTTTCTGGAAGAGAGTAAATTTTCTCCGTCACAGAATTGTATAAAGCCTCAGCACTTCCCTGAGGAAAATCGCAACGACCTGTTCCTGAATCCGGCATAAAGATCGCGTCGCCTGTGAATAATGCGTCTTCAATTAAATACGAAGCGCACGCTGGAGTATGTCCCGGAGTAAAAAGAGTTTTAATTTTCAAAGAACCGGCTTCTAAAATCTCGTTCTCTTTTAAAAGAAGATCGAAGTCTGTTCCGTTGGTATTCACATCGGAAAGATTGAAAACCGTTTTAAAAGTTTTCTGCACTTCTGTGATGCGTTCGCCGATGGCGATTTTGATGTTTGGAAAGAAATTTTTAAAAAGTTGTGAACTCGATAAATGATCTGCATGGGCGTGGGTCTCAAGCACATAGTGAGGCTTCAGCTTATTCTCTTTAAGATAAGCTATCACCGGGTCCATGGATTTTGTGCTGAGCTTTCCCGAGGCCGCATCATAATCCCACACAGGGTCAATCACGATGGCATCCAAAGTCTTTGGATCGTGTACAACATACGTCAACGTAGATGTTGTCGGATCGAAGAAATGTTGAATTTGTAAAGCCATAGTCATTCTCCTCAAAATAAGGCTTAAAGCTGATCTCAGAGTAATACAACTTAAACCCAGACCGTTATGATGGCGGGCATAAAGAAAGTCGAATGGATTATGTCCGCGAGCATAATGGTTTTAGGCAGAATAGCTCTAGGATGGGGATAGAGTGAAGCAATAAAAGCGAGGACTCTATGCGTGAATTTACTTGCGAAGAAGTCAAATTGAAACAGAATGAAGGCTCCGCTGGAATGAATTGAAACTGCCAATTCAGAAAGGGTTTTAAAAATGGAAAGTATCGTGATGGCCCTCATCGGCGGCATGATGATTGGACTCGCGTCGTCGCTCATGTTGATTTTTAACGGACGCGTGACGGGGATCAGTGGCATTGCCAATGGTTTTTTAAGTTTCGTTTCCGGCGAAAGATTGTGGCGCGGAGCTTTTCTTTTAGGACTTATTGGTGGCGGTGCCTTGGTAGCCGTGAATCAACCGCAGCTTTTTCAAGTCACAGATCGGTCGCTGACAGTCACGATTTTGGCGGGACTGTTTGTCGGTTTTGGCACAGTGATGGGAAGTGGCTGCACGAGTGGTCACGGCGTCTGTGGGATTTCACGTTTATCGATTCGGTCTCTCGTAGCCACCGCCGTTTTCATGAGTGTTGGAATTTTGATCGCAACTCTATTTAGAAACTTTATTGGAGTTTGATATGAACAAACAAAAACTTCTTCAAGCGTTCGTCGCTCTGATTGTCGGACTGTTGTTTGCGATAGGGCTTGCGATTTCAGGCATGACTCAACCGCAGAAAGTTTTAGGCTTTTTGACTCTTGGTTCGGGATGGGATCCTTCGTTGATGTTTGTGATGATGGGAGCAATTCCCGTTCATGCGATTTCGTATCGATGGATCCGTGGAAAGAAAAGTCCTTTGTTCGATACGAAATGGCATGTGCCACGAGGTAAAGAGATCACAAAACCGTTAATCATCGGCAGTGCCTTATTTGGTATCGGTTGGGGCCTTGCGGGATATTGTCCTGGGCCTGCGCTCACGTCCCTAGGAACGGGCGGTGAGAAAGTTATTTACTTTGTGATCGCGATGGTTGTGGGAATGTTGCTTCATCGTCTTTATATGAAAATCACTACCTAAAAGGAAAAATATATGGAAGTGCTAGGATATATAGGTGCCGCTTTAGTCGGAATATCCTTGGGCCTTTTAGGCGGTGGCGGTTCGATTTTGTCAGTACCTCTTTTCGTTTACTTCTTTGCTTTGCCACCAACTCAAGCGACAAGTTATTCTCTTTTTGTCGTGGGCGTCGCCAGTGCCGTAGGTTTTGTAAAAGCCTGGAAAGCCGGAAACACTCGTTTATCTAGCGGCGTTCTTTTTGCAATTCCGTCTTTTCTGGGAGTTCTTTTTATTCGTCGTCTTTTAATGCCTTATATTCCGGAGAGCCTAAGCCTGCTGGGCTGGAATATTTCTAAGGAATCTTTGGTGATGAGCAGTTTTGCCCTAGTTATGCTGGCAGCATCCCTGTCAATGTTGCGTCCACGAAAAAGCACATTGCCAGTTGAGAAAACGGCGCCCCTTAGTTTCGCTTTTAAAGCTTTTTTGGTTGGTTCCGTTACAGGCTTTGTGGGCGCTGGAGGTGGTTTTCTTATCGTGCCGGCTCTAGTTGTATTAGGCGGGCTCACTATGAAGCATGCTGTAGGCACTTCTTTAGGGATCATTGCTGTGAATTCACTTTTAGGGTTCGCTAGTGATGTGGCTGTCAATGTTGCTATTGATTTCAGTTTTCTCCTTTTAGTGACTTTTATTGCGGTCGGCGGAATCTTTGTCGGTTCCTATTTTGGAAAAAGAACTTCTGAGGCCCAATTAAAACCAGCGTTTGGTATTTTCGTTCTCCTATTGGGGACAGGAATTTTTGCGCAGCAACTTATGAAATTATAAATTTGACCTCAGCCTCTTAAGGATTACGATTTAAGAGTGAGGTCTATATGAGTAAAGAATTGTATCCCGTTCCCTCTGAAGTCGCAAAAAATGCACTTATCAATGAAGCAAAATACAAAGAAATGTATGAACGTTCGATCAAAGATCCGGAAGGTTTTTGGGCCGAGCAGGCCGAGCGCTTAGAGTGGTTTAAAAAATGGGATAAAGTCAAAGAAACGTCTTTCAAAAAACCAGTCAGTATAAAATGGTACCAAGGTGGAAAGTTAAACGTTTCTTATAACTGTATTGATCGTCATTTGGCAAAGCGCGGGGATAAGGTGGCTCTTTTGTGGGAGCCGGACAACCCTTCAGTCCCTGTCAGAAAAATCACCTACAAAGAGTTGCACAAGGAAGTCTGTCGTTTTGCAAATGTCCTAAAAAAAATGGGCGTCAAAAAAGGCGACGTTGTTACAATTTACATGCCGATGATTCCCGAAACTGCTTTTGCAATGCTGGCTTGCACGCGCATTGGTGCGGTTCACTCGGTTATTTTTGGAGGGTTTGCTCCGGATTCTATCGCAGATCGTATCAATGACGGCGAGTCTCAATTCGTCATCACAGCTGATGCAGGTTATCGCGGTAGTAAGTTGATTGCTCTCAAGGAAAATATCGACAAGGCTTTGCAAAAAGCGACGATCGCTAAAAAAGTGATCGTCGTAAAATACGCGAACAATCAGATTGAAATGCAGAAGGATCGTGATTTCTGGTATCATGATCTTGTTAAAGAAGTCAGTGATCAGTGTGAGCCTGAGCAAATGGATGCTGAAGATCCTTTGTTTATTTTATATACGTCAGGCTCGACGGGAAAACCCAAAGGTGTGTTGCATACGACGGCGGGATACTTGGTGTATGCTAGCGCGACTCATCAGTATGTTTTTGATTATCACGAGAATGACATTTACTGGTGCTCTGCGGACGTAGGTTGGGTGACAGGGCATAGCTACATCGTCTACGGTCCGCTCGCAAATGGTGCGACGACATTATTCTTTGAAGGTGTTCCGAATTACCCAACTCCATCTCGCTTCTGGGAAGTCGTCGATAAACATAAGGTCTCTATTTTTTATACTTCACCAACGGCTATTCGTTCCCTCATGCGCGAAGGCGACGCTTTTGTCACAAAAACATCTCGAAAATCTTTAAGAGTTTTGGGGTCCGTTGGAGAGCCGATTAATCCGGAAGCATGGATTTGGTATCACGATATTGTGGGGGATAAGCGTTGTCCTATCGTCGATACTTGGTGGCAGACGGAAACCGGTGGAATTTTAATTTCACCGCTTCCAGGAGCGATACCGACAAAACCGGGTTCGGCGACACTTCCGTTTTTTGGTATCAAACCCAAACTTCTCACCAACGAAGGACAGGAAATTTCCGGAGCTGGTGAAGGAGTGTTGGTAATAGCGGATTCCTGGCCGGGACAAATGCGCACCGTGTATCGTGATCACAAGCGTTTTGAAGAAACTTATTTCTCGAACTATGCGGGATTTTATTTTACCGGAGATGGTTGCCGCCGTGATGGGGATGGATATTATTGGATCACGGGGCGTGTAGATGATGTGATCAACGTTTCAGGACATCGGTTGGGAACGGCGGAGATTGAATCCGCGTTGGTTTCTAACCATAAAGTCGCAGAGGCGGCTGTTGTCGGTTATCCTCATGATATTAAGGGGCAGGGCATTTATGCCTTTGTCACTTTAAAAACAGGTGAAACTCCAAGTGAAGAATTACGCAAGGAACTTATTCAATGGGTTCGTAAGGAAATCGGCCCGATTGCGACTCCGGATTTAATTCAGTGGGCACCGCGACTTCCTAAAACGCGTTCAGGAAAAATCATGCGCCGAATCCTGCGTAAAATTGCGGAAAACCATCCGGATCAATTAGGCGATACAACGACTCTCTCAGAGCCGGGGGTCGTCCAAGAACTGGTGGACAATAGAATGAATCGGTGATAATTTTGCCGTCTTGCGCTAAAGGGGAAGACTATGACACAAATGATGACTTTGGTTTTGATGGTGCTTGCAGCAGCTTTCAGCCGCTTGATTCCACATCCATGGAATTTTACGGCCATCGGAGCGATGGCGCTTTTCGGTGGAGCTTATTTCCCGTCTAAAAAATTATCTTTGATCATTCCTTTGGCGGCATTATTCGTGAGCGACCTTGTTTTGGGCCTGCACTCGACAATGATTTTTGTCTATGTTGCTTTTGCCGCGATCGTTCTTTTGGGTTGGACTTTGCGTGACTCAAAAAGTGTTGTGCGTATCGGAACTTTGTCCCTTGTGACAAGTTCTTTGTTCTTCCTGATTTCAAACTTTGGTGTTTGGGCGATGGAAGGAATGTATGCTCCAACATGGCAAGGCCTTGTGAACTGTTATGTGGCGGCGATTCCGTTCTTTGATAACCAGATTTATGGTGATCTTTTCTTCTCCGCTTTGTTGTTCGGTGGCTACGAAGCTGTGAAATACTTTGCTCCTGAAATGCTTGGAGCGTCGGCTCAAAAGTAATTCCCAAGCAAAACGTGTAACACATTTTTATTTTTGACACTTTCTAGGAAGTCGCAATACGACTTCCTTCATGTCCAGATCTTCAGAATTTCTGCTCGCACAATTTAATCAGCGTAAGGCGAAGAATCCGCGCTACTCACAGCGCGCGTTTGCTCGCCTTTTGGGTGTCAATCCAGGCCGAGTCACGCAGTATTTCGCAGGCGAGCGTCCTATCACCGCCACAGCGGCTCAGAAAATGTCAGAGAAACTGGGACTTGATAAAGAACAACAAGCCTATTTTTGCTATCTTACGGAGATCGATAAAAAATCTCGCAGCATTGTCGATCCTCGCATCTTGCGTGATGATGAACTCGCTCTTGTGGTGGAGTGGTATCACTTCGCGGTTCTGTCTTTGATTTCCACCAAAGATTTCCGACTGGATTCGGCGTGGATTTCGCGACGATTGGGAATTCCTACTTCTATCGTCGAATCTTCTTTGCAACGGCTGGAGCGTTTGAAGTTTATCACCATTGAAGACGGAAAGGCTCTGGTAGAAAAAGGTCCCATAGCGACTTCTTCGGACATCCCTAACGAATTTTTGCGCCTCTCTCACCAAGATGCTCTTCGCCATATTGTGGATAATATTTCGGCGGTCGCCGTAGAGAAAAGAGATCTTTCCTCCATCACATTGGCAGTGGATGAAAAAAAACTGCCGGAAGCCAAACAGATGATCCGCACTTTCCGTCGTAAGCTCGCTAATTTTCTTTCGCAAGGAAAGAAGAGCCAGGTTTACATGATCAACGTCCAACTCTTTCCTCTTTCGAAAGAGAACTAAATGAAAAGGCTTTTCGTGCTCCTTTTTCTTTTCCCCAGTCTGTCTTTTGCCTCAAGTGGCGGGGACTGGTATGAAAAAGGGAACGGTGGCTTTGTTGTTATGTGCGATAAAGAAGCGCTGATGGTTTTTGATCTCTTTGAGGCGCAGGTTCGCTACAAAATGATTTTTGATGGTCAGGCGCTAGGGACTCTCGATGAACGTGTTGAATATCTTTTAACTAAGTTCGACAAGCACAATAAATCACGGGCCGCTCTTTATCGTCGTTGGTACAAAGAATTTTTTAATGAGGCCGAGTTTATTCCTAATGCGAAGTTTAATCCGACCGGGGACATCGGCTTTGGTTATATTCCAAAAAATTGTTCTTTAGAGCAGGTGATCTTTCAAAGAGCGCCTAATATTTTAAATCAATTTCGTTACTTGATTAATCTGGATTTGTGGCAAGCGCTCTCGATAGAAAATCAGGCCGCTTTGGTGATGCATGAGTTGATCTATCGAGAACTCACCCTTCCTCCTAATATTCACGAAAGCTCGGAAGCCGCTCGCTATTTCAATGCACTTTTAAATTCGGAGCAGTTTCAAAAACTCAGTTATCAACAGTACATCTTAACACTGCAAGAGCTGCGTTTTTCGAAAGCCGATTATGGTGATCTCGTCATCGTAGTCGGTGAGAAAAAATTAGAGGGCGGTTGGTACAAGATTCCTGTCGATTTTTTTGATCGGGATCATTTGAAGTCGGCGACTTTAGATAACGTGCAAAATTTCAAACGTGGAAAATTTGTCTATGACAGCCGTTGTGCCGCAGAGGCGATCGACATTGGAACCGTGGCTTCCTTTTTTCCGCAGGGACAAATCCGCCTTCTTGCTGTTCGCCAAACATTTCCCGATCTTTGCGGGCTTCCTTACTTTGATTATGAGAATGCAGAGACTAAACTCCGCTTGCACGGCACTCGTTGGTCATTCAATGAAACCGGGCAACTGATCACCTTGGCTGGGAACTACAATGTGAACTCGGAAGTGCAGATTGCTTTTAATCTTAAAGGGATTAAGTTTGAATTTGGGGCTCAACCGCAGACCATTATCCCCGTCCTGTTTGATTTCGACGATAACGAACGAATTTCTGAGTTTATGCTGGGAACTTCAGCGTGCTTTGATCCGGCAGAAAAAACGGTCCGAATGAATGCAACGACCATAGGCTCAAGTATTTTCTTTAATTACGAGGGCTTAGAACAGGAAGTAGAGGCTCTCGAAGTCTGTCTCATTCCTTAAACCCATTGCCAGAAGAAGGCCTTCCGGGTACAACGACGCCCATGGCTTTGGATATGGCAGGCACTTCCTCAAATAAACTAGGACTTCACAGACCCATCTTAAATGGGAAGGTGAACTTTCCTTTGTGTTTAGCACCCATGGTGGGGCTCACACACGTAGCTTTGCGTGAAGTGATGCGGGAATATCTGCCGCAAGATGCATTCACAATTTGGCCGACAGAAATGCTCAACTCCCGCCGTATTCCTGGCGAAAACTTAGAAAAGACACCCGAGACGATGCGTGCGTCCCACGAAACGGGCTTAGTTCCACAAATTCTAGGAAATGAAGAAGACGCTATTGCGGAAAGTGTAAAGCGTTTGATTGAGTGGGGAGCGGAAGCCATCGACATCAACATGGGGTGTCCGGTGCAAAAAGCTCTTAAGCATAATTACGGTGTGGCTTTGATGGGTGATCCTGACTACGCCGCTGAAGTCGTGCGTATGACTGTCAAAAATTCGTCGATCCCTGTCAGTGTGAAGTTGCGGGCGGTGGGAAGCACCAAAGAATTTGACGAGCTTTTAAGCTTTGTTTCAGGTCTTCGAAATTCAGGCGCAAGCTGGGTGTGTTTGCATCCAAGAACGGCAGCCCAGAAACGCCGTGGTTCGGCGGATTGGGAGCAAATCAAGCAGCTTCACAAGGCGGTTGATTTTCCTGTGATTGGAAATGGCGATATTCAAACTTCTGAAGATGCGATCATGATGCTGCAAGAAACTGGTTGCGATATGGCGATGGCCGGTCGTGGATTGGCAGCTCGTCCGTGGATGTTGTGGCAGCTTGGTGAAGAATTAGGTTTTGCCGCTCCTTTAGGTAAAGAAGGTCTGAGAGCTCCTCGCACAG
Organism: Bdellovibrio sp. HCB-162; assembly: GCF_047344985.1. GTDB lineage: Bacteria > Bdellovibrionota > Bdellovibrionia > Bdellovibrionales > Bdellovibrionaceae > Bdellovibrio. Next base: position 1,214,693 of record NZ_CP178861.1, read on the forward strand.
CTGAAGAAGAAGGTGCTGAGTATGGAAAGTGTTTATTAAAACTAATCGAGCGTTGCCGTCATTATTTTGGCGAAGATCTCGCGATGAGAAAAGTGCGTTTCTATGTGCGCACAACAAGTGTGTGGCTGCCGTTTGGAAATACTTTGGTGGGAATTTGTGCGAAAGCAAAAAACATCGAAGAGATGACAGCCGGAGTTGCGAAATTTTTTGAGGGCTCTATCGAAATGAGTCCTCGCACAGAATTAAGGCAGTAGGTCTTAAGATGAATTGCCTGCTCTGCCAATCCCCCGATTCAGCACCTTTTAAAGTAGAGAAAAAGCCAGAGAGAAGCTATTTCCATTGTGCCGAGTGTGATCTCATCTTTATGAATCCTACAGAACGTTTGAGCCCACAAGATGAAAAAGCGCGCTACGACAATCATGAGAACCAGGGAAGTGCGGGACACGTCGCTTTTCTAGAGCCTCTAGTAAAAGACATCGATACTTATTTTAAATCCGCAGGCCTTGTGCGCTCACAACTTTCGATGTTGGATTTTGGATGTGGTCCGAAGCCTTCACTTTCAGTCCTTTTTGAGATGAAAGGTTATAAAACGTCGAACTACGATTTGTTCTATCACCCGGATCAAGACCAGCTTCGTCGCACTTATCATTTCGTCACAAGCACTGAGGTGTGGGAGCATTTTTATAATCCACGCCAAGAAATTGAAAAACTGCTTCGTCTTGTAAAATCCGGCGGCCTTTTAGGAATTATGACTTCCGCTCACCGTGGAGAAGCCGCTTTTCATGACTGGCATTATCGTCGTGATCTCACCCATGTGGTGTTTTTCTCAGAACGAAGCATGGAGTGGATTGCGCGTGAATTCAAACTGCACGTGCTTAAAGCAAAAAGCCCTTATTGGATTTTTCAAAAGGTGTTTTAGTTTAGTGAAACTGAGGCGCCATCATTTTCCCTGAATGAGAATTTTTGTCTGAATCTTTATAACTCTCTGAATGTTCCGAAAAGTAATTCAGAGGTACGTGTCTGGTTTTCGTAAAAGTGCTTTCTATTTTGGCCCTTTCCTTAACAGGTTTTTCATTTGATGCTGAAAAACTGCAGCTTGCTCTTCTCTGTAAGCAATCTCAAAACTGCGCAACAAAAAGCAAAGAACTTGTCGACCGCCTGACCTTGAGTTGTGAGATGGAAGTCCAAAGCCAAAACTGCGCGGAATTAGCTCATGCTCATCCTGATTGGGCACCCTTGATGCGAAAATGTGATTTTCAAGGTTTGTGTAAGCAACAAAATGAATATGCTGAAAAAGCTGGAATGGCGTGTTTGCGCGGATATAAAAACGCCATGATTGATTTAGGCATTTCTTTGAAGGATATGTCTGTGTCCTTAGCGGGTTTTGTCGATGATACCTGGGAAAAATTCAAAGCGAGCAACAAAAGGCGTAATGAGTTTATCGCAGAGTGTGACAAGTCGTTGGCTTGCAAACGAGATCTTGTGAAAGAAGACCGTCGTTATCGCGATCTTTCAGATGAAAAATTAAATAAACTTTCTGCCGCCTTTTTGTATGTGCAAGCTCAGGATATGAAAGCCTATATGTCATCCTTGGAAAGAGCTCGTCCGAAACCCTACGTGCCGATTTCTGAGCGCCCTCTGCGGGAAGATGTGACGTTGAGCGCAGAACAAAATGACAAGCTTGTGCGATTGCTGGCCATGGTGAGTGATCAGGTCAAAGAACAATATCATCGCTATGCCTGCTACACCCCGGCTGCCCAAGAGGAACTTAAATGTTATGCCTTAGGTAATATCGTGGATCCAACCATGATGGCGGGATATTTTGTTAAAGGTGGAAGAGCTGCGGCTGCCGTAGCCCGTTTGGCTCACGAAGAAAAGGCTCTGGCAGTTGCTGAAAAAATACCACTTCTGCGTTTTTCCAACAGGGGAGAGCTAGTTAAAAACTACCTCGAATTTTCTCCGACAACGGTGGCTCAAAATGAAAAATGGATTTCGCTTGCAGACAAAGGTGTAAGTTCAAAGAACTTGTTCTTTGACGTTGAAAACAGCCAAATAAAAAAACTCAACGACACTTTGAAAGATAAAAATCTCGTTACAAGTCTTACAAACTTTCACAAAGACATTCTGGATAAGAAGATGTCCAGTCTACAAAAGGATTTCCCGGAGTTGGTGATTGATAAGTATTCCGATTTTAAATCAATGCGTTTTGCCTTTGGCGGTAAAATTCCTCCAGATCTTGAAAAACGTTTGCAGAAAATATTTACAGAAACCAACGAAGAATTTTCTTCTTATTTAAAGGACAGTCGTATCTTACGTGAGGGGGACCGCGCACAAGATTGGTTTCGTGCCGGCGTCGGATCTTCAGCGGATCAGGCCAATTTGGCTGCTCGTTACGCTCGTGGTGCACCCACGAACGATATGTATTCTTTTGCGCGAAAAGATCTTCAGGTCGCCATGGGAATGAAACTGAATGCAATTGAAAGTGATCGCATGCTCCTGCGCCAGGCATTTAAGGACACCTCTGTTTTAGAGGGGGCAACTTTGAATCAGGACGCTTTTGATATCGTAAGAAAGAATTCTGGAGACAGTAAGAAAATTTCAGAGGCTCTTTCCAATCGTTTTGGCTTGCAAAGCCTCTCAGAAAAAAATGTGCAAACCTTAGAGCGGTACGTAAAGAGCACGGACGAGTTTTCTCCGGGCCTTTATATTGCCAAGCGTGAAAATGCACATCTCAATGACGCCGCCTTGGGAGGGCTTTCGGCGGATATCATTGGCTTGGGCGGTGCTAATTTAAAAGGAACGGCGGAGGCATTGGTTCAAACCACGTCTATTAATAGTGCTTTAGAAAAAACACGGCTTTCGGAAAAAGCCGTTACCAAGGAATTTATCGAGCAGAAGAAAGCTTTCGAAACCGTCGTAGGACGCTCCGTGGATCCGGGGAAGTTAAAAACAATTTGTTCTGGTGATGATTGTGTATCGGTAGCCACGGCTCCTTTGTCAGAGAAAGATAAAACAAAAATTTTGTCCGGCTTAGCCAATTCCAAGTATTCGGGCTCATTTCGTGTGGCTTTTGTTTCTGACGGAGTGAAAGAGGTTGAAAGCCGCAATATTTTGGCCAATCAGGGCGAGGCCGTTGAAAAGAAACTGCGCAAGGCTCTGAGCTCAAAAATGGAATCACACCGTTTAAAGGGTCTCACTTTCGGGGTGGATATGCGAACACAAGAGCTTAATAGGGGAGGCGTGAAGCTCTTAATGGGAGAAGCTGAAAGTCTGCGTTTAACAACACGAGAAAGAGAATTGATCCGTAAATCATTTCAAGATGCTTTAGATTCTTTAAATCATGAGCTTTCGCAAAGTGGAACTCGCGTTCAGTATACGCCTGTTTACTAGTTGCAAATACGCTCGAGATTTTCTTTAAATTCAGCCGGTTTTTTTAGAATTTTGATTTCATCAAAAACTTGTTTCGCTTCGCCATTTTTTAACGACAAAGCCTTCAACCACTGTTTCGTGCGGGAAACTGCAAAGTAGTCGTTAATATAAAGCGTGCTCGCTTCAAAGAATTGCGGAAGCAGAGGTTTTGCTTTTTCCCAAGACATGTCTTCCACTGGTTCTTGCGAAAGACTTTGCTTGATCTGTTTAAAGATGAATGGATTGCTCATGACCCCGCGGCCGATCATATAATCTTCACAGCCCGTGACTTCCACACAGCGATGAAAATCAGCAACGTTCCAGATCTCACCATTGGCGATAATCTTGGTTTTTGTTTTTTCTTTAATACGAGGAATCCATTCCCAATACGCAGGTGGTTTATAACCATCTGTTTTCGTGCGACAATGAATCGTGAGCCAAGTGGCATTGGCCGCTTCCACCGCTTGGGCAATGTCAATACAGCGAGTAGGATCGTCAAATCCCAAACGAATTTTTGCCGTCACCGGAACCTCAGCGGGAATGGCCTTACGAACCGTATCGACGATTGTGAAAACGCGATCGCAGGATTTTAAAAGACTTGCTCCGCCATCATGTCGGTTCACCGTTTTAGCTGGGCAGCCGAAATTTAAATCAACACCCAAAGCACCCAGTTTCACAGCTCTCTGTGCATTCAGTGCTAAAGGCTCAGCGTGGCCGCCAAGAAGTTGCACAAAGACAGGAGTGCCCCAACGAGTGCGCGAATTTGTTTTTAACTCCGGACAGTTTTTATAAAAAACACTTTCTGGATGCAGACGATCTGTGACGCGCAAAAACTCCGTCACACATTGGTCAATACCACCAATGTGAGTCAGCGTATCACGCATCACCCAATCAACCACACCTTCCATCGGAGCCAAAAACAGTTTCATGAACTAAAGGCCACCCATTTTTTTAACGATGTCGAAGTGTTTCTTTTCAACAGGCTGAACAGAAAGACGAGAGCCTTTTTGCAGAACCACCATATCAGAAAGCTTCTCATTGTCGCGAAGATCTGAAAGGCTCACAAGATTTTTAAATTTCGCAACGTATTCAACTTCCACGCAAAACCAAATCGGTTTTTCTTTCGTGGCTTTGGCATCAAAGTATTCTGATTTTTTTTCGAACTGAGTTTTATCAGGAAACGCAAGCTTTGAAACTTTCGCGATACCTGCAACTCCAGGTGGCTCGGCATTCGAGTGATAGAATAAAACAAGGTCACCCACTTGCATGTCTTTTTGCATGTAGTTGCGAGCCTGGTAATTGCGCACACCTTCCCACGGAGTTGTTTTATCTTTGTGGAGTTGATCAATAGAATAAACATCCGGTTCTGATTTCATCAGCCAGTATTTCATTTGCTTTTCTCCGCTTTGATTTTTCCAGATTTAAAAAACCATTCGCCAGCTTGTTTGCGAAACGTGCTGACTTCATGGTGAACATAATCTTCATCGTCAACGGAATAAAAAGCTTTAAACTCCACCGTGCCCTTCGTACCTTTTTCTTCGGCGTGCACGATTTCAAGTTTTAAAAACTTCGCTCTTTCAGCCCATTCTTTATTGGCGTCGTCATCGATCAGATCCAAAGTTTGCGGATCCGTCGTGTCACGCAAGTACTGCATTTGATTTTTAGCAAACGCCGAATAGCGCGAACGCATCAAAGCTTCCGCCGTCGGAGCCAAAGCTTTCCCTGAGTGATAAACACCACAACATTCAACATAAGATTTTCCAGAACCACACGGACATTTCATATTTTATCTCCGGGCCTGTGGCCCTACACACTGCCGACATCCGTCGTACCAGAAAAGGTACGCCGTACCTATCTGTATTGCGGGGCATTATCGTGGTGCTTGATACCCTTTAAGAGAGGGGACTGTTATCGTTTTAGTTTGAGGTGAAAGTATGGCGAAATGGGCACTTATCACAGGAGCCACTTCAGGCATCGGCTGGGCCACGTCTTTGGCGTTAGCAGGACAAGGATTTTCAATTTTAGCGACGGGGCGCCGTCAGGAAAAACTTCTCGAGCTTGAAAAAGAGATTAAAAGTAAATTTCCCACTGTTTCGGTGAAGCTTGCGCAGTTTGATGTTTCAGATCGTTTTGAAGTGAGTGAATTTTTAAAATCTCATCAAACAGAAATTTCCCAAGTCGAAGTTTTGGTGAACAACGCAGGTCTCGCCAAAGGCACCGACAAAATGCAAGAGTCTTCCTTAGATGATTGGGAGACAATGATCGACACCAACATCAAAGGTTTGCTCTTCATGACCCGCGGAGTGATCGAGCACATGGTTCGTAAAAATTCAGGTCATGTTGTGAATCTTGGTTCGGTCGCGGGACGTTGGACTTATCCGGGCGGTGGCGTTTACTGCGCCACAAAGTTTGCCGTGCGTGCGCTGTCTGAAGGACTCCGTATGGATCTTTTAGGAAGTAAAATTCGTGTCACGAATATTGAGCCGGGCATGGTGAGCACAGAGTTTTCGATGGTGCGTTTTAACGATCAAGCTAAGGCTGATAAAGTTTATGAGGGCATGACACCGCTTCAAGCTTCCGACATCGCAGAAACCATTGCGTGGTGTGTGGCGCGTCCGGCTCACGTAAATATTCAAGAACTTGTTATTTATCCAACAGACCAAGCTCACGTCGGGCAAGTGGCCCGTCACGGCACAGTGTGAAGGGCAGAGGCCCGGAACTGGAGTAGTAAAATGGGACAAAGTTTTCGTATAGAAAAAGACACCATGGGTGAGGTGCAAGTGCCAGCGGATAAATTCTGGGGAGCGCAAACACAAAGATCCACGCAGAATTTTCGTATTGGTGGAGACCGTTTCCCTCGAGAAATGATTCGCGCCTTGGGGATTTTAAAAAAATGCGCGGCTTTGACAAATCATAAGCTGGGACTTCTCGATCAAAAGAAAACCGATGTGATCGTAAAAGCGGCGGATGAAGTGATCTTAGGAAAACTCGATGCGCATTTTCCATTGGTGGTATGGCAAACAGGTTCAGGAACTCAAACGAACATGAATGCCAATGAAGTGATTGCCAATCGCGCGATGGATATGATGGGAATAAAACTTCCTAGCAAAGACATTCATCCCAATGATGATGTGAATAGAGGACAGTCCTCCAACGACACATTCCCAACTGCGATGCATATTGCCGTCGGTGAACAAATTCATCACCGCTTGATTCCCATGATGGAAAAGTTGCACCGCGCTCTTGAACACAAACAACAAGACTTTAAAGACATCGTGAAAATTGGTCGCACACATTTGATGGATGCAACCCCATTAACACTCGGCCAAGAGTTTTCTGGTTACGCGACACAAATGAAACATTCCATTCAAAGAGTGAAAAACACGTTGCCGCATCTCTATGAGCTTGCTCTTGGTGGAACAGCAGTCGGCACGGGATTGAACACTCATCCGCAATTTGCAGAAGAAGCAGCGAAAGCCATCGCGCATGAAACGAAGCTTCCGTTTGTTTCAGCCGAAAATAAATTTGAAGCTTTAGCGACTCACGATGCCTTGGTGGAGGTGAGTGGTGCGCTTAATTCCGTCGCCGTGTCCCTGATGAAAATTGCGAACGACATCCGTATGCTGGGGTCTGGACCTCGCTGCGGTATTGGTGAGCTTCAATTGCCTGAAAACGAACCGGGAAGTTCCATCATGCCCGGGAAAGTGAACCCCACTCAAAGCGAAGCCATGACTATGGTCTGTGCGCAAGTGATGGGAAATAACGTCGCAGTGAGTGTAGGCGGAGCCACGGGGCACTTTGAACTCAATGTGTTTAAACCATTGATTGTTTTTAATGTGCTCAACTCCATTCGTTTGCTTGCGGACGCTTGCGAGTCCTTCACGGATCATTGCGTGGTCGGCATTGAAGCAAACACAAAACAGATTAAAAAGCACCTCGACAACTCATTAATGCTCGTAACCGCGCTGAATCCTCACATTGGCTATGACAACGCAGCGAAAATAGCCAAAACTGCCCATAAAAATGGCACAACACTGCGCGAAGAAGCCATCAATCTTGGACTCCTTTCTGGCGAAGAATTTGATAAGATAGTAAAACCTGAAGAGATGACAGGCCGATAGGCCGCAGAGTGGAGGGGCCGAGCCCCGGAACTGGAGCAGTATTAAATGAATTCGTTGTTGGCAAAAGCGAGCTGGATGGAGCGCGATGATATTCGCCCGTATGTTTTTGTTCGTCCAGAAAATCAAATCGCACTGCCAGGCTCCGTTCATCGTTTGGATTGGTTCAAAAAAGAACCGGTCTTTAAAGATCCTCTGGATATCAGTGAAATCGCTTTTGCAGATCGCATTTACTCCATCGAAGAACGCGCGTTTGGTCCTTCCAATATGGCGATGCCTCGTTGGGTTTTCTATGACTGCGCTGTGATGCCAGGCTTCGTTGCGGGTTTCGCCGCGAAACCTTCCGCCCTCACAAAAGAGATGCGCGAAGTTCTTGATCCAAAAAAATATCCAGCAACAAATTCTCCAATCAAGACATCGGGTGTGCTAAAAGAAGTGACTTCTTTGGATGATATGGACTGGGTTCCATTGTCTCTCTTCATTATCATTCCGACGATGCATCGTGGGGAGTGGGTCGCGCACAACCTGTGTTCGATCAACTCGTTGCTTCCAGACGGCGGACTTTACGGTCTGGGCTTTCTGTCCAAAGCGTTCGGTCTGTGGTATGCTAACGTCGAACAGTGTTCAGGAATGACTCAGTGGGGAAGCCCGGCTTTAAAGCTGCACTCTCACTACGGTCACTTGGAGGTCATCGGCGCTTATGCTCCGGTGCACTCGCACGCAAAGACGATCACGTATCGTGTGCAAGTAAATACGCATTGCTGGGAAAAGTTCTTTAATAAAGAACCAGACTTAGCGTTCTTGGAAAACTACGGACCAACGGGAACTTTCATTGATCCGAAAAATGAAGAGAGCATGTTGAACTTCCAACAGCGCATTGAGCGCAGTGAAGGGCCTTTTTACCTCAGCGCAGGCGAGATCGCTCAAAAGAAGTTAGATGAAAAATTGATGATTTATAATTTGAAACAACAATACTAGATAGGAAGAAAAAATGTCGATGAATACCCTGCCCCCTGTCGCGAAGTCTTTTTTTGCGTTCTGTAAGAAATGTGATGCAGATAGATACCACGTGGTTCTAGCTCACACGTCTTCGACTTCGGCGAAAATCAAATGCGAAATCTGCGGTTCGCAAAAGACGTACTCTCTTCCGAAAGCGCAAACTCGCACGGGTAAACCATTGACAGGTGCTGCGGCGAAAAAACGTGAACAAACGTTGAACTCACGCAAATCCAGCCACCGCAACGAATACGAAATGTTGATGTCGAACGAAGGAGCTCCAACAGCGTCTTACAATATGAAGGCGAAGTTTGAGAAAAACACAAAACTTCAACATCCAAAATTCGGTATGGGTTTCATCAAAGACGCAATGTCTGACAAAATCGAAGTGGTTTTCGAAGACGAAGTGCGCACATTGATCCACAACAGAACATAGTCTTTATTTCGAACGAGATTTCATGGATTGGCTTAAAGGGTTGAACCCCGAGCAGCAGAAGGCCGTAAAACACAATTACGGCCCTTTGCTTATTTTAGCAGGTGCGGGTTCAGGTAAAACGACGGTTCTTGTTTCAAGAACGGGACGAGTGATTTCTGAAAGAGTCGCACAGGCTCAAGAGATCTGCGTTCTTACGTTCACAAACAAAGCCGCGCGCGAATTAAAACACCGCGTGCAAGCAAAGCTTGGCAATACGGGGAAAGGTCTCTGGGCAGGGACTTTCCACTCTTTTGGATTGCAAATTTTGCGTCGTTTTCACAAGCACGCCAATCTGTCTCCGTACTTTGGAATCGTCGATCAAAGCGATTGCAATTCCATTCTGAAAGACTTGATTAAAGATATTAAAAATTCCGGCAAAGATAAATTTGACGTCGACAAGATTCTTTCGATGATCAATGACCGCCGCACGGGCCTTGCCGTGCAAAACGAAGCTTTTGACGAATACCACGAGATGGCTGAAGTCTTAGCTCCGAAATTTGCAAAACGTTTAGAGCACCTGGGTGTTGTGGATTTCGAAGGTCTTCTGATTAAGCCTTTGCAGCTTTTCAAAGAGCATCCAGATATTTTAGAAAAAGTTCAGAACTCTTTCAGCCAAGTGATGGTGGATGAGTTTCAAGACACCAATCGCATGCAAATGGATTTGATTGCACAGATCGTAAAGTCGCATAACAACCTGACAGTGGTTGGTGATGACGATCAGTCGATTTATGGCTGGCGGGGAGCGGAAGTAAAAAATATTTTGAACTTCCCGCAGGAGTTCGCGAACTGCGAAGTGATCAAGCTTGAAAGAAATTATCGTTCTTCGGCAGAAATTCTTGCTATCGCCAATGCCGCGATTTCTAAAAATAAAAATCGCCATGGCAAGATCTTACGTTCACAAGCCGCTCAAGACACGGGTGAGCTTCCTGAGTTGTTTGTGCTTGATCGTGAAGAAGATGAATGTGAATTTGTCGTCTCTGAAATTTTAAACTTCCAACGCCAAGGTTATAAATACAAAGACTTTGCAATTCTCTATCGTTCCAACACTCAAGGAGGCTTGATTGAGTCTTCTTTGCGTCGTGCGAACATGCCGTACAATATTTCCGGCGGAACTTCGATCTTTGACAGACGTGAAATCAAAGATTTGATGGCGTACTTAAAACAAGCCTTGGCTCCGAATGAGGTTTCTCTTCGCCGTATCATCAATGTGCCTTCGCGAGGCATTGGTGACACAACGATTGAGAAACTCAGCGAGTTCGCCTTGAAGAAAAGAATCAACTTTGTCGACGCCTGCCGTTTCTGGAAAGAAGCCGAAGTGCAAGATAAAGCCGGAGAGTCGATTGATAACTTGATGAAATTTATCGAAGACCTTCCTAAAAACATCTTAGACTTCCAGGTGGGTTCTTCGCCGGGCGCGAAGATGGTTGAGATCTTTCAAAACATCGGTTACCGCGAATACGTCTATGGCACAGCGGCTGATCCGACAAGTGCGGAAAAAAAATGGATGGTCGTTGAGATCTTTGGCCGTATTTTAGACTCTTACTTGGGGCGCCGCTCGTATGACATTGAAAATATCAAGTCCTTCGTGGATTCGATGCTTTTACGCGATGATGTGTCCCAGGAAGAAGAAGAGCCGAATAAAATCCAGCTTATGACTTTGCATGCTTCAAAAGGTCTTGAGTTCCCTGTTGTCATTTTGGCGGGTCTCGAAGAAGATCTTTTACCGCACAAGAACTTGGGCTCTGACATTGATGAAGAACGTCGTTTGTTCTATGTCGGTGTCACTCGCGCGAAAAAACGCTTGGTGATGTCACGCTGTCAGCAACGGAAAAAAAATGGCGCCGTTCGTCCTGTGACGCCTTCAAGATTCCTATTGGAGCTTCCGAAGGAACTCTACAAAGAATATCCTCTAGGAGCGCGTCCTGTTGTAGGACAAGAGCGTGAGGACCTGGTTGCAAACTTTCTTTCAAAATTAGACAGTCAGCTTGGCAGTAAAAAATAAGTTAGTTCTCGCCTAAACAGCCAAAAGCGTCGCAGGGACGGGGGCTTATGCGTTTGATTGTGCCTGTAATGCGGGTGGTTTTGCTTTTCTCTTCTTGGATAATAGAAAGGGCAATGGCTCCGGCACTTTTAAGTTCAACGATGATCTTGCCGACGTGCTCGCGAGTCAGATAAAAACCATCCTTATCAATGGCTCCGGTTTGTATCGAGGTTTCAGGATCTATCAAGGCGTTTTTAGATATGCGGCGAGGCTCAAAGACCGTGCTAAAAAAAGATTTTCCGATGGAATAGCCGACCTGTATGAAAAACTGGTTTTGCACCATGTTCACGCGCATTTCAGCTTTACAGATGATCGATTCTTCGACGAGACAAGGGCCTTCCCAATTTCCTATGAAGTCCCCAGGGTCACCCATATACTCGCGAGGAGCGACAAAGTCGGCGCTCGTCGCGGAGCCTGAGTTTTGGCAACCAATGATTGCCATGATAAATAAGAACGGCATCAAAGATTTCATGATTCGATTGTGGCGCGCCCTCGCTCACTCAAAAAGCGAATCATGATCTTTCTGCCGACTATCAAAATCTATTTCATGAGTTCGCGGAAATCATTTGGCAGAGGCGTTTCAAAAGTCTGCACACGCCCTCCGATTGGCAAGCTTAAACGGAATGCATGCAGGTACATGCGTTCATTTTTGTAGATCTCTGCCATTTTGTCGTTGTACTTGGGATCGCCGTAGCGAGTGTCACCGACGATAGCATGTTTTGCCAAAGCCGCGTGTTTGCGAATCTGATGCTGACGGCCCGTGAGCAAACGCACTTCCACCAAAGAGAAGAACTTATTAGAGCTCATCACGCGGTACAAAGTTTTTGCTTCCATGCGGTCTTTCAAAAGACCTTGTGGATTTTTACGTCCTTCGGATTTGTCAGAAATAGGGAACGACCACTCTTGCCATTCTTCAGATACGTCCATGCCTCCACGCAAAACGGCGTAGTACATTTTTTCTGCTTTGTGAGTTTGAAATTGCTCTGACAAATTGGCAGCGGTTTCTTGCTCGGTAGCGACAATCAAAAGGCCGCTTGTTTCTTTGTCCAAACGGTGAACGGGGTAGATGTCGTGGAAAGTTCCAGGGTGCAGTTGCTTTTTAAGAATGCTGCGAACGTCACCTGCTTCGTTATGAACAGAAATTCCTGGCGGTTTATTCACGATCAGCCAGTTTTTAGATTTTTCGACAACAGGAAGTTTAGTTACAGGTTTCATTCGCAGTCCTTCAAAATGTGTCCTGGATTTCTACGGGAGACGGCCTAGGAATGCACGGAAATAAAAACGAAGGTCTCAGAAAGGCTCTTTGCGGGGCTTAAAAACGGGAAAAAAGTTCCCAGCCGGAGGGAAAGGGGCCTGATTCTTGGCATAGGAGGCGGCCTCAGTATTTGTCCCATTTAAGAGGCAAGGCACAATAAGGGAATGAGGTGGCTATGAATCCCGCAGTCCAAGAATTCTTACAGTTTCTTGATACGGAAGATGATACTGATTACGGTGACTTTAAAAGGGAGGTGGACCTGCATTTGCGTCGTCTTATCGAATCCATGCGCCCTTTGACCCCCGAACAAGTCTGGCAGTTTCGCAAAATGCGTGAGCAATTACTCTGGTCCTATCAGTTTGACATTGAAGACATGAGGTCTCAGTTGAAGGAGGAGGTCCAACATCTTGAAGATTTTAGTCCTCCTGAGTTGTGATAATAACTCTGTGCGCTGTTCTTGCTCTTGAGAAAACCTCTATGTACGCTTGAGGCAAGAGGAGATCCCGATGTCCACATTGGCGCAGCAGGAATTTTGCATCACTCTCAGTGATTTGGCCTCTTTCATGGAAATCTCTTCCAGCGAAGTTAAAAAGAAGGCTGAAACCGCACTGAAGAAAAAAATCAAATCCTTGTGGCTGATGCCAGGAGAAGTTCGCGCGGTTTTGCTTGCGGAAGGCTATAAATATCCTCACAAAGTCATTTCCATTCAGATGCTCAAGGGCGGAGTTGCAAAAACGACTTCCGTGCTGAACATGGGCCTGCGTGCAGCGATGTATGGTGCGCGTGTTTTATTTATCGATCTTGATCAGCAAGCAAATTTAAGTTTTGCCTTGGGTGTGGAGGATGAAAGTCTTCCGGTGTGGGTTGATATTGCGGAAAAACGCAAAAGCATTGAAGAGTGTGTGCGTTTTGTAGAACCGCATGTGGATCTGATTCCGTCTTCTTTGAACAATTCAGTTTTGGATCGCGTTTTGCTAAATTCCAATCGCAATTGGGCGCAAATCGTGAAAGGTCCCTTAGAAAAAATCAAGCATCGCTACGATCTTATTTTGATCGACACAGCTCCGGCATTGAGCGCGGTGAATACGGCCGTGACGGTGGCTTCGGATGAAGTGATCTTGCCAGTGAACCCTGATAAATTTGCTTTTTTGGGCTTGCAGAAGAATCTGACTGAGCTTGACGATATCAAGCGTGATTTCGACTTGGAGTTTACAAAGAAGATTCTTTTCACGAAGTTCGACGGCCGTGAGAACACGAGCCATGAACTTTTACAGAAGTGCATCGAATCTTTTGAGGATTCACTGATGAAGGGTTATATTCGAACTTCGTCAGAGGTGAAAAACACCGTTCGTTCGGGAAAAAGCCTTTTTGCCGGGAAATCTCCGGTGAAAGCGGATTACGATTTTGTGACACGTGAAATGTTAGGATTTGTCTAAGAGGTTGTTATGCCAGAAATCAAAAATTACGACGGTAAAAAGAAACATCACTCCAAAGCTCATCACGCGAAAGCTCATCCGGAGTCTAAAACGCATCAAAAGCGTCGCCCTCATCATGAGGCAGCTGAGCATGCTCCGGAAGAAGAGTATGTAGCCACTGAACAAGCGGCTGATGAAGCAGAAGCGATTAACACTGAAGCTCAAAACGAAGGCGTTCAGCATGATGTCTACGTTGATGAAGTGCAAGCGGAAGCGGAAATGGTGGCTGAAGGCGGTCCGGCTTTTGGTGATGAACCTTCTGAACACACGCACGGTCACAACTCTGACAAAGTTCACTTGGAATTTTACGGAAGCGAATTGATTCGTCAAAAAGCTCCGAAAGTGATGGAGCTTGCTGATACTGTGGCTGATGAGTGGAAACACGATGGTCAGTTCGAAGGTCTTCCGGTTGGAAATCCGATTGCGCAAATGGCCGCAGCCAAAGCTTTGCGTACAGCGAAAGATGTTGAGAAAAAGTTAGAAGAAAAAGGTGTCATCGCTATGGCGAAGATGGGCATCGATTTCGTGAAATCTAAAATTGAAAAGAAAAACTACTAGATCATGTCCCGAGCTTCCCGTTTGAATGAAATTTTAGAAAAGGCTCTCGCTCCTGTTCATGTGGAGATCGAAAACGAGAGCCACATGCACTCTGTTCCTCCGGGAAGCGAAACTCATTTCAAAGTTCTGATTGTTTCTGCTGCATTTGAAGGCAAATCACGCATTGATCGTCAAAGAATGGTCAATGATCTTCTTAAAGAAGAACTTCAAAGCGGTTTGCATGCATTGACGCAAAAGACTTTAACGCCTGCAGAGTGGGAAAAGCAGAAAGCCACAATGCAATTCGAATCACCCGAGTGCCTAGGCGGAAGTAAACACGATAGAAAATAAAAAGGTACCGGGTACCTTTTTCGCTTCTATTCGCCGAATTCTTGAAGTTTGGATTTGAGTTCGCCGAGAAGTTTTTTGACTTCCTGCAGCTGTTCTTCTTCGGGGGAAATCTTGTTGCTCATTTGTTCGGTGAGGACGTCCCAGGTGTCCAAGGCCTGCTTCAGGTCTTGATTCAGACTTCCGAACACGGATTTACGTGCGGATTCCTTCTTTTCGGTGGAAGCCGAAGTGTCTGCTGGGTTTTGTTGTTGCTCTAAGTTGCCGTCGCTCATTCGCTAATTTAGTTCTGCTTATTTTCCACCAAAAGTGCTTCATGCACAGGGGCAGATAGTGTTATAACACTTCCTTTTACAGGAGAGGACGTCATGTCTCAAGAGATTATCTACACAATGAAGGGCGTAAGTAAAGTATATCCTCCACAAAGATACGTTTTGAAGGATATTTATCTTTCTTACTTCTACGGAGCGAAAATCGGAGTTTTGGGCCTGAACGGCTCTGGAAAATCCACTTTGCTCAGAATTATGGCAGGCGTAGACAAAGATTTTCTTGGTGAAGCCTTCCCATCGAAGACAATGAAAGTCGGTTACTTCGAGCAAGAACCACAACTCGATAATACAATGACGGTGAAAGAAAATATTTTTGCCGGTATGGGCGAACTTCCAAAGCTCATGAAAGAATACAACGCGATCAACGACAAATTCAGCGATCCTGATTTAGATCCCGATGAGATGAACAAACTCATCGAAAAACAAGGCGCTATCCAGGAAAAATTAGAAGCGTTGGGCGCTTGGGATGTGGATCAAAAAATTGAAATCGTGATGGACGCTCTTCGTTGTCCAGATGGCGATTTGCCAGTGACAAACTTGTCAGGTGGTGAAAAACGTCGTGTCGCTTTGGCAAGATTGATTATGTCAGAGCCAGATATTTTGTTGCTTGATGAGCCGACGAATCACCTGGACGCGGAATCTGTAGCATGGCTTGAACAATATCTTTCAAAATTCCCGGGAACTGTGATCGCGGTTACGCATGATCGTTATTTCTTGGATAATGTGGCTGGTTGGATTTTGGAATTGGATCGCGGTGAAGGTATTCCTTGGAAAGGGAACTACACATCTTGGCTTGAACAAAAAGACAAGCGCATGGCGAACGAAGCAAAAGACCAAGCTCGTAAAGCGAAGACTTTGGAGCGCGAGTTGGATTGGATTCGTCAAGGCGCGAAAGCTCGCCAAGCGAAATCGAAAGCTCGTATCTCTAACTACGAAAATCTAATTAAGGAAGCATCTCCGGAAAAAATCCAAGAGATGTCTATCTATATTCCGCCAGGACCTCGTTTGGGCGATATCGTTGTTGAAGCTAAAGGCATCACGAAGGCCTACGAGCACAAAGTTCTTTTGGACGATGTGAGCTTCACAATTCCTCGCGGCGCGATCGTCGGCGTAATTGGACCGAACGGTGTGGGTAAATCGACTTTGTTCCGCATGATCACTGGAAAAGAAAAGCCAGATTCTGGAACTTTCAAAGTCGGAGATACTGTGAAGATTGCGTACGTGGATCAAACACGTGAGACGTTGGATCCGAACAAAACAATCTATGAAGAACTTTCTGGCGGCGCTGATGTCGTTCAGTTAGGAACACGCGAGATCAATGCGCGTCAGTACGTTTCTTGGTTTAACTTCTCTGGAACAGACCAACAGAAAAAAGTTGGTCAGTTGTCAGGTGGTGAAAGAAACCGTGTGAACATGGCGAAGATCCTTAAAGAAGGTGCGAACCTTTTGCTTCTGGATGAGCCGACGAATGACCTTGATGTGAATACAATGCGTGCTCTTGAGGAAGCTCTTCTTGAGTTCGGTGGATCTGCTGTGGTGATTTCGCATGACCGTTGGTTCTTGGATCGTGTTTGTACCCATATCATGGCCTTTGAAGGGGAGTCTAAAATTGAATTCTTCCCGGGGAACTTCACAGAGTACGAAGAAGATCGTAAGAAACGCCTTGGAGAGAATGCTGGTCCAAAACGGGTTCGGTTTAAGATGGTTTAATACACGACGTCTGGTGGGCGGATTTGCTGGCTTTAAAGGCCTTTGGCAATTCCGCTCCGTCAGACACGGCATCCTGCCTCGCCGCGCTTTGGTACGACATCGTGTCGGCGCGGAGGTCTGACTGCGCAGAACTGCCAAAGGCCTTTAAAGCCAGCAAATCCCACGCAGATTCGTTTTTCATATGATCTTTAAATTTACTTTTTTTGATTCTGACTTGAGTGCAATGCTTTTTCTATTTGCTCTAAGCGCTTTTTCATTTCGGCGTTGTCGGCTTTGAGTTTTTCGGTTTCTTTTTTTAATTGTAGATTTTCTTCTTGGATGGATGCTATTGAGCGGTCTACTTTTTCGTTTTGGTCTTGCCACTTGTTGTAGAATTCTTTGAGGGCGGCGATGACGGGGGCTATGAGGTTTGAGTAGCTTACGGATTTGTAGCCGTCTCTGTTGTTTTGGACTACTTCCGGATAGATTTTTTCTACTTCTTGGGCGATCAAACCTACTTGTTGTTTTTTGTCGTATTTTTCTTGGTCTTTCCAGTTGTAGGTTACGGGGCGGATTTGTAGGACTTTATCTAATTGGTTGTCCATGGTGTGGATGTCTTTTTTTAAGCGCGCATCTGAGGCTTGGCTTAGTGTTCCTTTGATCCACATGTTTCCTACGTTGGTGATGGACATTAACGTGACGCCCGCTCCGAAGGTTCCGTTGAAGAGGGCGAAGGTTCCGTCTGTTTCGTGGGTCATGTGGATGTTGCTGGAGCCTCCATCGTTACCCAACATCAAAGACGCGTAGCCAGTTCCAGATGTGATGTGCAATTGTGCTGCTGGTGTTAGCGTTCCCATTCCCACTTTTCCATTCGGAGAAAGTGCTAATGGAGAGACATACGTTGAGAATGAACCTGTTCCTGATTGATCGGCGTCAAAGCGCAGTTGTGCTCCATCAAGAGGGACGCGCCAGTATTTTCCAGGAACGGCGCCTTGGTCGGTTTCGCTGAAGGTGAGGGGAACGGCGGCGTCATCGATGCGCACGGTGCTTGCTACATGCAGTTTGCTGGTGGGTGTGGTGGTCCCGATCCCGACGTTACCTGCGTTCATCGCTGTGACTAAGGCATATCTGTTTGTAATTGTGCCTGCGCCCGTCGGAGCAGAGATTGAAAGACCTTGCCACGTATCCAGTGTTACTCCGCTGGCTACGACGGGGGCTTCGATGTTGACGCCTTTAAGAATGTACGGAGCATTGCCGTTGATATTGGCGTTGGCCGCTGTGATCTGAGCATCGAATGATGTCGGAGTTCCTGTTGCCGTAGCAGAACGGACATACTCTGCACGAAGAACTTGGTTGGAACTCGAGTTCGCAGTGCTGTTGTCTGTATACTTATAAAACCCCGACGTATTAATGGAAGTATTCGCCGAGGACGTCGTATTTGTCGAAGTGATATATAGCGTGGATGCTTGCCCAGTTAATAAATTGGAGACAATGTGCATAGGATAAGTGGGCGCTGCTGTTCCGATGCCGATGTAACCACTGGATGTGATTCTCATGCGTTCGGTGCTTCCACCTGCTGATTTGTTTGTAGAAAAAGTCAGTGGTTGCGCTTGGAATGTGCTGATATCCAATGTGTTAGCGGCATTTGATTGAAGGTAGGTCATGCCTGATCCGGCGGATTGCCCCCAGACTCCCAGATAAACTTTATTTGTTCCCGCATTCAGAGTTACAGAAGATGAGCCTGTGGCGTCAGTATTGGTTGATTGAATTCCACTTGATAGAGCGGAGAAGCTTATATCAAGCGGTGCCGTGGGATTGGTAACTCCGATACCCACGTTTCCTCCGGATAAAATCGTCATGCGCGTTGATCCACTTGTTTTAAATGCTAGCGAGTAAGCGTCGTTTGTTCCAAGTGTGGCATTGGCTCCAAAACTATTTCCACCATTTGCAAAAACTCCTGAAGCAGAGTAGTTCGTGCATCCCATCACGCCAGCCGCATCGAAAGTCACAAGCTGTCCGACAGCGCAAGTGAATGTAGTGATTGTTGAGCCGGTGCCATCGCTGGCAAGAAGTCTATTCGCTGTCAGCGACGTGACACCTGTACCGCCCTTGGAAACCGGCACAGCAGAAGGGAAGTTTGCTGGATCAGCACTAATAGTTCCGGAAGTGACTGCGATACCAGCTCCGATTTGCACAGCGCCTTTTGCTGAAGTTGTTGCATCGTTAATTGAAATTGCGGGAGTTGTTGATCCCGTTGCCACAACAATTGGAGCTGTTCCTGTAACATTAGTCACAGTTCCGTTCGTTGGAGTGATCCACTGAAGACCGGAAGCTTGCGCTGAGTTAGCAGACAATACCTGTCCGTTTGTACCGACAGGCAAACGAATATCATTCGTACCATCGTGAACAATTAAGTCACCTTTTGTTGTGCTTGGAGAAAGACCATTGAAAGCAGCTGTGACAGTAGTTTGTCCTGTGCCACCATTTGCAATTGGTAAAGTGCCAGTGACTTCAGTTGCGAGATTTACCGCCGCACCATTGCTTGCAGCAGTCAAACGACCTTGCGCATCGACCGTGATATTTGCGCGAGTATAAGATCCCGCAGTTACAGCCGTGTTTGCTAAAGAAATAGTTCCGGTAGAAGTAATTGGTCCACCACTTAATCCAGTACCCGTTGCGATATTCGTGACGGTACCACCGGCATTGGTATCTGTATCGCTCGCGCACTCCCAACGAGAATTTGCAGCAATCCATTTTAAAACTTGTCCATCAGTACAAGCTACATTGTTAGGTTTGTAAGTGAGATATTTTGAAGCGGCACTGTTGATATCACCATAATCAAGTGTCACTGCACCAGTTTTAGTTGCAACAGAAGTCACAGGAAATGCAATTGCAGAATTCGAAGCCGCAGTTAAACGTCCTTGAGTATCGACTGTAAAAGTTCCCACCTGAGTCGTTGAACCATAAGAACCCGCCGTCACAGCAGTATTAGCAAGTGAGATCGTTCCGGTAGTTGTGATAGGACCACCACTTAAACCCGTACCAGTCGCAATATTAGTAACTGTACCGCCAGCATTTGAATCCGCGGCAGGAGCCCACTTCGTTCCGTCATATTTCAAAACTTGGCCAGTAGCTAATCCGGTTGTATCAACATCAACACCTTTGATTTTATTTACGGAAACAGCACCAATAGTTCCGCTTACATCACCCGCAACAGAAACATTGATCGCCTGACACTGAAAAGATCCAGAAACCGAATTCCAATAAGGAGTTTGATGAGCAGCACAGTTAGCACTTCCCACAGCAGAATTAAACGCAGCCACCGTATGATAATTACTTAAAGAAGAATTCAAATTCGTAACATCGCTCATACCAATAGCAGCACCAATCCACTGAGTGCCATCAAACTTTAAAAAATTCCCATTAGTTGGTGCAGCACTAGAAACCGCGACACTTTGAATTTTTGCCACGGAAGGATTCGGATAAGTCCCAGACAAATCTCCACCTGCAGCACCCGTAGGAACACGAGCGTTTGTAAAACGAGAGTCATCACCCGCAGCGACAGTTCCCGCAACTGTACCAACATTCAAAGTCACAACAGGAGTGGAAGTGTTATTCGCAATCGTTACATAAGAGTTCGAAGACGTAACATTGGTGACAGTTCCGCCACTCGCGCCTGTTACGGGAGCACAGACAAAAGCACTTCCGCTCCACGATAAAAATTCATTGGAATTACATGTCGGCACATTCGTCTTTAAAACAAAATCCGTAGCAGTGTTAGTTCCCAATTTCTTCGCAGAAAGTGCATATGCCGAGTAGGGCACTGAACGAATCACGGTGTCAGGAGAAATCAAACGCCAAGCGCTGCCGTCGTGAAACTGTGCTCTTAAAAGACGACCATCCGTTTGCACCGGGGAATAGTTGCTCGTGCCATCAGAGCAAGTATATCCGCTACAGGCTCCACAAGTAAAAGTAGAAGAGTTGTTGAAAGAATCAAGAACCGTAAATCCGCCGCCTAAAGGATAATTGACTCCACCTTTTCCAATGGGAACGTCAAAGACTCCTTTAGAGTTCGCCATATTAATTCCAGTCACTTGCTCTTGATAAATCACGCACTGACCAGAAGGATCCATGATTTGAAAAATGAAACTGACGTTGGAATATTCCAAAGGAGTTCCATCTGATTTAATGATGCGACCTTGATAGGTTAAAGAGGACGGAGACGCGTGGCCTTGTATTGAAAAAATAAAAAGCGAAGTGAGAAGGAAGACTCCCAGTACGTACAATCGTCTCATAGAAGACTTATCGGTTTTTTGTCAAAAAAACTTCACTGTTCCCGCGCGTTCCCTGTCTCAAAATGAGGCTAATCGCATTGATAGACCGCGCGCAGCTTAAAGAGAGTTCCTGGGGTCGTGAGACTCAAATGGATTCCGCCATTTGTCGCAGTGCCCGCGACTCCGTAACCAGGAGATTCTCCCGGATTTAAGACCTGCCAGTCTGTATCGTTTCCTGAAGCCACGGCTTGAGCAAGATAGCTCAGACAATTTCCCGAAGGAAGTCCGTTATCGCATTCACCTGTCGTCCAATAGTGCCATGCTGTGTTTGTGCCGGCGTCCGAATTGATCGTTGTACTGATGTAAGAGCACACCGTCATGCGTGCCACAGTTCTTCCGCCGTATTTCACAGAGCCATTGATTTCTAACTTGGCTGTTGGAGCTGAAACTCCGATTCCTGTGTTTCCATTTTTTAAAACAGTCACGGCGTTAGAGCGCGCACTTATTGAAGTTCCGTTACCGATAACAAACAAAGGGTCGGTCGCGACAATCGCCGTGGGATTTTCAGTGCCCGTGGTTGCGCTGTACATTCCGACTGAGATCTGATTGATGGCAGGTGCTAAGGTGTTTCTACCCAGAGCCGTTGAGCCATTACCAGAGGCCACCGTGTCAGCCCCTATGGCAACCGCAAACCAACCACTTGCTGTGACGGTATTTCCGATCGCGACGGAACTTTGCGATGAATTTGCAAGAGCTTGAACTCCTAAAGCAACTGAATAAGAGCCACTTGCGGTATTGCCACTTCCTATAGCTACAGAATTAGTTCCGCTGGCGGTTGTGTTGAGGCCGGCTGCGAAGGAGTGAGAGCCTATAGAAGCATCATCCCACTGAGTGCCGGTAACTGATCCTGCACGAAAGGCACCTTTGCGCGGGTACCAGATCATACGCGTGCCAGCACCGCTAGAAGCCAAGGTGCGACCTAAATTTGCATCTCCTTTAGCAAGAATTCCGCCGTCGTTTTCTAAAGACAGTCTAAACTCAGGTGCGTTCGTTCCAACCCCTAATTCGCCACTGCTGGTGAGGCGCATCCGTTCAGCCGCAGTCGTTGCACCCGAAGGCGTGGTTTCAAAAAGAATATTTCCCGCCGAAGATGTCGCCGTGAAGTTTTCAGCGGCCGCAAAAGTAATTTGAGCTGACTGTCCCACGTGCCAAGCAGAGTCTGTGGCTCCGTATCCTGTTAAATATAATATTTGATCCTGGGCTTGCAAAGACGCGGGACTTGCTTCGCTTCCTCGGAAGGCCATTCCCATATAGGAACTTCCAATTCCTGAAGTGGTGTAGCTTTGTGCAATCACACCGGCATTCCCGGCTCCGGCGCCATTGGTTTTTACAACTTGTAGATAAACGCTGTCCGTACCGCGCACGTCTAACTCTTCTGATGGAGAAGAAACACCAATACCGACAAGACCACTGGAAGAAATTTTCATGCGGGAAATATTATTTGTTTCAAAGGAAAGTGCTTGAGAGTCATTTGTTCCCACGCTCAATGTCGCTCCCGTACTATTTCCGCCGTCTAAAAGAGCACCACTGGCTCCTGTTGGAAGAAGAGAGGCGGGAACCCGCCCGGAGCCATCAAGCTGCACCAGATTTCCGGCAGACGTGCCAACATTTTTTGTTGCCGCGGTTCCCAGTCCCGTGACTTGAGAATTCACAATTGAAATCGAAGTGCAAGACAGCGAATCGGTAATCGCACTCCAAGTCAAAGTTTTGTCAGCCGTGGCACAAGAGCTTGGCATCTGTATCGCACCCGTGACAGTCGAGCGAAGTTGACCCAAACCAAAATATTGAACATCCCATTGGGTGCCACCATAAATGAATACTTGGCCCGCAGAAGGAGTGCTATTTGATACCGCGACGCCTTGAATTTTTTCAACCTTCGTTCCGGCACTTCCTGAAGTCGAAGTGACGTCTCCAGAAAGATTGGCTGTCGCGCCAACATTATCGTCTGCCGGAGCCCAATTTGTTCCGTTGAATTTCAAAACTTTTCCCGAAGCATTTCCGGTCATAGAAACAGCGACACCTTTGATTTTATCCACACTCGTTGCTGATTGAGTGCCAGAGACGTCTCCGCTTAAAGTTCCCGTGAACCCCGCAGAGCTTCCAGAAATATTTCCACTCACATCACTTCCGGAAACAGACGGTGTGGTGCACTCAAAGGTTCCAGCAGGAGCAATATGTCTTAAATATTGTCCGGCCGTGCAAAGAGGAACTGAAGATTTCAACAAAAAGTCCGCGGCAGAATTGTTTCCCAGTTTTTGCGCCGACTTCGCAACAGCAGCAAAGGGGACAGCGCGAATTTCACTGTCGGGAGTGATCAATCTCCAACCAACTCCGTCAAAGAACTGCACGCGCAACAAACGTTTGTCATCCAGAACGGGTGTGTAGGTGCCTCCACTTTCGCAGTTGTATGTCGTGGAGTTATCAAAACTGTCGAGGAGTTTAAAGCTCGGTGTTCCCGGGTAAGCTTTTGTTCCCGTTCCGATGGGGACATCAAACACGCCCTTGGAGTTTCTCATGTCGATGCCATTGGAGATTTCGCGATAGATCGTGCAGGAACCCGTCGGATTGGTGATGGAAAATTCGAATTGCACACCATTCACTTCAAGAGCGGTCCCTTGAGTATTTTGAATGCGGCCTTGATAGGTGAGAGAACCCGGAACGCCCCATACTCTCTCGACCGCCAGTAAGACCAGCAATGAATGCACCAAAAAGTTCCGAATATTCATAGAGACCTTATCGGTCTATTCCGAGGAGGCCTTCACTTTGCAAAGATATATGTGTTCGCTGTGAGACTCTATACTGTCGCTTTAGCCAGAGGGAGTTTCAAAGTGACACGAGTTCCACGAGGTTGTGTCTGTGTGGCTTTTTCTTGAGAGTGGATTTCAATCGTTCCATCCATCATCTGTAAATATTCTTTTACAAGTGGCATGCCGTAGCCGGTGCCTTTTTCTCCTTGAGTTCCGGAGCGAGTCGTTTGCGCGTTGAGATTGAAGATCTGATTGAGAATATGTTCAGGGATTCCAATGCCATAATCTTGAATTTCGATGATAACCTGTTCATCGGTCGAATACGCTTTAAGATCAATGCGATCCCCAGGATGAGAGAACTTAATGGCGTTGTTCAAAAGATTTAATAGAACAACGTTGCTCAAGATGGTTTTTTCACCGTTGATCAACATGCGATCGCGGGAAATATCCAAAGACAGCTTGATGCCTTTTTTCTGCGCCACACCCAAGGTGCTCTCGTAAACTTCGTGCAAAACCAGGGTGAGAGAGATCGGCTTCAAAGGCAGAGCGGCTTTTCCATCTTTAACGGATTTTAAATGCCGCACCTGCGCAAGCAGGTTGTTGATATCATCCACGGCCTTTTCAATTTTTTCAAATTCCAAAGAGCTGATGCTGTTCTCGCGATCCTCTTTGGCTTTGACCAAATTGTAAGTCATCGAAGAAAGGGTGTTAGCAATGTCATGAATCAAAACGCGCAAAAGGTTCTCGATATCGAGATTCTTCTCCATGAGGCGTTTCATAAAACGTTCTTCGCCCATTATATATTGATGCGTCGTAAAGCAGGAGAAGATCAGGAAGGTGACAAGGTTAAAGAGCTTTTCTTTTCCGTAGTCGCCATAGTCTGCAATAACATTCGGTCCAAGATCGTTGGCCTTAAGATACCAGAAAAAGATGATGATCGAAGCAACAATGAAGTAACCTACCACGGCGCCAGGAAGTCCGATCAAAATTCCCAAGACCAAAGGAACGGCGGCAAGCCAAAAGACCCCCGGGGCGTCTCCTCCTCCAGCCGTGTAAAGCAGATAAGTGAGGAGGCTGATGGAGACAGTGCCCAGAGAGATCGCCGAGTAGAGGTAGTTCTTGGTAAATTTAAGGGCTAAAGGCGGGAGCAGCAAGAAGGCCAACCATCCCGGGATGAGGACAGGGTTGTATTCGGAGATTTTATATTCGAAGTTATATTTGACGATATAGACAAATGATACAGCGACGCCAATAAAGTAAATGACTTTAAAATAGATCAGTCTTTTTTTATACGCATCCTCAGATGTGAACTCTAAGTCATACATGGTGCCATCGTCTTCCGCTGATTTTCTACTATGAATATCGGTTCTATAGTAGAAGTACTGAGGTCATTTCAACAATGTAATCTTGTTTAGTGTCTTATATTAATACAAATTTCACGGCACAAGTGAGCGAAGGTTTTCATAATGGTCCTTCAGCTCAAGAAACTGCTGCACGTTGCCGCCTTGGTCGGGGTGAAGGATCATCGCTGTTTGGCGGAACGCTTTCTTAAGCTCAGAAGCCGTGAACCCCTCTGAGAGATCATGGATCCAAGTCTTGAGGAACTCATAGGAAAGTCTTTGGGAAGCAGAAAGAGCATGCGGTTTTCTTTGAGGACGAACCTTCGGCGCTGGGTATTGTCCTCGCGGTGTTTGGAATTCTAAACGATTGATTTGTCCAAGCAAATAAGCAAGATGCAGAGGATCTGCGTGCAAGTTTGCAGAGCTATTTCCCTGGGAAGAGGAGCTTGTTTCACTCATTTTCTCTCGAAGAATTTGCTTAAAACTTGCTTGAAAACTCATGCCTTTCTTATCGGTTGCACCCTCAATCTCCTCAGTCCAGAAGGGGTTTTCCATCGAGAAATAGCCCTTTTTCCTAGGGGAAAGGGGGTGTTTGGGAAGGGAAAAGGCAGTTTTCCGAGGGAAAAACGGGGTAAATCTGCTTCCAGTGCGAAAAAAAAATGATTTAGCATGCATTTTTTTTTGGACAAACGCCTCGACTTAGATACACACTAAGCTCATTCGTATAAACGAGACTAAAAACCTAACGGAGGAATTTAGAATGGCAAAAGCTAAGAAAGCTACTACTAAGAAAGCTGCAGCTAAAAAAGCTGCTCCAAAAAAAGCTGCTAAGAAAGCCGCAGCTCCAAAAAAAGCAGCTGCTAAAAAAGCAGCAGCTCCAAAAAAAGCTAAGACTGCTCGCAAACCAAATGCAGCATTCATGAAAGCTTTGACTCCATCTGCAGCTTTGGCAGCAGTTGTTGGTGCTTCTCCACTTCCACGTACTGAAGTTGTTAAGAAACTTTGGGCATACATCAAGAAGAACGGTCTTCAAGATGCTAAGAACAAAAGAAACATCAATGCTGATGCAAAACTTAAAGAAGTTTTCGGCGGCAAAACTACAGTTTCTATGTTCGACATGACTAAACTTGTTTCTAAGCACTTGAAATAGTCTTAGAATCAGTTTTAAAGCTGAACAAGATTCAAAAGCCTGGGGAAACCCGGGCTTTTGTGTTTCTGGGCCCTGTCTCATTCGGTGTTTTGGCCTATCCAACCTAGGTCCGCTGTGCTATAAATCCCCTCTATGGGAATCAAGCCTCTGTCTTTAGAAGAAATCAAAAAAATGACTCGTGCCTGCCGTATCGCGGCCGATACTTTGACCTACCTTGATAAGTACATCAAAGTCGGCATGACAACGAACGAGATCGATCAACTCTGCAATGACTTTATGATGAGCAAAGACGCGAAGTCCGCTTGTTTGGGATATCATGGATATCCTAAGTACACTTGCACCTCCGTAAACGAAGTGGTCTGCCACGGTGTTCCTGATGATAAGACAGTTCTTCAAGACGGCGACATCATCAACGTTGATGTGACGGCTTGGATTGATGGCTTCTTCGGTGACACATCAAAAATGTATATGATCGGTGACGTCTCTGAAGACGCCAAAGACCTTGTCGAGACCGCTCGCATGGCCCGTGATCGTGGTATTGAAGCGATCACTCCCAACGGTTGGACCGGCGATATTGGCTTTGAGACCAATAAACTTGTAACCCGTAAGGGTTATACGACTGTGAAAGAGATTGGCGGCCACGGCGTTGGGCGTATCTTCCACGAAGAACCCTTCGTTCCGTCTTTCGGTAAAAAGGGCAAGGGCGACCGCCTAGTTCCTTTCCATTGCATTACCGTAGAGCCGATGGTCAACCAAGGAACCGACGAGATCATTGAATACGCTATTCCTGGATCGAGCATTAAGTACTATCATACTGCAGATGGTCTATTATCTGCACAGTTTGAACATACGGTACTTGTGACAGATACTGGATACGAAATTTTAACGCTGCCTTAGCGGCGGACGCCGGCAGTGTGGAGGGCCAGAGGCCCGGAACTGAAGCAATATTAATTTTTTTAAAAGACAACCAAAGGATCAATATCAATGTCACTAACGACAACGAACGGAAAATCCGCTATGAAAAAAAATGTAAAAGCAGCTCCAGCAAAATCAGCAGCTAAATTGCCTTCGGGCGATTTCAAAGTTTGCAAAGAAGCGATGGAGAGCCAAGAAGTTTTCGATAAATTGGCAAAATGGGGTCGTGAGGAAATCAAGATCGCCGAAACTGAAATGCCAGGTTTGATGTCTCTTCGTAAAGAGTTCAAAAAATCTCAACCTCTTAAAGGTGCAAAAATCGCGGGTTGCCTTCACATGACAATCCAAACAGCGGTTTTGATCGAGACTCTTATCGAGCTTGGTGCAGAAATCCGTTGGTCTTCATGCAATATCTTCTCAACTCAAGATCACGCAGCGGTTGCGATGGCAGCAGCGGGCATCCCCGTATTTGCTTGGAAAGGTTTGACTGAAGAAGAATTCAACTGGTGCATCGAGCAGACAATCGTTGGTTGGGGCAAAGACGGCTTCAACATGATCCTTGATGACGGTGGCGATTTGACAAACATGATGCATGAGCCACGCTTCGCTAAAGAATTGAAAAAGATCATCGGTATCTCTGAAGAGACAACAACAGGTGTTCACAATCTAGAAGTGATGTTGAAAAACGGAAAATTGAAAGTTCCAGCGATCAACATCAATGACTCTGTAACTAAATCTAAGTTCGACAACTTGTACGGCTGCCGCGAATCTTTGGCAGATGGTATCAAGCGTGCAACGGACGTGATGGTTGCTGGTAAAATCTGCGTTGTTGCAGGTTACGGCGACGTAGGTAAAGGTTCTGCGCACTCATTGCGTGGTCTTGGTGCCCGCGTTCTTATCACTGAAATCGATCCTATCTGCGCATTGCAAGCAGCGATGGAAGGTTTCGAAGTTACTACTATGGACGAAGCCGCTAAGATCGGTGACATCTTTGTAACAGCAACTGGCTGCTGCGATATCATCACTGACAAGCACTTCAACTCTATGAAGAACAACGCGATTGTGTGCAACATCGGTCACTTCGATATCGAAATCGATATGGCTTGGTTGAACAAGAACTCAAAAATCCGCGAAGTAAAACCACAAGTGGACATCCACACTTTGAAAAACGGCAAACAAGTGATCATCCTTGCTAAAGGCCGTTTGGTGAATTTGGGTTGCGCAACGGGACACCCAAGCTTCGTCATGAGTAACTCATTCTCGAATCAAGTTTTGGCGCAAATGGAACTTTTCAACAACCGTGATAAGTATCAAGACATCGCTGTCTATCGTTTGCCTAAACACCTTGATGAGAAAGTGGCAGCTCTTCACCTAGAAAAACTTGGTGTTAAGTTGACTAAGTTGACTTCAAAGCAAGCTAAATACTTGCATACAAGTCCTAACGGTCCATTCAAACCGGAACACTATCGTTATTAATCTAACCCGCTTTGGGTATAGAGGGCTGTGGAGCTTGCAAAACGCTCAGACAGTCCTCGCGCTTGGGGGAGGCTTGCTGGCCTCCCTTTTTTATTTTCCTTAGTCTTCTGATTACTACTGCATTTCTTTCTTGGCGCTGCGGAACTCGGTTTTGCAAGCTCCACAGTCCTCTATACCCAAGGCTGGAGATTTTAACTTTAGGTTTTGGTGAAGGGTCTTTAGCGTGTGCATAAGTTTGCGCATGGAAGGACTTCAACTTTCCTTCGTTCTGCGCTTTGGGATCGGGCGCCTTGTCGGCGCGTTTGGGAGAAAGGTACCAGGTACTTTTTTCTTTGAACTATTTTTTTAGATTGAAGGGGACTTTCGCTAAGAGTTTTCCGTTCACCATGATTTCCAAATAGTGTGTGCCTGGATAATAGACTCTTGTTGTTACTGGTTTGAAGGAGTGTTTCTTTTTGATTGGTAAGACTTCTTTTGTCTTTAGGCTTTTTGTTGTTAGCTTAAAAACTTTGGGACTTGTTTCGCCGTTGGATTTTTTGTGATGGATTAAATAATCCACCATAATTTGGGCGGCGGTTGTGCTTGCTAGATCGAATGAGAACTCTAAGTGTTCTCCAATGCGGATTTCCTTTTTTGTTAGCTTGAGGTTTTTAACTTCGAGTTTGCCTTTGTTTTCAAAACCCAAAAGTTTCAATGCTTCTGGATGGCCTTTTTTCAGAAGTGTTCTTAAGGCGTGTCTGACAATCCAATCGATTTTTGGTTTTTGTTTCGCTGGAGCTTCTTTCAACCATTTTTGTGCGGTCTTAATTGCAGCCGTCGGATGATCTTTTGAAATGTCGTTCAAATGATTGGCCACGGATTTTCTTACGTACAACTCGTCGTCGTATTTTAGTTTTTCTAAAAGTTCGATTGTCGGTGTTGGATCTTTGATGAAAGATTTTAGTTGTTCACCCCAAGGCAGTCTTGGTCTTGAACCTTCCGAAACCAAACGTCTTACGTGATGACTTGGATCTTTGGTCCACTTGTGCAGAACTTTTAACGTCTTTGCTTCTTCTTGAATCAAGAATGGACGGATGGCGAATTCTGCTGTGAATTTTTGTGTGAACTCATGCAAAGCTTTCATTGACTCGTCGAAATCTTTTAATCCGTATCTGTGCACGTATTCGGTGAAGGCCCATAGATCAAAACCTTTTAGTGGTTCTACTTTAGGAGCGGGCTTCACAGTTGCGTCGATAAGAATATCTAACGCTGTTGTGTAGTCCTGTGGCAGAAGTTCTTTTAAGAAATCGCAGATCAACTTCATTCTGGGTTTCATTTCCAGAGCGGGGAGTTGGCTGCTTAATTTATTAAAAGCTTTGCTGTCAAATTCCGGATGATGAAATGCGATGTGCTTTGCTATGCGGGCCACGAGACCGGCATTGATCCAGTTTTTAAATGCTGATTCCGTTTCGATCTCGTTTTTTTGTGGCATAGATTCTTAGAATTTCAATTTGTCGCAGTACGCGCGAAGTTCTTGAATGCTCTCACGGATGTCGTCAAGGGCACGGTGTTTGTTCGCTTTTTGATACACGTAATTGAACTTGTTGTTGATGATCACCTTCCATGACGACACGTCCACCATGCGGTAGTGCAGGCGTGGAGAAAGATCTTTCATGTACTTATCGATGAAAAGACGATCTTGCATGATCGAGTTTCCAGCAAGTACCGGGCGATCTTTTGGATCTGGGAAATGTTTTTTCACCATGTCGACAAGCTTTGCTTCGACTTGATCTGGATCCATGCCGAAAGGAACTTTCGCCGTGAGGCCTGATTTTTTATGGTGTTCCGTATTCCACGCATCCATGGCGTCTAAATACTTTTGCGGTTGTTTAACAACGGTTTCAAATGTGTCGAGCTCTTTAAAGTTTAAATCAGTGACGATAGCTGCGACTTCGATGATCACTTCTTTTTCGACATCGAGACCTGTCATCTCCATATCGAGCCAAAAAAGTTTCTGCATGAGGAAATCCTATTCTAGGGTCTTTGACCCGAAACTTCCCCTATGATGATGGATTTAAGGTGTAAAAGACAAGAAGGTTTACGGCTTCTGTTGCCCCATGCCGGAGCGAAGGGCGTTCTCAACCGTGCTAATTAGCGCTCGCTCGTCCCAAGGTTTGTCAATGAACGCATATACGCCTAAGCGCTGGGCTTCAAGAACCATGTCTTTTTGGCCGTAGCCCGTGTGAATGATGAAAGGAATATTAAGTCCGCTTTCGCGCATCCACTTTAAAACTTCGAGCCCTGATTTTTTTGGCATTTTTTCGTCAGAAAGAACGGCATCGAACTTTTGTGATTTCAAAAGATCAATACCTTCAAGACCATTTGCGGCTTGTTGAATTTCACTGGCAGACTCTTCAAGCAGAGCCATTAAAACTTCACGCAACTCGGACTCATCGTCGATGATGAGAAGACGTCCTTTGTTTGTCGTGTTTTCAGAATTATTCGTCATAAGAGTATTATGACAAAGATTAAGAAAATCGTCACCGCCTGAGAGGCGATGACGTGGTCAAATTATTTTGTGCAAAAACAAAAGTTGTTAAGAACTCTTTAAAATGTTTATTTGCTTTTTGTTGAACCTGTGACTTTGTATTCGCCAGCTTTAGAAATCGCCGCTTGGATTTGCTCTTGAGAAATATTGATTCCTGTTTTTGGAGAGATCACTACTTTACCCATCGTAACATCGCATTTTTCCAAACCATCCATCTTGCAAACCTGAGCTTTGATGGCCTTCGCGCAAGATCCGCAGTGCATGCCTTCAACGGCGTATGTGATTGTTTCTGCAAGAGCAGTTTGAGAAAGTAACAAAGCTGTCAAAACCAGAGCTTTTTTCATGGGGTTCTCCTTTGGATATGGGAAACTACACTATACCCGAAACCGGGCTTTTCCAAGGGGCCAATTTGCTGAAAAAGAGGGCATAATGAGGCTTGTCATGCCCACCGTTGAGAGGAAAGAGCGGGTATTTTAAGGGGATCGTAAAAAAGTGTTGAATTACGCGGTCACTGTAGCTATAAAAGATTCTCCAAATCGATGTGGGGTGGTAGTTAAGTTGGTTATAACGTCCGCCTGTCACGCGGAAGGCCGCGGGTTCGAGTCCCGTCCACCCCGCCATTTTTTAGCGAAAATGGCCGACCTCACAAACGATGGAAATTAAAAAGGAAGCCTCTGAGCTTCCTTTTTTAATTGTGTCACTTAGAGTTTAGCCGTAACAACCTTTCCATCTTTTATGAAGCGAACGAATAGGCACAACTCCGCTCCACAACGGGCGCAACTTTCACTAACGTAACTCTCTTGACGAGTGCTTACGCAGGAGCAATGAGATTTTTGCGCAAAGAATTGCGGCATGGTTACTGTAACTGGCGGCAACGTGACTTGCTTGAAGTACTTAGCGCCTTATCGGCCCATTAGTGTCTTTAATTTCTTAGCTGTATCACCAGGAAAGGCTTTACATTCTTTCTTGTCAGTTAGAATTACAATCTTAGTGATGATCCCTGCTTTTTCGTTCATACAATTCCAAACTTTCGAATCTGGATTTTTCTCACACTTTGAGGCCTTTTCGATTTCTTTGACAACTGATTCAATCTTAGTGTCGGCTACCGCCTTATACTCAATACAATCCTTAAGGATTACTGGTTGAAGATTTGCTATGTTTATTGCGAATACGAGAAGGTAGTACATTTGAGCTCCAATTATTTCTTAGTTTTCCATTTGTCGTTAAGGAACTGTAGGTAAGCTGTCGCTACTACATCAATCTTGGTTCCCTTTTTCTTCTTAGTATCAAAGTCTCTTTCAATCTTTTTCTTCAAATCGTTCTTTTGTTTTCCTGTTATTAGAAGAGCTTTGAGCTTCTCCTCTTTCCTCAGCTGATCGTTGTCAATTAGGGCATGGGTTGAACCGATTACTGCAAGGGATATTGTTGACCAGGCATCGTCCAATTGATTGGAGGATTCGCCTAGTTGAACACTCACGTTTGTTTCACCAGTAATCTCACCAGATTCAACTTTCTTCAATAACTCAATCTGGCTCTTTTGAATTTCAATAATTCGCTCTATTCCAGCTGAAATTCCTTTGGCACTAGTTGCGATATTTTCATTCTTAGACGTAGTGAAAGGCTCAAGGCTTTGAACTACACACTTCTTCTTTGGGAATGAGGTAATGATATTGTAGGCAGTGTCTTTATTCTTACCTTCTCTAACTTTTATTATTGATTCATTTAGAATTTTAAGAGCGCTGAACATTGAGTCGACATAATGGTAAGCATCATTCACATCACCATCGTAGTTATCGCACAAAGTAGCATTGGCAAGAGTAGGTAGCATTAGAAATGTGAGTATTAGTGTTTTCATAGTCCTCTTTTCGGCAGAATCATAAGTGACGCAAACTGATTGTTAATCTAGAAGCCCCATTTACTCAGTCTAAACAAATATCGGTATCTTTTTCTGTTTTCTTAACGGCCATGAGCTCAGTATGCGAAGTTTGGGCTAGAGAAGAAACTAAAGCTCTTAGGTCTTTTGGGTGCTCACAGGCCTAAAATTTCGCGTTTTTTCGACTTACCAGACATTTTATAAATATTTGGCTCTGTATCCTACGGTATGGGCAATTTAATGTTAAATTGAGTTTAGAATAAGATTCCAGGTTTGGGGGCTTGTCGACCCCGCCATTTTTTAGCGAAAATGGCCGACCCCACAAACGATGGAATATAAAGAAATCTTTGACTCTATTTTTATTTCTAGATTTGACAGGGCCAACTCATCAGTTCTTATTTAAAATTAGCACAGTGATAACTTCTCAGAACTATGAGGGTTTAGTTCAGCATCGATTTCGCTCAAGAGATCGTTTAAAGTGATCAGAGAGTGCCAAATACCTACATAGACATTAATTGAATTCGAGGGAAGAAAAGTGGGTTCGATATCTGGATTATTTTTGAAGCGTTCGATATCTACCTCAGCAGCTATTTTATTTCCGACCCTTGTCCTTGCTCTTTCTCTTAATGCATTAAGAAAATCGTATTTTTCAATTTCGGCAATTGCCGCAGTCATCTTTTCGATAAGGACTTTATTTTTTTCGTAATCGAAAGAGGAAATCACTGATTTGAAGTAAGCGGTGATTTTTTCCAAATTATTAAAATAGTCTTCAAAAGACATTTGTAACATCGGAGCCATAGTATTTAGACTGTTCTCGAAATATAAATTTTGTAGCATACTAAAACGAAGGTTTTTTATGTCAAAGTCTTTTTCAGATAAAGGTTGAGTTATCATTTTGGAGCTTCTGCGAAACGTCGTGTAGTAGTTCTTCCATAAAGCACCAATCGATTTTCTTCTTTCAGTATTTAAAAAAATCTGGTGTTTTTCCTGGTGATAATTTTTTAATTCGTCGTATAAGACTGCAACAAAAAAACCAAATAATAGTATTCCAAGAATTACTTCTATTACTACGTAAATTCGCGCCGCATAGCTAATAGGAACAATTTCGCCAAATCCAAAAGAAGAAATTGTCATCGAACTAAAGTATAGCATTTTCCAGAAGCTAGGCTCTTCGACGGGAGTATTTTTTAAATATTTTGATAAGAGATAGATCTCTTTGTTGTGAGGTAATACAAGAAATAATCCATTCGAGTTTTGGAAAAGCCGCAAATTTTTAAGAATAGGTAAATTTCGGTTCTTAAAAAACTGAGTATAGATCTGAGAACCATTTCTTTCGATTGGAGGATTCATTGTAAACACACTATCTGGTGCTATGACTTTAAGAGACATTTCGTTTCCAAATTCATTGATTTCATCAAGTGAGATAACAAATATATCGCCAGATCCTCCAGTTGGACCTAGATTCTTGGTTGTATTACTCGCGAATTGGATATGGTAATGTATGAAAACTTTTAAGTTTTTGTCTGACGCTTCTCCAACCTGAATAGTCACGGCTTTAAGCTTACCCTTGTCAGGACCGTTTGTTCCCCATAAATCAAAACTATCATCACCATTTATTTCGTATATACAAAACCCGTCAGCAGCGTTAAGTACCTTGGTTGGAAAAACTGAATTACAAAGCTCCGTGGTTACACGAGTTTTGATCTCGTAGTACGCGGGATCGTACAATGGGTTATGGTGAAAGAACGATCTTTTCAATGAGTAATACGCGAATGCAAACACCACGGTAATGGCAATATAGATCATTAGAAACAAAACCATTTTTGTTGCCAAATTTATTACTAGATTTCGATCTTTATAAATCAATGAAACTAATGTCACACGAAATCTAGACATAATGAGCCTTTCGAAAAGAAGAATTTTAAGAGTAAGTATTTTGTGTGCAGGGTAATAAATTAAATTTTATTTATCATGGTCGATAGAGTAAATAAATCATTTTAAAATTCTATATTCAAAACTATGTCGCCCTGTGCGTCATAAATAATTTAATAAAGCTGAAATTTAAAAGTCAGATTGCCACTTAAAACAAAAATGGCTCATCGAGCTTCCTTTTTTTATTTCTGGGTGTTTAGATAACCTATGCCCACAAATCAAAACGCAAACGCACAAAACGAAATAGCCATCCTTAAAGAAGTCTACGCAGCCATCAATCGCAACGATATTCCTGCAGTACTTAAGTTATTTGATCCTGAGATCGAGCGTATAGAGCCGGAGGGATTTCCATCTTCCGGTACATACCGTGGGCTTGAAAAAATAGAGGCGCATTTCTCTCAAGCCCGTGCGACTTGGGCTGAAGGAAGTTGTGAGCCAGAGCAGTTCTTCGTTTCTGGTGATAAAATCGTCGTGTTCGTGTGGGTTCACGTGAGGTTGAAAGACAATCCTCAATGGATCGATGCCCATATCGCGGATGGTTTTACATTCCGAAATGGCAAAGTCATACAGATGCGTACTTTCGTAGAAAAGCAGCAAGCTTTGGATTGGGCTGGCATTAACTAAAAGGATCACATCAGTGCTTTATCGTTTCCAAATTGAGTTCTCTGATATTGATCGCGGCGTTTATGAATCCTTGGATTTTCGCGTGGCTCAACATCCTTCCGAAACGTATCCCTATATGCTAAGTCGGGTTCTTGCTTATTGCTTGGCCCATCAAGAGGGACTTGAATTCACTCCTGGAGGATTGGCAGATCCCGAAGCACCCGCATTGCGCAAGCTCGGTGGTCATAACTCCATCGATCTTTGGATTGAGATCGGCAACCCTTCGGCAAGAAAGCTTCACAAAGCCACGAAGGCTGCAAAAGAAGTGATGGTTTTCACTTATAAAAATCCCGAGGTTCTTTTAATGGAAATCAAGAACAATGAAGTTCATCGCGCTAATGACCTTCAGATCTATTCCTTCGATTCAAAATTTCTGGATTCTTTAGGTGAACTCATCGAAAAGAACAACCGCTGGTCTTTGCTCGTTCAACAAGGTCAGCTGGACTTAACATCTGGAGACCAAACCTTTTCAAGCGAGCTTAAAAAGTTTTAACATGAATAGTTTAAAATAATTCGATACGATTTTTTCATAAGGGAGTATTTATGGCTAAAAAATCCTTACCTAAAATCGTATCTGAAAAAGCGTTTCGCAAAGCCGTTGAGAAACTGCGCGTAAAAGAAAAAAAGAATACGAGAGAACGTGACAAGGTCAGTGCTCTCCGCCGACGTCTTCCGATGATGGAAATGAAAAACGAATACATTTTCAAAGGCCGTTACGGTGAAAAATCCTTGTTGGATCTTTTTGAGGGTCGCAAGCAGCTTGTGGTCTATCATTTCATGTATCATCCAGATAACGATACGTTC
Organism: Bdellovibrio sp. HCB-162; assembly: GCF_047344985.1. GTDB lineage: Bacteria > Bdellovibrionota > Bdellovibrionia > Bdellovibrionales > Bdellovibrionaceae > Bdellovibrio. The sequence continues at coordinate 1,251,125 of NZ_CP178861.1, forward strand.
TGCAAAGGTTGTTCTTTCGTTGCAGACCATATCCCTCATCTTGCTCACGTCCACGCAAGAAATACTTCATTTGTTTTTATCTCTCATGCACCACTCAAAAGTATTCGTCGTCATAAAAAACGCATGGGATGGACAACGCCTTGGTATTCAGGGTGGGAGACTTCTTTCAATGAAGACCTGGGAATTGACGGCAATCGCGAGCACGCCCTCAGTGTCTTTATTCGTGACGGAAATAAAGTCTATCGAACTTACTACACAGGCGGACGGGGAGTTGAGTACATGGGAACACCATGGGCGATTCTTGATATGACTCCATTTGGTCGCCAGGAAAAGTGGGAAGACTCACCGAAAGGATGGCCACAGACAGAGATGTACACCTGGTGGCAATTCCACGATGAGTATAAGTAACCTGCTATAGAAGAATAATTTCAAATCTGTAGAGGATATTGACAGTAAGACCTACAGGATGCTGTTTGTCTTTATTTGTAGAACACAAAAAGTGTCAATCTCGAGAAGTAAATTCAAAAGCTTTCTCGGCGTCTTTCATAGGAACTGCCTGGCGTTTATGATGCTTGCAGTTCGGAGTAAATATGAAAATCACGTCGGTAAGTTCACTTGTTTTAAGCCTGCCTTTTTTATTTGGAAACATTTCCTGCTCAAAGCAAGAAACCTCCAAAGAATCAGTTGTTTTAACGTCTTCTGAGCACATCGTTGGCGGGGAAGAAATCACGTCTCTTCAGTCAGACATTGGTAAGCACACAGTGGCTATTCTTGCTAACGGTGGCGCCTGCACGGGAACTATTATTCGTAAAGATTTGATTTTAACAGCGGCACATTGTGTTCATAAGGTGGCTTTCAAAAATCAAATCTATTTCACTCTGAACATGGAAGAGACCATGATGGAAGGTGATCCAAGAGCCTACGTCAGTCTTGTCGACCCAGAAACGGGTGAGAAGTTTATTTTACATAAGTCAGCGCGCTTGGCTTCCAAAGTCATCATCAATGATCTTTACAATGAAAGTGTTGAAGAAGCCTCTGTCGAAAATGATTCGGGAGACCTGGCTCTTTTAAAGTTTGAGGGCGGGTTGCCAAAGGGTTATGAACCAGCACGTCTTTTGGATAATACAAAACTTTTAAAGAAAAACGTATCCGTTCATATCGCTGGATTTGGCGCTACCGATGTGGGAGTGGAAGAGATTTCGGAAAAAGATCGTCACCGCTATGAAATGCTGGGCTCATCGATTGTTGAAGACGAAGGAAAGCTTTATGCGATTTCCTATGCGCAAGGATCTCAACTGAAAACGGCTCAGGTAAAATACGAAGAAGAAGCGCCGAATGAAATCGTAGTTCTTTCGCAAAACGAAAACGGAGCTGCTTGTTCTGGTGATTCCGGAGGACCGGCCTTCGTTAAGAATGACAACGGCGAATACCTTCTCTTTGGAGTCGCGGCGATGTCGGATATCACTTGTTCAACCACTTCTTACTACACCAACGTGACGTCACCAAAATCAAAAAAATGGTTAAATCAATCTGTAGCGCAGATGGATAGATAATTTAATTTATCATTCTATACCGAGCGCCTGCTTAACCTCTTTTGATGGTTTCGAATTTCCTGATCGGAAATCTAAAATTTGAGACCTGACGTCATTAAAGAAATAAGTTAAGTGAACCAATGTTCCAAAACGTTCGGAGACCTCAAGAGTTGTGATTTTAAATCCAGCTTTAAGCTTGGGAATAATAATCGCATTGTTAGTGGTGTTATGGCGGGAATAGATGATTTGAAACCCTTCGGCTTTAACCCGCCTCATGACTTCTTCTAAGACAGAAGTATAAAGTCCTTTTCTTCGGTGATCTGGATAAATGGCAGTATTTCGCATGTAAAAAGACTCCGCGGAGTGTTGTTCACCGCAGAACCATCCACAAAACTCATCACCTTTATAAACGCCAAGTCTTAGGGCGTATACGCCCGATAAATTTTTATTCAGTTTTTTTAGATTTTCTTTTTCTAGATCGCTAAGGATCAAAGAAGAATTCATTGATGTATCGTTGTCCGAGAAGATTTTAGGTCCCCACTCAGTCATTTGTGAGCGGAGTTCCTCGGCAGTAATTTCTCTAATTTCGTACTCATTTGAAAGTGTGGCCATAAACTAATTGTTGATAAGCCTTGGTACACACTCAATTCATTTTCGCGCGTCATGGTGTTTTTTGGGTAAGATTTGTTCTGTTAGATTGGGATAGATGTTTGGAAATTAAAGTTTGTTTATGAAAATCCGATACGTATCCGAGGAGTTACTCGATGAAACGATTCTCAATATACATTCTCGGTATTTTCTTCGTCCTATTTGCTTTCGATAATTTGTCATATGCTCGCGGTGGGCATCGTTCTTCGGGACGAAGTTATAAATCTTCATCTAGCAGTGGGACTGTTCGCGTAAGAGGATATTATAGAAAAAATGGAACCTACGTGGCTCCTCATTATCGCACACGGGCTAATTCGACGAAGTATGATAACTGGAGCACTAAGGGAAATGTGAACCCATACACGGGTAAAGTAGGAACGGTAGAGCCTTAAAAGACAGCAGTAAAACAGCTGCCTTTGTCACTCCAAAACAATCAACTCAATTTATTTCTTCGCGCGAAGTTTTGCACCGTGGACATCGCGATACGCAGGCAGTGCACCCAATGCTGTTGCTTCGTAAACGCCGCGAGCCACTGCGCGAGCTAGGCAATCCGCTGCGACAAGACCGATTCGATTGACAAGATCGGCGCGCGCTTCGATGTCCTGACCCCAAGCTCCGGTGGAAACTGCAAAAACAGTGTCTCCATCAAATGGTGTGTGCACTGGGCGGATCGAGCGGGCATAACCATCTTGGGCCATGATCGCAACACGTTGAGCTTCTGATTTTGTAAGGCGAGCATTGGTTGCGACGATACCGATGGTCGTATTTTTACCGGCTTGATTTGTCGCGAGAAGACTGTCTAATGGAGAACCTGTCCACGCTTCTCCCGCAGAATCAAAATCAATGGCTGCTTGAGGAATAGGTTGTCCACCCATCTCGTTATTTTGTTCAAAAGGCCACGCCCAGAAGGAAGATTGCCCTGGCATAATCGGACTGCCAACACAGTTAACGGCGACAAAGGCACCGATCTGAAGTCCGTCTCCCGAAATCGAAGAAGCGCTGCCAAGTCCGCCTTTCACAGGGCCAGCCTTAGCTCCATAGCCCGCACCTGCAGTTCCTAGTTTGAAATCCAAAGAAACATTATCAAGGGCAGCGCGACCCAAATCCCAGTACGGAGATTTATCGCCCCAGTTTTTATTTCCGCCATTGAGCAAATCAAAAAGGACTGCACTTGGAACAATCGGCGCACGAGCAGGTCCAATTGGAAAGCCAATACCACGAGATGCCAGTACGTCTGTGACAGCAGAGGAGGCTCCCAAACCAAAAACAGATCCCCCGCTCAATACAATCGCATCGATTTTATCGACAAGGCAGCTGGGATTTAAGGCGTCTGTATCGCGAGTGCCGGGACCTCCGCCACGCACGTCAACGGCGGCGACGGCGCCAGAGTCAAAAAGGACGACGGAAGTTCCGCTCCACACTTCATGGTTTTCAGATTGTCCCACTCGGATATTGTCAACGTCGGTGATGAGATTGCGCGGCCCGGGGCGGAAGTTGTATTTCATGTCGATCTCCTTTGTCGCAAAAATCTATGATATTCACAAAAAGGAATTTTAAAAAGCATTCAAATGGGGGATTTAATGCATTCCATCTTCACAAAATCTTTGCAACTAGGCATTTACTTCGAGGACCGTCATAAAATCATAACAATTTAAATCCGCATCAAAGATCGGCTGAGCGAACACGAACGCTCCAGCTAAAATGTAAGCTCTTAAAAGGGTCGGAAGAGCGCGAAGAATTTTTTTATTCGATTTATTCTGTGGATGTGAGTTGAGATCTTTTAAAAGAGACTGAATGTCGCTGATACGCTGACAGTCTGAATCCATCACACTCGTTGCGCCAAAGGCATATTGCGCTTCCGTTAATTGCAAGTAACTTCGAATACCCTCCCACAAAGCGGAGATCACGGTACCGTTTCGATATTCTGGAGCGACGCAGGCCCAAGCCAATTCCACCTTCACACCGGGGCCTTTGATCATCGCATTTACGTTAAAATCTTCTTCGGTTTCAAAATATTTGGAATGACTGGAGCATGAAAGACGATAAGCGCCACAGATTTCCCCCGTCACCTTATCTTGGGCAATGAGGTGGTCGGCCGTGTAGTCAAATTCCTTAATGCGTTCGCTTAAATGCGGAAAAGCGCGACGGCGCAAAGCGAGGACTTTGTGAAGTTCGTCAGAAGTTTCAATCGTTCTGACAAGATAGTGCCCGGTTTCAAAAGAGATCTTTATCTTTTGTTGAAACGTAATGCCTTCCTCTCATTAAAACAACCTTAACAATTGTTAATATTTCATAAAGTTTTGGTCATCGCCACATTAAAAGTGCCAAAGCAAGGATGTTTCACAAAAAAAGACCGTAAATATTGAGATTTTGGTCCAAAATGTTATAGTAGCGTCATGAAAGTCACCCAGCTTAATAAACTTTTGAAAGAAACAAAGCTTAGCCCTGAACGGCTTGCGGAGTACTTGCAGATCTCCAATATGACGGTGCGACGCTGGGTTAAAAATCCCGGGACATCTCTGATTCCGGCGCAATATGAAGCCAATCTTTATGCCGGCATTTTATCTTTATCAAAAGACGGTTTGCTTTCTAAAGATCATCCGCTCGTCATCGAAGCATTCGAATTCCTGCAGACGACGTACATTCAGAACAGTTTTCATCGCATGAACGTCACTCCGGATCAGCTCGGAAAAGACAGCTCTATGGACGAGGGAATTGTAGACCTTTGCTTGAACCTGGGGCAGCAGAGCGACAACCTGGAGTTTGTGAATCAGCATAGTGGCGAAATTAAATCTTTTGAAAAAAAGAATCCCAATATCTACAAGATGGCGCAGAAACTTTGGCAAGTGGTCCGTTCTGATGAAATGCAAAGAGCGCAAAAGTACATCGCCGTCGGAGCTCTGTTCTATCTTTTCTTTCCATTTGATCTTATTCCAGATGGTCTTCCTGCATTGGGATTTATGGATGACTTCGGAATTTTGACGGTGGCTTATAACTATTACGTGCATTCCCGTTAAGGCGCGGCAAAAAAGTGAATCCACATTGCAAAATTAGTTCTTTAAATAATAATTAACATTTGTTAAGAAGTTATTCCAAGAGGAGTCGCTATGAAATCGGCTTTTGGAAACGTTCTTTTGGTAGTTTCTTTCCTTCTTCAAGTCTGCAGTGCCCACGCCGCACAAGATATTCTGACGGTGACCCCTGAAGACAATCACGAACAAATCAATAGTGCCATCGACAAAGCGCAGTCTTCCATTGAAATGGTGATGTTTCATCTCTCTGATCTGGAAAGTGTGGATCATCTTATTGCGGCTCAAAAGCGGGGCGTGCAGGTTCGCATTATTCTTGATGAAAAATTAGTGCAAAAAGGCTCTGCCGCTCAAATTAAAGATCATCTGGTTGCCGAGGGCGTGGACGTTCGTTCGAGCCCGCCAGGTTTTTCAATCATGCATGAAAAAGCGATGGTGATTGATAAAAAGACGGCTCTTATTTCTTCCATCAATCTTACTCGCAATGGGGCGTTCACCAGAGATTTCGGAATTTTCACGAGTGATACTGGTGTGATTAACGAGATGGGAAGCGTTTTTGAATCGGATTGGTCCAATAGTTCGATGCAATTAGTGCCTCCAACCCCGCAACTCTCAAATGAGAAACTCGCTTGGAGCCCGGTGAATTCCAAAGAAAAAATTCTGGCCCTTTTAGATTCAGCAAAAAAATCAATTTCCCTTGAGGTGGAAAATCTTGGAAGTGCGGAAATCATAGCGATGCTTCAGAAAAAAAGTCATGAAGGAATCGCCGTGACCGTCTTGGTTCCTTTGTGTGTTGAAGGCGGTATGGATCAAAAAAGAAACGTCCCATTTCTTAAAGATCTGGCAGCCAGCGGTGTCAAAGCCCTGGCAGCAGTGTCGCCGTACACGGCGGAAAATCCCTACATCCATGCTAAAGCTATCGTCGTAGATTCACAGGCCGTCTTTGTAGGGTCTGAAAATTTAAGTCATAACAGCTTAGATCTGGCTCGCGAGCTGGGCATTATTGAGCGACAACCAGACATCACAGCGAAAGTTGAATCAATCATCAAAGCAGACTTCCGCCGTGGCATTTCAGGTGATGCCTTAGACTCGGCTTCTTGCAATTAGCCGGTGTCTCATCCTGAGGATTTTTCTTCAGGGAGTGTGACTTTCCCGCTACTCAATTTTTTTACGGATAAGAGTGACACAGGCCTTTCACTGCAATTTCAGCGGTTTATCAATATTCACCGTCCGTTAACCATCGTATTTACGGCCAATGGTATTCTATACCAGCGATTGTTTATGCGGAGGTGAGTATGGATACTAAAAATATCTCGTGGCTACTAACGGTAGCTCTTGCAACAGGGATCGGTTGTAAACAGGAAAGCGGAGAAACAAATGGAGCCAATGAATTACCTAGCACGGTGGCTCCCGTTTCTAAGAGTCAAGAGGCAGGTTGTTCTGTCGCCAATGTCGAAGGTGGAGCGCAAATCACTTGTGGTGAGACCCAAGCTTTCGTGCCCGCAGGAAATAATGCTCCAGTAAAAACGCCACGACTTATTAACGGTATTTCTAGTAATGATCCGGCGGCTCAAAATGTGCAGATCGGCGATTATTTAATTTCCGTCACAAAGAATAACAACGCAGAGCTCATCACAGTTTGGATTGAAAAAGAGAATGCAATTCTTCAGTACGAAAACGGTATAATATATCCGAGGGATACAGCTCTTTATTACAACTCGAGAGACTGTTCAGGAGACGGGATCTATCAAACGAACCCCAATTCATATGCGTTCGGAATGTCAGATCGTATTGTGTATTGGGACCGCTATTATCGTCTCAGTGGCGTGGTTGAACATTGTTATCCGCGATCTAAAAAAGAAAAAGATGGCTCATGTACCGAAATTACAGGCCCGGTCTCCGGGGACTTCAATGGATTCATTGCAAAGCCCGCCGAGCCTGGCGTGACAACGGTTCTAACCAGCGGTTATAGAGTGAAAATGCAGTAGTAAAAAAGGCAGCCTTTATGGCTGCCTTTTTCTTTTTTACAGATTCGTTCTCGCTCCTTGGCGTTTTTGCTGCCGAAGCGTACACAAATCCCATTCACATGGGGTTTCTATGAAAAAGTTAATGCTGGTTTTCGCATCGGTTTTGATGCTCGCGGGATGTAATTCAGACAACGGGGATTTGGTTGTTCACCAAGATTTTACGCTCACTTCTACAGAAGGCGCAGACCTCGTTTTAAAACAAGGTCAGAACTATCGAGTTTACATCACGCCTTATTCGATTTTTGGTTCTGACTTCTTGGCCAATTTTTTCTCGGACTCTGAAACATCAGCAGGCATTGTGAAGTTTGATTTCTCAGGCTTCCGCATGATTCCTCTTAATGGAGAGTTCACAATTCCGGCAAACGAAATTCGCAATCAAAATATTTCCATGCAGGGAGCAAGTGAATTTAAAGCTCAAAATGTGACTGTTTACGATTCTTACGAAGAGTGTGAAACACCGTCTCAAAAACGCTTGGTAAAAATGCAAACAAGCAAAGGTGTTCGCTCTGTGCACGTGCAAATCATGGATTCTTCTATGAGCAGGCTTTTGGCGGAATTTTCCTACGACAACAAATACACTGAAAGAACGGTTCTTTCAGAAGGCGAATGCTTCTAAATTCGCAGGGCCGACGTTATTGCAAATTATCTGTCAGGCGCAAAAAGACGTCGATGCTTGAAAGAGTGGAAGGGGAGCTGAAGTCAGAACCTGGCTTGCTCCCTGACCAACGGTGAGACATGTTTTCAATCTCAATATAACTTGTCGAACTTCCGTCGGCAAAATGCACCGAATATCCATCCTGACCTATCAAATGGGTCGCCTTATACGAAGAATTGAACTGTCTATCGTCTAATGAATCCATATAAAGGACAGACTGCGCAAAGGCATTTCTTCCCATAAAGGTGGGAACGACTTTGTCTTTCTTGCCATGAATGTAAAACAACGTCTTTAAACGATGGGTGTCCGAAGATGAATTCGCCCCCGCGCAGGTTAAAGCCTCTTGCGCATTGGCGCGAGCGGAATCTATTGTCATGCTGCCTGTGACGTCAAAAGGGGCGCCAGAGTGGATCAAGGCTCCTTTAAAAATATCTGGAAAACACAAGGCCAAGTGATTGGCAAACATGGCGCCCGAGGAAAATCCTCCTACGAAGACCCGGTTGGGATCGACCTCTCCAGCTTCAACATGTTTTTTAACTTCGTCAATAACCTGCATGAAGTCGCCATCACGCTTTTGCATTTCCGATGATGTGAAGTTCCAACACTTCAGAAGATTCATCTTAGAAACCTGATAAGGAGCAATAATCAAAGGATTGAGATGTTTGGTTTTTTCAACGATGTCTGTCACATCAACAAATTTTTCATCCGTTTGGTTGCATCCATGAATCCACAAGAGCAAAGGTCTTTTCGTTGAGGCGTCTTGATTTGAAACAGCGGCACTTTCATTAAAATAAGAATAAGCAATTTCAATGGCGCTGGCCTGAGATGTCGCCATCACGGCCGAACCGATCAATAAAAGAAGCTGCCAAAGTCTTAAGAACATAAAGTCTCCTGCGCTCTTAAAAGCAATTTCAAATCCACGTGGCTTCCTCTTATTTCAATTTAGAAGAGCTAGAACCATCCAAGGATTTGACATAGGGACATTTCTCGAAAAACATGTTCCGTTCGCTTTTCGTAATCGAACAATTTAAATGACATATAAAAGCGCTGATTTTAAACAACGCTCTTTCTTTGTTCTTCAAAATTTTCCAATCACAGCTTCAGAATCACACTCGGCGAAAGTCTAACGAACTTTGCATTAACAATAATAAGAGAAAGGAATCACAATGGATCGTCATTGGGCGCAACGAATTTTAACGTCAATTCTTGTACTTCAAGTCGCGGGAGTTGCTCATGCTGAAACAACTCTTCCCTCATTCCTCAATGGATTCGCGGCAGATCCTGGTGCACAAGCGGCACAGCCTCCTTATGAAGGCGTGGGCCGAATCGCAGACATCACTCGTAAAGCAGGCGGAGATTTATACAGGCTTGATTTGGCAAAGCCCGTTCCATTGACACAAATCAAAGCGAAGCCTTCCGTCGGTCGCGTGAAGTTGGTCAGCGTAACTTTGGTGACTGACAAAAAAGAACGCATTCCCGTGAAAACTTTGAGCAATGTTATTGTGGCTAATACGGATCCGGCTTTGATTTCTGAAAACATCACGGGCGATGCTGGAATTGCAACAATTGAAGTTCAAGCAGAAGCGATGTGGGGAGCGGCAGGTTTGGACGTTAGTGCAATCTCAAACAAAGAAGCTCCGCAATTGGCTCTTCGTGAACCTATGTCGTGCGATAAAAAGATGGACGCGGCTTTAAAAGAAAAGCTCGACACTGTTCAAGTATGGGCCGGCAGAGCTGAGGGAAGTGCACAGGGATCCATCCAGGAAAAGTATGCAACGAAGGAATTTAACAGATACGTTAACGAATTTATCGCGGCTTTAAGAGATTCAAAAGCGTCGTATCTTTCGACAGAGTACACTTTGACGCTTCTGAACTTCTTTACGGAGCGTCACAATGCAAGTCGTGCGGGCAGTGCGGCTGAACAAGCTTATAAAAATATGGCAACAGAAACTTTTGAAGTTTTCTTAGCTTCTCTTGAAAACGAAAAAGATCAAGAGTGTCGTGCGATGTCCAGCGAAGGTCTCACAAATATCGCATTGGATTTCCAAAAGAAATACGACGCGAGCAAGCCAGACAGCCGTGCTAGAAAAATTTATGAAATGATGATTTCGCGAATTGGAAAATTTATTCCAACTCAGTATCGCAAAGAACTTGCGGCGAAAAACTACAACTTCCGTCAAGCCGATGCTGAAGGGTACAAGTACTACAAACTCTTTACTTCAAGCAAACCAGACAGTTTCTTAAAGCCGACTCATCAAGAGATGAGCATGAATGCATACGCGGTGGCGGAACAGGCGTTGACTCGCGAAGTTCAGCAAATGGACAGTGAAAAAAGATACCAACTGATCGTTGAGTACCAAGCCAAATACAATGATCCGACTCAGTACCCTCAAGAAGTGATGCTCAAGTACTTGATCATTCTTTCTGAGAATGGCACTTTGTTTGAAATTAGACTTTAATGAGTGATTACAAAGGCCCGTCTTAAAAAGGCGGGCTTTTTTATAATCGCGATTCTTCAGCGACATGTCTTGAGTTAAACTGATCGACAATTTCCGCGTAAGTTCCGTTGGAGCGGATTTTTTGCAGACCTTTTTCCAAAAGTGCCGCATATTTTGCGCCTTCTTTATGCTTCTTTGAAAAGCTCAAATAAAGATTCGTCCGGGAAATGACTCCTAACGCTTTCACTTTTTTAGTCAGGTCCGGCCGCTCCTCTAAGATTAAGGAACCCGTCAGTCCCCACAGGATCGCGTATTGGATCCGTCCGCTGGCTAATTTTTCTAACTGCGATTTTTCCGTGGGTCCGGGAGAGTGCAGGATTTTTTTATTGCTGATAAACTCCGTCGGATAAGTGTACCCGTTGGTCGTACCCACAGTTTTTCCTTCAAGATCCTTAAAGCTCCATGTTTTGGGCGTTTCATTGACATTGCCATAAATGACCATGTCCGCGGTAAAAAGCGGGGTCGGGTGAAATATATAGCGATCTTGAGTATCACTGCTGATCACGGTGTCAAAGCAGCCAATCGCAGTCCCTTCATCCACTTCATGAAGGCAGCGTGCGAAAGGAACGGGGCGAGTGATAACTTTGATGCCTTGAGTTTTAAAAGCAGCTCGCACGATATCGGGTGCAAGGCCTTCGACGTCTTTGTAGTTTTTAGTCGCCGAGGAGTAAGGAGCCCAATCATCTTCTCCGTTAATCACAATGGTTTTTGCAAAAACAGGTGAGAAGCCCAGAAATACAAGAATAAATAACATGAATCGAAGCATTGGCGGTTTGTATATCAAATGAAAATCGACACCAAGAAAAAAGAAAACTTATTTATTAAATTTAATGATGTTCGAAAAAATTTTTGAAATGCAAAAAGTATAGAGTGACAAAATGCCCCTGATTTTTTGGTACTCGACTTGCTGGTCAGGCGGAATCTTCTGAAACAGTCACCGCCGTCGGTATTGAAATCGTTTCACAACGAATCGTTAATCATCCTTCTTATATCACTTCGGCTTTTATTATGGGACCTAAAGAGCTTAGACATGAGTGCCTTGCCGATGTCCGATAAAGAAAAAACAAAAACCGCCTTCTCATGGCGGTTTTTGTTTTATGGAGAATCCGTTTTAGAAAGTACTAGGAGTTGTCGTAGGAGGATTGGCTGGAGTTGTTGGTAAGGTGTTACGACGTTGTTCATCCAACATACGGCGATCTTCTTCCATATTACGACGTGATTCATCTAAATCACGTTGCATTTGGTCCTGATTTTCCTGCAAGTCACTTTGAGAAGTTTGAGGTGTTGCCGTTGGCGAAGGATTTGTTTCAAAAGGACCCGTCGGTGCACCAGAAGGACTTGTTGAAGATGTTGATGGTTGAGCAGTATTAGGTTGAGTCGTCGATGGCTGTGTTGTGGAAGGCTGTGAGTTCATCTGCGCCCAATTCAACGTGGATGCGACCAATGTTAAAGCAAAAGTAACGAGGGTTTTCATAAAGACCTCCTTTCAATGTATTTTATTATCTCCTGAAAGACATAGTGTTAAAACAGCGCCTGAAAAAGGGAAATTAGATACTGAGCAAAAGGTCAGTATTTTCAGATAAATTTCTACATCTCATTTTATTATCCTGATTAAAGACATAGCTGATTTCGTTGATCTCGAAATACTCATGTTTACGATAGAAACATGAGTATTAAAGGTGTTGAAGAGGATATTAGAAACTTAATATCTCAAAAAAATTATCCTTGTGTTGCTGCAGTCCAGTCCCTTTTTCGCAAAGAGATGTTGTGGGACGTTTACGAAGATTTCGGAACAGGAAAGAACAGTCGGACCTTGGCCTCCAACCTTATTTCTTTTAAAAGAAAACAGCTTCAAGATCATCTTTCGTTTTTAAGTTATTTTGCGGTTTTTCCCAATGATATTTCCCGCGATGAAGCCGAATTTGAACAAGGGCTTTTTAAAGAGCTTTCAGCAATCTGGGATCATCCTGACATTGCAGGAGAATGGGACTCCCAATTCAGTGATGATCCCGATGATAAAAAATTCTGTTTTAGTCTTGATGGCAGTGCTTTTTTTGTCGTGGGTCTTCATCCCCAGAGCAGTCGTAAGGCGCGACGTCTTCCGTATAATGCTTTGGTATTTAATCTATATTCTCAGTTTAATGAACTGCGGGCCAAGGGGCAGTTTGACTCCATGGCGGCGTTGATTCGCGAAAGAGATTTAAAATTTCAAGGTTCGATCAATCCCATGGTGGAAACTTACGATAATACCTGGGAAGCCATTCAGTATTCAGGAAAGAACAATCCACCTGATTGGAAATGTCCTTTCCGAAAGGGAACGACCAAGTCTTAGTGATTCTTAATCACGACTTTGATGCAATTGTCTTTTTTATCCAAAAAAGTTTTATAAGCATCCGGAGCATCTTCAATATTGATTCGATGAGTGATTAAAAACGAAGGATCAACGTCTCCTTGAACAATGTGTTCTAAAAGAGCTTCCATATATTTTCTAACGTGTGTTTGTCCCATTCTAAATGTTAAACCTTTGGCGAAGGCGGCACCCAATGGAACTTTATCCAAGAACCCACCGTACACCCCAGGAATTGAAACGGTTCCCCCTTTGCGACAAGCTTGAATGGCTTGACGAAGAGCAATGGGTCGATCCGTCGCCATTTTGACACTCATCTTGGCGGTTTCGTATTTGCTGTACAGATCAGTCCCATGAGCTTCTAAACCGACAGCGTCAATGCACGCGTCAGGGCCTCGACCTCCCGTCAAAATATTGAGTTCTTCCAAGACGTCGACTTGTTCGTAGTTTAAAACTTCTGCTTTGCAAACATTTTTCGCCATCTGCAATCGTTCGGGAACGTGATCAATGGCAATAACTCTTTCAGCCCCAAGTAGATAAGCACTTTCAATTGCAAAAAGTCCGACGGGACCGCAACCCCAGACAGCGACGGTGTCACCCATTTGAATATTGCAGTTGGCGGCGGCCATGTATCCGGTTGGAAAAATATCACTTAAAAAAAGTACTTTTTCATCGTCCATATCCGTGGGAACTTTCAAAGGACCAACATCGCCAAAAGGCACGCGGGCATATTCAGCCTGGCCTCCAGCATACCCTCCGTACATGTGGGAATAGCCGAAAAGGCCTGAAGCTCCGTGGCCATAAATTTTTTCAGCCAATTCGGGTTTGGGATTGCTATTGTCGCAAAGAGCGTACTTCTGACGATGACAGAAAAAACAATGACCACAAGAAATATTAAATGGCACAACGACTTTATCGCCGACACGCAGATTTTTAACGTGAGGTCCTAGCTCAACGACTTCACCCATGAACTCATGTCCCAGGATATCGCCTTTTTGCATAGTCGGAATCACACCATCGAAAAGATGAAGATCCGATCCACAAATAGCCGTCGAGGTGATTTTAACGATGATGTCCCGGGGATTTAGAATCCGAGGATCGGGAACCTTTTGAACTTCGACATGCTTTGTTCCTTGCCAGCAAACAGCTTTCATAAAAGCTCCTTAGTGAAGGGCAGTTTTTGTTTCATGTTCACGCTTGTTACCGGCAGGTTGGCCTTCCACTTTAGGAATTTCTCCAGCCTCGAACAATTCGCGAAGTTTTATAAGATTGATTTTTAAATTTCTGTGCGGACTTTCTCCCAGAGTTTTTTCGATAAGATTTAAAAGATTTCCGGTGGGAAGATCGTAGGCCATTTTGACTCTCACTACTGTTCCGCGATGATAATTTAAGGGCACAAATTCCACGCGACCTGAAAGACGAAGATCCGATTCGGGTGTTGAACGCCAAGCAATCAATGAGTACGGTTTTTGTTCGACGATTTCGCTGACCCATTCGACGGTTTTTCCGCCCTTCAAAGCGCGCCACACCCAGTGAGATTTTGTTTCAGAAATTTGATGAACGGCTTCGAGCTGTTCGGTGAATGTCATGAAATTAGTGGGATCAAGCCAGAAGTTATAAAGCTCTTCCGGGGAGCTTAAGACGGTGACGGCTTCCGCCGTGTAAAGGCCTTGATCTAATAAGCGTTGTTGCTGCTCTTCCGGAGTCACCACTGTTTCTTGGTTTTCCATAGAACACCTCTTTGCTTTTAAGGTAATCGTTCGGCAGGAAAGGAAAAGCTTTCGGCGAAAGAACTGCAAATTTTCAGAGGAGTTCCTTGATTTTAGGCCGTCTAGGACTATGCTGAATGTGGGTAATTACCCAAAAATTGTCATTGTCCCTGTAACTCTTATCAAGGGTGCGTTTTTATGTCTCAACGGAGTTTGAACTGTGGGAAAGTCTCTTGCATGAGATTTTTTCTTGTTGCGTTTGTAGCTCTTTTCTCCGGCCAAGCTTTCTGTTCTCCTTACTCCGACTATGATCTTTTGTTGGAATCACAGTGGCCCATCACGAACGTTAAATCTGAAGAATGCCAAATTCACAAAGCTTCCTACTGGATTGAAAAGGCGCAGAAGTTAATTTCGTTAGAGCCTATTCAAAAGCGCGTGAGTCTTGACGCGAACGAAGTTATGGTGATCAGAAATCTTTTGATCAGTCAGGCTTACAATCGTTTGTTCACCTCTTCGTTGAAGGCGAATCCTTCCCAGGATTCGCACATGAAATTTTTCTGGATTGCATCGGGATCTCAGGCTTCTGTCACGGTAGGGCACGCTTTGCAGGAAGGACTGGCGGAAAAATATCCAGAAGGTTCAAGACAACACATGGTCTTTCAAAAATTGGAATCCTTGCACAAGCCCTTACCGAAAGTTCCCTCTTTGCTTTTAAAAAATGTTGAGGAAGTAAAACAGAAAACTGCTGAAAATAACTGGCGCGTGTATTCGGATATTTTCTGGCAGCATTTGGTATATATCCATTGCGGTTATGATGAAATTGTGAACTTAAATAAACAGCTGATCGCAGAGCACTCTAAAGACGCAGAAAAAATCGATCACTATCAGCGTTTTATTGATGTATGGACAGACATGGAAAAGGGTCTTTATATCGAGGCCAATATGAAGCTCATCTGGATTGAGCAGCACAATATTTTGCAAAAATATATGTATGATGGACTGGATGCAAAAGCCGCCAACAATCTTTTTCTTTTTAACAGAATGGCGCGCGCAGAGTTGTCAGGTCCCGGTGGTCGAAAGATTTTATCTTTCACGAATTACTCTTTGCGCCATGCCACTTATCCAAATCTTGGATATTTCCCATTCCGTTTTCGTTGGATGAAGTATGTAGTGAGTGAACAGGCCTTGTATCTTCAGGAGTTAAAAGCGCCCGAGAAAGTGGAGGATGTTTTAACGCCTTCTCTGTTTGAGTCCTACCTCATTGCACAAAGCTATCTTCTTTAAATTTCGTTATCTTTAAGGCGTTCTTTTAAGTCATCAATGGCAAGGTCCATGAACGCCTTTAGTTTTGGATTCACAAACTTTTGTGGGGGATAAACAAAACTGATCGGTCGCACATCCGAACGCCACTCCGGCAGAATGCGCACAAGTTTATTTTTCTTAGTTTCCATCTCGCAAATAAAAGTGGGAAGAAGAGCAATGCCTTCTCCAGCTAAAACCAAATCTTTTATAATATTTAAGTCATCCGCAATCAGACGTCCGTTCAAAGGAACGGTGACCTTGTTTTTATTTTTATTTACCAGTTCCCATTTTTCTTTTCCTAACGGACTGAATTGTAGACACGCGTGCTCGCGAAGTTCCTTAGGATGCAGGGGAGTGCCGTGGCTTTTTAAATAACCTGCTGAAGCAAAAGGAGCAAAATAACCGACACCTAGTTTTTTTGCGACCAGACTTGAATCACTTAATTCTCCGGCGCGAATGGCTAGATCCACCCCTTCCGAGATCAAATCGACAATGCGGTCTGCAAAAATCAGTTCGACTTGAATCTTAGGATACTTACTGAGGCATTTAGCAACGACATCGGGTAAAAGGCTGCTTCCTAAAGCCGAAGGAGCTGTGATGCGAAGAAGTCCCTGTGGTTCGCCTTGATTGGAAGTCACCTCCTCTTCAGCTCCCTGTAATTCTTGAATGGCACTAAGGCTTCTATTAAAAAAGGCTTGGCCGGCCTCGGTGACTTGAAGTTTTCGAGTAGTACGGTGAAGCAGGGTGACCCCAAGGCGTTTTTCCAGGGAGGAAACTTTAGCACTCACCGTGGAGTTCGGCATGTCGAGCTGTTTAGCAGCCTGATGAAAACTTCCGACTTGCACGACTTTTACAAAGATAGCGACTTCATTTAAATCCATGCTTACACTATAGCGATGCTTGAACGGTCTGTTAATGAATTTTCTGTATAATTTAAAAGATTATCCATATATATGAATAAAGTTTCCATAAAGTTCAGCTGGTCATAGAGCGGAAGCCTCGTTATGATCAAAGGGAAAACTATTAAAGGGGTCATTCATGAATTTGCTTTTGTTCGCAGGCAGTCTACGCCAGGATTCTTACAATCGAAAACTTCTTGCGGTTGCCAAGGAACTTCTCTCTGAAATTCCAGATATTACGGTCACGGTGGCGGATCTTAAAACTTTGGCGTTTCCCGTCTATGACGGTGATATTGAAGCGGCGGGAATGCCCGAGTCTGTGAAGTCTTTGGGACAGATGATTCAAGCCGCGGACGGTCTGGTGATCGCGAGTCCTGAATACAATGCTTCGATTTCCAGTCCACTCAAAAATGCAATTGATTGGGTGTCACGCCTTCGTCCGGTCCCATTTGAACGAAAGCCGGTGCTCTTAATGGGGACGTCTCCGGGAGCATTTGGTTCTATTCGCGGGCTTGGATATACAAGAGCGCCTTTTGAAACCTTGGGTTCATTTTTGTATCCTCAACCTTTCGCAGTACCTAAAGCAGCTGAGGCGTTTTCTCCAACAGGAGATCTGGTTGATCCTGCGACAAAACAAAAATTGAAAACGGTTCTGCAAAACTACGTCTATTTTGCTCACAGTCTGTCTGGAAAATAGGGGCTTAGGATGTCTGTAGAGTCTAGTCGAATTTTAAATGGTTATAACTTTGAAATCACCTCTCACGATTTCAAAGTTCTGACGGATGTTCCAGAAAATCAAGGTGGAGAAAACAAAGCTCCTTCTCCTCACGATTATATCGAAATTGCTTTGGCTTCTTGCACGGCGATCACGGTGCAAATGTATGCGAAGAGAAAAGGAATTCCTTTAGAATATTCAGATGTAAAAGTACAGATCACCTCTGAGGGGTCTGCGGGGAATGAGATTCATCGCGAAATTCGTTTTGTAGGAAATCTGACGGATGAACAGAAAAAGAATCTTCTTATGATTGCAGAGAAATGCCCGATTCATAAGTTTCTCTCTGCGGGCGCTAAAATTAAAACTGAGATGGCAGGATAAAAGAAAAAACCGGGAGCTTCCTCCCGGTTTTTTTGTTATTTGTTTTCAGCAGTTCGTTCAAAAGAGCCCATACGACCTTCTTGGAAATCGATAAAGGCTTGCTTGATTTCGCCAATTGAGTTCATCACAAAGGGTCCGTAGCCCACGATCGGTTCATCAATAGGTTCACCACCTAAGAATAAAACCTTCGCGTCTTGCCGAGCACTCAATGTGAATGTGTCGCCTTCTTTTTCAAGAACTGCGAGTTCCGCTTCACCGATGGTCTCACCCGTGCCGAGTTGGACCTTGCCGCCAAGAACAAAGACCGCCGCCGTATGGCCTGCGGGAACTTTAAACGTCGCAGAGTGGCCTGCTGTCATACGGATGTCCCAAAGGTTGATCGGCGTGAAAGTTTTCGCAGGTCCACGATGTCCATCATAGTCTCCTGCAATCACGCGAACATAACCGCCGTTATCGGGCAAGTTCACATTGGGAATGTCCGTCGCTTGGATGCCTTGGTAGCGAGGACTTGTCATTTTATCCTTCTTCGGAAGGTTCACCCACAACTGCACCATTTCAAAAAGGCCACCGCGTTCTGAGAACTCTTTGCCATGCATCTCTTCATGCACAAGGCCTGAAGCCGCCGTCATCCATTGCACGTCGCCGGATTTTATAAGTCCGCCACCACCTGAGGAATCTCTGTGAGCGACCTCACCTTGATAAGCTAGAGTCACAGTTTCAAAACCGCGGTGAGGATGTTCTTCAACACCACGCACGTGTTTCGAAGGAGGAAACTCAACGGGACCTGCATAGTCCATTAACAAGAATGGAGAAATGTCTTTTGCCAAATCGTTGTAAGTAAAGATAGTGCGAACAGGGAAGCCGTCGCCGACCCAATGACGTTGGTTGTTTTGTTGAGAGAATAATAGTTTTTTCATAGGTCAGGTTCCTTTCATTGAGGTTAATCTACAACTTTTCGCCCCCTTTGATTAGTCGGTAAAATCTGGAAACATTATCCATTGGATTGGATAATGTACCTTTGCAGGGTGGAGGCGAATATATTGCAGGTGAAAGCCCTTAGGCTCATTTTAACGGAAAATAAAAAGGAGCGTTTCAAATGAAAACTTATTTGCTTTTAACAGCACTGGTTTCGATGTTTCAATTTTCCACGGCTCATGCCGCTTGCGGTGACTTGAGTGAGCGAACATTTAATGGGGATGAAGCGATCACGTTGACTTACATTTTAAAGAATTCTTTGATTGCCTCTAAATCTACTTCCGGTGTGACGGTCACTTGGTCGCTATCAAAATTGAATTGCCGTCAAACGAATCGCGGCGTTTTGCCTGACTTAATGCCTGCATATATGTGTGCGAAACCGTCGGGCGTAGGGAAGATCACGGCAAAAACTTTGTTTGATGCAATGTCAGAGATGGGAGTTTACCCTGACGGAGCAGCGGGACATGTTATTGAAGAGGCAACAAACATCAAGTGCCAGGTTAACAAAGACGGCTCTGGCGGAACTGCGATCAATCCACGTTGCACATTGAAAGCGGCCTGGGGTGACGAGTGCGGTTGATCGGTTGATTTAAAACATGTTAAGTTGCGGGTATGGCATTATCATCCGTACCCGCATCGTTCATGCGTGGGGGCACAAGCAAGGCCCTCATGTTTTTAGTAAAAGATCTTCCAGCCAAACGCGAAGACTGGGATCGTATTTTTTTAAACGCGATGGGAAGTCCTGACTCTTATGGCCGTCAATTAAATGGCATGGGCGGAGGCATTTCTTCGCTTTCAAAAGTTTGTGTCGTTTCACCGTCTCAGCGCGACGACGCAGATGTTGATTATACATTTGCACAAGTTCTTATTGATGAAGCACGTGTCGACTACAATGGAAATTGCGGTAATATGAGTTCTGCCGTGGGGCCGTTTGCTGTTGATCAGGGCTTGGTGCGTGCGGAAGGCGATGAAGTCACCGTGCGGATTTTTAATACCAACACGCAAAAAATTATCCACGCTATTTTTCCAGTCAAGAATGGCAAAGCTGTTTACGAGGGCGGTCTTGAAATCCCCGGAGTGAGTGGAACGGGTGCGGCCATTCGATTAAACTTCATCGAGCCCGGAGGAGCGACCACCGGAAAACTTTTGCCAACGGGAAATGTGCAAGACATTTTAAAAATTCCTGGCTGGAAAGACTTGCGAGTTTCGATGATCGACGCGGCAAATGCTTGTGTTTTTGTGAAAGCTCAAGATGTGGGATTAAAAGGAACCGAGCTTCCCCAAGAGTTTGAATCTTCCAAGGAACTTTTGGAAAAATTAGATCTTATCCGCAGAACAGCCTCCGTCGCCATGGGAATTGCGTCTTCGTTGGAAGAGGCCCGTAAAACTGTCACGGTACCTTACATTGCTTTGGTTCATCCGGCCTTGGATTTTAAAAGTTTAAGCGGGAATGTCGTTGCCGAGAGTGAGCAAGATCTTTGCGTGCGGGTGATCGCCAGTGGTCAGCCTCATAGGGCATTGCCATTAACAGTATCCCTTTGTACGGCAGTCGCAGCCCGCCTTCAAGGCAGTGTGGTTTTTGAAATTTCCAAAAAGGCTCAAGACATGTCGCAAGCTTTGCGCTTGGGAATGCCTTCCGGAATTCTGACCGTGGGAGCTGAAGTCGATTTTTATGAGAATCACTGGCACGCAAAAAGTGGCGGTTTTTTCCGCACGGCTCGTCCTCTTTTTGAGGGGCGAGTGTGGGTTTAACGAGCCCGTTCTTGCAGAAGTTTTTCGCAGCGATCTAGGATTGTTGCGCGAATATTTTCGCGATGTTGAACAAAGTCGGGAAGTTTGCTGGTCTGTACGATTTTATAAAGACGCAACGCTCTTTCAAGATCTATCAAACGCTGCTTCTGCGGACCCTTTGATAGTGGAAACTTTGGTGCTGGCAAGTGAGCTGAAACAGCTAGCTGGACGTCATTGACCCAATCAATTTCCGTTTGAGTGAGATAAATCGTTGGAAAAAACGAATTATCAACGGGACTTTTTTCCGACTCTTGGAGCTGAGTGTTGAGCCACTGCAGCTCATTCATGATTCTTGTAAATTCCGCATCATGAACTTTACCAAAAAGACGAAAAACGATTTTCTTCCAGGCGTCGCAGAAATCTTCAAACGTAATATCCTGTGCTTTTTCAAAAAGCGGGGGATTGGTGATGTAGTGAAGTGTTCTTGTAAGAACATCCAACGAGATCACAACACTGTTTGTTTTAATACTTACACGCATCAGATTATGCGCCCAGCTTACGATATTTAAAACGGATCTGTTGTCTACAAGAGCATTATGAAAATTCAAATGAAAGTCGGCATAAAGGACACTATCAATGGGGCGATCCAGAATTTGATCAAGGTCACTTTTACGACGCTCTAACTTCGGAGTCGAAAAATAAGAAGCAATACGATCAGAGAACTTTTCAAAAGACTCATGCCACAAGCCATCGCGTTGACAAGCTTTATAAAGTTGAAAGGCCTTCGCCTGATTTGGCTCTGCCACATCCAAAAGGCCATTGATCTTTTGTTCCAACACACGTGGGAATGAATGCCATAGCTCTTTGATCATGAGAAAAGTCTAGCATGTCCTAGACGGAAATAAAAATCTCATGGTTTTTGTCAAAGTTTTAGACATGCGAATAAGCACAAAAGTGCATTGGATTTTGCACACTAAAGGAATGCTCCTTACTCTAAAGACTGAGTTTTTAGAAGGGAGCAGGCTTATGTTTTCAAAACCTTTTAAAATAGCAGGTGCGGTTTCGATGTCGGCGTTTGTGAGTCATGTCCCGCAGGTGGCGTTGGCGGCACCCGGTATGATTTCAACGCGGAACTTTGTTGAACAAACTACGCGTGCTCAAGATTTGCAAACAGTTCAAGACTATTTATCGCGAACGGACGTGCAGAAAGCGTTAATGGATCGCGGGCTTTCGGCGGAAGAAGCTTCCTCTCGATTGGCGAGCCTCTCTGAAGCAGAGCTTAAACAGCTCTCTGATCAAATCCATAAAGCACAAGCCGGCGGTGATATCCTTGTCACTATTTTAGTGATTGTTTTGATTATCTTTCTTATCAAACGAATCTAGGTACGGCCGTGCGAGTTTTTCTTTGTGGTATTTATCTGATGCTTCTGTCCTGCGCGAGTGTTCCAAAGCAGACGGAAGCACTTTTGACGGGCTTTTATGATGGCCCTTCCACACATCGAATTCACAACGTTCCCTTTATAGAGCAAAGCACCGGCCATTGCGGGCCAGCGGCTTTAACAATGGTGTTAAATTACTGGCAGAAGGGTATTTCTCTCGAAGAAATTGCACCGCAAGTCTACACACCAGGTATGAAAGGGAGCTTTCAAACAGACATGGTAACCGCGGCGCGCAGGCAAGGAATGATGGCAATTCCTATTGCAGGGTTGCGTGATCTTTTAAAAGAAATTGAAAGCGGACATCCGGTTATCATCTTTGAAAACCTTTCTGTTTCATGGCTTCCGCGGTGGCATTACGCCGTGGTTTTTGGATATGATTTGCGCCAAGAAGTCGCGCTTATGCACTCAGGTCCTGAAAAAAACAAATCTTGGGATCTAAGAAAATTTGAAAGATCGTGGATGCTAGGGGATTATTGGGGACTTGTTGTTCTGCCGCCAGATAAACTTACGGCCACGGCAAAAGAAATAGATCATGTGAAGGCCGCGGCCGCCCTTGAGGAGCTTGGCAAAAAAGAAGAAGCCGAAAAAGCTTATCTGCGGATTCTAAAAAAATGGCCCCATAGCTTAGGTGCCTTGATTGGCCTAGGAAATATCAAGTATTCAGAAAATAGAACACGGCAGGCAGAGGAATATCTCACGCAAGCGACAAAGAGTCATCCCAACTCAGCCATCGCTTGGCATAATTTAACCATTGCATTTGCCGCGAATGGAAAATCCGAACAGGCAAAAAAATCCGCCAGTGAAGCTTTAAAGTACGCTTCACCGGCAGAGAAAAATATTTTCGCTGAAAATCTAAAAACCTGGACGAATTAAATCTTAAAGTCCTTCTGAAATTTGACGGAATTATTGCCGGCGTAGCTCGTTGCTTTAAATACGCTGACGCCGCTGGAAATTTCAGAATCCACCATGATGTAATTTCTTTGCCCTGTTCCCGCAATACGGCGATTGTTAGGAATCACATCGGGCACACCAGGAAAATTTCTGCTATGAATGGAACTTGATGTAAATTCAAACGTTTCATAACCGACAGCTTCAGGTTCAATGCGAGAGATCTCACTATAGTGAACGTCGCCGGAAGCAAAGATTACTTTATTAGGAATAGATTTCAGTTCCTGCAAAAATGCGGAGAACTGAACAGGATGATCGCCTGAAACGGATTCTTTCCATGGGACCGCCGGAAAAAACTGACTGCCATTCATTAGCCAAGAAGGTCCCGGGTTTTGACGAACATGATTGAGCATCCAGGTTTCTTGCTCTTGCCCCCAATGCGCGTATCTTTCTTTAGACCCCCGAGGCAGACGGAAGCTACGGTCGTCCAACAATAAGAACAAATGATTTCTAAATTTAAGCGCACTGCTTACACCGGGACCTTTTTCTAAAAGGCGGCAGTGGCTTTCATCTTGCGCAAAAAAGCTTAAGAAGTTTTGCTGAGACTCTTTAACAAAGGAGTAACTCAACGAATTAGCATCATTAAATCCGAAATCATGATCGTCCCAAGTGGCAAAGATAGGAATCAGTCTTTTACTAAAATAGATTTCCAAAGTCGATCGGGCTTCACAAAAGCGCTGCCATAAGTAAGCGGGATCTGGCGCGCCGGTCGAGCCGCTATCGGCATAGACACTGTCGCCGATAAAAAACAACACGTCAGGTTTGTTGTTAACCATGTTCTGCCAGATATCCGACGAATGTTCCTTTTCATTCATGCAAGAGCAGATGGCGAAACGCACGGAGGGTTTGTTCAAATCGAGAGTTTGAAATTCCCTCTCATCAATGGTTTTTCCTGTCTGAGCATCTATAATATTTAAATGATAGATTTCAGTCGGAACCAAATTTGAAAAGAAGACTTTAAGAATTTTTTTAGGATGGTTTGGGAAGGAAATCGGGCGGACTTCATCAGGAAGCCACCTTTGTCCCTGAGAATTCACGACATATATTTCCAGATCTGTCCGGTCATACACAATCGAGAACTGTGTTCTCGTATCGTCCGTGGCTCCTTGGAGGATCGAGGGCTCGGTTCTTTGTGCAGCCCTGCGAACAGGTGCAGAGAAAGTTTTTTGTGCAGTTCCTAAAGCGACAGCTTGGAACAAACCTAATTTTAAGAAATGACGGCGTTGTATTTTCATTTTCAAAATCCTTTTTGATTTATCAAGTTCAGCAAGGATTTTAAAAAAAATTAAGTTAGGTTCTCGTCATGAAAGTGTTTGCAGTTTGTGAGGCACCAAATTCTTTTCAGCTAAGAACGCGTCATTAAAAATCTTAGACGTGTAGCGAAGTGCAGAATCCCCCAGAACGGTGACAATGGTAAGCCCCTTGGCTTGGTTTTCAAGCGCGTACTTGTAGGCCGCATAAAGGTTCAATGCCGCGGAAGTTCCCACCAGCAACCCATCTTTTTGTGCCAGATGATAAAGCATTGAAATCATCTCTGTGTCGTTGACTTGAACCGCATCATCGATCACAGCTTCTTTAAAGTTCGCGGTTAAACGCATGATTCCGATGCCTTCAGTGATCGAAGAGCCCGTTGATTTTATTTCACCTGTTTTTAAATAAGAATAAAGCCCCGATCCCAAAGGATCAGCTAAGCGAATATGCACTTTCGTATCTTTTTCTTTTAGATAACGAGAAACGCCGGCAATAGTTCCGCCAGTTCCTGATGAGCAAACAAAGGCATCGACTTTGCCATTTGTTTGCTCCCAAATTTCAGGGCCGGTTGTTTTGTAGTGGCTCTTATAATTAGCCACGTTTTCAAATTGGTTCGCCCAAAAAGCGCCGCGCTCTTCGGCAAGTCTTCTTGCCGTATGATAAAAATGATTTTGGTCTGCGAAAGGACAAGGAGGAACGGTGACAAGTTCCACACCCAGGGCATTCAAGGTTTGATATTTTTCTGCGGCTTGATTGTTAGGCATCACAATCAAACATTTGTATCCTTTTTGTGCCGCCAGCGTTGCAAGTCCGATTCCTGTATTGCCAGCCGTGCCTTCAACAATGGTTCCTCCGGCTTTTAACAATCCATCTTTTTCAGCTTGTTCAATAATGCCGTGAGCGGCACGGTCTTTAACACTACCGCCAACATTCAGAAATTCAGCTTTTCCGTAAATTTGACAGCCGGTCATTTCAGACAAAGAATTGATTTTAATAAGCGGCGTTGGATAAAGCACGGTAAACCACCTTGGTTGCGCTATTATCTAAGCTTACTGGTTCTGACCAAAAAGTGAATAGATCTTTTCCCAATTTTGGCAAGGTGGTGCTGAAATTTTTAAATCTTCTCCGCTCCAAGGATGTTTGAACTCAACACTGAGCGCCTTGAGGCAAAGACCTTTGATTTCCAAATGATCGCGGAAAAATCGGTTGTGGTGAGAATCTCCATGTTCTATGTCACCTAAAAGAGGATGAGCGATCCGATCAAAGTGACGACGGATTTGATGCCATCGACCTGTCACAGGTTTGACATCCACCAAAGAGTAGCGTGCCGTTGGATACTTTTTTCCGACAGGAAAAGGAAGCTCAATGGCAGAAAGTCTTTTGTAAAGTGTTTGTGATTCAAGAAGTCCTTCTTCACCTAAAACTTCCAAAGGAATATGAATAGAGCCTTCTTCTTCTACATGCCCCCGCACAACCGCGTGATAAGTTTTTTGAAGCTGTCTTTCCATAAAAAGGCGACTTAATTCGCGCGTGGCCTCCCGAGATGTCGCCCACAAAAGAACTCCGCTGGTGGGAGCATCCAGACGGTGAACGGGAAACACATCTCGCTTCATAAGATCGCGCAGATGATAAAGACAGATTTTTTCTTTCGGGACAGGATAAGGAGAAAGCTCCGGCGGGTGTACAAAGTACCCGGCAGGCTTATCAATCGCAAAGAAGTAGTCGTCCTGATAAAGAATTCTCATCGCCCGGGATATTAAATAGGGGCTTTTTTAGAGTCAATCTGGTATGGTTGCCTCTATGGAAAATTCATGTTGTTCATGTTTAAAACCGTCGGCGACTTTGCAGTGCGGGATCTGTAAAGATTCTGTTTGTAAGAAGTGCGCCCAATTTCTAGGGGAAGACAGTTTCTCGTTTTTAGAGAAAGTCTCTGAAGAGCTTTCTCATAACGTTTATTGCCCTCAATGTTTTGACGCCAAAGTTTCCTCAGCACTTGAAGCTTATAACGAAACGATGGAGCGCGCTAAAAATCTAGCTGTGTATCTGAAAGATCAAAGTAAAGAAACACGCTTGATGAGTCGAAAGGCGCAACCTGTTCAGGTATTAAACTGCGCCGATCGCGAAGAAACGCTTTTGCGTTTGGCCTTCCTGGCTGCCAATGCCGGTTTTAATTGTTTGGTGGATGTGGATTTAACTTCGAAGAAAATCCGCGAAGGTTCTTATCAAACTCAGTCGTGGAGTGGAACGGCCGTACCGGTTCAAGTAACAGGGCGACGTCGCTAAATAAAAAAGGCCTCTTCAAAAGAGGCCTTTTTAGTTTTTATTTTAAGGTCGTTCTTATTTCGTGCACTCGAAAAGAGATGACGCCAAAGTCGCAACCCAAAGAGCTTTCGCTTTAGAGCCCACTTTCACTTCAGAAAGCTGACCATTATCGAAAGAAAGTTTGATTTTAATAACCATTTTAATGCCTTTAAGCTCATCGCTCGCTTTAGGAAGCTTTGCTGTATCAAATGTGTAAGTCACAGAATCTGAGAAAAGGGCTTCTGATTTATCCATTTTTGCATAAAGATCTGGATTTTCTTGAAGAACCTGAAGGATTTCGTCGCCGCCTCTATCTGAAATACGAGTGTCTGGACCATAACTGCCACCATTTTCAGAGAGAATTTCAAAAATCTTACTAGCACCTTGAAGCTCAACACTTTTTAGTGTGTCGCCGTCTTTAACGACTTTCACAGCGCACGCTTTGCCGTTAAGACCCGTTCCATTCAAAGTTAATACTTCCTGTGCTTTTGCGTTGTGAGAAACAAACAGGAGAGAAGCCAATGCAATACCGAGCATCTTAGACATAAAAATTCCTTCCATTAGGTTTTAATTTATTAGCGCTCCTAAAATAATGAATTCTCGAAAATTTTTCCCCTGTTAGTTTTTTGCTAAGGCTAAACTTTCAGACTTGTCCAAAGTTTTGACAGTTCGTACGTGACATTTTGGCCTATCTGAGCCATCCTAAGTGATGCCCTTTTTTCGGGGCAGGTAAGGATTGGTCCTGTGTTTTTAAGCCCTCTGACACTACAGAATATTTCGCAACTCCGCGCTCCCAACGAGAAAGTTCCTTTGGGGGAGTTGGCGACCTATGAGGAGGGCCTTAGCTTCATTGAAGACAGTGTTTTTGAAGGACACGAAGTCCAAACGACTCCGCAAGGATCCTTACAGTTACAGCTCTTCTTTGCCGCAAAAAACACGAAAAAGGGTTACGTCGTTAAAGTAAACGAAGTCAATCCGGGGGGCGATTTAGAGTTTCATTGCGATCATTGCAAAACTTCCATGGAAACACCAAAGACCTGTGGACACCAATGGGCAGCGTTTGTTTATTTGTGGCAGGCTTTGACGTCAGAACAAGAAGGCATCATCAATCGCAAGCTTTTGAAACTGGCGCAGGATTTGGAAGAACCTCTGCAAACAAGTGTCGCCAGAGCCTCGCAAGCACGCTTTGGTTTCTCTCAAAACATCAAACTTGAATCTGTCAGTCTTTTTCTTGAAGATCATCCTTTGCTCAACTCCGAATCTATCGGAAGTTTGCTGACGTCGGATCTTGGCAAATTCAAACACCAAGAAATGACCCGAGACCTTGAGGTCCCGTCGCCTCTCTTGTGGAATATGCCAGAGATTTTTCGCAAAAAAGTAACGGCATACTCCGGATTTTATCTCAATGAAGTGAACGAGCAAAACCGCTTGGCGGGAATGCTCCGCTATAACTTTACGGATGGGACACAGGTTTCAGCGAAAGATATTTTGCGCCATCCTTTGCAAAGAGCGGTGACAAAAGAACTTTTGCCTCAGACACGAACTCAAAATTCGGCTTTTTCGCGCTGGCCTTTAACGCAGCAAAAGGAGCATCTGTTCTTAAGCCAAAACCTGCGTGAGCTTGAAGAGATCATTCAAGTTTTGTTGGGAAATGTCGCAACAAAAGTTAATCAAGGTCAGCTCAAACTTTTCTTGCAATCCAAAAATCACCCGCGCTTGGGACTTCCTCTGCATTACATCGAATTCGATCCGGGAGTGGAATTAAACTGGCGTGTCGAGTTTATAGAAAAAGCCCAGCTAGAAGCTGAGTTTAAACTGATGAGTGCCCATAAAAAGCCTTTCGTTTATTTTGAATCCTTTGCTGTAGAGCCCACAGAGGGAATGCTTTTGGTTCATCCATGGTTGCATGAATGGAATCAAATCCGTGAAGTTCTCAGCGGCATTTCTGCGGACGAAAATGATTTTTACGTCTCTGTCGAGGGCCGACCCACAATTCACCTGGAAGGGGAACTTGAGGCGAAGACCGTTTTAAAATATCTGCGCACTCGCACTATGCCAGTTCGTCTTGCCGGTGAATCCAGAACCTTAAGTCCGTCACAAAGTCAGTTGCAGATTCATTTAGATGAGTCCGGCGATTTCTTCGTGCAACACGATGCTCGCGTCCTGGGACAAAAAAATCTTTTGCGTAAAGGTTGGACGCCACGAACGGTTCTTTATCTTAAGACCTTGTCTGAAGGTTTGCCGTTCCTTATGAATGCGGATGTCAAAGATGTCGCAAGTCGCGCACGACGCAAACGCGATTGGGATTTAAAACTTTTAAAACATCTTGGGGTTCTGCAATACCTCTTTATGGAATTGTTGTCCTATCACTTTGAAGGCATGCTCACTGATGGCA
Organism: Bdellovibrio sp. HCB-162; assembly: GCF_047344985.1. Classification (GTDB taxonomy): domain Bacteria; phylum Bdellovibrionota; class Bdellovibrionia; order Bdellovibrionales; family Bdellovibrionaceae; genus Bdellovibrio. The sequence continues at coordinate 1,279,907 of NZ_CP178861.1, forward strand.
CGGTTCCAGATGAGGATAAAATCTTCTTATCTTTGCACAGCAATATTCAAGCACTTCTGATCAGCGGTTCGGGCGTTATCTTGGCCCGTGAACAAACTTTGACGGAACTGTGCTCACAGACGGTTCTTAATCATTTTGATGATTTCGTGGCAAAAACTTTAAAGGCTCTGAAGGCCAGTGAATCTTTTTACTCAGAACAAGGTGAAGTGATTCTTGAAGGTGTCGTTGAAAAAGAATTTCATCTTCTTTATGAAATTCTTAAACGCATGGCCCTTTCAACAGGAGGCGATGCTTTTAAAAAATCTCGCACGCCGCTTTTATCAAAAATTTGGACCGGCGACGTAGAAAAAGATCCTTACTTGCTCGACGGCAAATTTCATCTGCCCAGAGTAAAAAAAGAAGGATCACAAATTCACGAAACCTTGGAGACTCTGCAAGGATTGATTCCTTACGGTTTCGCGCTTTATTATAACGGTCAGCCTTTGCAAGAACTGACCGAGGATGAATTTAAAGTCGACTTTATTTTGCAGACGGATGAAGAACATCGCGACTTTAATTGGTTTGAACTCAATCCAAAATTTTTCTTGCGTGGCCAAGAAATTGATCCGCAATCCATGTCAGGTTTTGGTAGCGGCGGGGTGATTGAATACGATGGGAAACTTTTCTTAGTTCCTCGTAAACAAATGCCGTCGTTAAGACGCCTGGAACATTTCTGGCAAAAACTGCAACGCGGAAAAACCGAAACGAGTAAGAAACAAGGTGGTGAAAAGGTCTATCATTTACCGCGCCATCAGGTTTTGGAGCTTTTGGCCTTGCGTGCTTCAGGCGTCGGCATTCGCGGTGATGAAGAGTGGAAAAAGCTTTGTGCTTTCTACGACCAAATGGGTTCCGCGGATCGCGCTGTGGAAATTCCAAAAACGGTGAAGGCGGATTTAAAACCGTATCAAGTTTCAGGCGTGCAGTGGCTGCAGGATCTTTACAATTTAAAACTGGGTGCATTGCTCGCAGATGACATGGGTTTAGGTAAAACCCTGCAAACTTTGACGTTCCTTGAAGATCTTCGTCAAAAAGGCGACATGGGACAAGTTCTTGTTGTCGTTCCATCGTCATTGATCTTTAACTGGCAAAGTGAAGTTGAAAAATTCACTCCGGATATTCCTCTCACGGTCTTTACCACAAAAGACATGATGAAGGTGGGGAAGAAGCTCGAATCCAAGCAAGATATCGTGGTCCTAACGACCTATGGTCTTTTGATGGAAAACGAAAGTTTTCTGAACCAGTATAAATGGAAAGTTCTGATCTTCGATGAAGCGCAGAACTTAAAAAACATCACCACAAAACGCACCAGTTCCGCTCGTGCATTGACGGCGCGCTTTAAGATCTGTCTTACGGGAACACCGATGGAAAATCACTATGGAGAGTTTTATTCTCTCGTAGATCTTTTGGTGCCGGGCAGTCTTGGAAAGATCGAAGATTTCCGTCGTCAATTTGTAAATACGGAAATGGTGACTCGTGAAGAAATCGAGGACTTGAAGCTCAAAATCAAGCCGTTGATGCTTCGTCGCACGAAAAAAGAGATCCTCGATCAGCTTCCTGAAAAACAGGAAACGAAAGTCAGCATTGCCTTTGAAGAAAGACAGATGGAAATCTATCGCGACATCGCTCTTTCTTATAATCAAAAAGTGCAAGACAGTCTTTTGACACAAGCAGAAGCCAGCGTGCAATTGCAAATGCTCACGGCTCTTTTGCGTCTTCGCCAAGCATGTTCTGACCCGGCGGCTCTTCCAAACGTTCGCTATGATCGTATTCCGCCAAAGCTTGAAGCCTTGATGGATTCTATTCAAGAGATCGTGGAGTCCGGCGAAAGTGCTTTGGTCTTTACGCAGTTCTTGCAGACTTTAGAGCACACGGCCGATCTTATGCATAAGGCGGGTATTCCTGTTTTCGTTTTGCATGGAGGAATTCCGACAAAACAAAGACAGAAAATTCTTTCTGATTTTAACAAAGTTCCCGGCGGAGCCGTCTTAATCATGACCCTAAAAACGGGCGGTGTGGGCTTGAACCTTACGAAAGCCAGTTACGTTTTCCATTTAGAACCATGGTGGAATCCGTCAGTGGAAAATCAAGCAACAGACCGTGCGCATCGTCTGGGTCAAAGTAAAGCCGTGCAGGTTTTCAGATACATCATGCATGAGTCCTTAGAGGAAAAAATCGAACTTTTAAAAAATCGTAAAGATAAGAAGTTTCAATCGCTCTTTACGACGACAGAAAATGATATCGATATTGGCCCTGGTAGTGGAGCACTCACGAAAGAAGATTTCGACCTTCTTATCGGTCTAAAATAAGTGTGAATTGCCAAAAACGTCACTATTTACAGTCTTAAATGGGTTTTCGCTGATAAAACTCCGTTAAATTCGTTCTTGGCAGGTTAGGTCTTTGCAGGAAAAGGAACGGATTTATTTCGGAGGTTCCCTATGAAAGCCCTTTTTGCCATTCTGCTCGTATCTATGTCTGTGTCTTCAGCTTTCGCTGACGGCGTTTTATCTTGCTCGGGAATCAATCAAGACAGTGATCAAAGGGAAGATGTGATTGTGATTGAACCTGAAGTAGCGATCCTTCGTGGTGTTCAAGGCGACGCTAAGTTCTTGTCGTATCAAGGCGAGCAGGGAGACATCGCTACTTATTCAAATTCACAATTGCTTGTAACGCTGAACTATCAAGACAGAACCATCACAACGAAAAATCGCCTTGATGGTTCCTATAAAATGCACACGAATTTTAAATGTACTGGTTCGGGCGATGATATGGATTAGATCCCAAAGCGGGTTCTAATTCTTTTCACGTCATCGGCATGAGCGCGCACTTTTAAAGTGACTCCGCGCTCATCGTAAGACTCAGAAAGTACGCGCAGCTTTCCGCGAATCTCGCCAATAGCCCCTTGAACATCGTAAGGAATAAATAAATCCTGATCGACCATCGCTGTTTCAAAGTGCTTGACCAAGAACTCACGCAAAGACGCAACGTCTTCGGGATTCAAAGAAGACATAAAAATCGCATCTGGATATTCCGCTTTTAAACCGTCAAGCTCTTCCGGCGAAAGTTTATCGACCTTGTTTAAGACTAAAATATTTTCGATCTCTCCTGCACCGACTTCACTCAATACGGATTTCGTGACTTGCAGTTGCGAGCGGAACGTAGAATCAGCACAGTCAACGACATACAAAAGCAAAGAAGCATTAAGCGCTTCATCCAATGTGGATTTGAAAGACGCCACAAGATCATGGGGAAGTTTTTTGATAAATCCGACCGTATCAGAAATCAAAATCTTTGGCTTTGTTTCAGGGTAAAGAATACGAACAGTGGTGTCTAAGGTCGCAAAAAGTTTATCGGCCACTAAGACATCACTGCCGGTGAGAGCACGCATTAAAGACGATTTCCCAGCATTCGTATAACCCACAAGAGCCACAGTGATCTCTTGTCCACGGCGCGCGCGACGGACGTCATGCTCTTGTGCAATCGAAGCAAATTCTTTTTTTAGTTCTTTGATGCGGTCGCGAATTTTACGGCGATCTAGTTCGATGCTGGATTCACCGGCACCTTTTCCACCGATACCGCCACCTTGACGATCTTCTCCGCCACCGACTTCACGCAAACGGGGAGCCACATAAGTAAGTTTTGCGATTTCAACCTGCAAACGAGCGGCACGCGTTCTTGCGTGACGACTGAAGATCTCAATAATCACACCGGTGCGATCTAAAACTTGCGCACCGGTAGCACTCTCTAAGTTTCTAATTTGCGACGGCGAAAGTTCGCAGTCTACAACCAGAACTTGAGCCAGTTCCTTATGTGATGTTGGGTTTTCAATTTCACTGGGATCTTCCGCTTCAGTCGAATAATCGAGATCGGCATCGAGATCTTCGAAATCAAAATCATCATCGGCGTCTTCGTCGTTGCTTTTAAATTTTAAAGCCGCTTTGTGTTTTTTCTTAACAAATGTAGGTCCGACGACACCCGTACCGCCGGTCCATGTCGCGATGTCTTTTAGTTTTCCATCACCAAACACTGTGGCTCGGCGGTCTGATTGACGGCGCTGCGAAGTTTGACCGATGACGTTGTAGCCTAAAGTCGTTACCAGACGAGAAAGCTCGGCTAAAGACGCCTTCATTTCTTCATCAGAAACGCGGGGCAACTGAATGCCGACAAGAAACGCATTAAGAGGTTTGTCGCTATGTACGTTTTCCATGAAGATCCTTATTTCGCTAAGCGAATCCCGTCGTCATCCACTGTGATCAGGCGTTTTTTATAAAGACCGCCTAAAGCAATCTTGTATTTCTTTTTACTGACACCGAACAGATTGTAAATCGTCTCCGGCGGAGTCTTGTCGTTGATCGCAAGATAGCCGCCTTTTTTCTGCAAAAGATCCAAGATCAAAGGACCGATATCCTCGGCCGCTTCATGACCCACTTTATCTGTTTTTTGCAGACTCAAATCAATTTTACCATCGGTACGGATTTTTTTGATATAGCCCTGAGTACGCTGTCCATATCTGAGAGGTTTAAAGACTTCATTCGCGTAAAGAACGCCCCAGATTTTATTATTCACAATGGCTTTGTAGCCCAGGTCTGTTTTACCCGCGATTAAAAGCTCCACCTCTTGACCTTCTTTCAGATCAACAGGGGATTTATCAACATGGCGATCTAAGCGCATCGAAGCCGAAATACGGTCGCTCTTATCTGTATAAATATAAACGATGATGTCTTGTCCGACTTTAGGCGTATGAATTTGTTCTGCGTAAGGAAGAAAAAGATCTTTAGAAAGACCCCAATCCAAGAAGGCGCCAACAGATTCAACGGCAACGACCTTTAACAAAGCAAAATCACCAACCATGGCCTTCGGCGTTTCTGTCGTTGCCATCAAGCGGTCGTCAGAGTCGAACATCACAAACACGTCTACCGTGTCGCCCACTTCGCATTCTTCAGGCATATAGCGTAAAGGCAAAAGGATTTCACCGTCGTCTTCGCCATCTAAAAAGACACCGAAGTCGACGTGTTTAAGAACTTTGAGCTTATTAAATCGTCCGATTTGAATCATTGGGGCTTCTTTGACTCGATATATTCATCGTAAGTAGTAACAAGGTCTTCAACCACGCCGCCATCAAGTTCAATGATACGATTTGCCACTGTCTGTACAAACTCATGATCGTGACACGTGAAGATCACAGTTCCCTTAAAGCGCTTCACACCTTCATTCACGGCAGAGATTGATTCCAAATCCAAGTGAGCTGTCGGACCATCCATCAAAAGAACGTTGGCACCTGAAAGCATCATCTTAGAAAGCATACAGCGAACTTTTTCGCCTCCGGAAAGCACGCGAGGTTTTTTTAGGGCGTCGTCACCGCTGAAAAGCATTTTCCCCAAGAATCCGCGCAAGAAAGATTCATCTTTGTCGTCGGAATATTCGCGAAGCCACTCCACCAAAGAATTGGCGTCAGTGTCAAAGTACTTGGAGTTGTCAGTGGGGAAGTAACTGCGAGTCGTTGTGATACCCCAATTGAAAGAACCGGAATCCGGTTCAACCTCTCCGGCTAAAATATCGAGAAGCAAAGTTTTTGCGACGTCATTTTTTCCAAGAAGAACTACTTTGTCGCCTTTTTTAATCGTGAAGCTGACGTTATTCAAAAGCAACTCGCCGTTCACAGATTTCGTCAGTCCATTCACCGTCAAAAGATCATTACCAGCTTCACGTTTTGGATCAAAGCCGACAAACGGTTGACGGCGAGTCGACACGGGCAAATCACCCAGATCCAATTTCTCAAGTTGTTTTTGACGGGAAGAGGCCTGACGAGATTTGGAAGCGTTCGCACTGAAACGCTGAATAAAGCTTTTAAGCTCTTCGGCTTTGTCGGCATTTTTCTTCGCTTGATCTGCGCGCAGACGTTGGCTGAGTTCCGTAGCTTGACGCCAGAATTCGTAGTTACCGGAATAGATTGTCACTTTGCTATAATCAATATCCGCCATATGTGTACAGACTTTGTTTAAGAAGTGACGGTCATGCGAAACCACAATGACAGTGTTTTCAAAGTTGAACAAAAATTCTTCAAGCCATTGAATCGCATAGATATCCAAGTGATTCGTCGGCTCATCCAGTAACAGAATATCAGGCTGACCGAACAAAGCTTGCGCGAGCAAAACTTTAACTTTGTCACCGGGATCAAGATCTTTCATCAGTTTTGCGTGAAGTGCATCAGAAATACCAAGGCCCGCCAGCATCACACCAGCTTCAGACTCGGCTTCCCAACCGTTGAGTTCCGCAAACTCTGTTTCAAGTTCAGAAGCTCTCACGCCGTCGTCTTCAGAAAAATCAGGCTTTGCATAAAGCTTGTCTTTTTCTTCCATCACCTTAAACAGGCGATCATTTCCCATCAGCACCGTTTTTAAAACAGGGACGTTGTCATAAGCATAGTGATCTTGTTTTAAAACCGACAAACGCAAGTTCGGTGGGATCACCACTTCGCCTGTATTAGGTTCGATTTCTTTAGAAAGAATTTTTAGGAACGTGGTCTTACCGGCACCGTTGGCACCAATAAGGCCATAGCAGTTGCCGGGAGTGAATTTAACATTCACTTCATCAAAAAGTTTTTTGCCACCGAATCTTAAGCTGACGTTGGAAGTGCTGATCATGGGACCTCAATTATGGAGGTCCTTAGATACTCTGAATCCGGAAAAATATCAATTATTTGGCAGCTTTCTTAAGACCTTCGAAATAGAGACCTCTATAAGCGCTGTCCTTGGGCACTTTTTTCATGAATTCGCCTCTAAAACGAGCCTTCTCTCAACAAGTTTGCGTTTTGGCACCGCAACTTGTGCTCCAGGAAAGACTAGTCGATCCTATAACCCAGAGGAGTTTTCATGAAAAAAATGATTTTAATAGCCTTATGCAGTTTGTTTTCAATGTCAGCATTTGCAGTGGGAGCGGCTTCGAATGTTGAAGCCAATAAGAAGCTTGTTCGCGATTTTTATGAAATGGCTTTTAACCAACACAAGCCTACCGAAGCGGCAAAAAAGTATATTGGTTCTAAATACATTCAACACAATCCCTACGTTCCGAACGGCGCGGAAGCTTTTTATTCCTACTTTGAAAAGCATTTTAAAGAAAACCCGAAATCCCACGTTGAAATCAAACGCGTGATTGGCGATGGCGACCTTGTAGCTCTTCATCTGCTTTCAAAACAAAACGATACGGACCGGGGTCGCGCGATTGTGGATATTTTCAGAGTTGAAAATGGCAAGATCGTTGAGCACTGGGACGTCATTCAGGAAGTGCCAGAAAAAACAGCGAACGGAAACACCATGTTTTAGGAGTGCATGACGCGAAAGAATTTATTCCTTATTGTGATCGCTTTTATTGTCGGAGTCTCCGTCTGGATATTCTTTGTCAATAAAAGCCTTAAGACGACACAAGATGTGATAGTTCAAGAAGCCACAAGACCGCAAAGACGGGTGGCTTCGCTCCCTCCGCCCACGGTAACGCCGAATAACGCCGTTAAAAATCAGTTGCAGGCAGAAATTCAATCTTTGCAGCAGCAAATCACTCAGGAACGTCAAAAGCTTGTCACGCAAAAGATGGCTTTGGACGAAGCAACGGCTCGTCAACAACAGCAGCAAAGCACTCAGCAAACGCCCGCCGCTATTTCTTCGCAAATCACCGAACGCACTTCTCAAGTTCAAAATTTTCTGGAAGAGCTTAAAAATTACGAATATGCAGAGCAAGACATCAACCGCCGAGCGACAGAAGCTTTGCGGGAACAGAGCAGTGCAGCGCAAGTGGCTCGTGATCAAATTGATGAAAACATCCGCACTCAAGAAAATCTTATCAGACAAACCAGAGAGCAGATCGCTTATTGGCAGGGCAATTTATTTTACGTGAATGAACGTGAAGCTCGTCTCCAGGATTTACAAACTCTTTTGGAGACACAGACTAGGCAGCTTCAAGGAATGCGCGATCAGCGTTTGGCTTTATCAGCACAAATTTTAGAAAACACGCGGGCTTTACAAAGTGAAAAAGAGCAGGCCCTCAGTGATCTTGCCGACAGTCGCAGTGACTTGCAGGATGAGATCGCTTCTTTAAGAATAGAAATCAATCGACTGCAAGGAATGCAGTATCAAACAAGAACGAGCCAAATGACAAGTCGCTCTCGTTTAACCCAAATGCAGAAAGATTTTGAAACGCAGAATCGACAGGTGCAGACCTTAGAGGCGTCCCTTCAAGAAAAAGAGCGTCAGCTTAAACTTCTCCAATAATTAGTATTGATTGCACCAAGGTTGAGGCGTGATGACCTTCTGGATTTCGTTGGCTCTCATGTAAAGAAATTCATTTCCTACAGCCAAACGCAGGCGCTGCGTTTTTTGCGAAAGATTCGCAGCCGTCACAATCTGTCCGTAACCATCGTTGTCTGTTTGCACAGTGCCTTGAGTTCCTTTTAAAGACCATCTCACGGTACGGCGGTCTAATGGGCGAACGTCGTCTTCCGTCAGTACGGTGGAAATCGTCCCTTCGGAATCTCTGCATAACAAACGAAAGTGAATAACGACAAAATGCTCTTTATGACAGTTCTGCGAACGCGAATATCCATATCCAGCGTCGCAGGTATTAAATGATTTTTCAGAATATCCTAAGGACTCACGCTCGCGATCCATGTGCAGGTGATTTTGAAGAGCATTGTAGTCAATCGCGGAAGACGCGGGCTCGGGAGCCGTCTCAACGGGCGCAGGTGGAGTGTAAGTCGTTTCTTTTTTTGGTGCTGTCGTACATCCCGCGATCGCTGTGAGTGCAATAATTCCCAAGGCCCATTTCATGAGAAGTCCCCCCGCAAGTATTTATTCATCTTAAGTATGCACGAAGAAGCAGGGCTGCGCAAAGTAGAGTGAAAATGTCGAACTTTTAGATACGTGCGGGGCCAACCCTCGCCGCACTTAATGGCGTACTTTTCCTCTTAAAATTTGAAATTCTTAAAGCGATTTTTGTAGTATGTGCCGCGCCCATCAAGGCTTTACGGGGAGAATGGGAATGAAGTGCGGGAGAATTTTTTTAATATCTTTGATGCTATCAACGGTGGTGTTTGCAGCTACGGATGACGTTGCGACCAGTACGATTTCAATTCAGGAGGTTTCCGAAAGTCCCTGGCATTTTGCTTTGGATTCAGAGTTTTACATCAATCAAAAAGAGCAAGATGACAAAGGCGGGAATAGTAGAGTGACCTCGTATCATTTAGCGAGTGTAAAGTACGCCTACGATGCCGCAACCACTTTGAAAATCGTTCCGACATTTGAAATCAATTCGGTGCCTCTAGAAAAAGACAAAGCCCGCAGTGTGAACGATGAAATTCAAAATGGAAAAACGTTTTCAGGAGCAAGATTCACAGATCCTTTTATTGCGATCAAAAAATCAGCAGGGACTGTTTTTAGCTCCGATGTGATTTCAACGGAAGTTCGTTATTATCTTCCTGTCAGCGAGCTTTCGCAAAAGTTACAAAGTGCGGGGATTGTCCGTTTAGACACTGTTGTTCCATGGACTGTTGGTAAGTGGACTTTTTATTATTATTTAAATCCGCGCCTTTTCTTAGAGTCTCGCAACGACAGCGAAAGATCCACCAGCCTCAGTTTCCGAGAGCATGCACTGGCTTCTTATAATTTTACGGATTCCTGGTCGGCTTACGTGATGGTTGGACACCGTTGGCTTTTAAAAGATCAGAACTTCTTAAAAAACGAGCAGACGATTTATTTGTTGGAAGTAGGAGCGACAAAAGCCCTATCAAAAAATTTCTCAGTGACGGTTTATCTGGACAATCTTTTCGTCGAGGCCCAAGAAGACATTGAACTCTTTAAGGCCTCTAAAAACGATTTCACTCTTTATACGAGTGTAAATTTTTAAAAATAATTACTGACCGCAGATTTGGTCCAAAGTGACTTTATCTTTATCTGGATTAAAGATACGCCCCAATTTTCCGCGGATGCCACCGGAGCTGCGGCGTTCAATTTCACAAGTCTCAACACCTGCAAACTGATCAGAGATCATAATACGGTGAAGATTGATGCGAAGAGTGTCTAAGGCTGTTTCAGCCTTCACTTTGTTCACAACCGCACTCGTTAAAGAATTTCCAAGTTCAAGAACGTGCAAGATATCTGTGATACCGACTTGGTATCTCATCAATTCTGCGTTGTAAACTTGGCGCATATTATCTTCTGCTTGAGACGCCGCCGTGTATTGTTTTTGCGCTTCTTCAAGAGCACCTAAAGTTGTTTCGATCAACTGAGCTTGGTCCAAACGAAGTTCTTTTTTACGAAGCTTCAATTGCTCGATATTCAAGTTTGAAATTTCCAGAGCTGGAAAGTAACCAAAACCCAAATTCACAGAACCTGTTTGGGTCACAGAACTGAACGCGCCTCCAGTGGAAGGACGATTCACACCCAAAGAACTTCCAGAAAGGAAACTAAACGCTTTACTCCACTTGTTGTACTGAGCGGCCGTAATAAGCGCACTCATCTGTGCAGCTTCAGGAGAGCTTTCGTGAACTTTATCAAGCAAAGCTTGCGGACTCATGCTTTCGGCAGAAGAAGATGGAACGTGCACTGCTTCGAAAACGATTTCTTGATTCAACTCAAGACCTAGCATCTGGCGCACAGACGCTTTTTCACGTTTGATCAATTCATCGACTTGCGACACTTGCACTAACGCTAACTGGGCTTGCGCTTGAGCTTGAAGATAATCTTCCTTACGAATAATACCGACCTCAGCAGGCAAGCGAAGTTGTTCTTCAATTGCTTTGAAGTTCTCATATTGTTTTTGCAAAGCTCCGCGCAATTGCATATCGCCCACGACTGTCAAATACACAGAGTACGCAGATGCGAACTGATTGAGTTGAGCTAAGTAGTAAGAAGTCCCCTGGGCTTTCAAAAGATAAGTGCTCTCTTTTAAATCCATCCACTTGCTTGGCATCAAGAATGGCAAAAGAAAAGAAACCGAAGTCAGCATAAAGCTGGGTCCGCTTGAAATCACCGCGCCTAAATTAACGGACGGTAAAAGATTTCCGCGAGCTTGAGCGACTTGGGCTTTAGCCTGTTGAACTTCATTGAGAGCGATGGCGATATCGATGTTTCTAGAAAGAAGCATTGTGCGCAAAGACTTGGGATTGATGACCACCGGTCCTTGTTGCTTGGGAGCCGCAAACGCTGTTGCTGTAATTAAGAAGGCAGTAAAAATCAGTGTAAGAAATCGCATAAAGATTCTCCCCTCAAATATGTGACCCATAGAGTTATATAGGAGGGGAGACGCTTGTCAAACGGGTCTTTATACGGACTCCAAAATAGCAGCGATTCCCATGCCGCCCGCCGTGCAAATCGAGATCAAACCGCGCCCGCGCCCGCCTTTTTCATGCAACATTTTCCCTAAACTCGCGACAATGCGAGCTCCCGTGGCGCCAAAGGGATGCCCGAGTGCCACGCTGCCTCCTTTGATGTTCATTTTGCTGCGATCCAAAGGGCCCAGAGCGGTCGCGCGACCGAGAACTTTTTTACAGTATTCGTCGGACTCCCAAGCCTTCAATGTGCAAAGAACTTGGCCCGCGAACGCTTCGTGAATTTCAAAAAAATCAAAATCGTTGAAGCTTAAATTATTGCGCTTTAAAAGTTCACTCACCGCAATGGTGGGCGCCATCAAAAGACCTTCACCGGCAACAAAGTTCACTGCGGAAACGTGACAGTCGATGAAGCGAGCCCACAAGGGAAGATTGTATTTTGCCGCAGCCTCTTCGCTTGTCACGATCACCGCGGCAGCTCCGTCGGTGAGAGGACTGGAGTTCCCCGCTGTGATAGTTCCCTTTTCTGACTTCTCAAAAGCAGGTTTGAGCTTTGCCAATTTTTCCATCGATGTGTCGGGACGAATGATGCCGTCCCGATCAAGGCCGTGAAAATTAAAAACAAGATCTTTATAAAATCCATCTTCGTATGCGTGCGTGGCATTCTTGTGGCTGGTCAAGGCCAACTCATCTTGGGCCTCGCGCGAGATTTTCCATTCTTGCACCATTTTTTCTGTGTGCTCTCCCATGGACATTTTCGTGCGTGGTTCAACGACAGCCGGGAGTTGCGGTTTTAAATCGGAGGGTCGAATTGACGCCAAAATTTTTGCTTTTTCCAAATTATCTTTCGCAGCATTAAGTTCCACCAACTTGTGCGACAGACTTTTTGAAACCATAATCGGAAGATCACTGTTTGTGTCAACGCCGCCAGCGATGGCGACATCCATTTGGTGGGCAGCCACCTTAAGAGCCAGTTGCGAAGTGATTTCCAAACTTGTTCCGCAAGCACGCTGAACATTGTAACCTGGTGTGTGAGCATGAAGGCCGGAGCTTAGAACACATTCACGCGTGAAGTTCCAATCCGAAGCACTTTGCATCACGGCGCCACAACCAACGTCTCCTAAAATCTGACCTTCTAATTTGTATTTTTGGACGAGCGTTTTCAAAGTCGAAATCATCAATTCAGAAGAAGTGACATCCATATAAGTCGTCATTGATTTGACGAAGGGAGTGCGAATTCCGCCGGAAATATAAACAGGACGAGTGCGCATAAAAACCTCTTTTCTGCGAGGAAGTCTAACATTGAATCGGGATTTTGTTTCAGCTTGGGATGCTTGGATGAGAAATCTTTAATGAATGGGATGACATTGTTAAACTAAAGAAAATTAAAAATCGATTTCTAGGAGTTGTACGTTGGAAGATCAGAAGTCGTTTCACTACAGTTTTAATCAAAAGAACAACATGCTTGTTGTCTCTTTAACAGGAGAGATCACAAGCCAAGTGCTGCCGTCATTGGAAGCCTGCCGTCAAGAATTGCTGGGAAAACACGAAGTCAGTCGTGTCGTTCTGTATTTTCAAGACATCGAGGCTATTAGTATGGACGCCATTCCTTTAATTGCACAAATTCAGCGCGAAATTCGCTCAAAGCCAGCGGATCTTCGTCTGTGTTTGAAAGAAAATTTGCGAGAAAAACTCGTCCGTATGGGGGTGGTGCGAGGATTGGAAGTGGCTGACGATTTAAAAACAGCTCTTTTGTCTTTTAGTCGTGCTGCATGACACGAATCATGTTTTTTCTTACGAACTCGCTGTACAGTCATGAATCTGTGAGGAGACACAATGACTCGATACAGTTTTCGTAAGTATCAACCGCTGAGTTTGCGTTTATGGCATTGGCTGAATGCTTTGGCCATCTTAGGTCTTTTGGCAACGGTCCTATTGCGAAAAACCTTTCTGAGCTGGAGAAGTAACGCCGCTTTGATTGAAGCCAAATTGCAAGCGGCGGGAACGGCGATCACTTCCGAAGTCGCCAAAGACATTGCGGTGAGCATTCGTAATCCCATGTGGGATTGGCATGTCTACCTGGGGTTTACTCTTGGCGCTCTTCTTGTGATTCGGGTTCTTGTTGGTCTTTTAGTTATTAAAAAATGTCCAGCGACTCATGCCGCCCAAAGTGCGTGGCATCTAAAAAACGTTCCCCAAGAAAAGAGAGGACAAGCGCTTCACTATACATTCGTGAAAACGGGTTACGCGCTTTTTTATTTGGCGACACTTTTCATGGTGATTTCAGGTCTGTTGATGCAATTTAAAACCGAGTTGGGATTGAGCAAAGAAGCCATCGGTCCTATCAAAGAAATCCACGAACTGATGATGTGGTTCTTTGTTGTTTTTGTTGTCGGACATTTACTTGGAGTCGTTGTCGCGGAAAACCGTGGGGACCGGGGACTGGTCTCTGATATGATTCATGGCGGAGAAAATGAAAAGGGAAGCTAGAAGCTTCCCTTTTTTATTACTTACAGAAAGAAAGTTTTCTTACTGCTGATTGAACCTTTTTATATTTTTGTGAGCGCGCTTGCGGTCGCAAAACATCCCAGTAAGATTTACGACTAAATAAAGCGTCATCGTTTGCAAGTTGTTTGTTCAGCATCGAAAGACCACAGCGGAAAGTCGTATCGGGACTGTTGCCGTCGCCGTTGCGGCAGCCTTTCGCATAGACACTTTCGCGGCCTTTATGAAGTTGCATCAATCCGATCAAAGTTCCATTAGGACCTTTTGCAGTTTCACCTTTTTGGCAAGAGCTTTCCAAGTGAACCATGGCATTGATAACCATCACCCAAACCAGTTCTTTTGCATTGTCATTTAAAGTAGCGAAAGCCGGGCAGACAGCTTTGATATCTGCGGTGCCTTCGTAAAGTTCAGCGTAACGCTCTCGATGCAACTCATTTACAATCGTTGTGCCCCAACGGCCTAAACCATCATCATCGGCGAAGTTTTCACATTTATCTGCGAAATTCATTTTTTCGTTAATGCTAAAAATGTCTTCCACTTTGGCGTCAGAAGTGATCGTGTTGCGGATATCTCTGAGTTGTTGAGCCGCGCGATTGGATGCGCTTGAGCATTCAATGCATGTATTGCCTTCAAGGCGCGAGCTAATTTTAGCTTCTGCAGAGGCTCCAGAAAGAACCAGAGCGAATGTCATGATTAGAGTTTTCATCGGCAGTTTCTCCATACATGATTGCAAAGCAATCATGATGCCGAAGTCTCAAAATAAAATGGGAAGGTTTCTATGCCTTCCCATTGTATATCTTTAGAACATGTCGATGCCAAAAATGCGTGTGTTTTAAAGTGAGACGCTGCTTCAGCTTCGGGCCGCTGGCCCTGCGCTCTGCCGACTTCCGTCGCTTAAGCGTCGCGGTGCTGTCTGCGAGGGCCACGGAAGCGTTTAATACCGCTGTGCTCGCGACGTTCGTTGCTGCCACGCTCTGAGCGTTCAGAACGTTCACTGCGCTGAGGACGATCGTTTGAAGAGCTTGCGCTCTTTTGGGGACGGTAGCCAGTCACTTCGCTGCGAGCAGGACGGTCGTCACGGCTTGCGAAACGAGGACGTTCGCTGCGCTCTTCATTGCGCTCGCCACCACGGTCATTGCGGTCTGCACGGTAACCACCGCGATCGCCGCGATCAAAGCGACGGCCGCCGCCACGATTTCCACCACGGTCACCACCACGACGATCGCCATCGCGACCGCGTGTGAAACGATTGTCTTGAGGATCACGAGGCAAAAGTTCACGAGGGATACGATCACCCATGTAATCAAGCATCATGTCTTTTTTCACGAACACGTTCGGGAAGTAAGCCACGATGAAGCGTGCTAACAAATCTTCTTTAGAAAGTTCTTTGAAGTTGATGTCGCCAGCTTGAATCAAATCTTGGATCAAATCCATTGCCAGTTGCAATTCAGGAGCGTCTGTTCCCATAGAGCTTACGCGATCCAAAACGTCTTTGATTTTAAGACCTGCAACTTCATCAGCCGAAGGCACAACGCCTTTAGTAAGAACGGCTTTTGTTGTGATCATCACACGGCGAAGAAGGTTGAGCTGCTCTGGATTGACCAAAGTGATTGCCACACCTTTTTGACCGTTACGGCCTGTACGACCAATACGGTGAACATAAGACTCTGCATCCCAAGGAAGAGAGTGATTGATCACGTGAGTAAGATCTTTGATATCCAAACCGCGAGCGGCAACGTCTGTGGCGACGATCACTTTCACTTGGCGAGATTTGAATTTCTTCAAAGTCGCTTCACGCTCTTGCTGGCTCTTATCACCGTGCAAAGAGTCTGCAGGGAAACCACGTTGAGTTAAAACGTCGGCAAGCTCTGCCACTTCCATTTTTGTTTGGCAGAAGATGATGCCGTAGAACTCAGGAAGAGTTTGCAACAAGCGACCGATGACTTCCGTCTTATAGGAATTTTTAACTGTGTAGTAAACTTGCTCGATCGTGTCAGCAGCGCCGACTTTGTTGACCTGAACTGTTTCAGGATTTTCAAGATAAGTCGAAGACAGACGACGAACTTCAGGGCTCATCGTGGCAGAGAACAACCACGTACGGCAAGCAGCGCGAAGTGAATCAGAATCTGCCGGTTGAGTCGCTTTCAAGATTGTTTCCATGTCTTCTTTAAAGCCCATGGAAAGCATTTCGTCGGCCTCATCAAGAACCACTGTTTTTACGTTTTGAAGTTTGATGATTTTTTGTTCAAGGAAGTCGACCAAGCGGCCTGGAGTCGCCACGATGATGTGCGCGCCTTTTCTAATACCTTCCATTTGTGTGCGGTAGCTAGAGCCACCGTAAATCGTAACAACACGAACGCCTTTTTTCTTACCAAGCAAAGTCAATTGCTCAGCCACTTGCAAAGCAAGTTCGCGTGTCGGGCTCATAACGAGCGCTTGAGTGTCTTTTATCGTTGCATCGATATTCTCAACAAGAGGAATACCGAAAGCGGCAGTTTTACCAGTGCCTGTTGAAGCAAGACCGATGAAGTCTTGTGCTCCTGCGAGCAATAGTGGCAAAGCTTGGCGTTGGATGGGCGTCGGTGTCGAGAAGCCCATGTCTTGCATCGCTGCCAAAAGGGGAGCGCTAAGACCAAAGCTTTCGAAACTATCAACAGTTGTAAGTGGAGTCATTCTAGAGGAACCTTTCAGATATAGGAAGGG